>CAVQEM010000074.1:0-31987 GCA_963711485.1 uncultured Actinomycetes bacterium
TTGGCCGGGCGATCCGCGCCGAATGGCGCCTCGACCCCGACTTCCTGACCGTCAACCACGGTTCCTTCGGCGCCACCCCGCGTGCCGTAACAGCCGCACAGCGCCACTGGCAGGACCAGATGGAACGCCAGCCCACCCGTTTCATGGCCACCGTCCTTCCCACTGCTCTGCGCGCCGCCGCCGATGATCTCGGCCGGTTCGTCGGCGCCGAGGGCCGCGACATCGTCTTCCTGGACAACGTCACCACCGGCTGCAACACCGTCCTCCGCGCCATCGCCCTGAACGCCGGCGACGAAGTCCTGGTCCTCAGCCACGCCTATGGAGCCATCCGCAACGCCGTTCACCACGTCACCCGGCAGGCCGGCGCCCACATCACCGAGGCTCGCGTCATTTACCCCGACCCCACCGAGGACGCCCTCGTTGCCACGGTCGTCAAGGCCATCACGCCGAGGACCCGTCTCGCGCTGATCGACCACATCACATCTGGCAGTGCCCTGGTGCTGCCCGTCGGCAGGATCGTCGCCGCCTGCCGGCAGTTGGGCGTGCCGATGCTGATCGACGGCGCCCACGCACCGGGCCAGCTCGATCTGGACCTCACCGCGATCGGTGCTGACTGGTATGTCGGCAACTGCCACAAATGGCTGTGCGCACCGAAGGGCTGCGCGTTCCTCCATGCCGCGCCGGCGCGACAGGCCGGCCTCCATCCGGTCACCATCTCGCACGGCTTCGAGCAAGGCTACCTCGCCGAATTCGACTGGACCGGCACCACCGACCCCAGCCGCTTCCTTGCGGTCACCGAGGCGATCAGCTTCCACAATCGCCTTGGTGGCTCGGCGCTGCGGGTGCGAAACCGCCTGCTGGCCAGCTCAGGCCGCCGACCTCCTGGCCGACCGCCTCAACACGCGGCCCGGAGCCACCGGCGACCTGACCGCCGCCATGGGCGTCGTCCGACTGCCGGTGGCCGATCCGTCGCGCGGCGCAAGCACGGACATCCGCCGGCGGCTGTTGCAAGCCGGCACCGATGCCCCCGTGCATGCCCTGGATGGCGCGCTCTGGCTTCGGTTCTCGGCCTTCGCCTACAATGAGCTTGAAGACTATGCACGGCTGGCCGAAATCACGGCCTCCATTCTGCGGGGAGACGCTGCATGACGGTCGAGTTCATCGGCATGATCCACCATCGCGAAGCCTCGGAGATCAAGCCGCCTCCACCGGCGATCCTCGACCGAGGCTACATCCGGGACTTCGCACGGGCGGCCGAGGCGGGCGGTTTCGACAAGGTCCTGGTCGGCTACTACTCGGACGGGCCGGACGGCTTCCTGGTGGCCGCCGCCGCGGCTGCGCATACCGAGCGTCTGGGTTTCCTCGTCGCCCACCGCCCCGGCTTCGTCGCCCCCACACTGGCGGCGCGGAAATTCGCCACGCTCGATCAGATCACCGGCGGCCGTGCGGCGATGCACGTGATCAGCGGGGGGGACGATACGGATCAGTTCCGCGACGGCGACACACTGGCGAAGGAAGACCGCTACGCCCGCACCGACGAATACGTCCACATCCTGAAGCGTATCTGGACCGAGCGCTGGCCCGACGGTCGACCATGAAGGCCGCTTCTACCGCTTCGCCGGCGCCTCACCGCGATCCGCTGCGTGCAGCAGCCTCGCATTCCGATCTATTTCGGCGGCGCCTCCGATGCCGCGATCGCGGTGAGTGCGAAGCATGCCGACGTTTATGCGCTGTGGGGCGAGACGCATGACCAGGTGCGCGAAATCACCGGCCGCCTCCGCGCCGAGGCCGCGAAGTACGGCCGCGACGTCCGCGTCAGTCTGTCGCTGCGCCCGATCCTCGCCGCCACCGAAGACGCCGCCTGGGCACGCGCCGAGGCGATCAAGCAGCGCATCATCGAGTTGCGCTCGAAAGCCGGACTGCCGACAAAAAACCGCACCAGCGAGGGCTCCAGACGCCTGCTCGCCGCCGCGGCGAAGGGCGAACGACTGGACACCCGTCTATGGACCGGCGCCGCCCTTTTGACCGGCGCCAGTGGCAACACCACCAGTCTGGTCGGCACGCCGCGCCAGGTGGCGGAGGCGTTGTGTGACTATTACGACCTGGGCGTGACCACCTTCCTGATCCGCGGCTTTGATCCGTTGGCCGACAACATCGAATACGGACACAGCCTGCTGCCGCTGACAAAGCAACTGATCGCCGAACGGGTCGCCGCACGCGCCGCAGCCGAGTGATCGAAGCGGTCTCGTTCGAACCTCGGCAAACCATCCGACCCGGAATAATTTCGCTGGACACAACTGCCGTCCCCTGCGGAGGCGGCACAGGGATATTCTATCCCAGATCGCTATCATGGATTGTGATCGCCCAGATAATATAACAAATACTAAAAAAATATGATTCGTGCGATACCACGCATCATGCAAACCGGTGAGAAGTCACCCACTGATGCGAATTTCAGTCTTCGGTATCGGCTATGTCGGCGTCGTATCCTGTGGCTGCCTGGCCGAACTGGGACATGAGGTCATCGCCGTTGACGTGTCCCGCGACAAACTGGCGATGCTTGCCACCGGACGCTCCACCATCGTCGAGGAACTGATCGATGCGCTGATAGCCGGCGCGGTGCGAGAGGGCCGGCTGACCGCGACCGACGACGTCATCGCCGCGGTCGCCGCCACCGAGCTGTCCTTGATCTCGGTCGGCACGCCCAGCGCGGCCGACGGCAGCGTCGCTCTGGGTGCCGTCGAAAAGTGATCGGGCAAATCGGCCGCGCGCTGCGCCACAAGTCCGGTCCGCACGCCGTTGTCATGCGCTCCACCGTGCCCCCCGGCACCGCCGAGGACCGTGTCATTCCGCTTCTGGAGCAAACCAGCGGACGCCGCCTGGGCAACCGTTTATCGTACTACAGCAACCCGGAATTCCTGCGCGAGGGCTCCTCGGTCCGAGATTTCCGCGCCCCTCCATTCACACTGATCGGTGCCCCTGCCGGTGACGATGCCGCCATCCTGCGCGAACTCTACACCGCCATCGACGCCCCGGTGCATCTCGCGCCGATCCGTGTCGCCGAAAGCGTCAAGCACATCTCGAACGTGTTCCACGCCCTGAAGCTTGCGTTCGCCAATGAGGCGGGGGCCATTCTTGCCGCCAATGGGGTCGATCCGCGGGAGGCTTTTCGGTTGCTGTGCGAGGACCGGGTGCTGAACATATCTCGGCTTACCTGCGGCCCGGCTTCGCCTTCGGCGGATCGTGCCTGCCAAAGGACGTCCGCAGCTTTCTGGCGCTGGCCGACCGGCACGCACTGGCCACGCCGCTGTTGAAGCAGTTGCTCCCCGCCAACCAGGCAATCATCGACCGCGCTTTCGACGCCGTCGCGCGGCATGGACGACAACCGGTCGCCCTGTTCGGCCTGGCGTTCAAGCAGGGCACCGACGACCTTCGCGAGTCCCCGTTCGTGCTGCTGGCCGAGAGACTGCTGGGACGGGGATATGACCTTCGGATCTACGACCGGTACGTTCATTCGCTCGGCTGATCGGCTCCAACCGCGCCTATATCGACCGGGAGATTCCGCATCTCGAGCGCTTGATCGTCGCAAGCCCGGCAGCCGCCCTGTCCGGCGCGAACGTAGCGATCGTCGGCCATGTGGGCCCCGAGGATCGCCAGGACTTGCTCGACGCACTCTGCGGTCACCTGGTGATAGACCTCGCCGGCCTGCCCGACTTGCGCCGGTGCGCCGGCATCACCTACCAGGGCCTGTGCTGGTGACTGCTACTGCCAGGCGGCCTCGTTTGTTGTTCGTCAGCCCTCGATTTCTGTTTCCGATGGACCAGGGCGGCAAGATCAGGACCGGCAACATTCTCCTCGGCCTGAAGGGCGGGGCGTTTCATATCACCCTGGCCTCCCCGGCACCACGCGATCTCGTGCCGTTCGGTCGGGACATCGCCGCTGTCAGCGACCGTTTTGCATCCTGGCCGGAGCAACTCGTATCCCGGTCAGCCGAGTGCGAGCCCTTGGCAGTCGTTTTCCGGTAGCCGTCGCCACCGACCGATCGTTTGCCGGCCGTAGCGTGGTCGGCAATGCGCTGGCGGGCAAACCCGATGTCGTGGTGGTCGATTTTCCGCACACCGACGTTCTGATGCCGGCGCATATCGAACCGCATCCGTGCTGTTCAGCCACAACGTAGAGGCAGAGATTTCGAGCGTCAGGTGAACGTTCCGGCTTCCCGAGGAAGCTGGTCTGGGCGCAACAAAGCCGCAAGATGCAGCGATTCGAGCAGCGGGCCCTGGCGCGCTACGACACGGTGATTGCTGTCTCCCGCCGCGACGGGATGTCCTGGGCAGACGCTACCGTCTGCCGATGGTGGAGGTCATCGACGCCGGAGTGGACGCGATTTCTTCACCATGAACCCGCCGGAGCTTGCCGGCGATCCTGGCCGCGGACGGCGGCACCTGGTGTTCGTCGCTACGATGAGTTCGGCTGCCAATGTCGACGGCATCCACTTCCTGCTCGATGACGTGTTCCCCTGTTGGCTGCGCGCTCGGCCGCGCATCCGGGCGGTCATCGTCGGCCGTGCCTCGCCCGCGTCGCTGGCCGAGAAGATCAAGGCTCGCGGCCTAGACGTCACTTTGACCGGCTTGGTCGACGACATCCGCCCGCATGTCGCCGCCGCGCATGTCTACGTGATCCCGCTGTTCGTCGGCAGCGGCACCCGCATAAAGGCGTTCGAGGCGATGGCGATGGGCCGGCCGGTGGTTTCGACAACGATTGGAGTCGAAGGCCTGGACGTCGCTGATGGAGAGAACGTCCTGTGCGCGGACGACGGTCAGGCATTTGCCCGCGGCGTCCTGGCGTGTTGGACGATGCGGCGATGCGCAGCCGGATCGCGGCGGCGGCGCGGCGGCTGGTGGAGGACCGCTTCTCGTGGTCGGCGTCGCGTCAGTTCGAGGCGATCTGTCTGCGGACCCTGCAACGAAGGGGGTGAAGCTGCCCGGCGCAGGCTCCAGTGTCATCCCCGGCTTGGCAGGATCCAGTGTCATCCCCGGCGCAGGTTTCCAGTGTCATCCCCCGCGCAGGCTCCAGTGTCATCCCCGGCGCAGGCCGGGGACCCACGACTTGCGGTGTTGCGCGGTCAAAATAGTTGATCCTTGGCCCTTGGCCTTCGCCGAGGATGACATCGTAAGCACGGACGGTCATCGCTGAAGCCCACGGGTACGACAAGGCATCTGCATATTTGTTGTGCTACCGGACTGGAGTTCGGCGAACAGACGGAGCCTTTCCATATCGCCACCCCGGGGGACTTTGACGCACGTGGCGCCGTTCCACCCGCTAGCTGAGCATCGAGTTGAGAATTTCCAACTGCGCCCGCACCGCATTCGCGCTGGCTCCCTCCGGCACCAGCGCAAGAAATCGCTGATAGGCCGTCCGGGCCGCGACAATCCGATCCAGCTTCTGGTTCAGCCCGCCGAATTGCCGCCACAGCTCCGCCTGGTCCGGCGCTATGCGCAGCATATCCTCGGTGCACTGCAGGCCACCCTCGATGTCTCCGGCATCAAGCCGCCGCGTCACGATGTTATTCTGTAGTCGCAACAGAACCCGCCGCGTGCTCATCGGCTGCAGCAGTCCCGGCCGCAGTTCCGCGTCGTCTCCTTCCACCCGCTTCAACAGATCGCGCAGGTCCCGGGCCGTCAGCACCACGCCACGATTGAACACGTCGACAATCACCTGGGACTTGTGTCCCTCCAGCGAAATCAGGAAATGCGCCGGGAAGTCGACGCCATGGGTGCCCCATCCGGCCGCCCGTGCGGCGTGCATCCAGATCACGCCGAGCGCGACCGGCAAGCCACGCCGCCGTTCAATCACCCGGATCAGGTTCGCGTTGGCCGGATCGTCGTAGGTGTCGACATCGCCCGCATAGCCGTGCTCGCCCGCCAACAGCTCCGCCAGGGCCCCCGCCCGCGCGCTCAGGCTATCTCCCGACATCTCGCCCGCCAACCGGACCGCGCCTTTCGCCAGGTCCGAAAGATGGCGATAAGCGGCGTTTCCATCTCCGTCAGGCACATCCACCCGGGCAAGCTGGACCGCGGCCTCACCGATATCGATCTCGGCGTCCGGAAGTTGGCCGATAGCCTCAAGAGCGGCGCGTGGATCCGTCATCACCTCCGAGTATCTCCTGACCGAATGTCTCCTCATCGAGCACCCTGCGGCCGAAACAATGCGGATCGGCCGCTCGGGCGACGCGCGGGTTGCGCTATTCCGCCGCCTGCTGGGGCAGATAGATTTCTTTTCCGGCCGCCGCAAACTCCTGGCTCTTCAACTCCATCCCGGCCATTCGCTCCGCCTCCTCACGCAGGTCCTGCGTAATCTTCATGGAGCAGAATTTTGGCCCGCACATGGAGCAGAAATGGGCCACCTTGTGCGCCTCCTTCGGCAAGGTCTCGTCGTGGAACGAGCGCGCGGTGTCGGGGTCCAGCGAAAGATTGAACTGATCCTCCCACCTGAACTCGAACCGGGCTCGGCTGACGGCGTCGTCCCGCAACTTGGCGGCCGGATGCCCCTTCGCGAGGTCGGCGACATGCGCGGCGATCCGATAGGTGATCACCCCGGTCTTGACGTCGTCTCGGTTGGGCAGACCCAGATGCTCCTTCGGGGTGACGTAGCACAGCATCGCTGTCCCGAACCAGCCGATCATGGCGGCGCCGATCGCCGACGTGATGTGATCGTAGCCTGGCGCGATGTCGGTCGTCAGCGGCCCAAGCGTGTAGAAGGGAGCCTCGCCGCATTCGCGCAACTGCTTATCCATGTTGACCTTAATCTTGTGCATCGGCACGTGGCCGGGGCCTTCGATCATCACCTGGCAACCCTTGTTCCAGGCGACCTTGGTCAGTTCGCCCAGAGTCTCCAGTTCACCAAACTGCGCCGCGTCATTGGCATCGGCGTTCGAGCCGGGACGCAAGCCGTCGCCCAGCGAGAACGACACGTCGTACTTGCGCATGATGTCACAGATCTCATCGAAGCGCTCATACAGGAACGATTCCTTGTGCTTCGACAGACACCACTTCGCCATGATCGAACCGCCGCGCGAAACGGCCAGCTTGGCCACGGTCAGTCCGGGCAGCTCGCGGGTGTCGGCCGGGCCGCCGACGGTCACATCCCCGGTGTATGCCACAGTGCCTCCGGTGCGTTGGTTACTGCCCTGAACTGCCCGCAACGATAACCATCCCATGGCGGGTGTCATCGCCACGGGGGCAGGACCGGCGGGGCGGCGGCCCCGGCGACCTCCAGGCCGGTGCCGCCGGCCCGGCCGGTCAGCCACGCGAGCAGCAGGGCGGGCGGCCCGGACACGGTGACCGGGTCATCGGCGGGCGGCCCGATCCGCAGCACGTAGTCCGTGCCATCCGGGCAGGCCAGGCAGGACGGGGTGTCGTCGCGCCCGGCAAAGTCACCCGCCACCCGGGTCAGGCTGGCCTGGACCCAGTCCGGCGGCCAGTCCGCGGGCTGGTAGCCCGCGGCCAGGTCCACGTGGTGGAATTCCAGCTCGGACCGCCGCCGGGACAAGATCACCCGGGCCGGGAACGGGGGGCCGTACCGGGCCCGCACCGGGGTGCTCCAGGCGGCTGCCGGCAGCGCGGCCGCGGCCCCGGCGAACGCCGCCGCGCTCGCCGAGACGTCCGCGGCCAGGTCCGCGGCGCTGCGCCCGGCGCCCGCGGCGATGTCGCGGTCGCGGGCCGCGTCGCTGGCGTACATCGGCATCTCGGTGCCGGTACGCGCCCAGTGGAACAGGTGGCAGAAGGCGTCCGCGTTGCGGGCCAGGTGGCTGAGCACGTGCCCGCGGGTCCAGCCGGGCAGCAGGGACGGCCCGTGGGCCTGCCCGTCGGTCAGCGCGTCCGCGGTGGCGAGCAGGCGGCTGGTGGACTTCTGGATGCTGGCCAGGGCGGGGGCGACGTCCGGGTCTGCCGTGCTCATGAGTGCCGTCCTCCTCGGTGCGGGGTCCCCAATTGCCAGCGTTCCGGGTCATCTTCTCGCATGGGATGGCACTCTGGGAGCAGGCGGGGGCCAGTCACCCGGCTGGGCCAAGCACGCGCGGGCGCAGGCGGGGAAGCCTGGCCGCCGGATCGGTGTTTTGTCAGTGCCTCCGAATAGCATGCCGTGGACCTGTGTCGGCCGTGGGGCCTCCCTCGTGACCCGGAGAAATGAGCGCAGTGGCTGATCGTCTTGTCGTACGCGGCGCGCGTGAGCACAACCTGAAGGACGTGTCCCTGGACCTGCCCCGGGACGCGCTGATCGTGTTCACCGGGTTGTCCGGGTCGGGCAAGTCCAGCCTGGCCTTTGACACGATCTTCGCGGAGGGCCAGCGGCGGTACGTGGAGTCGCTGTCCGCGTACGCGCGGCAGTTCCTGGGCCAGATGGACAAGCCCGACGTGGACTTCATCGACGGGCTGTCCCCGGCCGTGTCGATCGACCAGAAGGCAGCCAGCCGGAACCCGCGCTCCACCGTGGGCACCATCACCGAGGTCTACGACTACCTGCGGCTGCTGTACGCCCGGGTGGGCAAGCCGCACTGCCCGATCTGCGGCCGGCCGATCGCCCGGCAGGCCCCGCAGCAGATCGTGGACCGGGTGCTGGAACTCGACGAGGGGTCCCGGTTCCAGGTGCTGGCCCCGGTGGTCCGCGGCCGCAAGGGGGAGTACACCGAGCTGCTCCGCGAGCTGCAGATCAAGGGGTACTCGCGGGCCCGGGTGGACGGCACCGTGATCCGGCTGGACAGCATCGGCACCGAGGCAGGCGCGCTGCCCGCGCTGAAGAAGCAGGAGAAGCACACCATCGAGGTGGTGGTGGACCGGCTGGCCGTCCGGGCCGACGCCCGGCGGCGGCTGACCGACTCGGTGGAGACCGCGCTCGGCCTGTCCGGCGGGGTGGTGCTGCTGGACTTCGTGGACCTGCCCGAGGGCGACCCGCACCGGGAGCGGATGTTCTCCGAGCACCTGGCCTGCCTGTACGACGACCTGTCGTTCGAGGAGCTGGAGCCGCGGTCGTTCTCGTTCAACTCGCCGTGGGGCGCCTGCCCGGAGTGCACCGGGCTGGGCACCCGGATGGAGGTGGACCCGGAACTGGTCGTGCCGGACCCGGAGAAGTCCCTGGCCGAGGGGGCGATCGGGCCGTGGAGCGGCGGCCACGTCAGCGACTACTTCCTGCGGCTGCTCGAGGCACTCGGCGCGGGCATGGGGTTCAGCGTGGACACCCCTGGTCCCGGCTGCCCGCCGCGGCCCGCAAGGCCCTGCTGAACGGCTACGACAAGCAGGTGCACGTCCGGTACAAGAACCGGTACAACCGGGAGCGGTCGTACTACACCTCGTTCGAGGGGGCCATCCCGTACATCGAGCGGCGGCACGCGGAAGCCGAGAGCGACTCCAGCCGGGAGCGGTACGCGGGGTTCATGCGCGAGGTGCCCTGCCCGTCCTGCCACGGCAGCCCGGCTCAAGCCGATCTCCCTCGCGGTGACCGTGGACAGCCGGTCGATCGCGGACTACTGCGCGCTGCCCATCGGCGAGCTGGCCAAGCGGCTGCTCAGCCTGGAGCTGTCGGACCGGGACAACCAGATCGCCGGGCGGATCCTGAAGGAGGTCAACGCGCGGCTCGGCTTCCTGCTGGACGTGGGCCTGGATTACCTGTCGCTGGACCGCGCGTCCGCCACCCTGGCCGGTGGTGAGGCGCAGCGCATCCGGCTGGCCACCCAGATCGGGTCCGGTCTGGTCGGGGTGCTGTACGTGCTGGACGAGCCGTCGATCGGGCTGCACCAGCGGGACAACCACCGGCTGCTGGAGACGCTGATCCGGCTGCGCGACCTGGGCAACACGCTGATCGTGGTGGAGCACGACGAGGACACGATCCGGGCCGCGGACTGGGTGGTGGACATCGGGCCGGGCGCGGGCGAGCACGGGGGCAGCGTGGTGGTGTCCGGGCCGGTGCAGGAGCTGCTGGCCAGCCAGGACTCGCTGACCGGGGCCTACCTGACCGGGCGGCAGGCGATCGAGCGGCCCGCGGTGCGGCGCAACCGGTCCAGGTCACGCGAGGTCGTGGTCAAGGGGGCCAGCGAGCACAACCTCAAGAACGTGGACGTGGCGTTCCCGCTGGGCTGCTTCATCGCGGTGACCGGGGTGTCCGGGTCCGGGAAGTCCACGCTGGTCAACGACATCCTGTACAACGCGCTGGCCCGGGAGCTGCACGGGGCGCGCACGGTGCCGGGCCGGCATCGCGGGTCACCGGCATGAACCAGCTGGACAAGGTGGTGCACGTGGACCAGGGGCCGATCGGCCGTACCCCGCGGTCCAACCCGGCCACCTACACCGGGGTGTTCGACCATGTGCGGAAGCTGTTCGCGGCCACCACCGAGGCGAAGATCCGCGGCTACCTGCCCGGCCGGTTCTCGTTCAACGTCAAGGGCGGCCGCTGTGAGGCCTGCTCCGGGGACGGCACGATCAAGATCGAGATGCAGTTCCTGCCGGACGTGTACGTGCCGTGCGAGGTGTGCCACGGGGCCCGGTACAACACCGACACGCTGGCGGTGCACTACAAGGGCAAGACCGTCGCGGATGTGCTGGACATGCCCATCGAGGAGGCCGCCGGGTTCTTCGAGGCGATCCCGGCCATCCACCGGCACCTGAAGACGCTGACCGACGTGGGCCTGGGCTACGTCCGGCTCGGCCAGCCCGCGCCTACCCTGTCCGGTGGTGAGGCGCAGCGGGTCAAGCTCGCCTCGGAACTGCAGCGCCGGTCCACCGGGCGGACCATCTACGTGCTGGACGAGCCGACCACCGGGCTGCACTTCGAGGACATCCGCAAGCTCCTCGGGGTGCTCGGCCGCCTGGTCGACGGCGGCAACACGGTGATCGTGATCGAGCACAACCTGGACGTCATCAAGACCGCCGACTGGGTCATCGACCTTGGCCCGGACGGCGGCTCCCGGGGCGGCAACGTCATCGCGGCCGGGCACCCCGGAAGAGGTCGCCCAGGTCGAGGACAGCCACACCGGCCAGTACCTCAAGAAGATCCTCAGCATCTGACGAACTCGCCGCCCGGGAGCGGCCGCCGCTGCGCTCAGCACCGCAACGACGATCATCACCCAGGAACGGCGCCTTGTTCCGCGATGGGCCTGTCAGCACACTCCCCGCCGCGGTCCTGCGCAGGGGTGGTTACGATGCGCGGCGTGGAGATCATGACGGGTGAGGGGCTGGCCCTGGCTGAGCTGGCCGGGCCGGCGGGGCGGGCGCCGGGACACGGGGTGCGGGGACAGCGGGCGCCGGGGACCGCCAGGCCTGAGTCACCTGGCCCCGGCCCGGCGTTCCTGCTGGTGCTGACGCATGGTGCGGGGAAGGGGCCGGACTCCGCGGACCTGCTCGCGGTGCGCGACGCAGCGCTCGGCCTGGGCGGGATGACGGCGCTGGTCACCCAGCCGTACCAGGTGAAGGGCCGGCCCGCGCCCGGTTCCGCGGCGCGCCAGGACGCGGCGTGGCTGGAGATCGTGGCTGCGCTGCGGGCGGTGGCCGGGCCCGGGGTCCCGCTCGTTCAGGGCGGGCGCAGTAACGGGGCGCGGGTCGCCTGCCGGACGGCCCGGGCGGCCGGGGCGAGGGCGGTGGTTGCGCTGGCCTTCCCGCTGCATCCGCCCGGGCGGCCAGAGCGGTCGCGAGCGGACGAGCTGCGCGGGGCCGGGACCGACGTGCTGGTCGTCAACGGGAGCCGCGATCCGTTCGGGGTGCCCAACGGCGCGGATGCCACGCAGGTCGTGGTGCTGGACGGGGAAACGCATGCCCTCTCCCGGGACCCTGGGGCCGCCTGCCGGGCCGCCGGATCGTGGCTGCGCGGCCTGCTGGGACTGACGGGAGGCTAAGCCGCGGGGTCCGCGGCGTGGGATAGTTCCCCGGCCGCTGGCATGATCCCAGTGTGTGCGCTCACATCTGTAGGCCGGTGCGGCGCTATGGTCCCCCCGCCGGGCAGCAGTTCCCCGGTGTCCTCGAACGCGACGATGCCGTTACAGAGCAGGCTCCAGCCCTGCTCGGGGTGGCTGACTACGGTCCGGGCCGCCTCGCGGTCCAGCGCTCGCGCGTCTGGGCATGGCGGCGTGTGCGGGCACATACGTGCCTCCTGGTCAATATGTCGGTGGGTTAGTTCCCGGTGGCTCAATGTCTCGTGGTACGGGGTCTAGCTGTGGTGTTGGTCACATGCTAGTGTGTCCCGCCGCCCAGGCACGCCGCCGCGCCCGTTTTAACGATTTATTTAGTTACTCTTAGTTACGGGTAACTAGGACGTTCACGGGCCCATGGCCCGCCCGGGCCAGTCCGCCTGGGTGAGTGCCACTCAGTGTCTTATTCAAAAGCCGCGTTATTCAAATGATCATGAACGATTGGCATCGCCCTGACCTGCACCGACCGCTCGGGCAGGTCCTCCGGGCCTGCCCTCGCTAGCCGGTTTTGACTAACGCTCAGTGGGCCGGTACTGACCCCGCGGCATGCTCCTTCTCGACGGCCAGGACCAGCGGCGCCCGCGGGATGCCGGTCAGCCGGTGGCTCTCCCGCAGCGTGAGCAGCCGCTCGGCCTCAGCGGTCCACCGCCGGACCGGCGGGGTGGCCTTGGCCTTGCGGCGGTAGATCCAGTCGTCATAGCCGCGCGGCCCGATCGCGGCCCGCTCGGCCGCGTAGGCCGCCCGCATCGCCTCGGTGAGCGCGGCATCCAGCCGCTTGGCCAGCCGGTACCGGTCTCCGGCCGGGGCGCGTGCCGCCTCCACGGCCCGCAGCTCCTGCTCCGCGATCTGCGCCTGGCCGAGCAGCTCATCGAACGTGGCCGCACGTTCGGTGTCAGCCTCGTACTTCTGCTGAGCCTCGGCGCTGACCGGCTGGTGCCTCGCTATCACGGTGTGCTCCTACATCACGCTGGATCAGGCTGCGCTGCGAGCCTAGCGGATCGCCACGGGCGGCCCAGCCCGCCCGCCGCGCCGAAACCCGGTCCACTACCTACCCGGCGCGCTAGGCCAGGCTCGCCCGCCAGTCCGCGTGCAGCGCCGAGTAGGCCCCGTCGCCGGCCAGCAGCCGTTCCGGGGCGCCGTCCTCGACGATCCGGCCGCCGCTGAGCACCAGCACCCGGTCGGCGATCTCCACGGTGGACAGCCGGTGCGCGATGATCAGCGCGGTCCGCCCGGCCAGGATGGTGCGCAGCGCCGCCTGTACCATCCGCTCGCTGGGGATGTCCAGCAGCGAGGTGGCCTCGTCCAGTACCAGGACGGCGGGGGCGGCCAGGAAGGCGCGGGCGAACGAGATCAGCTGCCGCTGCCCGGCAGACAGCCGGCCGCCGCGCTTGCCGACCTCGGCGTCGTACCCGCCCGGGAGCGCCCGGATGAAGCTGTCCGCGCCGATGGCCCGGGCCGCCGCCTCGATCCCGGCCCGGCTCGCCGCCGGGTCGCCGAGCTGGATGTTGTCCGCCACCGACCCGGTGAACAGGAAGTTCTCCTGGGTGACCAGGACCACCTCGTGGCGCAGCGCCTGGTCGGTGAGCGAGCGCAGGTCAACGCCGTCGAGCAGGACCCGGCCCTGGTCCGGGTCGTAGACCCGGGCCAGCAGCCGGGCGATGGTGGTCTTGCCCGCGCCGGTGCGCCCGACCAGGGCTACGGTCTGCCCCGACGGGATGGCGAGGTCCAGGCCCGGCAGCACCACGGACTCCCGGTAGCCGAACCGCACCGCCTCGAACCGCACCCCGCGGCCCGGCCCGCGGCGGGCAGGCAGCGGCACCGGGTGCGCTGGCTCCGGCACCGCGGGCTGCTCGTCCAGCACCCCGGAGATCTTCTCCAGGGCCGCCGCCGCGGACTGGAAGGAGTTGTAGAACTGGGACAGATCCTGCAGCGGGTCGAAGAACCAGCCAGGTACAGCAGGAACGTGGCCAGCACCCCGACCTTGATGTCGCCGTCCAGCACGCGCAGCCCGCCGTAGCACAGCACCGCGCCGGTGGCCACATTGCCGACCAGGGTAATGCGGGCGAGTACACCGCCAGCAGCCGGGACGAGCGCAGGCTGGCCGCGGCGTACTGTGCGTTGAAGCTGGCGAAGATGTCGTTGTTCCGCTGTTCCCGGCGGAACGCCTGCACCGCGCGGATTCCCCCGAAGGTCTCCACGAAATGCACGATGACCTGCGCTATCGTCTCCCGGCTGCGGCGGTAGGCTGTGGCCGACTCGCGCCGGAACCAGAAGGTGAGCCAGGCCAGCGGGCCGAACCCAGCCAGCACCACCAGCGCCAGCGGCCAGTCCAGCAGCAGCATCCCGGCGCCGACGAGGACCAGCGAGAACACCGCGGACACCAGGGAGTCCAGGCCGTCATCGAACAGGTCGGCGATGGAATCGACGTCGGACACCTGCCGGGAGATGACCCGGCCCGAGGTGTAGTGCTCGTGAAAGGCGACCGGGAGCTGCTGGAAGTGCGCAGAACAGGCGGCCGCGCAGGTCCAGCACCACCGCCTCGCCGAGCTGGCCCATCGAGTAGATGTACGCCCGGCTCGCCACGGCCTGCACGGCCACCGCGGCCGCGAAGCCTGCCACCGTCGCGGCTAGCGGTACGGCGTTGCCGCCGTGCAGCAGCGGCGGGATCCCCCGGTCGATCGCGATGCCGACCAGCCACGGGCCGGCCAGCCCGGCCAGGTTCGTGATCACGGTGAACAGCAGGGTGAGCGTTACCTGCCCACGCTGGCGCCGGAGCAGGCTGGCCAGCAGCTCCCGGGCCCGGCGCCGGAGCAGCGCGGCCAGCCCGGACGTGATCTCGTCAGCATTCTCAGCGGCGATCCCGCGCCAGGCGGTGGCGGGCGTCATGACGCCTCCTGCTGGCTGGCGTCCGCCCCGGCGGACCCGCTCATCAGTTCCCGGTACCGCGGCTGGGTCGCCAGCAGCGGTGCGTGTGCGTGCCGGTGGCCGCGATGGTCCCGTCCTGGAGCAGGGCCACCTTGTCCGCGAGCAGCACGGTGGACGGGCGGTGCGCCACCAGCAGCGCGGTGGTCTGCGCCAGCAGCCCGCTCAGCGCGCGGGTCACCCTGGCCTCGGTGTGCACGTCCAGCGCGGACAGCGGGTCGTCCAGGATCAGCAGGGACGGCTCGGCCAGGATGGCCCGGGCCAGCGCGACGCGCTGCCGCTGGCCGCCGGACAGGGCCATGCCCTGCTCGCCGATCCGGGTGTCCAGCCCCCAGGGCAGGTCATGCACGAAGCCGGCCTGGGCCATGGCCAGGGCCGCCTCGACAGCCTCCTCGTCCGCGCCCGGCGCGCCGTAACTGACGTTCTCCCGCACGCTGGCCGAGAACAGGGTGGGGTCCTCGAACGCGCACCCGACCCGGGCCCGGAGTGCGGGCAGCGGGATCCGCCGCACGTCGGTACCGTCCAGCAGGACCGAGCCGGACGTCGCGTCGGCCAGCCGGGGGACCAGTTGCAGCAGGGTGGTCTTGCCGGAGCCGGTGGCGCCGGTGAGCACGACGGTCTGCCCTGGCTCCACGGTCAGCGAGATGCTGCGCAGCACCGGCGTGCCCGGCGCCGGGGTAGCAGAATCCGACCCGGTCGAAGACGAGCCGGGACGGGCGGCGCGGCGGCCGGGCCCCGGACACCAGGCCGGGCCGGATGGCGGCCTGCGGCCAGCCCGCGGCGGCTCGCGGCCGGGCTGGTGATGGCGGGCGGCGTGTCCAGGATCTCGAAGATCCGCTGCGCCGCGGTCGCCGCTTCCTGGCCGCCCGGCCAGGATGTAGCCCATCGACTCGGATCGGCCAGACCAGCTGCAGGGTCAGCGTGATGAAGGCCACCAGGCCACCAGGGTCAGCTCGTGCCGGGCGGTGGCGATCGCGCCGAGCAGGAGCAGCAGGCCAATGAGAGCGTTGGGGATCAGGTCCAGCCGGCCCAGAACGTGCTGCGCAGCCGGGCCTTGCGCAGCTGCGTCTGGTACACCTGGGCCGCCTGGCCCCGGTGCCGGGCGGCCGCCTCGCCGCTGCGGCCCAGGGCCTTGAGCACGCGGATCCCGGTGGCCGCCTCCTCCACGTACGTGGCCAGGTCGCCCTGCTGGTCCTGGGCCCGCCGGGAGAGCACCCGGTACTGGCGCTCGAACCGGATGCTCACCACCGCCACGGGCAGCAGCACGGTCCCGGTGATCAGGCCCAGCCACCAGTTCAGCCGGATCAGCAGGGCCAGCACGGCTACGAAGGTGATCGTGTTGGTAATCAGGAAGATGGTGCCGAAGCCAGCGAACCTCCGCACCGCCGACAGGTCGTTGGTCGCGCGGGACAGCAGCTGCCCGGACTGCCAGTTGTCATGGAAGGCGGGGTCCAGCCGCTGCAGGTGGGCGTACAGGTCGGCGCGCATCGCCCGCTCCATGCCAGTAACCGCGCTGGCCTGCACCCAGCGGCGCACGCAGTTCAGCACCGCCTGGGCGATGCCGAGCCCGACGGCCGCGGCGCCGATCGGCAGCAGCAGCCCGCGGCGGTGCTGCCGGATCGCCCCGTCGATCATGGATTTGGTCAGCAGCGGGATGGCGATCTCGGTGCCGACGGCCGCGATCGCGGCGATCAGCATGAGCGCAAGCTGCCACCGGTACGGGCGCAGGTAGCCACGGATCCGCCAGAGCGAGGCGAGGGGCGTTTTCTCCGCGCGGGCAGGCGCGCGGGCACCAGGTTTATGCGGGGGCATTATCGTGACGCTAACTGCGCTTTCAGGCACTGTCACCTGAATTTCCGCTGGTATGGCCGGGGGCAGGCGGCCCAGGCGGGGCCGCGGCGATCCAGGACATGTGCTGCGGTAACTCCGGTGTGACGCGATGGCCTGTATGCGGTAGCCCGGGTGGCGGCCAGCGGCCAACTCTGGCACGCTGGCTAGCCGGGGGGTCTCACGCCGGTGCCGGAGACCGGCCGGTGAGGAGCCGTGGGGCCATGGATTCGGGGGCAACCCATGAAGGGCTGGTCGCCTGGCCCAGCGCTCGCCGCATTCCTCGACGGCGTGACGGTCATCTGCGAGCTGGCCGCTCAGTTCACCGATGCGACCTGGCTAGCGCCGCCACCCGTGCACCGAATGGCGCGCGGTGGACCTGGCCGGGCATCTGCGATGCGTCGCCGACGACTACCACGAGTACCTGGACGACGCCCCGGCCAGCAGGCTCGCCCGGCTGATGGCGACCGGCGTCCCCGCCGACAGCCTGGCCCGCAAGCTGGCACGGCAGAATGCGGCCGAACTCGCCACGCTGCCCGACGTCTCGGGCGCCGAGCACATCGCGGCGTTCGCCGAATCGGCCAGGTCCTACGGGCGGCGGCTGCCGCCGTGCTGGGACCTGCCCCACCACAGGTACCGGGACACCGAGGTCACCGTCGGCGCGATGGCCGGCGCGGCCTGCGCCGAATGGCACCTGCACGCCTGGGACCTGGCCCGGTCGCTTGGCAAGGACTACCGGCCCGCCGATCCCGAGCTGGTGCTCGTCGCCTGGCGGGCAGGCACGCCGCAGCTGTGGCCAGTGCTCGCCGCCGACCCGCCGGGCGGCGGCTGCGGCGGGCCCGGGGCAGGCGAGTTCGGATCCGGCCTGCCCGGGGTCGCTGCGTTCGGCGAGGGCCAGCCCGCCAGCGGCCCGTCCGGGCGCGGCCCGTCCGGCGCGGCCGTGTGCGATGACCCGTGGCATGTCATGCTCCGGGCGTCCGGGCGGGAGCCCTGACCCGCCAGGCCGGCCGGAGCTCTGACCTAGCCGGGAGCTCTGACCTAGCCGGGAGCCCTGACCTAGCCGGGAGCCCTGACCTAGCCGGGAGCCTGACGTGGCGCATCGAGTCGGGTTCCCTGAATCAGGTGCATGAGACAGCATGACGTCATGGCATTCGATGTTGCGAAAGTGCGCCTGACCTATCCCGCGCTCGCGGATGGCTACGCCTATCTGGATGGTGCGGCCGGGACCCAGGTACCCGACAGCGTGATCGATGCCATCGCCGCCGCCTACCGGGCCGGCCTGGGGAACACCGGCGGGGAGTTCCCGGCCAGCCTGCGCTCGGCCGCGCTGATGGCCGAGTGCCGCCAGGCCGTCGCGGACCTCACCGGCGGGGCGGCGGCTGGGGTCATCCTCGGGCCGAACATGACCACGCTCACCTACCGGCTGGCGGGCACGCTGTCGGCGGCCTGGGGTCCCGGGGATGAGGTGGTGGTTTCCCGGCTGGACCACGACGCGAACATCCGGCCCTGGGTCCAGGCCGCGGCCCGGGCGGGCGCCACCGTGCGCTGGGCAGAAATCGATAAGTCAACCGGGGAACTGCCCGCCGAGCAGTACGCCGGGCTGCTGTCGGAGCGGACCCGGCTGGTCGCGGTCACCGCGGCCAGCAACGTCATCGGCACCCGGCCGGACGTGCCCGCGATCACCGCGCAGGCCCGGGCGGTGGGCGCGCTCAGCTACGTGGACGGGGTGCACGCCACCCCGCACGTGCCGGTCGATGTCGCCGCGCTGGGTGCGGACTTCTACGCGACCAGCGCGTACAAGTGGTCTGGCCCGCACATCGGCGCCGTGATCGCCGATCCAGGGCTGCTGCGCACCCTGCACCCGGACAAGCTGGAGCCCGCGCCAGGCGATGTGCCGGGACGGTTCGAGCAGGGCACCCCGCCCTACGCGGACCTGGCCGGGGTGACGGCCGCGGTCGAGCACCTGGCCGGGCTGGACGACGCGGCCTCCGGCACCCAGCGGCAGCGGGTGCTCACCTCCATGGCCGCGGTGGCGGAGTACGAGCAGGACCTGTTCGGCGTGCTGCTCCGCGGGCTGGCCAGCATCGACGGGGTGACCTGCTACGGGGCGGCGGCGCGGCGCACCCCCACCGCGTACTTCACGGTGGCCGGGCACACCCCGCAGGACGTGGCCCGGTACCTGGCCGAGCGCGAGGTGAACGTGTGGCACGGGCACAACTACGCATGGGAACTGACCGCTGCGCTCGGCATCCGGGACTCCGGCAGCGCCGTGCCGGGCCGGCCTGGTCCACTACAACGACCGGGCCGAGGTGGACCGGCTGCTGGCCGCTGTCGCTGAGTTCGCCGCCTGACCGTCCCGCGGTCAGGCGTGCTGGCGGCCACCGTCAGGCGCGGTGGCCGGCCACGGGTCAGGCGCGGTGGCCGGCGAAGGAGTAGCGGTACAGCCGGGTTTCGCGGGACTGGAAGCCAGCCTGCCCGTAGAGCCGCCCCGCGGCCTCCCGGGAAGGCCGGGAGGTCAGGTCCACGGTCCTCGCCCCGGCCTCGTCGGCGATGCGCAGCGCCGCCTCGGTCAGGGCCTGGCCGATGCCCTGGCCGCGCGCGGCCTCGTCCACGATGACATCCTCGATCCAGGCGCGCAGCCCGGTGGGTATCGGGAACATCACCAGGGACAGCGTCCCGGCGATCTTGCCGCCGGACCGGGCGATGAGCAGCGTGGTAGCGGCGGAGCTGACCACCCGCTCGAGCACCGGCCGGTCCGCTGGGGGCGCACTGGACGACAGCTGGGGGAGCAGGTAGCCGAACGCCTCGACTACCTCGTCGGTTACCTCATGCAGCACCTCGACGCGCACAGTCACGCAGGCACCCTATCGCGTCACCTTCTGCCGCCGTGGTGGGCGGGGTGCTGTTGCTGGCCTGCTGCCGTGGCGGGGCTGATGCTGGCGGTCAGCTGATGCCCAGGGCCCGCAGCGCGGCCGCCGTGCCGGCCGCCGCCAGGATCACCACCAGGAACGGGGCCCGCCAGGCCAGCGCGGCCACCGCTGCTCCCAGCCCGGCCAGCCGGGCCGGGTCCACCGCCAGGGACTCACCCCGGCCCAGCGCCTGCACCGCGATCAGCGCCGCGAGCAGGGCGACCGGGACCAGGCTGGCAAACCGCTGCGCCCGGGGATGGGCCAGCACCCGCTGCGGCACGGTCAGGCCCGCCAGCTTGAGCCCGTAGCAGCACAACGCGGTGACCAGCACCGCGATCCAGGTCCCGGTCACCGGTGCGCTCCCTCGCCGGGCCCAGCCCGGCCCGCCGGATCGGCGTCCCCGGGAGACCCGGCCGGGGCAGGCCTGGCCGCGGTGGGCTCGGCTGCCGTGGGCCCGGCCGGGGCAGGCCCGGCCGGGGCAGGCCCGGCCGGGGCAGGCCTGGCCGCGGCTGGCAGCAGCGCCGCACCCAGCGCCGCGGCCGCGGCCAGCACCACCGGGAGCCCGGGTGGGCAGAACGGCGTGGCCAGCAGGGCGATAGCGGCGCCGGCGAGCGCGACCGCCCGCTCGGTGCGGCCGTCGCGCAGCCGCGGCCACAGCAGCGCCAGGAACGCGGCGGGCCCGACCACATCCAGGCCGAAGGCATCAGGCGAGCCGATGCGGCCCGCGCCCAGCGCGCCAGCCAGCGACGCCGCGTTCCAGGTGAGGTAGAGGCTGGCGAAGGTGCCGAGGAAACCGGCCCGGGCTGCGGCGGGGCCCGGCTGAGCCAGCGCGACCGCGGTGGACTCGTCCGTGATGCCGTGTGCGGCCAGCAGCCGGGCCGCCCCGCGGAACCGCAGCAACCCGGCCAGGCGCAGGCCGTACAGCCCGTTCCGGGTGCCGAGCAGGACCGCGCTGGCCGTCCCGGCGATCAGGCTGCCGCCGCCCGCGATGGCGGCGGCCAGCGCGAACTGCGAGGCCCCGGTGTAGGCGACCAGGCTGAGCACACAGGCCTGGGCCACGCTCAGCCCCGACGTCACCGCGGCGGCCCCGAAAGCCAGCCCGGAGGTGCCCACGGCCAGCCCGAGGACAACACCGTCCCGGGCCGGGCCGGGCAGCCGCCAGCCGCCAGCCGGGGGCCGTCCGGGGAGCTGCGCCCGTGCTTCCTCCGGTTCTGCTTCCTCCGGCTCCGGGATGTCTGTCATAGCGGGAGGCTATGGCGGGCCACGGCGGCCAGGCTTGAACGTTCTTGCGGATCAGCCCGGGCGCAGCCGGGCCCGCTGGTAGGCCCCCGGCGGGACGCCGACAATGCGCTTGAAATGCCGGGTCAGGTGCGCCTGGTCAGCGAAGCCCGCTTCCGCGGCGGCCGCCGCGGGCGGCACCCCGCGATCCAGCAGCCGCCGGGCCAGCCGCACCCGGACCTGGTTCAGGTACGCGTGCGGCGGCAGCCCGGTCTCCGCGCGGAAGGCCCGGAGCAAGGCGAACGGCCCCAGCCCGGTGGCCCGCGCGAGCTCGGCCAGTGACGGGGGGCTGATCACCCGCTCCCGGAGCAGGTCCTGGGCCAGCCGCACCGCCGGGCGGTGCGCGGGCCGGGGCCCGGCCGCGGTACCGCTCCTGGCATGCTGCTGGAGCAGCCCGGCCAGGGCGGCGTGCAGCACCGCTGAGGAGGCCAGCGCGTCGCCGTGCTCAGCGGCCAGGTGGGCCGCCCGGACCAGCTGGGCGCTGCGCGCGTCCTGCACCACGGTCTGCGGGAAGTACGGGGTGCCGCGGCGGCCGCCGAGCTCCGCGCTGATCCCCGCGACCAGGCTCACCGCCGGGTAGAGCACCCGGTAGGACCAGCCGTCGGGGACGCCTGCCTGCCCGGTGTGCACGACTTCCGGGTTCAGCAGGGCCACCGCCCCCGGGCCGGCCCGGAGCAGGCTGCTGCCATGGCGGAATTCCTCCACCCCGTCCTCGATCAGCGCGAGGGTGTAGGTCTCGTGCGTGTGCTGGGCGTACCGGTGCGTAACGTACCGGGCCTGGAGCAGGTCGACCCCGGGCACGGCCGCGTGCCGCCAGTACCGGGCCGCCTCACCGGCCGCCGGGGCCGCGGGCTGCCCGCCGTGTTCCTGCTCCGCCAGGTTCCGGGCGGGCACATCTGCCGGAGGCCCTTCCACGGTTCCAGTACAGCATGCCTGGACATCGAGTGCGCCCGGGACCGGCGGGAGGTCGGTCCCGGGCGCGGGCCGGGCTCAGCTGGTGCTAGCTGGCGTAATCGAGCAGCGGCTGGGCCCGGCTGGGGTGACGGAGCTTGGACAGCGACTGCTTCTCCAGCTGCCGGATCCGCTCCCGGGTCAGGCCCAGGGCCCGGCCGATCTCATCCAGCGTGTGCGGGTTCCCGTCATACAGGCCGAACCGCATCGCCATGATCGTCGCCTCGCGCTGGGTCAGCCCGTCCAGCGCGTGCCGCAGCTGGTCGGCCATGAGCTGCCGGTCCACCAGCTCGGATGCCTCCGGGGCGTCGACGTCCTCGATCAGGTCGCCGATGCTGGTCTCGCCGTCCTCGCCGATGGTCGAGTCGAGGCTGATCGGCTGGCGGCTGGTGCGCAGCAGCTCCTCGATCTGGTCCGGGGTCCGGTCCAGCTCCACCGCCAGCTCTTCCGGGGTCGGCTCGCGGCCGAGCCGCTGGTGCATGTCCCGCTCGACCCGGCTCAGCTTGCTGAGCATCTCCAGCACGTGCACCGGCAGCCGGATGGTCCGGGCCGAGTCGGCGAAACCGCGCTGGATCGCCTGCCGGATCCACCACATCGCGTAGGTGGAGAACTTGTAGCCCTTGGTGTAGTCGAACTTCTCGACCGCCCGGATCAGGCCGAGGTTGCCCTCCTGGACCACGTCCAGCAGGGACAGGCCCCGGTCGCTGTACTTCTTGGCGACCGACACCACCAGGCGCAGGTTGGCCTCCAGCATGTGCGCCTTGGCGCGCCGGCCGTCCTCGGCGACCTCCTCCAGGTCGCGGCGGTGGTCCTCATCCAGGTCTGCCTCGGTGGCGAGCTTGTGCTCGGCGAACAGGCCAGCCTCGATCCGCTTGGCCAGGTTCACCTCCTGCTCGGCGGTCAGCAGGCTGGTCCGGCCGATGGACTTGAGGTAGGTGTGCACCGAGTCGCCCATGGCGGACGTCTGGTCGTCCAGGTCCACTTCTGCCGCAGCGGATGCGGCCAGCTCCGCGGCGGCCGCCTCGGCGTCCACGGCCTCGGTGTCCGCAGTCTCGGCGTCCACAGTCTCGGCGGGCTCGGCGCCCACGGCGTCCGGCACGGCCGTGCCGGACGCGCCCGTGGCAGCCAGCTCAGCTGCGCCCGCGTCGATATCGGCCTCGGCCAGCGCGGCCGCCTCGGCCTCGGCCAGGCCGTCCAGCTCGTCGGCGCCGTCCGGCAGTGTGGTGAGCTGCGCAGTCTTCATATCCTCCGTGCCTGTCCGTGCTCGCTCCGGGCCCGTATCCCGCTGGCCAGTGCTCCGCTGGCCGGTATTCCGCTGACAGTGCCCCGCTGACCCGGGCTGCGCTGTCCGGTACCGCGCTGGCTACTGTTCCGCTGGCCAGAGCGACGGCGCGCCGTGCCCCCGGCCCGCGTGGTGGCCGCCTCTTCGGCGACCTCAGGATTCCGCCGCGTGGCGGCAACCAGTCCGGGCATCGCGAGGCACCTCCTTAGCTGGGCGCGCATGGACGCGCACGTACGTCAGCACAATTCCGCGGTCATGACGTGCCCCGGCGGTCCGCAGCACTTGCTACTGTGAAGCGCGGGCACTATGTATTAACGCAGCGGCGAGTTGATTGTTCCCGTGTCGAGCCACCATGCCCAGCGAAGATTCTCTCCCCGGGGTTTCCCCGCGGGCGCATCCTGCTCTGTGTGTAACGCTCGCGTGCGCCGGCAGCCGCCCGGGCCAGCTATTCGGCCAAGCTATCTCTGCCAGTCATCTGGGCCAGCTCATCCGTGGTCAGCCCTCCGGGCCAGCGCCGCAGCGCCTGCAGGTCCGGCTTGCCGGACGGGAGCAGCGGGATCGCCTTGACCAGCACGAGCGCCCGCGGCGCGGCGAAATCCGGCAGTATCCCGCGGACGCACTCGCGCAGGGCGGCCAGCGCAGGCGGGGCCGCCGGATCGGACGCCACCACGATCGCGGTGACCAGTTCCCCCCACTCCGCATCGGGCCGCCCGGTCACGGCGGCCTCGCGCACCCCGGCGCAGCGTTCCAGCACCGCCGCTACCTCGTCGGCGGCGACCTTCTCGCCGCCGGTATTGATCATGCCGTCAGCCCGGCCGCGCACCTCCAGCTGCCCGGAGCCGGACAGCTCGCCCAGGTCGGAGGTGACGAACCAGCGCCCGTCCAGCGCCGCGGCGGACCGGCCGGGCTGCCCCCGGTAGCCAGAGAACAGCACCGGGCCGGCGATCCCGATCCGCCCCTCCCCGCCCACCCGTACGCTCGACCCCGTCCAGCGGCACCCCGTCGTACACGCAGCCGCCGCAGGTCTCGGTCATCCCGTAGGTGGTGACCACCCGGGCGCCCGCCGCCCGGGCCGCAGCGAGCAGGCCGCCGGGCACCGCGGCCCCGCCGAGCAGGATGCACCGGAACCCGGCCAGCATGGCCCGGCCGTCCGGCCCGCCGAACAGCCGCCGCACCTGGGTGGGCACCAGGAACACATAGCCGCGCCGCTGGCCGCGGCGGCGGCCGGCGCCAGCCCGCCGAGTACCACCGGCGGCGGCCCCGCGAACAGCGACCGGATGAACACCTGCAGGCCGGCCACATGACTGGGCGGCAGGCAGGACAGCCGGCCTCGCCCGGCCGTGCGCCGATCCGGTCCAGGCTGGCCCGGGCCGAGTGGGCGCAGCGCGGCCGCGCTCAGCTCCGCACCCTTGGGCTCCCCCGGTGGACCCGGAGGTGGCGATCACGACCGCCGTACCGGGGGCCAGGTCCGGTGCTCCCGCCGCGTCCAGCCGCTCGGTTCCGTCCGCGGTCTCCAGCGTGCCCGGCGGAAGCGCCCGGAGCAGGGCGGCGACCCGGTCCGGCGGCAGCCGCGGGTCCACCGGCAGCACGGCTGGCCCGCGCCCGTCCAGCGCCGCGTCCAGCAGTTCAAGCAGCCGGCCGCATGCCCGCCGGGGGCAGCAGCACCGCGTGCAGGGGCCGCGAAGTCATCGACGTAAGGTTAGCCGGGCAGATCAGCGAGGAGCCTGGGGGGTCTTGAGTGATCGACGGGCAGCGCCGGTGAGCCAGCAGCTGAGCCCGCAGGCGGCCGGCCAGGACCGGGTGGCCAGCCTGCTGCCCGGCGCTCCGGGCGTTCGCGATCCCGATGCCGACCCGCTTCCGCGACATCACGGTCCGCGAGGGGCGCTCGCGCCCGGCCCGGCCGGCTCGGCCGAGTTCTCCCCGTTCGCCGAGTACGGGCCACGGGAATGTGCCCGCTGGCTGGCCTGTGCCCGGAAGCCGCCTGGGACGGCTGGCCCGGCACGGGCGGACAGTGTGCCGGTCAAACGGGACCGTCCCCGCGGTCGGCCCCGGGCAGGCGCACTCGCATCGTGGACCAGCTCCGGGCTGCCGCACCGCCAAGGTGAAGGTCTGCCGAGCGCGGCCAGCCAAAGCCAGCGCGGACATCGCCCGGGTCGAGGCGGTCCGGGACGCGCTCGGCCCAGCCTGCGGATCCGGGTGGACGTAAGGGCGGCTGGTCGGTGGACCAGGCTCACCGTTGATCCTGCGCGACTCTGGGCCGGTTCGGCCTGGAGTACGCGGAGCAGCCCTGCGCCACCCTGGACGAGCTGGCCGCGCTGCGCCGCCGGACCGATGTCCTGGTCGCGGCGGACGAGTCGATCCGCCGGGCGGAGGATCCGCTGCGGGTGCGCGCCGCGGGCGCGGCAGATCGCGGTGCTCAAGGCCCAGCCGCTGGGCGGGGTCGCGGCCGCGCTCCGGATCGCAGCAGGCCTGCGGGCTGCCCGCCGTCGTGTCCAGCGCCGTGGACATCCTCGGTTGGCCTGGCCGCCGGGGTGGCGCTCGCCGCGGCCCTGCCCGAGCTGCCCACGCCGCGGGTCTGGCCACGATGAGCCTGCTCGCCGGGGACGTCACCGCCTATCCGCTGGCCGACGACAGGATGGCTACCCTGCCGGTCCGCCGCTCCAGACGTTGATCCGCATACGGGCTAGCGCGATGGCTAGGTCGATCCCGCCCCGTGGCGGGCCCGGTTGGCTGGGCGGCAGTCGGAGTTCCTGGCGGATATGCCCCGGATGCTGGGCGTGCCGGGCGCCCGGCGAACCCGTCCACCGCCCTTCGCCACCGCCCTTCGCCGATGAGCTGGTGCGCTGCGGGCTGCGCGAGGCCGTGGCGGCTCCCGGGCTCCCGCAGCGCCCCCTGGCGAATGGCGCTGTGGGAGCGGGCGCACGGGCCGGACGCCGCGCTCCGCCTGCACGTACGGGTGGACGAGCGGGCTGCGGCGTTCCTCGCGCTGGGCCTGGCCAAGGCCAGTGGCCAGCCCGGTGGCCGTGCTGTGCACGTCGGGCACGCGGCCGCGAGCCTCCATCCCGCATCGGACGGACGAGGCCGGCGCCGCCGCCGCCGGCGCTGACCGCGGACCGGCCGCCCGAGCTCCGCGGTACCGGCGCCAACCAGGCGATCGACCAGCTGAAGCTGTATGGCGGTGCGGTCCGCTGGTTCGCCGAGGCCGGGGTGCCGGAGGCCGGGGCCCGGGGATGAACGCTCTACTGGCGGTCGCTGGCCTGCCGTGCCTGGGCCGCGGGCGGCCGGGGCGGCGGGCGGGCTGGCCCGGCCCGGTAC
This sequence comes from uncultured Actinomycetes bacterium, assembly GCA_963711485.1. Classification (GTDB taxonomy): domain Bacteria; phylum Actinomycetota; class Actinomycetes; order Streptosporangiales; family Streptosporangiaceae; genus RYN-230. The sequence goes on from CAVQEM010000074.1 coordinate 26,435, forward strand.
AGCTGAACCTGCCACTGCGGGACCCGCTGGTGCCCGGCCTGGCTGACCCGGGCCTGGCGCCCGCAGCGCCGGGGGAGGCCCAGTGGCCCGAGCCGCTGCACGGCCGCCCGGACGGTGCGCCGTGGACACGGCTGCCCGCGCGAGCTGACCCGGGCCCGGCGCTGGCGGTGCCCTGGACCGAGCGCGGCGTCATCGTGTGCGGTGACGGGACCGCCGACCCGGCGGCGCTGCTCGGGCTCGCTGCCGAGGCGGGCTGGCCGGTGCTCGCCGAGCCTTCGTCCGGGGCCCGGCAGGGCCCGCATGCGCTGTCGGCCTACCCGTACCTGCTCGGCCACGCGGGGTTCATCGCCACGCATCAGCCGGACCTGATCATCTGGCGCCGGGCGGCCCTGGGCTGTCCCGCGGGCAGCTCGCCCTTCCTGCGCCCAGCCGCGGCGGCAGCGGGGCCGCTCCCGGCTGGTGGCGCTCACTCCAGGGGCCGGGCCGGGTGGGCCGACCCCGCCCGCAGCGCGAACGGAGTGGTCGGCCGCCGTCCGGGCGGTCCGCGGCCCACGGCCCGGTTCCGGCTCAGGCCTGGCTGGCGGGCTGGCAGCAGGCGGACGCCGCGGCCCGCGCCGCGATGGACGCGATCCTCGGCGAGCCGGGGCCGCTGACCGAGCCCCGGCTGGCCCGGACCTGGCCAGCGGCCTGCCGGACGGTGCGCTGCTGTGGGCCTCGTCCAGCCTGCCGATCCGCGATCTGGACCAGCAGATGGCACCCCGCTCCGGGCTGCGCGTGCTGGCCAGCCGGGGTGCCAGTGGGATCGATGGGCTCGTCTCCGCCGCGGCCGGGGCCGCCCTCGCGCACCAGGCCGTGGGGGCGGTCCCGGCCGCGCTGCTCGGTGACCTCGCCGTGCTGCACGATGCGCCAGGCCTGTTCGCCGGGGCGGGCGAGCCGCGGCCTGACCTGGTCCTGGTGATCGCGAGCAATGATGGCGGCGGGATCTTCTCCACCCTGGAGCCGGCCGCGGTGCCAGGGCCGTTCGAGCGCGTCTTCGGCACCCCGCACGGGGCCCGGTTCAGCGCGCTCGCGGCCGCGGCCGGGATCGGCCATACCGTCGCGGGCGATCCGGCGGAGCTGGCCGGGGCGCTGAAAGGCGCGGGGCTCCGGATCGTCGAGGTGGCCGGGGACCGGGCGGCCGGGGCGGCCCTGCGGCGCCGGCTGGCGGAGGCCGCGGGCACCGCCATCAGCCAGCAGCTGCGGCCGGCGAGTAATGGCTGATTTCCGGTGCGGCCGTTGATGATCTTTTGGGCGGCCATAATGGCGAGACGCACTGTGGTGCACCCATCGCCCCAGGAAACGGGCTGATGGGGATACACTCCGGCCGTTTGTTAAGCGGGATCGGGCAGGCCGGGGTAGCGGTCTGACAAAGGTCAGGTTACTGTCGGGTCACGATTCGCCATCGCCCCATCGGGCCTGTTCACAGCACGGTGGCCCGGTCCTAGCATGAGCCGGTCGGCCGTCTATCACTGGCGTGTCGCCGTGCCGCGGGGCAGATCTGCCCGGCGGTCATTTCGGCCGCGGACGAACTTCGCGGAGTCAGTACTTAGGAGGAGCAGAGTGTCGATGCGGAAACGCTCGCGGGGCATGGCAGCAGGCGCGGGCCTGGCTGTCCTCGCGCTCTTGGCGGCCGCGTGTGGTGGCAGCAGCTCGACGGGCGGCACCAGCTCGTCCTCAGGTTCCAGCGCCCTCGGGCTGCAGGGACTACAAATGCCCGGCAGCGGCACGCCGAAGTCGGGTGGCACGCTCAACATGCTGGGCCAGGGCGATGTTGACTTCTTTGACTACAACATCAGCTACTACTCGATCGGTTACCTGGCCCAGCGCGCATGGATCCGCGGCCTGTACGCCTACCCGGCCACCCCGGGCCAGACCACGGCCCCGGCGCCGGACCTGGCGACCGCAGCGCCGGTGGTCAGCGACGGCGGGCTGAAGTACACGATCACCATCCGGACCCGCGCGATGTGGAACTCTTCCCCGGCCCGGCAGGTCACCGCGGCGGACGCGGTCCTCGGGCTGAAGCGGTCCTGCAACCCGGTCCAGCCGTTCGGCGGCCTGCCCGACTTCGAGAGCCTGATCGTGGGGTACCAGACCTTCTGCACTGACTTCGCCAAGGCCGCGCCGACGGTCGCGGGCATCAAGGCTTATATCGACAGCCATCAGATCTCCGGGGTGACCGCGTCCGGTCAGACGCTCACGTACACGCTGACCCACCCGGCCACGTACTTCCCGGACATGCTGACCCTGGATGCGTTCAACCCGGCCCCGGTGGAGAGCCTGAACTACCTGCCGGCCAGCGCCGCGGCGGCCCAGCACACCATTCGCCGACGGGCCCTACCAGGCGACGAGCTATACCCCGACCCGGCAGATCGTCTTTACCCGCAACCCGGCGTGGAAGGCGAGCTCGGACCCGATCCGCAAGGCTTACGTAGACAAGATCGTGATCTCGGAGACCGGCAACCAGGCGAGTGTGCAGCAGCAGCTGCAGACCAACACCGCGCGGCGGGCATGGAGTTCGACGCGTTCCCGCCCGTCGGCGCGGTGCCTGGGCTGGTCCATCAGATGCAGCAGGGCCTGACCCAGAACATCAACCTCGGCCCGCAGTACTCGTCGAACCCCTTCTCGTCGTTCAACGAGGTGTCGCCGAACAACGGCGGGGCACTGGCCAAGGTGGAGGTCCGGCAGGCCCTCAGCTACGGCATCGACCGGGACCACCTGGTCAGCGACGCCGGCGGCCCGGTGGTCAGCCCGCCGGTCACCCATGTCCTGCCGACCGGCATCAACGGGTCCAGGACCTGCCGTCCGGCTATCAACCCCTACCCGTACAACCCGTCCAAGGCCAAGTCCATGCTGGCGCGCCGGCTACAAGAACGGGCTGACGCTGACCCTGCTGTACCGCCCGGACAGCACGATCTCGGCCAAGATGGCGCAGACCCTGCAGTCCGACCTGAGCAAGATCGGCGTCACGGTCAAGCTGCCTCGGCCACCTCCGCGGACTTCTACGTGAAGTACCTGGAGGTGCCAACCGTGGCCAAGCGCGGCGTGTGGGACATGGCGCTGGCTGGATGGGGCACCGGACTGGTACGGCGACGGGGCGATTCGTTCTTCGGGCCGCTGTTCGACGGCGCGGTCGCTACCCGCCAGTCGGCAGCAACTTCGGGTTCTACAACGACCCCGCGGTGACCAGCCTGATCGCCAAGGGCGCGTCGGCCGGTCCGCCACGGCCGCGGCTGCCACGATCTGGGCGCAGGCGGACCAGGCGGTCATGAAGGACGCGGCGATCTACCCGATCACCTCCCCGCTGCAGCCGAACTACCACGCCAGCTACGTGCACAACGCGGTGTACGTGCCTGCGATCCAGCAGTTCGACCCGACGAATGTGTGGCTCAGCCCGCCGGGCTGAGGCATATTGACTGTAGGTAAGCTACCGCTGATCACGTCGGCCGCCCCGCGGTACCTACCGCGGGGCGGCCGCCGGAGTACCGTCTTTCCAGGGCCTGGGCTGCGCAAACAGGGTTTACGCCCAGGCCCGGCGCGTGGAAGGGTAGGTAGACGTGGCCCTGCTCGAGGTCGACAACCTGCACGTGTCGTTCAAAACCCCGGACGGCATCGTGCAGGCGGTCCGCGGAGTGTCGTTCCAGGTGGATGCCGGGCAGACCCTCGGCATCGTCGGCGAGTCCGGTTCCGGCAAGAGCGTGTCGACCCAGACGATCATGGGACTCACCCGCGGGGCCCGGATCAGCGGCCGGGCCTTGTTCGAGGGCCGCGACCTGCTCACCATGCCGGGACGAGATGCGGAAGGTCCGTGGCGCGCAGATCGGCATGATCTTCCAGGATCCGCTGTCCAGCCTGCACCCGTACTACCGCGTGGGCTGGCAGATCGTGGAGATGATCCGGGCGCACGACCACTCGATGTACAAGAAGCAGGCCCGCGCAGCGGGCGGTGGAGCTGCTCACGCTCGTCGGCATCCCGCAGGCCGACCGCCGGGTGGACGACTACCCGCACCAGTTCTCCGGCGGGATGCGGCAGCGGGCGATGATCGCGATGGCCATGGCGCTCAACCCGGAGCTGCTCATCGCCGATGAGCCGACCACCGCGCTCGATGTGACCGTGCAGGCCCAGGTGCTCCAGCGTCATCGAAACCTGCAGGAAGAGTTCGGCACGGCCGTCATCATGATCACCCACGACCTGGGGGTGATCGCGGATGTGGCCGACCAGGTGGTGGTCATGTACGCGGGGGCAGTGATGGAGCAGGCTGACCGGCGCACCATGTTCTTCGCGAACCACCATCCCTATACCGAGGGCTGCTGCTGTCGCTGCCCGCCTACGGCGGCGAGCGGGAACGACTGCGGCCCATCCACGGCCAGCCGCCCAGCCTGATCGCCCTGCCCCCGGCTGCCCGTTCCATCCGCGCTGCGCCTACGTGATGGACCGGTGCCGGACCGAGGTGCCGCCGCTGGCGGCGGTGGGCGACGATCTCCACCCATCTGTCCGCGTGCTGGCTCACGCATGATCCCGCGGCCCGCGGCCAGCTGCGGCGCAGCGTCGTCGGCGAGGAACTGCCAGCGCAGGCGGGGACATGATGACGGGACCGACGGCCCTGGCCCCGGCGGAGCCCCGCCCGGCCCGGATGTGCTGCTGCGGGTGGAGAATCTGGTCAAGTACTTCCCGGTGCAGTCGGGCAAACTCCGGCGCGGCCACGAGCGAGGTCGCCCACGCGGTGGACGGGGTCAGCCTCGAGGTGCGCCGGGGGCAGACCCTCGGCCTGGTCGGGGGAGACGGGTGCGGGAAGTCGACGCTGGCCCGGTGCGTCACCCGGCTGTTCGACATCGACGTCCGGGCGGACATGTTCGACGGGGACGACATCACCGGCGTCCGCGCGGCGACTGCGCCCGACTGCCGGCGCGAGATGCAGATGATCTTCCAGGACCCGTACGGGTCGCTCGAACCCGCGCATGACGGTCGGCGCATCATCGGCGAGCCGCTGCCATCCACGGCACTGCCAGGGCCCGAGCGCAAGCGCGCGGGTGCAGGACATGGAGCTCGTCGGGCTAACCCGCGGCAGCTTCAACCGCTACCCGCACGAGTTCTCCGGCGGCCAACGCCAGCGCATCGGCATCGCCCGGGCCTGGCCCTGCGGCCCGAGCGTCGTCTGCGACGAGCCGGTCTCGGCGCTCGACGTCTCGATCCAGGCCCAGATCGTCAACCTGCTCGCCGATCTCCAGCGCGAGCTCGGCCTCGCCCTACTCTTCATCTCGCACGACCTCTCGGTCGTGCGCGCATGTCAGCCACCGGGTCGCCGTGATGTATCTCGGCAGATCGTCGAGCATCGCGCCCGCGCGAGCAGCTGTACGGACATCCGCCGCCATCCCGTACACCGACGCCCTGCTGTCCGCGGTGCCGGTACCGGATCCAGCGCAGGCGGCGCCGCGGGAGCGGATCATCCTGGCCGGCGACGTGCCGTCACCGGTCAGCCCCCCGTCGGGTTGCCGTTTCCACCCCCGCTGCCCGAA
>CAVQEM010000075.1:0-3357 GCA_963711485.1 uncultured Actinomycetes bacterium
AGGTAGGAGAATGGGACTCATGCCTGAGTGGGAACGAAGCAGCCGGGACCATCAGGTCATCCTCGAGTTCCGCGCATATAGCGGCATCGTCGGCGGCTCCTTCGCCGGCATCATGTTGCTCTTGTTCACCACGACCGGCACTAAGTGAGTGTTTTGGTAAATGGTCCGATCGTGGTCCAGCACCGTTGAGCTCATCGGCGGCTCGGGCGGCTACCTCACTTGCCCCGTAAGCCCCACCGTTCCCATTTTCGCGGTAAATCCGGCCGTCGCGGAAACTTTGGGCAACTGGGATTGCCCTTTCTTTCCGCGGAAGCCGGATCTTCCGCGGTAATTTCCGGATGGTGAAAGTGCTGGGCGAAGGCGGATGCCTGCGGGGTTAACGGGACGGGTGAGGATCTGCGCGCAGCCCCATGCCGGCACGATGCGCAGGGCCTCCAGCCCGCTCGATTATCAAACGCTCAATAAGCTTGCCGTTTAACCTCTGTGGTCTCGTCTTTGACATGGCACGGCCACCGCACGATGATCTTCGGGTTCCTTCCACAGAACTCCGGTGACCGAGGCGGTGGCCGTGGCTTTCAGTATGGCGTGGCCTGAGGCTGAGGCGGGCAGTGAGGGCGGGGCCGATCAGGCGCGGGAGCGGCTTGCGGGGTTCCGCCGGGAGCTGTACCGGTGCTTCACGGCCCGGGCGGATGCGCTGTTCGAGCTGGCCGATGCGGTGCTGTGCGCAGACGGGCCGGTGAAGACCCTGGTGGGATTGTCGCTGGCGCCGGAGCACCAGCGCGGCCATGGTGCGTTGTATGACGCGGTGAACTGCGGGCGGGTGGAGATCGCCCGGCTGCGCCGGGCGCTGGCGGGCCTGGCGCTGCCGGCCTGGCCGGACGGGCGGATCAGGCTGGCGGTGGATGTGAGCCCGTGGCTGCGTCCGGGCGCGGCCACCAGCCCGGATCGGCTGTTCTGCCATGTCTATGGCCGCGGCAAGGGCCAGGCGCAGATGATCCCGGGCTGGCCGTACTCGGTGATCGCCGCGCTGGAGCCGGGCCGCACCAGCTGGACCGCCGTGCTGGACGCGGTCCGCCTGGGCCCTGACGATGACGAGACCGCCGTCACGGCCAGCCAGGTCCGAGATGTCATCGCCCGGCTGGTCGCCGCCGGGCACTGGCGGGAGGGCGACCCGGCCATCGTGGTCGTCTTCGATGCTGGGTACGACGTGACCCGGCTGGCCTGGCTCCTGGCTGATCTGCCCGTGGAGCTGCTCGGGCGGCTGCGCAGCGACCGGGTGCTGCAGCTGCCGGCGCCGCCACGCCCGTCCGGCACCCAGGGCCGGCCCCGCAAGCACGGCGGCGAGCTAGCGCTGGCTGACCCGGCGACCTGGCCGGCCCCGCAAGTCACCACGAGCACGCCGGCCTCCCGGTACGGGACGGCCATAGCCGCGGCCTGGGACCGGGTGCACCCCCGGCTCACCCACCGCGGCGCCTGGCTGGATCACCACGGCCCGCTGCCGGTCATCGAGGGGACCTTGATCCGGCTGGCCGTCGATCATCTGCCCGGCGACCGGGACCCCAAGCCAGTATGGCTGTGGTTCTCGGCCACCGGCGCTGCCCCGGACGAGGCGGACCGGTGCTGGCAGGCGTTCTTGCGCCGCTTTGACCTAGAACACACCTTCCGCCTGTTCAAGCAGGTCCCCGGATGGACCGCCCCGAAGATCCGCGACCCCGCCGCCGCGGACCGGTGGACCTGGCTGATCATCGCCTGCCACGCCCAGCTCCGGCTAGCCCGCCCGCTGGCCGGCGACCTGCGCCGTCCCCGGGAACGGGCCGCGCCGCCGGGCCGGCTCACCCCGGCCAGGGTACGCCGCGGATTCCGGAACATCCGCACGACAGCAGGCTGCCCGGCCGGCGCACCAAAACCCGGCAAACCCGGACCCGGGCGGCCGCCAGGATCAAAGAACCGCCGCCCAGCACCCAGCTACGACGTCGGGAAAACCTTCAAACGGGCGCGCACCCTCAAAGCCATGCGAGAACAAGAAGGTTAAACGGCAAGCTAAGAGCGGCCAACTGTATATGCCTCCCCTCAGCTACCTTGCCGACGGCGCTCGCACCTGCCTCGCCGACGGGCTGATGCTGGCGTTGATCTGCGATCGTCTTCTCTGCGGCCGGAGGCGCTCCCGCCAACCCGCACAAGCCGGCCGGACATGACTGCGCCGGACGACGCCAAGACCGTGCTATCGGCTTTGCGCCTGGGCTGGTATCTCGCGGAAGTGCGGGGCAGGAACAGGCCCGGCGGACCGCCGGGCAGTACCGCCAGCATGCCCGATGACATTGACCACCCCCTGCCACTGCGCGTCGAGCGCAGCAGGGATGAGCTGCGGGTCGAGGCACAGATGGCCGTCGCCCAGCTGGCCAAGGACCTGCAAGTAGACGATCCCGGCGATGGTGTCAGTTTCGGCGCGGTACTCGCTGATCAGGCCAATCTGCTGGCGCATCTCCGCGCGCCGACTGCGAGCGGCGGGCTGCAGCGAGCTCTCGAACTGTTTCAGATGACAGCCCCGAACGGGCCAGTCCCGGTACAGCAACACCCCCGACTCCCGGGCAGGCCGTCCACGTGCTGGAAGAGGCGCTGGTCCGGCAGCAGGCCGTGGTGGTGATCCGTCAGCGTGCAGCAGACCGCGCCGAGCAGGCCTTGACGGCCGCCCAGAAGCGAGCGGCGGCAGCAGCGCAGCAACGGGGGGAGGAACAATCCACGGCGGAGGCAGACCGGGCTGCGGCGCAGGCTGCGCTGGAGCTGGAGCAGGCAACCGTTGCCGGTGAGGAGACCGGAATCGCGGTCCTGCAAGAGTCCATCACCGGATTGCAGCGTGCGATCGCGGCCGACCCTGCTGGCGCTGCCGAGACGGGCCGCGCCTTGATCCGGGCCGGCCAGCAGACTCTAGCCGCTGCCGTTCACCGAGCTTGGCCAGATCTGGCCGAGCTGATATGGAAGTTTGACGCCCATATTCAGAACCGGCTCACTGCCAGCTCCGAAACTCAGGCCTGGGGGTATCAGCTAGGGCGTGGCCTGGCCGAGACCTACTGGGCGCTCGATCACTGGCAGAGCGACGGCTCGCAGAGCTGGAGCTTCCTGCTCGGTAGTCAGCGCTGCGCCGAGCTCCGTCACCTGCTCGGCCGACTGGCACAGTACATGGCCGAAAACACCGCGCCGGCCATGGCCCGCGCGGTCGAGGTCTGGCAGGACGTAGCCCGGTCGCCCGTCTGGCTAGGCGACGGGAAACGAGCACAGCAGATCTTGTACAGCCAGGTGTCGATCTGGTATCAGCTGGTGGTCCTCGGGCAAGATCCAACCACATTGTTCCCGCCGGTA
>CAVQEM010000076.1:0-91808 GCA_963711485.1 uncultured Actinomycetes bacterium
TGATCGCCGGGCTGCACACCGCGTTTGGCATCGTGGCCGCGCTGTATCACCGCGCCGCCACCGGCGCCGGCCAGCACGTCGAGGCCAACCTGCTGTCCTCGGCGCTGTCCGGGATGGTCAACCAGACCAGCGCCTGGGTCACTGGCGGGGTGGTCCCGTTCCGGATGGGCAACGCGCATCCCAGCCTGTTCCCCTACGAACCGCTGCCCACGGGGGACGGGGAGCTGATCGTGACCGCCGGGAACGACACCCAGTTCGGCCGGCTGTGTGAGGTGATCGGGGCCCCGGAACTGGCCGGGAACCCGAAGTTCGCCCACAACGAGGACCGGACCGCGAACCGGGACGAGCTCCGGCCGCTGCTGGCCGCGCAGCTGGCGGAGAAGACGGCCAAGGAATGGTTCGACGAGCTGATCGCCGCGGGCGTGCCGTGCGGGCCGATCAACACCGTGGACGGGGGCGTGGCCTTCGCGGCCGAGGTCGGCCTGGAGCCGGTCGTGGTGGCGGGACCGCCGGGCAACAGCAGGCCCGGCGTCCGGCACCCGCTGACCTTCTCGCGCACCCCGCCGGGCTATCCCCTCCCCCCGCCCAAGCTCGACGAGCACGGTGCGGAGGTCCGGGCCTGGCTCGCTGCCCCGGATGAAACGGCACCCCGCCCCACGGCGCCCGGCCCGACGGCACCCCGCCCGGCGGCGCCCGGCCCGGCGGCACCCGGCCCGGCGGCACCCGGCCCGGCGGCGCCGGACGAGCCCGGGCCGGACACCAGCACCCAGGAGGACAGCCCCGCATGACACAGCCCGACCCGGTCCCCCGCTTCCCCACCTCGCTGGGCACCTCCAGCGAGAAGAGCATCACCCTGCTCGGCCAGGACCTGGCCGCGGACCTGATGGGCCAGGTGGGCTTCGGTGAGCTGGCCCTGTGGCTGGTCACCCAGCGGCGGCCGACCGCAGCCCAGGTCCGCGTGTTCGAGGCCGTGCTGGTCGCCCTGGCCGACCACGGGTTCACGCCCACCGCCATGGCGGCCCGGCTCACCTACCTGAGCGCCCCCGATTCCGTGCAGGGGGCGCTGGCGGCCGGCCTGCTCGGCGGGGGCTCCCGCTTCCTGGGCGTCACCGAGGACGCCGGCCAGTTCCTTTCCGCGGCGCTGGCGGCGGCCGGACCGCCCCTCCCGGCCGACGACGCCGGGTGGGACGCGCTGGCGGTCGGCGCGGTGACCCAGGCCCGGGCGGCGGGGAAGTTCATCCCCGGCCTTGGCCACCCCGTGCACAAGGTCACCGACCCGCGCACCCCGGTGCTGCTGCGGATCGCCGAGGAGGAAGGGCTGCGCGGCCCGCACCTGCGGCTGTTTGAGGCCATCGGCCGGGTCCACCCCCAGATCCTCGGCCGGACCCTGCCGCTGAACGGCGCGGGAACCTGCGGGGCCGCGCTCGCCGACCTCGGCCTCCCGCCCGCGCTGCTACGCGGTTTCGCGCTGCTGGCCCGGACCGCGGGCCTGCTGGGCCACCTGGCCGAGGAACAGCGCCACCCGGTCGGCATGGACATGTACATGACCGTGGACCGCAACACCGAGTACCTTCCCCCCGACCCCGCCTAGGGCCAGTACCGCTGGAGCCGCCCAGTGGTGCTAGCAGAGCGCGCGGGTCCCGACACCCGAGGAGCAGCCATGGCCACCGTCGCCGCGGTCATCGCCTCCACCCACCACCCGTTCTACTACCGGGCGAGCACGGCGGCCGGCGCGGACCGGCCCCCGTTCGCCGACGAATGGGTAGCCAAGATCGGGGCGTTCCGGGAAACCCTGACCCGGGCCCGCCCCGACGTGCTGGTCATGGTGGGCTCGGACCACTTCCACCAGCTGTGGCTGGACAATATGCCGCAGTTCCTGATCGGCAAGGCGCCCTGCTACGACGCGAACTGGTACAACGAGGAACGCGAGTTCGGGCTGCCCCGGATGTTCCTGCGGGGCCACGAGGAGCTGTCCGGCTACCTGCTCCGCGAGGGCATGGACGCGGGCTTCGACCTCGCGTTCAGCAACGAGCTGCGGATCGACCACAGCATCACCTGCCCGCTGATCACGCTGCGGCCCGAGGCGGACCTGCCCATCGTGCCCATCTACACCAACATCTTCGCCCCGCCCATGCCGCAGCCCCGCCGGTTCGTGGAGCTGGGCCAGGCCATCCGCCGGCTGGTGGAGTCCTGGCCGTCGGATAAGCGGGTGGCGATCATCGGCACCGGCCACCTCTCCCTGGAGCTCGGCGGCCCGCGGCAGTTCGGGCCGCAGGGGCCGGACCCGGAGTTCGACCGCAAGGCGGTCGAGTGGATCTCCTCCGGCGACCTGGATTCGGCGCTGGCCCAGGTCAGCCTGGACAGCCTGTGGCAGCCCGGCAACGCCACGCACGGGTTCATGGACTTCATGCTCATGATGGGCGCGGCCGGGGCGGGCGTGAAGGCGGACTACACCGACTCCCTGGACCTGTTCCACACCATGGAGGCGTACTTCACCTGGTACCCGGAGGGGGCGGCAGCGCGGTGAGCAAGTACCTGGTCAACAAGTTCCTGTACACCATCGACCGGGACCCCGAGCTGGTCGAGCGCTACCGGGAGGACCCGCGGGGCACGGTCACCTGGTGGGAGACGGAGCGGGCCAACCTGCTCCTCAACTGCCCGGGCGGGGAGCGGAGCACCTGGCTGGAGTTCACCGCCGCCGAGCGGGAGGCCCTGGCCACCCACGACTATGTGGGGCTGTTCGAGCTGGGGGCGCACAACTTCCTCACGCTGACCCTGTTCATCGCGCTGTTCGAGCGGGACTACGAGGAACCGCTGGCCTTCCAGCGCGAGTACGCGGCCCGGCTCAGTCACTGGACCGTGCCCTACCCGGACATCTCCACCTGACTGCGGTCCCTCAACTCCACCTGATCAGACGGCTCCGCCGCCACCGACCACGATGAGGATGCTGTGATGACCACCATTCCTGATTCCCATCGCGACCTGCTGGGCGCGCAAGTCGGCACCCTGGCCACCATCGGGCCTGACGGGCGACCGCAGCAGACCGAGGTATGGTTCCTGGCCGAGGACGACGCGGTGTCCATCTCGCTGAACACGTCGCGGCAGAAGACGAAGAACCTGAGGGCCAATCCGGCGGTCAGCTTCCTGATCCTCGACCTGGCCAACCCGTACCGCTACCTGGAGCTGCGCGGCGACGCGGAGATCACCCCGGATGACGGCTACGTGTTCGCCGACAAGGTCGGCGCCAAGTACGGCTCGGACCTGCGGGAGCACGACGAGCCGGGGTGTCCCGCGTCGTCGTGACGATCAGGCCGGTCCGCGTCAACGTCTGGGGCTAGCGGGTCTGGCTGGGTCTGGGCTAGCGGGTCTGGGCTAGCGGGTCTGGGGCCGCGTATTGACACGTCCAGGTGCGGGCCGCCCGGACGATCAGCCTGGCGGGCTAGGCCTGGCCGTGCGGGCCAGCCCCAGCCGGACCGCCTCGGACGCGGCGACGTTACGGGACGGGGCGCCCAGCTTGGCCAGCACGGCCGAGACGTGATGGTCGACGGTCTTGGCCGAGATGAACAGCTCGGTGGCGATCTCCGCGTTGGTCCGGCCGTCCACGATCAGGTCGAGCACCTCATGCTCGCGGCGGGTCAGCCCGAGCGGGTGCTCGCGGGTCGCGGCCCGCGGGCCCGCCGGGATCGACCGGATGCCGAGGTCGCGCATCTTCCGGCGGGCCACCCGGATGACCGCCGCGGCGCGCAGGCCGGTCAGGATCTGCAGGGCCTCCCGGAGGGCATCCTCATCCTGGCTGTCCAGCAGGGCCATCGCCGCCTCGTACGGGCAGCCCAGGTCCTGCCACAGGCGGGCGGCACCGGCCCAGTCGCCGTCGATCTGCCGCTGGTAGGGGCCGGCGAGGCTGCCGCTCACTGCCCGGCTTGAGCCGGTGCGCCTCAGCCAGACCGCGAGCGCGCCACGCCCCCACTCGTCACAGCCGGCGCCTGAGTCGTGGGCCAGCTCGGCCTCGCGGACCGCGGCGGCCTGGTCGCCTTCGAGCCAGCGGGCCTCGGCCCGCTCCAGCCGGACGGGCACGATGTTCTGGGCCTCTCCGGCACCGTCGGCGTACCCGACGGCCTCGTCCAGGTACTCCCAGACGCCGGGCTCACCGCGGCGGGCCCGGATCGTGCCGAGCCGGTTCAGCGGGCACAGCCGGATGCCGGGCGACGGGCCACCCCGGAGCAGGAGTTCCCCGGCCATGGCCACGGCCTCGTCCCAGCGCCCGGCCTTCTCCAGCATGTTGGTCCGCTGGCTGCGCAGGAAGATCGAGTACGACGTGAGGTCGTGCTCGTCGCAGTAGGCCACGCCGTCGGTGTAGTACGCCTCCCCGCCGGCGAAGGCCTTCTCGTTCGACGTACATCGCGTAGGTATTGACGTACGCCCGGCCGACCTCAGCTTCATGCCCGCCGCTCACCGCGATGTCCAGGGCCCGGCGCATCGTGGCGGCCCAGTCCCCGCCGATCCCCTGGAGGGAACAGGCCTCGGTGTTGAGCGAGTCGCTGACTATGTCGGTCCGGCCCAGCGGCCCGGCGATGGCCTGGGCCCGGTGGGCCAGCTCGATGGCCTCCTCATGCTCGTAGTTGACCATCCGCAGCGAGGCGAGGCTGCCGTAGGCCGAGGCCAGCTCCGGGCTTGGCCCCAGCGGTTCGAGCAGCGCTATCGCGGCCATCGCCGCGACCTGGCCCTCGCTGCCCCGGCTCGCCGCGTTCAGCGCGCACGCGAGCCAGCGCAGCGTCTCGCCTTCCCGGAGCCGGTCACCCGCCTGGCGCCACAGGACGAGCGCGCGCTCGCGGGCGTCCACCGCGTCCTGCGAGCGGTCCAGCAGGAAGGCCTCGTAGCCGAACGCGTCGAACAGGCGGGCGGCCGCGGCGACGTCGGCCTCGCCGGAGAAACGCAGCGCCCGCTCATACTGGGCGGCCGCCTCGCGGTGCGCGCCCAGCTGGGCGGCGTGGCGGGCCGCGGCCGGCGCATAGTGCAGGACCGCCGGGCCGTCGCCCGCGCCTTCCGCATGGAACGCCATCCGGGCGTCGTCGTCATCGCCGGACCGGCGCAGGGCGTCCAGGATGCGAGCGTGGATGGCCCCCCGGCGGTGCGCAGGAACGGCGTCCTGCACCGCCAGCCGGGCGATCTCGTGCCGGAACTTCAGGCCGCCCCGTCCCCGGTGAGCAGCCCGGCGGCGAGCAGCTCATCAACGCCGGCCGGCGGGCAGTCGGTGACCGACTCCAGCAGCGAGTACTCCAGCCGGGTGCCGATCAGCGCGGCCGTGTCCAGGACCGCGCGGGCGCGTGCGTCCAGGCGCGCGGCGCGGGCCAGGACCGCGTCCCGGGCCGAGGCCGGGATCTCGTCCACCCCGGCCGCGATCACCTGGCTCAGGTAGAACGGGTTCCCGCCGGTCAGCTCGCGCAGCGCGGCCGCTTCCCGTTCGCTGCCGCCCGCCATGACCTGCACCGCGCCCGCCGACAGCGGGCCGAGGCTGATCCGCCGCACGGAACGGTGCGCGGCCAGGTCCCCCAGCGCGACCTGAAGCGGGTCACCGGCGGCCAGCCCGTCGTCCCGGTAGGTCGCGATGAGCAGGACGGTCGCGTCCCGGATCCGGCGGCCCAGGAAGCGCAGCAGGTCGATGGTGGCCTCGTCGGCCCAGTGGATGTCCTCCACCACGACCACATGCAGCGCGTCCGGCTCGCTGACCTGGCTCAGCAGCGCGCCGAACAGGGCTTCGCGGGGGGCGTCCGCGCGGCAGAGCTCGAGCAGCTCGCCACCGAGCTTGGCCGCGATGTCGAACAAAGGCCCGAGCGGCCGGGGGGTGAACAGCCCGTCACAAGCCCCCCAGTACCAGCTCGCACCGGGCAGGTTCCGCTGCAGCTGCTCGACCAGCGCTGACTTGCCGACCCCGGCCTCGCCGGCGACGAGCACGAGCCGGCCCTGGGCTTTGCGGGCCTCCCCCGCGTAGCTGGCCAGCGCGGCCAGCTGCGTTTCCCGTTCCAGCAGCATCAGCCCGTCATACCCTCGGCCGCGCGCGGCCAGCGCCGAGCCGGGCCGCCTGCGTGGCCGCGGCGACCTTGCGGGACGGCACGCCCAGCTTGGCCAGCACGGCGGAGACGTGATGATCGACGGTCTTCGCGGAGATGAACAGCTGCCCGGCGATCTCCGCGTTGGTCCGGCCGTCCGCAGATCAGGTCGAGCACCTCATGCTCGCGCCGGGTCAGCCCGAGCGGATGCGCCCGCGTCGCGGCGCGCGGCCCGGCCGGAATCGAGCGGACACCACACTCGCGCATCGCCTGCCGGGTGACCCCGGCGGCGGCCTTAGCGCCGAGGTCGGTGAAGATACCCAGCGCGTCGCGCAGCGCAGCTTCCTGCCCGGACCCGAGCAGGGCCAGCGCGGCTTCGTAGCGGCAGCCCAGCTGGGTCCAGAGGCCCGCGGCCTGCTCCCAGTCACCGTCTACCTGCTGGCGATAGGGCTCGGCCAGCTCACCGCGCGGCAGGCGGGCCGAACCGGTGCGCTGGAGCCAGACGGCGATCATGCCGCGCTCCCAGCCGTCGTCATCCATGGACGCGTCCGCGGCCAGCTCGGCTTCGCGCCGCGCGTCGGCGTCCCGGCCCTGGAGCCAGCAGGCCTCGGCCCGGGCCAGCCGGACGCGCAGGATGTACGACGAGATGGTAGTCCCGTCCGCGGACCGCATCGCCTCGTCGAGGTGTTCCTGCCCACCGGGCTGGCCGCGGCGGGCCAGGATCGTGCCCAGGCTGATCAGCGGGTTGATCCGGTTGACCGGGGAAGCCCCGCTCCGGGTCAGCAGCTCCCGGCTGAGCGCGGCGGACTCGTCCCACCGGCCCAGCATGTCCAGCGTGCGGGTGTGCTCGCCGCGCAGGCAGATGCCGAACGTGCCGATGTCGTGCTCGTCGCAGTAGGCCACGCCGTCGGCGAAGTACGGTTCGGCCTCGGTGAACCGCAGCTCGCTGCAGTACAGGGCGTGGAGGTTGGCGAACGCCCGGCCCGCTTGTTCCTGCAGGCCCTCGGCCACCGCGATCTCCAGCGCGCGCTCCAGCGGCCCGGTCCAGTCACCAGCCAGGCACGCCAGGGCACAGCCCTGGGTGTTGAGTGCCTCGCTGAGCACCTTGGGCACGCCCAGCGACCCGGCGATGGCCTCGGCCCGCCGGGTCAGCCCGACGGCCGCCTCGTACTGGCCGTCATCCAGCCGCCGGCTGGCCAGGTTCGCCTGGGCCCAGGCCAGCTCGGCGCTCGGGCCCAGCGGTTCGAGCAGCGACACGGCGGCCTCGGCTGCGGCGAGGGCTTCCCGGCCACGGCACAGCCGCCACATGGTCCGGGAGAGCGTGCGCAGCGTGGCGCCCTCGCGCCGCTGGTCGCCGGCCTGACGCCACCGGCCGAGCGCCTGCTCCAGGGCGTCGGGCGCCTCCTGCCAGCGGTCCAGCAGTCCCAGCTCCGCAGCCAGCCCGTCGTAGAGGACGGCTACCGCCGCGGGATCCAGCCCGGCGGAGAACCGGAGGGCCCGCTCGAACTGGGCGGCGGCCTCACGGTGGGCGCCCAGCGCGGCCGCCCGGCGGGCGGCGGCGGGGGCGTAACGCAGCACGTCGGGTCCGTCCCCGGCCGCCTCGGCGTGGAAGGCCAGCCGGGCCTCGTCGTCACAGCCACGGTCGCGGAGGGCGCCGAGGATGCGGGCGTGAGTGAAAACGCAGCGCAGCGGCGGGATGCCTCCGGCCACCGCCATCCGGACGATCTCGTGCCGGAAGCTCACTGCCGCTCCGTCCCCGATCAGCAGCCCTGAGGCGAGGAGTTCATCCGCCGCCGACGGCGGGCCGGCCGTGACCGACGCCAGCAGCGGGACCTCCACCCGGGTACCGATCAGCGCGGCGGCGTCCAGCACGTCGCGGGCGCCGGCGCTCAGCCGGGTCACCCGGGCCAGGACCGCGTCGCGGGCCGAGGTGGGGAGCTCTTCCAGGCCGGACCGCACGACTTCGGTCACGTAGAACGGATTGCCGCTGGTCAGCCGGTACAGCGCGGCACTGTCCAGGCCGGCCTCGACCCGCCAGCACCCGCACCCCGTCCGCGGACAGCGGGGCGAGGCCGACTCGCCGGACGGACCGCTGGGTGGCCAGGTCGCCGAGGGCGATGCGCAGTGGGTCGGTGGCGCTCAGCCCGTCGTCCCGGTAGGTGACGATGAGCAGCACGTTCGCGTCCCGGATGCGCCTCCCCAGGAAGCGCAAAAGGTCGATGGTGGCCTCGTCGGCCCAGTGGATGTCCTCCACGACCATGACCTTCAGCTCGCCTGGCTCACTGACCTGGCGCAGCAGGGCCCCGAACAGGTCCTCCCGGGGCGCGTCCGCCCGGCACAGCTCCAGCAGCTCACCACCGAGCTTCGCGGCGATATCGAACAGCGGGCCCAGCGGCCGCGGGGTGAACAGCCCGTCGCACGCGCCCCAGTACCAGCTCGCACCGCGCAGGTTCCGCTGCAGCTGCTCGACTAGCGCCGACTTGCCGACGCCCGCCTCGCCGGCGACGAGCACCATCCGGCCATCGCCGTGACGAGCCTCCCCTGCGTACTCCCCCAGTGAGGCCAGCTGCGCTTCCCGTTCCAACAGCGGCACATCCTCAGTGTCCATGACGGCTGCGCCCAGCGCTAGCAGGCAGAACGTCATTGGGGCCGTGCGCGCGAAAAGTGGGGAACGCCGCAGCGGAATCTAGGGAACCGCTCCCGATCCCCCGGCCCGGGGTGCCGCCATACGTTCGTCGTGGCTCAAACAACCGGACCCGGTCACCGAGACCTGGCCCACGAGACCCAGGAGAAGCGCGATGCCGCTCTACATGGACATCCACAACATCTCCGGCGGCGTCGCCTGCAGTGACGTGGCCGAAGCCCACAAGGCTGACCTGCAGGCCCAGGGCCCCCACGACGTGCGTTACCTGCGCTACTGGGTGGACGAGCAGGAGGGCAAGATCTTCTGCCTGGTCGAGGCGCCGTCCGCGGAGGCGGCGGCGACCGTCCACAAGGAGGCTCACGGGCTGCTCGCCGACGAGATCTTCCAGGTGCAGGAAGGCACCTGAGGCTCGCTCAACGGCCGTCGCTGCTCAACAGCCGATCCGCAGCTGCGACTACAACATTCGATGCACGACCTTCAAGGAGACAGTCATGACCACCATCCGCCGGATGTTCCGTTCCGCCACCCGCATCGCCATCGCCGCGGCCGCCCTGCTGGGCGCGATCATCGCCGCACCCGCCGCCTTCGCCACCGAGGTCCCGCCGCCGGGAACCGGGGACACGAGCACGACGGCTGTCCCGGTGACCGTGCACACGGTCACGGTCGGCGGCACCCCGGGCTGGCAGATCGCCCTGTTCATCGTCGCGGCCGCCGCGCTGGCCGCCGTGGTCGCGGTGCTGCTGGACCGGATGCGGACCGCGCGGCGCCGCGAGCTGGCCCCGAGTGCCCGCTAACCGCGCCAGGTGCGCGGCGCGACGGCTGGCCCGGCCCCGCCCAGCCCGCCCGGCCCGGCCGCGGGGGCGCCGGGCCCCCGGAATGATCTTCATCGTCAAAGTGCGCGGAAACCGCTGTCCCGGCAGCGGTTTCCGCGCACAGTCATGTCGGGTGGCCGCGATCAGCAGCCCGCTACCGGGTGGCCGCGGCCAGGGCGGCGCGGACCGCGTCGGCGCTGGCCGGGGTGCCGGTCTCGTTCTCGAACGGACCATAAGGGGCGCCGTAGGCCGGCGACCCGGGCTCCTGGCGCCAGCTGTCGGCCAGCGTCCCGGCGTCGACCGCGCCGTACCCGATCGAGTCCAGGAAATCCGTCACCGCGGCCTTGGCCGCCGCGTCGTCGCCGGCGATGGGCAGGTAGGTGCGGTCCGCCGCGCCCGCCGGGCGGGCCAGCGATCCCAGGTGCTTGAAGAAGATGTTGTTGAACACCTTCACGACCGCCGCGCCGGGCAGCTGCTGCTGCAGCCACTCGCTGCTGGTCAGCTTGCCGCTGTCGAGCTCGGGGATCTGGTTGTCCCGTTGCGGATAGTAGTTGCCGGTGTCGAGGACGGTCCGGCCCGCGAGCTGGGCGGCCGGAAGGTGGGGGCAGGCGTGCAGCGGGACGCTGACCACCACCAGTTCACCCGCGGTCGCCGCCTGCGCGCTGGTCGCCGCGCTGGCCAGCGGGCCGAGCTCGTCCACGAGATCCTTCAGTGTCTGCGGCCCGCGGGAGTTGCTCAGCACCACCTGGTGCCCGGCCGCCACGCTCAGCCGGGCCACGGTACCGCCGATCATGCCGCTGCCGATAAAACCCACAGTTGTCATACCGGCGGCAACCGCCCGCGCAGGGTGGATCATTCCTCGGACGGCGCGCCCCCGATGCTGACCCAGCTCACCGCGAGAACTAGAATACAATAACGATTTGATCGTGGACCTGGATCAGGCACAATAAGTGTGTTTGAGAAAACGCGGGCGTGAGCCAGGGCACATGAGTAGCGGAACGGGTACTCTATGACCATGGCCACTGCGCGAGCCACCACACCCAGGCGCCGGCACGCGTCGCGTCCTGGGCGCGAGGTGCTGGTCGCGGACAGCCTGGCTGAGCTCCGGGGGCCCCTGCACGGCGCCGTCGAGCTGCCGGTCTGGCTGTTCTGGTACCCGGACCGCACCTTCGACCTGGATGAGCCGGGCATGCTGCCCTGGATGTACCAGATCGTGCTCCGCGAGGCGGCCCGCGCCGAAGACCTGGCCTACCTCAACGGGGACACGCTGCTCGCCCTCTGGCCGACCCTGTTCCTGCCCAAGGGAGTGCGCCAGGCGTGGGAGGAGCAGCACCCGGCCCTGCGGGCCGCCGCCGTCCCGGCCGCCTGACGCTGCCCCGCGAACTGTCCTCATGCCGATCGACGAGCTCCAGCGTGAGGTGGCCACCATCGCCTTGGGCACGGCCGCCCGGTACGGGTTCGCGCTGGCCGGCGGCAACGCCCTCATCGCGCACGGGATCGTGGACCGCCCGACCGACGACGTCGACCTGTTCAGCGACCAGGAGACCGCCGTGAACGCGGCCGCCGAGGCGGTGGAAACCGCCTTGCGCGAAGCCGGTTTCCAGGCCGAGCGACGGGACCGGGCCGGCGGGCTGGAGGAGATCTTCTACGGGATGGGCGAGGGCCTGGCCGAATGGATCATCACCGCGCCCGGCGGGCAGCAGACGATGCTGCAGATGGCGTACTTCGACCGGACCCGCGGCCCGGTGAGCATGGACGTCGGCCCCGTCCTGGACCTGGAGGACCTGGCCGGGTCGAAGGTCTGCGCGCTGGCCAGCCGGGTGGAGCCGCGTGACTACATCGACACGGCGGCCGCCCTCCAGCGCTACAGCGCCGATCAGCTGATCGGCTTCGCCCGGCGGCTGGATCCCGGCCTGGAGGACCGTGACTTCGCCGACGCGGGCGCCCAGCTGGACCGGATGCCCGACGGGGTCTTCACCCGCTACGGCCTCAGCCCGGAGGACGTCGCCCGGCTGCGCCAGGAGTTCGCGGCCTGGCCACGGGGCTGATCCCGGTTACCCGCTTGACCGTCCTCTGATACTGGCTTGACCCTTCCCTGTTACCCGCTTGACCGTTCTGTGATAATTGGCTCAGGCTCGTCTTAGGGGGGACGACTGAGATGGCTCAGCCCAGTGGGGATGACCTGGCCGGGTTCTTGTTCTGCACGAGCTGGTCCGACTCGCGGTACCGGCTTGTCCTGCACCCCGAGCTGTTGCAGCCAGTGGTGGATGAGATCGTCGAGATGTTAATCGCCAGCGGACGCCAGGAAAAAGACGAGGCGCGGGTCAGGGTCCTTGAGCAGCAGCTAGGACTGCTGAGGCTCAGCCGCCAGGTCGGTATCGATGCCGCCTTCGCCGAGCTCTCCGGACGCCCCCGGGCCTTCGTCATCATCGAAGATCACGACATGGTCCGGCAGCAGGCGGAGGACGCCCAGCAGCACTACGAGCGGACGGGGAACGTCAGCTCCCTGAACGTGGCCCTCGATCTCTGGCTGCAGATCTACACCGAGATCAAAGATCCGGCGGTGACCCGGCGGGTGATCGAAGCGCTGGGCGAAAGCATCCGCCAGGCGACACCAGACTCGGCGATTCAATTCGTGCACATCGCTTGCCTCGGCTACGCCAGCTTCCAGCTCTTCGCTTTGACCCAGGATATGAGCGCGATGAAGCGCGCCCTCCCGGTCATCCAGCGCAGCCTTCCGGATCTGGAACGCAGCATGCCCGCGCTGGAGAACTCGGGGGCGGACCCTTCGGACATGCGCGAACTGCACCGCGCCCTCGAACACTGGGCGGAGACCTTCACCGCGTTCGTCGGCGCATGACAGGGTGGGCGGCGCGCACGCCGCGGCCCGAGCTGGGGGCCCCATGGACGATCCGGATCTGATCAGACTCGCCCGCAGACTTGGCCAGGTCACGGCCGTGCTAAGCATGCTGGACGGCGACGACTGGACACACCCCCGGCGCATCCTGAACGACCACCCGGAGTTGTTAGCGGAGGACCTCGACGCCTTCCTGGAGAGGCTGATCGACGGGGCCCGTCACGCCGGTGACCAGCCCGCGGCGGACAGCGTGCAGCGGACCCTGACCCTGCTGCGACTGCTCCGCGGCGCAGGTGTCGACGCGGGCCTGGCTCAGATCGCCGGGAGGGCAGATGTGCTGGCCAGCCCGGAGCTCCGCGACCTGGGGGACAAGGCAGCCGCGGCTGAGCGACGCCATGCCGCGACGGGCGGCGCCCAGACACTGGACGCGGCTGTGGCGGCCCGTGAGGCGCCGCTGCGGAGCCCGGGCTTCGCCACCGCACCCGCTGTTTACCAGGCCCAGGCGTTCGACGACGCGGGTACCCTCCGGCGTCAGCGCTACCGGATCAGCGGCGACGCCGCCGACCTGGACGAAGCGATTTCCCACGGGCGAGAGGCCCTGGCCCGGGCCCAGGATGGCTGGCCGCTGCGGTCGAGGTACGCGTCCAACCTCAGCGCCGGACTCTTGCAGCGCTTCGAGCTGGCCCACTCGGCCGGGGACCTGGACGACGGCATCAGGATGGCCCAGCAGGCCTTGCTGGGCTGTCTGGATCCGTCCCGGCGGCCACGCTTGCTGTTCAACCTGGGAGGAGCCCTTTCGATCCGGTACCGCCGCACCACCGACCCGGGCGACCTGGACCGCGCGATAGCGGCACTCGGGCAAGCAGCGGACGAGCGGCCAGGTGATGCGACCACCCGGCACGTCGTACTGGCCAAGCTGGGCCATGCCCTGGCCCTCCGTTACTCGCGCACCGCTGACCCGGCCGACCTGGACCGGAGCATCGAGGCGTCCGACCAGGCCCAGGCCAGCTGGCCGGTCCGGGACGACGGGTGGGCCGATGCGCTGTACCAGCTGGCCACAATGCTGGACCAGCGGCACCGCCGCACCGGTGACCCTTCCGACGTGGACCGGGCCATCATCGGCTACCAGGAATTGCTCGGTGCGCCGACAGTGGACGCGGGTACCCGGCTCCTCGGTCTCAATAACCTCGCTGACGTGCTGGGCAGGCGTTCCTACCTCACTGGCTCGGTAAGAGACCTGGAACGTGCTATCGGGTTCGCCCGCGAGGCGATCGCGCACTGCCGTCCCGGTGAGGAGCGGTGGCCGACATGCCTCACCACCCTCGGGGTTGACCTGCAGTTGCGCTTCGAGATGACCGAGGACGAAGCCGACCTCGACCGGGCCATCGCCGCCTTCGAGGAGGCAGTGGTCCACTCGCCGGATCCAGGAACCAACCGCGCCGCCCGGCTCGGGAACCTGGCCAGTACCCTGCGCCTGCGCTTTCTGCGGGAAGGGCAACGGCAGGACCTGGAACGAGGCTTGGCCTGCTGCGAGGAAGCGCTCTCCGTGCTGCCGGCCGACGCCCCGGACCGCGCCCAGTACCGCAACAACCTCGGCAACGCTCTCGCGTCGCGTTACTACAACGGCGGCGAGCCGGATGACCTCGATACGGCCATCGGCCTCTTCCGTGAGGCAGCGCGTCATTCAGTCCCGGGCTCGGCGGAATGGACGGTCGCCCAGTCCAACTTGGCCGCCGGGCTGCGCGCGCGATATCAGCGCGGCGCCGCGGAGGCCGACTTCAGCGAGGCGATCACCACCTACCGTTCCTGCTGCCAGAGCCCGCATACACCTCCCATGCCGGGCCTGGCGGCAGCCGACCTGTGGAGCTGGTGGGCGGTCGCCCGTGGCTCATGGCGGGAAGCGGCTGAAGCGTGCCGCTACGGGCTCGAGGCGATGAGCCGCCTCGCCCGCAGGCAGCAGGCGCGAGCGCACAAGGAGGCTTGGCTGCGCAAAGCCCGCGGGATCCCGGCGCGCGCCGCTTACGCGCTGGCGCAGGCAGGAGACCTGGAAGCTGCCGTCGCGGCGCTGGAAGGCGGCCGTGCCCTGCTGCTCGCCGAGGCCCTGCAAGGTGACCAGGCGCACCTGGCAGGCCTGCAGCGAGCCGGACGCGGCGAGCTCGCCACCCAGTACCAGCAGATAGCCAGGCAGTTGGCTGCGCTCGAGGACACCGGCGCAGAGCCCCGTGAACGGGCTCAACGCCAGCTCGACGAGGTGATCGCGGACATTCGGACGGTCCAGGGTTACGAGCATTTCCTCGACCCGCCGACCTTCGCGGAAGTAGCCGCGGTGGCGTCCGCCGTGCCGTTGGTCTACCTCGCGGCCAGTGAGCCTGGCGGGATAGCGCTCATTGTCGGTCCCGGCCCGGGAGCGGCCACTGTCGAGCTACCTGGCCTGACCGCGGCGATCGTGCACGAGAAGGCCGCCGATCACCTCCAGGCTCGGCTGGACGGCGATCCCGGCGCCTGGGCGGCTGAGCTCGATGCCATGACCCGGTGGCTGTGGGACGCGGTCATGGCGCCCGTGCTCGCCGCCGCGGGCGCAGCACCAGCGATGATCCTGCTGCCGGACAGCCTGCTGGGCCTGCTGCCGCTGGGCGCCGCCTGGCGCGAAGCCCCGGACGCGCCAACCGGATGCCGCTACGCGTGTGACGACGTCCTCCTGACGTACGCACCGAGTGCGCGGGCCCTGCAGGAGCCGGAGCGGCAGCCTCCCCCGGTCGCGGCGCTCGCGGTTGACGACCCGCAGCCGACGGACGCACTGCCCCTGCCCTACGTCGGAGTGGAAGTCAGGGCCGCCCTGGCGGCCGTCCCGCGAACGCTGCGCCTATCCGGCCGGAAGGCCACCCGGGCTGCGGTCGTGGCGGCCATGCCCGACTACGACATCCTGCATTTCGCCTGCCACGGATACGCCGACGCTTACCGCCCGCTGGAGAGCTCGCTGATTATGGCGGATGGTGAGCTACTCACCCTGGGTGACGTGCTGGAACAGCGGCTGGACGGCACCCGGCTCGCCGTCCTGTCCGCGTGCGAGACCGCTTTCCCCGGCCTGGATCTGCCCGATGAGGTGGTGAGCCTGCCCAGCGGCCTGCTGCAAGCCGGGGCGGCCGGGGTGGTCGGGTCGCTCTGGCCGGTCAATGACGTCTGCACGGCCCTTCTGATGGTCCGCTTCTACCAGTTGTGGCGGCAGGACGGGTGCGAACCCGCTGAGGCCCTGCGCAGGGCCATGCAATGGGTGCGTGACACGACCAACGCAGACAAGCTGGCCGCGTTCCCCGAGATCGAGGAGCTAGCCGCGCCGCCCGGGCCGCCCGCGGTCCAGGCCTTCTGGGCCAGCGCCCGCGCGCACGACCATCCCCACTACTGGGCCGCCTTCACGTACACCGGACGGTGAGAGGAGCCCGGACCACATGGAGCACACGATGGCCAACGACGACATGATCCTCGACCTGGCCCGGACGATCCGGCCGTTCTTGCCCACGTTGTTTGGCTCCGGCCAGGAGGCAGTGGAGCACGCCCGGGCCCTCGACCAGGAACTCGCCGCGTTGCTGGCCAGGGCGGCAGCTGGCCACACCGTCGATCAGCACATCCTCGACCGGCTCAGCGATCCCGCCGACGTCCACAACTGGGCGGCCAAGTTCCTGCAGCGCGGAATGCCACCCGAGCCGCTGTCGGGCCGGACTCGCGGATTCGCCCCTCTCGCCGGACGGGGGGAAGCACTCGCCGCGGCCAAGTATGTGTGTCCCGAAAACGGCGATACCGTCTGGTACCGGCGGGCCGTAGGCGAGCACGTGCCGAAATGCACCACCCACGGAGTTGACCTCGTCCCGGCCAGGCCCGCGGCCTGCCTATAACGATCATGCTCTCCAGATTCTTCGACAGCGTCAGCGCGAAGCTGGCCGACCGGCTGACAGCAGAGGCGGCACCAGCCCTGCTGTTCTGGGTCGGCGGGCTGCTCGCTTACCTGCTCGGACACGGTGGCGTCAAGGCTCTCCATCGCCCGGTCAGCTGGTTCACCGGGCAATCAGGAGTGGTGCAGGCCGTTCTGCTCGGTGCCGCCCTGGCCGGGATCGCTGGCTCAGGTGCCGTCATACAGCGGCTCACCCTGCCTGTGCTGCGGGCCATGGAAGGCTACTGGCCATCGTGGCTCGATTTCCTGCGCGGTCCCCTGATCCGCCCGCGTGCGGCCCAGCTGGACAAGCTGGCCAGCACGTGGGGGAAACTGGCCGCCAAGGTAGACGGTGAAGAGGCCACCGCTGACGATCGCGCCCGCTACAACCGCCTCGATCAGCGGCTCCGGCATATGCCGAGCGTTCCCGGCCGGCTGATGCCGACCCGGGTTGGTAACGTCCTGCGGGCCGCCGAGAGCCGGCCGTACGACAAGTACGGGCTGGACGCCGTCAAATGCTGGCCCCAGTTCTGGCTGACCCTGACCGACCGAGCCCGGGATGAGCTGGCCGCGTCCCGGGCCAGCCTGGACTCCGCTGGGGCTGCTTGCCTGTGGGGCATTCTGTTCCTGGTCTGGGGCACCATGACACCGTGGGCCATCCCCGTGGGGCTGGCTGTGGCCTGTGCCGCGTACTTCTTCTGGGTGCCCGACCGTGCGGAGGTATTCGGCGACCTCATGGAGGCCGCGTTCGATCTCTACCGGCCCGGTCTGTACGAGGCGCTGCGCTGGCCGCTGCCCGCCGACCCCGCCGAGGAACGCAGGTCGGGCATCCTGCTCACCGAGTACCTGTGGCGCGGGCTCGACGGCACGGCGCCCACGTTCACGACACGGCCCCGTTAACCGCCCGCCGGTCGTCATCTACCTGCCGGGCGGCCAGCCATCAGGCGGTCTTCGCACAGCCGCCCGGGCCCCCGGGCCGGGCGGCTGTGCCGTTCTGCAGGGTCATCCGGCCGCCCAGGCGGGATCACGGCCCGCCAGCGCCACCACCCTGTCCAGGGCCGGCGCGTCGCCCGGCACCTCCCGGGATGGCCCGAACGCGACCTCCGGTCCGGCGGGGGCGTCCGGGCTGGCGAGCATCGCGAGGAAGTCATGCGCCACGTCCGGCGGGCTGGCGGTGTCCTTCTCCGCCGCGGCCCGGAAGGCCAGCGCCAGGCCCCACGTGCTCCCCAGGTCAGCGAGGGTGTACGCGGGACAGGGTGTCGGCCTGCCCAGCTCGTCATCGCCGACCCGTGCGACCAGATCGGCCAGCCGCTGCGCCGCGGGCGTGAGATCCACCATCGTGTCGCTCATGCTGACTAGGACGCGGCCGGGACGCGGAACTCATCGCCGGGCCAGCTGTCCTTCCCGCCCGGCGAGGCGTCCCCGGCCGCCCGGCCAGGCCGCGCCGACCGCCGGCCAGGCCTCCCCGGGCGGCAGGCACCCGGTGAGTAGCCTGGTCAGACGGTTCCCGCCCAGGAATGAGACATCATGCGCAGCGGCCTCATCACCCACCCGGACAAGGTGCTCTTCCCCGAGCGCGGTGAGACCAAGGCCGATCTGGCCGAGCACTACCTGCGGGTCGCCGGGCCGCTGATGCGGACCATGGGCGGGCGGCCGGTGCTGCTCCAGCGCTTCCCGGAGGGCGCCAGCGGCCCGTCGTTCTTCCAGAAGCGGGTGCCCAGGAACGCGCCGGACTGGCTGCAGACCACGACGGTGTCCACTCCCAACGGCACCACGTCGCAGGCCCTCGTCGCCGCGGATACCGATCACGTGCTGTGGGCGGTCAACCTCGGCTGCCTGGGGTTCCACGTCTGGCCTTACCTGGCCGGCGACCCGGGGCACACCGACGAGCTGCGGATCGACCTGGATCCCACCCCTGGCGTGGAGTTCCCGCAGATCCGGGAGGCCGCCCGCGAGCTCGGGCGGCTGCTCACCGAGGTGGGCATCGCCGGTTATATCAAGACAACCGGCAACCGAGGGCTGCACGTGTACGTCCGGCTCCAGCCGCGCTGGGACTCCTACCAGGTCCGTGCGGCCGCCGTGGCTGTGGCCCGTGAGCTGGAGCGGCGGCGGCCCGACCTCATCACCGCGGCGTGGTGGAAAGAGGAACGCGGCCAGCGGGTGTTCGTGGACTACAACCAGAACGCGCCGCACAAGACGGTGTTCGGCGCCTGGTCCGTGCGCGCGCGGCCCGGCGCCCAGGTATCCACGCCGCTGGCCTGGGACGAGCTCGATGAGATCCACCCGGATCAGTTCACGGTGGCGGCCATGGCCGCCCGGCTGGCCGGAGCCGGCGACCCGTGGGAGGGGATGAACGACGCGCCGCAGTCGCTGCAGCCGCTGCTGGCCATGAGTGAACGGGATCTCGCCTCCGGGTTGCTGGACGCACCCTGGCCGCCGGTGTACCCGAAGCAGCCCGGTGAGCCGCCGCGGGTGGCGCCCAGCCGGGCCAGGAAGGCCTGATCGGGGCGGCCAGCCGGGCCAGGAGGCCTGATCGGGGCGGCCAGACAATGGCCGGCCCAGCAGACTGTTGACACGAGGCGTGCCGTGGCAACCTTGGCCGCGTGACGCAGCAACAGCTGAACCTGCTGGCGGCAGTCGGCCTCGCGGCGTGCTGGGGCGCCTTCGCGCTGACCTGGCTCGCCGGCGCGATTTACAACCAGTCCCGGGCCCCGGCGGCGGAACAGACCCGCACGTGGCCCCCGTGGACGGGCTGGCTCATCGTGGCCGTGGCGTGGGTCGCGGTACCCAGGGCGGCCTGGAAGTCGCTGGCCCTGCACCCGGCGCCGTGGATCCGCCTTCTGGGGCTGGCCATCCTGCTGGCTGCCACGGCGTTCACGCTGTGGGCCAGGCTCGTGCTGGGCACGATGTGGAGCGGCGCACCCTCGGTGAAGCAGCTTCATCAGCTCCGCACCAGCGGGCCGTACGGCGTCACCAGGCATCCGATCTACACCGGGATGCTGGGCATGATGCTCGGCTCCCTGCTGCTGGCCGGGGGCGGGCGGTGGATCCTGCCCTTCCCTGTTTTCCTGGTCCTTCTGGAGATCAAAATCCGCGTCGAGGAACGGCTCATGCTGGCCGAGTTTCCTGACGATTACCCGCGCTATCGCCAGCGGGTGCCCCAGCTGGTACCTGGCCTGCGCCTGGCGGCCAGGCGCAGGGTGGCCAGCAGGTAGACGCCCCGTCGGCCCCGCGGCGGCCGGCCCCCGGGCTTGCGGTCCGATCTTTGGTTGCTCTAGAGTAACCGTTGCCGATGAGTAACCAACCAGCCAGCAGCCCCGCCGTGGATAGGGTCTTCGACGCGCTCGGCGAGCCGGTCCGCCGTCGCATCCTCGAACTGCTGCACGAGGGGCCGACGCCGGTCGGGCTGCTGGCCGAGCGCCTGCCGGTAGGCCGCCCGGCGGTGAGCAAGCACCTGAGAGTGCTGAGCAACGCCGGCCTGATCGACCACCGCACCGTGGGCACCCGGAACCTGTACCTGCTCGCGCCGGGTGGCATGGCGATCGCACAGGAGTGGCTGACCCGGACATGGGACAGCGTCCTGGCCGCCTACGCCGCCGACGTCAGCCGGGCGGCCGCTGCACCTCAGGAGGGAGCACCATGAGCGACAGGCCTGACAACCCGCCGCGTGGGGGCCTGCCACCGATCCGCCGCGAAATCCTGGTCGACGCGGACCCGGCCACCGCGTTCGCGGTGTTCACCGACCGGATCGGCCAGTGGTGGCCGCTGGATGACCTGAGTGTCTACGGGCCCGGCGGCACGGTCGGGTTCACCGACGGGCGGATCGTAGAACGCTCGGCGGCCGGTGAGGCCACGGTGTGGGGCACGGTCACCCGCTGGGAACCGGCCGCCGCCGTCGAGTTCACCTGGCACCCCGGCGGACCGCCGGACCAGGCCAGCGACGTGGAGGTCACGTTCACGGCGGCGGACTCGCAGACGCTGGTGACGCTGACGCACGGGGGGTGGGAGCGGTTCGCGGACCCGGCCGCGGCCCGCGCCGAGTACGACCTCGGCTGGCCCCTGGTGCTTGGCCGCTACCGCGATCACACCGCCCGCGGTGTCCCGGACGCCGACGGTGAGACCTGGGTGGCCCTGCTGCACCGTCCCGGCCCGGCCGCGCCGGACGGGGCCGCGCTGTTCGAGGACGCGCGGTTCGCCGAGCACCTGGCCTTCCTCGCCCGGATGCGCGACGCCGGCTACCTGGTCGCGGCCGGCCCGCTGACGGACAGGCCAGGTGAGGGCATGACCATCTTGCGGCTGCCCGGGCCCGGCCAGCTCGGCCGGGCCCGGGAACTGGCCACCGAAGAGGACAGCAGCGTCGCGGGCGGCTTCTTCACGGTCACGGTGCGCCCGTGGCAGGTCATGCTGCAGGCACCCGCGCTGGGCCGCTGACCGCCGGGGCCGGGCCCTCCGGGCTGATGCTAGCGGTCCTGGACCGTGGGATCAACGCGTACGTTGACCAGACTGGGCACTGGGCCACCGGACACGGCGGCCTAGCCGGACACGGCGGCCTAGCCGGACACGGCAGTCTAGCCGGACACGGCGGCTAGCCGGACCCGAGCGGCATCGCCGGACCCGCGCCCCCGGCGCCCCGGCGTGAGACCATGGCGGTCAGCCATACTGGCTGGGACTCGTGCCTCCGGCGCGCTGGACGCGCTGCGCAGCACAACGGAATGGGACGTGCGAATGCAGAGCGGTATCAGCCGCCGGCGAGCTGCCGCCCTCGCCGAGGGGGGCGCTGCCTACGCTGAGCGCCGCGCCGAGATCATCGCGACGGCGGCCAGGATCTTCCGCGAGAAGGGGTTCCGGGGCGCCAGCCTCGCCGACGTCGCGGAGAGCCTGGGCACCGACCGCGCGTCCCTCTACTACTACATCGGCAGCAAGGAAGAGCTGTTCCACGAGATCGTCCGGGGCGCCGCCGAGGCCAACGCCCAGCAGGCCGAGGCGATCCGGGACGGCGAGGGGCCCCGGTGGACAAGCTGGGCCACCTGATCACCGCGCTCATGCTGTCCTACTCGGCCCACTACCCCTACCTGTTCGTGTACATCCAGGAGGACCTCAGCAAGGTCGCGGACCGCCGGTCCGCCTGGGCTCGTCAGATGACGGTGATCAACAAGCGGTATGACGACGCGGTCATCGGGATCGTCGAGTCCGGCTTCGCGGACGGCTCGATCCGCCGGGTCGGGCCGGCCCGGGTCATCGCCTACGGCATCATCGGGATGGTCAACTGGACGCACCGCTGGTATCGCGAGGGAGCCAGCGGCATGCCGGGCGCGGCCGAGATCGGCCGGTCGTTCACCGAGATAGTGCTGAACGGGCTCAGCTCGGGGGTGTTCCCGGCCGCCCCGGCGCCAGGCGATCAGCCGCCGGCGGCACCAGCCCTTCCAGGCCCCCCTTGATCTGCCGGGCCAGGTACTTGGAGTAAGGGCCGCACTGCCGCGGGCTGCCGCCCATGATCCAGAGCCCGGGCTGCCCGGTGCGCCGCCACATGGCGCGCACCACCGCGTCGATGCCCGGCGTCGGCCGGCGACCACAGAGCCGCCGGTGGCGACGGCACGCCGGACGGACCGTTGTTGAACGGAACCCGCGGTACCACGCAGCTGCAGCACGCTCTCGACCACCTGGACCAGGACCATGCTCGGCTCGGAATCAGCCGGCGGCGCCCCCGCCGGACGGGTTGGCGCGGGGGTCCTCGGCCAGGGTCCGCAGGCCCTCACCGGGGGCCGCGAACCCGGCGGCCTCCAGCCTGAGCGCCTCGTCGATCAGGGTCAGGCCGTCCACCTCGGCCACGTCCGCGGTGTCCGCGCCGAAGCCGGCGTCCGCCGCGTGCAGGCCGGCTCCCGCGACGCACCGGAGCCAGCCCGTCCCCCGGAAGTGCGCAAGATCACCACTGCCTTCTCTAGCAAGCACTTTTTGCTTGATATACTGAGCACGACATTCGAATCTTACGGAGGCATGAAATGACGATGATGACCAGGCAGTACAGCGCTGTGGCGAGTCAGGCCAGCGAGGTGGTGGAGAAGGCCGCTGATTCCTGGACCCAGGGTGTGCGCAGGCTAACTGGCCTGTTCCCCGCGGTGCCGGAGGTTGACCTCGTGCCGGCCGTAGAACGCTACTTCGACCTGGTGCAGCGGGCCGTGGACATCAACCGCGAGATCACCGTCCGGTGGGCGCAGGCGGCGGGCACGCTGACGGGCGCCGTCCGGGAGCAGACGGAGTCCGCCGGCCAGGTCGTGCGCGAGCGGGCCATGTCGGCGGGAGAGGTCATGCGCGAGCGGGCCGAGTCGTTCGAGGCCGCCGCCGCCGAGCAGGCCGCCAAGGCAGAGCGGGCCACCGCCGAGCAGGCCGCCAAGCTGGAGCGCGCCGCCGCCGAGCAGGCCGCCAAGGCGGAGCGGGCCGCCGCCGAGCGGGCCGCCCAGGCGGAGCAGGCCGAGAAGGAGATGGCCCTTGAGGCCCGCAAGGTCGAGCGCGAGCAGGCCAGGCAGGCTCACCAGCACGCCCGCGAGCGCTACGAGGGCCTGACCAAGGCCCAGCTGAGCGACCTGCTGGCCAAGCGGGGCCTGCCCAAGTCC
Organism: uncultured Actinomycetes bacterium; assembly: GCA_963711485.1. Taxonomy (GTDB): domain Bacteria; phylum Actinomycetota; class Actinomycetes; order Streptosporangiales; family Streptosporangiaceae; genus RYN-230. Next base: position 22,897 of record CAVQEM010000076.1, read on the forward strand.
GGCAACGTCCCCGAGCTCATCGAGCGCCTGGTCGAAGCAGACGGCAAGTAGGCCACTCCCCCATCAGTGCGGTGCACGGTGCGCGCCCCGCGCGCACTTTGAACCGCGCTGATGTGTCAGAGGCCGAGGTGGCGGGCCAGGAGCTCGTGGTGGTAGGCGGGCGCGCCGAGCAGGACCTCGGAGGAGCGGGCCCGCTGCCGGCCTCATCGACCTGGCCCGGGCGCCCGGCGCCACGGCCGACCCGCTGACCCCGGCGATCACGCCAGCAGGCGGCCAGCGAATCAGGCGTTACGGACGGTCAAGCAACAACACCCTGATCCCGGAGGCCGGCCAGCGCGGCGCCATCCAGCGACGCCCCCGGCCGGTCCGGCGCGCCTCGAGCAGCCCGCACACCACGCCGAAGGCGAGGAACAACCCGCCGCCGCCCATGTCGCCGACCAGTCAGCGGGGGAACCGGCGGCTGGCCGGCCCGGCCGATATGAGCCAGCGCGCCCGCCAGGGACACGTAGTTGATGTCGTGCCCGGCGTGCCGGGCCAGCTCGATGACCTGCGGAGCGGCCCGGATACGGCTGGCGGGGTTACGGGTTCGGGCTCAGCAGCGGCGCTCACCGGGGGTCCTCCCTGCCGGGTCAACGCTTGTGTTGACGAGGTTACTGGCCGGGTCAAGCAAAGTCCGTTCCGTCGGGGTTGTGCTCAGTGGACGATATGGGCTACATACAGAAGCGGGCCGCTGGCCGTGGGGGGGCAAATGTGCACAGACAGCAACGATACCCAACAAAGCCTGCTATTAAGGGTGCTCAGCTGGACGTGGGTGAAACTTATCCTTACTCCTATAATCTGCGCCCTGCCGGTGATCCCTGTCATTCTCCTGCTCCAGAATAATTCCGACTCGGCCGGGTTCCGGCCGCTGGGATATCCAGCCGTTAATCTTGCCTCGCCCAGGGACGATTATTACGGGAGGCCCACCCAGGTCTACTCGTCAAACGCAGATGGCATTCCCGCCGATCTGTGCGTCACGTTTGAATTCCTCGGCCTCAATCCGAGCGTCCCGGACGTTTCCCTGGGGGTCCTGGTCGGCGTGACCGGCCAGGGAAAGGCGGAGCTCACCAGCCTGTCGGAGCAGGGCTACAAGAACGTGTCCGTCGTGGTCAAGAGCAACAGCGGGCTCAGCAATTTCGAGATACCAGTAGCCGTATCGGTCCTGGCCGCGGCCCCGCCGACGCACTGCGTCGTGCCCCTCCATCAGGACAACCTGGATCAGCGCGCAGCCTACCGGTCCACCTGGACCCTGTCTCTCCTCGGGCAGCCGCGCGCGTTCCCGCAAGACTGGTACGAACTGGACGACCAGGTGGGCGTGATCACCGGGCACAGCCAGGACGGGTCAACGCTCCCTTCCTCCATTGTCATGATGTCGCGTGACGAGGATCTGCGGGTCGGCGTGCAGACTGACCCGCCGACATCCTCCTTCACGGGTTATCCAAATCAGCCCGCCGAGCATCAGTTCTTCTTTACCGTGAACCGTCCCACATGGATAATCGCCTATACCTACTTCGTCGCCGCGATGCCATTTCTGCTGCTGATCACGCTGCTGTCATTCAAGCGGTTGGCCCAGCAGAAGGCCCTGGAGCCGGCGGACGCGGCGTTCGGCCTGGCCGCCGCCTTGGTGGCCATACTTCCCCTGCGCCAGGTCCTCGTCCCGAGCACCATCCCGGGCCTCACCCGGCTCGACCTCCTTTTCGGCCTGGGGATCTGCTTCCTGGTGACGGCGTCCATCCTCTGGGTCGTGGTCTGGCGGCCGCATCCCGCCGGTCAAAAGGCAGACGGTCAGGGTGCGGGCACCGGGGACGCGGGCCAGGCAGTCTGCCGGGTCACGCGGGACACGCAGGACACGCGGGACACGAGCGCCTAAGGCGCGTCCGCCCTAGCCTCCGTCTCGGCTTCCGTCTCGGCCGGGGACGATTGCGCCGGCTGGACGGGGCGGGGTCGGCGCGGGCGCCCGCGCGGATCGCCGGAGGAGTTCACCGCCCTCCGGTCCGCTACCGCTCGCGCCGCTAGCCGGCCATCGCGGGTCCAGCGGGACACGCTCTAATCGGCCAGCTCGCGGACCGCGGTGAGCTTGTCCGGGTTGCGGATCGCGTCCAGGGCGGTGATCCGGCCCCGGTCGACGGTGAAGGCGACGACGGTCAGTACCCCGCCGCCGTCGCGCACGACCAGGCCGGGCCCGCCGTTGACGGTGGCCACCCGCACCAGGGTGGGCGGCCGCCGCATGAACCCGAGCAGCCACCGCGCCACCTCGTCCGCGCCGTGCGCGACCCGCCGCGTCGCGATGACCTTGCCGCCGCCGTCGGCACGCCACACCACGCCGGGATCGAGCAGGGCGACCAGGCCCTCCAGGTCCCCCCGGGCGCAAGCCGCGGCGAACGCGGTGACCAGTTCCTCCTGCTCCGCAGCTGTGGGCGGGAACCGCGGGCGGCCGTCGTCCACGTGCTGCCGCGCGCGGGACGCCAGCTGCCGCACCGCGGCGGGCGACCGGCCGACCACCCCGGCCACCTCGGTGAACGACATCCCGAACACGTCGTGCAGCAGGAACGAGGTCCGCTCCGCGGGCGACAGCCGCTCCAGCACCACGAGCAGCGCCATGCTCACCGACTCATCCAGGGTGACCCGGTCGGCCGGATCGGTGCCGCTCAGGTCCTCCACCAGCGGTTCGGGCAGCCACGGGCCGATGTAGCGTTCCCGCCGCGCCCGCGCGCTGCCCAGCACGTCGAGCGCCAGCCTGCTGACCGCGGTGGTCAGCCAGGCCCCTAGGTCACGGATCGAGCCCGGATCCTCGACACGGAGCAGTCGCAGCCACGCTTCCTGCACGCAGTCCTCGGCCTCGGCCAGCGAGCCGGTCGTCGCGTAGGCCACCCGGAGCAGCCGCGGCCGCTGCGCCTCGAACGCCTGCGCCAGCTCCTCCGCCCCGCGCTCCGGCGTCGGTGGCTGGTGGGCGCGCCCGGTCACCGGGGCTCCGGCCCGCCGCGCGCGGTGACGGCCGCGCCCGCCCCCGCTTCCAGCCAGGCAGCAAACGAAACGCGGCCGCAGACCTCAGCCTGCCCCGAGGTGAGCGTCCCGGCGCGCAGAGCCCGGCCGGCCTGGCCCGGCACGTACAGCGGGAGCAGCGCGAGAGGGCGGCCGGTGACCGACCGCCAGGTGCGGGCCAGCGTGCGCAGCCCGGTGACCTCAGGCCCGGCCACCTCGGGCCGTGCCCGGCGCGGTGGCTGCTCGGCCACGCCGGCCACGTAGCGGGCGACTTCCGCCGCCGCTATCGGCTGCAGCAGCGCGCGCGGTGCCGGCAGTACCCGGAACCGGGCGGCGGCCTGGAAAGCCTTGGCGACCAGCTCGTGGAACTGGGTGGCCCGGACGATGGTCCACGGCACCGGGCCCTGCGCGACCAGGTTCTCCTGGTCCGTCTTGACCCGGTAGTAGCCCATCGGCAGCTGGTCACAGCCCACGATCGACATGCACACATGATGACTCACCCCGGCGGCCTGCTCCACGGCCAGCAGCCGCCGGGTCCCGTTGACCAGGACCGCCGCCGCCTTCCGCCCGGCGTTGTTGCTGGCGTCCACGACGACGTCGCAGCCGCGCAGCGCGGGCTCGAGCCCCTCCCCGGTGACCAGGTCCACGCGGTACTCGGGGGCGTTGCGGCTGAGCACCCGGACCTCATGCCCGCGCGAATTCAGCTCGGCCGTGAGGTGGCGGCCGACCGTTCCCGTTCCTCCTGCAATGGCGATTCTCATGCCCAGGTGACGACGCAGCGGCCCGGCGTGTGACACGCGCACGGCGGACTGTCCGGGGCCGCTCCGCCCGGCTATCTTGGCCGGGTGAGCGCGAATGCGGAGCCAGGCGTAGGGCAGCCGACGTCCACCCTGGATGCCGCCGTCATGCGGGCCATGGCCCACCCCGCCCGCCTGGCGCTGCTGGAGCATCTCCGCAACGGCGGGCCGGCCACCGCGACGGAGTGCGCCGGGGTGGTGGGCTTGTCGCCGAGCGCGACCAGCTACCACCTGCGCGCACTGGCCCGGGCGGGACTGGTGGAAGCCGCGCCGGGACGGGGCGACGGCCGGGAAAGGTTGTGGCGCGTCACGGCCGGGCGCTACGGGCTGAGTGGGGTCGCGGACCTGACCCCCGAGGGACGCGAGGCGCTGCACGCGTTGCTGGAGTCGCTGCTGGCCTGGGACGACGTCCGGGTTCGCCGGTACCTGTCCCGGCTCGACGCCGATCCCCCGGAGTGGCAGGACGCGGCGTTCTTCATGGACTCGACGCTCCAGGTCACGGCGGAGGAGCTGACCGCGCTGGGCCAGGCCGTGGAGGCACTGTTCGCCCCCTACCGCAAGGGCCGCCGCGCGGACTTGCCCCCTGGGACCCGCCCGGTCTCCCTGGCCGTCCGCGCCCTCCCCAGCTAACGCCCCGCTCCCGCGGGTGTGCCGCCTGGCCCGACGCCGGCCTCGCCGGCCTCGGGCGCGTCCCAGCCGTCCCGCACCCAGTCCCAGCAGCATCGATGCTGCGCGGGCCCACCGCCCCCATGATCCTGGGCCATGGTGCGCGGCGCGCCCACCGCCCTCCCATGATCCTGGGCCATTGGTGCGCGGCGCGCCCACCGCCCTCCCTGATCCTGGGCCATTGGTGCGCCATTTGCCACCGCCCTCCCATGATCCTGGGCTATTGGTGCTGCTATTTCGCAGTAATGGCCCAGGATCATGGAGGGCTGCTGCAGCCAAGCGGCTGGAACCGGCCGGGCAGTTACGCATGGGCCGCGAGCGGCCTGGCGTTGCCAATCTCCGATGTGAAGGGCATACTTCGAAGTATGTCCTTCACATCTCGTGTGCGACGGTCTCGCTGGACGGACGTGTATCTGGCCAGCGGGGCCCGGGCGGTGTCCTCGTGCGGTGACTTCCTGGCCGCGACCGCGCTGGTACTGGAACTGCAGCAGCGCGGCGCGGGCGGGTTCGCGGTGGCCGCGGTGCTGATCGCCGCGGCGGCTCCCCCCGTGCTGCTGGTCCGCTGGACCGGACGGCTGGCCGACCGGGCGGACAGCCGGCTTCTGCTGGTCGCGACCGGGCTGGCACAGGCGGCCGCCTGCGTGGCGCTGGCGTTCGCGTCCGGGCCGGCGGAGATCATCACGCTGGTGGCCGTGCTGGCCGCCGGGCTGGCCGTGACCCAGCCCTGCCTGTCCGCCCTGCTGCCGTCCATGGTCCCGGCCGATGACCTGCCCAAGGCGATGGCGCTCAGCCAGACCGCCGGCTACATGGGCATGATGCTCGCGCCTGCGCTGGGCGGGCTGCTGATGGGGCGTTTCGGGTTGCGGGTCCCGCTGCTCGCCGACGCGGGCAGCTACCTGGCCATCGCCGCCGCGGGCCGCCTGATCCGCACCCGCCGCGGCGTCGCCCCCCGCCCGCGGCCGGGACGGCGCGGCCCGCCCGGGACGGGACACGGGCCGGGACGGGGCGGGCCGCGCGGCGCGGCACGGGACCAGGGGCGCAGCGGGCCGTGGGGCGCGGGGCGAGTGGCGGGTGCGGCAGGATCCGCTGGTCCGGGCGGCGGTGGTACTGGTCGGCGCGGTGGTAGCCGCGGCGAGCCTGGTGAACGTGGCCGAGGTGTTTTTCATCCGGGCCGCGCTGCACTCCACGGCCGGCGTGTACGGGCTGATGGAGAGCGTCTGGGTCAGCGCCTCGGTGGCGGGTGGCTGGTGGGTGGCGCGCCGCCGCCCGTCCGACCCGGGCGTGGCCCGGCTCCTCCTCGGTTCGCTGGCGCTCACCTGCCTGGGTGTGGCCCTGATGGCCACGGTGCCCGCGGTGGGCTGGCTGGCGCCGGTGAGCGTGCTCGGCGGCCTGGGCAACGGCGGGGTGAACGTCGCCGCCGCCGTGCTGCTCGGCCGGCGAGTGCCCTCCGCGATGCGGGGCCGGGCGTTCGCGGTGTTCGGGGCGGTCGTCAACGGGGCCAACGTGGCCGGTCTCCTGCTGGGCGGCGTGCTGCTCGCGGTGGTGCCGGTGCGTGCCGCCATCGCCGCGGCCGGCCTGGGCGGGCTGGTGGCCACCGCGGCCTTCGCGCTGCCGGTCCTGCGGGCCACCGCCCGCGAGCGGGCCACGGCCCGCAAGCTGGACCGGACGAGCGAACCAGACCCGGCCAGCGAACCAGACCCGGCCAGCGAACCAGACCGGGCGAGCGAACCAGACCGGGACAGCCGGGCGGGCCAGCGCGAGCGAGACAACCGCACAGACCGGACGGGGCAGGTCAGCGCGGGCCGGCGCGGCGCGGCCGCCGGACCGGGGCGGCCGTTACGATGATCACGTGCCGCTGCGTGCCGTCGACTTCCACGTGCATCTGCCCACCCCGGACTGGCTGGACACCAGCATGGCGGGGTATGTGGAGGCGGCCGAGGCCTACTTCCGGTCGCCGGTGCAGCGGCAGTCGCTGGAGGAACTCGCCGCCCGGTACCGCGACCTGCGGGTCAAGGCGGTCCTGCTGGCCTGGGACGCCGAGACGGCCACCGGCCGGCCCTGGGTCCCCAACGAGACGGTGGCGCAGGCCTGCCACGACTACCCGGACGCCTTTACCGGGCTGGGCTCGGTCGACCCGCACAAGGGCGAGGCGGCCGTGGCCGAGGTGGCGAACATCGCCGCCCTGGGGCTGCGGGGGGTGAAGTTCCACCCCTCGCTGCAGGCCTTCTCCCCCAACGACCCGCAGTACTGGCCGATCTTCGCGGCCTGCGAGCAGCACGGCCTGCTGGCCCTGTTCCACACCGGGACCAGCGGGATCGGCGCCTGCGGCAGCCGGGCGGGCAGGGCATCCGGCTGGACTACGCCCACCCGCTCAAACTCGACCCGGTGGCCGCCGCCCATCCCGGGCTGACCGTCGTGGCCGCGCACTTCGGCTGGCCGTGGCACCTCGACCTGACCGCCATCGCGCTGCACAAGACCAACGTCTACATCGACATCTCAGGCTGGTCGCCGCGCCGGATCCCGCCCGAGGTGATCCGGGAGATGCGCGGCAGGCTGTCCGGGCAGTTCCTGTGGGGCAGCGACTTCCCGTTCCTCTCGCCGGAGCGCTGCCTGACCGAGCTGTCCGGCCTGGGACTGCCCCCGGACATCCTGAACACCGTCCTGCGCGGCAACGCCGAGCGGATCCTCGGCCTCGCCTGACCGGGCCTTTCCCGGCCGGGCCTTTCCGGCCGGGCCTTCCCGGCCGGGACCGGGGTCAGTCAGCCATTCACGGCGGTCGCCGCGGTGCCCCCGTAGAGCCGGGCGGCCCGCCAGCTGTACCAGGCCAGCACGGTCCGGTACGGGCGGTACGGCTCGCCCAGGAGGTCAAGCTGCCGGGGGGTTGGCGTGGGAATCCCCCAGGCCAGGCCGTATCCCCTGCGGATGGCGAGGTCCCCGGTGGGCCACACGTCCAGGCGGCCGAGCTGGAAGATCAGGAAGATCTCCGCGGACCACTTGCCGATCCCGCGGACCGTGGTCAGCCGGGCCACGATCTCGTCGTTGCTCTCACGGGCCAGCACCTGCGGGTCGAGCGACACGGTGCCGTCCAGGATCTTGCTGGACAGGTCCAGGAGCGTGGCGGCCTTCCGGCCCGACAGCCCGACGGCGCGCATCGTCTCGGGGGTGAGGGTCAGCATCCGTTCGGGCGTGACCTCGCCTTCCAGGGCCAGGATCAGCCGGCGGTGGATGGCCCCGGCCGCGGCGCCGGCCAGCTGCTGGTAAACGATGGAGCGGACCAGCGTCGCGAAAAGCGTCTCGGTGGGAGGCGGCAGGCTGGGCAGGCCCACCTCGTCGACCAGCCGGGCCAGTACCGGATCGCGCCCGGCCAGGATCTGGGCCGCGGCCTCGATGCTGATCTCGCCCGGACGGGCCGGTTCCTCAGTCATCGCGCACCGCTCCCCCTGTCGCTCGGGTACCAAATCTACCGGCCGCTTTCGGCCAGCTCACGGGCCGGTGCCGCCCCCCGCGGTCGGGCCGGCCTGGATACCTAGCGGTTGCCGCGGGGACGCATGATCAGCGCGGCCACGTAGTACACGCAGGGCGCGCCGCCCGTGCTGGTGTAGCGGTGCGTGACGTCTGCGGGAAAGTAAACCGAGTCACCGGCCCGCAACGTGACGTCCTCGGTCCCGATCCCCAGGCGCAGCTGCCCCGATTCGACCAGCACGAACTCGTGTGAGCCCGGCGCGTAGGCGGAAACGGACCGGATCGGCGCCCGGCGGCAGCGTGGTGCGGATCCACTCGAAGTTCACGCCGGGCACGACCGGGGTGAGGATCTCGCGGCGCCACCCGCCGGGCTCGTCGATCACGTCCTGGGCCCCGGCCCGGCGGACGATGACCCGGCTGCCGCCCGCGCGATCAGCTCGCCCAGCGGGACGCCCAGGCCATCGGCGATGCGGGCGAGCACCACGACGGTGGGCGCCTTCCGGCCGCGTTCCACCGAGGACAGCATGCTGGCGCTGACCATGGCCGCCCCCGCCAGTTCCTGCAGGGTCAGCCCGCGGTCCCGCCGCAGCGACTGGACCCGCGCCCCGAGGTCCGCGAGATCAATCATTTCGCTATAATAACCGTTATTTTCACTATAACGAATTTATCGGGGCAGCGCCGCGCCGGGCGACCCGGGAGCGGCGGAGTGCCGGGGAGACGAGGGGTGCTGATGGAGCCGGAGCAGGCCCGGGTCCGGCCGGCCGGCCGGGACGACCTCGCCGCCGTGGCCGGGATCCTCGCGTTCTACGTCACGAACAGCGTCGCCACGTTCGAGGAGGACCCGCCGGGCCTGCCGCAGTGGCAGCAGCGGCTGGACAGCCTGGCCGGGCGGGGACTGCCGTTCCTGGTCGCCGAGACCGGCGGCGCGGTCGCCGGCTACGCGTACGCGAGCCCGTGGCGGCCCAAGCCTGCGTACCGGCACACGGCGGAGGACTCGGTGTACCTGGCGCCCGGGCAGCGCGGCCGGGGCCTGGGCAGGCTGCTGCTGGAGGCGCTGCTCACCGGGTGCGCGGACGCGGGTGTCCGGCAGGTCATCGCGGTGATCGCCGACTCCGGGGAGCCCGCCTCGGTGGCGCTGCACCGGGCCTGCGGGTTCGCGGATGCGGGCCGGCTGACCCGGGTCGGGTACAAGCACGGCCGCTGGGTCGACACGCTGCTGATGCAGCGCGGGCTCGGGCCGGGCCACCGCTCGTGACCGCCCGGCCCCCCAGGCCGCCCGGCCCGCCCAGGCCGCCCGGCCCCCCAGGCCGCCCGGCCCCCCCAGGCCGCCCGGCCCTCCCAGGCCGCCTGAGCCCACACGCCCCGCACGGGTCCCGTGACCACCGTCACTCCCCCTCGATGATCGGCCTGGCCGCGTAAGGCGCGACCAAGCACGCGGTCTGGGGCTTCATGAAGAACGCCGCGCTCGAGCTGGCGTCCTACACATCCAGGTGAACGCGGTGGCTCCCGGCGGTATCGCCACGCCGGGCGTGCAGACGATGAACAGCGGCGCCGCCGCCGGGGTGGACACCGAGGCGCTGACGGCCGCGTTCCTGGCCGCGATCCCGATGCGCCGGATGGGTGAACCCGATGACATCGGCAAGGTTGTCTTGTTCCTGGTGTCCGACATGGCCTCGTACATGACCGGGACGCAGGTCGTGGTCGACGGTGGTGCACTGCTGACCTGAGTGGCGGCTGGCCTGGGCGGCAGCTCGGCCCGCCAGCGGCAGCTGGCCCGAGCGGCGGCGGCCCTGGCGGGCGGTACGGTCGCGGGGTGAGCGACTCCCGTTTCGTCGTGCAGCTGCACGACGCGACCACGCTGCACTTCGACCTGCGGCTCCGGTTCGGCGACGTGCTCCGCTCCTGGGCGGTCCCCCGGGGCCCGTCCCTCGACCCCGCCGTCCGGCGGCTGGCCGTCCCGGTCGAGGACCACTCCCTGGACGCGGGTGACTTCGAGGGCGTGCACCAGGGCCAGGCGCGGGGCAGCGGCGCGGTGATCATCTGGGATGAGGGCCCGGCCGACATCCTCCGCGAGGAGCCGGGCCACCTGTCCTTCGTGCTGCACGGCAGCAAGCTCGCCGGCGGTTTCGGGCTGACCCGCACCGGCCCGCGGCGCTGGATCCTGGTCAAGACCCGCGACGAGGAGGCCCGGCCCGGCTCGGACGTCGTGGCCGAGCGAGCGCCAGCGTGCGCACCGGCCGGACCTGGCAGGACCTCGCCTGAAGGACGTTGCGGCCGGGACCGGGTCGGCCCCGGATCACGAGGTCGTGATCAGGCCGCCGTCGATGGCGAAGTCGGCCCCGGTCACGTTCGCGGTGCGGTCGCTGGCCAGGAACAGCACCAGGTCGGCCACTGCCGCGAGCTGGGTGAACCGGCCGGTCACCGCGGGGCCTCCGGGTCCCACCGCTTCGTGATCAACTGATAGGTGACGCTGGGACAGCACACCAATCAGTTGATCACGAAGGCGGGACGGCCGACCTGACGGCATACGGGTAGCACCAGCCACACAGGCCGCACGCGACCCGGCTCGCGGGGATCGCGGAGGCTCGGCCTGGGCGCCGCGGTACGGGCCCATCCCGGCATACCCGTATGCGGCACCGAAGCCGCCGGGGCGGACCCGCAGACAGGCGGCGGACAGTCCGCGGGCACAGTTAATGCACACGCCGCAGTACAGGTGGGTCGAGATGACCACACGGTCACCGGGCTTGACCAGCTCCACCGCCGGGCCGCCTGCTCGACCACACCGAGCGGCTCGTGCCCGAGGACGGGCCCGGGGTCCGCGCCGGTGCGGCCGTCATACATGTGCAGGTCGGTGCCGCAGATGGCGCTGGAGGTGACCCGGACGACCACGTCGGAAGGCGCCTCAAGGACCGCGTCGGGCACATCCCGCACCTCGACCTCGCGGGTGCCGGCGAACACCACGGCTTTTATTGCGCCTCCTTGTTCACCGGGATTCGCTGGGCAGCTCGACACCCGTCAGCTCGGCGCAGGCCGCGAGCAGCTGGTCCTGCACGGCCCGGCTGGACGCGACCGGGTGGAACGGGCGCGTCCGCTGGTGGTAGAAGTACTGGCCGGTCACCATGGCCGCGGGGTCGTCGCTGACCGCCAGCCACGCCTGGGTGACCGGAGCCTGGGACATGTCGTCCGGCGCGCCGGGGCCGCCCATCCTGGTCGCCACCCAGCCCGGCTCCAGGGCGTTGCTGAGCACGCCGGGCCAGCGGCGGGCCACCGCGAACGCCAGCACCACGTCAAACAGCTTGGAGTCCGCGTAGGCCTGCGAGCCATTCCACGGCCTGCTGACCCACTGCAGGTCAGACAGGTCGGGTTCCCGCCCCGGTGCATCCCGGAGCTCAGGTACACCAGCCGGTCCGGCCGCGTCATCAGGGCGGTGAGCAGGTACGGCGCCAGCACGTTGATGGCGAACACGTGGCTGAGGCCGTCCGGGGTCTGGCGCCGGTGCACCTCCCGGTAGCCGACCCCCGCGTTGTGGATCACCGCGTCGTAGCGGCCCAGCTTGTTGGCCTGCTCGGCGACCTGGTGCATGCCCTGGATGGCGGCCAGGTCCCCCACCACCACATGCGCGGCGGCGGGCAGCGCGGCGCAGGCGTCGCGGGCCCGGGCCTCGTTGCGGGCGTGCAGGGTGACCTCGTGCCCGTCGCGGGCCAGCAGCTCGCCGGCCATCAGGCCGAGGCCGTCGGACGAGCCGGTGATCAGTACCCGGGCCATGCGCGCGTTCCTCTCCAGGGTCTGCATCTTGCCAGGGGGCTTGCCCAGCGCGGCGAATCCCTACCCCAGGTTGCCCTATGGTTCACTCGCTAGGATGTGCAGGCTATGAGTAGCGCACCAGCGGCGGCGAGCAGTGTCGGGCAGCCGGACGGCGTGCCCGCCTCGGTGATCCGCACCGAGGATCTGACCAAGGTCTACCCGGGGACCGACTTCGCCGCCGTGGACCGGCTGAACCTGGGCGTTGAAGCCGGGGAGATCTTCGGCTTGCTCGGGCCGAACGGCGCCGGGAAGACCACGACCGCGGGCATCCTCACCACCCGGGTGGTGCCGACCTCCGGGCGGGCCTTCCTGGCCGGGATGGACGTCGCGGCGCACCCGGCGCTGGCCAAGCAGCTGAGCGGGATCGTGTCCCAGCAGAACACGCTGGACCGGCAGCTCACCGTCTGGGAGAACCTGTACTTCCATGGCCGGCTGTTCGGCATCGGGGCCAAGGCGTCCCGGCGGACCGCCGATGAGCTGCTCGAGCAGTTCCAGCTGTCCAAGTGGGCGAAGGCCTCGGTGTACGCACTGTCCGGCGGCATGGCCCAGCGGCTGATGGTGGCCCGGGCCATCTTCCACCGCCCCTCGGTCCTGTTCCTGGACGAGCCCACCGCGGGCCTGGACCCGCAGAGCCGGCTCGCGCTGTGGGACCTGCTCCGCGAGCTGCACGGCGAGGGCCAGACGATCCTGCTCACCACGCACTACATGGAAGAAGCGGACCAGCTCTGCGACCGGGTCGCGATCATGGACCACGGCCGGATCCTGGCCCTGGACACGCCGGCCGCGCTCAAGCAGAGCGTCGGCGCCGACACGGTGGTCACGGTGAAGACGGCGGGCGACACCGCGCGGCTGGCCGAGCTGCTCAGCCAGGACGTGGACGGCGTGACCCGGACCCGCCTGGTGGACGGCGGCGTCCAGCTGCACATGCAGGGCAGTGACCGGCTGGTGCCGCGGATCGTGCTGGCCGCGGAGCGCGGCGGGTTCGACCTGGTCGACCTGTCCATCTCCGAGCCGAGCCTGGAGACCGTGTTCATCAACCTGACCGGCAAGGAGCTGCGGGACTGATGACCACCTCGCTGACCCCGCAGGCGCCGCCGCAGCGGATCGGCGGCGGGCCGACCCGGTCCGTGGCCGCGGCGAGCTGGACCGCGCTGGGCGCGCTCATGCTGCGTGACCTGGTGGTGCTGCGCAAGCACTGGTGGGAGTTCGTGCTGCGCACCGTCATCCAGCCGTTCCTGCTGTGCTTCGTGTTCCTGTTCGTGTTCCCGAAGATCGGCCAGGGGATCGGCGGCGGGCACGGCACGGCGGCCGAGTCCGCGTTCGCGACCATCCTGGTGCCCGGCGTGGTCGGCATCTCCATCATGTTCCAGGGGGTGCAGTCCATCGCCCTGAACATGGCGCAGGAGTTCGGCTTCACCCGGGAGATCGAGGACCGGGTTCAGGCACCGTGCCCGATCTGGCTGGTCGCGGTGGCCAAGGTGCTGTCGGGCGCGGCCCAGGGCGTGATCTCGGCGATCATCGTGCTGCCGATGGCCTCGGTGGTGCACGCGCCCGGGGTCCACGCGCACCTCTCGCTGCACTGGTGGATCATCCTCACGTTCGTGCCGCTGGCCTGCATCGCCATGGCCGGCCTGGGCCTGGTCCTCGGCACCAGCTTCGAGCCGCGCAACATCGGCCTGATGTTCGGCTTCATCATCTTGCCGATCACGTTCCTGGGCGGCACGTACTACTCGTGGACCAGGCTGGCCCCGGTCTCGGTGGGCGGCTGGCACTGGCTGCAGACCATCGTGCTGATCAACCCGCTGATCTACGTGAACGAGGGGATGCGGGCCGCGTTCACCCTGGCCCCGCACATGCACCTGTACGTGATCTACCCGGTGGTAGTCGGGTTCGCAGCGGTGTTCCTGGCCGTGGGGCTGCGTAACTTCCGGCGGCGCGTCCTGTCCTGAGGGGCAGCCGGCTGGGCCCGGCTCAGCCGGCGACGCCGGAGAGCGCAGAGCCGGCCCGGAGCCGGACCGCTTCGGCCGCCTCCCAGTCAGCAGCCCCCAGGCTGGCCAGCGCGGCCGGGAAGACCCCGTCCTGTTCCTTGAGGATGTGCTCGCGTAGCACCTGGATCGCCTCGGCCAGCCGGGCCGGCCAGGCCGGGTCGGCCGGGGTACCTGACCTGGCCTCGCCGAGCACGGCTTCGATGCGCCGGTGCTCGGCTCGCAGCGCGCCGATATAGTCCGGGAATTCGTCCGCGAGGGCGGGGAACAGCCCGTGCTCCTCGACCTCGGTATGCGGGCCCAGCACGACAGTGATCTGGCGGGCGAGGTCCGCCATCCGCGGAAGGTCGGCATCGGCAAAGGCGCCCCGCACGTCGCTGATCAGGTCGACCACGAGATCGTGTTCCCTGGTCAGCTCATCGATCGTGCCCAGGGCCTGGCAGCCGCAGTACTCGCACATGTGATCCCTCCAGAAAGCGGCGCCGGTCAAGCCGGGCTCACCACAAGATGATCATGACGCTCGGCCCGGCGAACGGGTAGGGACCTTTGCCACGCCAGCCTGGGCCTTCCGGGCCGGCCCTCGCCGTCCAAGGTCAGCACCGGCCGACCGCGCCGGGAGATGCCATGCGCTCCGCTTCCCCTGCCCTCAGCCCGGCGGGCCACCGGCTCCCGGCCTGGCCACGGCCTCGGCCGGGCCCGGCCGAACGCGGCTCAGCGGCCACCGGCTCCGGCCGGGCCCGGCCGGGCCCGGCTCAGCGGGCCACCGGCTCCGGCCGGGCCAGCGCGAGGCCGAGGGCGGCGGCGTGCCGGTGCCCGGCGGCGGGTCCGGCCAGGGTGCCGCCGACGTTTCCCCGCCCGGCGGTGACACCTTCCGGGAGCGTGCGCAACAGCACGCCGAGTAGTTCGTCGTCCCCGGCCGGCCCGCCGACGATCAGGACCTGGCCCAGGTCACGGCCGAGCGTGCGCAGCGCGCGGGCCAGGTTGGCCGCGAACACGGCTTCCTTCAGGCGCAGCCGGATCGCCCGCCACTCGGCCGGGCTGTGCCGGCGGCCGAACGGCAGCCACCCGGCGGGCCCGGCGGCGGCGAGCATGCCGGCGGCGGCCGGGTCGGCCGGGCCGTCCAGGAACCCGCGGGTCCCGTCTTCCGCCTCGAACCGCTGACTCCCGTCGAGCCGCACACACGGGCCCCGTTTCACCCAGTCCGCCGCGGCACGGGGCACGCCCAGGGTCTCCGCGACCGCGACTGTGAGGAGGTCACCGGCGCCCGCCGCGACCACTTCACCGTCCGGCGCGATGACGTCGATGGTGCCGGCCCCCACGTCGACCACGACGGCGTCGGGCCGGGCCCCCGGCGTGGTCGACGCACCCAGCCGGGCCGCGGCGGGCTCGCTGAGCACGCAGCGGACCGGGCAGCCGAGCAGGCCGGCGAGGACGGCCGCGTGGTCGGAGCCGGGCGTGAGCCGGTGCAGCGACGAGACCAGCGCGGCCCGGCCCACGCTGCCCCGCCGGGCGGTGGCCGTGTCGGCCGCGGCGGCCAGGTCCACCGCGAACAGGTCGTCCAGGCGGGTCTCGCCGTCCGGGGTGCCGAGCGCGGTGACCGTGCCGACTGGCCAGCCCGCCAGCTCGCGGCACGCGGCCCGCAGCCCGATCCGGCGGCCGTGCGCCACGACCCACGGCTCGGCCAGGGAGGCCGTGACCAGTCCCGGAGCGGCCGGGGCTGGACTGGCCACCCCTGGCCCGCCCGCAGCCTCGGCAGCGACCCCGATCACCCCGTTGCCGTAGTCGAGGAGGGCGCGGCTCACGGTGTTGGCGTCCCCGGCCTCACCGTCGCCGAGCCGCAGGCGTGGCGGCCAGCGCGACCGGATCGGTCAGCAGGGTCAGCGGCTGGCCGGGCCGCCGCACCTCGACGGCCAGCAGCGTGCAAGCGGCGGCCACGGCCACGTTGACCTGGTCGATGACGGGGACCGGGACGCCGAGACGGTTGGCGATGAGCACGCCCTCGTCGCCGCCGACCAGGACGGCCCTGACCGGGATCCCGGCTTCGAGCAGCTGGCGGAGCCGCCGCGCCGCCGCCGCGTAACCGAGGGCGGCAGGCACCAGCGCGACCCGCGCGGCAGCCGGCCCGGCCCCGGCGGGAGTGGCGCCGCCCGGCCCGTCCCCGTCCAGCCGCTCTCCCCCCCGCCGCTCCCCATCCAGCAGCCCGCCGTCCAACCCCTCCGCGTCCAGCAAGCGCCCGTCCAACCACCGCCCGTCCAACCACCGCCCGTCCAACCACCGCCCGTCCAACCACAGGGGCGTGCCGACGCAGGTGCCAGCGCCGCCGGGCGTGGCCACCCCCGCGGCAAGCACCCGCAGCCGCCCGGTGTCCGGGACGACGGCCGGGATGGTCAGCGTCGCGGTGCCGACGGCCCGCAGCGGCGCGATTCTCGCCTCGGCGATCGTCGTGCCCAGCCGCCGCTCGATCCGGCGGACCAGCGCGGCCGCGACGCGCAGCGAGTCCACCGATCCCTTGCGGCCCCTGGTCGGCAGCCGGTCCGCGGCGAGTAGCCTCCCGCCGTCCAGGACGACGACCTCGGTCGTCGCGTTCCCGACATCAACCCCCGCCACCACGCTCACCGGCCAGACCCCCAGGACCGGGGTGCATTATGCGCCGCCGGCGGCGCATAATGCACCCCAATCATGAACCCGGCTACCAGCGTCATGCCGTCAGGCCGCGGCGCGTGTAGATCTCGGCGGCCTCGGTGAGCAGCGCGGCGCAGCGGGGCAGCCCGCGCGCGGTCAGGGAGGCGGCCAGCGCAGTCAGCTGGGCCGCAGTGGACCGGCCGGGCCGCAGCGCCTCGTAGATGGCCAGCACCTCAGTCGTCGCCGAGCGCGGTCAGCTCCGCGGCCCGGCGCAGGTTCCCGGCCAGCTGCGGGTTCCCGTGCGCCTCGGCCACGACCGCCTGGCGCTCCAGGGACTCAGGATGGATCCGCAAGTCGGGCAGGGTGATCTCGCCACGGCGGACAGCCTCCAGGGTCAGCTCGCCGACCGGCCGCCCCGACAGCGCCAGCACTCCAGGCGGCCCGGCGCCGCCCGGCGGCTGCGCAGCGCCCACCTGCTCCCCCACCCCGGTCACTGCAAGCCCTCCCTCGACAGCTCCTCGGCGGGTTCCCCGGGCCGTACCCAGGCTCGTTCCAGCGCCATCAGCGCGATCACCGTGGTGTGGTACCGGGCCTCGATCGCCTCGTCGGTGTACGGGTTCCGGGCCGGGTCGGGGGTGGCGCCCTTGGCGTGCCGGGCGGCATTGGCGCCGAGCAGCCGGTACAGCTCGCGGGTGACGGCCGGGGCCACCGAGTACAGCTCCAGGTTGGCCAGCGGGGCCAGGTCCCGGCGGTGGATGAGCGCGGTGCCCTTGCCCTGCAGCCCGATACCGATGCCCGAGCCGGCCAGCCGGGCGGCGGCGAGGCCAATCCGGCCCAGGTCCACCGTGTCGTTGAACCGGACCACCCGGCCGGCGCAGCCTTCCTCTTCCAGCCCGGCCAGCAACTCGCCAAGCACCTCGGCCACGGTGAGGCCGGACAGTGAACGCCAGACGTCCCGGCCCACCGCGGGGGACACGCCGATCACGACGTCCCGCGGATCCTGCCCGGGAAAGGCCGCACCCACGGGTGCGAGCCGCAGCTCCGCAGCCGCGGCCTGCTCGGCCCGGAGGTCCGCTACCCCGCGGGCCTGCCGGATCTCGTCTATCTCGGCCTGCCGCGGCGGTGACGGCTCATAGCCGGTGCCCGGGCCGGCGTAGTCGTTGGGGTCGGTGATCAGGGACAGCACCCGGAGCTGCTCGTCGAAGATGGCGGCGGTCTGCAGGTAGTCGCCGGACAGCCGGGCCCGGGTCATTTCCATGATCGCATCCGCCTCGGCCTCGTACCCGGTCTCGTCCAGCGCCGCGACGATGTCCACCACGGTCAGGCCGCCCTCGCGGATCGCGTGCGCCGCGCTGAGCACGGCCAGGGTGTCGGTCTCGCCCAGGTCCTTCGACCCGGCCGCGTCGACCGCGCGCTCCAGGTGGTCGTCCGTGAAGTCGGCCAGCCCGAGGTGCTGGTACACGGCCCGGCAGGCCTGGGCGGCGTAACGGCGCAGCTCGCCGATCTCGTCGGCGGGCACGGTGCGCAGCCCGCCGTCCACGCCCCAGTCCCGCTGCATGGCCAGGAAGTCGTCGATGTCCTCGGCGTTGAAGTTGCTGGGGCCGAACATGTTGTCGTACCGCTGGATGCTGCCGAACCCGCTGAACACGAAGTCCGAGCCGGCCAGCACGATCGGCAGGGTCCGGGAGGTGCGGCGCATGTCGGACTCGCTCATCAGCGCGTCATTGCCAGAGCAGGACTCCAGGTTCCGCATCATCACCATGACGTTCTCGGCCATCAGCTCGCGCAGCCCGCGGGGCACCGCGCCGGCCACGCTCGCCCCGTCGATCCCGCCGTTCTGCACCCCCTGTGCGCCGATGGCCCGGGCCAGCGCGATGCAGCGGGCCTCCAGGTAGAGCATGGACTTGCCCTCGGCCCCGGCCATCAGCACCTCGGCCCCGGCCCCGGAGGACACCCGCATCTTCATTCCCCGCGAGGCGTACGCAGAGGTCAGGAACGCCTTGGACCAGGGCGTGTCGTCGCCATCGGTGAACACCTGCTCGGTGCCGTAGAGCGAGACCGTCTCGGCGTAGGAGGTGAGCCCGCGCATGCCGAGCTCCAGTTCCAGTGCCTCCTCTACCGAGCACTGGATGAGCACGCCCTGCGACCCGACGGCCGCCCCGATGAGGCAGGCCACCGCGTTGCTGGGTGCGTCGGCGAGAACCGGCACCGTGGTCTCGATCTCCCGGAAGCCGAACGCGGCCGCGGTCGCGGAGTCGGCCGCGAGCAGCAGCGGGTCATCGAGCCGGTTGGTGACGTGGGCCTGGTTGCTGGGGGTGCGCCGGGCCGCGCAGCTTGGTCATGGCCAGGCCGAGCTCGGCGGGCCGCAGCAGCGCCAGCACCCGGGCCAGCTTGGCCGGGGTGGCCCCCGCGCACAGCCGGATGATCTCGGCCCGGGGAACATCCGGGCGGACTACCCGGCGGGCCAGCTCCACGTCGGTCAGGGCCATGACCTCCGGGGCGACGTCCAGGTTCAGGCCGTGCCGGGCGATGTAGGCATCGATCGAGTCGAAGTCCTCCTCCGCGGCCCCGTCCATCTCCACCACCCGGCCGCCGGAGATCACCAGTCCCGGCTCAGGGTCGTGCGGGGAGCGCAGCGCGACCAGGCCAAGGTCGGGGTCTTCGACGGCGAACCCGTCGAGGTTGACCCGCTGCTGGTCCATGAACCGGATCCGGCCTACCGGCCGCTCGGGTCCTGGCACTGTCATGGCCGGACTCCTTTCCTGCGCGGATCTCCTGCGCGGATCTCTCCGCGCAGGCGCTCCCGCGCGGATCTCTCTGGGCACATCTTCTGGGCGGGGCTCAGACCGCGGTCTGCGGGCGCAGTTCGATGACCCGGCCAGGGCCGGCTCGGCCGGGGTGACCGCGCTCTCCCCGGGAGCGCGCTCGCCCGGGGTGCGCACCGTGATGCGGATCCGGTCGCCGCGGAACAGGTCGTAGGAAAACTCGAACGGCACCCCGTCCGGATCGGTCGTGGTGCGGCTGATGGCCAGCAGCGGCGAGCCGGGCGGGATGTCCAGGACCAGCGCCTCGTCACCGGACGCGGCGACCACCTCGATCCGCTCGACCGCCTCCCCGGGCCGGGTGGCGAAGTGCTCGTCGAGCAGCTCGTACACCGAACCGCCCAGCGGCAGTTCCAGCAACCCGGGGAAGCGGTCAGCCGGCAGCATGACGCGCTCCACCGAGATCGGGCTGCCGTCCGCGAGCCGGATCCGGACCAGGTCGATGACGAGGTCGCCGCGCTGGATCCCGAGCGCCCGGGCGGCCGGCTCCTCCGCCCCGGACAGCCCGGCGCTGATCACCCGGGTCCCGGCGACGACGCCTTGGCTGCGCAGCAGCGCAGGTACCCCGACGACCCGGGACGTGTCCCGCTCGATCTTGTCCTGGCAGACGAACGTCCCCCCGCCGCGGCCGGGCACCCGGCGGACCACCCCGCTGTCGGCCAGCACGGCCAGGGCCTGGCGCAGCGTGGCCCGGCTGACCCCGAGATCGGCGGCGAGCGCCCGCTCGGCGCCGAGCCGCTGGCCGGGCCGGAGGTGGCCGGCCGAGATCCGTTCCGCCAGCGCCCGCCGCACGTCCTCCGCGGTGCGCCCGCCCGCCACGCCCGCCCGCCACACGCCCGCCCGCCACGTGCCCATCAGCCTCGTGCTCGCCCGCCGCGCGGCCGCCCGCCACGCGCCCATCAGGCTCGTGCTCGCCCGCCGATGCGGTCATCGGCGGACGTCCCCGCCGCTACACATCCAGCGCACCCGCGGATTCGGGCAGGACCTGGCCGCCGTTGACCACGATCGTCTGCCCGGTGATGTAGGCGGCCTCGTCGGTGGCCAGGAACAGCGCCGCGTAGCCGATCTCGTCCACCGTCCCGAGGCGGCGCAGCGGCACGCTGGCCGTCATCTCCGCGATGTACTCCTCGCCCAGGTCCTCCAGGCCCTCGGTAATCACGTTGCCGGGCAATACGGCGTTGACCGTGATGCCGTGCGGCGCCAGCTCGATGGCGGCCGTGCGCATGAAACCGAGCTGGCCTGCCTTGCTGGCGCCATAGTGCGACCAGCCGGGGAACCCGGTGATGGGCCCGGTGATGGAGGAAGTCAGGATGACCCGCCCGTGCCCGGATTCCCGCAGCGCGGGCAGGCAGGCCTGGACGGACAGGATGCAGCCGCGCAGGTTGGTGCCGAGCACGGTGTCCAGGTCCTGGTCGGTCATGTCCGCGAGCCGCGTGTCCGGGAAGATGCCCGCGTTGGCGCAGAGCACGTCGATCCCGCCCAGCCGCTCGGCCGCGGTCTCGGCGATCCGCTGGCAGTCGGCCCGGATGCTGACGTCGGCCAGCACGGAGGAGACCTCGGCTCCGTCCGCGGTCATCTCCGCCACGGCCGCCGCCGCCGCGTCCTTGTCCCGGCCGACGATGAGCACCCTGGCCCCGTTGCCCGCGAATACCCGGGCGATGCCCTTGCCGATGCCCCGGGTGGCGCCGGTGACCACGACCGCCCGCCCCGCAATGGATGTGAACACGTGTGGCTCCTTTGTGTGTGTTAGCGACTGAGATAGCGCTCAGCCAGGTCGCAGCTGTCCTGGGTGTAGCCAGCGCCCAGCTCCCGGGCGATGTCGGCCCCCTGGTGCGAGCCGATCCACGCGACCAGCAGCAGCCGGCGGAACATGATGAAGGTCCAGATCTCCGCCTCGTCCTGCGGCGGCAGGCTGGTCACCCGCCGGTAGCCAGACAGCCAGCTGTCCACCAGCTCCGGCACGTGCGGCTGATGCTCGAAGAAGCTCACCGCGGTACCCACGTCGTAGAGGTACCAGCTGAACCCCGAGTCGTCGAAGTCGATGACGCTGACCCGGCCGTCGTCTACCAGCAGGTTGGCCAGCCGGGTGTCCGCGTGCACCAGCCCGTACCGCTGCGGCCCGGTGCCGAACGCGGCCAGCCGGTCCCGGAGCACCCCGTCCAGCCGGCCCAGGACCGCGTGCTCGGCCGGGCCGACCCCGATCCCGTCCTGCCAGCGCCCCCACCGGGCCTGGGCCCCGAACGCGGCGTCGTGGTCCCAGTGGAACCGGGTGAACCAGGGCGGCCGCCGCCACCGCCGGGCGTGCTGGTGCATCCGTGCGGTGATCTCGCCCAGCTCGGCGAAGTGTGCGGCGTCGTCGTCGGCGGGCTCGGTGCCCGCCAGGTACTCGAAGCGGACGCAGTGCCGCTCCTGCCCGGTCTCGTCGGCCAGGGTCATGAGCGCGCCCGCCGCCGGGGGCCGGCAGCACCCGCGGGGTGCGCACGCCGGCCTCGGCCCGCAGCGCGTCCATCCAGGCCAGCTCGGACTCGATCTCGGCCGCGGAGTGGTACCCGAGCCGGTGCACGCGCAGGATCGACGGCCCCTCGCCTGGGTCCTCGACCAGGTAGGTCGCGTTCTCCGACACGTTGAGCAGCCGCACGGTGGAGCCGGGACCGCAGCCGCAGGCGCGCGCGGCCCGCCCGGCGAACCGCGTGATCCGGGCCAGCACGTCCCCGCCGCCGGACAGGTCGTGCGCGCCCGTCCCGGTATCAGTCATGGCCCCCGCCCTCACGGCCCGGCGAGTCCGCGTGACCGGGCCCGTCCTCACGGCCCGGCACGCCCTCCCGGCCCGGCGAGGTCCTGCGTGACCCCGGCCCTCGACTCCGCCAAGGACCTCCATGATCTCGTCCCGTGCCGCGGTGATCTGGTCCGCGGGCCCGCTCAGGTAGATCCGCCCGGCCACGCCGATCATGGACACGTCGATCAGGGTCACCCCGGGCGCGGTCCGCTCCGCCTCGTTGGCCGCGAGCGCCGCGAACAGCGCCGGGGTGACCTCACAGACCAGCAGCGTCTCCCCCGGGATGATCATGGAGCCGCCGCGGTTGCGGTTGATGATGATGGCCTGCCGGTCAGTGATGTCCTCAATCACGTCACAGAACAGAATCCGCGGCCGCAACTGGTCGGACGGCGCTGGCCCGCAGCCCGTCCAGGATCGCCTGCCCGGCCCGCTGGACGTCGGCCAGGTCCGGGGCCGTGCACCTCGAGCACGCCGAACTGGCGCTCGACGAACAGGATGCCGGGCTCGACGGTCGGCACCGCGCGCAGCGCCAGGTCGGTGACCCGCTCGATGGCCAGCGCGGGCGCCACCTCGACGATCAGCGAGTGCTCGCCCTCCATCGGCGGGTAGCCCCGGGCCCGGGTGGGCGTGCCCAGGTACGCCGCGAACTGCCGCTGCAGGTCCCGGACCAGCAGGTGGACCCGCAGCTCGGCGAGGGGCGGCGCACCCGGCCGCGCGGCAGGCGGCGCGCTCACTCGCTGCGGATGGTGAAGTGCCTGCCGAGTTCGGCGTGCGGCCGCGGGATCACGTGCACCGAGATCAGCTCGCCCACGGTGCTGGCGGTCTCCGCGCCCGCCTCGGTGGCGGCCTTCACCGCCCCGACGTCGCCGACGATGGTGACCGCCACCAGGCCGTCACCGACTTCCTGGCGGCCGACGATGGCCACGTTCGCCGCTTTGACCATGGCGTCCGCGGCCGCCAGCGCGGCCACGTAGCCCTTCGTCTCGATCATCCCGATCGCGTTGTCCGCCACGTTCTCTCCTCTAGTCGCCTGTTCCGTCGACCCTGACTTCGGCTGTCGTCCCAGCGACAGCCAGCGTCATCGTCAGCCGCTGTGTCTCAGCCAGCGCTGGGTCGTCGATGGAGCCGATGATCAGCGCGTCGACCGGCGGCGGCTCGCCGGGGAACCAGGCCGCCGCGACCGAGCCCTGGGCGACCAGCACCCGTTCCCCGACGCCGCTGCCCAGCACGTCGAAGGCGACGAACCGCTGGCCGCTGCCGTCGGCCTCCACCTCGAGGAACGCGCCCTTGGGGATCTCGGCCAGCCGCCGGGTGGCCCAGACATTTCCCACGACGGTCGCGGTTACCATCAGCGCTCCTTCTCGATCTCGACCCCGGCGGCCCGGGCCCGGTCCCGGGCCAGCGGTGTGAGCACGGCGCGCGGCCCCAGCACCAGCCGCGCCCCGGCCCGGGCCGCGTCGCGGACCGCGGCCTCGGTGACCGCGCCCTTCTCGATCCGGTGCACCGGCCGCGCGGACCGCCCGGTCCGGCCCGCGGCGCCGCCGGGTGCGAGGCGGAACCGGGCCGCGCCGGTGCGCAGGTCGTCGCGCCGGCGCGGGTTCTCGGCCAGCTGCAGCAGCCGCGTCACGAACGCCGCCAGTTCCTGGTCCGTCCGCACGCTCACGGTTTCCACCGCACCGACCCCGTCCCGCACCGTGTACGCCGCGCCGTCCTGCTCCGGCGCGGTACTCTTCCGGCCCGGCTCCGCCGAGCACGGCGCTTTCCGGCCTCGGTCCGCGGGCACCGGCTCTCCTGGCCTCGCTCGGCCGGCACCGCGCGCTTCTGGCCCGCCGCTGGCACCTGCTCGGCGCCGGCGGCGAGGCAGCAGGTCGGCGAGCACCTCGCGGACCAGGGCGCGCAGCATCTCGGGGTCCGCGGCCGGTCATGCTCATGCCGCTGGCCCCGCAAGGCGTGCTCGGCCGCGTCCGCGGCCTGGCGCACGTCCGCCTCGGACCCGGACAGGTACACCCGGCCGGTCGCGCCGATCATGCGATAGTCCACGACCTTGATCTGCGCCGCCTTCTCGGCCTCGTTGACCGCGAGGATCGCGTACGAGGCGGGCTGCATCTCGAGCACGAACAGCGACTCCCCGGCCAGCACCATCGAGCCGATCTTGTTCCGGTTGATCAGGAACGCATGCTGCGGGTCGATCATCGTGACGATCTTCGAGGCGAGCACCTCGGGCGCTGGGGCGGCCGTTTCCGAGCGCCCAGCGCGTCCAGCACGGCGGACCCAGCCGCCCGGACCTCGTCCGTGCTCCCGTGCAGCTCCAGGTACCCGAAGTGCCGCTCCACGACCAGGATCCCGGCTTTCACGTTCGCGTACTTGAGCGCGACGTCGGTGAGCGGCTCCACATCCAGCCCCGGCGCCACCTCGACCACGTTCGCCGCGTCATTGCTGCGCGGCAGGCTCCCCCGGATCCACGACCCCAGGTAGCACATCGTCTGCGCCTGCAGCCGGTCGAGGAAGATGAACGACCGCAGCTCACCCCGCCCATCCCCCAGGATCCCCTTGAGCTCTTCCAGCACAACCCGCCTGATCTCCGCCCGCAGCGCCGCCAGGTCGGGGGCTTCGCCGGCCGCGACGGTGGCAGTCGGCGTCGCCGGGCCGCCCGCCCGGGTTGAACGGCCGCCGCAGGCGCCCCGTCATCGCGCAGGTTCGAAGCCACCGGATACGGGGGAACCACGCCCTCCGGCGCCGCCCAGGGCACGAGACCAGTGAAGTCGCCGAACCCCACGGCCGGGTCTTCGTTATAGGCCAGGCGTGTCCACTGGACGAGATGCCTGGGCTGCAGGTTCTCGCCGACCGAGGAGCGCCCGAAGAACCCGGTCCCGATCGTCATGGACGGGGCGAGGCCGGTCCCGGTGCCCGCGCTGCCCAGGCTGGATCCCGACGTTGACCGCGATCCGGAGCACCTCGAGCGCGGCCCCGTACTTCATGATCGTCGCCGGGTCGGAGGAGTGGATCGCGGCCGAGTGGCCCTTGCCGCCCATCCGGAGCACGGCTTGCGCCGCGTCGATGCCGTGCCGCACGCTGCCCACCTGGGTCAGGCCGAGGACCGGGCAGAGCTTTTCGTGGGCCAGCGGCTCCTCGGGGACGACCAGGGGGAACGGGGCCAGCAGCACCCGGGTCGGGCCCGGCACCCGCAGGCCCGGCCTGGGCGGCGATCCAGGTCGCGTCCTTGCCGACGAACCGGGGGTCGAAGTGGCCGCCGGGGAACAGCAGGTCGCGGACCTTGTCCCGGTCCTCCGGCGGGAGCAGGTACGCACCCTCGCGCTGCAGGTGCCGCAGCAGCGTCCCGGCGGCCGCCTCGGTCACGATCAGCACCGACTCGTTGGTGCACAGGATCGAGTTATCGAAGCTCTTGCTGTCCACGATCCGGCGGGCAGCTTCCGGCAGGTCCGCATCGCCCGCAACGAAAACCGGCACGTTGCCGGGCCCCACCCCGATGGCCGGCGTTCCTGAGCTGTAGGCGGCGCGGACCACGCCGGTGCCGCCGGTGGCCACGATCACGCTGGTCCGCTCGTCCGCCATCAGCGCGTTGATCAGCGGGACCGACGGCTCGTCCACGACCTGGATGACGCCGTCCGGCGCGCCCGCCGCCACCGCCGCCTCGGCCAGCGTGCGGGCCGCGTCCGCCGAGCACTCCCGGGCCACCGGGTGCGGGCTGACCACCACCGCGTTGCGGGTCATCAGGGCGAGCAGCGACTTGACGAACACGGTGGCGACCGGGTTGGTGGACGGGGTGAGCGCGAGCACCACCCCGGCCGGGCGCGGGATCTCGACGATCCTGGCGGCCGGATCGACCCGGGGGGTCACGTAGTCGTGGCCGGCGTAGGCCTCGATCAGCCCGGTGCTGCTGGCCAGGTTCTTGATGACCTTGTGCTCGGCCACGCCGAACCCGGTCTCGCGGACGGCCCAGTCGGCGTACTCGCGGGCCCTGGCGGCGCCCGCCGCCGCGGCCGCGTGGACGATCCGGTCCACCGCGGCCCGGTCGTAGCGGGCGAATGCGGACGCGGCCCACTCGGCCCGCTGCAGCATGGCCCGCGCCCGCGGCACCCCGGCCGGGTCGGTGAGCAGGTCGATGCTGATCGGCTCTCCAGTCCGGGGTCGCGGGCTCGGTCATCGCACCCGCCTCGGCTGGCCGCGTCGGTGCGGGCGGCGGCGACGGCCACCTCGACCCGGTCGAGCAGCTCGGCGCACAGGTCGGGGGTGAGCAGCAGGCCCGGCTTGAACTGCAGGACGCGCGGGTCGAGGGTGGAGAAGATCGCCCATACGCCGTGCTCGTACAGCCGCTTCATGACGAACTTGGCGCCCTGCGGGTGGTCGAACTCCAGGCCCATGACCAGGCCGTCCTGCCGGATGCCGGTGAACCAGTCCGGGTAGGCCGACTGGATCTGGCGCAGCCCGCGGCCGAGCAGGTCGGCGATGTAGAAGACCATGGACCTGACCTCCGGCCGGCAGGTGATCTCCAGGGTCTTCAGCGCGGCAATGCAGCCGAGTTCGGCGCCGCCGAACGTGGACATGTGCGCGAACCCGTCCTCGCGGAGCCAGCCCGCGGCCGCCTCGCTGACCAGGACCGCGCTGATCGGGTACATGCCGCCGGAGATGCCCTTGCCGGTGACCAGGAGGTCCGGGGCAATGCCGTGCTTGGTGATGGCCCACAGCTCGCCGGTGCGCATCAGCCCGGTCTGCACCTCGTCGGCGATGTAGAGGGCGCCGTACCGCTCGCAGAGCTTCTTGGTGCCTTCCAGGTAGCCCGGGCGCGGGCAGCGGGAAGCCGTAGGTGGCCGGGATCGTCTCCATGATCACCGCCGCGACGTCCCGGCCGCGCAGCGCGTCCTCCATCGCGGCCAGGTCGTTGAAGGGGACATGGCTGAACTCGTCGGGCCGGTCGGCCAGGAACAGGGTCGAGAACCGGTCGTCGCCGGTCGCGACGGCCAGGCCGGTGTGGCCGTGGTAGGCCTTGGCCACCGAGACGATCTTGCGTTTCTTGCGTCGCGTGCCGGGCGGTCTTCAGCGCGATGTCGATGGCCTCGCCGCCGCCGCTGCCGAACACCACCTTGGCCAGGCCGGGCGGCGCGGTGGTGATCAGCGCCTCGGCCAGCGCGGTGCGGGCCAGCGACGGGAAGTGGTGGTTGCCGATGTCGAACCGCTGCATGGCCGCGGCTGACCGCCGCGGTGACCTCGGGGTTGCGGTGGCCCAGGTTGTAGGTGCCGCCGTTGAGGTGGACGTCGATCAGGCGCTTGCCCTCGACGTCGTAGATGAAGTAGCCCTCCCGCCGGTCGATGACCAGCGGGACGCCGGAGTCGGTCCAGAACTGGGTCTTGTCCGGGTTCCAGAACTGCCTGGACCGGGCGAGCATCTCGGCCTTGGACGGGAAGGCGATCAGCTCCTCGGCCATGTCACCTCCGGGTTCCGGGCCGCGCTGGGGCAGCCCGGCACCGTCCGGTCTGCTTCGGTCTGACCAAATACGTACGCTTCTGACCTTTACCTGTCAAGAGGTCAAGTTAAGTCCATATTTCATGAACCGTAACTCTTGTCATGATCCCCACCTGCTGATACCGTCCGCGCTGTGATCTGTACCACAAGGCGTTTCTCAACCGTTTGACCTCGGCTTGACCACCGCTGTCTGACCACCCGCTGTTTGACACGGCCGTTCGATCACCGCGCCGCGGGCGCGGCCACCACGCAGTACTGGGCGATCCTCTGGGGAGGGCACTCATGGCACAGTCGGAACTTCCACGGGTCGGCGGTCATCGAGGGGATGGAGGAATCCCTCGACGTCTCCCAGCGGGCCGAGGTCCCGAAGCTGCGCAAGGGAGCGGTCGGCCTGGGCGGGGTCCTCTTCCTGACCGTCACCGGATCCGCGCCGATCTCGGCGATGCTGTTCAACACCCCGATCATGGTCGGCTACGGCCAGGGCGTCGGCGCGCCCGCCGCGTTCATCTTCGCCGCCATCGTGCTGGTCGTGTTCTCCGTCGGCTACGTGGCCATGACCAGGAAGAAGACCAGCGCGGGCGGCTTCTACTCCTACATCAGCCACGGGCTCGGCCGCCAGCTTGGCATCGGCACCGGCTACGGGGCGGTCGTCGCGTACTCGGTGTTCGAGGCCTCGCTGGCCGGCGGGTTCGCGTACTTCGCGAACCTCAAGGTGAACGCGTTCGGGGTCAATATCGGGTGGCCCTGGTTCGCTCTGGGCATGGTGGTGCTGATCTCGCTGCTGACCTTCTTCGACGTCCGGGTGTCCTCCACCCTGCTGGCCATCGGGCTGATCAGCGAGATCGCGATCCTGGTCATCTTCGACATCTTCATGTTCAGCAAGGGACACGCCCCCTGGGCCGCGCTCAACCCGGCCAACGCGTTCAAGAGCTTCCCGGCCTCCGGGAAGCTGGCCGCCGGCTCGGTCGGCATCGGGCTGTTCTTCGCGTTCTGGTCCTGGGTCGGGTTCGAGATGGCCCCCAACTACGCCGAGGAGTCCCGCGAGCCGAAGCGGATCGTGCCCCGCGCGCTGTACATCTCGGTGATCGGCCTGGGCGTCTTCTACGCGCTGACGTCCTGGGCGCCGCTGTTCGGCTACCCGACCACGCACGCGGCCGTCGCCGCGGCCCAGGGCAACGCCGCGAACTTCTACCTCGCCCCGGCCACCCAGTACGCCGGGCACTGGGTGTCCTCGATCATGAGCTACCTGATCATCACCGGGTCGTTCGCCTGCGGGATGGCGTTCCACAACACCACCGCCCGGTACATGTACTCCCTCGGCCGGGAAGGGCTGCTGCCCAAGCCGCTGGGCCGGACCCACCCCAAGTTCAAGAGCCCGTACATCGCGTCGGTGGTGCAGTCGGTCATCGCCGCGTTCATCATCATCCTGTTCGCCGTGTTCACCGGCACGAACGACCCGAACTCCCAGGCCTACCTGCAGCTGTACGGGCTGATGGCGGTGATGGGCGTGATCATCATCCTGTCGGTGCAGGCCCTGGTCTCGCTGGCCATCCTGGTCTACTACGAGCGGCACCACGACGACGAGGTGCACTGGTGGAAGACCCGGGTGGCCCCGGCCCTGGCGCTGATCTCCCAGGCCGCCGTGGTCTACCTGCTGTTCGACAACATCGACTTCCTGGGCAGCGGCTACAGCTACGCGAAGTGGTTCGGACCGATCGACCTGGCGATCGTGCTGATCGGCGTGGGCGTGGCGTTCTACTTCAAGAAGTACAAGCCCGCGAAGTACGAGCAGGCCGGCCGCCTCATCAACGAGGGCCTCTAACCCCGTCCGCCGGGCGGGCCTTGCGCTGGCCCGGCGGGCCCCGCCTTGCGTTATCGGGCGGACTCGCGGCTGAGGCTCCCGGCGGGCCCCGCCTTGCGCTATTACACTCTCCGATGTAATGCTCTTGGAGATAGCGACAGAAGGCGGCTCAAGGTGACCAGGGACTCCATCCGCGGATCCTCCGACCGCAGCGTCCTGATCCTGACCAGCCTGGCCGACGGGCCGAAACACGGCTACGCACTGATCAAGGACATCGAGGACTTCGCCGGGGCCGCGCTCGGCGCGGGCACTCTCTACGGGGCCCTGGCCAAGCTCGAGCGGGCCGGCCTGGTCGAGGCGCTGCCGGCCAGCGAGCGCCGGCGCCCGTACCAGATCACGGCGGCGGGCCGGGAGGAACTGCGGGCCCGGCTGCTGCAGGCGTCCCGCATCGCGGAGATCGGCCTGCGGCGCATCTCGGCGGTCACGCCGTGAACGGCTGGCTGGTGCGGCGGCTGATCGCGCTGTACCCGCGGGCCTGGCGGGACCGCTACGGCGGCGAGGTCGCCGACCTCACGGACGAGCTGATCCGCGCCGGGCAGACCACGCGGCTGCGGGCCGGGCTCGATCTGGCCGCGGGGGCTGCCATCGAGCGCGGCCGTACCCTGGCCAGATCCCCGGCCGCCGGGCTGGGCTGCGTCGCGGCGATCACGGCCGCGGCCGGGATCGGGCTGGCCGCGGGCCGCGCCCGCGGCGGCGGCGCAGCGGGACGGCCGTACTTCGAGACTGCCTCGGCCGGGACACTGCTGCTGCTCATCGTGATGGCCTGGGGCCTGCTGGAGTTCGTCAAGTTCCTGCGAGTCCAGGAAGCACGGGACTGGCGGGCCGGAGCCACCAGGAGCGGAGCGCCCGGGTTCTGGGCCGCCTCCGCCGCCTGCGCGATCGCCTGGGAAACCTGGCTCTACCTGGCCCCGGCGATCGTCCCGGCCGCCGCGATCCGGCCCGGCGCCCTGGCCTTCGCGGCCGGCCTGGTGTTGTTCCTCGCCGGCATCGGCCTGCGCGGCTGGTCCTTTGCCGCGCTGGGACGGTATTCCACTTATGCCATCCTGGTCAGCCCCGTCCAGCCCGTGGTGGCGACCGGCCCCTACCGCTTGCTGCGGCACCCCAGCTACGCCGGGGGCCTGCTGATCTGCATCGGGGCGGGCCTGATGTCCGCGAACTGGGCCGGCATGGCGGCCATGACGCTGCTGCCCCTCGCGGTCACGGTCTGGCGGATACGCCTGGAGGAGAACGCGCTGCTGACCGGGCTCGGCGACCGCTACCGGGCCTACGCCGCGCCTCGCAAGCGGCTGGTGCCGCTCATCTGGTAACCGGACCGGGCCGCGGCGCACGGGCCGCGGCCCCTGAGCGCGGGAAGACGCGACCATGACGACCGAGGGGACGTGGATCGGCTACAGCGGCACCGCCCGGATCGGGCTGGCCGTGGTCCTGCTGGCCGTCGCGGGAGGCCTGGCCTATGCGGGAACCCGGTGGCCGGGACCCTTCCAGGCCCGCAGGCCGCGCCCGGCCGTCGCGAACCTCATGATCGCGGCCTGGATCCTGGCCATAGCCACGTTCCTGGTCTGCGTCTCCCTCTACGTCCACCAGGCGCGCCAGGATTACCCGGGCCGGACCGCGCCCACAGATCCCATCACCCCGGTCACCTTCCTCGGGGTCGCCGCCGTTTTCCTCGTCATCCTCATCGCCAGCCCGTACGGCCCGGTGGCCAGGCTCGGGAGCGCCGCCATCGGCGCCCTGGCCGCCCCGTGGATCTTCGAGCTGCCGTTCGACCTCATCATCATGACCCGGACCTATCCGATCCCTCCCGATCCGGCCCTGTACCGGGCTCTGTTCTTCCTGCCGCTGTTCGCCATCGAGCTCACCA
The DNA here is from genome assembly GCA_963711485.1 of uncultured Actinomycetes bacterium. Classification (GTDB taxonomy): domain Bacteria; phylum Actinomycetota; class Actinomycetes; order Streptosporangiales; family Streptosporangiaceae; genus RYN-230. Next base: position 54,056 of record CAVQEM010000076.1, read on the forward strand.
CGCTGGCCCTCCTGATTCTCTCGCCCATGGTGAGACTGCGCAGGGCCACCTTCCTGTCGTTCGCGCTGATGCTGGCGGTGTTCGCCGTCTGGGCCCTGTTCGGGTTCGGCTACCCGTCCGCCCCGGTCCCCATCACGCTGAACGTGGTGTCGAAGATCCTGGCCTTCGTCACGGCCCTCACGCTCTTCCTGCCCGTGCGGGACCCCGCCAGCGTGCGCGGGCCGCAGGCTGGCGCCGCCCAGGCGCTCAAGTAGGCAGGACCCGGGGGGCGTTGCGGGTGCACGGGAGTCGGTCAGCCTGCGAGCCGGGCCAGTACGACCAGGCCGGTGCCGGTATCCGGGAAGCGCCGCTGCAGCACCCGGAACGGGGCCGTGCCGTACCGGGCTGCCGCGCCCCGCGCCCCGCTGTCGGGCTGGAGGAGGCGGCCGGACGCCGCGGTGCGCTCGGCCACGGACCGGGTGCCCGCCGCGGCGAGCCGGCGGCGACCGATCAGGTTGCGGGCCGCCTCCAGCGGGTATCCGAGCGGGAACCCGTACTGGCGTATCTCGATGCCGGTGAGCCCGCAGCTGGCCAGCATGGCGGTCATGGCCGCGGGATCGTAGCGGCGGAAATGACCGACCAGCTCGTCCCACGGACCATACCGTCCCTGGTGCGCGGGCACGGACATCATGAGCCATCCGCCTGGCCGCAGCCGGGAGATCCACTGTCGCACCGCGGCCGCGTCGTCCTCGATATGCTCGAGCACCTCGAAGGCGCACACCAGGTCGAACTGCCCCGGGCCCAGCTCCTCCACCGGGATGTTGCGGACCTCGCCGCGCCCGGCGGCCTTGATCCGCCGCTGCGCCACCGTGCAGGATGCCTCGTCGGGTTCAAGGCCCAGGTAGTCGTAGTGCTGGGCGAGCCGGGCCCCGAACGCCCCCCGGCCGCAGCCGACCTCGAGCACGTCGCGGACGCCCGCGGGCAGCATCCGGGCGACGACGTCGTAGCGCAGCCAGGCGTTCGGGGCCAGGGGCGCCACCGCTCCGCCCGCCGGCCCGGCACGGCGGGCGCCTTGGCGGGCGGCGGGGATGGCCGGAGCCGGCGCATGCAGCGGCGCCACGACCTGGGCAGGCGCGAACTGCCCGGAGGCCAGCCGGGCCGCCTCCCGGCGCAGCAGGGCCAGCTCCACGCGGTCCTCGGCCAGCCGGCGCAGGGCCGCGGCGAGTGCCCCGGGGTCGCCGGGCGGCACCAGGACGGCAGCGTCACCCAGCGCCCGGCGCTGAGGCGGGGTGTCGGAGGTCACGATCGCGCACCCGGCGGCGGCGCCCTGGAACACCTTGTTCGGCACCACGCGCTGGGCCTTGCTCCCGGTGCCGAAGATGCCGAGGCAGACGTGGTGGCGAGCGACCAGGGCGGGCAAGTCCGCGGCAGGCACCCAGTCCAGCCAGGTGACGGCGCTGTTGGCCGCGGCGGCAGTCTTGGCCGCCGCGGCGTCCTGGCCGTCGCCGATCATGGTGACCTCGATGGGCGTCCCGGCCAGCTGGCTCAGCGCGGCGCCAATGACCGGGGTTCCCTGCAGGGGGGTGTACAGGCCGTAGAACACGACCCGCAGCGGGCCGGGGCCCGTCACGCCGTCCTCCAGTTCCCCGGCGGCTGACGAGCCCGCCGCGAACCAGGCGGGCGGGGCGCCCACCGGGACCACCACGGCCCGCCGCCCGGGCCGCCCGGGCAGGGCGGCCCGGTGCTCCTCGGTGTCCACCAGCACGACATCGGCGGCGCGCAGGGCCGCGGTGTCGATCAGCCTGAGCAGCGCCTGGCGCGGGCCGCCGTCCAGCCGCCGGTCCCGGCCCGTGTCGCTGGCGCCGGCCAGGTGATCGAGGACGATCGGCACCCGGCGGAACAGCAGCCGGGCCAGGTGCACGTCAAAGTGGCCCAGGTAGCCCACCAGCACCGCGTCCGGGGCGGGCATCCGGCGAGCCGACCGGGCCAGCGCGGCCCAGCGCCCGCCCAGCCGGACCAGCAGGGCAGGCACGCGCCACGGCTGGGCCAGCATCGCTACCCGGCCCGCGGTGTCCAGGCCCAGCGGCGCATTGCACTCTGCCACCTCGATCCCGCTCTCCTGCAGGCCCGCGCCGAGCGTGGCAATTCTCGGATGCATGGAGGTGTCATAAGTGCCGAAAAGAATAACGCGCATGGCTTCGGTACCCTAGCGCCCTCTGGGGCGAATTGGACGAGATTGCGCACCAGCGGGCGGCCCAGCGTTTACGCTCCTGGCTATGTCAGACCGTCAGGTCGCTCCCCCGGCCGGGCGGCGTAATAGCGGGCCGTCCGGGGATACGGCCGCGCGGCAGGGCCGCTGGGCCCGCGCCGGCCCGCTGCTCTCCAGCCGGCCGGTCCGCTGGGGGTTCGTGGCGGTCACGGTCTGCCTCTGCGGCTACGCGGTAGCCCACGAGTGGACAGCCGTCCGCGCCGCCCTGGGCAGCCTGGGATTTGCCACGGTCGCCGGGGCCCTGCTCAGCGTGCTCGCGGCCATGGCCATGACGATGCAGGCGTGGCGGGTGCTGCTGGGCGGGCTCGGCTCGCCACTGCCGGTCCGGGCCGGGGCCCGGGTCATGTTCATCGGCCAGCTCGGCAAGTACCTGCCCGGCTCGGTGTGGCCGGTCCTGGCCCAGATGGAGCTGGGGCACGCCTACCAGGTCCCCCGGCACCGGTCGGCGAGCGCGTCGGTGCTGGCCATGGTGGTGTCCCTGCTCTCGGGGCTGCTGATGGCCTTGGTCACGCTGCCGTTCGTGGCCGGGGCCACGGCGTACCGGTGGGCCTTCGCCCTGGTTCCGGTGCTGCTGGCCGGGCTGCATCCGCGGGTGCTCAACGCCGTCCTGGGGCGGCTGCTCCGGCTGGCCCGCCGGCCCCCGCTGGACCAGCCGCTCACCGGCCGCGCGCTGGCCGGCGCCCTGGCCTGGTCCTGCTCCTCCTGGGTCCTCTACGGCCTGCAGATCTGGCTGCTCGCGACCCGGCTGGGGGCGCCGGCCGGCCGCACCGCGCTGCTGGCCATCGGCGGTTTCGCCTTCGCCTGGAGCGTGGGCTTCCTGGTGGTGTTCGCCCCCGCCGGGGCGGGCGTGCGGGACGTTCTCCTGGTCGCCGTGCTGGGCCCGGTCCTCGGAGTGGGCAGCGCCACGGCGGTGGCCCTGGTCTCCCGGGCGCTGATGACCGCCGGTGACCTGCTCACCGCCACCCTGGCGGCCGCCGCTAGCCGTGCACCGCGCCCGCGCGCCGGGAACCCGGCCGGTGGCGACGCCCCGGAAAACCGAGAGTAGTTGTCCCGCTACGTTTCCGTAATAGTTTCCGTCTGCGAAGTATTTTCGGTCATTGGTTGTGTCAGCGAGCTAATTCGCCGCGCCTACCTGGGGAAATTAGGCAATTCTCGCACATGGGGAACTCTTGATGACTATTCTCCCGACTCGTGGGTTTTCGGGCAACGGCGGACCGCGCGGCGCAGGGCGCGGATGAGCACGAGGCTGCCCGGCGGCCCCGATCGCGCCGGAGCATCCACCTGCCGGCCGTAGGCCTGCTGACCGTGCTCGCCGCGGCCGCGTACTCGGCTTTCGCGGTGATCCGGTACCTCACTTTCCAGAGCAACTCCTACGACCTGGTCATCTTCGACCAGGCGGTGCGGTCCTACGCTCACCTCCGGCCCGGAATCTCGATCATCAAAGGGCTGCACAACGGATTCGGGCCCGATTTCTCGGTGCTCGGTGACCACTGGTCGCCGATCCTGGCTCTGCTGGCCCCGCTGTACTGGCTCAGCAATAGCCCGGTCAATCTCCTGGTCGCGCAGGCGGTGCTGTTCGCGCTCGCGATCCCGCCGGTGTGGATGTTCACCCGGCGCGCGTTCGGCGGCGGCCCCAAGGCCACCGCCGCGGCGTACCTCGTTTCCGCGTCGTACGCGCTGAGCTGGCCGATCGCCTCGGCAGTAGGTTTCGACTTCCATGAGGTCGCGTTCGCCCCGGTGCTGACCGCCGTGGCCCTGGAGCGGCTGCAGGCCGGGCGGGTGCGCACCGCGCTGGTCGCGCTGGCGGCCCTGCTCCTGGTCAAGGAGGACATGGGTTTCCTGCTCGCCGGGATCGGGATCTACCTGGCCGCGGCCCGGCCGCGAACCGTCGGCCGGCCGGTACTGACCGGGCTGATCCTGGTCGCGGTAGGACTGGCCGACAGCGTGCTGGCCACGTACGTGCTGATCCCCGCGTTCGGCGGCCGCTCCGACTACTACTGGGCGTACGGAGCGCTCGGGAACAACGTCCCGCAGGTCATCGGGCACATCTTCACCCATCCGGCCAGCTCGTTCCGGGTACTGACCACCCCGCGGGTGAAGGTCACCACCGTGGCATGGATGCTCGCCGCGTTCTGCTTCCTCCCCCTCTGCTCCCCCATCACGCTCGCCGCGATCCCGCTGCTGCTCGAGCGGATGCTGAACAGCAAGTTCCCCAACTGGTGGGTGACCTCATTCCACTACAACGCCTACCTCGTGATCATCCTGGTGTTCGCCGCGGTGGACGGCGCCGCCCGGCTGGGCCGGTGGTCGGCCGAGGTCCGTGACTACATGGCCGACCGCCGGAGCCGCCCGGGCCCCGGCCCGCAGCCCCGGGCAGCGGCTGACCGGGACAGTGACCCTGGCCTGCTCGGTCGCGATGATGGCCGTGGCCCTGGCCCTGGTCCCCCGGTTCGCGTTCGGCGCCGCCCTGCACCCGTCCTTCTACCACCGGGACGCCCGGATGGACGCGGCCGCCGCGGCCGACGCCGTGGTACCCAGCGGGGTCACCGTCGAGGCGGTGAACTCCCTCGGCCCGCAACTGTCCGGGCGGGACACCGTCCTGCTGTGGGACGGCGACGGGGAGACGCCCCGGTTCTCCCCCTGGGTGGTCGCCGACGTGACGCACCGGGAGTTCACCTTCCCCTCGGTGCGGGCTGAGCGGCACCGGCTGGCGCAACTGGAGCGGCACGGCTACCAGGTGGCCTTCCGGCGGGACGGGTATGTCGTCCTGCACGCCCCGCGGGCCGCCCGGTGATCGCCGTGGCCAAGACGTCGCTGGCCGGATCCGCCCGGCGGGCCTGCCGCGGCCTGATCACCAGCCCGGCTGGCCCGGCCGACCCGGCCGGGCAACTGCTCACGCGGGTGACGGTACTGCCCGCGCTGCTGGTGATGGCCTGGCTGCTGGCCGGCCTGCCGCTGCTGCTCCTCGGCGTGTTCACCCCGGTGCTCATGCTGCTGCTCGCGGCACCGCTGGCGGTGCTGCTCACGGCGGCCGGGCTGCGCTGGATCCCGGGGCTGGGATCAGGGCCCGCGGCGGCGGCGCCCCATCCGGCAGCAGGGCCTCCGGCAGCAGAGCCTGCGGCGACCGCGGCCGAGCCTGCGGCAGCGCCGCCTGATCCCGCGGCCGGGCCTGCGGCAGGGCCGCCTGATCCCGCGGCCGAGCCGGCCCGGACGCCCTGGTGGACCGTGGCCGCGGTCATCGCGATTGCCGTCGCGTTCGGCGCAGACCAGATGATCTACCACGCCCAGCAGCTCATCGTGATGCGTGATCCGGCGGCCTATATCCAGTTCGGTAACTGGATCGCCGCGCACGGCTCGCTGCCTATCCCGCAGGACCGCGCGGCCTTCGGCGGCACCCATCATCTGCTCACCTTCGACAGCTTCGCCTCCTTCCCGGTCGGTAACGTGGTGGTGCCGCAGTTCATGGCGGGGCTGCCCATGCTCCTGGCCGGCGGCTTCTGGATCGGCGGGGCCGCGGCCGCCACCGCGATGGCGCCGGTCCTCGGGGCGCTGGCCGTGCTCACCTTCGGCGGCCTGGCCGCCCGGCTCATCGGGCCGCGCTGGGCGCCGCTGGCCGCCCTGATCCTGGCCATCGCGCTGCCGATGCAGTTCACCGGCCGGTCAACGTACAGCGAGCCGGCCGCCGCGATCTTGTTCCTCGGCGGATTGTGCCTGGTTATCGACTCACTGCGGACGGACGGCCGGGCCAGCAGGATCGCGGCCGCGCTCGGCGGGCTGGCGCTGGGCCTGACCCTCCTGGTCCGGATCGACGGCGCCAGCGACATCCTCCCGGTGATTCCCTACGCTGGGCTGCTGCTGATCGGCCGCAGGCCGCAGGCGCTGCCGCTGCTGGGCGGCCTGGTGGTGGGCGGGCTGTTCGGCGCCGTGGACGGCCTGGTGCTCTCCCGGCCCTACCTGGCCAGCATCAAGGGCTCGCTGATCCCGCTGGCCCTGCTGGCCGCCCTGGTCGTCGCGGCCACCGCGGCGGCGGTGGTCCTGCTGCGCCGCCGCGGCCTGCCCACCATCCGGGGGAACTTCCTGCCCAACGCGGCTGACGGTGCTGGCGTTCGCGATCCTGATCGGCTTCTTCCTGCGCCCGTACGTCCAGACCGTGCACGCGGCGACTAACTCGCCCTCGCTGGCCGCCAGTAGAATCTGGCAGCGGGCCGACCACCTGCCCATCCAGCCCACGCGGCTCTACTACGAGATCAGCCTGCGCTGGGTGTTCTGGTACCTGGGCGTGCCCGCCGTGGTGCTCGGCACGCTCGGCGCCGCCCTGCTGGCGCGGCGCTGCCTGCGCGGCCGCGCGCCGCTGTGGACGCTGCCGCTGATCACGTTCGCCTGGACCATCGTGACCACGCTGTACCGGGGGCGATCGTGCCGGACCAGCCCTGGGCGAGCCGCAGCTGGTGCCCGGCGGTGCTGCCGGGTTCATCCTGCTGGCCGTCTGGACGGTGCGCTGGCTCAGCGGGTGGCTGCGCGAGCAGGGCTACGGCCGGGCGGCCGGGTGGGCGCCACGGCCTTGTGCGCGGCGGCCCTGGCCGTCCCGGCTGCGCAGACCACGCTAGGCCTGGGGGTCAGGGACGGCGGCCCGCTGGGCCTGCGGCCCGCCGTGTCGGGGCTGGCCTTCAGGCCCACGTACCGTGGCGAGGTCCAGGCGGTTGACGGCCTGTGCGCGGCCATCCCCCATGACGCCGCCGTCGTCATCGTCGAGCAGCTCGATCGCCGACACCTTCACCCAGCTGATCCGGGGCATGTGCCACGTCCCGGCGGCGCGGATACGCGACCCGGGTGCCGGGGCTGTCGCCGAGGTCATCCGGGGCATCCGCCGGGGCAGGCCACCAGCCCGTGCTCCTCGCAGCCCGGCGGAGGGAGCTCAAGCCCTATGGAGCCGCGCCCCGGCAGGTCATGGCCCTGCGGACCACGCAGGACAGCCACACGCTGATCACCCCGCCCCGAGCGACCTGGAAACTCATCGTCAACGTCTGGATGTCGGAGCCCTCGCGATGAAAATGCTCAGCGACGACCGCACCGCTGCCACGCCCGCGACGGCGCAGGCCGCCTCCCCGGCGCCGGATGCGGCCGAGCACGACCCATACGTCACCATCGTGCTGCCCTGCCACAACGAGGAGGGTCACGTCGTCACCGAGGTGACCCGGATCTGCGCGGCCATGGACGCCAGCGAGTGACTATGAGCTCGTCGCCTACGATGACGCGTCCACCGACGAGACGCTGCCCCGGTTGCAGGAGGCCGCGCCGCAGTTACCCCATCTGAGAGTTGTGCACTTCCGCCGCAACGGAGGCTCTGGCACGGTCCGCCGCATCGGCACGCAGGATGCCCGCGGGCAGATCGTGGTGTGGACCGACGCCGATATGACCTACCCGAACGAGCGGATCCCCGAACTGGTCCAGATGCTGGAGAAGGAGCCGGACACCGACCAGGTCGTCGGCGCGCGCACCAGCGAGGAGGGTACCCACAAGATCTTCCGGGTGCCGGCGAAGTGGTTCATCCGCAAGATCGCGGAGCGGCTGACCAACTGCGAGATACCCGACCTGAACTCCGGGCTGCGGGCCTTCAGGCGCCAGGTCGCCCTGCCGTATCTGCGGCTGCTGCCGCCCGGATTCTCCTGCGTCACCACGATCACGATCGCGTTCCTGTCCAACCAGCACGACGTGCGCTACGTGCCGATCGGGTACGCCAAGCGGGCGGGCACGTCCAAGTTTCACTTCGTCCGTGACGCTTACCGCTACATCCTCCAGGTGCTGCGGATGGTGATGTACTTCAATCCGCTCAAGGTGCTGATGCCGATCGCGCTGGTCCTGCTCGGGCTGGGCCTGCTCAAGGGCGTCTACGACATGGTGGTGCACCCGCTGCACATCGCGGACGACACGGTCCTGATCTTCGTCAGCGGCCTGATCATCGCCACGCTCGCGCTGCTGGCCGACCTGATAGTCCGTTCCCGCAGCGCCGTGTGAGCGGCGCGCGGCGACGTTAGGCCTCCCCGCAGCCGGGTACTCGGGCCGCGGCTGGACGGGCATCCGCCGGGGGTGGGCCCCGCGGGACCGCGGCCAGGACAGCGGAGGAGCCATGACCTCAACGACGAGGGGAAGGCCGGGCTGGTACCCAGGCCCGCGGATGGCAGGCGCGCTGCTCGGGACGGCCGCGCTGCTGGCCGCGATGACGGTGCTTCCTGGAACGACCATGCTGGCCGCGGCCTCGGCGGCCAGCTCAGCGGCGGTGACGGCGCCGCCGTACAGCTGCGCCCCGAACGGCCCGGCGGGCAACCAGACCGTGTACGGGACGTTCGGCGACGCCAGCGTGCTGGGCTGGACCGGGAACCACCAGGGCGTGCCCGCCTGCCTGGGCGGCAGTTTCTTCGTGATCAGCGGCGGCCAGCCGGGCAGCGGCAGCACCACCCCGGTCACCGGCACGACCTACGGCTACGGCGTCTACGACGACAGCCCGACCACCTGGGCCAACGCGGACGGGTACCTGCCCGCGCTGGTGACCACGTTTCACCGGGACGGGGCCCGCATCTCGATCACGAACTTCGGCGACGAGGTCAGCGTCGGCGGCCACGCCTACGTGGCGATCTACAGCCGGGTCCAGGTCAGCAACCCGACCGGGCAGGCCGCTCAGCATCGACCCCCAGGCGTCGGCCGGGCTGATCCCGCTCAATTCGGCCAGCGACACCGTGCCCGCCCACGGTACGGTGAACCACGACTACGTGGTGGCCGCGGACCGTTTCGGCGGCAGCTACCCGTGGCCCTCGGCGTCGGCGCTGGCCGGGGCGGGCGGCTTCGACCAGCACTTCGCGCACATGCGGGCCTACTGGAACCAGCAGCTGGCCGGCATCGCCCAGATCGTCAGCCTGCCGGACGCGAGCCTGGCCGACGCGTACCGCACCGGGTTCATCTACACCCAGATCATCAGGTCCGGTAACGAGCTGCGGACCGGCGCCAACGGCTACGACACCGAGTTCAGCCACGACGTCATCGGCATCCTGGCCAACCTGTTCACCCAGGGCTACACGAGCGGCGCGCACGCGCTGCTCGACCGGGCCCGGTACGTGATCGGCAGCCAGACCCAGTACGACGACGGGGTGTGGACCTACCCCTGGGTGTGGGCCATCTACCTGCTCAAGACCGGCGACCTGAGCTTCGTGAAGGCGAACTTCGCCACCGAGGGGCCAGCGGCAAGTCCGAGCCGAGCATCGAGGACACCGCGCACCTGATCGCGGCGGACCGCACCGGGCCCGGCGGGATCATGGAGCAGACCAACGACATCGACGCCAACGGCTACTGGACCATCGACAACTACGAGGCGCTCACCGGCCTGGCCACCTACGAGTGGCTGGCCAGGAAGGTCGGTAACACGGCCGAGGCGACGTGGGCCGCCGCGCAGTACGCCAGCCTGCTCGCGGCGACGAACAAGACGCTGGACGCGACGATCTCGGCCAACCACCTGAGCTACCTGCCGTGCTCGATGACCGAGCCGAATACCGACAACCGCTGCTCCAACCCCGAGGACGCCAACTGGGCGGCGCCGTTCCTGTTCGGCCGGTGGGCCTGGGACGGAGCACTTGTTCGGCGCCCCGCTCAGCGGGCCGGGCATCGGCCTGATCGACGCCACCTACGACTACGGCTTCGCCCGGCTGGCGGGCAAGCTGCCGCCTAACACGTTCGGCGGCTACCCGACGCAGTACTACAGCACCGCCTACAACGCCGGCTACGGGGAATGGGGCCTGGCCAGCGCGAGCCACCGGGACCAGGGCATCCTCAGCTACGAGTTCATGATCTCGAACGGGCAGAGCGGCCCGTACTCGTGGTGGGAGAGCCAGCAGTTCCCCAACCCGGGCTCGCCGTGGATCGGGACCCACCCGGAGGCGGGCAACGGCTCGTCGCCGCACGCCTGGGGCATGGCCAACGCCAACATGGTGCTGCTCGACTCGCTGGCCGCGCAGCGGGCCGACGGCGCCCTGATCGTCGGCCGTGGCGTGCCCGGCTCTTGGCTCAGCGGCGGCCAGGCGATCCAGCTGGCCAACATGCCGACTACGGACGGGCATCACCTGGGGCTGACCATCCGCGGGCAGGGCTCGTCGGTCACGCTGACCCTGGCCGGGCAGCAGCCGGCCGGGCCGGTGCTGTTCCAGCTGCCGGCGTTCGCGGGGAACATCGCCTCGGCGAGCGCGGGCACGGTCAACGAGCAGACCGGCACCGTGACCCTGCCGCCCACGGTGCGCTCCGTGACCGTCCAGCTCAAGCACCCGGCTAGCTGACGCGGGCCCGCCAATCGCCGCTGGCTGATCCAGTGCGCGGCGGCCCGGGGTTCCGGGCCGCCGTGCGCGGGCCTGCCGCGCCAGATGGCGGGCCGGACGGCGACCGATTGGACCGGCCAAATCGATGTGTTACTGCGTTCACAAGGAAAAGCCCGGTGGTCACCTCTCCCTCTGAGACGGCCGCGCGGGGCTCGTTATCCCAGTCAGTAAAGGCATCGCCGGCTCTTGACGTGATCACCGCGCGCGCCCCAATATGGCCGCCTAAAGGTCGCGATGCGCGCTGCTTCGCCGCCGATCGAAAAGGCCACCCGGCCACCGAGCAGGAGTTGCGTTGGCAGCCAGACCCGCCCGTGCCGCGCTGCGGATCGTGCCGCCCATCCAGTACCAGGCGGCGTCACCGGGAGCGGCCGCCGGCCCCGGTCAGGCCGGCCCGCAGCGGCCCAGGCCGGCTCCGCGGCTGGCGCTACGGCTGGTGCGGGCGGGCCTACCGCGTACCGGCAGCTGGCGGCGGATCTGCGGCAGGCGGTCATGGACGGGCGCTACCCTCCGGCACGGCGGCTGCCGACCGAAGCCGAACTGGTCGCCTCCACCGGGCTGAGCCGGCAGACGGTGCGACGCGCGTTCCAGGATCTCGTCTCGGAGGGCGTCATCTACCGGGTCCGCGGCCGGGGCACGTTCACGGTCCCGGGAGAGGGCAGGTACCTGCGCTCCTTCGGCAGCATCGACGACCTGATGGCCCTCTCGCTGGATACCGATCTTCGTGTCGTCGAGCCACTGCACGTGCTGGCCAGCCTGGCGGTCGCGGACACGCTGCGGGTGCCCGACGACACCGTGATGGCCATGTCGTTCCTGCGGCTGCACGATGGGGTGCCATTCTGCTACACGAAGGTGCATGTGCCCCTGGAGATCGGGCGCAGGCTGCGGGACCTGCCCGAGCTCCGGGTGCTCACCGAACCGGGCGACCGCGCCCGATTCACGGTGATCAGCCTGGTGGACCAGGTCAGCGACCGGCCGATCCACAACGCGGTGCAGAACGCGACCGCGGTGGCCGCCGACCCGGACACGGCCCGCCGGCTGGGCTGCCCGGCGGGCGCGCCGGTGCTGCGCATTGAGCGGGTCTACTCTGACCGCGACCTGGTGCCGCTGGAGCTGGCGATCAGCCATTTCCACCCGGACCGGTACTCCTACCAGCTGCAGATGCGGGGGCGGGTCGATCACTCCGGCACGGCCGGGGGCGCGCGGTGAGCGGCCGGCCTGCCACGCGGGGCGGCCCGCGGGGACCAGCCGCCGCCCCGGCCGGGTTCACGGCGATGGTCACCGCGCTCTCTTTCACCGCGTAGCGTCTTTTTTGAGGATTCCCGTCGCAGAGCCGGACCTGACTGGCAGCCCGGCCTGGCCGGTGCGGACAGTCAGCGGCACCGGCAGAGCCTGTGGGTGGAGGCGCGTTGGAACACCATGTGACGGTCGCGATCGTGGAAGATCACCCGGTGGTGGTCGAAGGGGTCATGTCGTGGATCAGCGCGGACCGGGAGCAGCGCATCGCGGTGTCGCAGGTCGTCAGCGATATCACCGGGCTGGCCGCGCCCCGCGCGGGGGGCGTGCTCATTCTGGACCTCGAACTCGGCGGGCGCATGATCGCGGACGAGGTGGCCCGGCTCACGGCCAGTGGCTACCGGATCGTCGTCTTCTCGGCGCACGTCGAGCCGGCCCTGATCCTCGATGTCCTGAACGCCGGCGCCTACGCGTACGTGAGCAAGGATGAGGGCCGTGACCATCTCATCGAGGCGGTGCTGGCGGCCGCGGCCGACCGGCCCTGGGTGACCCGCTCGCAGGCCAAGGCGATCCTGGCCGATCCCCGCCCGGGCCGTCCCGCCTTGTCAGGCAAGGAGCGGCAGGCGCTGCTGCTCTGGTTCCAGGGCATGTCCAAGGCCTCCGTGGCCCGGCGGATGTCCATCTCCGAGAACACCGTCCGCCAGTACATCGACCGGGCCCGGGTGAAATACGCCACGCTGGGCAGGCAGGCGCACACCAAGGACGCCCTGCTGGCCCGGGCCATCGAGGACGGACTCATCCGGCCGGACGAGGTGGCGACGTACACCACCCTGGCCAGCCAGGCCCGTCCCGCGCTGTCCTGAGGGCCTGCCCCGAGGCCCGGCCTGTCCCCGAGGCCCGGCCTGTCCCTGAGGCCCGGCCCGGTCAGGAGGCCGGAACCGTCGCCTCGCTGGCCGACAGGCTGGCGGGCTCAGGCGGCAGCGGGGGCGTGGCGCCCGGCGTCGTGGGAGCCAGGAACCTGGACACGTCGAGGCCCGAGCCGACCATCTGCTTGAGCATGAAGTCGTGGTTGAGGCGAGAATGGCGCGGGTCTCGGCGGCGATCACCGCGTTGCGGCTCAGGGGCAGCTCGTTGTCGGCAGCGCCGTTGGCTATGTCTACGGCCCGCCGCGCCGGCCGGATCGAGACCGGGCCAGCCCGGCGCACGGCCGCGATCAGGCGCGGGCGTAGTTGCTGGCCCCGTACCAGTCGACGATGACGACCGGCTCGTCCCCCACCACCCAGGCGTCGTGCCCCTGGGGCAGCGCGGTAACGTCTCCCGGCCCGGCGTCGAATTCCACGCCGTCAGACATCACGATGTGCAGCGTGCCCTGGACGTGGTACTGGAAATGCGGCGCCTCGCAGAGTTCGGTCCCAGCGAGCGGCTTGACGTCCTGGGACCAGCGCCAGCCAGGCTGAGGGTGAGCCCGCCGACCTCCCCGCCGCCGATCGCGGACCAGGTGCAGGGCCCCATGGTCGAACGGGCGGGTCTCGTCGGGAGTTTCGAAGCTTTTCTGCTCCGCTTTTCTGGTCATGGGAGTCACTTCTCCTTTGCCGCAGGCTGTGTGCCCGGGGCTCGTGCTTCTTCCGCCGAGACTGGCAGGCCCGGGTTGCACTGAACTTGCAGCCACAGACCGGCAGCCACAGAACTGGCCACCACAGAACTGGCCACCACAGAGCTGGCCACCACGGGCCGGGACCGCCGTTAACCTGGCGGCGGGCGCCAGGCCGGGGTTTGATACCGGCATGAGGTCACTCGCGGTGCGGGTGCTCAGCGACTTCGGCGTCGATGGGGTGGAGCCGCAGTCGCTGGGCAGCCGGAAGGCGCGCCTAGCGCTGCACCTGCTGGCCCTGGCCGGGGGGCGGGTGGTGACCTCGGCCGCGCTCGAGGACGCCCTGTGGGGCGACGCGCCGCCCGCGAAGCCCGACGAGCAGCTCGCCGTGTTGGTCAGCCGCCTGCGCTCGGTGCTCGGCCGCGACCGGATCGAGCATCGTGACCACGGGTACCTGCTGCACTTCGACTGGCTGGACGCCGCCGAACTGGCCGGCCTCACCGAGGAGATGGACCGGCGGCGCCGCGCGGGTCACGCGGTGGGGGCGGCCGCCGCGGCCCGCGTCGCGCTCTCCCTGATCCGCGGCGACGGCCCGGCACCGCTGCCGGGCGAGTGGGCCCAGCTGAAACGCGCTGACCTGCAGCGCCTGATCCGCCGCGCCCGCCAGGTAGCGGCCACCGCGCTGCTGGACACCGGCGACTGGATGGCCGCCGCCGACACCGCCGCGACCGCGCTGGAGCATGACCCCTACGACGAGGCTGCGCTCAGGGTGCTGCTGCGAGCCCAGGTGATGGGCGGGCGGGTGGCCGCGGCGCTGGCTGCCTACGCCAGCACCCGGGAGCGCCTGGCCGACGAGCTGGGGACCGACCCGTCACCCGAGACGCAGTCGCTGCAGGCTGTCGATCCTGCGCGGTGAGCTGGCCCCGCCCGGGGCCGTCCCGGTCCCGGTGTCCCATGGGCTGGTCGGCCGGGATGACGAACTGGGCTACCTGGACGCCGTGGCCATGCGCGCCCGCGCCGGCGCCGTCGAGGTGGTGATCATCGACGGGGAGGCCGGCATCGGCAAGACCACCCTGCTGCGCACCTGGGCCGACCGGCGGGCGGCCGCCGGGGACACGGTGCTGATGGCCACGTGCGGGCAGCTCGACCAGGCGCTGCCGCTGGACGCTCTGCTCACCGGGCTGGCTGCGCTGCTGCGCCTGCTCGGGCCCGAGGTGACCGCAGATCTGCTGGGCGGCGACGAGCCGGTGCTCGGGCCCCTCCTCGCGCCGGGCCCCGCCGTGCAGGCCCGGTCCGGGGGGGCCGACACCATGCTCGGCCCCGCGGTCCTGTACGCGGCCCTGGTCCGGGTGCTCGGCAGGATGACCGGCCGGGGGCCGCTGGTGGTGGCGATCGACGATGCGCATCTGGGAGGCCGCGCGCTCCCGGACTGGCTGCAGTTCGTACGCCGCGGGGGGGTGCCGCTGACCGTGGTGGCGGCGGTGCGCCCAGGCGCGGGCGAGCCGATGCCGGCCACCGGCTCCATCCACCTCGGCGTGCTCGGCCGCGACGCCGCCGCAGAACTGGTAGGCCGGGCGCGGGTGGACGAGCTGTACGAGCGATCCAAAGGCCACCCGCTGTTCCTCACCGAGCTGGCGCAGCAGACGGCGGGGGGCCCGCTGCCGGCCTCGCTGGTGGAGTCGGTGTCCGCCCGCTGCGGCGAGCTGGGCCCGGCCGGGGCGCTGCTGCGCACCGCCGCGGTCATCGGCCCCGAGCTGGACATCGACCTGCTCGCCGCGGTGCTGGGCCGGGGCGTGGTGGATCTGCTGGATGACGCCGATCGCGCTGTCGCCGGGCAGTTCCTGGCCGACGAGAACGGAACCCTCAGGTTCCGGCACGAGCTGCTGCGCGAGGCCCTGGCGGCGAGTGCCACCGCCGGCCGGGCCGCGCTGCTGCACCGGCAGGCCGGCCGCGTGCTGGCCCGGCGGCCAGACGCGGACCCGGTGATGGTGGCCCACCAGGCTCGTCTGGGCGGCGACCTCACGCTGGCCGCGCGCGCGCTGCGGGACGCGTCGGCGCGGGCCGGGGAGCGCTTCGACCATGCCGCGGCCGAGGCGCTGCTGGACGACGCGCTGCTGCTGCACCCCGATCAGGAGGGATGGCTGGCGCGGGCCCGGGTCCGGACCCGCCGCGGCCGCTACGCCCAGGCCCTGGAGGATGTGCAGCGCGCCGGGGAGGCGGGCCCGGCGGCCCTCGAGGTGGGCGCCTGGGCCTCGTACTTCGGCCGCCGCTTCGGGCAGGCCGCCCAGTTCGCCGAGGACGGCGCGCTGGCCGCGGAAGATCCGGCCACCCGCGCCCGGTGCCTGGCCGCCGGGGGCCGCACCCACCACGCCGCGGGTGACCTGGCCCGGGCCGAGCGGCAGCTCGGCGAGGCCTTCTCGCTGGCCGAGGGCACGGCCCGGGTGAGCGCGGCCGCGTGGCTGGGCGTCCTCCGGGCCCATCAGAGCCGGGCCGCCGAGGCCCTGTCGCTGCTGCGGCCGGCCGCCCGCGGGCACGTCGGGGTGGAGCACACCTCGGCCACCCTGCACGCACTCCTGTTCACCGGGCACGCGCACGCGCTCGCGGGCCGCCCGGCCCTGGCCCTGGCCTCGTTCGCGCATTACACCGAGGAGGTGGAGCGGCGCCAGGTGCCACGTTTCGCGGGCCGCGCGGTGAACTTCGCCGGCTGGGTGCTGCGCAACCTGGGCGCGGCCGGGGAGGCGGCCGACCAGCACGCCGCCGCGCTGGAGATCGCCCAGCACCAGGGCACGGCCGAGGTCACTATCGCCGCCCTGGAGGACCTGGCGGAGCAGTGCCTGGACGCCGGGGACCCGGACGGCGCGCAGGCCCGGCTGACGCAGGCTGCTGCGCTGCTGCAGGGCGACCTGGTCTTCGGCTGGCGGCTGGGCCTGAAGCACCGGCTGATCACGGGGCGCCTGGCGCTGCTGTGCGGTGACCCCGGGAAGGCCGCGCTCGCGGCCGCCGAGCTGGAGTCGCGGGCGGTGTCGCTCGGTGTCCCGCGCTACGTCAGCGTGGCCCGGCTGCTCCGGCACCGGGCGGACCGGGCCCTGGGACGGCCGGTCAAGCTGGACTGTGTCCAGGCCGACCTGGATCTGCTCGACAGCGCCGTGGCGGTGGAGGCGTGGTGGTGGACCGGGGAGGTGGCCGCCGACTTCGCCAATCCCGCCTGGCTGGACCGGGCGGCGGACCGCGCCGATCGGCTGGCCCAGAACGCGGGAGGGTACGCGGACGGGCTCCGGCGGCGCGCGGACCAGCGCCTGCGAGACTGGCGCGCCCTGGCCGGGTGAGCCGCCTGCCGGCTCAGCGGGCCGTGAGGACAAGCATGGAAACGACCAGCGGCCCCATGCCGGCCACGGCCTGCTCCGCGGCGCGCTCCGCCGCCGCCCGCCGCCGCGCGTCCAGCGACTGGAGGAACGGCGCGACCTGCGCCAGGCCCAGCCGCCACGATGCCAGCTCCGCCGGGGCTGACAGGCCCGTCGGGACGCTGATCGTGCGGACCCGTACGTCGCTGAACCCGGCCCCGGCCGCCTGGTCACCGAGCCGCGCCGGATCCTGCGACGCCAGCCCGCTCTCTCCGGTCATGGACTCGTACCAGGCGGGGGGCTGATAACCGAACGGGCGGAGCGCCTCCTCCACGGCCTGCTTGGCGGGGTGACTCCAGCCGGGCGCGAACATGCTGGCGGCCAGGCCCTGGCCGACCCGCCGGATCTCTCGCAGTGCGTCCCCGGTCCGGCCCAGATGGTTGAGGCAGAACGCGGCCACGACGAGATCGAACGCCTGGTCGCGGAACGGCAGCGCCCGGGCGTCGGCGGCCACAGGACACTCCGGCGGGGTGACCAGGCGCAGCATGGCCACGGCCAGGTCGGCGGCCACGACCCGGCCCGCGCCGGCGGCCAGCGCGGCCCGGCCCGCCACGCCGGTGCCCGCGCCCAGATCGAGGATCCGGCGGCCGGCCACGGGGACCGGGGAGGCGCCGAGCAGGACCCGGGCCAGCGGGGCGTAGAGCGGCCCGGGGCCAGCGGCCCATCCCGCAGCTGCCGCCGCGTACGCGGCCCGCATCTCCCGCGCCCGCTCAGCCCCGGCCCGCTCAGCCCCGGCCCGCTCAGCCCCGGCCCGCTCAGCCCCGGCCCCCCCCCCGCATCTCCCGCGCCAGCTCAGCCCCCGCCAGCTCCGCCCCCGCCCGCTCCGCTGCACTCAGCTCAGCAGGGGTGCGGCCTGCACCGCCTTGGCCTCCCACCATGCCAGCTCCTCGTCGTAGCCGCCGAGTGCCTTCTCCCAGCCGAACTGGACCAGGGCGCCGAGCAGGCACAGGGCGAGCTGCCGGTCCCACCACTGCCCGGTGCCGATCCCGCAGTCCTCCAGCGCATCCCGGTAGACGCTGATCGCCGTCTCCTTGGGCTGCGGGAGACGGCGGCAGTTGATGGCCAGATACCAGGCCAGGTCGCTGAGCGGCGCACCCACCCCGGGCTGTTCCCAGTCGAGCACGACGGTGCGACCCGCGTCGTCGGTGCCGAGATTGTCCAGCTTCCAGTTGCTGTGCACGAACGTGTGCGGCGTCCCGGACAGGGCGTCGACCAGCGGGCCCGGGTCGTGGGCCAGCGGGGTCACCACCGCCGCGGCGGCGGGAGCCACCTCCTCCAGCAGCGGCCAGCCCTTGGCGACCAGTTGCGGCACGAGGTGCGCGATCCCCGTGGCCGACTCCGGCGGCCGGCCTGTCCATCAGGGAGACAGCTCGAGGTAGCGGTGCATCGCAGGGACCACGTCGAGGTCGGGGCCGCAGGCCCAGAACTCCGCGTGCAGGGCGGCCATGTGCCGCAGGAAACTCAGGTGCTGGGCCAGCGGGATGGGCTCATCCGTGACCGGGACCAGCCAGGCTGACACGTCGCGCATCAGCAGGGCGCAGCCCCGGGCCTCCGGGGCCGCCCCCACGATCGGCTGATTGAAGCAGTCAGGCAGGCGGGCCAGGATGCCCCGTTCCCACAGCTCCAGCGGCGCGCCCCGCAACGAGCCGGACGCTCGCATGGTCCAGTCCTCGCCCAGGTCGAGGTGCTTGAGCACGTAGCCCTGGCCGCCGATGACGACGCGCTCCAGCCGGGCTCCGGACTTGCCGGGGACCCCGTCCAGGCCTGTCCGTTCGGTCACCCCCGTGAGCAATTCGGCCAGGTCGCCGTCGTGCCGGGGCGGGCGGCCGGGCGCGCGATCAGGCATCGGCTGCTTCCATCTCGGCCAGCAGGGCCGCGGGCCAGCGGCCGCCGCAGAAGGCGGTGTCGGCGACGATCCGGTCATCGCGCACCGTGAGCAGGTGCATGTGGTGGGCCGCGTGCGGCACGCCGTGCTCGGTCCAGCTGAGTGTGTACTCGACGACCTCGCCCACCCCGCCGGCCACCGGGTAACGGCGCAGCTCCTCGAAGTGCGCCGGGTCGGCGAACCACCGGGCGTACTCGGCGCGAATCGCATCGGCCCCAGCCGCGTGCAGCCGCCAGCCGGGCACGGTCGCGTCCAGCGTGGCCTCCGGGCTCCACGCGTCGCAGCCCGGGATGGCCGCATTCTCGATCGCCTGCAGGAACTTGTCGATTACGGATATGTCTGCCATCGTGCCCTCCTCGCGGGTCAGCTCCATGGTGCCGGCCGCGGCTTGCAGCCAGGTTGCAGTTCCCGGGGGCCTTCCCCGCACTGACCATCCTGCTGATGCGGGCGGCGGAACGCACGAGGCTGCGCAGCCCCAGTCTCCGGCAGTGCGTGGCTATCCAGGGCATCCGCGGGTCCGTGGCCGAGGTGAGCAGCACAGCTGCCGTGGCAGCTAACCCGGCTGCTCCCGCCGCGTCACACGTGGGTCCCAGGGCGTGCCCGATGTGCTCACGGTCTGCCCCCTCCGCGCCCGGGGCTCGAACATCGGTCACGCTATAGACAAGAAACTAGACAGTCAAGTCGATTTACTATCGATCGAGACGCTGAGCGCAGCGGGGCGGGCGAGGGTCTGGTATACGACGCAGTAGCGCTCGGTCAGCCGGAGCAGCGTCGCGACCTGCTCCTCGCTGGCGTCGGTGTCGAGTTCGAAGCGCAGCCGGATGGCGGTGAACCCGACCGTCGCCTCCTTGGCCACTCCGAGCGTCCCGCGGAAGTCCAGGTCACCCTCGGCGTGCACGGTCCCGCCGGAGACCGGTATCTCCAGCGATGTGGCCACCGCCCGCAGCGTCACGCCGGCGCAGGCGACCAGCGCCTCCAGCAGCATGTCCCCGGAGCACAGCAGGGACCCGTCGCCGCCGGTGGCCGGATGCAGCCCGGCTACCGCCATGGCCCGGCC
Source organism: uncultured Actinomycetes bacterium (assembly GCA_963711485.1). Lineage (GTDB taxonomy): Bacteria > Actinomycetota > Actinomycetes > Streptosporangiales > Streptosporangiaceae > RYN-230. The sequence goes on from CAVQEM010000076.1 coordinate 73,828, forward strand.
GGTGTCCACCGAGCAGCTGATCCCCTCGTCTCCCAGTTCGCCGCGGGCCCGCAGGGTGATCACCGCCTGCTGCGGGTCCTCGCGGTAGGCGTCCTTGAGCGGCTGCTGCACGGCGCGCAGTCCGGTGCTGTCCATGGGCGCCTCCCTTTCTGGGTGGTTTCGCCCGGCGCATACCAGGATGCCTGGCCGACCGCCGGACGGCATCCCCGCGGGGGGTCTGCTCTGGTGGCGGCAGGCTGGGCCCGGCGACCGCAGCCGGGCCCGGCCCGCGGAGCGGCTCAGGGTCAGCGGCGGTCGCTGGAGTACAGGTACGGACCGCGGCCGCCGGAGTCGACCGGGGCGGCCGCGGTTTCGCCGCGCAGCCACCGGATCGCGGCCTGGATGCCCTCGCCGTACTGCGGAGGCGGGTACCGGGCCGGATCCACCGGTACACCGCCGGGACGGCCCTGCAGCACGACCACGTTGGCCGCGGCGTCCTCATGGTGCAGGTCAGAAGTGCTGGGCAGGCCGCCCGAGCGCCCGCAGAGCGGCGCCGCCTGGGATTCGCCCAGGACCCAGTCGAGCAGGTCGCGGACGCCGCGCAGCCAGGCGGCGTTCATCCAGCCGGGCTCCCAGCGCCACGGGTGCCGGGCGTCCGACGCGGACATCGGCTCGGGCAGGTCGCCGTCGCGCAGCGCGTCCCGGGTGAGCTCGCGGACCTGGCGCATCTCGTCGTCGGTGCGCGCGTAGTCGCCGCGGGCCCCGATGAAGCGCCCGCGGTTGTCCGCGTGCACGGGTACCTCGTCGGTGCCGCCGGCGAGCCAGGCCAGAACCGCGCGGGTCTCGCGGAACTGGTCGCGGAAGTCGGCCGGTACCCCGGGCGGGGCGGTGGAGCCTTCCGGGTCGGCTGCGGCCTCGGCCAGGATCTCCTCCCGGGACGGCGGGCAGCCCGGGGCCAGGGACAGGGTGACCGGCGACGGCCGGGTTCCGGTCAGCGCCCACTGCCAGGCCAGCGCCGTGCGGCCGCGCGGGCCCATCTCGTGCAGGCTCTGCGCGAGCACCGCCTCGACATGCGGGCGGGGCCGGACGATGGCCGGGCTGAGCTGCTCGGGCAGGTACACAGTGGTCACACGTCCCACGGTACGGGTGACCGCTGACAGCGTCAGCCTGGTCCCGGTAAGCTGCGGGCGGGCCGTGACTGGCGCGCAGGGATGGGTAACCATCGGGGAGCGGCCCCGTCAACCGGACGCATGCCGGGCGCCTGGGCCTCTCCGTGAGCACGCTGTCCCTGGGGGTTGCCATGTCGTCACCGAGCACCGAGTCGGCCGCCTTCCGCAGCGCGCTGGATGTGGTCCGGTCCGTCGAGCCAGGCGTAGCCGACGCGATCGCCGCCGAACTGGCCAGCCAGCGGGCCTCGCTCAAGCTGATCGCCAGCGAGAACTACGCCTCCCCGGCGGTGCTGCTGGCCATGGGCAACTGGCTCAGCGACAAGTACGCCGAGGGCACGATCGGGCGCCGGTTCTACGCGGGCTGCGCCCAGGTGGACACGATCGAGACGATCGGCGCCGGGCACGCGCGGGACCTGTTCGGCGCGCCGCACGCCTACCTGCAGCCGCACTCGGGCATCGACGCGAACCTGGTCGCCTACTGGGCCATCCTGGCCCGCCGGGTCGAGGCGCCGGCGCTCGAGCGGGCGGGCGTGCGGCAGGTCAACGACCTCAGCGAGCAGGACTGGGCGAAGCTGCGCCAGGAGCTCGGCAACCAGCGGATGCTCGGCATGTCGCTGGACGCCGGGGGGCACCTGACGCACGGCTTCCGGCCGAACATCTCCGGGAAGATGTTCGACCAGCGGTCCTACGGCACCGACCCGGACACCGGCCTGATCGACTACGCCGTCGTGCGCGAGACCGCGCGCGAGTTCCGCCCGCTGATCCTGGTGGCCGGCTATTCCGCCTACCCGCGGCGGGTCAATTTCGCGGTCATGCGCGAGATCGCGGACGAGGTCGGCGCGACGTTCATGGTGGACATGGCGCACTTCGCCGGGCTGGTCGCGGGCAAGGTGCTCACCGGGGACTTCGACCCGGTCCCGCACGCGCACATCGTCACCACGACCACGCACAAATCGCTGCGCGGGCCGCGGGGCGGCCTGGTGCTGTGCCAGCCCGAGCTGGCCGAGGCGGTGGACCGGGGCTGCCCGCTGGTCCTCGGCGGCCCGCTGCCGAACGTGATGGCCGCCAAGGCCGTCGCGCTGGCCGAGGCGCGCCAGCCCAGCTTCCAGGAGTACGCCCAGCGCATCGTGGTGAACGCCCAGGCCCTGTCCGATGGCCTGATCCGCCGGGGAGCCAGGCTGGTCACCGGCGGGACCGACAACCACCTGGTGCTCATCGACGTCGGCGGCTACGGGCTGACCGGGCGGCAGGCCGAGCAGGCCCTGCTGGACGCGGGCATCGTGACCAACCGCAACGCGATCCCCCGGGACCCGAACGGGGCCTGGTACACGTCCGGGATCCGGATCGGCACCCCGGCGCTGACCACCCGGGGGCTGGGCACCGGCGAGATGGACGTGATCGCCGGCCTCATCCACGAGGTGCTGAGCCAGACCCGGCCGGGGACCACGTCCAGCGGCGCGCCGTCCAAGGCCACCTGCGCAGCGGACCCCGCGCTGGCCGACCGGGTCGCCAAGCAGGCCAGCGACCTGCTCGCGCAGTTCCCGCTGTACCCCTCGGTCGACCTCGGCTGAGCGCCCCGGCCGGGGCCGGCCCAGCGGATCAGGCGGCAAACTCGCCGAGCATCTGGCGGGCGAGGCCAGGGCGGGGGGCGTGGCACGAGGGACAGCGCGGGCCCTGGCCCGGGACGTTGAGCCAGTAACCGGCCACGGCCGCGCTGGTGGCCCGGATGGCCGCGGCCAGCTCCCCGCTGCTGACGGCCGGACCCGGCGGGTTGGTGGACAGCCCGGCCAGCACGCTCACGTGCGGGTTGGCGGCACGGGCTTGCGCCACGGCGGCCCGGACGAACGCCCGGTAGGTCCGCGGATCGCGCTCCAGGCTCTGGGCCTGCACCTCGACCACGCCGGCCACCCGTGGCGATCCCGCCGGCCAGGTCCAGGCGGAGGTACTGCCGCCACAGCGGGCCGCCGGCGCGGGGCTGGATGGTGGCCAGGTCCAGGGCGGGCGCCACTATCAGGGTCAGGTGGTGGGCCCGGGTGACGGCCGCAGCCTGCCGGGCGGCCTGGACGGGATGCCGCTGCTCGGCCACGGGCGTGTACGGCCAGACCTCGGGATCGAAGAGGACGGCCCGGGTCCCGGCCGGGAGCTGGCCGCCGTCCACCGCCTGGCGGAGCGCGCTGACCGCCGAGAACGTCACCACCGGCTCCGCTCCGGCGGCCGCCAGCGGTGGCTCCCCGGGGGCGAGGATCTCATAGACCCGGGCGGCTTCCAGCCGGGCCGCCACCGACGGATCGGACAGCACCTGGACGAGGGCGCCCCGGGTGAGCATCCAGGTCGAGGGCTCCCCCGGCCCCGTGCTCACCGGCCCGGTGCCCCCGGGCGACCGCGTTCCGGGGACAGACGAGGCCGGCGCGGACGTGGCTGGGCTGCCCCCGCTGGAATGCGCGGAGCAGCCGGCCAGGACGCAGGTCACGGCCGTCACCAGGCCAGCGGCCCGCGCCGCCGCGAGAGGTCAAGAACCCAGCTGCACGTTGGCGGTCATACCCGCCGAGCGGGGTGACCCGCTGGTGGCCGCTGATCCGCACGATCGCCTGGTAGGCCGTGCCGATGGAGGTGCTCACCGGCGTCGGCGAGACCTGCTGGATGGCGCCCCTGATCCCGTTCAGGCCGACCGCGGGCACCGCGACCGTCACGGCCTCGCCCGCGTGGACCTGCTGGATGCCGCTCTCCGGGACCAGCACCGTGACCTGCCAGGTACTCGAGGTCCGCAGCGCGATCATGGGCAGCGCTGACTGCGTCGAGCTGCTCTTGACGTTGGCCGCCGGACCCTCGGGGAGCAGGGAGAACGGCGGGGACTGCGACCCGGATGACTGCGGCTGCGAGGAGTAGTTCCGGATACCGGCGGCCGTCACGGTCTCGCCGGTCTGGCCGTTGATCGCGATTACGGTTCCGGCTGACGGCGCAATGATCTGGGTCTCGGCCAGCTTGACCTTGTCGGAGGCCAGTTGCGCCTCGTCCTTGGCCAGCTGGGCCCCGGCAGCCGCGATGCTGGCCTGCGTGCTCGTGGTGGCGATGCCCGCCTTGAGCTCGGCCAGGCTCGCCTGGTCCGCGGCGATGGAGGCATGGTCCGCGCTGATCGCCGCGGTCGTGGCCGGGGACGTCTCGGTGGCGAGCACCTGGCCGGCCTTTCACCGCCTGGCCCAGCTGGACCGGGACCTTGCCGACCAGGCCCGAGTTCGCGAAGTTCAGGTTGGTCACGCCGCTGCTGCTCACCGTGCCGGTGAAGGACCGGGCATCAGCGTGCACGATCCGCGGCACGTACCAGACCGCGGCGGCCACGATGATCAGCGGCGATCAGGATGCCGCCGACGATCTGCGGGGTGGTCACCGGGCCGCCGGGAGGGCTCCTCGCCACCTGGCCCAGTGTCCGGCCGGGCGCTGCCCGCCTCTCAGCCTCCTGCGGTGACTCCTGCTCCAGCACCTCGTCCTGGGGTGCCGCATCCTGGGAAAGTCCAGGTCCTGGCTGCCCAAGCGTCATGTGCGTGCCGGACGTGCCTGTGTCCGCGCTCCCCGTCAGGGCCATGGTCCTCCGCCTCAGAATCATTCCCCCACCGGACGTCGCCCGCATCAGCGCGGCGAGATCCAACGACCGGCAGGCCGACAAGGCCGGCATGCGTCCGCATTACGGCAGGAGACAACGGGCGCCGGGCATTCAGCACCAAGCGCCTTGCCATTCGGGCCGGCTCTCGCGGTAGCCCGGGACGGGGACCCCACCTAATCCCGCGAATGCCATGCCCATTCTCCGCCGATCAGGAGCATACCGGACTTCAGCATACGAGACAGCGCAAGTAAATCTATAAGCCACATGTCGCGCCGGTTAATTCCGCGTAACCAGCACCTTATTGACATTCTCGACATGCAATCTAGGAAAAAGGTTTGGTCACCCAGTCACGCCCCGTCTTACGCCTCTGAACAGCCACTGTACCACGCTATGTATATAAGAGATAACTCATTCGGCCATTCATCAGGCATTCCGGCGGATGCAAGAAGACGCCGGGCCCGTCGCGAGACCCCGGGAATCGCTTCACGGGTCCATAACCCCCCATTCGCGCCGGTGACATCAGCGTCTGATACGTTCACACGCCATATGCCGGTTAAAAGCCTTCTGAGACACTCGCAGAGGATTTATGGACATATCAGCGCTCTTAGTGACGACCGTCCTGCTGACCGCCCTTGTGGTCGCGTGCCTGCTGCCGGTCTATGCGGACAGTGCCGACGACCGCGGCGACGGGCGGACTGATGTTTTCATCCCGGGCTACGTCCGCACGCCCAACCACCGGCCGCGCACCTGGGCGTTCCTGGCCATCTCGGCGGTCCTGGGCCTGATCTTCCTCGGCTTGAAGCGGCCCTCGCTGCCGCAGCTGTATTCCGCGGGCGTGCGCGGCGTGGCGGTAGCGCTCACCCACGATCCGGCCAGCGTGAACGGCTACGTCGCCCGGCTGAGGCCAGCCCTGGCGTTCTTCGCTGCTGGCTACATCATCGCCATCTCGCTGGTCGTGCGGGCCAGACTGGGCCGGCGGCTGGTCATGCTCCTGCACGTCCCGCTCTATCTGGCCATGACCCTGCTCACCCAGGCCCTGATGATCGCCGTCGGGGTCGCCACCGGCTGGCTGGTAGCACCGTTCGGCATCGAGGCCACGCTGGCCAACCTCCTCATCGGCGGCCTGGTGATCATGCGCCTGACGTTCACCGCGTTCGCCCTGCCCCGGTCGACCACGGTCCCCCCTGGTGCACCGGCGACCGGCGCTGGGACAACCTCCTCACCTGGTGTGCCCTGATCACCGTGATCACGCTGCTGGTGGGCCTCTACGCGTTCTTGTCCCAGCAGTCCAACCTGGACTCGGTGTGGCAGGTGTTCGTGCCGCTGTACGCGGTCAGCATGCTGTTCCTGCTGATGTTCGCGCCGCTGTGGCTCATCTGGTGGTTCAACCCGGTGCTGCCCAAGCCCGGACCGGACCGCCCCCCGGTGGACATCATCATCCCGGCCTACAACGAGGCGGATAACATCGTCCGGCTGCTCCGGTCGATCGACATCGCCGCCGGGCGCTACGGCGGCCCGGTCCGCGTGGTCGTCTCCAACGACGGCTCGGGCGACGACACCGCAGAACTGGCCGCGGCGGAGATCGCCACGTTCCGGCACGCCCACGGCGAGATCCTCAGCGCGGCGAACGGCGGCCAGGCCGCCGCGCTGAACCGGGGCATCAAGATCACCGACGCGGAGATCATCATCCGGGTGGACGCCGACTGCGTGCTCGGCCCGGACGCGCTCGTCTACGCCGTGCCCTGGTTCCGGGACCCGGAGGTCGGCTGTGTCGGGCGCCATGGAGGAGCCGCGCACCGACACCCGCACCTGGTTCCACCAGATGCGGCGGCTGGAGACGTTGTTCCAGTTCCGGTTCGCCCGGCTGGGCCAGAGCATGGTGGACGGCATCGTGGTCATCCCCGGCACCTTCACGGCCTTCCGGCGCGGCCCGGCAGTCACCGCGGGCGGCTTCCCGGTCGGGATGAACGGCGAGGATGCCGACCTGACCATGCACATCGGCCGGCTGGGCTACCGGGTCATGGTCGACCCCCGGATCCGCTCCTACGAAGACGTCCCCCGCAACCCGGGCGAGTTCGTCGAGCAGCGCACCCGCTGGGCCCGGGCCGGCTTCCACGTCTTCGCCCGGCACGTGCCGCTGCGGGCCGGGATCCGCCGGCCCCCGGGTCTGGTTCTGGACCTGGCGCCGCGGCTTCTCCTGGTTCTCCATCCAGGCCGGCCTCGTCGCCCCCATCTTCCTGCTGGAACTGGTGCTGACCAGCCCGACCTACCGGTCGAACGTGGCCACGTTCGCGTTGCTGTACATCGCGGGGGGCGGGATCGGGCTGGCCGTCAGCATCCCCTACGCAGTCAGGTACCGGTGCTGGCGCGCCATCCTGTTCTCGCCGTCCTGGTTCATCTTTGCGTTTCTTCGCCGCCTGGCCACCCTGGAGGCGGCCATCTCCCTGCCAGTTCGCCCCTTCCCCGCGCAACTGCTGCCCGGCAGGCCCGGTAGCCAGCCCGAACCCGCGCCGGTCCAGGTCGGTCCCAGCGGGGTCGGCGCCGGCGCCGGCCAGCGCTGACCGTTGGCCAGATCAGGGCATCTGCCTGACGCGGAGGAGCCTGGCAGCAGCCCGCGGCGGACGGGGAGCGCGGCCAGCAGTGCCTTGGTCCAGATCCGCGACCGGCGTCCTGGTCACGTCGGAGGCCATGTTGGCGACGATCTCGACGGCGACCGGCGCACACCGTCGGCGTGCCCGGGCAGCGCCTTCATCCAGGCGGGACGGGAGATCTGGGGGTCCGGTGCATGCGCGGTCCCTGCCCGGGTCACCCGGCAGTCCGCTGGCGTGGAGATGAACGACGGTAGGCCGATAAAACGACGGCTGTCAGAACATAGGTGTACGGGCCCCGGCGGCCAGCGAGCGGCGCCCGGGGCCGCAATACGCGACCGCATATCGACAGACGCCTGATTCGTCCTCGATGCTGGATGCCACACCCCATTCCTGACTACCGCAGGAGCCCCGGATGAGCCCTGACCCCCGGACGGATTTCGCTGACTGGGTCGCTGCGCTTGGCCGGCACTGGATCTGGCTGCTTTCCTTCGGAATTCTCACGCTGATCGCCGGAGTGGCCGCGGTGGCGTGGCCCGGCCCGACCGTCATCGCGATCGCCGTGCTGTTCGGCATCCAGCTGGTCGTGGTCGGCATCTTCCAGTTCGTGAGTGCGTTCGCGGGCACCGGCCTGACCGGCGGGATCCGGGTGATGAACGCCGTGCTGGGGCTGCTGGCCTTCGTGGTCGGGTTGTACGCGGTCCGCCACGTGCTGGTCTCGGTCGTGGCCCTCGCGCTGCTGCTCGGCATCTTCTGGGTAGTCAACGGCTTCGCGGAGATATTCAGCGCGCTGGCCCACCGGGACAGCCCGCACCGGGGCTGGAGAGGGTTCACCGGCGTGCTCAGCATCCTGGCCGGGATCGTCGTGCTGGCCTACCCGGGCATCTCGCTGGTAACGCTAGCCCTGGTCCTCGGGTTCTGGCTGATCATCTACGGGGTGATGGAGATCGCGATGGCGTTCCGGGTCCGCTCGTCCCTCGGCCGGGTCCGGCACGCGGGGACCCACCCCGTCTCCGCCGATACCGCCTGACCTGCCCTACCGTCTGAGCTGGCCCCGTCTGAACTGGCCCCGTCCGAACTGGCCCCGCTGAACTGGCCCAGCTGAACTGGCCCCAGCTGAATAGCCGGGTGCCCGGCGCGGGGTCGCGCCGGGGGACGCGGCTAGGTTGGGCCCGCGGAGGGAGAGCCGGATGAGCAGCCTGCCCAGCGATATCACCGTCCCGGGACGGCCCGAGGTGCACGAGGTGTCGGCCGGGGTCTACGCCTATATCCAGCCTGACGGCACCTGGTGGATCAACAACACCGGGTTCCTGGCCGGGCCGCAGGGAGTCATCAGCATCGACTCCTGCGCGACCCACCGCCGGACCCGGGCCTACCAGGCCGCGATCGCGGCCATCACACCAGCGCCGGTGCGCACGGTGGTCAACACGCACCACCATGGCGACCACACGTTCGGTAACTGCCTGTTCCCGGCCGCGGCGATCGTCGGCCACGAGAGCACGCGCGCCGAGGCCTACGCGTTCGGCCCCGCGCGCGACCTGGGCTTCTGGGACGGCCCGGACTGGGGCGAGCTCGTCCTCGACCCGCCGTTCGTCACGTTCACCGACGAGATCGCCGTGCACGCCGGGGACCTGCGCGCGTCCGTGCGGCACGTCGGTACTCCTGCCCATACCACTAACGATTCGATCGTCTGGATCCCGGACCGCTCCGTGCTGTTCTGCGGCGACCTCATTTTCAACGGGGGCACGCCGTTCCTCCTGATGGGCTCGGTGACGGGGGCGGCGGAGGTGCTGGAACAGGTCCTGGCGCCGCTCGGGGCCCAGGTCACGGTGCCAGGACACGGGCCCGTCTTCGAGGGGACCGGGCCGCTCGAGGCGACACTGGACTACCTCCGGTTCGTGCTGGATGTCGCGGCCCGCGCCCACGCGGCGGGAGTGGCTCCGCTCGCGGCGGCCCGCGACACCGACCTGGGGCGGTTCGCCGGCTGGGCCGACCCCGAGCGGATCGTCGGCAACCTGCACCGGGCCTGCGCCGAACTCGCCGGGACGCCACGCGGAGGACCCATCAATGTGCCCGCCGCGCTGGCCGACATGGTGGCCTACAACGGCGGGGCCCCGCTCACCTGCCGGGCGTAGCACGGCCATTACCGGCGACTGTCACGGGTCACGGCGGGCCGCTACGCATGACGGCTGTCCGCATCACGGCGGGCCGCTACGCATGACAGCTGTCCGCATCACGGCGGGCCGCTACGCACGACGGTGGGCCGCTACGCGATGGGGTACGAATTCATAAAGCTACGTCGGGTGTATTGCCCGATCACGATCAGTAGGCGCACGATGGGGCTGGGGGTTTATGACCGCGATGAGCGGCGCGATGCCGGCCGACCTGGCTGAGGCGGTACGCAGCATGCCGTGCGGCGCCTGCGACGCCCCCCGGCGGGCCTACTGCCCCGGCGAGGGCACCCACCTGGCCCGCTGGGAGCTGGCCGCGGCCATGGACCTGGTGTCGCAGCGGGATTACCAGGCGGCGGCCGGCGCCGCACGGCCCGCCCCGCCAGGGTCCGGGCCAGGCCTGGCCGTCGTGCCCGAACTGTCCGGCGTGGTGTGCACGGCCGCTGGCCACCCGTTGCGGTGGGATGGGGGCGTCCAGGCGGCACACTGGGTGCACATGGATCCGCTGGCCGGGCCAGCCTGCGCCTGCCCGGCCGTGCCCCGGCCGGCCCGGGGGAGCCGTGCCGCTACCACCGCCATCACTGGTTACTGGCCGTTCCGGCGGTGGCGGTCGCGGGCACCGTGCCGGCCTGCCAGCGGTGCGCCCGTAAGTACTCCCGCCGGGCGCGGAACCGCTGAATCCCGGGCTGGGGCCGGCGTCAGCCCGGCGGCTGGCGGGTCCAGCCCGGGTGAGCGGCCAGGTGAGCGGCCGGGTGAGCGGGGGCTCGCCGGCGTCGTGATCAGGTAGCCGGGCCGCCTACCCGGCCGTCGCGGGCAGCTCGCCCGCGGCTAGCCGGGCCCGGCTGCGGGCGTGCCGTGATCGGGGTAGGTTTTGCGCCGCGGGTGACGCAAAACCTACCCCGTTGTCGCGGAGCTGCCAGTGAGGGGGCAGGCCGGGCCGCAGCGGCGGGGGGCGCCGCGCCAGCCGCGCCCCTGGAGCACTCCGGCTACCTGCGCGGCGACCTGGCGACGGCGCCGCAGGCGCGCAACCGCCAGACGCAGCCTCGATCAGGACCTGGCTCCGCCATCCCGTCCCATGATCTGCGGGACGCGCTCTAGTCCTCCTCGTAGGGAACGCCGAGGGCCCGGACGACCTCGCCGATCGTGGCGAACCTCCGCCGGGCGGGCAAGCTGGCGATGGCGTCGACGATGTCATCGGGCCCGCCCTCGTGCTGCACGAACGCCAGCAGGGTGTCGCGGTCCGCCGGGAACTTGTGCGGCGGCAGCCAGCGGGCGATGTCGGCGCGCCGTTCCACGTCAGCCGGGGTCATCCCGCGCGGGGCGGCGGGCTCTTCGTCCTCGGGCAGCTCCGTCTCCAGGTGCGGCTCGTCGAACGGCTCGGTCTGCCGCCACTCCTCGGTGTGCGCCTGCTGGCCCGACCGCAGGATGGTCTGGTCTTCTTCCTCCATTTCCTCGTCGAGTCGCGGGCCGTGCTTGGAACTTTCGCGTTGCATAGCGTGCCTTTCGTCGCGTGCCTTTGGTTTGGCTGGGTGATTTTCGTCGCGTGCCATGGGTTTGGCTGGGTGATTTCCGCCTGGCCCGGCGGAACGGCCGGCTCAGCTCACGTGGGCCGGCACCTGCTCATGCGGGACGAAGGTCAGGTGGCCGTCCTGGACGTCCACGACGACCTCCTGGCCCGGGTTGATCTGGCCGTCCAGCAGCCGCCGCGACAGCTCGTTGTCCACCTCGCGCTGGATGACCCGGCGCATCGGCCGGGCGCCGAACTCGGGCTGGTAGCCGTGCTGGGCGATCCAGTCCACCGCGGCCGGGGTGAGTTCCAGCGTCACGTCCTGGGCGTGCAGGCGGCGCCTGGTCTCCTGCAGCATCAGCTCGGTGATCTGCCGCAGCTCGGTTTCGTCGAGCTGGCGGAAGATGATGATCTCGTCGATCCGGTTGAGGAACTCCGGCCGGAACGCCTCCCGGAGCCGCCGCATGAGCTGCTCCTGCAGGTTGTCCTGCTGACCGGTGCCGGCGGTGGACGAGCTCCCGGCGAAGCCCAGCGGGCCAGCCCGGCGGGTGATCAGGTCGGAGCCTAGGTTGCTGGTCATGATGAGGACCGTGTTCTTGAAGTCCACGGTCCGGCCCTGGCCGTCGGTGAGCCGGCCGTCGTCGAGCACCTGGAGCAGGATGTTGAACACGTCCGGGTGCGCCTTCTCGATCTCGTCGAGCAGGATCACGGAGTACGGCCGGCGCCGCACCGCCTCGGTGAGCTGCCCGGCCTCGTCGTAGCCGACGTACCCGGGCGGGGCGCCCACCAGCCGGCTCACCGTGTGACGTTCCTGGAACTCGCTCATGTCCAGCCGGATCATCCGGCTGTCCGCGCCGAACAGGGCCTCGGTCAGCGCGCGGGCCAGCTCCGTCTTGCCCACGCCGGTCGGGCCGAGGAACAGGAAGCTGCCCACCGGGCGGTTCGGGTCGCCGAGCCCGGCCCGCGACCGGCGGACCGCCTCGGCCACGGCCTCGACCGCCTCGTCCTGGCCGATGACCCGGTCGTGCAGGTGCTCTTCCAGGCGCAGCAGCCGGTCCTTCTCCTCCTCGGTGAGCTGGCGCACCGGGATGCCGGTGGCCCGGGAGACCACCTCGGCGATATCCTCCGCGGTGACCTCGGGCACCGAGGACGGGTCGCCGCCCAGATCCTGGATCTGCTGGCGGACCTGGCTGATCTGGTCGCGCAGCTGGGAGGCGTGCTCGTACTGCTCGCTGGCGATGGCCTGGTCCTTGTCCCGCTGCAGTTCCTCGGCCCGGCGCTCCAGGTCGCGCACGTCCCGGCGGGGCGTGGTGATCCGCAGCCGGACCCGGGCGCCGGCCTGGTCGATGAGGTCGATCGCCTTGTCCGGCAGGAAGCGGTCGGTGACGTAGCGGTCGGACAGCTCGACGGCCGCCGCCAGCGCCTCGTCGGTGTACCGCACCTGGTGGTGCGCTTCGTAGCGGTCGCGCAGGCCGCGCAGGATGGCGATCGTGTCGTCCACGGTCGGCTCGGGCACCAGGATGGGCTGGAACCGCCGGGCCAGCGCCGCGTCCTTCTCGATGTTCTTGCGGTACTCATCCAGCGTGGTCGCGCCGACGATGTGCAGCTCGCCGCGGGCCAGCGCGGGCTTGAGCATGTTGCCCGCGTCCATCCCGCCCTCACTGCTGCCGCCCGCGCCGACCAGGGTGTGCAGCTCGTCGATGAAGATGATCAGGTCGTCGCGGTGCTCCCGGATCTCGTCGATGATCCGCTTGACCCGCTCCTCGAAGTCGCCGCGGTACCGGGTGCCGGCCACCACGCCGGACAGCTCCAGCTGGACGACCCGCTTGCCCGCCAGCGTCTGGGGCACGTCGTCGTCCACGATGCGCTGCGCGAGGCCCTCCACGATCGCGGTCTTGCCCACCCCGGCCTCGCCGATCAGGACCGGGTTGTTCTTCCCCCGGCGGGACAGCACCTCGATGGTCTGCTCGATCTCGTCGTCGCGCCCGATGACCGGGTCGATCCGGCCCTCGCGGGCCATCGAGGTGAGGTCGCGGCCGAGCTCGTCCAGCGTCGGCGTGGCCGACCGGCCGCCCGGGCCCCTGGCCCCAGGGGGGCCGCTCTGGCCGGCCAGGACCCGTTGCAGCGTCTCAGGGGTGACCCCGGCCGCGGCCAGCAACCGGCCCGCGCCAGATTCCTGGTTCGCGGCCAGGGCGAACAGGATGTGCTCGGGCCCGATGTAGGTTGAGCCGACCGCCCGGGAGATCTGGTGCGCTTCCAGCAGCGCACGCTTGGCCCCCGGCGTCAGTTGCGGTGGCTCACTGGCCTCGCCCGGCCTGCGCCTCCTGGCTCTCGATCTCGCGGGTGAGCATGTCCGGATCGGCACCGGCCCGGGCCACCAGCTCGCGGGTCGGCTCCAGGTGGGCGGCCGCCCAGAGGAGCTGCTCGGTGTCCAGGTTCGCGCCGCCCCGTTCGGCCACGTGGGCCGCGGCCGCGCCGAGGAGCTCCCGGGCTGGCGCACTCATCAGCCGGGTGATGTTGACCCGGTGGGCAGGCCGGCGCGGGCCGCCAGCGCCGTAGATGCGGGCGAGGAAGTCATCGAAGGGGCTGGACCCGAAGTCCTCCGGTCCGTAGAAACCGCTGGTCATGCGCTATCTCCTGGTTTTCTGACGGTATGTGCCCGGACAGCACTGAGGTCCCTACCCGCGATCAGCGTGGCAACCCGTGCGGGATGGCGCACCGTCACGGTCGGCCGGAGCGCGGGAGGCGGTAGGCCACGTGCGGGCGGAGGGGATGGCCGGGCTCCACCCCCGGGTGGCCGAAATAGGCGTCCAGGGTCATCCCCAGCCGCCGCATCACCGCCTGGGACGGCTCGTTCAGGACCGCCGTGATGGACCACAGCTCGGCCAGGCCGCCCCCCTGGAAGGCCACCCTGGCCGCGGCCGCGGCGGCCTCGGTGGCGTAGCCCCGGTGCCAGGCGCGGCGGGCCAGCCGCCAGCCCACCTCCATGCCGCCCGCGCCCGGGACGCCGTCCGGCATCGGGTTCAGGCCGGTGAACCCGATGAACTCCCCCGTGCTGGCGAGACCCGTGCTGGCGAGACCCGTGCTGGCGAGTTCTGGCGCGGCAACCGCTGCGCTGGCCAGCTCCAGGGCCCACAGCCCGAACCCCTGCTGCCGGAAGAGATCCTCGATGCGGTCCACCATGGCGTCGCTCGCCGCCCGGTCGAGGGTGGCCGGGAAGTACCGCATCACCTCGGGGTCGGCGTTCATCGCCGCGAACGGCTCCCGGTCGTCCTCCCGCCAGCGCCGCATGACCAGGCGCTCCGTGCGGATCACATCGAAGCGGCGCGGCACCCAGCCAGCTTAGGTTGACCGCCCTCCGCTCGAGTCCGATGCCCGCATCCGCCACGCGTCGGTCACGAGCTCCTCGAGGCGCCCGGTGTCTACTTCCGCCAGCCGCAGCAGGACCAGCGGCCGGCCGTCGTAGCCGGGCGCGGTGAAGAAGATCCCGGGCTCGCCGAGGAGAAGCGCCTGCTTCTCGGCCTCGTCTCCGACGAACAGCACCGCGATGTCGGTCCGGATGACCCGCCGCTGGCCCGGCTGCCGTTCGGGATAGGACCAGATAAACCCGTGGCCGCCCACCCGGAAGTCGAACCCTTCGCTCGTGGATCTCCGCCACGCCGGGCAGGGCCAGCGCCAGGCGGCGGACATCATCGGCGTCGGCCACGCAGGTCCCTCCCGGATCGCCCGCACGTCGCGGCCACGGTTGCGGCCGGCCGCGCCTCTTCGCAGGCACAGGCTAGACACCATAGGCGTCCCGGGCCTGCGCCGTGCCCCAGGTTCCCCGGGCAGCCACCGCGCCGGTCAAGCCGTTAGGGGAATGTTCAGGCTGACGTGGCGCGGGCCTGGTCGGCCAGCTGCCGGACCTCGCGGGCGATGTCGGGCCACAGGGGCGCGGGCAGGTCGTGGCCGACTCCCGGGAGGACCACCAGGCGGGCGCCGTCGATGGCCCTGGCGGTGGCCCGGGCCGCGCTGACGCGCAGGATCGGGTCCCGGTCGCCGTGCAGGACGAGGACGGGCTTGCGCAGCTCGCGCAGCTTCGGGCCGTGCCACGGGGCGCCGACCTGCCTGCTCTGCGCCTTGGTGTCCCGGGGGCCGCTGTCGGCCTCCCGTTCGATCCACTCCCGCGCCGCGGCCTCGTCGAACGGGTAGGCCGGGGAGGCCACTTCCCGGGCGAGCATGAGCGAGAGCTGGATGTCGCCGTCCCGGCCCTCGGGGAACCTGGCCCGGGACAGCTTGGCCAGCAGGCCGAAGCGCACGTACCGGCCGCCCTTGATGCCGACGGCGTCGCTGGGCATGCCCATGGCCGATGTCACGCTGAGCACGCGGCCAGGGTGGCGCAGCGCGATGCGCTGGGCGATGATCCCGCCGAGCGAGGCGCCGAAAATATGCGCCCGCTCCCAGCCGAGCGCGTCCAGCACGGCGATCGCGTCGTCGGTCATGTCCTCGGAGGAGTAGGCGCCGCGCTTGCGGGTCACGGCCGCGAACGGGTTGCTGCTCCCGGTGTCGGGCATCCGGGTTGACTGGCCCGCGTCCCGCTGGTCGTAGCGGGCGACCGCGAACCCCTGGCCGGCAAACGCCCGGGCCAGCCCGGCCGGCCACCAGAAGCGGGACACGGCGAGCCCCATGACGAGCAGCAGCGGCTCGCCCTGCGACCCGGCCAGCTGGTCGTAGGCGATCGTGACCTCGCCGTTGCGGGCGTACTGCGTCGGCGTCCACGTACTGGCCCACGGGCCAGGTCCGGCTGCTTCTGCCATCTCGACTCCCCTGCTCCTCCGCCGCCCGGCCCCCGGGCACCCTGTCATCCGGCCGCGTGGTCCGGCCGGCTGTGCTGGCCGCCGGCGAAACTGCGATCACCGTTCGCTGTAGGAGAAGGTTAGCTTACTGAATACAGTGTTCGCAATGACGGGGAACTGAAGGCCACCTCGGGGCCGAGCATCTGGACGCGCCCGGAGCGGTCCGCCCGCGGGCCGTCGCCGGAGCACAGCCGCACCGAGATCGCCTCGGCGGGCATCAGGCTGGCCGACGCCGACGGTCTCGGCGCGGTGACCATGCGCTCGGCCGCGTCGGCCATCGGGACCGCGCCCGCGTCCCTCTACCGGTACGTAGCCACCCGGGACGAGCTCGTGGAGCTCATGGCCGACCAGGTCTACGGCGAGTACGCGTATGAGCCTCCTTCGGCCGGCCGGTCGCCGATCTGCTCCGGCTCGCCCGGCAGGGCCGGGCCATCTATCACGCGGCACCCGTGGCTGCTCGACGTGCCGGCCACCGGGAACCTGCCCGGGCCGAACGCGGTCGCGTTCATCGAGCAGGTCCTGGCCGCGCTGGCCGGAGTGGACCTGACCGGGCCCGAGCGGCTGGAGACCGTCGGCCTGTTCTCCGGCGCCGTGCGGCTGTTCGCGCAGACCGAGATCAGCCAGCAGCGGTCCGGGCAGGACACCAGCCAGTGGCAGGGTTCGCTGGCCGGCTACCTGCTGCAGATCGCCGCGGCCGGCCAGCATCCGCACCTGGCCGCCGCGCTGGCGGATCAGCCGGCCGCGCAGGCGGGCCACGCGGCCGGGGGCGGGGCCGGGCAGGGGGCGAGGGCGGGACGGCGGCGGCCAGCAGGAGCCGCTGTTCGACGGGCGATGACCCGCATCCTGACCGGGCTGCTCCCGCCATCTAAGGCACGCGCCCCGCACCCCTGACGCGCACCTGGGCGGGAACGGTCAGGGTGCTTGCCGAGGAACCGGGGCCGGGACCGACTGCGCCGCGGCCGGGAGCGGGCGGGCCCGCAGCCGCGCGGTGTAGATCGAGTACCCGTCGATGTGCCGGGCGACCACGGTGGCGGTGACCGTGGCCAGGATCAGCGGGATCATGATCGCGAAGCCCCCGTGGGTGAGCTCCATGATCGAGCGCCAGGCCGGCCAGCGGCGCCTGCATGGCCGCGCCCAGCATGGCCGCCGCACCGACCAGCGCGTAGGCGCCCGGCGGGGAACCGGGCCAGGCCAGGCTCCATGCGAGGCCGGCCGCGCCGCCCAGCACCGCCCCGTGCTCAGCGTCGGCGTGAACAGCCCCCCGGACGCCCCGCTGCCCAGGCACAGGGCCGTAACCAGAGGTTTGAGCGCGAACAGGGCCAGCAACAGGACCAGGCCGTCCGACCCGAGGAACGCGTCGTGGGCCATGTCCTTCCCGTTGCCGAACAACTGCGGGTAGGCGAAGCCGATGACCGCGAGGACTCCGAAGGCGAGCACGGGAGCGGTCAGCGCGACCCGGCCGCTGGCCTGGTGATGGGACACCCAGCCGATCAGCCGGATGTAGCCGGAGGCGATCACCCCGATCAGCGGGCCGGCGAGCAGCGCCCAGATCAGCAGCGGCGCCGTGACGTGGTAGCCCGGCACGTCCACGTAGATGGCGCGGCTGGGCAGGTACAGCCAGGCGGTGACCGTCGCGATCCCGGAGCAGGCCAGCGCCGGGAGGACGACTGGCAGGCTGATGCTGCCCATCATGACCTCGGCGGTGAACAGGGCGCCGCCCAGCGGCACGTTGTACACCGCGGCCAGCCCCGCTCCCCCGCCGCAGGCCATCAGCAGCCGGCGCTGGGCCGGGGTCAGCCGGGCCCAGCCGGCCAGGATGCCCGCGGAGGCCCCGCCCATCAGCTTGGGTGCGGCCTCCCGGCCGATCGAGGCACCCATCCCGATGACGATCTCGGAGATGACCGAGGTGCCCAGCGACCGGCGGAAGGACAGCCGGTCCCGTCGCCCCACACCACGTCATCGAGGTCGGAGGCTCTCCCGTGGGTGTAGCCGGCGCAGCAGGAACCAGGAGATCCCGCCGAACACCCCGGCCATCAGCAGCACCACCAGGCGGCGGGGTCGGACGCGCGCTCCACCCCGGATTCCAGTGAGCCGCTGTGGTAGCCGAACGCGAGGTGCTGGACGGTGAACAGAT
>CAVQEM010000077.1:0-32492 GCA_963711485.1 uncultured Actinomycetes bacterium
TGCCCGAACTCCGCCGTCCAGCCGGCCCTCCCGCATGACCAGGATCCGGTCGCCGACCCGCAGCACCTCGGGCAGTTCCGAGGAGATCATCAAGATGCGCGACCCCGTCCCGCGCGAGCTCGCAGCAGCAGCTGGTGGACCTCGGCCTTGGTGGCGATGTCGATGCCCCGGGTCGGCTCGTCCACGATCAGCAGCGTGGGCTTGCGGCCCAGCCACTTGGCCAGCACGACCTTCTGCTGGTTGCCGCCGGACAGGCGTGGAGACCGGGTCGGTCAGGCGGCCGTACTTGATGGCGAGCCGGGCCGCCCAGTCGGCCGCGAGCGCGCGCTCGGCCGCGGACCGGATGAGCCCGGCCTGGCGCAGCCGGCCGAGCGAGGCGAGCGCCACGTTCTGCTGCACCGACATGTCCATGACCAGGCCCTGCTGACGCCGGTCCTCGGGGACGAAGCCGATCCCGGCGGCCATGGCGCCGGTCGGCGAGGCCCTGCGCAGCGCGCTTGCCGCGCACCATGACCCGGCCCGCGTCGTAGCGGTCGATGCCGAAGACGGCCCGCGCCACCTCGCTGCGGCCCGACCCGACCAGCCCGGCCAGCGCGACGATCTCGCCCGCCCGGACGTCGAGCGAGATGTCGGTGAACACGCCCTTCCCGGGTCAGCCGCTCGACCTGCGAGCACCGGTCTCGCCGGGCGCGCCCGCTCGCCGCGGCGACCGCTTCTCCATCTCCCGGCCGACCATGGCCCGGACCAGGTCGTCGGCGGTCAGCCCGGCCAGTCGCTGGTCAGCACGTGCCTGCCGTCGCGCATCACGGTGACCCGCTGGCAGATCTCGAAGACCTCCTCCAGCCGGTGCGAGATGAACAGCACCGCCGCGCCCTGCGGCGCGCAGCGTGCGCGACCACGTCGAACAGCCGGGCCACCTCGGACGCGGACAGCGCCGCGGTCGGCTCGTCCATCACGATCACCCGCGCGTCCAGCGACAGCGCCTTGGCGATCTCGACGATCTGCTGGTCGGCGATGGACAGGCCGCGGCCGATCCGGCCCGGGTCGAGCGGACGCCCAGCCGCGCGAACAGCTCGGCCGCGCTCCGCGCGCATCGCGCGCCGGTCGATCCGCCGCCCGGCGCGCAGCGGCTGGCGGCCCATGAAGATGTTCTCCGCCACGGTCAGGTCGGGGAACAGCGTGGGCTCCTGGTAGATGACCGCGATGCCGGCGTCCTGCGCCGCCGGCCGGGCCGTGCAGCGTGACCGGCGGCCCGTCCGATCAGCAGCTCGCCGCAGTCCGGCTGGTACACCCCGGCCAGGATCTTGACCATGGTGGACTTGCCCGCGCCGTTCTCGCCGAGCAGCGCGTGCGCCTCGCCGGCGTACAGCTCGATCGTGCCGTCGGTGAGCGCGTGCACCGCGCCGAACGACTTGGTGGCGCCGTGCAGGGCCAGCACAGAAACCGCGCCCGGGGCTGGCGGCGATGCCGGGGCCGGGCTGGCTGAGGTCGCTGGTGGCGTCGCGCCCCGCGGCGGCCGGCGGGGGCGGGTCAGCGGGGTCATCCGGAGGCGTCGGGGCCGGGGGCTGCGGCGGGCGGCGCCGGCGGGCCACGGTCCCGGGGCCTGGGGTGGCGGGGCCTGGGGTGGCGGGGCCTGGGGTGCGGGGCCTGGGGTGCCGGGGCCTGGGGTGCGCGGGGCCTGGGGTTGCGGGGCCTGGGGTGTCGGGGCCTGGGGTGCCGGGGCCTGGGGTGCCGGGCGAGGGGATCCCGCCGTCGTGGGCGTCGCCAGCTGTCACAGCCCGGTCCCCTCTCGTCGCTGGGTGGGGTTGCCCCGGCCCGGCCGCAGGCCAGCGGGGACGCCTGAAGGAGGATGTGCTATAACGTTTCAAGCGTATGTGGAAGCAGTGTCGGGCGAAGTCGACGACCGTGTCAATAGAGGTCCGCGGCGATGCCCGAATCGTTACAGACAGGTTTTCGTGGCCGCGATTGTCCGGACCAATCGGACCGGGCCGCCGGTGCCCGGTCGCGGTGTGGCCGCGGAGCTGGTCATGGCTGACGGGCGGCCGCCGGTCCCGCGGGCGCGTCTGGTGACGCCTCCACCGCTCCGCACCACACTGACCGCACAGGAGGAGCCGTGGCGGACACGCCGGTCAGTATCAGGGAGGTCGCCGCCCTCGCCGGCGTCTCGCTCGGCACGGTCTCCAACGTGCTCAACCGCCCGGAAGTGGTGGCCGAACCGACCCGCAGCCGGGTCCAGGCGGCGATCAAGGAACTCGGCTTCATCCGCAACGAGTCGGCCCGCCAGCTCCGGGCCGGCCGGAGCCGGACGATCGGGCTGGTCGTCCTGGACGTGGCCAACCCGTTCTTCACCGACGTCGCGCGCGGCGTGGAGGACGAGGCGAGCGAGGCCGGGCTGGCCGTCATCCTGTGCAACAGCGACGACCAGAAGGCCAAGGAATCCCGGTACCTCGAGGTGCTGGAGGAGCACCGGGTCCAGGGCATCCTGATCACGCCGGTGTCCGGCGGCCGACAAGCGGCTGGCCAGCGTGCAGCGCCGCGGCACCCCGGTGGTGCTGGTGGACAGCCGGTCACCGTCGCGCGGCCAGTGCTCGGTGTCCGTGGACGACGTGCTCGGCGGCGACCTGGCCGTGTCCCATCTGCTGGAGGCCGGGCACGAGCGGATCGCGTTCGTGGGCGGCCCGATGAGCGTCCGGCAGGTCAGCCGACCGCCGGGACGGGGCGCGTCCGCGCCCTGGAGCGGGCCGGGCGGGACGGCGGCGACCTGCTCGTGATCGAGACCCCGGCGCTGAACGTGGCCGCGGGCCAGCGGGCCGGCGCCGCGCTCGCCGGGCTGCCCGCCGCGACCCGGCCCACCGCCGTGTTCTGCGCCAACGACCTGCTCGCGCTGGGCGTGCTGCAGGAGATGACCGGCCAGCCGGATCCGGCGTGCCGGACGGCATCGCCATCGTGGGCTACGACGACGTCGAGTTCGCCGCCGCGGCCGCGGTGCCGCTGTCGTCGGTCCGCCAGCCCCGGCATCAGCTCGGCCGGGCCGCGGCCCAGCTGCTGATCGAGGAGGCGCTCGGCGACGGCACGCACCGGCACCGGCAGGTCGTGTTCGAGCCGGACCTGGTGGTGCGGCGCGTCCAGCCAGGGCCGCGGCCGCCCGCGCCACCGGCAGGCCACGCGCAGCCCGCGGCCGGCGACGGTGAGCTGAGCATGCGGATCGCGCTGTTCGTGACCTGCCTGGCCGACACGCTGTTCCCGCAGGCGGGCCAGGCCACGGTCGCGGCTGCTGGAGCGGCTCGGCCACCAGGTCGAGTTCCCGGCGGCGCAGACGTGCTGCGGCCAGATGCACGTGAACACCGGCTACCAGCGCGACGGCGCTGCCGCTGATCCGCCGGTACGTCGAGGTGTTCGAGGGCTGCGAGGTGATCGTGGTGCCGTCCGGGTCGTGCGCCGGGTCGATCCGGCACCAGCACGCGATGGTGGCCCGGCGCGTGCGGCGACGAGGCGCTGGCCCGCCGCGCGGAGGCGGTCGCGGCGCGCACGCTACGAGCTGTCCCAGCTGCTCACCGACGTGCTCGGGGTGGAGGACGTGGGCGCCTACTACCCGCACCGGGTCACCTACCACCCGACCTGCCATTCGCTGCGGCATGCTGCGGCGTCGGCGACCGGCCGCTGCGGCTGCTCCGCAACGTGGCCGGGCTGGACCTGGTCGAGCTGCCGGACGCCGACGTGTGCTGCGGGTTCGGCGGCACGTTCGCGGTCAAGAACGCGGACACCTCGACGGCCATGCTGGCCGACAAGATGCGCAACGTGCTGGCACCCGGGCCGAGGTGTGCACGGCCGGGCGACAGCTCCTGCCTGATGCACATCGGCGGCGGCCTGTCCCGGCTGCGCGCGGGCACCCGGACCGTGCACCTCGCCGAGATCCTGGCCTCGACCGCGGACGGCGGCCCGGACCGGCAGGACGCCCGGTGAGCGGGCCCACGTTCCTCGGCCTGCCCGACCGCGCCGCGCGGCGTGGGCCACCTGCGCGGCGCCGAGCCGTTCCCGGTCGCGGCCCGCCGCGCGCTGGCCGACAGCCAGCTGCGCCGCAACCTCGGCAAGGCCACCGCGACGATCCGGGCCAAGCGCGCCGCGGTGGTCGGCCGAGCTGCCGGACTGGGAGGAGCTGCGCGACGCGGGCCAGGCGATCAAGGCCGAGACCATGCGCGCACCTGGACCGCTACCTGGAGCAGCTGGAGGAGCAGGTCACCGCGCGCGGCGGCGACCGTGCACTGGGCCCGGGACGCCGACGAGGCCAACCGGATCATGGCCGACCTGGTCCGCGCGACCGGGGCCGACCGAGGCGGTCAAGGTCAAGTCGATCGTCACCGACGAGATCGGCCTCAACGACGCGCTGGCCGCCGCGGGCATCACCGCGCACGAGACCGACCTGGCCGAGCTGATCGTCCAGCTCGGCCACGACCGGCCGTCGCACATCCTGGTGCCGGCCATCCACCGGAACCGGGCCGAGATCCGGGAGATCTTCCTGCGCGAGATGGGCGACGTCGATCCCGGGCTGACCGACTAGCCCGGCCGCGCTGGCCGAGGCGGCCCGGCTGCACCTGCGCCGCCGGTTCCTGTCCGCGAAGGTCGGGATCAGCGGGGCCAACTTCGCCATCGCCGAGACCGGCACGCTGTGCGTGGTCGAGTCCGAGGGCAACGGCCGGATGTGCCTGACCCTGCCGGACACGCTGATCACCGTGATGGGCATCGAGAAGGTCCTGCCCGGCCTGGGCCGACCTCGGCGTGTTCATGCAGCTGCTGCCGCGCAGCTCGTCGACCGGGGAGCGGATGAACCCGTACACCTCGATGTGGACCGGGGTGACCCCCGGCGACGGCCCGCAGCAGTTCCACCTGGTGCTGCTGGACAACGGGCGGACCGCCGCGCTGGCCGACCAGACCGGCCGGCCAGGCGCTGCACTGCATCCGGTGCTCGGCCTGCCTGAACGTGTGCCCGGTGTACGAGCGGGTCGGCGGGCACGCCTACGGCTCGGTCTACCCGGGCCCGATCGGCGCGGTGCTGTCCCCGATGCTGACCGGGGTGGAGGACAACGCCTCGCTGCCGTACGCCTCCTCGCTGTGCGGCGCGTGCTACGACGCCTGCCCGGTGAAGATCGACATCCCGTCGCTGCTGGTCCACCTGCGGGCCCGGCACGTGGACGAGGTCGGCGAGCCGCACCGGCTGCCCAGCCCGGAGGCGGTGACCATGGCCGCCGCCTCCTGGGTGATGGCCAGCCCGGCCCGGTACGAGGCCGCGCAGCGGGCCGGGCGGGCCGGCCGGCTGCTGGGCCGGGGCGGCCGGATCCGGCGGCTGCCGCCTCCCTTGTCGGCCTGGACGGCGGCCCGCGACGCGCCCGCTACCCGCCTGCCGAGACGTTCCGCGCGTGGTGGCGCGACGAGCACGGGGACACGAAGCACGGGGACCGGACACGGGGACACGCCGTGACCGCCCGGGACGAGATGCTGCCCGGATCCGTACCGCGCTGGCCGGTGACCCGCGGGCAGCGGCGCGCCGCGCCCGCCCGGTGATGCGTCCGCCCCGGTTACCGCACCCGTGGCGACCTGGACCCTCCTGCCCTCCTCGACCTGCTCGCCGGGCGCCTGGTCGACTACCGCAGCCACGTCCGGCGTTCCGGCCCCGCGCAGGTGCTGGACACCGTCCGCGCGGCGCTGGCCGAGCGCGGCGCCCGCCGGGTCGTCCTGCCGCCCGGCCTGGACCTGCCCGGGCTCGACCAGCCGCACCCGGCCAGGTGGGCCCTCGACGGCGTCGAGCTGGTCACCGACGGCGGCCTGACCGCCCAGGAACTCGACCAGGCCGACGGCGTCATCACCCGGGCCGCGGTCGCCGTCGCCGAGACCGGCACCATCGTCCTGGACGGGTCGGTCCCGGCCAGGGCCGCCGCGCGCTCAGCCTCATCCCCGACTATCACCTGTGCCTGATCGACGCGGTCAGGTGGTCGGCGCTTGTCCCCGAGGCCGTGGCCCGGCTGCGCCCGGACCGCCCGCTGACCTGGATCAGCGGCCCGTCCGCCACCAGTGACATCGAACTCGACCGGGTCGAAGGCGTGCACGGCCCGCGCACCCTCGAAGTCATCCTCATCAGCTGAGGCGAGCGGATCTGGGAAGGGCCACGGGCGCCCGCTGCGATACTGGGGGCGTGGAAAGTCAGCTGCCGGCCCTGGCGCAGTACTTCAACGGGTGGTACGCCGACAAGGCAGAGTCGCGCGTCGTCGATGAGATCCACCAGCGTCACCTGGGCCTGCCGCCCGGCCTGCTTTCGACCAGCCTGCTCACCGGGGAGGGGATAGCCGGGGTCACCGGCTCGCTGCACCTGTCTCCCGGCGCCACCCTGCTTGATCTCGCCTGCGGCCGCGGGGGCTACGGCCTCGAGGTCGCCGCCCGCACCAGCGCCCGGCTGATAGGGCTCGATTTCTCCGCCGAAGCGATACACCAGGCCCGCCAGAACGCCCGGCGGCTCGGCCGCACCGCGGCCTTCTGCGTCGCGGACCTCGCCGCGCCCGGGCTGCGCACCGGCTCGGCCGCCGCCGTGCTGTGCGTGGATGCCATCCAGTTCGCCCCGCAGCCAGACGCCGCCTACCGCGAGCTGCGCCGGGTCCTGGCTCCGGGCGGACGGGTGGTGCTGACCTGCTGGGAAGCCGTGAACCCGGACGACGAACGGGTACCTGACCGGCTGCGCCGGGTCAACCTCGGTCCGGGGCTAGCCGCAGCTGGCTTTAGCGACATCGAGGTCCGGGAACGGGCCAGCTGGCGGGCGGCCGAGCGGTCCATGTGGGAAGAGGCCGCCGCCCTGGACCCCGGGGACGACCCTGCGCTGCAGTCGTTCCACAACGAAGGCGTGCGTTCCCTGGCCACGTTCAGCCTGCTCCGCCGGGTCATGGCCACGGCAACCGCCTGACCGGTGCGTACCGGCCGTCCCGGATCGGTGATCATCTCAGAAGCCGGGAGGCAGCGCATGCGGGCGGTCGTGTATCGCGGCTACGGGGTCATGCCGGAGGTGGCCGAGGTCGCCGCCCCGGACTGCCCGGAGGATGGCGTGGTCATCAGCGTCGGCGCGACCGGGGTGTGCCGGTCGGACTGGCACGCCTGGAAGGGGCACGACCCGGTCGCGCTCCCGCACATTCCCGGGCACGAACTGGCCGGGACCGTCGCCCAGGCCGGGCCGGCGGTGACCCGGTGGCGGCCCGGCGACCGGGTCACGGTGCCGTTCGCCTGCGGCTGCGGCCGGTGCGGGTACTGCCGCGCGGGCGAGGCGCAGGTCTGCCCGGACCAGACCCAGCCCGGGTTCACCGGCCCCGGGTCGTTCGCCGAGCGGGTGGCCATCCACGCCGCGGACACGAACCTGGTGGCGCTGCCGGACGCGGTGGACGACGTCACCGGGGCCAGCCTGGGCTGCCGGTTCGCCACCGCCTACCGGGCCCTCACCGGCCACGCCCGGCTGGCCCCGGGGGAGTGGCTCGCGGTGCACGGTTGCGGCGGGGTCGGGCTGTCGGCCGTGCATATCGCCGTGGCCCTCGGCGCCCGGGTGATCGCGGTGGACGTGGCCGGCCCGGCGCTCGACCGGGCCCGCGACCTCGGCGCCGAGCACACAATTCTTTCCGCAACGAACACCGATCCGGCCCTCGTCATCCACGACATGACAGGGGGCGGGGCGCAGGTGTCCCTCGACGCGCTCGGCTCGGCCGGGACCCTGGCCAGTTCGGTGCGGAGCCTGCGGCGCCGCGGGCGGCACGTCCAGGTCGGCCTGCTCCTCGGCGCGGCCGCCGCGCCGCCGGTCCCGATGGACCTGGTCATCGCCCGGGAACTGGAGATCTATGGCTCGCACGGCATGGCGGCCCGGGACTACCCGGCCATGCTGGCCCAGGTCGCGGACGGCACGCTCCGTCCCGGGATGCTCATCGGCGACGTGATCAGCCTGGAACAGGCCGGCGGCGCCCTGGCGGCCCTGGACGGCCCGCCGTCCGGCGCGCGGGATGACCGTGATCGATCTGGCCCGGTGATGCGGAGGGCCAGCGGCCGCCTGCGCTCAGGCACGTTCCCGGGTCACGACGGTGCGGGGATGACGGCGGTCATCCCCGCACCTGACAGGCCTGGCGCGACCAGCCTGGTTACCGGGCCGGCTGAGCTGCCGCCGGGTGGCCGGCCTGGCGGTAGAAGGCATTGGACTGCCTGGTGAAGAGGAGGACCACCGTGGCCAGGGTGATCACCCAGACCGTGGCACCCGCGATCACGTCGGCCGGGGCGTAGACCGCGCCGTGCTGGGCCAGCGCTATGAGCATGCTCAGCGTGGTGAGGGCGAAGAAGCCTGCGAAGGCGAGCCGGGCGACATCACGCCGCTGGCTGATCGCCCAGGCCAGGAACAGCCACAAGCCGACGGCTATCGCCCCGCTGACCTCTTTGAAGGTCAGCAGGCTGGTCACCGTGTGCCATTGCGCCGCGGTAAGCCCCGGATCCTTCGCCAGGGCCACCTTCACGCTGGCCGTGGTCACCACCATGGTGATCACCGCGGCCAGTTCCGCCAC
Organism: uncultured Actinomycetes bacterium; assembly: GCA_963711485.1. Classification (GTDB taxonomy): domain Bacteria; phylum Actinomycetota; class Actinomycetes; order Streptosporangiales; family Streptosporangiaceae; genus RYN-230. The sequence goes on from CAVQEM010000077.1 coordinate 8,571, forward strand.
CGCTCCGGCGCACATCAGCCGGACCGCGCTCCGCACGCTGCGCGGTGGCCGGGACGCTGGGCGCAGCCGCATCCGCAGCCCGCCCCTGACCAGGGCTGCGCACTCGGCCAGCCCGACGCGCCGCTGGTCCTGCACGGCGGTGTCGAGCAGCACGGCGAGGATCTCCTCCGCGCTTTCCTTCCGGAACGCCTTCGGGTAGAAGGCCAGGACCCGCCGGTAACCCCGCTCCAGGTCTGCCGTGTCCTTCATATGACCAGTCCTCCTGCCGGGCGCAGCCGCGTCAGCGCGGCCGTGGCGTTGGCGTGCAACCGGGCCGCCTCCGCGGCCAGCCGCCTGCTGCCCTGGGGGGTGAGCCGGTAGTAACGGCGCAGCCGGCCGTCCACAATCTCTTCCCGGTCCATCCCGATGAGCTCATCGGACCGCAGCCGGTCCAGAGCCGTGTACAAGGTCCCGGCCCGCAGCCGCACCCGGCCGTCCGAGATCTGCCCGACCTCCGTGATGATCCCGTACCCGTGCTGGCTGCCATCGGCCAGTGCGGTCAGGATCAGGAAGGTCGCCTCTTGCATCGCCCGTTCTGCCATACCAACGTTATATATCGCTGAACTATCCGTGGCAAGGTCTTTTTAGCGGGAGTCTGCGGCGAGTTCGCCGGCGGGGCGGGTATTGATCACCCGGTCCGGCGTGATGCCGTAGCGCTCCGCTCGCACGCAGCCGTTCTCCAGCCAGTCGAGCTGGCCAGGCGCGTGAGCGTCGGTGTCGATGGAGAACAGGCAGCCCGCCTCGGCCGCCAGCTTCAGGAGCCGGCCGGGCGGGTCGCGGCGCTCCGGCCGGCAGTTGATCTCGACCGCGACGCCGTGCTCGCGGCAGGCCCCGAACACGGCCCCCGGATCGAACTCCGATTCCGGGCGGCCTCCCCGCCTCCCGCCCAGCAGCCGGCCCGTGCAGTGCCCGAGCACGTCCACATGCGGGTTGCGGACCGCGGTCACCATCCGCTCGGTCATCGGGCCGGCGGGCATCCGCAGCTTGGAGTGCACGCTGGCCACCACCACGTCGAGCCGGTCGAGCAGGTCCTCCCGCTGGTCCAGCGACCCGTCGTCGAGGATGTCGACCTCGATGCCGGTCAGGATGCGGAACGGGGCGAGCCCGGAGTTGCGCCGGCTGACCAGGGCGAGCTGCTCCTCCAGGCGCTCGGCGGACAGGCCGTTGGCCACGGTGAGCCGGGGCGAGTGGTCAGTCAGCGCGATCCATTCGTGGCCCAGCGCCCGGGCCGCCTCGGCCATCTCGCCCGGCGGGCTGCCGCCGTCGGACCAGTCGGAGTGCGTGTGGCAGTCGCCCCGCAGCGCCGCGCGCATCGCCGAGGGCGCGGCGGCCGGTGGTGCCTCCGCCAGGACGCGGGCCAGGTAGTCCGGCTGCTGGCCCGCCGCTGCCTGGGTGATGACCCCGGCCGTGGCCTCACCGATCCCGCTCAGCGCGCGCAGCGTGCCGTCGCCCAGCCGGCGCTTCAGCTCCCCCGCGGGCAGCTCGCTCACCACCTGCGCGGCCCTCCGGAAGGCCTGGACCCGGTAGGTGGGCGCCCCGGCCCGTTCGAGCTGGAAGGCGATCTCACGCAGCGCGGTCACGGGGCCGGGCGGGGGATGGGCGGACACGGCATCAGCAGGCACAGGAACCAGTATCCGCACGTCAGTCTCCGAACGGACCGTTAGAGGGATGAAGCGCCGGCCAGCGGGCAGGGAGAAACGGTATCGAGAGCGAGCGATCAGACATCGCCGGAGGAGAAACCCGTGGTGAACCCAGTACCTGACGTCATGCTGAACAACGGCAGGAGCATCCCCCAGTTCGGCTTCGGTGTGTTCCAGGTCGAGCCCGAGGACACCGTGGAGGCGGTGAGCACCGCCCTGCAGACCGGCTACCGGCACATCGACACGGCCGAGATGTACGGCAACGAGAAAGAGGTCGGCGAGGCCATCGCCAAGTCCGGTCTCGCCCGCGCGGACGTGTTCGTCACCAGCAAGCTGAGCAACGACGCGCACCTCCCCGACGACGCCCGCGCGGCGTTCGACCTGTCGCTGGAGGAACTCGGGCTCGACTACCTCGACCTGTTCCTGATCCACTGGCCGCTGCCGACCCGGTACGACGGCGACTTCGTGTCCACCTGGCGCACCCTGGAGGAGTTCTACCGGGACGGGCGGGCCCGCTCGATCGGCGTGTCGAACTTCCAGCCGCATCACATCCGGCGGCTGCACGCGGAGGCCGAGATCCCCCCGGCCGTCAACCAGATCGAGATCCACCCGTACCTGACCCAGGACGACGTGCGCGGGTTCTGCGCCGAGCACCAGATCGCGGTCGAGGGCTGGTCGCCGATCGCGCAGGGCGACGTGCTCGAGGACCCGACCATCAACGAGATCGCCGGGCGGGCCGGCAAGACCCCCGCCCAGGTCGTGCTGCGCTGGCACATCGAGCGCGGCGACATCATCTTCCCGAAGTCGGTCACGGCGTCCCGGATCAAGGAGAACTTCGCCATCTTCGACTTCGAGCTGTCCGGCGAGGACGTCGAGGCGATCAGCGCGCTGAACAAGAACGAGCGGACCGGCCCCGACCCGGACACGTTCGCCGGCTGAGCGCCGGCGCGCCGTGCGGCGGGCGCCGGACGCCACCCGGCAGGCGTGCCGAGGTGCGGCAGCGGCGCGGGCGGCGCGGGCGGTAGATGCTGCGGCCACGGCGCAGGTCGCGGGCGTGCGGGCGGCGGCGCGGGCGGCGCGGGCGGCAGGTGCGCCGGCGGCGCGCAGAGGCGGCGCGGCAGCGCCGGCCGGCGCGGCCGGCAGCGCGGGCGGCAGCGTGCGGGCGGCGGCGCGGTGAGTTCGTGATCTAACGATTGGTGCTGTCCCAGCGACACCAGTCGTTAGATCACGTTTGCGGGAGGCCCGGCTTGGCAGCACACCCGTAACACCAGCCACGCGGGCCACAGGAGAAGCACGCCACCCGGCGACGGCCCTGGTGTGGCCGGGCCTACCGCGCATCTCCCCCGCCCCCTTCACAGCCCGAGCAGCCCGAGCAGCCGAGCAGCCGAGCGGCCGAGCGGCGGCGGCCGAGCGGCCGAGCGGGCCAGGGCTGGGACGCCCATGGGCCGGGGAGGGTGTCACGCCCGGCTGACGGCAGCATGACCAGGCGGCGAGCACCCGGGGTTTCCCACCAGGGGGCCTGCCGCGTAAGACTCGGACGATGACGGACTGGCAGAGCGAGGTCGGCGCGTGGTGGGCGGGACGCCTGGGCCTGCCCCGCACCGCGTTACGCGAGGGAGGCACCTACGTGGCCCCCATTTCGGGGCACGTCGGGATGATGGCGGTGAGCGGCGCCGACCGGCCCCTGGTGTACGGGCCCGCCTGGGTGCTTCCCGTGTTGCGCCGCGTCCTGTCCGAACCCCCCGGTAGCCAGCTCCTGGCGGACGGTGATCTCCTCCCCGGCGGCCCCCTGGCGGCTGCGGCGGCCGGTGTGACCGCCGCGCTGGGCGCGCCGCCCGCCGCGGTGATCGGACCGGCCTGGTACGGCTACGTCACCGCGGCCACCCTCACCCCGGTGCGCAGCCCGCTAGTGCGCCCGCTGTCCCCGGCTGACCTTTCCCTGCTCACGCGCCTGCACGAGCAGACACCACCCGCGGAACGGGAGGAGAGCGGCACAACGGGGCTGCCCGCATTCGGCTACCTCGACGGGGACGACCTGCTCGCGGTCGCGTGCCTGGGCATGTGGCACGAGATGCCCACCCTGGGCGTGCTCACGCACCCCGGGCACCGCGGGCGCGGCCTGGCCCGGGCGGTCGTCGCCGCGGCCGCCCGGGCGGGGCTGGACCGCCGGGCCGTCGTCCAGTACCGCGCCTGGCGGGCCAACGCGGCCTCGATCGCGGTGGCCAGGCGGACCGGGTTCACGCACTACTGCGACGGCCTGGTCATCGACGTGGAAGATCAGCGTGCCCGCTGACGGGCCCGCCGCTCCCACGGCTACGCCTGCGGGCTGAGTTCGGGCTGGTCGAGGACGCGGAGCCAGGTCCCGTCGGGCTGGCGCCGGGCTACCTGCACCCGGACCCCGGTGCCGTCCCTGGCCACGGTGGCGGTGAGCGCGATGTCCCCGCTGACCAGGGTGGGCAGCGGCGGTTCTGGCTCGAACCGCGGCGGGCTGGCCAGGACCTTCTCCCACAGGGCGCGGATCGCCTCGCGGCCGGTCGTCTGGCCGCCCGGCGGGTAGGCCATCACCGCGCCGGGCTCGTAGAGCGCGGCGATCCCGGCCGCGTCGCCGGCGTTGGCGCACGCGACGAACAGGCGAGTGAGGTCCTCCGGCTGGCTGGCTTTCTCGTGGGCAGCCATGGCCCTCCGTTCCCGCGGCTAGTGCGGCCGCGTGCTTGCCGTGGTGACGGCGCGGGGTCCGCGTGGTCCTGCACTACCCAGCCTGGCCCGGGCCACATGAGAAGTCCAACAGATAGTTCTTCTTATAACTAGAACCACTGGTTATGGAACTGAGGCCGCCGGGAGCGCTGTGCGGCGCCGCCGGGGAGCGGACTTCACCCGCCCGCTGGGGGGAACTGCTGGTCCACTGCCGGCGGGCTGGGCCGGGGTCAGGCCCCGATGGCCGGGCGGGGGCGCGGCTGGCGGGTTAGCCACTGCCAGAACGTCCGCCGGGGTGGCCGTGGAGGGCGCGGTGGCCGCTTCGGCCGCGCGGTGATGATGCCGCTGCCGACCTTGCCGGACACCTGGATTCGCAGCACGGACGCGTCATGGCCCCAGGGTGCCCTGACCTCGAGACTGCCACTGCGGACCGTCACGTCGTCCATGTCGACCACGATGCCGGGCCTGATCACCAGCGTGAGGGCCCCGGAGCCCACCTCGGCCTCGATGGGCAGCACCGCCTGCGTGATCACCGCCTCGGTGAAGTCCAGCGTCACGACCCCGCTCTTCACCCGGACCTCCATCCGGCGCGGGACCAGCCAGGGCCCCGTGCGTTCCACGCAGGAGGACTGGCAGTCGATGCGGACGATGTCCTTGGGGTCGGGGGCGCCCGGCCGGGTCCCGGCGGCGGACGGCAGGTCTCTGGTGACCGAGGCGAGTTCGGAGTAGGTTCGCGCGGTCAGCGCGACGTCCAGCCGCTCGTCGAGTTCCTCCGCGGTCAGCCGGCCGTCACCGGCGGCCACCCGCAGCTCCTCGGCCACGCGGTCCCGGTCCTCGTAGGAGACGCGCAGCTCACCACGGGGTACCGGGTCCTCGCTGTGGCCAGCCGGGTTCGCGCTATGGCCAGCTGGGTTCGCGCCGTGGCCGGCTGGCCGCAATTCACCCGTCATGCGCATACTCTACGGCGCGGCGGATACGGGGAAGGGCGCGGTGTTTCACCCGGCCCCGATGGGTGCGGCCCACCGCGGACGCGGGATCAGGCAGAACGGGTGGCCGGCCGGATCCGCGTACACGGGTGAGTGGCTGCCGCCTCCGGGCAGGCGCCGCGCCCCCAGCGCCTGCACGCGCGGCCCGGCGGTTTCGACGTCATCGACCATGATGTCGAAGTGCATCTGCTGCGGCCGGGCCGGATCCGGCCACTGCGGCGGCTGGAAGTCCGGTGCCAGCTGGAAGCCGATCCCCGAGGTGGTGTCGTTGAGCGAGACGACCGCGAAGTCGTCCTCCTGCCAGGTGATGGGCAGCCCGAGCAGCTCAGAGTAGAACGCGGCCAGCGCGGCCGGGTCGGGGCAGTCCACGATGACGTGGTGCAGACGTCCGATCACGATCCCATGATGGCAGGAGCGGCGGCGGCCCGGCCCGGTGGCGGGCCGGCAGGCGGCTCCGGGACGGTCCGGGCAGGACAGGGCTCCCGGGGGAGCCGGGATGCCAGCACGCCGGCCCCGGGTGGGGATAGCCTCCGCAGGCCGGTCGTCCCGGCACCCTTGCGGCCGCCCGCGGGCAGGGCTTGACTCCTAACCATGGATCACCGGGGGGCTGGCCGTACCGTGGATGGCCGGGGGTAGCCGCGTCATGCGGATCACGGCGACCTGGCTGCGTCTAGACGGGCGCCAGCGGTGGCGGTCGCTGGCCGTCCTGGCGCTGCTCATCGCGCTGGCCACCGCGACCATCCTCACCTCCATCGCGGGTGCGCGCCGCGGCCAGACTGCGTTCGACCGGCTCTGGGCCCGCACTCTGCCCGCGACCGCCACGGTGCTGCCCAACCAGCCCGGGTTCGACTGGGCCAAGGTGGCGGCGCTGCCCGAGGTCGCCGCGCTGACCAAGTTCCCAGTGGTGTTCGGGTACGGGATCCAGGGCTACCCGGGGGCCAGCACCGGGTTCCCGCTGGCCGACGACCAGATGACCCGGACCATCGAGCGGCCCGTCATAGTGGCCGGACGGCTGTTCAATCCGCGGCGCGCCGACGAGGTCATCGTCACGCCCAAGTTCGCGGCGACCTCCGGCCGGCACGTGGGCGACACGCTGACCCTCGTGCTGGCCAGCGTGCAGCAGGCTAACCAGGGGTACGACGGGTCCACGGGGCCGCCACTTGGCCCGAAGATCCGGGTCCGCATCGTGGGCGTGGGCCGTACCCCGTGGGGTCTCGACGCGGACACGCCCGGGTCGTCCGGTGGCGTCCTTTCCACACCCGCCCTGTTCACCCGGTATCGCGTCAACATGATGGGCACGAACGGGCAGGCTTACATCAACGCGCTGGTCCGGCTCAAGGGCGGTCAGGCCGCGATCCCGGCCTTCCGGGCCGCACTGGCCCGGGTGACGGGGCGGTCTGACATCGATGTCTGGGACAACCTGCAGCAAATCGGCGACCCGATGCACAAGGTGTCCGCGTACGAGGCCGCCTGCCTGCTGGCCTTCGGGCTCGCGGCGCTGGCAGCGGCGCTGTTCCTGATCGGCCAGTCCGTCGCCCGGTACATCTCCGCCACGGTGGCGGATCTCCAGGTGCTGCAGGCGCTGGGCATGACCCGGGGCAGGCCATCGCGGCCGCTTGCGCCGGGCCCGCTCTGGCCGGGGTGGCCGGCAGCACGCTGGGCGTGGCGGGCGCCATCGTGGCTTCGCAATGGATGCCGATCGGTGTGGCTTCCATCGCTGAGCCGCATCCCGGTATCGATGCGGACTGGCTGGTCCTGGCCCCTGGGTGGGTCCTGGTGCCGCTGCTCGTGCTGGCCGGTTCCGCGATCGCGGCGGCGGTGGCGCTGGCCGCGGGGCGGCGGCAGGCGCCGCAGCGCCGGTCCGCGATCGCGGCGGCGCTGGCCGCGGTGAACTTCCCGGTCCCGCTGGTGGTGGGGTCCAGGTTTGCGCTCGAGCCCGGCCGCGGACGGTCCTCCGTACCGGTCCGGTCCGCCCTGGTGGGCGCTGTCGTCGGCGTGCTCGGGGTGCTGGCCGCCTTCACCTTTTCCGCCGGTGTCTCCGACGCGGCCAGCCACCCGGCGCGGTTCGGGCAGACCTGGCAGCTGACCACCTTCTTCGGCTACAACGGGCAGGACTTCGGGCCGGCCAGCCGTGTGCTGCGGGCCGTGGCCGCGGACCGTGACGTGACCGGGGTGGACGACGCGCTCATCGGCGGCGCGCAGTCCGGCCAGGTCTCCATCGAGAGCTTCACCTACGCCCCGGTGGGCGGCAAGCGGCCGGCCGTGGTACTCACCGCCGGGCGGATGCCCACCCGGCCCGACGAGATCGTGCTTGCCCCGACGACCGCCCAGGACCTGCACGCCGGGACGGGCTCCGTGGTCCGGCTCACTGGCGGTGGCACCACCGCGCATCCGGTGCGGGTCACCGGCATCGGCTTCGTTCCCACGGGGCCACACAACGGGTATGCGGACGGAGCCTGGCTCACTCCTGGCGGGTACAACCGGATCTTCCGCGGCGCGCACTACGCGTTCAAGTTCCACGCCGCGACCGTGTCGCTCCGGCCGGGCGCGGACGTGCAGGCGGTCGCGCGCCGCCTGGACGCCGCCGCGGCCGCCATTCCCGGTGGCAAGGTCTTCACGTTCACGCCGCCTGATCCGCTGCAGGAGATCCAGGAGGTCAAGGACCTGGAACTGCTGCCCATCGCGCTGAGCGCCTTCCTGGCCCTGCTGGCCGTCAGCGCGGTCGGTTACGCCCTGTCCACGGCGGTCCGCCGCCGCCGCCACGACCTGGCCGTGCTCCGCGCGCTCGGGATGACCCGGCGGCAGGTGCGGCTGGTGGTCACGACCCAGGCCAGCCTGCTGGCCGCGGTCGGCCTGCTGTTCGGCGTGCCGCTGGGCATCGCGCTGGGCCGGGCCATCTGGCGGACGGTGGCGGGCTTCACCCCGCTGGCCTACCATCCGCCTCTCGCCCTGCTGGCCCTGCTCCTGGTCGCCCCCGTCGCCCTGCTCGCCGCGAACGCGCTGGCCGCCTGGCCGCAGCGGCGCGCCGCACGGCTGCACACCGGGCAGGTCCTGCGCAGCGAGTGAGCGGGCCTGCCGGGGCCCGACCCCCGGGGCCAGGGCGGCCAGCCTTAGAACGCTGGATCGACGATGCTTCTTGTTGACTATAGTTGTCGAAACTACATTCGACAATCCGGGTGAAGAACTGCTAGCGTCGCCGTCACGCTGAGCGTCCAGGCGGAGGTGTCATGATGAGCAGCACGAGTGGCGAGACGCACGCCCGGGGGCCGGCCGGACGGAACCCCGGACGTGATCTCACTCCGCGTCAGCGCGACGTGCTCGACGCCATCGAGGGATTCCGGCGCCAGCACCAGTACGGGCCGAGTGTGCGGGAAATTGGCCAGGTGATCGGGCTGGGCCCGTCGGGTGTGCAGCACCACCTCCAGGTGCTGCGGCAGAAGGGCTGGCTGAGCGAATCCGCCGGGCAGGCGCGGACCTCGGTGGTCCTGGCGCAGGGTCACCCGGTCGTCGAGGTCATCGAACCCCGCCAGGCGGCCGGCGCGATCCGGGCGGCCAAGTCCCGGCCGGCCAGGACGGCCCGCCGCCCCGGCGTGACCTGCCGGGCCGGCTGAGGCGCTGCCCATGGCCGGGGTACAGAACGCGGCCTACGTGCCGCTGGTCGGCGAGATCGCCGCGGGGTACCCGAAAGACGCCAAGCAGTCCGTCGAGGATGTGTTCCCGCTGCCCAAGCAGTTGGTGGGCGAGGGTGACCTGTTCCTGCTCAAGGTGGTCGGCGATTCCATGATCGATGCGGCCATCGCCGACGGCGACTGGGTGGTCGTCCGCGAGCAGCAGGTGGCAGAGAACGGTGAGATCATCGCCGCCATGATCGAGGACGAGGCCACGGTCAAGAGCTACCGGATGTCCGATGGCCATATCTGGCTGATCCCGCACAACCCGGCGTTCGCCCCCATCCCGGGGGATGGGGCCACCATCCTCGGCAAGGTGGTCAGCGTCTTGCGCCGGGTCCGGTGACCATCAGCAGTGAGGCGGCGTCCCGGGAGGTGCCCCCCGCCGACGTGGCCTCAGCCCGCACTGCGGTTTCGTGTCCGCCGCCCGCGGAAACCAGCTGACTGTGGGCGACGCGCGCCGCACACTGGAACTCGTCCCCGGGACGGCCAGCCAGATCCGGGCCCGGCCAGCCCGGCGGGCCCGGCCAGCCCGGCGGGGCCGCGGGCGGACGGGGGAGTCACGATGACCATTCAGCCGGGGTGGGACGCCGTGTACGTGGCGGGCCAGCCGCCACCGTGGGATATCGGCCGCCCGCAGCCGGTCTTCACCCGCCTGGGCGACCAGGGCCTGCTCCGTGGTGCGCTCCTCGACGCGGGCTGCGGAACCGGGGAGAACACCATGATGGCGGCGGAGCGCGGGGCCGACGCCCTGGGGGTGGACGTCGCTCCGAACGCCATCGCGCAGGCCCGCCGGAAAGCAGCCGCGCGCGGCAGCGCGGCCCGGTTCGAGGTCGCCGACGTGCTGGACCTCGGCCAGCTCGGCCTGGCCTTCGACACGGTCGTCGACAGCGGCGTCTTCCACGTGTTCGACGACGAGGACCGGGCCCGGTACGTGGCCAGCCTGGCGTCGGTCATGCGGCCCGCGGCCCTGTGCTACCTGATGTGCTTCAGCGACCGGCAGCCGGGCACGATAGGCCCGCGCCGGGTCAGCCAGGATGAGCTGATCACCGCGTTCCGCGACGGCTGGGCCGTCGCCAGCATCACCGCCGAGACGTTCGCGATCCACAACTTCGGGGGCGCGTCGGAAGCCCAGGCCTGGCTGGCCGTCATCGAGCGTTCCGGGCCGGGACCAGGCGCCTAGCTAGAGACGGCGGTGGCCTATCAGGTGACACCCGCCCGTCCTGACCCCGCGGCTGGTCAGTCTTTGCGGCCGGTGAGGGCCAGGCTGGCGCCGATGCCGATCATGGCCAGGCCGCCGGCCCCGCCGACCATCTCGAGCCGGCGGGGGGAGCGGGCCAGCCAGGCCCGGGCCGTCCCGGCGGCCAGAGCCCAGCTGCTGTCGCAGACCACCGCGATGGCCAGGAAGACCGACCCCAGCAGCAGCATCTGGACGGGGACGTGCCCGGCCGGGCGGTTCACGAACTGCGGCAACACGGCCGCGAAGAACACGATCACCTTGGGGTTGCTCACCCCTACCACGATCCCGTCGCGGAGGATCCGGCCAAAGCTCTTAGGCTCTGCGGCGACGTCCAGCGCGGCGCGCAGCGAGCCGCGGTGGCGGATGGCCTGGACGCCGAGGTAGACGAGATACACCGCACCGGCCAGCTTGATCACCGTGAAGATGGCCACTGACCGCTGCACAAGCGCCCCGACGCCGAATGCAACCGCCACGACCTGCAGGTAGACGCCGATCTGGCCGCCGGCGGCGGTGCCGACGCCCGCCGCCCGGCCGAGCATCAGCGAGCGGCTGATCACGAACAGGACGTTAGGTCCGGGCACGATGATCAGCAGGAACGAAATCAGCGCGAACGCGAGCAGATGGCTGGTGGGAAGCATGGGTTAAGCCTAGGCGGGGCTCCGGACCTAGGCTGGGCTTGGTGGCCTCCCCCTCCGGCAGATCCCGGGGACGCCAGGTTCAGGGGACCCATGGTTCAGAGGGACCCTGTGGTTCAGAGGGACCCGTGGTTCAGAGAGAAAGGGGAGCAGCGGCGGATGCGCATCGCGCTGGCCACCGACCCCGGCACGCCGGGCTGGCCCAACGAGGATTTCGCGGCGGCGGCGCCCGGCGCGGCGGTGCTGCTGGACGGCTGCACCACCACTCCGCCCGGAGCCGACACCGGATGCCTGCACGGGGTGGCCTGGTACGCCCGGACCCTGGGCACCGAGTTCCTGGCGGCGATCACCGCTGATCCGCCCCGGCCGCTCGGCGAGGCGCTGGCCGGGGCGATCACCGAGGTCCGGGCCCGCCACGAGAAAACGTGCGATCTGGCCAGCCCGCTCACCCCGGCGGCCACCGTGATCGCTGCCCGGGCTGCCGCCCAGGGCGGGTTCGAGCTGCTCGCCCTGTCGGACTCGAGCATCGTGGCCGACTACGGCGCGGGCCGCGATCCGGTGGTGGTCACCGACCCGCACCGGGCCGCCAGCACCGACCCCGACGCGGCCCGGCAGGCCCTCGCCACGGTCCTGGCCCCGGACGGCCTGCGCGGGATCGCCCTGCTCAGCGACGGTGCCGCCCGGATCACCGAGGTGTACCACCTGATCGGCTGGGCTGACCTGGTGACTGTCCTTCGTGACGAGGGTCCGGCCGGGCTCCTCCGCCGGGTCCGGGCTGCCGAGGACAGTGACCCGGACGGGGCCCGCTGGCCCCGGTCCAAGAAACGCGACGACGCCACCGCCCTGTACTGGCCACAGCCAGGGCGGTGAGCACACGAAGGCGGGCAATCACGCGAAGGCGGGTGATCGCGCGAAGGCGGAGGCCTGCGATTCTGGCCGTGGCGCCCCGCTCGCGGCGCGCCAGCAGGTGTGCGGTCCCGTGGCGCCGGGAATCGTGGCAGATTAAGGGGCGTCACTACTGTGACAGAAGACGATCAGCGGACTGACCAGCCGTCCTGCGTGGCTGGGGCAAGCCGGCGCCGCCAGGCCGCCCGGGAAGGCAGGCCGGGAAGGAAGGCCGGGAAGGCAGGCCGGGCCGGATACTTCGGTGACCGGTCAAATAGTAGAATTCGGGACCTCCAAACCCGGTGGCTAGGGGAAGATCGTGCCATCCCCCGGCTGAAGGCCACCTGAATAAGGAGCCAGCAATGCTGCCCTGCGCACCCCGGCGCACTAATCTGCTCCGGTCGGGCCGCTCCGGTCGGGCGCCCGTTCCGGTCGGGCGCCGCTGACGGCACGCCCGGCAGCGTCGGGACGTGCGTCACGGGCATGACCGGACCGCATCTCGCGACACGGGCCGGCGGGGCGATCGGCCGCCGCCGGAACGCCACGTGCGCGGAGCCGGGTGCGCCCGGCGCCGCCAGGGAGTCCTGGGGTACCCGGGCCGCCCGGCTGCTGGGACGGCATTGGCTGCTGGCGGTGCTGCTGGCCGCCGGGCTGGCGCTGCGGATCGCGGCGCAGATCGCCTACCAGCCCGCGCTGATCTACGTGGACACGCTGAAGTACCTGTACGGCGCGTCACCCGGGGCTGACCCGCTCGGGTACACGGTGGTGCTGCGGGCCATCCTGATCTTCGGCGGCCTGGGCCTCGTCGCGCTGGTCCAGCACCTGCTGGGCCTGGCGGTAGCGGTGGCCCTGTACGCCGTGCTGCTGCGCCGCGGGGCCAGCCGGTGGCTGGCCGCCGTGGCGGTGGCGCCGGTGCTGCTGGACGCCTACCAGGTTCAGATCGAGCAGACGATCATGCCGGACGTCTGGTTCGAGGCCATGATCGTGGCCGGCCTGTGCCTGCTGCTCTGGCGGCCGCTGGTGACCGTCCGGCTGGCTGCCGTGGCGGGCCTGGTCCTCGGTCTCTCGGCCACGGTGCACCAGGTCGGCGAGCTGCTGATCATCCCCGCCGTGCTCTACCTGCTGATCGCCGCCGGGAGCGTGCGCCGCGCGGCGACCACGGGCGCGGCGCTGGCCGTGGCCTTCGCGCTGCCGATCGCTCTCTACTGCACCGGTTCCTACCTGCACTTCGGTCACTTCCGGCTGGCGGTCGGCCAGACCACGGTCGGCCGGGTGGTGGGCGCGGCCGACTGTGCCACGCTCACCCTGCCCCCGGCGGTCCGGCCACTCTGCCCCACCCCGCGTGAGCAGGCCCACGGCCCGGACTGGCTCGAGCACTCCAAGTACTCGCCGCTCATCATCGCCCCCATCCCGGCCGGGGCGAACCGGACCACGCTGGTCTCCGAGCTGACCTCGGCGATCAGCAGCCAGCAGCCGCTGCGGATCCTGGGCGGCGTCGTCCGCGACTCGGTGCGCCTGTTCGCGGTGACCCGCACGCCCAACCCCTGGGTCACGCCCCTGTCGCGCTGGCAGTTCCAGACCCGGTACCCGACCTATCCCCAGTGGGTCACGCTCGGACCGGGGAACGTCATCGTCGTCGGGATCCAGCACAAGGCGTTCGGGCAGTTCTACTACAGCAACCTGAAGCCCGCGTACGGCGGGAAGGCGCGGGTGGACCGGCCGGTCGCCACGTTCCTGCGGTCCTACCAGCTGAACGGCGGATTCAGCCCGGGCCCGTTCCTGGCCCTGTGCGCCGCGCTGGGGGTCATCGGGACGCTGCTCGCGATCGTCCTCCAGGTGCGCCAGGGCCGCCGTCCCGGCCGCGGGCCCCGCGCGGCCCGCGCGCGGCCGCTGGCCCTGGCCTGCCTGCTGTTCACCGCCACGGCCGTGGTGCTGCTGGTGGCCCAGGACGTCGTGGAGTTCTCCTGGCGGTACCAGCTGCCCGCGGTGATCACCCTCCCGCCCGCCGGGATCCTCGGCTTGTCCGCCCTGCTGGCCCTGCGCCGCGGCGGTGCGGAGCCGGCCCCGGCGAGCGCAACCCCTCGGCCGGCGGGCACGGTGCCGGCGGGCACGGGCCCGGCAGGCACGGGCCCGGCAGGCATGGGCCCGGCAGGCGCGGGCCCGGCGGGCACGGGCCCGGCGGGCACGGGGGACCCCACGGTGAACGGAGCGGCGCCGCCGGCGGGGGAAAGGCCTGGTCAGGCAGGCGGGAAACCGGGCGAGGCAGGCGCCTGAGCAGCGGGAACCGTGAGGCCGGCGGACGCCAGCACCTCCTCGGTGGGCCGCGGGCTGGTCCGGGCCCCGGCGGCCAGGCCTGAGAGCAGGCAGGACCGCAGCGTGCCGCGGTCGGAGGATTTCGCGAACGTGGCGGCCCAGCGGCGCAGCGTGGCCCCGGCGTACAGCATCCGCTCCGCCGGGGCTAGCGACGAGCCGTCCCGCAGCATCCAGACCTTGTTCCGCACCTCGTAGAAGAACCGCTGCCCGGGGTCCGCGTCGGTCGAGCCGAACGCGGCGGTCTTATGCACCACGACGCTGGCCGGGCAGAGCAGGCCGGCCTGGCCGCGGAGCAGCCGGGTGGTGAACTCGAAGTCGTCGTTCCACAGGAAGTAGTCGGCCTGGGGCAGGCCCCGGTGCCCGGCAGGCGCCGGCGTCCACGAGGATCGACACGAACGACGCCGAGCGGATGGGCAGGCAGCCCGCGGCGGCCGCCGCCAGCCGCTCCTCTTTGCTCACAAACGGCTTGACCCGGGGAGTGTTCATCGGATGGGGACGGCCGTCCGTCCACTCCACCCGGCTGGCGATCAGCGCGGGCGGGCCGCCCGGGTGGAGGGCGCGGGCGTCGAGCATGGCCCGCAGCGCGCCCGGCTCGGGCACCGTGTCGTCGTCCATCAGCCAGACCAGGTCGGCCGCCTCGGCCAGGGCCAGGGCCAGGCCGTAGGCGAACCCGCCGGCGCCGCCGGTGTTGCGCCGCGCCGCGGCGAGCCGCACGGACGGGAAGCGCGCGCGGACCATCTCCGCGGTGCCGTCGGTCGAGGCGTTGTCCATCACGATCACCGCGTCCGGGGCGCGGCTCTGCCCCAGCACCGCGGACAGCGCCTCGGCCAGCAGGTCGCGCCGGTTGTAGGTGACGACGACGGCGACCACCCGGGGCGGCCCGCCCGCCGCGGGTGCCACGCTGGGGCGGCTCATGCTAGGAGTGCCTCCGGGCCCGGGCGCGCTCCATAGCCTGCCAGGCCAGGATGCGCAGCCGCCGCACCGCCGGGTAGCGGCTGCTCAGGTCGCGCACCGTCCGCTTGAGCCGGGGTGAGGACGCGACCGCCGCCTCCACCCTGCTGACGAGACCGGGCCGCCCGGCCGGGCCTGGCCCGCCCGTTTGGGGTGCGGGCCGGCCGCCGGGTACTCCTTGCGGTACTGGTTGGCGACCAGCGCCGCGGCCGCGTCCACGGCGGCGTCCAGGATCGGGTCCGGCGCGCTGGTCCGCGGGACCCGCGGCCCCGGGCTCCCGTGACGGCCGGGGCCGCAGCTCGTCGAGGTCACCGATGACGTCGTAGTCCGAGGACGCCAGCCCGCTGATCAGGGTCTCCGCCTGCTCCTTGGCCCAGGTCTCCCGGTCGGCGGGCAGCAGCAGGCGCCCCTCGCGCGGCCGGGCGGCCAGGGCCCGGTGCGCGACCCCTTCCTTCACGGTCCACATGTAGAACCAGTCCGGGACCTCGTGCGGGCAGCGCCTGGTTGAGCCGCCGCAGGAACTCGATCTCCGGCAGGCCCAGCGAGGTGTTCGCCCGGGCCCGGGACAGGTCCACCCCGCCAGGGTCGACGCCCAGCAGCCCCGCGAAACGCTCCCAGAGCAGCGAGTTGCCGGACCCCTGCGGCGGCGTCGTGATCACGTGGATCCGGCTCCGCCGGCACGTGGCGGCCCCACAGATCCAGGATGGCCAGGGTGTCGTGGACCCGCCAGAACCACCACTGGCGCCGGTCCGGATCGACCGATTCGCGTGTCGATCACGTCCGCCGAGCCAGTCCTCCCAGCCCCGGTCGTTGCGGTGCTTGACCGTCTCCTGCCACTCCGCGGGCAGCAGCGAGGCCATGTCCCGCACGGTCACCACGACGTGCACCTCGGCGGGCTCGAGGGAGCGGACGGCCCGCGCGGCCTGCTCCTCGTCCACGGCGGAGAACAGCTCGTGGGAGATGACCGCGGCCCGCGGGGCCTGCCGGGCCTGCTGGGCCAGGATCTCCCACTCGCCGGCCCAGGATCCGGCCGGGTCGTCGGCCCGCTTCTCGATGCCGCGCAGGTCCTGGCTGGCGCGGAAGTGGTCCTGGGGGTGGTGGCCCGGCAGCACCACGCCCTGGGCCGCCAGTTCGGCCCGGTTGCTCCACATCACCTGCTGCAGGAACGTGGTGCCGGTCTTCGGCTCGCCGATGTGCACCAGGACCCGGGGACGCGGCCGGCCGCCAGCACGCGGGGCGGGAGACTGGTCGTCGGCGCGCGGGGCCATCGGTACACCTCTACAGGTCAGGGCGTGGGCGGGTAAGGTCAGGCTTGGGTGGATGGCATCTGGCTGCCAGGGTAGACCAGGTGCGCTGGGAGAACGCGCGGATGACGGTAACCCAGCAATCCGTCGCATGGCTGCCGTAAAGTGGCGTCCGCCCACCGCATTTGCTCAGGTACAACCCATATGTCTACACGAACGCGCGCCGGCCAGGGCTGCTTGCTCCTGATCCTCGAGCTCGCCGCAGTGTGCCCCGTCACCGGCATGAAAGGCGAACCCGGCATATGCACGAGCCCTTCACGCTCCTGCTCTCGGTATACGACGGTGACCGCCCCGACTTCCTGCAGCGGGCGTTCCGAAGCGCGGTGGACGACCAGACCGTGCCCCCGGACCAGGTGGTCATCGTCCGGGACGGGCCTGTCCGTGAGGAACTCGGCGGATGCCTCGACCGGCTGCAGGCCGGCAGCCCGGTCCCGGTGACCATGGTCCCGCTGGAGCGCAACCGGGGCCTCGGTCCCGCCCTGGACAGCGGGCTGGCCGCGAGCTGGCATGACGTGATCGCCCGGATGGACGCCGACGATGTGGCCATGCCGCACCGCTTCGAGGTGCAGATCCCGCTCATCGCCGAGGCCGACATCGTCGGGGCGGGACTGCTGGAGTTCGTGGAGGACATCGATCACATCGTGGGCCAGCGGGTCCCGCCGACCGACCCGGAGCAGATCCACCGCTACGCGCGGATGCACGACCCGTTCAACCACCCGACGGTCGTCTACCGGCGGACCGCGGTCCTGGCCGCGGGCGGGTACGGCGACCTGCCGCTCATGGAGGACTACGCGCTCTTCGCCCGGATGCTGCAGAACGGCGCGCGGGCGGTCAACGTGGCCGAGCCGCTGGTCTACTACCGGGTCGGCGAAAGCTCGTTCAAGCGCCGCGGCGGCACCGACCTGCTGCGCTCCGAACTGCGGCTGCAGCGCGAGTTCCGGCGCCAGGGTTTCACCTCATCACCGGAATACGTCCGTAACGTCGTGGTCCGCGGCGGCTACCGCATGATCCCGTGGCGGTTCCGCCGGGCGGTGTACCGCCCGATCGTCGCCCACTACACCGACCGTGGCGAGCACGGCGAGCACCAGGGCGGCGGCGATGGCGCCGGGGGCGGCCCGGAACCCTCGGACCACCACCTGCCGGAGCCCTCCGGGCCCGCCGGGCCCGGCTCAGCGACCACGCCGCATGAGCCGGGATCGCAGACCAAGCCATTGCCGGTGCGCTGGTGAACATCGACCTCGTCATCGTCGGGTCCGGCTTCTTCGGCCTGACCATCGCCGAACGCTGCACCCGTGACCTCGGCCTGCGCGTGCTAATCCTGGAACGGCGCGCGCACATCGGCGGGAACGCCTACAGCGAGCGGGAGCCGGACACCGGGATCGAGATTCACCGCTACGGCGCGCACCTGTTCCACACCTCGAACGCGAGGGTGTGGGAGTACGCCAACCAGTACACGGGCTTCACCGGCTACCAGCACCGGGTGTTCTCGGTGTACAAGGGCCGGGTCTACCCGCTGCCGATCAACCTGGGCACCATCTGCGAGTACTTCGGCGCGGTGATGTCCCCGGACGAGGCGCGCGCGCTGATCGCCGGGCAGTCGGCCGAGGTGGACGCCGGGCGCGCCGCCAATCTCGAGGAAAAGGCCGTGTCGCTGGTCGGCCGGCCGCTGTACGAGGCGTTCTTCCGCGGGTACACGGCGAAGCAGTGGCAGACCGACCCGGTCAACCTGCCGCCGGAGATCATCGCGCGGCTGCCGGTGCGCTACACGTTCGACAACCGCTACTTCAGCGACACCTACGAGGGCCTGCCGGTGGACGGCTACACCGCGTGGCTGGAGCGGATGGCCGATCACCCGAACATCGAGGTGCGGCTGAACACCGACTTCGCTGCAGCTGCGCGGGGATCTGGCCGGCAACGTGCCGGTGGTGTACACCGGGCCCCTCGACGCGTACTTCCGCTACGCGGCCGGCGACCTTGGCTGGCGTACCCTCGACTTCGACACGGAGGTTCTGCCCACCGGGGACTTCCAGGGCACGCCCGTCATGAACTACGCGGACGAGGACGTTCCATTCACCCGCATTCACGAGTTCCGCCATTTCCATCCCGAGCGCGACTGGTACCCGAAGGACAAGACAGTGATCATGCGTGAGTACTCGCGCTTCGCCGACCGCGGCGATGAGCCGTACTACCCGATCAATACGGCGGAGGACCGGGCCCGCCTGCTGGCCTACCGGGAAATGGCCGGGCGTGAGCCGGGCGTCCTCTTCGGCGGCCGCCTGGGCACCTATCAGTACCTCGACATGCACATGGCGATCGGGTCCGCGCTGAGCATGTACGACAACCGGCTCCGGCCGTTCTTCACTGAGGGTGCGGCGCTCACCGGGCCGGAGGCGGGCGAATGACGGCCGAGGCTCCGGGCAGCAGAGCGCCGCCCGGGAGCGCAGCCTGCGGGTCCTGCAGCGGGTCGTGTTCCCCGACGGCGACCTGGACGTCGTCCCGCTGTACGTCGAGACGCACATGGACCGGGGCGCGGCCGAGCTGGCCGCGGAGATGGCGACCGAGCAGCTGACCGGGCGCCAGGGCACCTGGCGGCGGGCAGCGTGCCGGTGGCCAACGCCGCGGTCGGGGAGGCCCAGTCGGTCATCCGCTTCGGCGCCGACGTGCCCGCGTACCCGGGCGAGGACGCCGGGCCACGGCGCAGCGCGGTGATCAGCGAGGGCCGCCGGGTCTCGTTCGCCACCTACTTCAACGCGTTCCCGGCCAGCTACTGGCGCCGGTGGACCACGCGTGGACTCGGTAACGCTGCGCATCCGGGTGGCGGGCGAGTCCACGATCGTCCTGTACCGGTCCACGGCCAAGGGTTTCAGCCACCCGGTCGAGACGATCACGGTCCAGTCCGACGAGCCGGAGACCGTCGAGCGCACGCTGCCGCTGGCCCCGTTCATCGACGGTGGCTGGTACTGGTTCGACATCGTCGCCGGCCCGCGGGCGACGACGCTGATCGAGGCGGAGTGGCTGGCGCTGACTGAGCCCGCCCCGGCCGGCCGGGTCAGCATCGGGATCACCACCTTCAACCGGCCCGAGTACATGCTCGACGGTCTGCGCACGCTGGGTGAGGCGACCGAGGTGCACGAGCTGCTCGACAGGGTCTACGTGATCGACCAGGGCACCGACCGGGTGCGCAACCAGCCGGGCTTCGCCGACGCCGCCAAGAAGCTCGGTGACCTGCTGCAGGTCATCGAGCAGGGGAACATCGGCGGCTCCGGCGGATTCGCCCGGTCGATGGACGAGACGGTCCAGGCCGGCCAGAGCGACTACGTGCTGCTGATGGACGACGACGTCAAGCTCGACCCCGAGGGCATCCTGCGCGCGGCCACCTTCGCCGACCTGGCGCCGCCGCCCGACCATCGTCGGCGGCCACATGTTCAGCCTGTACGACCGGTCCCTGCTGCACGCGTTCGCCGAGGCCATCGCCCCGTACAAGTGGTGGTGGGGGATCGCGCCGAACACCAAGGGCCGGCACGATTTCGCCCGGCGGAACCTGCGGAACACGCCCTGGCTGCACCGCCGGGCCGACTCCGATTACAACGGCTGGTGGATGTGCCTGATCCCGACCGCAGATCATCCGGGAGATCGGCCTGGCGCTGCCGGTGTTCATCAAGTGGGACGACGCCGAATACGGGGTACGGGCCCGCGCGCACGGCTATCCCACGGTGTCGCTGCCGGGCGTGGCCAGCTGGCAGGTGCCCTGGGATGACAAGGATGACGCCCGGGACTGGCAGGCTTACTATCACCTGCGCAACCGGCTGGTCACCGCCCTGCTGCACTCCCCGGAGCCGCACGGCGGCGAAGCTCCTCTCGGAGAGCATGGAAAGGCAGCTCCAGAGCCTGCTGTCCATGCAGTACTCAACCGCCGCGCTCCGCCTGCTCGCGATCGAGGACGTGCTGACCGGGCCGGACCACCTGCACCGGGAGCTCGGCACCAAGCTGAAGCAGCTGCGGGAGTACCGGCTCGAGTTCCCGGACGCCCAGGGCGCCGCGGACATCGAGAGCTTCCCGCCCGCCCGCAGGAGGGCGCCGGAGGCGGTGAAGGACTCGACCACGCCGACCAACCGGGTCAACCTGCTGACCAAGGCCGCGTCCGGGACCGCACGCCAGTTCAGGCCGGTCCGCGGGGGAGCCAGGAAGCGGCCGCAGATGGCCCTGCCGTTCCAGGACGCGTCCTGGTGGGTGCTGGTCAAGCTGGACAGCGCCCTGGTGTCCACGGCCGAGGGCACCACGGCCGCGTGGTACCAGCGGGATCCGAAGCTGTTCCGCTCGCTCGGGCTGCGCAGCGTGATCGCCCACCGGAAGCTGCGCCGCCAGTGGGCGCGGCTGGCCGCGGAGTACCGGGCCGCGGCGGCCGGCTTCAACTCGCCAGAGAAATGGCGGGAGACCTTCGCGGCCTCCGCCGACGACCGCCCCAGCGGGCCGTGAGCTCGGCGCCCATCGGCCAGCGCGGCCAGGAGTCCCCCGCCTCGCCGGCGGTGGACGGCGGGTCGGCGCCGCCGCCCGGGGGCACCGGCGCGCGCCGGGCCGGGTGGGCGCTGACCGCCGAGCGGTACGGGCCGGCCGTCCTGGCCGCTGCCGTGATGGCCGTGCTCGGGGTGTGGGGGCTGGCCCGCGACTCGGCCATGGGCAACGACGAGGTGGCCACCCGATGGGCCGCGCTGCTCCCGCTGCATCTCCTGGCCCACCTGTCAGGCACGTGGACGCCGTGCACGGGCTGTACTACCTGCTGCATGCACGGCTGGATGGCGGTGGGCACCAGCCCGGCGGTCATGCGGATCCCCTCGGTGATCGGCATGGTCGTGGCCGTGGCCCTGACGGTGATCATCGGCCGGCGGCTCACCGGGTCGGGCTGGGCGGGCCTGTTCGCCGGCCTGATCGTCGCGCTGACCCCCACGATCAGCTACTACGCCCAGACCGCGCGCTCCTACGCGCTGGTCTTCGCCTGCGTCGCTCGGCTCGACCCTGGCGCTGCTGCACGCGCTGGCCGCCGAGCCGCGCGCCAGCGGCTGGGACCACGGACCCCGCCCCGGGACCCGCCCGGCGGCGAGCGGCCGCGGGCGCGCTGCCGCGGGGCCCTGGCTGGTCTACGCCGTGCTGCTGGTCGTCGGCGGCTACCTGAACGAGCTGTCGCTGCTCGTCGTGGCGGCGCACGGGGTCACGGTGCTGCTCGCCCGGTACGGGCGGCGGGTGCTCGCGCACTGGGCCGCCACGGCGGCCGTCTCGGTGATCGTGGTCCTGCCGCTCGCCGCGCTCAGCGCCCGGGAAGACGCCGCCGTCGGCCTGGATCCCGCGGCCCGGGCTGTGGAGCCTGCGGATCCTGTTCCACGACTACTTCGGCGCGACGACCGCGGTCGCCGTGCTCCTGTTCTGCTGCGCGGTGGCCGCGGTGCTGCCGCCCCTGGAGCGGGGGCGCCGCGCGCCCGGGCCCGCGTGGTGGAGCCAGGGCGGCGTCTCGCTGCCGTCGGTCGCGGCGCCGCTGCTGGTGGTCCCGGGTGCGCTGCTGATCCTCGAATCGCTGGTGGCCCACCCGCTGTACGTGGACCGCTACGTCCTGTACGGCGAGGCCGGGGCCGCCCTGCTGGCCGGGGCCGGGGCGCTGCGGATCGGGCGGTGGCTGGCCGCGGCGACCGACCGGCGGATGCTGGTCTGGGTGCCCGGGGTGGTCGTCTGCGTGCTGGCCCTGGTCCTCCAGCTCGCGCCGCAGCAGCGGGTCCGCACCCCGCAGAGCCGGCTGTTCGACTTCGGCGGCCCGTCCCGCTACCTGGCCGCCCACGCCCAGCCGGGCGACGGTGTCCTGTTCTTCAGCGACTTCTTCCGCAAGGCCCGGCTCGGCTACCCGGCGGACTACCGGAAGGTCAGCGACTTCGCGATGGCGCAGTCGCCCGCCGCGGCCGGGAACTTCCAGGGCCGGGACAAGCCGGTCGCCACCGTCCAGTCCCTCATGCTGGGCTACCAGCGGATCTGGGTGGTGGGCCGGTCCCCGTTCGCGCACCTCGCGGCCGGGCCGGTCCGCGCCGAGGACGCCGTGCTCAGGAGCCACTTCTCTCTGTCCGCGAAGCGGCACTTCAAGGGCATCTCCGTCACGCTCTGGGTGCGCCGCTGAAGGGCGCGACGTGGTGCGCCACTGGACGAGTGGTCAGTCGGGCCGGGCGCAGTCTCATCGGCCCGTTCTTCGCGCCCCCCGGGACGGCCCCGCTGACCGACCTGGCCGTGCACACCCGTGATGTGGCGCGCCCGCTCGGGCTGGACACCACGGCCTCGCGGGCGGCCTGGCGCGGCGCGCTGGACGACCTGGCCGGGCCGGGTTGCCGCTGCTGCGCGGCGGCGCAGCTAGCCTCCGGTTTGTCAGAACCCCCCCTTAGCCTGGTCCCGGGATGGATGCCCGGGTCACCTGGGTACCACGGCCGGGCGATGAGTTCCCATCTCCATGGTCGTCCTAGCCACCGAATGCCACAGTGGGGGCGTGTTATGGGTTCGCGGTCAGGGCCGCACGGCCGATAGGTTCGGGACGCTGGGCGATGTCGACCGGGGGCCCGCACAGGAGGAAGTAGTGACAGAGACGAGCACGGGACCGGCCATTCTGGTGGAGGGCCTGACCAAATCGTTCGGGGATGTGCACGCGCTGCGCGGCATCGACCTGTCCGTACCCCGCGGCACGGTGCTCGGCGTGCTCGGACCGAACGGCGCGGGCAAGACTACTGCGGTCAGGATCCTCACCACCTTGCTCCAGCCGGATGGCGGGCGGGCCCTGGTCGAGGGGCGCGATGTGGTGCGGGACGCCGCCGCGGTCCGCCGGTCGATCGGCCTGTCCGGGCAGTCCGCGGCCATCCAGGAAGAGCTCACCGGGCAGGAGAACCTCGAGCTCATCGGGCGGCTCTATCACCTCCGCTGGCCGGAGGCCCGCAGCCGGGCGACCGAGCTGCTCCAGCAGTTCGATCTCGCCGATGCCGCCGACCGGGCGGCGAAGAACTACTCCGGAGGCATGCAGCGCCGCCTGGACCTGGCGGCCAGCCTGGTCGGCCGGCCGCAGGTGCTGTTCCTTGACGAGCCGACCACGGGCCTGGACCCGCGGTCCCGGCTGGGCATGTGGGACATCATCCGCTCGCTGGTGGCCGGCGGCTCGACGCTGCTGCTCACCACGCAGTACCTGGACGAGGCCGATGAGCTGGCGGACGAGATCGTGGTCATCGACCACGGGCTGGTCATCGCGGCGGGCACGTCCGAGGAACTGAAGAGCCGGGTCGGCGGTGACGTACTCGAGTTCTCGGTGCCCGACCGGGCCAGGATCGGCGACGCGGCCGCTGTGGTAGCCAAGCTCGGCGAGAGCGAGCCGCACGTGGATGAGGAGACGGGAGTGATCAGCACGGGGGTCGGGGGCGCGGGTCCGAGGCGCTCATCGAGGCCGTGCGGGCTGGACACCGCGGGCGTTCCGATCCAGGGGCTGGCTCTGCGCCGGCCCTTCGCCCTACCACGTCTTCCTGGAGCAATACGTAACGAACCAGTAGGTACGACATAC
>CAVQEM010000078.1:0-5216 GCA_963711485.1 uncultured Actinomycetes bacterium
CGAGTGACCGCAAGGGGCAGCAAGGGCAGCATCTCTGCACCGGACGGCCGTGGTCTCAGCCGCTCAGGCCCAATGGCCCAGCCGCCTTGATGCTCGCCGGTGTGACGTGCTGCACGAACGGGGTCAGGTTCACGTTCGAGAACGGCGTATAGACCACCGTCTGGGTGTGCGCGGTGATGATCGCGGTGATCAGCGCGGCCAGTGTGAAGATCACCAGCGCGGTGATGACCAGCGCGGCGGCCGGACGCCAGTTACTGGCTGCCGCCGGGGCCTGCGGGACCAGGGCACCTGCGCCCGGCGGGGAACTGCGGGTAGGGCACTGCTCCCATGGGCAGGTCGGCGGTCAGGGCCCACAGCTGCCCGTAGGTGCGCGCCGCGTAGGCCTCCGCCACCCGCTCGTCGAGCTCATCCTGGGTCAGCCTTCTCTCGGCGAAACCGGCCCGCAGTACGCCCACGGCCCGCTCCCGGTCCGCGCTGGAAGCCAGCCAGGACGGGTTGATCCCACCGTTTTCGGGCACGGGCGGCTGGGGCGGATGTGCCTGACCCTGGACCGTATGCCACGTGACCCTCCCGCAGGCGCCCTTCTGACGCATTTACTGAGTGTAAGACGTATGAAGCGTCTCACAAGTGCCAATGCGCTCTTCGGCGCCGCGGCCAGGTCATGAGCCGCCCAGATCATGGATCAGGGCGCGGAGTAGTCGCTGTGCTGACGCTCCCGCACGGAGCTTGATCAGCGCCGCTCAGGGCCCGGTCGTCCCGGCCTGTCCGTTGTGCGCGACCGTGATCGCCACGCTCACCAGCGAGGCTGCGATCAGCACCGCCCAGAAGATGAGAGCCATGTAGCCGAGCACCAGCCCGCTCGGTGGCCAGGCCGTCGCCGCGCTGGCCGGTCAGTTTCATCTGCCGCCGCGCCACGTGGCCGCAGATGACAGCCGGGATGGCGGTCAGGCCGGCGGTGAAGAACTCCGCCACGCCCAGCACCATCGACGCGATGGCGATCGAGTTCGTGCCGCTCGTCGCGGGCGGCGCGTCATAGGCCGGGACCGGCCACCCGGGCAGCGGGCCGGCCTGCAGGTCAGCGACCAGCGCCGTGAGCTCGCCGTAGGTACGGACGCGTACGCGCGTCCCATCCGGTCGTTGTACTCGTCCTGGGTCAGGCGGCCCTCGGCGAATCCCGCCTTAAGCACGTCGACGGTCCGCTCCCGGTCCGCGGAGGATGCGCGCATCGAAGCGTGCGCGCCGTGCTGATAGCTGGGCTGGTAGCTGGCCGGCGGGACCGGATAGCCGGCCTGCGGGGGTGGGATTAGCTGCCCGGCGCCGGCGGGTAGCCGGCGGGCGGTACCGGGTAGCCAGCTGTAGGTACCGGGTAACCGGCCTGCGGGGCCGGATAATTTGCCTGTTGGGACCGGGGAACCAGCGGTGGGGGCCTGGGCGCCGGTGGCTGGCCCCTGAGTGCCCTCGGGCGGCTGGGGGGCGCCGTCAGGCGGGCCGTACCTGGGGTCCTGGCGCGGCCATTCCGACTGGTTGTGTCACCGATGCCTCCCGTAGCTGCGCCCCGGAACCCGGACCTTCCAGTCTAAGCGCGCGAAACGTCATTGTGTTCCCTCGGGCCGCCATCAGGCCGCCGCGGGTAGCGTGGCGGCATGCCTGGCGCCCAGCCCGACGGCGAGCCCGTCCCCGCCGACGGGGCCTCCCGGAAAGCGCGCGCCGCGGGCTGGGCCGGGGGCCGTTTCGGGATTTACGTCCACGTGCCGTTCTGCACGACCCGCTGCGGCTCTCCGACTCAACACCTACACCGCCGCCGAGCTCGGCGGGGGCCCGGCGGCTCCGCCGTCTCGCCGGAGAACTACGCGAGTCTGGCGATCGCCGAGATCGCCTTCGCGCGGGCCGCGCTCGGTCCCGCGGACCTCCCGGTGAGCACGGTGTTCTTCGGCGGCGGGACGCCGACCCTGCTGGCCCCGGCCGCGCTCGGCGCGATCCTGCGGGCCATCGACGCCGAGTTCGGCCTGGCCCCCGGGGCCGAGGTGACGTCGGAGGCCAACCCGGAGAGCGTTGATGCGGCCATCCTCGGCGAGCTGCGGGCCAGCGGCGTCACCCGGGTCTCGTTCGGGATGCAGAGCGCGGTTCCCGGCGTCCTCGCGGTCCTCGATCGCGTGCATCAGCCGGGCCGCCCGGCCCGCTGCGTCGAATGGGCCGGGCGGCCGGGTTCGCGCGCGTCAGCCTGGACCTGATCTACGGGACCCCGGGGGAGACCGAGGCGGACTGGCGGCGGTCGCTGGAAGCGGCCGTGGCCGCCGGTCCGGACCACCTGTCCGCCTATGCCCTCACCGTGGAGCCGGGCACCAGGCTGGCGGCGCGGGTGCGGCGGGGCGAGCTGGCCCCGCCCGATGACGACGTGTCGCCGATCGCTATCTCTCGCCGACGAGGTGCTGACCGCGGCCGGTTCAGCTGGTACGAGATCTCCAACTGGGACGACGGGCGGGACCCGGTGCGAGCACAACATGCTGTACTGGACGGCGGTGACTGGTGGGGCGTCGGCCCGGGCGCGCACAGCCACGCCGGCGGGGACCCGGTGGTGGAACGTCCGGCACCCGGCCGCCTACGCGGCCCGGTCAGCGCGGGGCTCGGCCCCGGCCGGGCCAGCGAAATCCTGACCGAGACGAGCAACAGCTCGAACGGGTCATGCTGGCGATCCGGCTGGCCGACGGGTGCCCGGTCAGGTGCTGAGCCCGGCCGCGCAGCGGAACGCGGCCGCGGTGGTGGCCGAGGGCTGGCCAGCCCGGCCGCCTACGCCGCCGGCCGGATCGTGTGACCAGCGCGGCCCGCTCTCGCCGACACCGCGACGCGCGATGCTCACCGAGGAGTAGCGGGCGATCTGCGCGCAGATCCAGGCCGGGCACGTCGTAGCACTCCCGCGGTTAGCCGCGCCGATGCCCCGGATCAGGTACTTCGGCCCGAGAGCCAGAGCCAGGGGCGATCGGGATCGCACCACCAGGGCCGCGGTGGGGCTGTCCAGCAGGAGCAGGCCGCACAGGATCAGGCAGCACAGCGCGTACAGCAGCCCGGTGAGCGACAGGTTCAGGGCCATGGCCGCGTGGAACCGCCGGAACGGCGACCGTTTCCGCCCGATCGCGTAGGTGACCAGCGGGATGAGCGGGCCGCTGACGATCGCGCCCAGGTAGCCGAACGTCGCCGACTTCGCCTCGGCCTCCGGGACCGGGACCCACGGGCTTCCCGGCTCACTCCCGGCGACCTGCGGGCCGGCGTCCGGGCCGTGCCCGCTTGCTCATCATCAACGGTCCTCGCGTGTCATCCGCCGTTGCCGTCACGCTAGTCAATTCCCGGACATGGTCACGAAATCGATCAGTTCCTCCACCCGGCCCAGCAACTCGGGCTCCAGGTCGGCGTAGCTCGTAACCGACCGCAGGATACGCGGCCAGGCCGCGGGCACCTCCGGCGGCCAGCCGAGGGCGCGCAGCACGCCCTCCTTCCACGGCTGGCCGCGCGGGACGTCCGGCCAGCGCGCGATGCCGACCGCGGACGGCCGCACCGCGGCCCAGATGTCGATGAACGGATGCCCCACTACCAGCACGTCGGGCGAGCGGATGCCGGCCGCGATCCGGCTCTCCTTGGAGCCCTCCACCAGGTGGTCCACGAGCACCCCGAGGCGGCGGCCGGGCACGGGGGAGAACCTCGTCACGATGGCAGGCAGATCGTCGATGCCCTCCAGGTACTCCACGACGACCCCCACGTCCCGCAGGTCATCGCCCCAGATCTTCTCCACGAGCTCGGCGTCGTGCTTGCCCTCGACGTAGATCCGGCTGGCCCTGGCCACCCTCGCGCGGCTGGGCGGCGGCGCCACCGACCCGGAGGCCGTCCGTGTCGGCCGGCCCTGGCCGGCGCCGGCCGCGGGCGGGCGGGATGAGGGTGACCGGCTGGCCGTCCAGCAGGAACGCCGCGGGCGCCAGCGGGAACACCCGCCGCTTGCCGTGCCGGTCCTCGAGCGTCACCGCGCCCTTCTCGTAACCCACCACCGCACCGCAGAACCGGCCCTCGGAGTCCTCCACGACCAGGCCGCGCTCGGCCTCGACCTCTGGGTACCTCACGCTGGGCCCGCCGGCGCCCCGAGCCGCCCGGATTGTCCATCGGCCAGCACGTCCGAGCCGTATCGCCTGCTCCACACGAGTTTCGTCCCTCCTGGGTAAGATCATGGCGGTAGTTCGCCTCGTTGTCGCGCGCCGGGAACTTGCTGGACGCAATAGACTTAGCACTCAGGACCTTTGAGTGCCAAGGGAGGGCCAAGGAGGTGAACGCGTGCTTGACGAGCGCAAACTTACGGTGCTCCGGGCGATCGTCGAGGACTACGTGTCCACCACCGAGCCGGTGGGGTCGAAGACGCTGGTGGACCGGCACCATTTCGACGTGTCCCCGGCGACGATCCGCAACGACATGGCGGTGCTGGAGGAGCAGGGCTTCATCGCGCAGCCGCACACCAGCGCGGGCCGGATCCCGACCGACAAGGGTTACCGGCTCTTCGTCGACCGGCTGTCCAGCGTCAAGCCGCTGTCCGCGGCCGAGCGGCGGGCCATCGAGACGTTCCTGGGCGGCGCCTACAGCCTGGATGACGTCGTGATGCGGCACGGTCCGGCTGCTCGTCCAGCTCACCCGCCAGGTGGCCGTGGTGCAGTACCCGTCGCTCACCAGGTCCGCGATCCGGCACATCGAACTCGTCCCGCTCGCCCCGACCAAGCTGCTGCTGGTGCTGATCACCGACACCGGCCGGGTGGAGCAGTGCACCGTGGACCTGCCGGCTGCCTGGGACGACGCCTCGGTCTCGCACGTGCGCGCGGTGCTGAACGCCTGCCTGGGCGGCCACAAGCTGGCCGACGCCGCCGCCATGGTCACCGACCTGTCCGACCGCCTCCCGGTCGAGGAACGGTCGAACGCGAACGCCGTGTTCTCGGTCCTGCTGGCTAGCCTGATCGAGCGGAACGAGGAGAAGATCGTCTTCGCGGGTACCGCGAACCTCGCCGCGCACGACTTCAGCAGGGGCTGCGGGACGTGCTCGAGGCCCTGGAGGAACAGGTGGTGTTGATGCGGCTTCTCGGGGAGGCGACCGATCCCGCGATCTTGACCGTCACCATCGGCTCGGAGAACCGGGTCGCGGGCCTGGAGGCCACGTCGATGGTGTCCACGGGGTACGGGAACACAGCCAC
>CAVQEM010000079.1:0-47091 GCA_963711485.1 uncultured Actinomycetes bacterium
GTCGGCTCCGATCTCGGCCCTGATCGTCAACCGCCCGCAGTGGCAGCCCGCCTACAACGCGTCCAAGGCCGCGGTGCACCAGCTGACCAGGTCGCTGGCCGCGGAGTGGGCCGGGCTGGGCATCCGGGTCAACGCGATCGCGCCGGGCTACGTGAAGACCGAGATGGCCCCGGTGGACCGCCCGGAATTCCGCCGGCACTGGATCGAGGACACGCCGCAGCAACGCTACGCGCTGCCCGAGGAGATCGCCCCGAGCGTGGTGTTCCTGGCCAGTCCCGCGTCCGTCGTTCATGACCGGCTCGGTCCTCGTCATCGACGGCGGCTACACGCTCTGGTGATCCTAAATTCGCCGCAACGAAAACCGGCCCGGGCCGGTCCTACCGGTAGCAGGCCTGCCAGCGGGTGCGCTGCACGGCGTCGTCGATCTGCGCCCCGCTGAGCCCGGGGCCACGCCGTCGTCCACCGCGGCCCGGGCCACCGCGCGCGGCCACCGCGGTCGCCGTCTCGGCCAGCCGGGCCCGGTCGGGCAGCAGCATCCCGCGCGGCATCCTCGTGGATCGTGGCGGCGCCGCAGATGGCCGAGGCCGCGGCGGTCATCATCGCGTCGGTGATCCGGGTGGCCCGGACCGCGGTCACGGCCAGGCCCACGCCCGGGAACACGTACACGTTGTTGCACTGGGCTACCGGGATGCTCCGCTCGCGTCGCCACCTTCATGGGCGGGAACGGTGACCCGGCCGCGACCAGCGCCCGGCCGCCGGTCCAGTCGGCCAGGTCCTGCGGCCGGGCCTCGCTGCGGCTGGTCGGGTTGGACAGCGGCATGATGATCGGCCGCCGCACGGGGCGGCCATGGTCCCGGACGACGTCCTCGGTGAACGCGCCGGTCGCGGTGGACAGCCCGATGAGCGCGGTGGGGCGGACCGCCCGGACCACGTCGATCAGCCCGGCCCGGTGGCCGGCTGCGCCGGGGCGGGCACGGCCCCGGCCGGGTGGGCGTAGCGGCGCTGCGCCGGGCTGATCCCCCGGCGGTCCTCGGTGAGCAGGCCGCCCACGTTGACCACGTAGATCTGGGCCCGGGCCTCCTTGCTCGCTCAGCCCGTCGGCGATCATCGACCGGACGATCTGGTCGCAGACGCCGATCCCGGCCGAGCCCGCGCCCAGCATCACGATCTGTCTGGTCCCGGGGCCGGGACCCGGTGGCGACCGCGGCCGCGGACAGCGCGGCGGCCACCACGGCCGCGGTGCCCTGGATGTCGTCGTTGAAGGTGAGCAGCTGGTCCCGGTAGCGGTCCAGGATCGGGCAGCGCGTGCGGGCGTGGCGAAGTCCTCCCACTGCAGCAGCACGTGCGGCAGCTCGGCCCGGACGGCCTGGACGAACCGGTCGACGAAATCGTCGTACTCCGGCCCGTCCACCCGGCGGTGCCGCCAGCCCAGGTACATCGGGTCGTCCAGCAGCTCCGGGTTGTCGGTGCCCACGTCGAGCAGGACCGGCAGGGTCCGGGCGGGGTCGATGCCGCCCAGCGCGGTGTACAGCGACAGCTTGCCGATCGGGATGCCCATGCCGCCGATGCCCTGGTCGCCCAGGCCGAGGATGCGCTGCCCGTCGGTGACCACGATGACGTCCACGTCGCGGCGCGGCCGGTTGCGCAGGATCTCGCCGATCCGGTCCGCGGTCCGGGTAGGCGATGAACAGCCCGCGCGGCCGCCGGTAGATCTCGCTGAACCGCTGGCAGGCCAGCCCGACCGTGGGCGTGTAGATGATGGGCAGCATCTCCTCGACGTGATCGGCGATCAGCCGGTAGAACAGCGTCTCGTTGGTGTCCTGCAGGGCGCGCAGGTTGATGTGCCGGGCGATGTCGTTGGGCTGCTCCTGGAACGCGGCGTAGGACCGGGCCACCTGCTGGTCCAGCGTTTCCACCACGCTGCGGCAGCAGGCCGCGCAGGCCCAGCCGGAGCGTTCCGTCCTCGGTGAACGCGGTGCCCTTGTTGGTCAGCGGGTCCTACCAGGGCCCGCACGCTGGAACGCTGACTTCTCGCTGCCGCTCATGCGCTCACGCCGCCTTCGCCGTCACGCTGCCGTACTGTCCCGGTACCCGCGCCGCCACCGGGGTTTCACCCCTGATATGCCCGCGATGGCCTGCGTAGGCTCACATCATGACCCAGCCCATGCTGGAGGTGACCGGCGCGGCCAAAACGTTCGGGACGGTGACCGCGCTGAGCGGGGTGGATCTCGCCGTGCCGCGCGGGCGGATCGCCGCGCTGCTGGGCCCGAACGGGGCGGGCAAGACCACGCGGTCCGCATCGTGGCCACGCTGGTCCGCCCGGACGCGGGCGTGATCCGGGTGCTCGGCTACGACGTGGTGGCGGATCCCTACGCGGTCCGCGCCCGGATCGGCCTGACCGGGCAGTACGCGGGACTGGACGAGGCGCTGTCCGGCCGGGCCAACCTGATGCTCATCGGCCGGCTGGCCGGCCTGAGCCGCCGGGCCGCCCGGGAGCGCGCGGCCGAGCTGATCGAGCCGATTCGACCTGGCCGCCGCGGCCGGCCGCCCGGTCGGCACCTACTCCGGCGGGATGCGCCGCCGCGCCGACCTGGCCGCCAGCCTGATGGCGCGGCCCGTCGCTGCTGGTCCTGGACGAGCCCACCACCGGGCTGGACCCGGCCGGGCGGCTGCAGCTGTGGGAGTCGCTGGCCGCGCTCCGCGACGAGGGCACGGCCATGCTGCTCACCACCCAGTACCTGGAGGAAGCCGAGCGGCTCGCCGACGCTGGTGCACATCCTGGACCAGGGCCGGATGGTGGCCAGCGGGACCCCGGCCCAGCTGCGCGCCCGGACCGGAACCCAGCTGGTCGAGGCCCGGTTCGAGCCGGCCAGCCTGGCGGCGGCGCCGCCCGCGCGCTGGCCGCGCGGCTGCGGCCTGCGCGCCGGGCGACCTGCACGCGGACCCGGCGGCCGGGCGGCTGACCCTGCCCGCCGGGGACGGGGTGGGCACGCTGCTCGAGGTGGCCAGGCGCTGGCCGCCGACC
This sequence comes from uncultured Actinomycetes bacterium, assembly GCA_963711485.1. Lineage (GTDB taxonomy): Bacteria > Actinomycetota > Actinomycetes > Streptosporangiales > Streptosporangiaceae > RYN-230. The sequence goes on from CAVQEM010000079.1 coordinate 3,026, forward strand.
GGTTCGCGGTGGCCGACCTGGGCCTGCGCGGGCCCACCCTGGACGAGGCGTTCCTGGCCCTGACCGGGCAGCACGCGCAGGCCGGGCGGCCCCGTGACCAGCGTGGCGGGCGCGCCCGCCCCGGCCCCCGCGGCCGGGCGCGCCGCGCCGGGCCCGGTGTCGCGCCCCGGGCCCCGCCGCACCGCGTGGGAGGCCGCGCTGATCTGCGGCCGCCAGCTCGCCATCCTGCGGGCCAACCCGAGCCGGCTGCTCTACCCGCTGATCCAGCCCGTGGTGCTGCTGGTGCTGTTCCTGGCCATCTTCGCCGGGCTGGCCCGGGTCCCGGGCGCGACCTACCGCCAGTACCTGGTCCCCGGCATCATCGTGCAGAACGTGGCGCTGACCGCGCCGACCGTGGGACTGGGCATGGTGCTGGACGCGGCCAGCGGGATCACCGACCGGTTCCGGTCGCTGCCCATCGCCCGCAGCGCGGTGCTGCTCGGCCGGATGCTGGCCGAGAGCCTGATCTTCCGGTCCAGGCGCTCCTGGTGCTGGGCGTCGCCTCGCTGCTGGGGTTCCGGGTCCGGACCGGGCTGCCCGGGATGGCCGGCATCGTCGCGGTCGCGGTGAGCCTTCGGCGTGGCGCTGGGGATCACGATGTCGTGGCTGGCGCTGCGGATCCGTGACCCGGACACCGCGGGCCGGGCCCTGTTCCTTCCGATGGTGCCGCTCACGTTCATCAGCTCGACGTTCACTCCGATCGACCGGCTGGCCGGGTGGCTCCAGCCGCTGGCCCGGGCCAACCCGGTGACCGCCGCCGTGAACGTGATCCGCACCCTGGCCGACGGCGGCCCGCTCGGCCGCGAACCCTCTACCTGGCCGTCTGGCTCCTCATCCTGTCCGTGCCGACCGGCCTGCTCGCCGTCCGCCGCTGGCAGGCCGAGCGCTGAGCCCGCCGCCCGGCCCGCGCCCGGCCGTACCCCGCCAGCGAGGCGCGCCGCCGCTCCCGTTGCCCCGCCGACCCCCTCAAGCCGGACGCCCTCCGCCAGTCCCTCAAGTCACGCCACCCTCTTCCGCCACTCCCCCTCGCCAGTCCCTCAAGTCACACCAGCCGCTCCTGCTCCACATATCACGCCGGACGTTCGCCCGAACCGGACAAATCACCCGATGCGGCGCACGTTCGGCGTGATATGTGCCAGGTCGGCGTGACTGGCGTGGCTGGCGTGACTCGGGGGGACGAGCCGAGGCGCGGGTTCGCCGCCGGGGGCCAGGCGGGGCGCGGGCGGGACGGGCCGGAGGTGGTGGTCAGCGACGGGAGAAGCGGGCGGCCCAGCGGCTGGGTCTGGGTGGCGGGGACGGCTGTCCCGCGCTGCCCGGCCCGGTAGAGGCCGCGCCGTCCGCCCCGTTAGTGCCGACGCTGCCCGGCCCGGTAGAGGCCGCGCCATCCGGCCCGGCAGAGGCCGCTTCGTCGGCGGCGTCCGCTGTGGCATTGATCGCGTGGCCCGCCCCTCCGGCCGCCGCGGCCATCGGGTCCGTGGTCCTGCCAGACCTCGCGCACCACGACCTGGATGGCCCCGGCCGCCGGGATGGCCAGCAGCGCCCCCACGAACGCGCCGAAGATCCCCCCGATCCAGCTGCCGATCTCCCCGCCGACCAGGATGGACAGCAGGACCAGCAGCGGGTTGACCCGGACCGTGCGGCTCATCACGATGGGGTTCAGCACATGGTTCTCGAGCTGGGTGTAGATGAGGAACACGACCAGCGTGACGATCCCGGCAGTAAGCGAGTGGGCGGCCGCGAACAGCACGGTGGGAATCCCGGCCAGCGCCCCGCCGATCATCGGCAGGAAGTCAACCAGCGCCACCCACAGCGCCCACAGGTACGGGAACGGCACGCCCATGCACCAGCAGCGTGACGAACACCACGACGCCCGCGATCACCGAGGTGAGGACGTTGCCGAGCATGTACCCGGTGACCGAGCGGTTGACCTCATGCGCGATCCGGCGGTAGCGCTCCGCCCGCTCCGGGGCCATCGAGCCCAGCAGGCCGTCCGCATCTTCGGGCCTTCCAGCAGCAGGAGCAGGACCAGCACGAAGATGGTGAACAGCTCGAGCAGGAGGGTCAGCGCGCCCTTGCCCAGGCTCAGGGCGGGCTTGGCCAGCCCCTCTCCGAAACTCACCAGCTTGGGCGCGTTTTTATTCACCCAGGTCTGCACGTGATACTTGGTGACGAGATGGCCGATCCAGCCCCGGCCGTGGGTCGCCGCGGCCACGTAGCCCGGCAGCTTCAGGGCCAGGTGGTTGATCCCGTTGGCCAGCGGGGAACCGAACGCGAAGGCGAGGCCGGTGAAGACGAGCAGGGCCCACAGCGTCACCACCGACACCGCCCAGCCCCGCCGCTTGATCTTCCACCGCTGCAGGGCCACCACGGCCGGGTTCAGGATCACGGCGATGAACGCCGCCACGATGATCAGCAGGAGCACGTCGCGGAGCCGGTAGACCACCTTGGCCAGCATGTAGACCGCGATCACCACCAGCGCGATGGTCAGGATGGTCCGCAGCGGGATCCCCCTGGCCTCCGCGGCCGCCCACAGCCGGGCCCGCCGGGTCGGCGGTCGTGGCCCATTGTTGGTCATCTGGCCATCATCGCAGCACACCCCGGCGGCCGGGATGAGGCTCCGCGTCCGGGGAACAGATCCCGGCGGCTGAGTTTCCAGGATGCGCCAGCCATGGCGGCCAGCGCGGATTACCGGAAGACTTACTTACTGAAGGAGAGGAGGCCACCGTGCCGGTGAACGAGCCGGGCCAGCGGGCCGGCCAGCCAGGCAGACCTGGTGGACGTGGCCAGGCTGGTCACTTCCTACTACGCACTGCACCCGGACCCAGCGGTCCCGGAGCAGAGAGTGAGCTTCGGCACGTCGGGACACCGCGGCTCGGCGCTGCGCACGTCGTTCAACGAGGATCACATCGCCGCCACCTCCCAGGCCATCTGTGACTACCGGGCCCGGGCGGGCACCACAGGCCCGCTATTCCTCGGGCGGGACACTCACGCGCTGTCCGAGCCCGCGTTCGTGACCGCGCTGGAGGTCCTCGCGGCGAACGAGGTGACCGTGCTGGTCGACAGCCGGGACGGGTACACCCCGACGCCCGCGCTGTCCCGGGCCATCCTGGTTTACAACGACGGCCGCACGGGCGGCCTGGCCGACGGCATCGTGATCACGCCATCGCACAACCCGCCGGAGGACGGCGGGTTCAAGTACAACCCGCCCGACGGCGGCCCGGCCGGGTCGCAGATCACCTCGGTCATCCAGGACCGCGCCAATGAGCTGCTGGCGGGCGGGCTCCGGGAGGTGCGCCGGGTGCCGTACCCGGCGGCCAGGGGCGCGTCCACGACGGCGGTCTTCGACTTCCTCGGCGAGTACGTCGCGCAACTGCCGGCCGTGGTGGACCTGGACGTGATCCGCAGCGGCGGCATCCGGATCGGCGCCGACCCGCTGGGCGGCGCCAGCGTCGCGTACTGGGGCGAGATCGCCGAGCGCTACGGACTCGACCTCACCGTGGTCAACCCGGACGTGGACGCCACGTTCCGGTTCATGACCCTGGACTGGGACGGGCGGATCCGGATGGACTGCTCCTCGCCCTATGCGATGGCCTCGCTGATCAACCGCGCGTCCGAGTTCGCGATCGCGACCGGTAACGACACCGACTCCGACCGGCACGGCATCGTCACGCCGGACGCGGGCCTGCTCGACCCCAACCACTACCTGGCCGTGGCCATCGACTACCTGTACCGGCACCGGGCGGACTGGCCTGCCGGGGCCGCGGTGGGCAAGACCATGGTCAGTTCCTCGATCATCGACCGGGTGGCCGAGGCCGCCGGGCGCACGCTGACCGAGGTGCCGGTGGGGTTCAAGTGGTTCGTGCCGGGGCTGCTGGACGGCTCGATCGCCTTCGGCGGCGAGGAGAGCGCCGGCGCCTCCTTCCTGTGCACCGACGGCCGGGTCTGGACCACCGACAAGGACGGCATCATCCTGGCCCTGCTGGCCTCCGAGATCGCGGCCGTGACCGGGCAGTCGCCGGGCGAGCGGTACCGCGACCTGGCCGGCCAGCTGGGCGACCCGGCCTACGCCCGGATCGACGCGCCCGCGACAAGGGCGCAGAAGGCGCTGCTGGCGAAGCTGTCCCCCGATCAGGTCGGCGTCGCGGAACTCGCGGGCGAGCCGGTGCTGGACCGGCTGACCCGCGCCCCGGGCAACGGCGAGCCGCTGGGCGGCATCAAGGTGATCACCGAGAGTGGCTGGTTCGCCGCGCGGCCCTCGGGCACAGAAGACGTCTACAAGCTGTACGCAGAGTCGTTCGCCGGTCCCGGGCAGCTCGCCCGCATCCAGGAAGAGGCACAGCAGATCCTGGACGGCGTGCTGAAAGAAGCAAATGGCACGTGAGGGGTGGGAGATGGCAGATCAGCGGGTTCTGGGCATCGTGCTGGCCGGCGGGCCGGCAAGCGGCTGGCGCCGCTGACGGCGGACCGGGCCAAGCCAGCCGTGCCGTTCGGAGGCGTGTACCGGCTGGTCGACTTCGCGCTGTCCAACCTGGTCAACGCCGGGATCTTGCGGATCGCGGTGCTCACCCAGTACAAGAGCCACAGCCTGGACCGGCACGTGTCCACCACGTGGCGGATGAGCACGCTGCTCGGGAACTACGTCACGCCCGTGCCCGCCCAGCAGCGGCTCGGCCCGCACTGGTACACCGGCTCGGCCGACGCGATCTACCAGTCGCTCAACCTGATCTACGACGAGCGGCCCGACCTGGTCATCGTGTTCGGCGCGGATCACGTGTACCGGATGGACCCGCGGCAGATGATCCAGGAGCACTGCGACCACGGGGCCGGGGTCACGGTCGCCGCCATCCCGGTGCCGCGCATGGAGGCCACCGCGTTCGGCGTGATCCAGGCGGGCGCGGACGGGCACACGCTGGAGGCGTTCCTGGAGAAGCCGGCCGACCCGCCCGCGCTGCCCGGACGGCCGGACGAGGCCTACGCCTCGATGGGCAACTACCTGTTCTCCACCGACGTGCTGGTCGAGGCGCTGCGCAAGGACGCGGCCAACCCGAACAGCCGACACGACATGGGCGGCGACATCATCCCGATGCTGGTGGACGAGGGCCTCGCGCACGTCTACGACTTCATGACCAACAAGGTGCCCGGGGCAAGCGAGCGTGACGCCGGCTACTGGCGAGACGTCGGCACGCTGGACTCCTATTTCGAGGCGCACATGGACCTGTGCGCCATCCACCCCGTCTTCAATCTCTATAACGACCGGTGGCCGATCCTGACCAACGTGCCCAGCCTGCCGCCCGCCAAGTTCGTGCACGACAGCGGCGACCGGGTGGGCCGATCCATCGACAGCCTGGTCAGCAACGGCGTGATCGTCTCGGGTGGGCTGGTCCGCGAGGCGGTTCTCTCCCCTGGTGTGCGGGTCAACAGCTGGTCCTCGGTAGAGCGGTCGGTGATCCTGCACAACACGATCATCGGGCGGCACGCGGTGGTCAGGGACGCCATCCTGGACAAGAACGTCGTGGTGCCCGAGGGCGTCACGGTTGGCGTGGACAAGGACCATGACCGGGAACGCGGTTTCGCGGTGTCCGACAGCGGCATCACCGTGGTGGGCAAGAGCCAGAAGGTGACCATATGACCGTTCCCGGCCCCCCGGGGCTGGCGCAGCGGGACCGGCTCAAGGTGGCCCTGCTTACCCGCGAGTACCCGCCCGAGGTGTATGGCGGCGCGGGGGTGCACGTCACCTACCTGGCCCGGGAACTGGCGAGCCTGGTCGACCTCACCGTCCACTGCGAGGGCGGGGACCGGCCCGGGGCCGTAGCCCACCGGCCGTGGGAACTGCTCGCCGGGGCGAACCAGGCCCTGGCCACGATCTCCACCGACCTGTCCATGACCGCCGCGGTGGGCGGCGCGGACCTGGTGCACTCGCATACCTGGTACGCCAACCTCGCCGGGCACCTGGCCTCGATGCTGTACGGGATACCGCACGTGGTCACGGTGCACTCGCTGGAGCCGCTGCGGCCGTGGAAGGCGGAGCAGCTCGGTGGCGGCTACGCCCTGTCCAGCTGGTGCGAGCGGGTGGCGGTCGAGGGCGCCGCCGCGGTGATCGCGGTGTCCGAGGGGATGCGGGAGGACGTGCTGACCGCCTATCCCTCAGTGCGGCCGGAACGGATCCGGGTCATCCGGAACGGGATCGACACCCAGGAGTACGCCCCCGACGCAAGGACCGGGGTCCTGCAGCGGTACGGGGTGGATCTGTCCCGGCCCGTAGTGATCTTCGTCGGGCGGATCACCCGGCAGAAGGGGGTCCCCGTGCTGCTCCGGGCGGCCACCGGCCTGCCGCCGGAGGCACAACTGGTCCTCTGCGCCGGCCAGCCGGATACCGCCGAGCTGGCCGCGGAGGTGAGCGGGCTCGTCAGCAGCCTGCAGGCGGGGCGCACCGGGGTGATCTGGATCCCGGAGATGCTGTCCAAGCTCGAGGTCATCCAGCTGCTCAGCCACGCCACCGTGTTCGCCTGCCCGTCGCTGTACGAGCCGCTCGGCATCGTCAACCTGGAGGCGATGGCCTGCGGCACGGCGGTGGTAGCGTCCCGGGTCGGCGGCATTCCCGAGGTGGTCAGCGACGGGGAGACCGGGCTGCTCGTCCGGCCCGGCGACCCGGCCGCCCTGGCGGAAGCGCTCAACGCCCTGATCGGCGACCCCGCGCGGGCCAGCGCCCTCGGCGCGGCGGGCCGCAAGCGCGCCGCGGCCGAGTTCGGCTGGGACGCGATCGCCGCCCAGACCGCGGCGCTCTACGCCGAGCTGACCAGCTGACGGGGCGCGCGGCCCGGACCGCGCCTGGCCCCCAGGCAGCCAGTGTGCGGCGCCTGCCCCCCAAGTGAGACCCCAGTACTCCGGCAATGAGCAGCTATTGGATGAGTTCCCGTGATGACCTGCGCGGGGCGTCCCAGTCCAGCACCGGCCCGGCGGGCACGATCCGCAGCGGGTTCAGCTGGGGATGCGTCCGGTAGTAGTGCTGCTTGATGTGGTCGAAGTTCGTGGTGCTGCGGAACGCCGGGATCGAGTACAGGTCGCGGGCGTACGGCCACAGGTTCGGGTAGTCGGCCAGGCGGCGCAGGTTGGCCTTGAAGTGGGTGACGTACACCGCGTCGAACCGGGCCAGGGTCACCCACAGCCGCACGTCCGCCTCGGTGAGCGAGTCGCCGAACAGGAACCGCTGGCTGGCCAGGCGCTGGTCCAGGTCATCCAGGGTGGCGAACAGGTCAGCCACCGCGGCGCCGTAAGCCCGCTGCGAGGTGGCGAACCCGCATCGGTACACGCCGTTGTTGACGGTGGTGTAGACCCGCTCGTTGAGCGCGTCGATCTCCGGGCGCAGCGCGGCTGGGTACAGGTCGAACGCCGGATTGGCCCACCGGCCGAACTGCGTGTCCAGGTCGATGGTGATGTCGGGGAAGTTGTTCGAGACGATCCGTCCGGTCTCCCTGTCCCACAGCACCGGCACCGAGACGTGCCCGTCGTACCCCGGCTCGGTCGCCTGATAGGCGTCGCGGAGCAGGGTGAAGCCGTTCACCGGATCGGGCGAGTAGCCGGGTCCGTCCCGGAACGCCCAGCCCCGTCCGTCCCGGACCGGGTTGACCACCGACATCGACACCACGTCCTCCAGCCCCAGCAGCGCCCGGACGATGGCCGAGCGGTGTGCCCACGGGCAGGCGAGCGAGATGTAGAGGTGGTAGCGGCCTGCCTCGGCGGGATAGCCGGTGGATCCGTCCGCGCTCACCCGGCCCCGGAAGGGGTAGGGCGGGCGCACGAAAGCGCCGTCCGCCCGCGGCGGGGCCTTCGGCTGGTAGTCACCGTAGGTCACGAAATCGACCGGGCTGGCTACGGCGGCAGCGGTGGTCATGGCCCCATCCTGGCTGACTTACATCTGGCGCATCTTGAAGTACCGGATGATGTCGTCGCGGTTGATGATGTTGATGATGATGACGCCCAGCACGGTCGCAGTGACCACGACAGCCAGCAGCTTCATGGACTCCCCCAGTTCCGCCGGCCGGGACGCGCGTGGCCGGTGCTCACTCCAGTCGGAAAGATGGACGGCCTTACACGTCAGATACCCACCACACGGGAATCGAACGCGGACCAGGGTCAGACCGCTGCCGTGCCGATCAGCCCGTTCCGGGTGACCAGGGCGGCCAGGTCCTCCTCGCCCAGGCCGTCCGTGTCCGGCGGGCGGGCCGGGCAGGACCAGGTAGCGGTTCTCGGCGCTCGCGTCCCACACCACGATCTCGGTGCCGTCCGGGAGCAGCAATCCGAACTCGGCCAGCACCGCCCGTGGCTCGCGCACCGCACGTGAGCGATAGGCCAGGCTCTTGTACCAGCTGGGCGACGGGCCGAGCAGCGACACTGGATAGCAGGAGCACAGCGTGCAGACGATCATGTTGTGCGTGCCGGGGGTGTTCGCCACGACTTTGAGCCGGTACCCGCCGCCCGCGTGCGCGGTATCGAAGCCCAGCTCGGCCGCGGCCGCGTTGCCGTCGGCGAGGAGCCGGCCCGCGTAGCCGGGATCGGACCAGGCCCGGGCCACGATCCTGGCCCCGTTCAGCGGCGAGGCGTTCGCGTACAGCCGGGCCAGCACGGCGTCCAGTTCCGCGTCGGTGGCCAGCCCGGCGGCGAGCACCCGCTCCTCCAGCTTGCGCGTCCGGACGGCCGCGGGCTGCTCGGCGTGACCTGCTCCCATCAGCCAGCCTCCTCCAGGTAGGACTCCCACACGTCCACGACGACCGAGTGCGTCCCGCTGCCCCACAGCCGGGCCGCCGGGAAACGGACCGAGTAGACGGTCTCGACCCGGGGCGGCGTGACGCCCCGGGCCCGGTCATCGGGCAGCGGCCACTGCCCGGCCGCCTCGATCACTTCGCCCGTCTGCCCGCGCACGTAGCCCGGCAGCCGGGTGTGGTGGTCCGGATCGCCCAGCCGCGCCCGGACCCGGGTCCCCGGGGTGAGCGTCACCTGTCGTCCTGGGCCGCAGGCGGGGCATCGTCAGGGTGCGGAGCGCCAGGAAGCGGGGCCTGGCCGGCGGGCGGGGCATCGTCAGGGTGCGGAGCGCCGGGAAGCAGCGCCTTCTCCGTGAGCACCGTCTGGATCGCGCGCAGCCAGCGTTCGTAGTAGCTCAGCTCGAGGTACTCCTGGGGCGGGATCCGCTCGATGGCGTCCCGGAACTCATCTCCGTTGTAGAGATCGCGCGCCCGGAGCACGCCGTTCAGCGCGTAGACCCGGGCCTCCCAGTCGTGCTCGAACGGCGGCCCGTCCTCGCCCAGCGGGACCGGGCCGAACCCGGTCTGACCGCCGATGTCGTGCGCCCGGCTCACGCCTGCCCGCCATCCTGCCGTGGTGGTCGTCCGCATGGCGCGGGCCATGCGGTGAGCTGGCGGGTCCCGGGGAGTGACAAGGAGGGAGCGTCTTCGCGGCCAAGGCCAACCTGCGCGGCCACTTCACACCCTCGGCAGTGGCTCTTCGGTCCGTCATCAGCCCGGGACCCGCTTGAACGTTACCTCGGCCGACGGCCCGCTGGAAGGGCTCCCGGGGGCAACAGTTGGTGAGGGCCCGCGGCAGCTGCTGCCGCTGTGCGGGCTGCCCGGCTGGGCCTTCACGCCCCCGTGAGGGTTCCCTCGCGGGAAGGCTTCCGCGCGTCCGCCCGTTGTACCAGTCCTCGGACAGCGGAGATCTGGAGGGCTGCGATGCAGGTTGAGGTGTGGGCGGACGTCATCTGCCCGTGGTGCGGTCTGGGCGCCCACCGGCTGGAGGCGGCGCTGGAGCGTTTCCCTCACCGCGACGAGGTGGAGGTGACCCGCCGTTCCTTCCAGCTGGACCCGGCTGCTCCGCCCGGGTCCAGCGAGCCGGTCCGGGACATGCTCAGGAAGAAGGGCCTGGACGACGCGCAGATCGACGAGACGACCCGGCGGGTCGAGGGCCTGGCCGACAGCGAGGGCCTGCGCCCGTACCACGTCCTGGACAATCAGGTCGGCAGCACGGCGCTGGCCCACGAACTGCTCGCCTACGCGGCCGATCAGGGCAAGCAGGCCGAGGCGTGGGACCGCCTGTTCACCGCCTACTTCGGCGAGGCCCGGCCCATCTTCTCGGTCGAGGACCTGGTGAGCCTGGCCGGCGAGATCGGGCTGGACCCAGGGGACGCGCGGGAGGCCTTGCTGTCCCACCGCTACGCGGACCGTGTCGCGGAGGAGGGCCGGGAAGCGGCCGAGCTGGGCGCGACCGGGGTGCCCTTCTTCGTGATCGACCGCCGGTACGGCGTGGCCGGTGCCCAGCCGGCGGACACGCTGCTGACGGCCTTGCAGCGGGCCTGGGACGAGCGGCTGGCGCCGGGCCGCCAGGGGTAATCCGGCACCAGCCGCTCATGAACCACTAGCCGTTGGTGGACATCAGGGTCGCCGGGCTCACGAACGTGTAACCGAGCGCCTTCAGGCCGGTGACGATCTGCTCGAGAACCGACAGCGGGTCATAGTCGGGATGGATGAAGAAGCTGGCCACGCCCTGGGTGACGGCGAGGTTCTGCTGGGCCTCGTTGATGATGTCCTGCGCCGTGCGCGGCGGGTTGCCGTATTCCGCGGTCGGCTCGTAGTCGCCGAGGTTCTCCGGGATGATCGTCGTCCCGTAGAGGTCATGCACCTCGTAGGGGAAGAACTGGCCGAACACGTGCGAGTAGTTGATCGGCTGGCCGGTCAGCTGGCCGCCGAAGAACAGCTCCTCCTCGTACCGGGTCGAGTACGTCTGGTCGATCCCGGCGTAGTCCGCGGCCGACGCCGCATAGTGCGGGGTCGTCCATATCGTCGGCGTCGGCAGGCCAGCCGCCGTCGAACAGGGCCCGGCCGGTGGTGACCCGGGTCGCGGCCCACAGTTGCGAGTCGCCAGGCACCGGGCCTTCCTCGATGACGTGATCGGTGTTGGTGCACGGCGCCACGTAGTTGTACGGGGCGGTGGCCGTGGTCGAGCACTGGGCGCGGTAGAACTCGAAGTCATCCCCGCTGACCCCGGTGAACGGGTTAGGGATATCCGAGTACTGGTGCGTGTAGCCGTGCTGGACGATGGTGCCGCCGTCGGAGACCGCGGTCTTCAGCGCCGACACCATTGACGGGGACTGGGCGAGAGTCTCTGATACCGGCACGCCGTTGTTGTAGTAGCCCGTCGGATCCAGATACTGCGGGATGACCGCCATGCTGAACGGCACGCCCTGGCTCTTCAGGTAGCTGGCGAAGGCCGTCAGATTTGACGGGCTCGACTCCGGGCTGAGGTCCTCGAGGCGGACAAGCGCCTCGTGGCTCGGCGTCGCGGTGGGATCCAGCTCATCGAAGAGCAGATCGGCGAAGGCCACGTAGCGATCCGTGGGTGAGATGTAGGACAGCGGCACCTCGCCGATGTACATGAGGTTGCGGGAGCGGATCGCCCACGGGAATGATGTGCCCGTGGTCTGCGCGATCTCGCTGCAGTCCGTCGCGGTACCCGTTGAGGTGCTGCAATTCGCCGACGCCAGCACACTCACCTGCGACGGGGTGGTGATATGGGGGGCCAGGATGCCGCCCGTGTTGGCCGTGTTCCTGGTGAACGTCTGGCCTTTGTAGCTGACCGAGGCGATCGTATCGGCCGTGTCGAAGTACGAAGTGGCCGGATCCCAGCCGTAGGCCGCCTCGAAGGCCGTGTCCGCGGCGCTCCCCGGAGTTCCGGTGAGCTGCCAGATATTGTCCCCGATCCACATCACCGGCCTGGTCGTGGACAGTACGTCGTTGAGGAACGTCTGCGGGATCGGCTCGTTGTACGTGGAGCCGATGTAGATCGTGGCGGTGTAGCTGTTCACCTGGCCGGAGACGTAGTCGACCACCGGTTCGGCGGTCACCCGGCCAAAGTGCGTAGCCAGATTGCCGCCACCGATCGCGTAGAGCTCGCCCAGCCAGCCCCAGGTGTTCGTGGTGTCGTAGAGCACCAGCGTGGTCGCGGGCCCACTGGCACCCCACGTCCTCGCCTGCGGCGGGGTGGCGGCAGGCTTGGCCGGCTGTGGCCGCCGCTGACCTGGTGGCCGCCGCTGACCCGGTGGCCGCCGTCACCGCGCCCTTTCGCCGTTTGGGACGCTTGGTGGGCGGCCGGTACGCCGGCTCGCTGCCTGGGCAGTCCCTTCGGGCGAAGCGCCGGCGGCCCGGGAATGGCCGGCAGCCCGTTCACGCCGCCCCTCCCGCCGGGCGCGTGGCCGTGAGGCCCGTTGACGGCCGATGATGCCGAGGTGCCGGCGGGCGCAGGCGCGGCACTGGCCGGCGCCACCGCACCAGCCATCGGCGCTGCGAGCGCGACCGCAGCCGCAGCCGCGACCGCTATTCGCCTATAGCGCATGTTCTGAACTTCCTTCCCCCGGATACGGGTGATCAGGGCGGACTCGAGCCAAGCCGCCTGATGGGGATGTCGTGGCCGCGATCGTCTGGCCACGAGCCGGATGGGATGACCTGTGGTCCACCTCCCTCCGCCCAGCGGCCGGGTCAGCCGCCGGGCTGTCGAACTCGTCTGCGGCGGGGCCGAGACGGAAATGGTGCGCCAGCGCCGCGACCGCGCGCTGCGCGGCCCGCCCGTCGCCGTAAGGGTTGACCGCGGTGGCCATCGCGGCGTGGGCCACGGGATCGGTGAGCAGCCGGCCGACCGCATCGACGATGACGTCCTCGTCGGTGCCGACGAGCTTGACCGTCCCGGCGCGTACCGCCTCGGGCCGCTCGGTGGTATCCCGCATGACCAGCACCGGCTTGCCCAGGCTGGGGGCTTCTTCCTGAACCCCGCCGCTGTCGGTGAGGATGACGGTGGCGCGGCTCATCAGCCGGGCAGAAGCTGCCGTAGGGAAGCGGCTCGGTCACGATGACATTGGGTACTCCGCGGATGGCAGGCAGCACCGCGTCCCGGACCACCGGATTGCGGTGCACGGGGAAGACAATGCGCAGGTCGCGGTGCGCGACCGCGATGCGGGCCAGCGCGCGGCCGACCGCCCGCAGCGGTGCACCCCACGACTCCCGCCGGTGCGCGGTGACCAGCAGGACCGGCGCGCTGCTGCGATCCAGGTCGGCGAGCGCCGGTTCGTCGTAGCCGCGCTGGCGCGGAACCGCCCACAGCAGGGCGTCGATGACCGTGTTCCCGGTCACCACGATGCTGGCCTCGTCGACGTTCTCGGCCAGCAGGTTGGCCTTGCTGGTCCCGGTCGGGGCGAGATGCAGCGCCGTGAGCCGGGTGGTCAGCCGGCGGTTGATCTCCTCGGGGTAGGGCGAGTAGGGATCGCCGGTGCGCAGCCCGGCTTCCAGGTGCACCACCGGGATCTGCTCGTAGAAGGCCGCCAGCGCGGCGGTGACCACGGTGGTGGTGTCGCCCTGCACCACCACCGCATCCGGGCGGTGCTCCGCGAGCAGCGACTGCACGCCGGACAGGGCGCGGGTGGTGATCTCGGTGAGCGTCTGCCCCGGCCGATGGATATCCAGGTCAAAGGCGGGCTTGACGTCGAAGACCTGCGTTCACCTGGTCGAGCATCGAGCGGTGCTGCCCAGTGACCGCGACGACCGGGGTGAACACGTCGGACTGGTCCAGCGCCCGGATCAGCGGCGCGACCTTGACCGCTTCCGGCCGGGTTCCGTAGATGACCATGATCTGGCGCCTGGCCCCGGCCGGTGGCGGTGCCGGTGCGGTCCGGGTCTCGGAATGTGACATGGCGATGTGCCTCTTCGTCCTTCCTGGATCGGAATTACCTCGGCGAAGCGAGACGAGGGTCGGGCCTCGGGGGGACTGTGACGGCCCTGGGCGGGCGCCGGACCGGATCCGGGCGCCGGGACAGGGCAGCGCCCTGATCCGGATATCGCTGAAGCGAGCGTCAGAGTCCTCGCTGTACGCGCCGAAGGATCCGCGCAGATAGGCCTGCTGGGTGTCGGTGAACCGGGTGAGCAGATGACCGTCGCCGGACACCGTGATCTGGTCGCCGATCTGGACGATGCCCACGCTGTGCGGGACGCCCACGCGGAACAGCGGGGTCCGGCCCGACGCGAGGAACCGCTCCCCTCCCGGGTAGGCGGGATCCTGCTTGGACAGGAGCCAGCCGGTCGGCTCCAGGGTCAGCGCGTAGAAGCTGCGGTCGGAGGTGTAGTGCCAGACCACCCAGCCGACTTCCCACGGGTGCGGCGTCCCGGCGGCGCCGTGACGCAACTGGCGCAGGGTCTGCACCCGCACGGTCGCGACGAAGTCACCGAAGCGGCGGCGGGAGACGACCAGCGCCGAGTGGGTTGCCCGCCGCGACCGCGCCCTGCCCGGCGCGGTCGTGATCGTCTGGGCCGCGCCGGACCCGGTCACGTCAATGTGGCCGTAGCCGTTGAACACGGTGAGCCACTGGTGGTGCCCTGATCGCTGGCCCGCCCCAGTGGGCCACGCGAGACCAGCGCCCACCGTCGCGCAGACCAGGGTGGCGGCCACGGTCAGGACCTTGAGCCTGCGGCGCCTCCGCCGCGAGGATCGTGATGCGGGCCGCCGCCCAGGCGCCGCGGCCGCGGGCCGGCCACCACCGGGCCGGCACCACCGGGCCCGGCACCACCGGGCCCGGCACCACCGGCGGACCACGGGCCGGTGGCGCGCCGCGTCCCTGAACCGCCGGGCTCCTCTGGCCGGGCGGCGGGCCGGCGGCCATCGAGACCAGCCCGGCGGGCACCGTGCTGGCGCTGCCCCCGGCAGCCGCGGGGCCAGCGCCATGGGGGCTTCGGCGACGCGGTCAGTCTTCGCCCAGCCGGTGCGGCCGCGCAGCGTCCTGGCGACCGCCCACCAACCGGAGGCGTACCAGATCATCCCGTAGCAGACGTAGAGGTGCGCGAGCCACACGACCCGGGGCAGCGACACGCCGTTGTCCCGCTCCCGGCCCCAGTAGACCAAGCCGTAGGCCAGCGCCGACCCGAACGTCAGCGTGTAGCGTTGAGGCGATCCACCAGCCGAAGGGATTCTGGCCCTGTACCGCGAGCATCGCGCAATTGGCCAGGGAGAGCAGGAACGAGGCGGACAGCAGCGAGGCGATGAGCAGGATCGCCGGGGCTGGACAGGTGGTAAACAAGGTCGCCGCGGGCCCGGCGGGCGCGCTGCGCAGAACCAGCGGGATCAGCGTCCAGGACTGGAGGTGGCCCTGGAACCATCGGGAGCGCTGGCGGATCAGCCGCCGGAGCTGGACGACGCCCTGCTGATGCACGGCAGGCGGCGGAGCAGTACTCGTTGCGCCAGCCGCGGCCAGGAGCCGCACGCCCAGGTCGAGATCGTCGGTCAGGCTCCGGGTCCATGGGGAGCCGCCCAGCGAGAGCAGCGCGGAGAGGCCGCATGAACTGGCCGTTGCCGCCCAGGCCGACGCTGCCGAGGTGACGCCGGCCCCGCTGGAACACCTCGGTGTAGATGACGAATTCCATGTCCTGCATGCGTGCCAGCCCGCTGCTGTCACGGTTGTTGATGCGGACGCCGATCTGCACCGCGCCGACCGTGGGGTCAGCGAAGTACGGGCCGACCACACTGACGGCGTGAGGGTCGAGGCGCCCATCCGCGTCCACCACGACGACGATCACTGCGTCTGGGTCGTGTCCGGCCAGCCGCCCGCTGCTGGTCAGAAAGCGGATGGCCGCGTTCAGCGCCTCGCCCTTGCCCTGCCGGGCATCCGGCGGATGGCGGCTGAGCAGCCAGACCTGCTCGCCGGCCACGCCGGCGACCACCTCGGCGGTGGCGTCATCGGAACCGTCGTCGATGACCAGGACCACGAAGTTGCCGGCGGGCATGGAGAGCAGCCGCTGAAGGCTGCCGAGGATGACCTTCTCCTCGTTCAGGCACGGCATCAGAAACACGAAGAACAGGCCATCTGGCCCGGCGGGCGGAGGATCCACGACGGCCACCGTCCGCTCGGCCCCGGGGGCTCCAGACGCAATGGCCGGGCCGGACTCGTCTGCCCGGCCCGGCGGCCCGGAGACGGCGTGCCGGGCCGGGTTTTTGCGCCGGGGGTCTTTTCTGGAGGCGATGAGCATCAGCAGCCCGTAGCCCACCCCGAAGATGACCAGGAGCGCGGCCAGCCAGATCAGCGGCCGGTCCCAGCTCGATCGCGGCGCCGGCGGCTTGATGGGCGGAAGTGGCGGCGGCGCGGTCGGGTTGACGGTGGGCAGGCCTGCTACTCCGTACTCGATGCCGAGCGCGGTCCGGACCAGGATCTTCACCCGGCCGGGCCGCGGCTGGGTGTCGGTGAAGCGCAGGTAATACTGCTCGCCGAGGTCGCTGACGATCCGGCCGAACGCGCGTGGCCATCCGGCGGCTGTCTGCACCCGGATGGCGCGGCCCCCGCTGCCGGCGGCCAGGGCGTCATAGCCAGGGTCCGGGCGCGGCGCGGCGTCGATGACATACAGCGCGGTACCGCTGGCGGCGAGCTGCTCGCGGAAGCGGGCCGCAGCGGCCCCCGTGAGCGGCGACGGCGAGGAAACAACCAGGACCACCGTGCGCCGGACCCGGGGACCGCGCGAGAACCCAGCGAGCGCGGCGGCTAGCCGGGCGGCGGGGCTGAGGGTTTCCCGCGGGAGCCCGGCCAGCCTGGCCACGGAGGAGGCCGCGTTAGAGGTGAGGCCACGGGCCAGCAGGCCCGGCCGGGCAGGATCGACGACGGCCGTCTGCGCACCATCGGTCAGGTCAACGAGGAAGCGCGCCGCGGCATGCTGCTCCTCGTGCCACCGGGCTGACGAGAGCCTGGTGTCCGGGACCAGCATCAGCTGCACGTTGTTAGCCGAAAGCTGGCTGACGCTCGGCCTCGAGGCCCGGGCCCCGTTCAGGACGGTGAAATCGGACGATGTGAGCCGCCGTCGGCTGCCCGGCACGGTGACCACCACCCCCACCCGCGGGTAATGGGACACATCCACCCGGAACGCGAGGATCGGCCCCCCGGGTGACCGGGGCCCGGACAGGGCCCCCGCGCCGCGCGCCGCCTGGGCGACGGTGGCGGCTGCGACCGCCGGGTCCAGGGCGCAGGCGCCAGCCAGCAGGAACCCGGCCATCGCGGCCATCCAGATCAGCGCTCTCCGGGCCGCGCTCGGGAACGGTGCGCCCCGCCTGCTGATCATTTGCGGTCCGGGATGCGGGGACGAGGGCGGATCCGCATCACCTGGCCGGTCAGCAACAGCCCGATGCTGATCAGGAGATAGAGGCCGAAGAAAGCTCCCGCGCCGTCCAGTAGCAACCGGGCCGCCAGCCACAGATCACCGTTATGTGGCAGTACCAGGGGCGAGCCGAACGCCGTCAGGCTCGCTAGAGCCGCAGGATAATACATAAGAGATCCCCTAAATCTCCCATCCGGCCGCCTCTCAATAGCGCAGGCGGAGGCGGAGGCGGAGGCAGCCTCTCACGCCGTTTGCGCACAGAAGTAAATAAAGAGCAAGTCTGCTCAATAAGGCTAAGAAGCTTGTCGATAAGAACTACCTGATCACTCCTCATGATCACGCCGAATGGCACCGTTGCGGGGCGGTGTCACCACAAGACCGTTATGTCAGGCTCCCGGAATCTCGAGAATAGGCACTGAAGATCATAGCTATTCCTCCTATCCAACTCGGGCTGGAGACACAGAGAAATGCCCACTGATCGAGGATAACAATCCTCGGCGGATGGCAGGCATTCCCGTTTTAAGGCGAGATTCTTCTGGCTGGTCACGACTTGTTCACCAGAAGGCGCGGGCTGGCGCCGGATTACCGCAGGCCGGTCACGCAACCGCCGCAGGCAGCCAGCCTCATCACCGCAGGCTCGCGGCCTCGGCCAGGAAGCCAGCGCGCAGCGCGGGCCAGAGCGGCTTGCTGGAATAAGGCAGGCAATCCTCGGCGTAATACCACCAGAAGTACCCGCCGGCGTAGTACGGGAGCCTGATGCGGAGCCCGTAGTAGTAGCGGATCAGCGACCTGGCGGCGGCGATGGCGTGCCGCCTCACCGAACGCCTCAGGCCGATCTCGCCGAAACCGAGCAACGCATGCGGGTACAAGGCATGGAGCTTCCGGAAGTAATGCCGCCAGGTCCGGACGCTGGGCCTGATCCCATGGCAGCTTCCTTCGTAGTACGAAAGGAAGACATAAGTCAGCCCGTAACGGATAGCTCGCGGCACGTATCTCCGGGAGAAAGCGAGCGGGCCCAGCTCGGCCGTCCCGTCTCCGCATCCCACGTTGTAGTAGAGGGTGAGCGCGGCTCGTCTTCTGAGGCCGGTTACCTCACGATAAGCAGCGGTTAGCTTCTTCTCTACCGTCCTATAATGGCCTGTCCAGTTACCGTTCACCTCGTTACCGATCTCCCAAAGGTCGATCTCGTTCCTGAAGGCGGCGAGATAGGCCTTCACGCGGTGACGGTACGCGGCCACGCTGATATGGGTCTCGTCGGAGGAGTCAAGCAACTCCCCCATCAGATAGCTCACCGGGCGGAGCCGACGGATCGCGGTCGCGTAGTAGCGGGGCCGCTCGGACACACCGAAATAGATGCGCGTGGCGGGCATCTCCGGTAGGTGCCGTGCGCTGGCCACGAGCTCGCGGAGGTGGCCTACGTCATCTACCGTCACTCCGTACAGGACACGCGGCAGCGGGCGCATCTGGGTCAGATCCTGGGCCACCATGTCCCCTGGCCCCAGGCCTCGCGGCACACCAGGCCCCGGCCGACTCCAGGCCCGGCGACCCGGCCGGGCCCTGGGCTCCCGGGCGCCGGGCGGGCATGGCCAACCCGGCCACCGCCAGGAAGACTCCGGCCGCTGCGCTGGCAGCGACGATGGCACGCCTCATCACTACCCCCGGTGCGGGCTCGGCCTCGCCAGCCTTGAGTGTACGAACCGCGACCAGATCATGACAGCCTGTTAACCAGGGCTGGCCGACCTCGCTCCAGTCTGGTGATCCGCGCGCCAGGTGTCCCGCTCGGGCGGCCCGGCGTGATCCGGCTTCCCGGCCCGGTTACGTCATCCTGGTCCCGTTCGGCGGCCCTACCCCCAACCACTCGCCGAACGGGACCAGGATTGGTGTCCCCACGCCCGCGCCAGGCGTGGAGGACAGTTCCGTACCCCCTCACCTGGGGCTGCCCGCGCTGCCGCGGGCCGGGGCCCGATGCCTAGTGTCCGGAGCTGGCCCGGCGCCGCGCAGCGGCGCGGAAACCCTCGGACAAGGTCGGACAGCCGGCGCAGCCCCTTGATCTGACTAGTTCGGCCGTTGATGTCAACTCACCGCCTCCCCCAGGAGTCATGCAGACACGGGACGGTGAGCAGCTCACCGGATCCGCGGCCGTTGATCTCGAGGGGGGATGACGTGGCCACCGAGGGGGGACCCGAGGCCGTTGGCCCAGGCGACGAACAGCCGGAGACCGACGGCACCCGCCGGTGATCGTGGCCAGCCGGATCCCGCGGCGTATCGGCGCTCAGCCGGATTTCGGGAGGAACTGACGCTCGCCCGGCAGCGGGCGGGGCTGACCGTACGGGAGGTGGCCCGGGCGGTGGGCATCCCGGCCAGCACCGCGGGGGACTACTTTGCGGGGCGTCACCTGCCTCCGCCGAGCCAGCCCGGGTTGCTCCCGAAGATCCTCCGGGTCTGCGGCGAGACCGACCCGGCCCGCCTGAGCGACTGGATGAGCGCTCTCAACCGGATCCGCCGCGGGCCCGGACGGCGGCCGGCCGCTCACCGCGGCGCCCTACCGCGGGCTGGCCAGTTTCCAGCCCGAGGACGCGCCCTGGTTCTTCGGCCGGGAAGACCTCACCGCCCGGCTGGTCAGGCTGGCCACTGCGGCTCCTGCCCCCGGGGTGCCGCTGCATGTTGGTCGGGCCCTCGGGCTCAGGCAAGTCGTCTTTGCTGCGGGCCGGGCTGATCCCGTCGCTGCCGGACTCGCCGGGGCGCAGATTAGCGCTGTTCACGCCGGGGGCCACGCCGCTTCGGGAGCTGGCCCGGCAGTTGGCGCGGCTGGACCCGGCCGACCCGGACGGGCTGGACCCGGCTGACCCCGACGTGGCCGGGACCCGGCTGACCCGGCGGGCTGCACCCCGACGGGCCCGCAGGCAGCAGCCGCATCGAGGCGGCACTGCGCAGCCACCCGGGCGACGCGCCGCGGCTCCTCCCGGGCGGCACCGGCCGGGGCGACGCACTCCAGGCCACCCCCGGCAGCGGCCCCGGTGATACGCCCCGGCTCATCCCCCTCGGCGGCGAGCCTCGGCTCCTCATCGTGGTCGATCAGTTTGAGGAAATATTCACGGCCTGCCAGGACGGGGCGGAGCAGCGTCGCTTCATCTCGGCCATCTGCGCGCTGGCCGGCCCGGCCATGGTGCTGCTCGCGCTGCGGGCTGACTTCTACGACCGCGCGCTCCGGTACCCGGAACTAGCCCGGGCTCTCCAGGAGCACCAGGTCGTGGTGGTGCCGATGGCCCGGCCCGAGGTCCGCCGGGCCATCATCGAGCCCGCCCGCCTGGCCCGGCTCGACGTGGAGGACGGCCTGGTCGAGCTGCTGCTGCGCGACCTCGCGCCGCACTCCCTGGAGGGCGCCCCGCCCGGGGCCGGGCACGAGGCCGGGGCCCTGCCGCTGCTCTCCCACGCCCTGCTCACCACCTGGTCGCGCAGCCACGGCGGCCGGCTCACGGTGGCCGACTACCAGGCCAGCGGGGGCATCCGGCACGCGATCGCGCGGACCGCCGACCAGGTCTACGGGGCACTCGGCGAGGATCAGCGGGACATTGCCCGGCGGCTCTTCCTGCGCCTGGTGAACGTGGCCGACGACGCGCCGGAGACGCGCAGCCCGGTTCGGCTGGCCGAACTGCGCGACTGGCCGGGCGGCGCCGCGCCGCCGGGTGAGGTGCTCGACCGTTTCGTCTCGGAACGGCTGATCACCGTGGACGCGGACACAGCGCAGATCACCCACGAGGCCCTGCTCACCGCCTGGCCGCTGCTGCGCAGCTGGATCGACGCCAACCGGGAGGGCCTGCGGGTGCGCCGCCGGCTCAGCGACGCCGCGCGGGCCTGGGACGAGGCCGGGCGGGACCCGCGGCGCTGCTCCGCGGCGGCCAGCTCGCGCTGGCCCGTGACTGGTCCGCCGACCCGGTCAACCGGGACAGCCTGAGCACGCTGACCCGGGCCTTCGTGGACGCCGGGATCGCGGCGGAACGGCTGCAGGAGGCCGCGGAGCGGAACCGCACGCTGCGGCTGCGCCGGCTGGTCGCGGCGCTCACCGTGCTGGTCGTCGCGACCGTCGCGCTGGCCGGGTACGCCTTCCAGCAACGCCAGGCGGCGACCAGCGCGCGCGATACGGCGACCTCCGCCAAGAACACCGCGCAGTCGCGCGAGGTGGCCATCGAGGCCGACCAGGTCCGCGGGCAGAGCGCCGCGGTGGCGGCTCAGCTGAGCCTGGCCGCGTACCGGATCGCGCCGACCGCCGACGCGCGGGCCAGCCTGCTCGAGTCCTCCGGCAGCCCGGCGGCGGCCCGGCTGATCGACTCGGCGGGGGTGGTGGAGGCGGTCAGCCTCAGCCCCGATCACCGGGTGCTCGCGGTGGCCGGCGCGGATGGCACGCTCCGGCTGTGGGACGTGGCCCGGCCCGGTCACCCGGTCGCGATGGGCGCCCCGCTGCTGGCCGCCAACCGGCAGGAGCCGCTGTACGCGGTGGCGTTCAGCCCCGACGGCAGACTCCTGGCCGCCGCGGGCGCCGGGAGGAAGGTGCTGCTCTGGGACATGCGCGACGCCGGCTCGCCCAGCCCGGCTCGGCTCCGGCCTGTCCGGACCGGCGAACACCGTGTACTCGCTGGCCTTCAGTGCCCGCGGGTCGCTCCTGGCCGCGGGCAGCGCCGATGACACGGTCCGGCTCTGGAACGTGGCCGATCCAGCGCATCCGACGGCGGCCGGCCCGCCGCTGACCGGACCGGCGAGCTACGTGCAGTCGGTGGCGTTCAGCCCGGACGCCGACCCTGCTCGCCGCGGGCAGCGCGGACAAGACCGTCCGGCTGTGGAACGTGTCTGACCCGGCCCGCCCGGTGCCGCTGGGCAGGCCGCTGACCGGGCCCGCCCAGCAGGTCAATGCCGTGGCGTTCAGCCCGGACGGGCGGACGCTGCGCCGCCGGGCAGCCAGGATAAGAAGGTCTGGCTGTGGAACGTGACCACGCCCGCCCGGCCAGTACCGGAGGGCACCCTGACCGGGGCCACCGACTGGGTGAACGCGGTCGCGTTCAGCCCGGACGGGCGCAGCCTGGCCGCGGGCAGCAGCGATGACCGGGTGCTGGTCTGGGACCTGGCCACCCGGGCGCTGACCGCCGCGCTGCCGCAGCCGCAGCCGGTCACCTCGCTGGCCTGGGACGGCGGCGGCCGTCTGGTGGCCGGGGACGCGGACGGCCATGGTCCGGCTCTGGACGCTGCCCACCCCGGTGCTGCGGGCCGGCGGGCCGGTGTACAGCGTCGCCTACGGCGACGAGGGCCGGCTGCTCGCGGTGGGCGGCCCCGGCCTCCAGGTGTGGGATCCCGTCACCCGCACCGCAGCTGGCGGCCGCCACGGTGCCCGGCCCGGCGGGCACCATCGTCAACGCGGTGGCCTTCCTCCCGGGCCGGACCACCCTGGCGGCCGGCTACAGCGACGGGGAGGTGCAGCTCTGGGGGGTGACCCCCGGCACGGCGCGCTGGCTCCGCTCAGCCGCCCGTCCAGGCGTCCGCCACAGGCATGGTCGAATTCGCCACGTTCAGCCCGGACGGCAGGCTGCTCGCCACCAGCGGCGACGACGGGACCGTGCGGCTGTGGTCGGTCACCGACCCCGCGCGTCCCCGGCTGCTGGCCACCGTGCATGACTCGGGGACCTACGTGTTCTCGGTGGCGTTCAGCCCGGACGGCCGCACGCTCGCGGCGGCGAGCGCGGACGACCTCACCCGGCTGTGGAACGTCAGCCAGCCTGACCACCCCACGATGATCGGGAAGCCGCTGGGGGGCCCGGCGAGCTACGCCATCTCGGTCGCGTTCAGCCCCGACGGCCGCACCCTGGCCGTCGGGAGCGCCGACAAGACCGTGCGGCTGTGGAACGTGACCGATCTGGCCCGGCCGGCCCGGCTGGGCCGCCCGCTCACCGGCCCGGGTGGCTACGTCTACTCGGTGGCCTTCAGCCCGGACGGCCGGACGCTGGCCAGCCGGTGCGACCGACGGCACCGTGCTGGCTCTGGGACGTCAGCGACCCCGCCCGGCCCGACCTCGTGGCCGTCCTGACCGGCCCGGCGCAGCAGGTCTGGTCGGTGGCCTTTTCGCCGGCGGGGACCACCGCTGGCCGCGCGGCAGCGACGACGGCACCGTGCGGCTCTGGGACACCCAGGCCCGCGCCGCCGCCGCGGGCGTGTGCGCCACCGGGGGGCAGCCGCTGACCAGGGCCGAATGGGCCGACTACGTCCCCGGGCGCAGTTACGCGCCGCCCTGCCGCTGAGCCCGCGGCAGCGCGGGCCCGCGACGCCACCTGCGTTCTGGATTCACCATGCCGGTCACGCTGCCCGCTCCGCCGTATTTAAGCCTGAGTTCCACTCGCGAATAGATAGCCGCCCGGTCCGCATTTCGATTTTCTCCCGGCTTGTTAACGTGCGGGCCCGCGGCGCAGCTACGGTCCCGCGGTAACGCTGGCCGGCGGCCCAAAGACACGGGTCGTACGGCTCAGGCCGAATCAACAGAGATAGCTGAAAAATCAGGGATTTTGCCTCTGGGGTTCGTTCAGTTAATCACACAAAGTGATCATGTAATCACATTACAGATGTGGAATCAGGGATCACTGTGATTAGCAAAACATTCTCCATCCGTGGCCGCCCGGCTCTCGCGGCCATTACCAGCGCAGTCGCAGGCCTCGCGCTCCTGACCGGGATGGCGGCCCCGCCAGCGCCGGGCCGCCGCACAAGACGCGGGTGCTGGACCCGGATACATCACGTCAAATCTCCACGGCGCCCAACCGGCGACTGCCCACCCCACTCTACGGGGACACGGTGGATGACCGTCAAACGTCGCGGGCACCGTCGCCGGCCTGCAGAACCTGCCGGAAGCCCCGACGACACGCATCTACTTCGACGTCGGCGAGCCTGCCTCGTACTACACCGCCGCGATCAATGCCCTGCGGCCGGTGAGCTACATCATGGGCGAACTGCTGGATTCCTCTGACGAGACCAGCATCAGCACCTCGGCGTACAACACGCGGGTCAATTCCTACCTGGCGGCCTTCGGGAGCAAAGTCGACCTATGGGAGATCGGCAACGAGGTCAACGGGAACTGGACCGGGTCGTACCCGACGGTGAGCGCGAAACTCACCGAGGCTTACAACGACGTGACCGCCGCGGGAAAGAGCAGCGCTCTCACTCTTTATTACAACGTCGGATGCGGCGACGGCTCATCGGAACTGAGTCCGCTCGCCTTCTCCAGCGCATACGTGCCGGCCTCGGTCAGAGACGGGCTCAGTTACGTTTTGCTGTCCTACTATGAGGACGACTGCAACGGCATCCGGCCGAGTACCGCAACCTGGACGGCGTATTTCCAGCAACTGCACGCTCTTTACCCGAACGCAAAGCTCGGCTTCGGCGAGATCGGCCTGAACAACCCGGTCCAAGCGAAGACACTGAACAGTGCCGAGTCCATGATTTCCTACTATTACGGACTTTCGATTAACCTTCCCTACTACGCTGGCGGGTATTTCTGGTGGTACTTCAAGGAGGACTGCCTGCCCTACGCCAGCAAGCCCCTCTGGGCATCGCTTGAGCACGGATTCACCGCTAAGGCCGGCCGCCTGATTCACGGGCCCGGGTGACGCAGCGCGGCCATGGGCCGCCTGGCCGCCAGGGGCCGCCAGGCGGCCCATGGCGGCGGCTGATGGCCTTTGTGCACGCCAGGAAGGGGGCTATCGGCGGGCCTGATCAGTACGGAAGCCCCTGCAGGCCATGGCGCCTACGGCGGTTGACTGGACAGTGACGGGGACGGCAAGAGCCGTTCCCGTCCTTCAACGTCATCAGGGCGCCGCCGGCGGACCCGCGCGCAGATAACGCAGGAACCAGTCGCGGGCCAGGGACGCAACCTGCTCCAGCGTCCCGGGCTCGGCGAACAGATGACCCGCACCCGGGATCACTACCAGCTGGCTTTCGCAGCGCAGCTGTGCCCGGGCGGACTCGTTCAGCTCGAGCACCCGGTCGTCCAGCCCGCCAACGAGGAACAGGGTAGGGGCCCGGACTGCGGCCAGCGCTGTCCCGGCCAGGTCGGGACGTCCACCGCGGGAAACCACGGCCGCGATCCCGCTCCCGGGCCCGGCGGCGGCCCGCAGCGCCGCGGCCACCCCGGTGCTGGCCCCGAAGTACCCCAGCCGGGACCTGCTGCAGCCCGGGCTGCTCGCGGAGCCCAGGTCGTGGCCGCGGATAGCCGGCCGGCCAGCAGGCCGACGTCGAAAACGTTAGCCCGGTCCGCTTCCTCCTCCGGGGTGAGCAGGTCGAAGAGCAGGCTGCCCAGCCCGACCACGTGCAAGGTCCCGGCCACGAACATGTTGCGCGGGCTGTTGCGGCTGCTGCCGCTGCCGTGCGCGAACACCACCACCCCGCGCGCCCCCGCCGGGATGGTCAGCCGTCCCGGCAGCGGGACGGCCCCGGCCAGCACGATCACGTCCCGGTCCGCGGGGGTGCCGTTGGTGCTGGCGCGCTCCATCTCCTCCGCCGTCGCTGAGGCGGCCTGGCGCAGCAGGCCCACCACCTCGTCGTCGCCCGTCTGCTCGAAGTCCCGGTACCACTGGCCGATGGCCAGGAACGGCTCGGGCGCCTCCGCGCAGATCACCTCGTCCGCCACGCTGGCCAGCGCGTCGATCGAGGCCTGCGGCGCCACCGGGACGGCCAGCACCACCCGGGCGGCCCCGTGCGCCCGCGCCACCTGGCATGCCGCCCGCGCGGTGGAGCCGGTCGCGATGCCGTCGTCCACCACGATCGCGGTCCTGCCCGGCCAGCGGCACCCGCGGGCGACCCGTGCGGTAGCGGTCCGCCCGCCGGCTCAGCTCGGCCCGTTCACGGTCCTCGACCTGGCCGAACTGCTGGTCGCTGACGTGCTCGGCGTCGGACCACGTCGTCGTTGACGACCCGGACACCGTCCTCGCCGATCGCGCCCATGGCCAGCTCGGGCTGGGCGGGCAGGCCGAGCTTGCGGACCAGGATGACGTCCAGCGGGGCGCTGAGCGCCCGGGCGATCTCATAGGCGACCGGGATGCCGCCCCGGGGCAGGCCGAGCACGACGGTGTCCTCTGCCCCGCTGCTCCGGTCAGCAGGCCGGCCAGACGCCGCCCGGCGTCAGCGCGGTCGAGGAAGGGCATCCCCTCCACCCCCACTCATGTCTCGAGTCAGCGACGTGAGCAGCCGCCGGGTCCGCACGGCGTCCTGCCCCGCGGCCGAACTCCCCGGCCACGAAGTCGGTCACCCCGGCATCGGCCAGGTCGGCGAGCTGGGCCTCGACGGCCGCCTCGTCCCCGACGAGCGCCACGTCGGCCGGGCCGGCCGCTCCCTCCCGGTCCAGCATGGCCCGGTAGGACGGCAGCTCGCCGTAGATGGCGAAGACCTTGGCCGCGCGCGGCCCGGGCCGCGTCCGGGTCGCTGGTCACGCAGATGGGCAGGATGCACACCACCCGCGGGCTGGGCCGGCCCGCCGCCTGCGCCGCGGCGGTGATGGTCGGCACGATGTGCGACCGCACCGTGGCCGGGCCCGGTCATCCACAGCACGGTGCCGTCCGCGTACTCGGCGGCCAGCCGCAGCATCCGCGGCCCGAGGGCCGCGATCAGCAGCGGGACCGGCGTGGGCGCGGGGATGGCCAGCGTGATGTCGGCACTGAGCTGATTCCCGTGCACCTTGGCCGGCTCTCCGTGCAGCAGGGGCCGCAGGATCGAGAGGTACTCCCGGGTGTGCTCGACCGGCTTGCTGAAGTCGTAGCCGAACATGTCCCGGATGACGATCTCGTGGGAGGTCCCGACGCCCAGGGTCAGCCGCCCATCGGTGGCGGCGGCCACGGTCAGCGCCTGCTGGGCCAGGGCCGCCGGATGCCGCGGGTAGGTGGGGACCACGGCGGTGCCCAGCTCGATCCCGGGCACCTGGCTGCCCGCCACCGCGAGCGCGGTCAGCGCGTCGAGGCCGAAGATGTTGTTCATCCACGCGGACGGGAAACCGTCGTCCGCCGCGCGGCGCAGTGCGTCGCGCACCTGGCCCAGTGCTGGCCGGCCCTGGGCATCCGGTCCGGACGGGTCCGGCAGCGACACGCCAATCCGCATGGGGTTCTCTCCGCTCCGTTGCGCCCAGTGCCCCTGGGTCAGTCCTGCCCCGCATAGGCCACGGCTACCTCCGCCGCCAGCCCCGCGTTGTCGGCGATCAGCTGCCGGTTGACTTCGATACTGCGCCCCCCGCTGAGCTCGTGGACCAGATCCAGCACGGCGGGGGTTACCGCCTGACCCCGGATCCCCTGCTCGCGGACCCGATCGACCGCCTCGGACAGGATGGGCTCGATCTCCAGCGACGGGTCCGGTGGCCGGGTGAGCAGCACGCCAGCGGTTCCGTTGAGGAGCCAATGCGCAGCGGTGAGGCGGGCGGCCTCCGCGGCGGCGGTCACCACCGCGGACACTGGTGGGCCACCCTGGGCGCTGTAGAACATCGGGAGCGTGCGGGTGCGCCAGCCCAGCACCGGCACGCCGAGGGTCTCCAGCAGTTCCGCCGTGGCCGCCACGTCGAGGATGGACTTGACGCCGGACGACACGACCAGGGCCTGGGTGCGGGCGATCTGCGGCAGGTCGGCCGAGACGTCGGGGACGGTGGCGAAGCCGCGGTGCACCCCGCCAGTGCCGCCGGTGGCCATGAACCGGATCCCGGCCAGCCGGCAGACGGCCAGCGTGCCACCGACCGTGGTCGCGCCGAGCGCACCCTGGACCAGGCAGGCGGCCAGGTCGCGGGCCCCCACCTTGCGGGCCGCGACGCCCGCGCTGGCGAACCGCTTCAGGTCGGACTCGGTCAGCCCGACCCGCAGCGTGCCGTCCACGATGCCGATCGTGGCCGGCACGGCGCCCGCCTCCCGGACGCGGGCCTCAGAGGCCAGCGCGACCCGGACCCCGTCGCCGCCCGGGAAGCCGTGCGAGACCAGCGTCGTTTCCAGCGCGACCACCGGCAGGCCGCGGTCCATCGCGTCCTGGACTTCATCCGTCATCAGCGGGTCGATTCTCACGGCATCGCTCCCATCTTCGCCACCGCCCGGGCCGCCGCAGCCAGGCCCAGGCTGACCCCGCCGACCAGGTACCCGGCGGCGAACGCGTCGCCCGCGCCGGTCGAGTCCACCGCATCCGCCGAGTGCGCCGGGTGCTCGGTGCCGCCGGCCCGCACACCCCGGGCGCCCAGCTTCACCACCAGGTCGGTCCCGGCCAGATCCGTCCCATCGAGCTCCCCGATCAGGTCCGCCTCGGCCTCTGTGCCGAACACGACCTCGGGCCGGAGCCGGCCGAGCAGCGCCCGGAAGCGGGCCACGCCGTAGTCGGTGAGCACGGCGGTCGATGACAGGTCAACGCTGAGCCGGGGCACGCGGGCGGCCGCGGCCAGCGCGGCCCCGCTGACCGGCGCCCGGGTCAGGCTGTAGGCCGGAAGGTGGAGCAGGCCGCAGCCCGCGAGCCAGCCGTCGTCGAGGGCCCCGGCGCTGAGCAGCGGGCCGACGCCCCGGTCGGTCAGCATGGACCGGATGACGCCGTCGCGCGACAGGGAGACCACCACCCCGGTCGGCCCGTCCAGCACCGGGCCGTGCAGGTCAACGCCCCGGCGGACCAGGTCGCTGGCGACCAGCTGGGCGGCCAGGTCGGTGCCGCGGGCCGCGATGAGCCGGGACCGCCCGCCCAGGGCCGCGATCCAGGCCGCCACGTTGGCGGCCTGCCCCCCGCCCCGACCCAGGTTCGCGCGGAGGTGTCGGTCTCCTCCGCCACCGGCCCGTCCGGGCAGACCACCACGTCGAGGTGCGCGTCGCCCAGCACGCAGAAGAGTGTCACTCGGCGCCGGTGTCCCATTCTGTGGATGAACGATGAGTAATCGATCATCTCACCGGGGTATAGGGCGACTACGCTGAGCCCCGTTGACATGCGGCACTGCAGAGCCGTGGCCTGCGTGACATTGGCCGCTGTGAAATTGGTCTGATAGTGGTCTGGGCGAAGGAGAATCAGATGCCCCTGTTCGGCAGCGGGTCAGGCGACAGCACGTCGACGTGGGAGCCCCAGGCCGCGGACACCCGCCTCGCGCACACCGCGGGAGCCGAGCCGGGCGGGGTGTTCACCTCCGACCTGTCGGTGTCGGAGTACGCGCTGCTGGGCGAGGCGGGCTTCGAGCCGCTGGGGTTCGTGGTCGGCTCATCGATCTACCACGTCGGGCTGCAGGTCGGCCGCTGGTCCCAGAACACCGAGCTCCAGGTCCTGACCCAGGCCATGTACAACGCCCGTGAGCTGGCCATGGCCCGGATGCGCGCCGAGGCCGACCACCTGGGCGCCGACGGGATAGTCGGGGTCTCGCTGCGCATGCAGATGTACGCCTGGGGGCAGGACGTGCTGGAATTCGTGGCCACCGGCACCGCGGTCCGGGCCCTGGGCGGCGAGGGTGCGCACCGGGCCCCGGACGGGCGTGCCTTCACCTCGGACCTGTCCGCCCAGGACTTCTTCCGGCTGCTGGCCGCGGGGGCTGTGCCGGTGGCGTTCGTGCTGGGCACCTGCGTCTACCACATCGCGCACCAGTCGGCCATGCAGGCGCTGCGCCAGGCCGGACGGAACCAGGAGATGCTCCAGTTCACCCAGGGCGTCTACGAGGCCCGCGAACTGGCCCTGGTCCGGATGCAGACCGAGGCGTCCGACGCCCGCGCGTCCGGCATCGTCGGCGTGAACGTGGCGGTCTCCAACCACGTCTGGGGCGAGCACGCGACCGAGTTCCTGGCCACCGGGACCGCGATCCGGCGGCTCAGCGAGGAGCACCGGCTGCCCGCCACGACCCCCAAGCCCACGTTCACGCTGGGCCTGGATAACTGAACTCAACTCGTGGGCTGATCACGCCGCTGTACCCCAGGATGGGGGCATGCAATCGGTCTGCGTGTTCTGCGGCTCCAATCCGGGACGCCGCCCGGAGTACCTGGCGGGCGCCGCGGGCCTGGGCCGGACCCTGGCAGGCCGCGGACTGCGGGTCGTCTACGGCGGCGCGCAGGTGGGCACCATGGGCGCGCTGGCGGACGCGGTCCTGGCCGCGGGCGGTGAGATCGTCGGGGTGATCCCCGGGCTGCTGGTCGACGCCGAGGTGGCCCACCCGGGGCTGAGCGAGTTGCGGATCACTGGCACCATGCACGAGCGGAAAGCGGCGATGGCGGCGCTGGCCGATGGGTTCATCGCGTTGCCCGGCGGGCTCGGCACCCTGGAGGAGTTCGCGGAGATCGTCACCTGGGCCCAGCTGGGACTGCACGCCAAACCGACCGGGCTGCTGAACCTGCTGGGCTACTACGACGGGCTGCTGAGCTTCCTCGACCATGCCACCCAGGAGCGCTTCGTCCGGCCGGATCACCGGGAGCAGATCCTGGCCCGGGCGTCGGCAGCGGAGTTGCTGGCGGCCATGGACGCCTGGACGGCTCCGCAGCAGACCCCGGCTAAGTGGATCGACGCCGACGGCTCGGACATGGTTCCCCGCCGCGCGCCGGGCCCGAACCGCCCGGGCGCTGAGCCGCCAGGCCCCATCACTGGTCGCCCTCCCTTCCCCGGCCATCAGGGCAGATAGATGGTGGGGCCGGTGGTGCAGGACCGCCCGCCCGGGGTCCGGGCGCCGTGGAAGTGCCAGGCAACGCCTATTTCGCCGCAGGTAGACCTCGGGTACGGTTAAAGCGCCAGTAGCCCGGACGGCCGCGACCTCGCGGCGCGACGGGTTTACCTGGCAGCTGCCCCGGACCCCGGCGGTACGACGTCAGCCGTCACGATGGGCCTCCAGGGAGCTCCGATGGTGCGATCCTCCGGCGCGGCGGCCCCCGCGGCCGGGCTCTCTGTAGTGCCGCGCGGACACAGATGGGCCGCTTTGGTGGTGCTGTGCGCCGCCGCGCTGATCGTCAATGTGGACAACACGATCCTCAATGTGGCGCTGCCCACCCTCGTCAGGAAGCTGGCCGCCACCTCGAGTGAACTCCAGTGGATCGTCGACTCCTACGCGATGGTCTTCGCGGGCCTGCTGCTCGTCGGCGGCAGCTTGGCCGACCGGTTCGGGCGCAAGCGGTTCTTTCTCATTGGCCTGGGCGTCTTCGCTGCGGGATCGATCGGCGCCGCGTTCTCCGGTTCGGTGGACCTGCTGATCGGGTGGCGAGCGGTGATGGGGGCCGGCGCGGCGCTGACGATCCCCGCGTCGCTGTCGATCATCAACGACGTGTTCCGCGACCCGGCGGAGCGGGCCCGCGCCATCGGTGCCTGGGCCGCGACCATCGGGCTCGGTATCGCCATCGGCCCGATCGCCGGCGGCCTGCTGCTGGCCCGGTTCTGGTGGGGCTCAGTGTTTCTCGTCAACGTCCCGATCGTGGCCGCCGGGTTCGCAGGCGCCCTGCTGCTGGTGCCCGACTCGAAGAACCCGGCCGCCGACCCGCCCGATCCCTGGGGGGCGGTGCTGTCGATCGCCGGCCTTGGCCTGCTGCTGTGGGCGATCATCGAGGCTCCGGCCAGCGGCTGGGGCTCCGCGGAGGTAATCGGAGCCGGGCTGGCCAGCCTGGCCGTCCTCGGCACCTTCGTCGCCTGGGAGGCCCGCAGCCGCCACCCGATGCTGAAGCTGGGGTTCTTTTCTGACCGGCGGTTCTCAGTGGCCGCAGCGGCAGAAGTCCTCGGGGTCTTCGGGCTGCTGGGCGCGCTGTTCGTACTGACCCAGTTCCTGCAGTTCGACCTCGGGCTGTCGCCCCTGCAGGCGGGGCTGCGCATCCTTCCCCTGGCCGCCGTGCTCGGCGTGAGCGCGCCGTTGTCCCCGCTCCTCGGCCGCGTCATCGGGCTCAAGTTCACCGTTGCCGCCGGCCTGGCGGCGATCGCGGGCGGCCTGTGGCAGGTCTCGGCGGTGTCCGCGGTTACCACGACCTACCCGGACGTGGTGCCCGGCCTCCTGCTGGTCGGGCTGGGGGCCGGCCTCCTGCTGCCGACGGCGACGAACTCCGTCGTGGGATCGGTCCCGCAGGGCGACTCCGGGATGGGATCAGCCTCCAACGCCGTGGCGCTGCAGGTCGGCGGCGCGCTCGGGGTCGCCGTGATCGGGAGCGTGCTGTCGACTCGTTACCAGGATCACATGACCACGGCGCTGGCCGGCCGGCACCTGCCGGCGAGCTGCGACGCAAACCATCCTCGGCTCACTCGGCGGTGCCCTCGCCGTAGCCGCTCGCGCCGGGGGCGCCACCGGCGCCCTGCTCGCGCATGCTGCCCGCGCCGCGTTCATGAGCGGCAACGCGATAGCACTGGCCGTCGGCGCCGCCGTCGCCCTCGGCGGCGTTGTCCTGGTACTCGCACGCCTGCCGTTGCGGGTTTCGCGGGACTCACCGGATCCTCAGCCGGCGGACGGTGAGCACCGGGCGATCGCGGAACGCTCATGTCACGGCGGGAATCACGGAGGATGCGGTCAGCCCGGAGAAGCCAGGCGCGGCCGTTCACCTCCCTCCCGACCGGGGCTGACCTGGCTGGTCTCCCGCTGCCGATCGCTGGAAGCGGCTTTGTGCGGACGCGTTCCGAGGTCGTGCTGGCCGGTGGCCTGACCCGGACCCCGGTCCCGCTCCGGCCGCCGCAGCCGGGCCGGTTACCGGCGCGCTGCTGGCGCTCTCCCGTAAGCTGCCGACCGTGAAATTGCCGGCCTCACCGGGCTCCGATCAAGGCCGCAACCGGTTGCGTCCGGACAGCGATGCGCCGGGGTCCGCCCCGGGAGTAACTCCGGAGGCACCCAGCCCAGCCTCGGGTCCGCGTACCCGGCTACGCACGGTGACCTGGCGCCGGCCGGGCGTGGAACTGCTGGCCGTGCTCCTGCTCGGGCTGCTCGTCCTGGTGGTCCACGACGTGGGCTACCTGCTCAGGCAGCCGTTCTGGACCGACGAAGCCTGGGTCGCGGTCACTACCCGGTTCCCGCTGTCGCAACTGCCCGCGACGACCTCCAGCACGCCGATCGGCTGGTCCGCGCTGATGCGCGTGGTCACCGTCGGCGGGACGCAGACCGCCCGGCTGCTGCCGCTCGGCTTCGCCGGGGCCGCCGTGATGATCGCCTACTGGTTCGCGCGCCGGATCGGCTGGCCATGGCGGGCCGCCTCGGTGACCGCCGGCCTGCTGGCCGGGATCGGTGTGCTTCTCGCCCCCGCCATGCTGGTGCGCAACGACCTGAAGCAGTACACCGCCGATGCCTGCCTGGCCTTGCTGACCCTGGCGCTGACCTCGCAGCTCGAACGCGAATGGTCACGCTGGCGGCTGGCTGGCCTGTCGGCCGCCGTCTGGGGCGGCATGCTGCTGAGCCATACCGTCGCCTTCGTGGGCCTCGCGGCGTTCGGGGCCGTGTGTGCCGTCCAGTTGGCGCGCCGCGCCTGGCGCCGGCTGGCGGAAGCGGTCGTGACCGGCGCCGGCACGGCCATCCTCATGCTCGGCGTCTACGAGGGTTTCGATGCCCGCGCGGTCGTGCCCGGGCTTACCGCCTACTGGGCCGGCTACTACCTGCCGGCCGCCCATGGCCTGCGGGCGAGTACCACCTTCGTGATCTCGCATGTCAATGCCGTCCACGCCTATTTCGGCCTGGGGCCGGTGTGGCTGGGAGTCCCGCTGTTCCTCGCCGGGCTGGTCACCATCTTCCGGCTGGGCAGGCCCGCGACCGCGATCGCGGTCGCGGCGCTGTGGCCGGAGATGCTCGCCCTCTCCGCCCTGAAGAAATACCCGTTCCTCGACGTGCGCACCTCGACGTTCCTGTTCGCCATCACGGTCGTGGTCGCCGCCATCGGGGTGGTCGGGCTGGGCTCACTGGCGCGGCCCCGGCTCAAGGGCGGGGTGGCCGCCGGGCTGGCGGCCGCCGCCGCGGTGGCCTTCACCGTTGCCGCTCAGCCGTACGTGCGAACCCACTCGATCCCCGACGAGGACGTGCGCGATCAGGCTCGCTACGTCGCGGCACACGCCGCGCCCGGCGACGTGATCGTGGTGAACCTGAGCAGCAACTGGGGCTTTGCCTACTACTGGCCGTTCGGGCCGCCGGCCCGCCGGGCCGACCCCGCCGTTTTGCAAGGATACGAGGCATATTTCCCGGGGCAGCCCCGCATCGTCGTCGCGCGCGGCCGGGATCCCGCGGGCGTCAGCGCGGCGCTGACGCTGGCCCTGGCCCGGGACCGGGCCCGGGCCCGGGAGCATGCCTGCGGCCGGATCTGGCTGGTCCGTACGCACGTGTCGGCGGCCGAACGAGCGGCGTGGGCGGCGGCACTGCGCCAGCGGGGACTGGTCAGCACGCGGGCCGGTGCGGGCGGGCTGCGGGTGGTGGCTCTGGAACGGCGCCGCTGCTAGCCGGCACGCTTCCCCGCTGGCCGCGCCCGCGGCCCAGGCGGGGTAGCGTCCCGGCCGGCCGCCTCAGATTGAGCGGGCGCACCGGGCATAACTCAGGGCCGGAGTTGGCTACTACGGGCAGACAGCACAGGGCGCCCGCACCGGGCGCCGCACCGGGAATGTGATCCGGGTGCGCTCGGTTTACATACCCTGGAGGGTATTCCGGCAGCGGATACCCATTGAGACGAGGAGACACTCCATGGCTACGGTCGAACTGACGGGCCAGAACTTTGAGTCCGTCGTGGGCGGCTCGGACATGGTTCTGGTGGACTTCTGGGCATCGTGGTGCGGCCCGTGCCGCATGTTCGGGCCAGTCTTCGACCGGGCGTCGGAGAAGCACGCGGACGCGGTGTTCGGCAAGGTGGACACGGACGCTGAGACCGAACTGGCCCAGCAGTTCAACATTTCGTCCATCCCCACGCTGATGGTGATCAGGGACAACATCGTCCTCTACGCGCAGCCGGGCGCGCTGCCCGAGCAGGCGCTGGAGGAGCTGATCACCAAGGCCCGCGAGCTCGACATGGACGAGGTGCGGGCGAGCATCGTGCAGGACGCCCCCGCGCATGACCATGAGCACGAGCAGGGGAACGGCCACGCCCACGAGCACGAGCACCAGCCCACCGAGAACCAGGGCTAACCCCGGCCAGGACGAGCCCGTCAGCCATCCGTGGCGGCGGGCTCGCTGCGTTTCCCTCTGGCATCGGACGCGGCCACAGGCCAGCCGGCGGCCGGCGGCCAGCCTGGGTTCGCCCCGCTGGGCCGCGGCATCGACGCACGGCACGGCACCGGCCGCTGAAAATCAAATTCTCCGCAACGAAAACCGTCCGCAGCCGGTCCCGGCCCCGGGTCTCACGAACCCGGGGGCCCAGACCGCCGGGTCTCAGGCCTCGAGCGGCACGGCGGGCCAGTCGAGCATCCGCGCGCCGATGACGGCCACCCGCAGCGCCAGTCCCTGCACCGGGTCCGCAGGGTCCCGGCCGGTGAGCTCCCTGACCCTGGCCAGCCGGTAGGTCACCGCCCGGACGGACAGGTGCAGGCGGCGGGCGGCCTCGGCCGCCACACCGCCGCACGCGTAGTACTCCTGCAGCGTGGCCAGCAACGGCCCGGCTCCGCCCCGCGCCTGCGCCAGCGGCGTGAGCAGCGCGCCGACCAGGTCGGTGATGGCCGTGCGGTCGCGCAGGATGACCTGGTAGATAAGCAGGTCGGCGGCGTCCACCACCGGATCGGGCATGCCCAGGCGTGCCGCCACGTCGAGCGCGTCGCCCGCCTCGTCGTAGGACCGCCGCACGCCGCCGGGGCCCGGGTAGGCGCGGCCGAACGCGACCCGCCACGGCCGCGGCCCGTCCGGGATCAGGTCCGGGTGGCCCCGGCCCAGGGCCCGGGCCAGGGCCGCGGCGACCCGGCTGGCCTCGGTGCCGTCGCTCGCCCCCGTCACCGCGACGAGCCGGCCGCCCCGGGTGATCGTCAGCGAGGGTGACGGGGCAGCGGCCTCGGCGACCAGCCGGTCGATGTCCTTGCCCGGCGGCCTGGCCCCGGCGCGCACCCCGGCGGCGTATTCGGCCAGCACGACCAGATGCGGACCGGCCAGCCGCAGCCCGAGCCGTTCGCCGCGGACCAGCAGATCGGCGGCGTCGCGGCCGGAGAGCAGGTCGTTGACAAACTCCAGGCGCTCGGCTTCCTCGCGCCGCGCGATCGAGAGATGGGCCCGCTCGAAGCCCTCGGCCGCGGCCGCTACCGCATCGTCGGCGGCCCGGAGCACGCCGAGGCCAGCCGCACGCAGATCGGCCAGGCCGGACAGCTCACGCCACAGCCGCCAGGTTGCCGACAGGTACAGGTTGACCAGGCCGCGCAGGGCCACGCCGCTCTCCGCGGCCTGCTCTCCCGCCCGGCCGTACTGGGCGAGTTCCACGGTGGCCAGGCGGCGGCCGGTACGGGCGGCGGCCGCCGCCGCGGGCAGGTAGCTGGCCAGCAGATCCGGGGGCACACCGCCTGCCTCCCGGCTCGCCGCGCGCGCGATCGCCTCGAGGCCGACCGCACCCGGGCCGCTGGCGACCGCGACTGCCCCGGGACCCCCGGCGGCCCCACCAGCCGGGGCAGCCGTAACAATCCCGGTGACCTCCTCTGTCACGCCAGCCCCGGCCGCCCCGTAGCGTTCGTCAGTCTCGTGCTGGCCCATCCGCTCGCCCCTCGAAATCCAGCGAAGTTGCCGGGAGCCAGCAACTTCATGCCCGTGATTTTAGCCGGTGGCGCCCGCTGACGGCAGCTCACCGGCAATGGATAGTGGGCGCAGGCAGCTGATGAGTCTGACACCAGCAGCACGAGGAGACCGCAGTGGCCATGACCCACCCGCCGTCGGTGCCCGCCGGCCCGTCCGGCTGGCCGCCGGGAGATCCCGGGCCGTCCGGGTCCTCCGCCGGTCCCGGGCGCCGGGGCGGGACCCGGGCCGCCCGGATACCCGTCACGCTCACCCCCGGGGCCTATCTGCTGGGTGTGCTGGCCGCCGGGTTCAGCGCGCTCACCCTGCCCGCTCTCGAGCCGCGCTGGTCCGTCGCCGTCGACCTGGCCGCCGCCGCGGGCGTGGTCATCGTCCTGCTGGCCAGCATGGTCGCGCACGAGCTGGCGCACTCGATCCTGGCCCGCCGCTACGGCCTCAGCGTGCCGGTCACTGTCGGCCTGTTCGGCGGGGTGCGGCACGGCCGGGCCAGGCGGCCCGGGGAGTCTGCGGAGCCGGAACTGCCCAGCCCCGGTGCCCAGTGGCGGGTCGCTGCCGCCGGGCCGCTGACCAGCCTGGTGCTCGGCGTGGTCAGCGCGGCCGCCGCCGTCGTCTTCTCTGTACTCGGCGCCGGCCTGCTGGCCGTCGCCGTGGCCGCGGTAGCGGCCTGGGTCAACGGCCTGCTGGCCGTGGCCAACCTGCTTCCGGGAGCGGGGCTGGATGGCGGGCGGATCGTCCGAGCGCTGGCGTGGGCGCGCTCGGGCGATTTCACCCGCGCGGGGCTCATCGCCGCCCGCGTCGGCCAGGTGACCGGGGCGGTCCTGATCGCCGCCGGGGTGACCGCGCTGGCGCTCGGTCACCTGACCGGCCTGTGGTTCGGGCTGATGGGCCTGCTGATGGTCGCGGCGTCCCGGGCCGAGGCCAGCCAGGTGCGCACCTCGGCCGCATTGGCCGGGGTCCGGGTCCGCGATGTCCTCCCGCTGGACGGCGGGCTGGCCCCCACCGCCCGCGGCTGGCAGACGGTCCAGGCCTTCCTGGAGCAGCAGAGCCTGGACGCCGGCGCCGCGGACGCAACTGACCCGCGCCGGTGCGACCGCGTACCCGGTGCGGGACTTCAACGGCCAGCTGTCCGGGCTGGTGACACTGACCCAGCTGCTGGCGGTGCCGGTCAGCCACCGCGCCGGCACCCGGCTGTCGCAGGTCGCTACCCCGGTCGCCTACCTGGCCTTCACCACGCTGGATGAGCCGCTGACTGACCTGCGGGCCCGGCTAGGCGGGCGGCCGGAGAGCCCGGCCGCCCGGCACACCACCGGCCACGCCCTGGTACTGGGGCCGAGCGGTGAGCTGGCCGGCCTGCTCACCCCCGCCGACTTCGCCCAGGCGGTCCAGGCCGGCACCGTGCGGACGGCCACCGCCGGAGCCGGGCCGGGGCCGCACTGACCCGACGAGAGGATCCCCCGTGATGCACGACGCCTTCCATGTGCCCCTGTGGCTATGGGGGGTCGCGCTCGCGGTCGGTCCTCGCGGTCGCCGCAGCGGATGTCCTGCTCGCCTCGCGCAGCCGCGGCCATGAGCCCGGGCTGCGTGAGGCGGCTTTGTGCACCACGGGAGTGGTCGCCCTGGGCGCGCTGTTCGGGCTGGCCCTCGCGAGGGTCGCCGGGCCGAAGGCCTCGGGCCAGTTCTACGCGGGCTGGCTGACCGAATACAGCCTCTCGCTGGACAACCTGTTCGTGTTCGTCCTGCTGATCGGCCGGGCCGGGGTGGCGGGCCGGCTCCGCAGCCGGGTCCTGCTCGCCGGGATCGGCCTGGCCCTGCTCCTGCGGGCCGTGTTCATCGCCGCGGGGGCGGCCGCACTGAACCGCTTCGACTGGGTGCTGTACATCTTCGGCGCGGTGCTGCTGATCACCGCGGTGCGGATGGCCGCGGGCCGCGGCGGGCCGCCGGACCCCGCGGGCACCGGACCCAGCCTGCCGGGGTCGGGGAAGCTGCGCCGCGGGATAGCCGGCCGTCTCAAGAGCCACCGCCACGGCGCGCTGCTGGCCCTGATCGCCGCGATCGCCGGCGCCGACGTGGTATTCGCGATGGACTCCATCCCGGCGGTGTTCGGCCTGACCCGCGATCCGTACCTGGTGCTGGCCGCCAACGTGTTCGCGCTGCTCGGCCTGCGCCACCTGTACTTCCTGATCGGCGGGCTGCTGGACCGGCTGGTGCACCTGACCGCGGGGCTGTCGGCGATCCTCGCGTTCATCGGGGTGAAGCTGATCGCCGAGGCCCTCTACGATTCCGGGGTGCGCCAGGTCGGGCCGGTGCCGGTCCCGCACGTCGACACCTGGGTGTCTTTGTGCGTCATCGGCGGCGTGCTGGCCATGGTCACGGTGACCAGCCTGCTGGCCACCCGGCACCGGGACGGCCGGGAAGTCAGCCCCTCCCGGTCAGCGCGCCCAGCTGAGCGGCCACCTCATCCGGTACGACCTTCCGGGTCTCACCAGTAGCCCGCTCGGTCAGCTCGACCATGCCCTCGGCCAGCCCGCGCTTGCCCACGGTGACCCGGTACGGGATGCCGACCAGCTCGGCGTCGCGGAACTTCACCCCGGCCCGCTCGGCGCGGTCATCAATGATCACCTCGAAGCCCGCCGCGGCGAGCTGGTCGTACAGGGCCGCACCAGCCTTGGCCACCTCGGCATCCTCGGACTGGGCGACGGTCACCACCACGGTGAACGGCGCCACGGCCAGCGGCCAGACGATGCCGCGCTCGTCGTGATGGACCTCGACGATGGCCGCCATCGCGCGCTCCACCCCGATCCCGTAGCTGCCCATGATCACCGGGACGGCCTTGCCGTCCGGGCCGAGCACGGTCGCCCCGAACACCCTGGAGTAGCGGTCACCCAGCTTGAAGATGTGCCCGACCTCGATGGCCTCGATGAGCTCCACCGGCTCCCCGCAC
The DNA here is from genome assembly GCA_963711485.1 of uncultured Actinomycetes bacterium. GTDB lineage: Bacteria > Actinomycetota > Actinomycetes > Streptosporangiales > Streptosporangiaceae > RYN-230. Next base: position 42,795 of record CAVQEM010000079.1, read on the forward strand.
TGCGGGCAGGCCTCACCCGCGGCGACCTCGCGCAGGTCGGCCCACCGGCCCACGGCGATGTCCCGGGCCACCTCCACGCCGCGCAGGTGCAGGTCGTCGACGTTGGCTCCGGTGACCATGTCGCGCCGACCGTCCAGCGCGCGGTCCGCGATGATCGGCAGCCCGCTGACCCCGACCGCGCCCAGGCTGCCCGGTAGCGCACCGAGCGCCTCCCTGATCTCCTCCGGCTGCGCCGGGCGGACCGCGGCCGCCCCGGTGGCGTCGATCAGCTTCTGCTCGTTCAGCGCGTGGTCGCCGCGCATCAGCACCAGGGTGAGCTGGCCGTCCAGCACGTAGACCAGCGTCTTGATCTGCCGCGTCGCGGGTGCGTCGTACCCGGTGGCCAGGTCCTCGATGGTCCGCACACCGGGGGTGTCGAAGCGCTCCGGCGCGTCCAGCCCGGGCCGTCGGCTATGTCGGCCAGCCGTGACGTGGCTTTCTCGATGTTGGCCGCGTACTTGCAGGCCGGGCAGTACACGACCAGGTCCTCACCGGAGGGCGAGGGGCACATGAACTCGGTGGAGTCACTGCCGCCCATGTTCCCGCTGGAGGCTTCGACGGGGATCGCCGGGATCCCGAGCCGCTCGAAGATGCGCACGTAGGCCGCGTGGTGCCGGTCGAACGCGGCGTCCAGCCCGACCCGGTCCAGGTCGAAGGTGTAGGAGTCCTTCATGGTGAACTCGCGGGTGCGGATCAGCCCGGCCCGGGGCCGCGGCTCGTCCCGGAACTTGGTCTGGAACTGGTACCAGGCCTGCGGCAGCTGCTTGTGCGAGTTCAGCTCGGTGGCCAGGACCGCGAAGATCTCCTCGTGGGTCATGGCCAGCGCGAAGCGGGCGCCTTTGCGGTCGGTGAGCCGGAACATCTCCTCGCCCATGATTTCCCACCGGCCGCTGCGCTCCCAGATCTCGGCCGGGTGCATGTCGGGCAGCAGGACCTCCTGCGCGCCGATCTGGTTCATCTCCTGCCGGATGATCTCGATGACCTTGGCCCGGACCCGCACGGCCAGCGGCAGCAGCGAGTAGTGCCCGGCCATCAGCTGGCGGATGTAACCGCCGCGCAGCAGCAGCCGGTGACTCGGCGCTCCCGCGTCGGCCGGGTCTTCCCGCAGGGTCGGGACGAACATCTGTGACCAGTGCATACGCGGGAGACTCTCCGTGTGGAACGCCAGTGGTGAGAAGTACAGCGAATTAGAAGCTTAGGGGCATCCGCGGCTGGCGCGGTGCCCACATGCAGCCCCGGCTCCAGCGGCGGGGCGCCGACCGCGCAGTTCGTCAGGCATTCCGGCGTGGCCACCGGTTCGCCGGATGACGGCCGGAGCACGTTGTTGTCGACCAGCAGGGCCGACGCCACCGCGGCCAGCACCGTCAGGCCGGAGCAGATCGAGCATGGCCTGGTGGAACCCCCGGTCCAGCGACGCGGCCTCGTGCAGCGCGCTGCCGCTGAGCCCGACAGCGGCCGGCAGGCCCGCCACGGCAAGCAGCCCGGCCGCCCGGGCCGTGGCGTTGTTGACCCCGCTGGCCACGCCCGCGTGCCGCTCATCCGCGCTGGCCAGCACGGTGGCGGTGAGCGGGGCCACGGTCATGGACAGGCCCAGCCCGAACAGCAGCACCGCGGGCAGCACGTCGGCCACGTACGAGGGGTGCGGCCCGATCCGGGTCAGCAGCGCCAGCCCGGCCGCCGCGACCAGCAGCCCGCCGGTCATCAGCCAGCGCGGCCCGAAACGCTGGGCCAGCGCGCCGGCCCGCGCCGACAGCAGCAGCATGGCCGCGGTCGAGGGCAGCAGCGAAATCCCGGCCTGCAGCGGCGTGAAGCCCGCGACCACCTGGAGGTCAGCACGAGCAGGAAGAACACCGCGCCCATCGCCCCGTACACGATGAACGTGATCAGGTTGATGGCGGTGAACTGCCGGGACGAGAAGATCCCCAGCGGCAGCATCGGCGGGACCCGGTCGGGGTGCCGGCCGCGCCGCCGTTCCAGCAGGACGAACGCGACCCCGGCGGCCACGCCCGCGAGGGCTGGACCAGCGAGGCGAGCAGGGAGGGGGCGGAGGGCGCCTCGATCAGCCCGTCGGTGATGCCGGCCAGGGCCAGCGCGGCGAGCACCGCGCCGGCGATGTCGAAGCGGCCCTGGGCGGTGGGGTCGCGGCTCTCCGGGACGTGCCGCATGGTCACGAGCAGCACGGCCGCGGCGAGCGGCAGGTTGAGCAGGAAGATCCAGCGCCAGCCGATCGAGCCCACGATCCAGCCGCCGAGGAACGGGCCGATCGCGCCGGCCACGCCGCCCAGCCCGGACCAGGCGCCGATGGCCCGCGGCCGGTCATCGGCGGCGAACGTGGACTGGATGATGGCCAGCGAGCCGGGGGTGAGCAGCGCACCGCCGATGCCCTGCAGCGCCCGGGCCGCGATCAGCACGCCGATGCCCGGGGCCGCGCCGCACAGCGCCGACGAGAGCGCGAACCAGATCACGCCGATGAGGAACACGCGGCGGCGGCCGAACCGGTCGCCCAGCGCCCCGCCGAGGAGGATCAGCCCGGCCAGGGTGAGCGTGTAGGCGGTCACGACCCACTGCAGGCCGGCCAGCGAGGTGTGCAGCTCCCGGCCGATGGTCGGCAGCGCCACGTTGACCACCGTGGAATCGAGCAGGGCCATGCTCGATCCGAGCACCGTGGCCGCGATGATCCACCGGCCCCGCGGCTGGGCGAGCGTGATCCGGCCGGGCGCGGCGGTGCTCGCTGTAGCCATTAGCTGATGTTCTCATTCAGAAGGATCGGGTGTCACCTGGCGGTTCATGGCCCGGTGGTTCAGTCTGAGACTCGCACATGTCCAGCAGCTTGCGGACGGTGGCGGCGTTCCGGGCCGTGCCCGCGGCCTGCGCCGACATCGGCCGGCCTGCCCGGGTCAGCAGCGTGGCCAGCTCGCTGCGCCCGAAGCCGTCCGGGGTGTGCAGGAAGAGGGCCCGGCCGGCGTACTGGGCCGTGTCCCGGCTGCCCTTCTTCGCCGCCTGGTCCTGAGCCTCGGCCACGCTGGCGACCATCTCGGGCGACGGCGCCGCGGGCAGGAACACCACGTGCACGGCCCTGGGATTCGGCTCGTCCTGATACGGGTTGTCCTGGGCGACCTGGGCCAGGTCCGCGCAGGACAGGACCAGGACCTTGCACCGCCACAGCCGGTCCGCTCACCGATGGCGGCCTCCAGCGCGCGCCGCCAGCTTCGCCGTGTCTGTCTCGCCGGTGCGTGAACACCACGTTGCCGCTCTGGATGTAGGTGGCGACATCCTGTGCCCGAGCGAGGCCACGACGTCACGGAGCTCAGCCATCGCGACCTTGTTGTGCCCGGCGAGGTTGATCCCGCGCAGCAATGCGACGTGAGTAGCCACTCCACCACACTAGCGAGCCGGGTACCTGCCCAAATAGTGCAGCACCGGGCCGGACCTAGAATGCACGGCGTGGCTGAACCCGATACGCACGCAGGACCCGCTGCCCGAGCGGCACGCGGGCCGGGTGATCCTGCTCGACCCCGGCGACCGGGTGCTGCTGATGCGGTACGACGACTCGCTGCCGAACGGCCGGCACTGGACCACACCCGGCGGCGGGCTGAACCCGGGCGAGGACTACGCCGGCGCGGCCGTCCGCGAACTGGCCGAGGAGACCGGCTGGACCGACATCCCGCTCCGGCGTGAGGTGCTCCAGCGCAGCCTGACCATGGAGTACGGCGGCCGCCTGGTCCATCAGCACGAGCGTCACTACCTGGCCCGCACCGACCAGCCGGGCCGCGCGCTGGGCGATGTCGCGCAGATGCATGCCGCCGACGGGATCGCCGCCTGGCGCTGGTGGAGCCTGGCCGAGCTGGACGCGACGGCCGAGGTCATCTGGCCTGCGGAGCTTGCGGACCTGATCCGGAAGGTCTTGGCTGAGGAGCGGGCCCGGCTGAGCAGCCAGCGGGGCATCAACAGGGGGAGGACGCGGCCGATGGATCCCATGCCGGAGGACTGGAACCGGGCGGTCGCAGTGGTCGCCCACCCGGACGACCTGGAGTACGGCGCGGCGGCCGCGGTGGCCCGGTGGACCCGCCAGGGCAAGCATGTCGCGTACCTGCTCGCCACCCGGGGCGAGGCCGGCATCCAGGGGATGGCGCCCGGACCTGGTCGGGCCACTGCGGGAAGACGAGGAACGGCGCAGCGCCGCCGTGGTCGGCGTGCACGAGGTGCGCTTCCTGGACCACCCGGACGGCCTGCTGGAGTACGGCCTGCCGCTGCGCCA
>CAVQEM010000080.1:0-3304 GCA_963711485.1 uncultured Actinomycetes bacterium
TCCCTACTGACTGCTGGTCCGCGATGGATAGCCCACGGCAGATCCGGCCTGGGTCGAGCTTGACTCCCAGGCGCGTGAACAGGGCCGCGACTCGGCCTGCATCCGCCGCCGGTCGATGCGCCGCCCGGCCACCAGCGGCGGCGTCCCATGAATATGTTCTCCGCGACCGTCAGGTCGGGGAAGAGCGTCGGCTCCTGGTAGATGACGGCGATCCCGGCGCCCGCGCGCAGCCGGGCTGTGCAGGGTGACCGGGGCTGCCACGATCAGCATTCGCCCGAGTCGGGCTGGTACACCCCGGCCAGGATCTTGACCATGGTGGACTTGCCCGCGCCGTTCTCGCCCAGCAACGCGTGCGCCTCGCCGGCGATAGCTCGATCGTGCCTGCCGCGACCGCGTGGACCGCGCCGAATGATTTCGTGACGTCGTGCAGGGCCAGCACCGGGGTAACCGGGGAGCTGTGCTCCGACACCGGGAGGCCCGGGAACTGTCCTCGGACACCGGGGAGACCAGGGAACTGTCCTCGGACACCGGGGAGACCAGGGAACTGTCCTCGGACACCGGGGGGCCCGCAGAGCCGTCCTCGGAGCCATCACCGCCAGCTGTCACGGCCTGGTCTCCTCTCCTGGTCTGGCGGGGTTTCCGCCTATTCCGGCGGGGGGCTGCCGCAAGCTGGGTCATCGCGGCGGATAGAGAATGTGCTATAACGTTTCAAGTATGTGAAGCAGTGTCGAGCCAAGTAACGAACCTGTCAATAGAGGTCAGGCGCGATGATCGAATCGTTACAGACAGGTTTCATGCCCGCTATCTCGCTGGCCACGTCCGGGCCGCGGCGGCGTATCCGCACCGGGGCCTTGTGTACTAGCAGGTGAGCTGGTCACATCTCATCAGGCGGGCAGCTGCCCCGCTGGCCCGCCTGGTTGAGGGGTTCCCCGCTCCGCAGGACACTGACCGCACTGGAACCGCACAGGAGGAGCCGTGGCGGACACGCCCGTCAGTATCAGGGAGGTCGCCGCCCTGGCCCGGCGTCTCTGTCGGCACTGTCTCCAACGTGCTCAACCGGCCCGAGGTGGTGGCCCCATCGACCCGCCTCCGGGTCCAGGCGGCTATCAAGGAACTGGGTTTCATCAGGAACGAGTCAGCCCGCCAGCTCCGGGCCGGCCGCAGCCGCACCATCGGGCTGGTGGTGCTCGATGTGGCCAACCCGTTCTTCACGGACGTCGCCCGCGGGGTGGAAGACGAGGCGAGCGAGTCGGGCCTGGCGGTGATCCTGTGCAACAGCGACGACCAGAAGGTCAAGGAAACCCGCTACCTTGAGGTGCTGGAGGAGCACCGGGTCCAGGGCATCCTGATCACGCCGGTCGCCGGGGCGGACAAGCGGCTGGCCCGGGTGCAGCAGCGCGGCACCCCAGTGGTGCTGGTGGACAGCAGATCGCCCTCGCGCGGCCAATGCTCGGTATCCGTGGACGATGTGCTCGGCGGTGACCTGGCCGTGTCCCACCTACTGGAGGCCGGTCACAAGCAGATCGCCTTCGTCGGCGGCCCGCTGAGCACCCGGCAGGTCGCCGACCGCCGGGATGGCGCCATCCAGGCCCTGGAACGGGCGGCCGGGGACGGAGCCGACCTGCGCGTGATCGAGACTCCCGCCCTGAACGTGACCGCGGGCCAGCAAGCGGGCGCGGCGATCGAGCCCTGCCCGCCGGGGCCCGGCCCACCGCCGTGTTCTGCGCCAACGACCTCCTCGCGCTGGGCGTGCTGCAGGAACTGACCACGCACCGGATCAGGGTGCCCGACAGCGTCGCCATCGTGGGCTACGACGACGTCGTCTTCGCGTCCGCGGCCGCGGTGCCGCTGTCCTCGGTCCGGCAGCCCCGGCACCAGCTCGGCCGGGCCGCGGCCCAGCTGCTCATCGAGGAGGCGCTCGGCGGCGGCACGCACCGGCACCGGCAGGTCGTCTTCGAGCCGGACCTGGTGATCCGTGCGTCGAGCCAGGACGGACCGCGCCGCCCGCGCCGGGCCCGCCGCCAGCGCGGGATGAGGCACCAGCGCCCGGCGAGGTGGCTGATGCGGTGACCGCCGACGCGGTGGGTACGGCGCGGCTGACGCGGTGGCCGCCGCGTGGTGGGTGACGGCGCGCATGGTGGCCCGCGCCGCGGCCAGTGAAGCGGCAGGCTGATTCCCGTGCGCATCACCCTGTTTGTGACCTGCCTGGCCGACACCCTGTTCCCCGAGGCGGGCCGGGCCACGGTCCGGCTGCTGGAACGGCTCGGGCATCAGGTCGACTTCCCGCAGGCGCAGAGCTGCTGCGGGCAGATGCACATCAACACCGGCTACCTGCGGGAGGCACTGCCCCTGGTCCGCCGCTACGTCGAGGTTTTCGAGGATTGCGAGGCGATCGTCGTCCCGTCCGGCTCGTGCACCGGGTCGGTCCGGCACCAGCATGCGATGGTGGCCCGGCGGTACGGGGACGAGGCACTGGCGCAGCGGGCCGAGGCCGTGGCCGCGCGCACGTACGAGCTGTCCCAGCTGCTGGTCAACGTGCTCGGGGTCGAAGACGTAGGCGCCTACTACCCGCACCGGGTCACCTACCACCCGACCTGCCACTCGCTGCGGCTGCTGCGGGTCGGCGACCGGCCGCTCCGGCTGCTGCGTAACGTGGCCGGCATCGACCTGGTGGAGCTGCCGGACGCCGATGTGTGCTGCGGGTTCGGCGGCACGTTCGCGGTCAAGAACGCGGACACCTCCACCGCCATGCTGGCTGACAAGATCAGCAGCGTGCTGGCCACCCGGGCCGAGGTATGCACCGCCGGGGACAGCTCCTGCCTGATGCACATCGGCGGCGGCCTGTCCCGGCTGCGCACCGGGACCCGGACCGTGCACCTCGCCGAGATCCTCGCCTCGACTCCGCACGACCAGGGCGCCCGGTGACCGCTTCCGGCCGGGGATCAGGCTGGCGGCGGGGGCGGGGTGTCGCCGTGAATGATGAGCACGGGGCAGTGGGCGTGCTCTGCGTAGCAGGCGGCGCGTGCTGGGTCAACGCGGGGCCGGAGTGTAGATCAGCTTCTTGTTCACGAACTCATCGATGCCGTAGGGGCCCAGCTCCCGGCCGACGCCGGAGCGCTTGGTCCCGCCGAACGGCAGGTCAGCCAGGGAGCCCTGCGGGCTGTTGATCCACACCATGCCGGTGTCCAGCAGGTCCGCGACTTCCTGGGCCCGGGCCGGGTCCGCGCTGTACACGACACCGCCGAGGCCGAACGACGAGGAGTTGGCCAGCTCTATAGCCTCCGAAGCGTCGGCGACCCGGTAG
>CAVQEM010000081.1:0-8607 GCA_963711485.1 uncultured Actinomycetes bacterium
AGTGACGGCCGGGATCGTAGATGCCGACCGCGCTGTGCGTCGCGTACGCCATGATGTTGGGCACCACCACGGCCCGGCCCTGCCAGATGCGGCCCTCGGCGGTGAGCTCGGCGGGAAACGGGACCGTGGCCCGCTCCAGGTGCTCGCTGTCGAAGGGACAGAAGGCGGGCTTGGCGACCAGTTCGGTCAGGTCCGGCCGGGTCGGCGGCTGGAGCTTCACCCCGGTGAGGATCCGGGCGCTGGCTCCGGTCAGCGGGTCCCGCCGCCAGCGCAGCCGCACCCGGGTCCAGGCGCCGCCGGCGGCCAGGTCGGGCACGCTGGCCTCAAGGTCTCGCTCGTCGAACTCAATCGCAGCCACGCGAGAAGCCTAAGCCGATCCTGGCCTAGGCTCATCGCGAAGGGGCCGATCAGGGCGCGACGTTCGGATACCGGAGGGAACTCCATGGCCGTCTCGCGTCCGTCTGGCGGCGAGGTGGCGGTGTTCACGCTCGGTGGCACCATCGCGATGGCCAGGGCGCCGGGCGAGTCCGGGGTGGCTCCGGCGGGCGCGGGCACGCACCGGGCTCGTTAGGTCCAAAAAAGATTTTTCCTGCCGAACGAAGCCGGTACGTGCCATTCCTGACCTGTCAGCGATCTGTCACCGGGCCGAGACCGCCGATGCGTCATGCTTGGGTGACAAGGGAGAGTGCAGGTGGCCTGGCGGAAGATCATCTCGTCGGCCGCGCTGTGGGCGGTCTGGCTCGCGACGCGGACGAGCCTTTACCTGTCCGCCACCGTCCCGAGGCGGGACGGCGACGCAGGCCTGTACCAGCAGTGGTACGCCTGCTGCTTCTCCCACGGCAGGTTCCCGGTCGCCGACCCGATGTGGCAGTATCCGCCCGGCGCGGCCCTGGCCTTCTGGCTGCCCGGCCGCCTGCCCGGCAGCTACGTGGCCGACTTCATGTTCCTGGCCATCGGCTGCGACCTGGCCGTCACCCTCATGCTGTGCGCATGGGCCAGGCGCGGCGGATCCCTGGCCGGGGCCTGGTACTGGGTGTGCGGCGTGCCGCTGCTCGGCCCGGTCGTGGTCGGCCGGTTCGACATTCTGCCCGTCGCGCTTTCCGTCGCCGCGCTCAGCGTGACCGGCCGGGGCGTGACCGGCCGGGGCGGCGTCCGGGGCGCCCTGATCGGGGCCGCGGCGGCGGTCAAGGTGTGGCCGGTCACGCTGCTGGCCGGGCTGGCTCCTGGCCAGCAGCGCCGCGGCCTGGCCGCGGCGGCGGCGGTGCTGGCCGCGGTCTGCGCGGCCTTCGCCCCCGCCACGGCCAGCTTCCTGGCCCACCAGAACGACCGCGGCGTCGAGATCGAATCGGTCGCCGCGACGCCGTTCATGATCTGGCGGCAGGCGGGCTGGGCCGGGACGCTGGCGTACCGGTACGGCTCGTACCAGCTGAGCGGGGCGCACGTGGCGCTCGCGCAGGATGCGACCGGCCTGGGTCTGGTCCTGGCGGCCGCGGCGGTGATCGGGTGGCGGCTGCTCATCGCCTCCGGCCGCGCCCGGTGGCGGCCGGAGTTCGCGGCCGACGCGCCGCTGGCCGCGACCTTGCTGTTCCTCGTGGCCAGCCCGGTGCTGAGCCCGCAGTACCTGCTCTGGGTCACCGGTCTGGCCGCGGTGTGCCTGGCCACCGGGCACACCACGCAGCGCCCGGTGGCGCTGGCCGTGCTGGCCGCGGCCGGGCTCACGCAGCTGATCTTCCCGATGGGGTGGCGCAGCCTGGTCACCGGGTCCGACGCGGTCACCGGCGTGCTGGCCGCCCGCAACGTGCTCCTGGTCGCGGCCGCCGCGTGGTCCTGCTGGCGGATACTCACGGCGACCTCGGCCGACCGCGCAGGCCAGGCTCCAGAGGCGCCGCAGGGTCACCCCGGCGGTCAGCGTCAGGTGCCGGCCGGGCCCGCACCGAGGTAGCGCAGCACCGCGAGCACCCGCCGGTGGCCGGTGTCGCCCGGATACAGGCTCAGCTTGGCGAAGATCGAGTTGATGTGCTTGCTCACCGCGCTGTCGGTGATCACCAGGGCCGTGCCGATCTCGGCGTTGGAGCGGCCCTCCGCCATCATGGCCAGCACGTCACGTTCCCGCTGGGTCAGGCCTGCCAGCGGATCCCCGCCCCGGCGGACCAGCAGCTGGGCCACCACCTCGGGGTCCAGCGCGGTGCCGCCCGCCGCCACCCGGCGCAGCGCGTCGAGGAACTCGGCCACGTCGGCCACCCGGTCCTTGAGCAGGTAGCCGACGCCGCGCGTGTTCGCCGACAGCAGGTCGGCGGCGTACCGCTCCTCCACGTACTGCGACAGCACCAAGATCGCGATGTCCGGCCACTGGCTGCGGATGACCAGCGCGGCGCGGATGCCCTCGTCGGTGTGCGTGGGCGGCATCCGGACGTCGCAGATCACCACGTCGGGCCGCTCCCGCTCCACCGCGGCGAGCAGCCCGGAGGCTTCGGCCGCCGTGGCTGCGACCTCGAACCCGGCGCTCTCCAGCAGCTTGGTCAGGCCGGCCAGCAGCAGCACCGAATCCTCGGCGATCACCACCCGGGGCCGGCCCGGCCCCGAAGCCCCGGCCGTCCCCGGCTCGCCCGTCACGGCCGGCCCTGGCACGGTCGGCCCTGGCACGGTCGGCCCTGGCACGGTCGGCACTGGCACGGTCGGCACTGTCACGGATCCCACGTTAGGGCACCGGGGCGCCGGGGGTGGGTGCCGCTGCACCGCGAGCCAGGAGCCCGCGCCGGCTGATGCGCCCGGCCCCCGCAGGCGGGCGATCTCGCCAGCACGAGCTGCCCGAACGGCTGGCCGCCGGACTGCGCCTGGACCGTGGCGGTGCCGACCGCGGGCACGCTCTGCTGTCTCATGGGGGAAAGGTGACACATCCGGGCGGCCGGGCGCAGTGGCCCAGGAGCCCGAATCGGGGTGCAGCTAGCTTCACCCCCGAACCTGAACCTAGGTGGATGGGCAGGCGCGGCGGGCGGGCATACCGTGGACGTCATGGCAACCTCCGTCCTGCCTCGCGGCGCCCTGGCGCGGCCGTACCATCGCGTCCCGTGGTCGCCTCGGGCCTGGAGCCAGGCCCTGTACCTGACGGGGGGCATCCCGGCGCTGCTCGCCGCGCCGTTCCTCGTAGCCGCGGGCCTCTTGACCAAGCCCCGATGGCTGCTGCCGCTGCTGGCCCTGGTGGTGGTGTTCCTGGCGGTGCCGCTGCTCACCGGGATGCACCGCCACCGGCTGGGCGCCACTGCCGGGGTGGTGATAGCGCCGCAGCCTGCCAGGCCTAGCCGGCTGACTGCGGAGGGGATCGTCACCTATGCCCGGTCGCGGGCGACTTGGCGCCAGCTCAGCTACCACCTGCTGGCCGGCCCGGCGCTAGCCGTAGCCGCCGTCACCGTCGTCGGGGTGTGGCTGGCGGGCCTGCTCTATACCCTGGTGTACGCCTACGCCTTTGCGCTGCCGGTCGGGAAACCTGCTGCGGCGCGGCCAGTCGTCGTCGCCGCCTGGCAACTTCCCGCCGGTGTCCCACATCCCGATGGACGTGTTCCTGACCGCCGGCGGGATCGCGCTGCTGGCGGCCGCGCCGTGGCTCAGCGCCGCGGTAGGGACGCTGGACGCGCGGGCCGCCCGGGCGCTGCTGGGCCCGAGCCGCGCCGAGGAGCTAGAGTACCAGGTGGAACGCCTGGCCCAGACCCGGGCGGGCGTGGTCGACGCCGCCGACGCCGAGCGGCGGCGGCTGGAGCGGGATCTGCACGATGGCACCCAGCAGCGGCTGGTCTCGCTCGCGATGCGGCTGGGCATGGCCCGGGCCGAACGTCCCGACGCGGCGCATGCGCATCAGGTCATCGCCGAGGCCCACGAGGAAGCCAAGGCCGCCCTCGCCGAACTCCGCCACCTGGTCCGCGGCCTGCACCCAGCCGTGCTCGAGGACCGCGGCCTGGACGCGGCGCTGTCCGGCGTGGCGGCGCGGCTGCCGATCCCGGTCCGGCTGACCGTGGACGTGCCCCGGCGACCGCCGCCGACGATCGAAGCGGTCGCCTACTTCGTGGTTTCCGAGGGACTCACCAACATCGCCAAACACGCCCAGGCGAGCCAGGCGGAGGTATTCGTGCAGCGGACCAGCGACCGGCTCCACATCATCGTCAGCGACGACGGGGTGGGCGGCGCCGACCCGGCCCGCGGCACCGGCCTGGCCGGCCTGGCCAAGCGTGCCGCGTCGGTCGACGGAACCTTCGAGATCGCCAGCCCGCCCGGCGGCCCGACCCTGCTCACGGTGGACCTGCCATGCGCGCGGTAGCTACCTCCGGCCGGTGGATCTGGGGTCTGTCCGGCCTGGTCACGACGGCGGCCCTGGTCGTCGCCGGCACCGCGCTCATCACCACCGCCGGGCGGCCCGACAACGCGCAGCCGCAGAGTGTCGCCACCCGGACGGTGACGGTGCCGCAGCCGGTCACCAGCCTGACCGTGCAGAGCTACGGCGCTCCGGTCGAGATGACAGCCGGGCCCGTCCGCCGCGTCCAGATCACCGAGACCATGGCGTACGACGCGCAGGACGGCTCCGTCAGCGTCAGCGCCCAGCCCGTGAGCGCCCAGCCCGTCGGCGCCCAGCCCGTCGGCGCCCAGCCGCGTCGAGCGCGCCCGAGGCGCCCGGCAGCGGCCAGCCCGCGGTGGTGCAGTCGGTGTCCGGCGGCCGCCTCAGCCTCGGTGACCCCGCGTGCGCCCAGTCCGACTGCAGCGTCAGCTTCGCGGTGATCGTGCCGTCGGACGTAACCGCCACCGTGACGACAGCGGGCGGGCCAGTGACGGTATCCGGGATCGCCGGGGCGACCCTGGATTCCGGCGGCGGCCCGGTGAGCGCCACCCAGATCGGCGGGCCGCTCACCGTGATCACCGGCGGCGGGCCGCTGATACTGGACGGCCTGACCGGCCCGCTGCGCGCGGACACCGGCAGCGGACCGCTGAGCGCCCGGAACATCGCCTCCGCGACCGCCACGGTCACCACCGGCGGCGGCGACGCTACGGTGGTCTTCTCCGCGGCACCGGACACGGTGACGATGAGTACCGACGGCGGTCCGGTGCGGCTGGCCGTGCCGGGCGGCCCCTACGCGCTGAACGCCAGCACCGACGGCGGCGGCCCGCAGTCGGTCGGGATCGCCACCGACCCCGCCGCCCCTCGCTCGATCATGGTCAGCAGCGGCGGCGGGCCGCTGGACATCGAGCCGACGGCCGGCCAGTGACCCACCGGCGGTAACGGGGCGCGGGCCAGGTCGGCTGAGATGTCCTGGAGCCAGCGCCGTCCAAGCGGTACCGCCCGTGCGGTGGCGCCGATTTCCATGATCACGTTACGAAAGTGCCTCATAGGAGGCTGTCGCGCAGCTGATCACGGCCAGTCCGCACCTGGACCTAGACCGGGCCGGTCTCGCGCGCCGTGGCGCCACTGCTTTCCCGCAAGCCGCACAAGTCCCGCCCGCGCCGGTCAGCGCCCCTCTGCGATTCAATGAACGTGGCGTTCTACCCGATCTATTCATTAGAACGCCACGTTCATTGAATTTCGCGCCCTTTCAAACCAAACCCCGCCCGGACCGCTATGGGTGAAATGTACCGATTTGGAAGACGCGGGCCGGACTGCGCAACTCGACAGCCTCCATAGAGGCACTGAGATCATGAACCGCCGTCGCCGGGGGCTGCCGCGGCCGCGTGCGAGGCGTCCAGGAACAGGGCCTCGTTGAAGCCGCTCCAGGTGATGAACGTGATCAGGTCGGGCTCGGTGATGGTCCGGGCCGCAGTGCGGAACGCGCTGCCGACGGTCATCTCCTCCCACGTCTGGCCTTGGGCCAGCGGCGGCGGCGGGTACGTGGAATCGGGGTGACTGGTCATCGTGTTCCTTCCTGGCTATCCTCCGCGACCCTGATTACCAGGCTGCGGTAATCAGGGCTTGCGGAAGATGTCATTCCCAGCGGAAGAAGCGGCGGGCGATGAAGGCGAAGACCAGTGCGTACCCGGCCAGCACCAGCAGCGGCTCCGCGGGCGGGAACTGGCCCTGCATCGAGTACTGCATCGCTTCCACCGACGCCCCGAGCGGGGTGATGTTGCTGATGTCCTGCAGGATGACCGGCATGAGCTCCCGCGGATACCACATGCCGGCGAAGAACAGCAGGGGGTAGAACGCGCCGGCCCCGATGGCGCGGGCGGCGACCCCGCTTCGGGCGGCCGATGCGATCGACAACCCGATGGCGAATAGCGCGGCGATGGACAGCACGAGCGACAGCACCAGCGCGCCAGGGTTTCTGGGCACGTCGAGACCGAAGGCCACGATGGCCACCACGATAACGATGAGCAGCGAGGTCATGGCGATGCAGAAGTTGATAACGAGCTGCCCGGCTAGCACCCAGGACGGGGGCACTGGCGTCGTGGAGAGCCGGCGCAGGATCCCCTGGTCACGGTAGGACACCAGCGCGGCAGGAAGGCTTATCAGCCCGAGAATCGCGATCGCCATGGAGATGAGGATCGGGACGTACACGGGAAACAGGGTGAGACCCCCCATGCTGGCCTGAGGCTGATGCATGCCAGGAATCTCGCCGAAGACGATCACGAGCAGCAGCGGAACCGCGACGCCGAAGATCAGGCCGGCCGGCAGCCTCCAGGCGAGCCTCGCCTCGTTGCGGACGATCTTGCCGAACGCGGCGCGCGGCGCCGTTTTCGGCAGCAGCGTCTTGGAGAGCCGTACCTTCGACAGCTGTGCCTTGGACAGCTGTGCCTTCGGCAGCGATGCCTTCGAGAGCTGTGCCTTCGGCTGGGGCAATGTCTGCGTGTTCATGCCAGGATTCCTTCCTCGTGCAGGTGCCGTCCGGTGAGCTTGACGAAGGCGTCTTCTAGGGTGGATGAATCAAGCTGCACGTCACGGGCGGTCACGCCCGCCGCAGCCAGGGTGAGGATCACCGCGTTGACCAGCTCTCCGGTCCCGGTGACGACGACATGGGAGCCGCTGCGGGTGACCGCGCGCACCTCGGGAAGCTCGCTCAGCAGGCGGTCGTCGAAGGGGGCCGAGGGGACGAAGCGCACGCTCGTCCCGCCGCTGGCCCGCGCGGCCAGGCCGGCCGGGCTGTCGAGCGCGACGACGTGTCCGGCGTCGATGAGGGCCACCCGGTCGCACAGCCGCTCGGCTTCCTCCATGAAGTGCGTCACCAGGAGGATCGTCACCCCCTGGTTCCGCACGCCCTCGATGAGGTCCCAGGTGTCCCGCCGGGCCTGCGGATCGAGCCCGCGGTCATCTCGTCGAGCACGGCGATCTTCGGCCGGCCGATGAGGGCCAGGGCGATGGACAGCCGCTGGCGCTGGCCGCCGGACAGGGACCGGTAGTAGTCCTTGCTCTTGCCGGCCAGGCCGAGCGCGTCGATGAGTTCCCCGACGTCGGCCGGATCCCGGTAGAAGGACTGGTAGAGGTCGAGGATCTCCCCGACCCGCAGCTTGGCGGGCTGCGCGCTCTCCTGGAGCTGGGCGCCCACGATCACATGCAGATCCTCCCGGTCCTGCGCCGGGTCCAGGCCCAGCACGCGGATCGATCCCGCGTCCGGCGACCGGAGCCCTAGCACGCACTCGACCGTGGTGGTCTTGCCTGCGCCGTTCGGTCCGAGGATGCCGAAGATCTCACCCTGCGCGACCGAGAATGACACGTCGTCGACGGCGACGACGTTTCCGTAGGCCTTGCGCAGATGCGCAATCTCGACTGTTGCCTGCGTTTCCATGGTCCCTCCTAGTGCTACCGGACCGATAACACATACCTATCATAGTGATATCTATTTTTCAAGCGGCAATCTGGAGGGGCGGGACGATCGGGAGCGCGAAGGCGGCCGGGGGCGCGGGACGGGCTCCGCGCGGCCGGGACGGGACGGGCTCCCCCGGGACGGGCTCCCCGGGACGGGCTCCGCGGCCGGGACCGGACGGGCTCCCCGCGACGGGCTCCCCCGGACGGGCTCCCCGCGACGGGCTCCCCCGGACGGGCTCCCCGCGACGGGCTCCCCCGGACGGGCTCCCCGCGACGGGCTCCCCCGGACGGGCTCCCCGCGATGGGCTCCCCCGGACGGGCTCCCCGCGACGGGCTCCCCCGGACGGGCTCCCCGCGACGGGCTCCCCCGGACGGGCTCCCCGCGACGGGCTCCCCCGGACGGGCTCCCCGCGACGGGCTCCCCCGGACGGGCTCCCCGCGACGGGCTCCCTGGGACGGGCGGCCGGGGGTGCGGGGCAGTAAGCCGCGACGCGCCCACCGCCGGTCGCTGGGTGCGAAGAAGGCGTAACCATGGCCCGTAAGGTCCGAAAGATCTTGATTTTTCCCTGGCGGGCGGCGTTCAGACGGTGAGATCGTCGGAGCGTCCTGCTTCGAGTCGCGACCACTGGGCGGTGGGGCGTCCGCCCGGCCACGCGGGCACCGGCGGCCAGTCGGGCGAGGCCGGCGCTGGTCCGCGTGTAGGAGCACTGCTGCGGCCAGCCGGCGGGCGAGTCCTCCCACGACTCCTGGCGCCCGTAGACGGTGAGATCCATGAGCGCGTAGCTGTAGTCCATCGCCTCCACGCCGCGGCGGGTCGTCCAGTAGGTTTC
>CAVQEM010000082.1:0-37500 GCA_963711485.1 uncultured Actinomycetes bacterium
GGTCACCGGCCGGTCGGTGTTCACCCCGCCGGGGGCGAGCACCCGGACCGTCCAGCTGCCCGGGGCGGCGAAGAAGCGGAACCCGCCGTCCGCGCCCAGCGGCACCTCGGCCACGAACTCGCCACCCTCGTTGAGCAGCCGGGCGTACCCGGTCTGCACGGCGGCGCCGTCCCGGGTCACGTGGCCCTCGACGACGGCCTGGTGGCCCACGTCCGCCGGCCGGCGCCGCGCCGCCCGCGGGTGCGCCGCAGCCGTCCGCGCTGCACCGCTGCCTCGTCTGGGCCGCTCACTGGCCATCACCCAGCTCGATCGGCACGCCCACCAGGGAGCCGTACTCGGTCCAGGAGCCGTCGTAGTTCTTCACGTTCGGCTGGTCGAGCAGCTCGTGCAGGACGAACCAGGTGTGCGCGGACCGCTCGCCGATCCGGCAGTAGGCGATGGTGTCCTTGCCGAAGTCCAGCCCGGCCTCGTCCCCGTACAGGGTGCGCAGCTCGTCGTCGGACTTGAACGTGCCGTCGTCGTTGGCCGCCTTGGACCAGGGCACGTTCTTCGCGGTGGGGATGTGCCCGCCGCGCTGGGCCTGCTCCTGCGGCAGGTGGGCCGGGGCGAGCAGGCGCCCGGAGAACTCGTCCGGCGAGCGCACGTCGACCAGGTTGCGCTTGCCGATGGCCGCCAGGACCTCGTCGCGCATGGCCCGGATCGCCGCGTCCTGCTCCTGGGCCGTGTAGGACGTCTTGGGCCGGTCCGGGACGTCCTTGACCAGCTCGCGGGAGTCGAGCTCCCACTTCTTGCGGCCGCCGTCGAGCAGCTTCACGTTCTGGTGCCCGTACAGCCGGAAGTACCAGTAGGCGTACGCGGCGAACCAGTTGTTGTTCCCGCCGTACAGGATGACCGTGTCGTCGTTGGAGATCCCGCGCTCCGACAGCAGCGCCTCGAAGCCGGCCTTGTCCACGAAGTCCCGGCGCACCGGGTCCTGCAGGTCCTTCTTCCAGTCGATCTTGATGGCGTTCGGCGATATGCCCCGTGTCGTATGCGCTGGTGTCCTCGTCTACCTCGACGATGGCCACCCCCGGATCATCCTCGTGGGCCTCCACCCAGTCGGCGTCCACCAGGACGTCTGGACGGCTCATGCAGCAACCTCCTTGTCGGGCTCCGGCGGCGGCCATCCCCTGGCGGCCGGGCCGGAGTCGTTTGATCAGCACGATACATCTCGCAGCCCAGGCAGAAGCCGAAGGCTGCGTTGAGGAACGCCGCGGCGAGCGCCGCCGCCGCCGCGGCCATGCCCAGCGGGGCCAGCCCGGCCGCGTACCCGATCACCCCGATGACGGCTGATGACCAGGCCCACTGCCTGCGCGAACCGCGGCGGCGCCTCGGCCTCCAGTTCCGCGGGCGGCCCCAGCCGCGGCCGGACAGCAACCGGTAGATGAGGCCGTAGGGCGCGTACCGCAGCCCGAACACGGCCCCGATACCGAAGACCACCGCCTGGAGGCCGAGCAGCCACCCGCTGCCGGTGATCAGGACGAGCACCAGGACGATGGCGGACAGCGCGGCGTTGAAGCGCTGACCCCTGGGATCGACGCTCATCAGTGGTATCTCCCCCTTGCGGGATCGGCAGGATCAGGCCAGGACGCGGGGAACTGCCTGCGGACCGCGCCCGTTCCGGCGGCACAGCCGTGCGCCGCGCGGCCGCGCTGGGCTCAGGACCGGCCCCGCAGGCACGGCATGCCCGGACACAGCGCGGCCGCGACGTGGCAGTAGTCCACGACGCGCCGCCTGGTCAGCAGCGGCCGCGACGGGCCGCCGTCCGCCCAGTCATCCGGGATGGCCAGGGAAAGCACGTCCCTGATGGTATGCGCCCGCGGCCCCGTGTCACTCCCCACCTTATCGGTAGGATATTACCCAGACCGGACTTCGTCCAGGGCCTCCATGACCTCCGCCTTGTTCATCAGGCCGCTCCCCCGCCGCGCGATCTGGCCGTCGGGCCCAGCACGAACACGGTAGGGGTGCGCCGCACGTCGAGCAGGCGGACCAGGTCCATCCGCTCGCCCGCGTCCACCTCCACGTGCCGGACCCCCTCGGCGCCGCTGGCCACCTCGGCCAGGATCCGGTGCGTGGCGCGGCACGGGGCGCAGAACTGCGAGGAAAATTGCAGCAGCGTGGCCTGGGGGCCGAGGGGCTGGCCCAGCTCGGCCACGCCGAGCCGCAGGCCGCCGCGGGCGGACCGGGGCCCGGACAGCCTGCCGTTCCGGCGGCGCCAGGTCACCCCGAACGCCGTCGCCGCGGCCAGCACCACCAGGCACGCGATAAGTCCGCCTATCACGGCCCTTACAGCGTGGCCGAAGCCCATCCCATTCCCGGCCAGCCCAGCGGGAGCCGTTAGCGGGCCATGACCTTGACCAGGACCTTGCCCTGCGAGGTGACCTCGAAGCTGCGCACGCTGGCCAGCGCGACCGGGGACGAGCCGGGGTACCACACCGAGCCCTCGTCGTAGGTGGTCGTCCAGCCGCCGACGACGGTGCTGTGCCCGCTGGAGTCGATGACCACGAGCTGGCAGCGGGCCCCGGCGGGAACGTTGCTCACCCGGGTATCCAGCGCCGTGCCCCAGTCCTTGGCCGCATACCGGACGGTCGCGGCCACGTGGGTGGCCGGGTTGGTCGCGGACACCGACGTGAAGTGCGTGACCACCGGCGGGCGGCCGGCGCCCGCGGAGTGGTGCAGCACGCCCCACCCCGCCGCCCCGGCGGCCCCCGCGACGAGGACCACGGCCGCAGCGGCGGCCAGTCCACGCCACCGGCGGGCCTGGCGGGCCTGCGTCGTGGCGGCCAGCAGCGAGCGCAGCATCTGGTCGGAGGGCACCTCGGGGCCGGGCAGCTCGTCGAGCTCATCGTCGGCCACCTGCTGGGCCTCGGCGACCGGGACCCGGCGCAGCAGGGCCGGCAGGCTGGCGAAGGCCGGCCAGTTCCTCGCGGCACTCCGGGCACGTGCTCAGGTGGAGGTCCACGATGGTCCGCTCGGCGGGGTCGATGGCCCCGAGCACGTAGACCCCGAGGGCGTGCCGGATGTCGCGGCAGTCCGCTGAGCCGGTCATGGCGCGAGCCCCCGTTCCTCGAGCGCCAGTTTGAGCGCCTTGAGCGCATAGAAGGTCCGGGATTTGACTGTCCCGCCCGGGACACCGAGTTCGGCCGAGGCTTCCGCGACCGAACGGCCGAGGTAGTAGGTCTGCACCAGCACCTGCCGGTGTTCTGGCCGCAGGTCACGCAGGGCGTCGGCCACCGCCCAGGATTCGAGCACGCGATCCGCCTCGTCGGCCACGGGTACCAGTTCCAGCGCCGCCTCGCCGACTTCCCGGGGCCGCGCGTTGCGGGCCCGGTGCGAGTCCACCGCGAGGTTCCTCGCCACGGCGAAAAGCCACGGACGGGCCGGGCGCTCCGCGATCGCCTCGGGGTGAAGCCAGGCCCGGAGCAAAGTTTCCTGCACTATATCTTCCGCACGTTGCCGGTCGCCGCTGGTGAGCCGGAGGGAGTAACGCAGCAGCGGCGCCGCGTGCTCGGCGTAAAGCGCGCGGACGAGTGCCTCGTCACAGCCCCGCTCGCTGGGCTCGCGGCCCTGTGTCCCGCGATGATGTGCCACGACCTAGGTAACGGGCCGCCCGGCCGGCCGGTTCACCGCCCGGCCGGGGTTCGGACCGCCGGCATCCGTCCCCCCGCGGATGGAGGCCATCATCCCCCGGCGAACGGCGGCAGGATCTCGACCACCGCCGCCTCCCGGAGGGCCACGCTCTCGGGGGCGCGGCTGCCCACCGGGCTGCCGTCGATCAGGAAGGAGGATCTGGCCAGTACCGCCCGGAGGTCACAATCCGTGCCAGCGGCCGTATTCCGCTCACGGGCGGACAGCGCCGTCTCGAGGGCGGCGGCGAGTGTTCCCGCGCTGATCGTCTCTTCGGCGACCCCCGCGGCCTGCTTCGCCGCAGCCCAGTAGCGCAACGTCACTGTGCTCATGTCCGCTATCCTCGCTCACATCGGATCCGGGCAGTGCCGCCGGCGGGTCCTCGTGTTCATTGATGGGTAGTTTTCTCCCCAGAGACCCGCAGTTCCCCAGAAGAGACCACAGTTCTCTCAGGGAGAGACCACAGTTCTCTCACGGAGAGACCACAGGTCCCTCAGGGAGAGACCACAGGGCGGAGGTGGCAGCACCATGAGCGACCTGCTGCTGCTCACCGGCGCCGTGGAGCCTGTGCCGGAAATCCTTCCTTCCCTGGGATTGCTGCTGCATAGCGTGCGTGTCGCCCCGCCTGAGGTGCCTGTTCTGGCGGACGCGCCGCCCGCGGACGCCATCCTGGTGGACGCCCGGCGGGACCTGGCCCAGGCCAGGAGCCTGTGCCTGCTGCTGCGCACAGCCAGCCTGGACGCTCCGCTGCTGGCCGTGGTCACCGAGGGGGGCCTCGCGGCCGTGACCGCCGAGTGGGGCGCCGACGACGTGATTCTGCACACGCCGGGCCCCGGCCGAGGTGGAGGCCAGACTGCGGCTGGCCATCGGCCGCAAGGCCAGCCTGGCCCCGGCCGCGCCGGACGAGATCCGCTCCGGTGACCTGGCCATCGACGAGGCCACCTACACAGCCCGGCTGCGCGCCCGCGCCCTCGACCTGACGTTCAAGGAATTCGAGCTGCTGAAGTTCCTGGCCCAGCACCCCGGCCGGGTGTTCACCCGGGCCCACCTGCTCCAGGAGGTCTGGGGCTACGACTACTTCGGCGGCACCCGCACGGTGGACGTGCACGTGCGGCGGCTGCGGGCCAAGCTCGGGCACCGAGCATGAGGCGCTGATCGGGACCGTCCGCAACGTGGGCTACCGGTTCGTCCCGGCCAAGGGCAGCGACGAGGGGCGGATCCCGCGGTCTCCCGTGCGGGCTCCGATCAGGCGAACGGGGGCGTCACCGAGGCGGACGGCGTGGCCGTGGACGACCCCCAGGCGCAGGCCGGGGCGCCGCGCCAGGCAGCCCGCAGAAGGAGGCCGGTGCCGCGCGCGCCGACCGGCGCTGACGCCCGCCGGCCGCCGGGGATGAGGGTCCGCTCATCACGGTGACCGGGCCCGCTGGCGGAGGCAGAAGCCGCCCGGGTGCTCCGGCTGGCCGGAGCGGCCGCCGCGCACGACGCGGTCGGGCCACTGTCGGAGCCGGTGCGGCTGGACCTGCGGTACGGCGGCGACCCGCGCTCCCGCAACCTGCTGCTGACCCCCCGCACCGGAGGCCGCCCCCGGACCGGGCGCCCCCGCACCGGCCGCCCCCGCACCGGGCGCCCCTGGCCTGCCGCCCCCGTGCTAGCCGGGTACGCCCACCTGGATCCGGCGGATCAGGCTGATCCGGACGGGGGCCCGGCCGCGGAACTGGTGATCCACCCGGACTACCGCGGCCGCGGGCTCGGGCTGGCCCTGGCCCGCGCGCTGCTGGCCGAGGCGGCCCCGCACCCGCTGCGCGTGTGGGCGCACGGTGACCTGCCCGCCGCCCGCGCCCTGGCGGCCCGGGCGGGCTTCGCCCGGATCCGGTCGCTGTGGACGATGCACCCGCCGCTGGCGGACCTGCCGCCGGTCCCGTGTTTCCCCCGGGGTCACGCTGCGCACGTTCTCCGTGGGCGCGGACAGGCCGGCTGGCTGGACCTCAACCGGCGGGCCTTCGCGCACCACCCGGAGCAGGGCGCCTGGACCGGCGGAGGACCTGTCCTGCCGGGAACGTGAGCCCTGGTTCGACCCGGACGGGTTCTTCCTGGCCGAGCGGGACGGGAAGCTGGCCGGTTTTCACTGGACCAAGATCCACGCCGCGGCAGATAACGAAGATCCGGCCGCCGCCGGTCGACGAGCCCATCGGCGAGGTGTACGTGGTGGGGGTGGACCCGGCCGGGCAGGGCGGCGGCCTGGGCCGCGCGCTGACCCTGGCCGGGCTGCACTACCTGCGTTCCCGGGGACTGCCCGAGGTCATGCTCTATGTGGACGAGGACAACACGGCGGCCATCCGGCTGTATGAGTCACTGGGCTTCGCCCACCGGGGCACCGACGTGATGTTCCGGTATCCGGCTGGCGGATGATCCGGCCCGCCGTACTACCGGCCCGCCGTACTAGTCGACCCGGACCACGGCTCGACCCGGACCACGGCGTCGATGCCCAGCACCGCGTCGAGTTCCGCGTCGGTCAGCGGCTGCTCCCGCACCGCCACCGCGCTGAGAACCTCGGCGTAGAGCTCGATTTCATCAAGCGCGACACGATCGGGGACGCGAAGATCGAGATGCTCGCGCATCGCGCCCACCTCCATCGCCAAGCCGACTCGCGGAAGCCTGGCCACAAGGCTACGACGCGGCCCTATGCCCCCGCATGACCCATCAGGGTCATTTCTGGACCACCCTCAAGTGGGATTTTACCCAGAACCCCGGTAACAATTACAAGAACCAGTGGGCGATGAGTTCCTCGATAAGGTACAGGAGTTCCGCGCATCACTGTGGTCCGCGTGGCTGGTGAGGTGAGTACCGCAGTGAGTTATCCCGGGCTGGCGGGGAACTCATGCCAGTCCGCGCCGCGATGCACCGCGGCCCGGGCCCGGTAGTTCGCGGCGGTGCCGGAGAACGTGGCCCGATCGGCGTCGGTCAGGTCGCGGACAATCCGGCCGGGCACTCCCGCGACCAGCACGCCCGCCGGGACCTGCTGGCCCGGCCGGACGACCGTGCCCGCCGCCACCAGGGAGCCCGCGCCGATCCGGGCCCGGCCGAGCACGATGGCCCCGATGCCGACGAGGGCACCCTCGTCCACCTGTGCCCCGTGCACGATGGCGCGGTGCCCGAGGCTGACCCGCTCGCCGAGCACGGCCGGCTCGCCCGGGTCCACGTGCAGGCAGCACTGGTCCTGGATGTTGCAGTCCCGGCCGACGATGATCTCGTCGTCGTCGGCCCGCAGCACGGACCCGTACCAGACGCTCGCGGCCGGGCCCAGCGTGACCCGGCCGACCAGGATGGCCCCGGGGGCGATCCAGGCGTCCGGATGCACCTGCGGGGTGTTACCGTCGATGGAGCCCAGTTGGCCCATGACCCCTCCTCTGCTGCCCTTGACGACGATCATCCCGGGGACCACAGTTAATCCGGGCAAAACGGGATAGTCGTTCGTTTCGGTTGCGCGTGAGGGGCTTACGGACAAGAGTCTTGCCTGCTGTTTCAGATCTTTCCCGCCCCGAACCCGCTCCCACCTCAGGTGAACCCGACCGAGCCGCCGCGCCGGGCCGGATAGTAACCTGGCCTGACCCATCTGACGGGTGACACCATGACTGAGCAAAGCGACCTGATTCCTGATCTCGACTCTGAAGACGCCTTCGAAGTGCAGATGCGCGGCTACAGCCGCCGTCAGGTCAACGAATTCGTAGCCCGTTCCCGGTCCCAGACTCGCGATCTGGAGGAACGGCTGTCGCGTTCCATCGATGAGGTTGAGCGGCTGCGGGCTGAGGTGAGCGCGGCCCGGCAGCGGGACATGGCAGACAAGCCTGCCCATCAGGAGCTCAGCGAGCGGATGGCCCAGATCCTCAAGCTGGCCGACGACGAGGCCAAGGCGCAGAAGGCCCGCGCCCTCGAGGAGATCACCCAGCAGCGTAACGACGCCAAGCAGGAGATCGAGCGGCTCAAGGCCGAGGCCCGCGAGCAGACCGAGCGGATGCTCGCCGCCGCGCAGGAGCAGGCCGAGAACACGATCGCGACCGCCCGGGCCGAGGCGGAGAAGGCCCGCACCTCGGCCCGCAACGAGGCGGAGCGCACCATCGGCGACGCGCAGAAGAAGTCGGAGAACGCGGTGGCCGCCGCCCAGGCCCAGGCCAAGCAGATGCTGGACGAGGCGACCGCGCGGGCCACGGCCATCCACGATGGGGCCGAGCGCCGCCTGAACCTGCTGGTGGCCCGGCACACGGAGACCGTGCGCCGGCTCACCGAGGTGCGCGACGTGGTGACCAACCTCGTGGCCGGCGAGGCCGCCCGCGGCTCGCTGGAGGAAGAGGTGGCCCGGTCCGTGGCCAGCGCGGTGTCTGGCCACGCCGGCGGCAACGGGACAGCGGCGGGGGCGGCCCGGCCGGGCGGTGCGCCTGAAGGCCGGCACGCACCCGGGGCGGCTCCTGCGGCCGGCTCCCGGCCCGCGGACGGGCCGGCGAGCGGCCCGGCGGAGGCGGCGGCGCGCAGCCGCCGCGGCGGTCCCGTTCCCGGTGAGCGGCTGCCGGCCGAGCGGCCCGGGCCGGCCGGTGCCGCCGCGCCGTCAGCCAGTTCTGGTCCTGGCGGTACGTCTGCCGGCACCGGGCAGCGCCCGGACCAGGCGGCCGCGGGCCGCGAGGCGGAGGCCCGCCCGGCGGCCAAGCCGGTCCGCCCGGCCACGGGCCGCGGCACGCCGGGCAGCCTCGGCCACCAGGCCACGCCGCCGGCCGACGGTGCGCGGATGACCGAGTAGCCCGGCCGGACCGCTCACGCGACACTGCCCGGGGCTCACGCCCGGGCAGTGCCGCGTTCAACGCCCCGGACAGGCCCGCGGCCAGCGCGTCCAGCCGCCGCAGGATCACGCCCTCGCGCAGCGCCCACGGGCAGATGAAGAGTTCTTCCAGATCGAACAGGTCCATGGCCGCGTCGGCCACGACGGCTCCCGCGGCGAGCTGGCTGGCCCGCCCGCGGGACACCCCCGGTATCTGCGCCCGGTCCGCCGCGGACATGCCGCCCAGCTTTTCGGCCAGCTTGGTCAGGTCGGCGTGGCTGAGCCGGCGCCGGATGTAGGGACCCTCGCTCGAGGGTGCGGCGCCCGCGATCCTGGCCAGCTGCCGGAAGGTCTTGGAGGTGGCCACCGCGCGGTCCGGCTGCCCGTCCCGTATCACCTGGCCGGCCTGGCGGCCGATCTCGGCCCGCACGTACCGGCGCAGCTCGCGGACCTCCTCGGGTGAGGGCGGGTCGCTGGTGAACCAGTCCCGGGTCAGCCGGCTGGCGCCGAGCGGCAGCGAGATGGCCACGTCGGGCTCCTCGTCCACCCCCTCGGCCATTTCCAGCGATCCGCCGCCAATGTCCAGGATCAGCAGCTTGCCTGAGGACCAGCCGAACCAGCGCCGGGCGGCGAGGAAGGTGAGCCGCGCCTCGTCCTGGCCGGACAGGACCTGGATGAGCGTGTCGCTCTCTTCCCGGATCTGGGCCAGCACCTCGTCGGCGTTGGCCGCGTCGCGCACCGCGGAGGTGGCGAAGGCGAGCAGTTCCTCGACCCCCTTGTCCTCAGCGATCTGGAGCGCCTCGCGGACGAAGGCGCGCAACTGCCGGGCGCCCTCATCGGAGAGCCGCGTGCCGCCCTCGAGGTGATCACCGAGCCGCAGCTCAGCCTTGTGGGAGTAGACAGGGGTGGGGCGCGCGCCGCGGTAGGCGTCGACCACCAGGAAATGCACTGTGTTGGAGCCCACGTCCAGGACACCGAGTCGCATACATTGACGCTACTGGGCCGCGAGCGCTGCCAGTGCCAGGAGCCCATGTCTGGGAGGCCGCATGACCAAGACCGCGGGCCGGGTCCGCACCGAGACCGGCCGCAAACGGGTCCGTACCTACCTGGGCGGCGAACTCGTCGCGGACACCAGGGCGCCGGTCCTGGTCTGGGAGTGGCCCTACTTCCCGGTGTACTACTTCCCGGCCGGGGACGTCCTGGCCAAGCTGATCCCCGCCGGGGAGACGGAGCACTCGCCGAGCCGGGGCGACGCGGAGATTTACCACGTGCAGGTATCCGGCGCCACCGCGGAGCGGGCTGCCCGGCGGTACCCCGGGTCCCCGCTGGAAGACCTGAGGGACCTGGTCAGGCTGGACTGGGACGCGATGAGCGAGTGGTTCGAGGAAGACGAGCCGGTCTACACCCACCCGCGTGACCCCTACACCCGGGTGGACATCCTCGCCAGCGCCCGGCACGTCCGGGTCGAGGTGGGCGGGGTGACGGTGGCCGAATCCCGGCAGCCGCGCATCCTGTTCGAGACCGGCCTGCCGCCGCGTTACTACCTGCCGCTGACCGACGTCCGGATGGACCTGCTGCGGCCGTCCGCGACGCAGACCCACTGCCCGTACAAGGGAACGGCCAGCTACTGGTCGGTGCAGGCGGGTGAGCAGCTGCACCCCGACATCGTGTGGATCTACCGCACCCCGCTGCCGGAGAGCCAGAAGGTCGCGGGCCTGGCCTGCTTCTACGACGAGAAGGTGGACGTCTACCTGGACGGCGAGCTCCAGCCCCGGCCGAAGACCCACTTCAGCTAACGGTCATATCGGCGACCAGCCGGAGGTCACGGATGCCTGACGCCGCAGGTCACCCCCGACGCCGCATCGTGGCCACCGGGGTCCCGATCGACTGTGTCAACGCACCCGGCCCGGGCAGCCCGCCGTTTGGCACAGAACTGGGCCCGGCCGCCCTGCGGGAAGCCGGGCTGCCCGCCGCGGCCGGTGCGGCGGACGCCGGCGATCTGGAGGTCCGGCTGGTCGGCCGGGACCGGGACGCCGCGACCGGCGTCCTCGGCTGGTCCTCGGTCCTGGACACCACCCGCACGCTGCGGTCCCTGGTCGGGAACCAGATCGATGACGGGGTTCTGCCCTTCCTGGTCGGGGGCTGCTGCACGCTGCTGCCGGGCGCGCTGGGCGGGGCCCGCGACGCCCTCGGCTGCGTCGGCCTGGCCTACCTCGACGGGCACCTGGACCTGTACGACGGCCGGACGTCGCCGACCGGGGAACCCGCGGACATGTCCATGTCGGTGATCACCGGCCACGGGCCGGCCGCGTGGTGCGCGGAACTGGGCGCGCCGCTCGTCGGCCCCGGCCAGCTGGCCATGCTCGGCCCGCGGGACCGGGACGAGGCAGCCGAGTACGGTTCCGTGCTGCCGGAGCAGGCCGGGCTGGAGCCGGAGCTGGGCCCGGCGGTCCTGCGGGAGCGCGGCCTGGCCGCGGCCGGGCGGGCGGCCCGGGACCAGCTCACCGCGGCGGCCGGCCGCTACTGGGTGCACCTCGACGTGGACGTGCTGGACGAGCAGGCCTTCCGGGCCACCGACTACCTGATGCCCGGCGGCTTGTCGCTGGACGAGCTGGGCGACCTGATCCGGCCGCTCCTGGCCGCGCCCGGGCTGGCCGGGGTGTCGCTGGCCTGCTACAACCCGCAGAAGGACTACGGTGGCGGCGGCGCGCGTGACCTGGTGACCCTCTTCCGCGACGTGTTCTGAGCACGGCGGCATCACGGGCTCAGGGGCTGTCCAGGTCCTCGATCCGGGCGGTGGACGGCGGGCGCTGCCCGGACAGCCGCCGGGCCGCTGCCTCCGCAGCACCGAGCACCCGCAGGATGTTGCCCCCGGCCAGCTTCGCACAGTCCTCCTCGGTCCACCCGCGGCTGAGCAGCTCGCCGAGCAGCGCCGGGTAACGGGAGACGTCGGCCAGCCCGTCGGGCAGCTGGTCGGTGCCGTCGAAATCGCCGCCCAGTCCCACGTGGTCCACGCCGGCCACCTCGCGAACGTGCTCGATGTGGCCGGCGACCTGGGCCAGCGTCGCCCGGGGCGCCGGGCTGTCCGCGGCGATCTCCCGGCGGACCCGGTCCCGCGCGGACAGCTCCCAGGGGCTGGCGCCGCGCCGCTCCAGCTCGGCGGTGAGCTCGCGTTCCCAGGCCCAGCACTCGGGCGAGACGAACGGGGCGACGAAGGTGACCATGCACACCCCGCCGTTGTCCCGCAGCCGGGCCAGGACGGCGTCCGGCACGTTGCGCGGGTGGTCGCACAGCGCCCGGGCGCTGGAGTGCGAGAAGATCACCGGCGCCTCCGCGACGTCCAGCGCGTCACTCATCGTGGCCGGTGAGACGTGGGACAGGTCGGCGAGCATGCCCAGCCGCTGCATCTCGCGGACCACGGCGCGGCCGAAGTCGGTCAGCCCCCCGGCCCGTGGTTGGTCCGTGGCCGAGTCGGCCCAGGGCACGTTGGCGTTGTGGGTCAGGGTGAGATACCGGACGCCGAGCGCGTACAGCCCGCGGAGCACCCCCATCGAGGACGCGATGCTGTGGCCGCCCTCCGCGCCGAGCAGCGACGCCACCCGCCCGCTGGCGAAGACCCGCTGCACGTCGTCCGCGGTCAGCGCCAGCTCGAGCTGGCCCGGATAACGCCGGATCATGCGCTGGACCAGGTCGATCTGCTCCAGGGTGGCCGCCACGGCCGCCTCGCCCGCGAGGGAGGCGGGCACGTACACCGACCAGAACTGGGCGCCGACCCCGCCTGCCGCCAGCCGGGGCAGGTCGGTCTGGGTGAAGCTGACCGGCTGGCTCAGGTCCGTGGCGTCCAGCCCGGCGCACCCGGCCTCGCGCAGCGCCCAGGGCAGGTCGTTGTGCCCGTCCAGCAGCGGGACCTTGGCGAGCAGCTCGCGCGCGCGGGCTTCCTGATCGCTGTGCCCCGGCTCACTCATGCTCCGCTTCCTGTTCGCTGCCGCGCTTCACGCCCGCTCACGCCCGCTCACGCCCGCTCACGACATGGAAAGTACCGCAGCACCCCTGACCCGTTCCGCGGCCAGGTCGTTGAGCGCCTGGTCCGCCTGGTCGAAGCGGTACGGGTGGTGGTGACCTTGATCCGGAGCCGCTCGGCCAGGGTCAGGAACTCGGTCGCGTCGGCCCGGGTGTTGGAGGTGACGCTGCGCACCTGGCGTTCCTGAAACAGGTGCCGGTCATAGTTCAGCTCCGGGATGTCGGTCAGGTAGATCCCGGCGATGGCCAGCGTCCCGCCCCGGTCCAGGGCACTCAGCGCGGCCGGCACCAGGGTGCCGACCGGGGCGAACAAGATCGCGGAGTCCAGCGGCACCGGCGCCGGGTCGAAGGAGTCCTGCGCCGACGCGACGCCCAGCGAGCGGGCCAGCTCGCGGGCCGCCTCGCCCCGGGTGAAGACGTGCACCGCGGCGCCCTGGGCCATGGCGACCTGGGCCGCGAGATGCGCGGAGCCGCCGAACCCCCAGATGCCCAGCGTGCCGCCGGGTGGCACCTCGGCCCGGCACAGGGCCCGGTAGCCGATGATCCCGGCGCACAGCAGCGGGGCCAGCTCGGCGTCGCTGAAGCCGCCCGGCAGCGGGTGGACGAAGGCCTCCGCGGCCACCATGTACTCGGCGTAACCGCCGTCGAAGTCCCAGCCGGTGTAGACCGAGGCCGGGCAGAGGTTCTCCCGGCCCCGGCGGCAGAACACGCAGGACCCGTCGGTCCCGCCCAGCCAGGCCGCCCCGACCCGGTCCCCGGTGGGTGAACCGGCGGGTGCCCGGTCCGGCCGCCGCGACCTCGGCGACCACCTCATGACCGGGCGTGGTGTCCGGCCGCTTGGGCGGCAGATCTCCCTCAGCCAGGTGCAGGTCGGTCCGGCACACGCCGCAGCAGCGGATCCGCAGCAGCAGCTGACCTGGGCCCGGCTGCGGGACCGGGCGCTCAACCAGGCGCAGCGGGCCCGAGGCGACCGGCCCGGGCTGATGTACTACCCATGCACGCACAGTCCCACCGTACGGGGTCGGGGCCTCAGCGGAATGACGGCCTGGTCAGGATCGCGTGAAGCGTGCCACCACGTCGACGGTCGACGGGCCGGTCAGCATCCCCAGCTGATTCCAGGTCAGGCCGAAGTCCGCCCGGTCCACCACGATCCCCTCGGCTCGCAGCGTGAACGCCGCCGGGCTGACGTCCGCCAGCGTGGCGGTGAAGCTGAGCGGCCGGGTCTTCCCCGCGACCGTGAGCGTGCCGTCCACGGCCACGGTGTCCCCGGTCCGGGTGGCACTGGCCAGGTCGGCGACGATCGACGGGTGCTCGGCGGCGTTGAAGAAGTCCGCCGAGGCCAGGTGCTTGTCCCGCTTGGCGTTCTTGGTGTTCAGCGAGGCCGCGCCGAACTCCAGCCGGCCCCGGGCGGCGCCGCCGGGGAGGATCTCGGCGTTTCCGGCCAGCTCGCCGAACGCGCCGCGCACGGTGGACAGCCCCCACATCGTCTTGGAGCGCAGGGTGGCCGAGGAGCGCGCCGGGTCCAGGGTCCAGGTACTCGGGCCTGGCCAGCACGGTGTCCGGAGCGTCACCCGCCGGTCCCCCGGTGGCTTGTGAGTGCCCGTCGGCTGCAGTCATGGCTCAGTTCTCCCTGGGGGTCGCTTTGCTCAGGTGGTGAAAGTCAACCGAGTAGATATTACCGTACGTAATAATAGTGTCAACGAAGCACCCCAGGTAGGCTGGACGTGGGGGGGGGTGGATCAGGTGCTTGAGCCGACCGTGGTTGAGGGCTGCGCTGGGGCAGGGCCCGGAGCCGCCGGGGAGCCCGCCCGGGAGACGGCCTGGGCGCGGATGGCACGCCTCCCGGCATGGACGTCCCGGACAGCACGCCTCCCAGCCGTGGACGTCCCGGACAGCACGCCTCCCAGCGCGGACGTCCCGGACGGCACGCCTCCCGGCGCGGACGCCCGGACGGCATGTCCCTGGCCGGCCTGCCCGAGGCGGAACGCCGCCGCAGGCTGGTCGCGGAGACCGCCCGCTTCACGTCCGCGTTCCTGCGCTGGATGGAGGGCCGGGCCTGCGGCGGGCTCAGCTACGCCCGGCTCCGGCTGCTCCAGGCGCTGCACTGCGGCGGCCCGGCGATCATGCGGGACCTCGGCGTCCAGCTCGGGGTCAGCCCGCGGAACATGACCGCGATGGTGGATGCGCTCGAGGACGCCCAGCTCGTGGTCCGCCGTCCGCATCCCACCGACCGCCGGGCCACCCTGGTCGAGCTGTCCCCGGCGCGGGGCCCGGGAAGCGGAACAGGCCCTGGAGCCCCGGCTGGACGCCATGGCCGAGCTGTTCGAGGCGTTCTCCGCCGCGGAGCAGCAGACATTCGCCGACGCGCTGGCCCGGCTGGGCCGGGCCATGCAGGCCCGCCAGGGTGACTGCTGAGCAGGCGCAGCCCCGGCACCGCCCCTCGGCCCGCCTGACGGCACACCCGTCCGGCAGGCCCCGGCGCTCCCCGCCGCCGCAGGAGCCGCCAGATCGCCCGGCTCTTACGAGGTTCTTACCGTCCGGTACGAAACCGGCCTTCACCTGCGCGGATGTGCTTACCGTCAGACCATGGCCGGGGCCGGAACCAGGGGACCGAGGCACGCGCCGCCCGGCTGCGGCGCGCGGCCCGGACGCGCCGCGAAGAACGCCGGCGCCGGGCCGCCCGGCGCCGCCGGGCCCTCGCGGCGTCGGCGGCGGCCGAGTACCGCCGGGCCGCCGCTCCTGGCCCGGCGGGCCATGGACGCGGCCCGGCATCCCGCCGCGCACCCGCCGCCCGGCCCGTTCCGGCCGGGGATCTGGCGCAGCCCGCTGCGTGGGCTGTGGCTCACCTCGGTCCTGGCCGTGGTGCTGCTGGCCGGGCTGACCATCCTCGCGGTGACCGGCCTGCTGTCCTACGCGGCCTACGATCCGCTGCTGCCGGGCAACGACCAGACGCCCGGCGCGGGCCTGCTGCACTTCTACCTGTTCTCCTGGCCGACCGACCCGTCCTGGCTGTACCGGGTGGACCAGGGGGTGCACATCACGCTGGGGCTGGCCCTGCTGCCGGTGGTGCTGGCCAAGCTGTGGTCGGTGCTCCCCCGCCTGTTCGCCTGGCCACCGGTGCGCTCACTGGCCCAGATCCTGGAGCGGGTCAGCCTGATCATGCTGGTCGGGGGCGTGCTGTTCGAGTTCGCGACCGGCATCCTGGACATCCAGAACTACTACGTCTTCCCGTTCTCCTTCTATACCGCGCACCTTTACGGCGCCTGGGTGTTCATCGCCGGGTTCGTCATCCACGTGGCCCTGAAGTTTCCGCGGATGGTCAAGGGGCTGCGGTCCCGGAGCCTGCGGCGGGAACTGCGTACCCCGCTGGCGGGGACCGGCCCAGAAGAATTGGACCCCGCGGAACCAGACGGCGAAAGCCTGCGCCCGACCCGTCCGCGCGCCCCGACCATCTCCCGCCGGGGCCTGCTGGCCGCCGTCGGCGGCGCGTCGGTCACCCTGGCCGGGCTGGTCGTCGGCCAGTCCATCGGAGGGCCCGCCCGGCGCACCGCACTGTTCGGGCCGCGCGGGCTGTCCGCGACGGCCCCGCACTACCTGCCGGTCAACCGCACCGCGGCGTCGATCGGCCTGACCGCCGCGGACTGGCCCCGCCTACCGGCTCACTCTGATCGGCGCGCGGACCGTCACGCTGACCCGGGACCAGATCCCTCGCGCTGCCGCAGCACGCGGTGGAACTGCCGATCGCCTGCGTGGAAGGCTGGTCGGTGTCCGCCCGCTGGACCGGCGTCCGGCTGGCCGACCTGGCCCGGCTGGCCGGGATGCCGGCACCAGCCGCGGCGCAGGTTGACTCGATCCAGCAGGTGGGCGCCTTCAAGTCCGCGGTCCTGTCCGCGGGCCAGGTGGCTGACCCGCAGTCGCTGCTGGCGGTCACGGCTCAACGGCTCAGGTGCTGCCCCGCGACCACGGCTACCCGGCGCGGACGATCATCCCGAACGCGCCGGGCGTGCACAACACGAAGTGGGTCAACAAGATCACGTTCCTGAAGCAGGCGTGACGGGCGTGACGACCCGCGGCAGGAGCATCACCGGCCGGATCCGGTACTGGTACGGCGCTAACCCGCTGCACCTGCTGGCCCTGCTGGCCGCGTTCGCACTGGCCGGTTACGCGGTCCGGGCGGTGATCGCCACCGGCCAGTTCCGCGGCTTCGCGATCTGGTTCGCGGTCGCGATCGTCGGCCACGACCTGCTGCTGTTCCCCCTGTACTCCCTGGCCGACCTGTCTGTGCAGCGACTGCTGCCCGGGCGGGGACGCCGGAGCCCGGCCAGCCCGAGCCCGGCCAGCCCGAGCCAAGCCAGCCCGAGCCAAGCCAGCCCGAGCCCGACCGGCCCGAGCCCGACCAGCCCGAGCCCGGCCAGCCCGAGCCAAGCCAGCCCCCGGCCAGCCCAAGCCAAGCCAGCCCGAGCCAAGCCAGCCCGTCCGCGCCCGGCCAGGTTCCGGGTCCGCCAGTGATCAACTACGTGCGGATCCCGGTGGCGTTCTCCCTGCTGCTCCTGCTGGCTTTCTTCCCGCTCATCCTGGGCCTGTCCGGGCCCGAATATCACCGGGCCAGCGGGCTGACCACCCAGCCATACCTGTGGCGCTGGCTGGCCGTGACCGGGGTCATGT
Source organism: uncultured Actinomycetes bacterium (assembly GCA_963711485.1). Classification (GTDB taxonomy): domain Bacteria; phylum Actinomycetota; class Actinomycetes; order Streptosporangiales; family Streptosporangiaceae; genus RYN-230. The sequence continues at coordinate 17,159 of CAVQEM010000082.1, forward strand.
TCGCGGCCTCCGCGGTCATCTACGCCCTGGCCTGGCGCCGGGCCGCGACCCGGGACCGCAAGCAGCAGGCGGCCGCCGCAGCGGCCCGGGCCCGGAAGCAGCAGACGCCCCCCGCGGCCGCCCAGACCCGCACCCAGCAGGCTCCACCCGCAGCCGCCCAGACCCGTACCCAGCAGACGCCCCCCGCCGCCCCGGACGCCCCGTCGCCGGCTGCTCCCCGGCCGCCTTCGACGTCTGGCATCCAGCCCGCCCGACCCACGGCCCGGATCCCCCCGGCCCTCGCGGCCAGCCATGATCACGCTCGATTCCTGGCCCTTGGAGAAGCGGAGGATCCAACTGTCAGCTCGGACCTTCATGATCCTGGGCAATTACTGCGAAATAGCAGCACCAAGTGCCCAGGATCATGGTCAGTTCATTATCAGCCCAGATGTGGGACCCCTTGCATATGTGTCGGACACCCTCTAATGCGACATTCGGCGTATCCGGTCAATGGTGTGCTGCCTGCGCCGCAGCGTAGAGCGCGGATTCCCTGCGGGTGTGTGCAGCGGGTAACGGGGCATGATGTGTTCTGCGCGCAGCCCGGGGATGAGGACGGCTGCCGCGCCCGGGAACCAGATGACAAGAGGGGTTAGTGAGCCGTGGCAGCGGAGAACTTGAGGATTATTGGGATCAAGGTCAACTCGCGGAATGCCGCCGAAGAAGCCGTTGATCAGCTCGACGCTAAGGTCGACTCCGGCGGGGCAACGATCCGCGAGATGGCGATCGTCTACAAGACCGGCAGGGGCAAAGTCAAGGTCAACTATGTGCACTCGCACGCGGTGCTCATCGGCTCAGCCGTAGGGCTGGGCGTGGCCGTGCTGGGGCTGGGCACGATAGCGACCGGTGGCGCGCTGTTGCCCATCTTCGTCGCGGGCGCCGTAGGCGTCGGTGTCGATACCGGGATCGGAGCCACGATCGGGCACTTTGTCGGGAAGCACCGGCGTCAGGAGAGCAAGGACTTCCTTAAGTCGATCGGTGAGTCGGTCCAGGCCGGGGGCGCTGCGGTGCTGGTGGTCGCCGACCCGGAGAACGCGCAGAAACTGCTCGCCGATGTCCGTGCCGACTATCCTGGTCACGAAAGCATCGACCTGTCCGCGGCCGAGCAGGAAGACATCATCAGAAGCGCCCACGAGGCTATCGCCGGCGCAAGCTAGCCCGTCCTGACCGCAACGCACACCCTGGAAGAAAGCAGCGGCAGTCGGGCACAGCGATCCCCAGATTCTGCGCGAAGGAACATTCAGCCACGGGATTCTTGCCATCGCGATGGTCGTGTGCGAGGCCAATTCGACCATCAGGCGCGAGGCGGGGAGAGCAACGCAGGGCGCCGCTTTCTGACCCGGAGCCCGAAAGGGTGCCGCTTTCTGACCCGGAGCCCGAAAGGGCGCGGCTTTCTGACCGTGAGCCCGAAAGGGCGCCGCTTTCTGACCCGCGAGCCCGAAAGGATGCCGCCCGCACCTCTGTCCTTCCTGATGTGGCCCGCGAACCTCACTGGGATACGGGGATGGCCTCCGGGACCGCCGCGGGCAGCGCGGGGGAAGGGGCGGGCGCGGGCCGGACCAGGGCGCGGGCCCGCCGCCAGCGGATTAGCGCCGTCACCGTGACCACGGCCAGGGCCAGGCCGTACCCGGCCCGCTCGGTGTCCAGGACCGGGACATGCACGCCCGGCAGCGGTGAGCTCACGGCCAGGTAACGGACCACGGCGAAGGCGAGCCATTCGGCCCGGCCGTCGAAGGCGACCAGCAGGATGAGCAGGAGGGCGTACCAGGGGAACGGGGGCGTGGTCACGGCGAGCGCCGCGCCGGTCATGACCAGGGCGCCGCGCCAGGGCCGGTCCGGATCACCGCGGAGCAGGACGGCCAGGGCGACCCCGCCGAGGATCACGAAGGCCGCGAGGAACCCCCACTTCCCCGGCACTAGCGTGCCGACCAGCAGGAACCGGGAGCCGTTGGCGTAGCCCTCCTCCTGCAGGTAACCGGGCAGGAACCCGATGACCCCGCTGCCCACGGCCAGCACGTGCGGCAGGTACACGATCATGGTGGTGGTGATGCCCGCGCAGATCACCGCGAGGGGCCGGCGGCGCCGGAGCACGGCGGGCGCGACCAGCACCGGGGTGACCTTGGTCCAGATGGCCAGGGCCAGCAGGACACCCCCGGCCACCGGGCGGCGCAGTGGGTGACCTGCTGCCCCGGGCCGGGCCAGCAGGATCAGCGCGCCCGCGGTGAACCCCGCGGCCAGGATGTCCACGTGCGCGTTGTTGCCGCCCTCAAAGGCCACCGTGGGGCACCACGCCCACAGCACGGCGAGCCGGGGATCCTGGCCCAGCCTGGGCAGGCCGTACAAGAGCAGGAGGGTGACCAGGACGGCGCAGAGGGCCGCGGCCGCCTGGATCGGCGTGGTCCCGCTGCCCGCCGGGGACAGGTAGTGCACCGCCACGAAGTACGCCTCGGCCACCGGCGGGTAGATGGTGTGCACGATGGGCCGGTTGATCCTGGTGCAGCCGGGGTCAGCCAGCTGGGCGGAGTTGTCCAGCCGCAGCCCGGCGGGCACGCAGTGCGGCGTGTGGGCGCCCCAGAGGAACGGGTCGCGGAGCGAGGCGAGCTGGGGCGCGGCCGGGGCGTACTGGTACGGGTCGATGCCTGCGGCCTGGACCCGGCCGTCCCAGATGTAGCGGTACAGGTCGTCGCTGCCCTGCGGCCCGGCGGACAGGGCCGCCAGCTGCACGGCGATGCCGCCGGTCACGATCAGGGCCACCGCCCAGCGGCCCGGCAGCTTCAGCACCAGCCAGGCGCCGGCCGCGAAGACGGCCCACAGGATGACCGCCAGCGGGGTGGTGCCGATCACCGCGGTGACCGGCGCCGGGTGGACCGTGACGACCATCAGCGCCGTCAGCGCCGTAGCCGCGGCCACCGCCGCGGCGGCCCGGAGTCTGGGGCTCATGCGTCGATCCCCCGGGCCAGCGCGGCGAACCAGCGGCCCGCGTCGGTCCATACCTCGGTCACGGCCAGCCCGGCGCGCAGGCCGAGCTCGCTGATCTGGTCGGCGCCGATGGACGCCCAGGGGAACCAGGAGCTGCACTGGCCCGCGTGGCTCAGCCGGACCATGTCCTGGGCCAGCGGCGCGCCGGGCGGCTCCACCTCGACCAGGGCCTGGCCCAGCGGCTTCAGCAGCTCGGCCACCCGGCTGAGCAGGGCATCCGGGTCCCCGCCGATGCCGATGTTGCCGTCGGCGAGCAGGACCCGGGCCCACCGCCCGGTCCCCGGGACCGTGGCGAACACGTCCCGGTGCAGCGCCAGCGCGCCGCAGGACCGGGCCAGCTGCACGGCCGACGGCGTGATGTCGATGCCGAGGGTTGGCACGCCCCGCTCGGCCAGCGCCACGGTGAGCCGCCCGGGGCCGGCCCCGACGTCCAGCGTGTGGCCCTGGCAGCGGTCCAGGATCGAGGCGTCGCCGGGGATCAGGTGCAGCCAGTCGTCGATCCGCAGCGGGGTCCGGCGGCCGTCCTCGTACTCGATTTCCGGCCGCGCCAGGCCAGCGAGAGCATCTTCGTACAGCTCACCGAGCACGCGGTCCCCTCCTTCCGGGGTCTGGCCGGGCAGCGGCCCGGTCCGGTGGCAGCGGCGATGAGCCTAACCTCGCCGGCAGCGGAATGACCCTTACGGACCGATGACGGATCTGTCCCGGTCAGGGGCGCAAAGTCAGTGCGGCATCTACGGTGTAAGGGTGAACACCAACCCCGACCGGCCGGGCCGGATCATCGTGGTCGACGATGACGCGACCCTGGCTGATGTCGTCGGGCGTTACCTGACGCGCGATGGGCACCACGTGGAATGCGTCGGCGACGGCTACGAGGCCCTGCGCCGGGTCGCCGCCGAACCGCCGGACCTGGTGGTCCTGGACCTGATGCTGCCCGGCATCGACGGCCTGGAAGTCTGCCGGAGACTGCGTGCGCAATGGCCTATCCCCGTGGTCATGCTGACCGCGCTGGGAGAGGAGACCGACCGCGTGGTCGGCTTCGAGACCGGCGCCGACGATTACGTCACCAAGCCGTTCAGCCCCCGCGAGCTGGCCCTGCGGGTCCGGTCCGTGCTGCGCCGCGCCCGGGGCGGCGGCCTGCCCGACCCGCCCGCGCTCGGCGTCATCAAGGACGGCAACCTCGTCGTCGACCTGGGCGCGCACTCGGTCATGCTGGCCGAGGGCGCGCTGTCCCTGACCTCCCGGGAGTACGACCTCCTGGTGTTCCTCATGGGCCGTCCCCGGCAGGCGTTCAGCCGGGAGCAGTTGCTGGCGCACGTGTGGGGCTGGACCTTCGGCGACACCTCGACCGTCACCGTCCACATCCGGCGGCTGCGGGAAAAGATCGAGCCGGACCCGACCGCGCCCCGGCGGATCGTCACCGTCTGGGGTGTCGGCTACCGCTACGAACCGGGAGAAGCATGACAGGCATCGACGCGCCCACCCTCTGGCAGGTGACGTACACCGTCGCCGGGGTCGCCGTCGCCTCCGCCGCGGCCGGGCTGCTCAGCGTCCGGCTGCTCGCACGGCGGTCGCTGGCCACGCTCCTGTTCGTGGTGGCCGCGGTGGTCATCGTCAGCTCGATGGCCGGGGTCGGGGTCATCGCCTACAAGATGATGATCTCCGTGGACGACCGGAACGTCGTCCTGGCCGTCGTGGTCATCGCGGGCGTGGCGGGTTTCGCGGTCGCGCTGCTGGTCGGCCACCGGGTCACCGCGGCCAGCCGGGTCCTGCTCGAGGCGGTCCGCAACGTCGGCAGCGTCGGCTACTACGAGCCGCCCCAGGCCCGCCTGCCCGCCGAGTTCGCCACCCTGTCCGAGGAGCTGGCCTTGGCGCACGAGAAGCTCGCCGAGTCCCGGACCCGGGAGCGGGCGCTGGAAGCCAGCCGCCGGGAACTCGTCGCCTGGGTCAGCCACGACCTGCGCACCCCGCTGGCCGGGCTGCGCGCCATGGCGGAGGCACTGGAGGACGGCGTGGTGGTCGACTTCGAGACGGTGACCACGTACCACACGCAGATCCGCCGGGAGGCCGACCGGCTGTCCGCCATGATCGACGACCTGTTCGAGCTGGCCCGCATCCACGCGGGCGCGCTGCGGCTGTCCCGCCGCCTGGTCGGGCTGGACGACCTGGTGGCCGAGGCCCTGGCCAGCACCGAGCCGCTGGCCCGCGCCAAGGGCGTGCGGCTGCGCGGCTCCTCAGTACGCGGGCTGCCGGTCCTGGTCGACGCCGATGAGTTCGGCCGGGCGCTGCGCAACCTGGTGACCAACGCCATCCGGCACACGCCGTCCGAGGGCATGGTCGAGGTCCAGGGTGACCTGCACCGCGGCATGGCCTGCGTCAGCGTGGTGGACGCCTGCGGCGGGATCCCGCCCGAGGCCCTGCCCCGGGTCTTCGACGTGGCGTTCCGGGCGGAGACGGCCCGCACCCCCGGCCCGGACAACAACGCCGGGCTCGGGCTCAGCATCGCCCGCGGCATCGTGGAGGCGCACTCGGGGCAGATCGCCGTGCAGAACATCGCGCGCGGCTGCCAGTTCGTGATCCGGCTGCCGCTGGCCCGGCAACGGCCCAGCGGGCAGCACACGGCCCTGATCGCGGACCCGGGCTACGCCCGGCAGGCGAGCTGGAAGTGCCTGCGCTGCGCCCCGCACGGGCTGGCCGGACCTGGGCCTGACGGGCTGGCCGCCGCGCGACTGGCGGCCGCTCAGCCCGCACGGGCTGGCCGCCGTACCGGCCTTACGGGCTGGCCGCCAGCGCCTACGCGGCGCTGCTCATTCCGCCGCCGGCCGGGCGGCGCAGCGGGGCGTGGGCGAACTCGGTCATCCCGTCGGCGAACCTGGTCTCGGCGCGGAATCCGAGCCCGCGGGTGGCCGCCTCGGGCGAGGCCACGATGTGCCGGACGTCGCCCAGCCGGTAGCGCCCGGTCACGGTGGGAGCGGGGCCGCCGAACGCGCCGGCCAGCGCCTCCGCCATCTCGCCGACCGTGTGCGGCTCTCCGCTGGCCACGTTGAAGGCCCGCAGCGAGCCCGGGCACGCCCGCGCGCAGCGCGGCCAGGTTGGCCCGGGCCACGTCGTGCACATGCACGAAGTCGCGCCGCTGCTGGCCGTCCTCGTACACCTGCGGGGACCGGCCCCCTTCCAGCGCGGACCGGAAGATCGCCGCCACGCCCGAGTACGGCGTGTCCCGCGGCATCCGCGGCCCGTACACGTTGTGGTAGCGGAGCGCGACCGCGGACCCGCCGGTCATCCTGGCCCAGGTGGCGGCCAGATGCTCCTGGGCGAGCTTGCTGGCCGCGTAGGCGTTACGGGGATCCAGCGGGGCGTCCTCGGTGACGGTGGCCACGGTCAGCGGCGCGGAGCACTGCGGGCAGCGGGGCTCGAAGCGGCCCGCCTCCAGATCGCTCACGTCCCGCGGGGCCGGGCGGACCCGGCCGTGCTCCGGGCAGTCGTAGGCACCTTCCCCGTAGACCACCATGGACGAGGCCAGCACCAGGCGGGGCACGCCGCTGCGGCCCATGGCCTCGAGCAGCACCGCGGTACCGGTCACGTTCACGTCGGAGTAGGCGGGCAGGTCGGCCAGGTTGACGCCGAGGCCGACCAGGGCGGCCTGGTGGCACACGACGTCCGCGCCCGCCACCGCCCGGCGGACCGCGTCCGGGTCGCGGACGTCCCCACGGCCAGGTCGAAGTTGTCCGGCAGGTAATCGGGCCGCCCGGTGTGCACGGCCGGGGTCAGCGAGTCCAGGCCCTGGACCTCGTGGCCCGCCGCCCGCATGACGTCGACTGCATGGGAGCCGATGAAGCCAGCGGCCCCGGTCACCAGTATTCGCATGACAGCAGCGAATCACGGGGTCAACCTGGGCTCATACGGTGCGGGATGATACGTCACAGCTCTGTAAGGGTCGATCACGGTCCTTCCGGGCTACGGTCGCGCCATGAGGATCGACGTCATCCTGCCCTGCCTGAACGAGGCGGAGGCGCTGCCCTGGGTCCTGTCCCGGATGCCGGCCGGCTTTCACCCCATCGTGGCCGACAACGGCTCGACCGACGCGTCGGCCAGCATCGCGGCGGATCACGGGGCCACGGTCATCCAGGTTCCGCAGCGCGGTTTCGGCGCCGCCTGCCACGCCGGGCTGGCCGCGGCGACCAGCGACATCGTCTGCTTCATGGACGCGGACGCCTCGCTCGACCCCCGCGACCTGCCGCAGGTCGCCGACCCGGTCCGGCTCGGCCCCGCCGACCTGGTGCTGGGCCGCCGGATGACCCGCACCCTGGGCAGCTGGCCGGTGCACGCCCGGGTGGCGAACAAGGTCCTCGCCGCTGGAGCTTCGCCGCCGCACCGGGGTGCGCCTGCGCGACCTCGGGCCGATGCGCTGCGCCCGCCGCGTCCCGCTTCTCGGGCTAGGGCTCGCCGACCGGCGCTTCGGCTACCCGCTGGAGATGGTGATGACGGCGGCCACCGCCGATTGGAGGATCGACGAGGTGGATATCCCCTACCTGCCCCGGTCTGGGCGGTCCAAGGTGACCGGGACGGTAGGCGGGACGGTGCGGACCGTCCGCGACATGCGCCGGGTGCTCGCCTCATGAGCGACAGCCCGTCGAACCAGCACCGGCCGGCAGCCCGTCGAACACCGCTCGGCGGCACCGTCGCGGCCCAGCTCATCGTCCTGGCCAAGGCTCCGGTGCCGGGCCGGGTCAAGACCCGGCTCATCCCGCCGTTTACCCCGCAGGAAGCCGCGACGCTGGCCGAGGCGGCGCTCATCGACACCCTGGAGGCCGGGGCCAGCGCCTGCTTCGCCCGGCACACGCTGGCCCTGGATGACCAGCGGGCCGCGCCCGGCGCGCTGCGGGCGGAGCTGCCCGCCCGCTTCGAGGTGTCGCCGCAGCGCGGCCAGGGGCTGGACGAGCGGATCGCCGCCGCCTTCGACGACGCCTACGCCGAGCTCGCCCTGCCCATCGTGCTGATCGGCATGGACACCCCCCAGGTGACCCCGGGGCTGCTGGAGACGGTGGCGCACCCGCTGGCCGCCGGGGACGCGGACGCGGTGTTCGGCCCGGCCGAGGACGGCGGCTTCTGGCTGCTCGGCCTGCGCCGGCCCGATCCGGAGCTGATCCTGGGCGTGCCGATGTCGGCGGATCACACCGGCCGGGTCCAGCTGGACCGGCTGCGCGACGCGGGCCTGCGGGTCCGGCAGGTCCGGAGCTTCTCGACGTGGACACGGCCGCGGACGCGGAACGGGTCGCACGCGCAGGCCCCCGGCAGCCGGTTCGCGGCCACGCTGGCCCCCTGCCTGGGGCGGCCCCGGTCCAGCCTGCCCTGACCGGGCGCCACCATCAGGCCCGGCCGGCCCGGCGCCCCCTGAGGCAGCATGTCGGGTAAGCCCGCGGCCGGATCCGCTGCCGGCGAGCGGCCGGGCCGCCAGGCGGGCCGCGGCGCGGTCGGCGGCGATGAGGCGGTAGCAGCTCCACCAGCAGCAGGCCGACCACCGAGTCGAGGATCGCCTTCCCGATCGACCGGACGATCAGGGTGGTCACCGCGTCGTCGGTGCCCGGACGGATCGGGCAGGATGGCCACGATCCCGCTGGACAGCAGCAGGGGCAGCGTCGCCGAACGCCGCGACCCGCCAGAAAGCGGCCGGACCAGGTGCGCGGAACGGCGCAGGCCCGCCACGGCGTGCCGGTGCTCGATCTCGATGACCGGCCCGACCACGGCCAGCAGCGTGATGGCGGCCAGCCCGGGAATGACCAGCGCCACCAGCCCCGCCACGATGATCACGGTGGTCAGCAGGTCGGCCAGGACCAGCGAGCCCCAGGGCAGCGACCGAAGCACGTCGCGGATCCGGGTGCCGGTGCGCGCCCGTGCTCGTGGCCTGGGTGTCCGCGTGGCCGGTGTCCCGTGCTCGTGGTCCTGGGTGTCCCAGCCGTCCGCGGGCCCGGTGCTGCCCCGGCCCCGTGCTCGGATCACTGATCAGACGGCCACAGGAAGCCGGACAGGAACACCGCGCCGAGCAGGCTGACCGTCGAGGTGGACAAGGCGCCGAACAGCGCCGTGGCCAGGTCGGCCCGGTCGAGGAGCCGATCGGCGACGAGCTCGGCCGCCACGGTCACCGCGGACACCACGATCGAGACGGCCAGGATCCGCCAGGCGTGCCGCCGGGCCGGTGCGCACGACCGCCGGCGGCGATCGGCCGGAACCGCAGCGCGGCCCGGGTGACGTCATGACACGTCACGCTACGTGATTCGCGTCCCGCCGGGCCAGGGCGGCCGGCGCGGCGGCCCGGGATCCGGTGCCGCCGTGCCGCGCCGAACCCAGCGTGCCGCGCTGGCGGCTGTCCCCGGGCTGCAATCCCTGGCGCGGCTACCCCCGGGCGGGCAGCTCGGTCATCAGGTCGTCAGCGGTCTCCATGCCGGCCTTCCAGACCGAGCGGGCGATGATCTTGGAGGGTCGGCCCGGTGGGCATAGTGCCTGGCGATCTCGGTGCCCTCGCCCAGCAGCCCCTCGGACAGCGTGGTCGGCTGCAGGCCCAGGGCGAGGAACTGGTCGTTGCGGACGATCAGGTCGTTCTCCTCGGCCTCGCGGCGCGGGTTGGGCAGGTAGGCGATGTCCACGCCCATGACGTCGCCGACCATCTTGGCCAGGTCGAGGACCCGGTGGGTCTCGGTGATCTGGTTGAGCACCGCGGCCGGTCCCCGGCCTCGGGCGGGTTGGTGATGGCCAGCTCGATGCACCGCACGGTGTCCCGGATGTGGATGAACGCGCGGGTCTGGCCGCCGGTGCCGTGCACGGTCAGCGGGTGCCCGATCGCGGCCTGCATCAGGAACCGGTTGAGCACGGTGCCGTAGTCACCGTCGTAGTCGAACCGGTTGATGAGCCGCTCGTCCTGGCCGGTCTGCTCGGTCTGCGTGCCCCACACGATGCCCTGGTGCAGGTCGGTGATCCGCAGCCCGTCGTTCTTGGCGTAGAACGCGAACATCAGCTGGTCGAGCGTCTTGGTCATGTGGTACACCGACCCGGGGTTGGCCGGGTGCAGGATCTCCCGCTCCAGCTCACCGTCGGGCGTCGGCACCTTCACGGTCAGGTAGCCCTCGGGGATGGGCGCGCTGCCCGACCAGCCGTAGCCGTAGACGCCCATCGTGCCCAGGTGCGCCAGCGCGGCGTCGATCCCGGTGTCGACCAGCGCGGCCAGCAGGTTGTGCGTGGCCCGCACGTTGTTGTCCACCGTGTAACGCTTGGTGGCCGTGGTCCGCATCGAGTACGGCGCAGCGCGCTGCTCGGCGAAATGCACGATCGCATCCGGCCGCAGCTCCGCCAGCAGCATGGCCAGCCGGTCGTACTCGGTCGCCAGGTCCATGCTCACGAAGCCGATCTCGCGGCCGGAGACCTCCCGCCAGACCCGGATCCGCTCGCCGATCGGCCGGATCGGAGTCAGCGACTCCACTTCCAGGTCGATGTCGATCTTGCGACGGCTCAAGTTGTCGATGATGGTGACATCGTGGCCGCGGTCCGACAAGTAAAGCGAGGTCGGCCAGCCACAGAAACCATCGCCGCCTAGAACCAGAACGCGCATTCCGACTCCCATCACGCTCCGCCGTTTGCAGGGACGCCCTTCGGCCGCTGCCGTTGGGGCCGGGAAACATCAAGGCGGGACAGCATGCGATCCAGGCCATCGCCGTCCTGAGGCAGGCCAGTGTACCTGGAAAGGCTCTGAACAGCCTGCCGCCAGATCGGTACATTGCCGCAGATCGTCATGGTCGCCACCCGCCAGCGTTGGCATCCTAGCCAGGCCCGGGACGCAGCACCAGCGAACCAGCAAAGGCTGCTGGCCAGCAGCCCACCAGGTACATACCCTGATCGGGGCGATTTCATCCACTTTCCACCGCCCAGGCCAGACGATTCCTCCGGCCCAGCCGGGGAGGAGAGTGAGATGAGTCACAAGACGAAAGCGGGTCCACGCGGCTGGACCTGACGTAACGGGGCAGAAACATCCGCCGTGGACGATAGGGATATGCGACGGCGGCGTATTCAGGTGGGATGCGATTTCACCTACCTGGCCGCCATCGACACGCCGGTGGTCTTCCAGGTGCAGCCCCGCGGGCCCGGGCCGTGGACCCGGATGCGTATGTCGTCGTGGATCACGAGCGCTGGTCGCGTGCAGCCCCCATGGAGCTGCACAGTTACACCGACCTGTACGGCAACCCGTGCGCCCGGGCCGTGCTCCCGGCCGGCCGGTCCAGCGTCGGCTATCACGCGGTGGCCGACGTTCCCGACGCCCCCGAGGACGCGGACGACGGCGCCACCGAGGCCAAGCCCGACGCGCTGCCCGATGACACGCTGATCTACACCCTGCCGAGCCGGTACTGCCTGCCTGACGTGCTGGCCGACGAGGCGTGGTCCCGGTTCGGCACGCTGCCCCCGGGTTACCGCCGGGTCCAGGCCATCTGCGATTACGTGCACGGCCATCTGGAATTCAAGTACGGCAGCAGCACCCCGCTGTCCACCGCCGCGGACGTCTACGCGGCGGGCCGGGGCGTCTGCCGGGACTTCACCCACCTGGCCATCTCGTTCTGCCGGGCGCTGAACATCCCGGCCCGCTACGTCTTCGGGTACCTGCCCGACATGGACGTCCCGCCGGACCCCGCGCCGATGGACTTTGCCGCCTGGATGGAGGTCTGGCTGGGCGGGCGGTGGTGGACCTTTGATCCCCGCAACAACATGCGGCGCAAGGGCCGGGTGGTGATCGGCCGGGGACGGGACGCGTCGGACGTGGCCATGGCGACGACGTTCGGCGGCCCGATCCTGGAGTCGATGGTGGTTCAGGCTGAGGAGGCGCCCGGATGACACTCGATCCCCGTCTCCAGCGGTTCCTGCAGCACGGGGCCGGGCCGCACGGGGCCGGGCCGCACGGGGCCGGGCCGCACGGGTCAGAGCTGCTCGATCACCGGGAGCTCGACCTGGACGCCGCCCGGCGGGTGACCTACGTCATCGAGCAGAGCTTCCGCTACGAGTACGACGCCCCGGTGCGGTCGCTGCGGCAGCGCCTGGTCATCGTGCCCCCCTCCCGGCACGGCGGCCAGCTCCGGCGGGCCCACCAGCTCGAGGTGACGGGCGCGCAGGCCCGGCGCCAGCTGCGCCAGGATCGGCACGGCAACGTGGTCACCTGGCTGCGCGCCGAGCAGGTGGCGCAGGCCGTGGAGTTCCGGCTCACCGCCATCGTGGAGCGGATCCGCCGCGACGGGCCCGCCGTCCTGCCCCTGCGGGCGCTGCACAGCCCCGCGCTGCTGTCCCCGACCCGGCTGACCGCCGCCGATGACCGGCTCCGCGACCTCGCCGGGCACCTGCCGCCCGCCGCCGGCCCGCTGGACCAGGCGGAGCGGGTCTGCGAGCTGGTGCACGGCTCGCTGGAGTACGCCGACGGGGTCACGTCGGTACGGACCACGGCCGCCGAGGCGCTGGCCGGCGGCCGCGGCGTCTGCCAGGACATGGCCCACGTGATGCTGGCCCTCTGCCACCTGCTGGGGCTGCCGGCCCGGTACGTCTCCGGGCACCTGATCGGCCAGGGCGGCACGCACGCCTGGGTCGAGGTCGTGATCCCCCGGGCCCGGGACGCGATCGCGGTGCCCTTCGACCCCTGTCACGGCCGGCGGGCGGGCAGCAGCTACGTCACGGTCGCGACCGGCCGTGACTACCGCGACGTGGCACCGACCTCGGGCAGCTACGTCGGCACGTCCGCCAGCCGCCTGACCGCCCGGCGGCGGGTAGGCGTGCTGGCCGCCGCCTGACCACGGGCCGGCCCTGGCTCAGGTCCGGTTGCCCCGGATCCGGTTGTGCCTGCCGTGGTTCACGACCGGGCGGCCGGTGTTCGGCAGCCGCCGGCCCCTCCGGTTCAGGCCGATGTAGTTCCTGATCACCCGGTTCCCGGTCGTGCCCGGCCCGCAGCGTGACACCGTTCCCGGTGTTGCCGCTGATCAGGTTGGCCGGTCTCAGGCTGACGGCGCCGATGACGTTGGCCTGCGCGTGGCCGGTGAGCAGGACGCCGCCCTGGTGGTTGCCCAGCGCCGCCAGGCCCAGCAGCTTGGTGCCGACGAAGGTGGCGAACACCCGGTTGTGGCTGGCGTGGCCGGTGATGACCACGCCGTAGCCATCGTTCCCGGAGAACGTGTTCTGCGGGATCACCGAGCGCAGCGAGCCGCCGATGACGTTGCCGTGCGCGGTGCCGTCGATCCGCAGCCCGTCCCCGCCGTTGGGCAGCGGGCTGCTGCCGTTCGTGGTCAGGCCCGCGATGTCCGGGTCCACGGTGACCCCGGACGCGTTGCCGCCGATCTCGATGCCGTTGCGGCGGTTACCGGAAAACACGTTGGTGCGAACCAGGTTGTTACCCCCGGTGGCCTTGATCAGCAGGCCGTCCCGGCCGTTCGGCGCGGCGCCCTTGAAGGCCAGGAGCCCGCCGAAGGTGTTGAACGTGGTGAACCCGCTGGTCCTGCCGCTGACCTTGATCCCGTTGAGCACGTTGCCCGCGGACACGTTCCCCAGCGGGATCACCCCGCCCACCTGGGTGTCCTTCGAGGACCCCGCGACCGCGATGCCGTTGAGCCTGTTGCCGACGATCGCCGTGTTGTTGGCGCCAACGCCGAAGAAGTTGGCCTGGACGACCGTGCCTTTGGCGTCGGTGATGCGCAGGCCGTCCTGCTTGTTGCCGCTGACCACGTTGTAGTACACGAATGGGTTGTCCACGAACGTGCAGCCGGCCAGCGAGTTGTAGTTCGCCGAGTCGATCCACACCCCGTTGGCGCCGTTCCCGAGGGCAGCGTCCCCGGTGGCCGTGGTGCCGATGAAGTTCCCGTTGAGCTCGTTGTGCCCAGCGCCGGCGTCGATGAGCACGCCGTTAAGACCGTTAGAGGAAATCTGGTTGCCCTGCGGGGGGACCACGAATACCGGGGTCACCGTGCCCTTGCTGCCGGTCGGGTTGTTCGCCTGGCCGGTGGCGGAGTCCACGAACGCGGTGCCGCCAATCTCGTTCCCGTATGAGTGCCCGGTGATGGCGAGGCCGTTGTAATGGTTGGGAATGGCGGCCGTGCCGGCCGGGCCGGTGCCGATGCGATTGTCCTGCACGGTGTTGATCGACGATCCGGACAGCGTGATGCCGTTCCCGCCGTTGCCGGAAATAACGTTGGAGACCGCTCCGGACTTGCCCGTCAGGTTCTCGCCGATCGTGTTCCCGTATGACGACGCCGCAACGAAGACCCCGTCGCCGCGGTTGCCGAACGCGGCACCGGCCGGGCTGAGGCCGATGTAGTTGCCGTCGAGGGTGATGTTGCTGGCCTCTAGCGTCACCCCGTCGCCGCCCGCGTCGTCCACCGCGAGGGCCAGCAGTCGCGAGCCGGACGAGCCCGGGCCGAACTCCAGCCCGCCCTGCCCGTTACAGTCGATCTCCACCACGGGCGCGGCGCCGGCGTAGCCGGGTGCGGTGGTCCCGTTGAGCGTCGTGTTCCGGGAGAAGGCCGGCAATGCGCTGGTCAGGGTGATGGTGCCGCCGACGGCGAACCTGATCAGCGTGGAACGGCCCGGCAGGCTGGCGTTGGCGGTACTGATCGCGGCCCGCAGCGATCCCGGCCCGGCGTTGGCCAGCCTGGTCACGGTGAGGGTCCGCGCGTAGGCGGGCGGGACGTCAGGGTGGGGGGCCGGCCGGGTGGCCGCGGCGGCCTGGGTAGCCGGAGCAGGCCGGGCCGCCGCGGCAGGCCCGGTGCCCGCACCCGCGGCAGGCCCGGTGCCCGCACCCGCGGCTGTCACGCCGCACGCGGCGACGCCCGCCGCGACCAGGGCCGCGCCCGCGGCCCCTATTCGCGCCTGCGGCCTGAAATGGCCATCACGGACAATATTCCCGCTCCGCGAGCGCATACCTGTGACAATACGGAACACGATGATCCCGCTCCCCGTTAGATGACATCACGCAGGAATATGCGCAGGCAGAGTGCCTGGCAAACACCCGGAGCACCTTTCGGTGAACTCGCCCGCATTGCGTATTTGAAATCCGCTTAATTGGTCCGCTGGACCGATAGGGCGGGCTGCGTCGCAGAGCCAGTCGGCGAGCGCGGCCAGGGCCCGGGCCGGGGCTGGGCCAGGGCTGGGGCCCGCCGCCAGGGCCCGCCTTTCCGGCGTGTACCGAGTCAGGAGGCGGGCGGGGCAACCTCGTCCGGCGTCTGCGGGGTGCTGTCGGGGACCGGGTGACCCGGCGGCCGGTCGTGGAACGACACCTCGATGTGCTGCTCCTCGCGGCGCTGGTTCTGCAGCGCCTGCAGGGCCATGCTGGCCCGGTCCGCCTCGGTGAGCGGCGGCTGGACGATGGAGCGCGGCCACAGGCGCCGGGCCAGCACCACGTTGAACTCGGCCGCGTACACGGTGGCCTCGACGGCCAGGTAGATCCAGGCCACCAGGCCCAGCACGGTCCCGAAGACGCCGTAGGCCGAGGCGCTGCGCACGTAGTGGTGCACCAGGTACGTGCCGAGGATCTGCAGCAGCGTCCAGGCGATCCCGCCCGCCACCGCGCCCGGGATCAGCTTCTGGGTGGGCACGCCCTTCGGGGTCAGGATCCGGAACGAGGCCAGGTACATGCCCACGTTGAGCAGGCCCGCCGCCAACTCAGCGAGGATCACGAAGATGACGGCCTTCTTGCCGTAGGTGTTGAGGCTGGCCAGCAGCGTGGTCAGGATCACTCCGAGGCCAAGCACACCGAGGAACTCCAGGGCCCGCCCCAGGCGCTGCACGTAGCCGGGCCGGGCGGGGCCGGGCAGGTTCCACACCTGTTCCATCGTGAACAGGCCCGCCTGGGCCAGCCCGGTCGCTCCCCAGACCAGGCCGATGAGGCCCACGACGAGCCCGATGACGCTCGAGCGCCGCAGTTTGTGCACGTTCCCGGTGACCTGGGTGCCGACCTCCGGGATCTGCTTGGCCACCGCGTTGATGACGTCCTGGCGGAACCCCGCGTCGATCGAGGCGGCCAGGCCCAGCACCGTCACCAGGATCAGGAGCAGCGGGAACAGCGCCCGGAATGCGGAGAACGCCAGATTAGAGACCAGGACCCCGCCGTTGTCGTCGCCGTACTTCTTGCTCACGCCGAACACGAAGGCCGTCGGCGTGAAGCGCTTCTGGGTCGCGTCTACCTTGCGGATGACCCGCTCGGCTGGATTCATCGCGACCACCCGCTTCCGACGGGCATGAACTGCCCCCGGCTGGCCTGGTCAAACCGGGCTGCCCGGGGGCGTGCCTGGTGCCTGCGACCTATCCCGCGGGGAGGGCGTCCCCGGTTTCCATCAGCGTCTTCAGGCCGGACAGGATGCGCGGCCAGCCCTCGCTGATGCCCGGCAGCACGGCACTGTCCGGCCCGAAGCCGTCGTGCCGCACGGTCAGCCTGACCATGTCCCCGAGCGGTTCGAGATCGAACGTCACCGTGGAGCGCGGCTCACTGGCCACCCGGGCCAGGTGCTCGTCGCTGATCTGGTAGGCGGCCGCCCATTCCGGCGTGAACGTGTGCCAGGTGTAGGACAGCCGGCGGTACGGATCCGATTCGAGCACGACCTGCGCCGGGTCGGCGATGGCCAGGTCGTGCTGGTTCAGCCGGAGCGTATACGCCGACCCGGTCGCCCAGTCGGACTCGAAGGCGACCTGCCAGTAGCGCCGGGTGAAGGCCGGGTCGGTCAGCCCGCGCCAGAGTTGCTCCGGCGTGGTGTGGATGTAGGTGGTGTAGACGAATTCGGGCTTGTCCATCGTGGTGTCCTCGAGTGCTTTCTTCAGGTCCGCCAGGGCGTCCAGCCGCGGCCGGTCATAGCGCTGGATCCAGCGCTCGGCGATGTCGTTGATGGGGACGGCGTTCAGGTAGTGCAGCTTCTCCCGGCCCCGCCGGATCGTGGTGACGAGATTGGCGGCTTCCAGGATGGCCAGGTGCTTGCTGACCGACTGCCGGGCCATGTCCAGCCCGGCGCACAGCTCACCGAGGGTCTGCCCGTTGCGCTGGTTCAGGCGGTCGAGCAGCCGCCGCCGGCTCGGGTCAGACAGGGCCCGGAATACGTCATCCATCCGCCGGTGCCCCCTCCCGGGTGCCGTGGCCGCCGCAGAGATATGCAGCCTTCTGGCTGCCTAATATAGGCAGCCGTTTGGCTGCATGTCAACGCCAGGGGGATGACCGGGCGGGGCTGGCTTGCTCACTTGCCAGAGCCCGCGGGCGGTTCAGCGGCGGGGCCAGGCTTCAGCGCCAGGGCCGTGGCCTGGCGGATGCCCCCCACCCCGCTCATCTGCGCTCGCCGCCAGGGCGCGACGCCCTCGATCTCGGTCTCCAGCGAGAAGCTCAGCACCGTCCGGATCAGCACGATCAGCCCGAGGACCAGGACGTTGTCGAGGGTGGGTGCGACCGCGACCGTGCGGACCAGGTCGGCCGCCACCAGGACCTCCAGCCCGAGCAGCAGCGTCCCTCCGAACGCCGAGCGCAGCGCCAGGTAGGCCGTGCCCGCCTTACCCGACCGCCGCCACGCCACCACGGCCAGCACGAACGACCAGATGATGCCGACGACCAGGACCACCGCCCCCAGGGCCTCGAAGCCCTGGGCGACGTGATCCATCACAGTGCTGAACGATTCGCTCGAGGCCTGGGCGGCCCCCTCGGCAGACGGCGCACTGAGTAGCATCCCGGTCAGGCGGCACCCCCGGTGACTGGACCATTTGCCCGCAGTCGGGGCATCGAACCAGGCTCGCGGACCTGGCAGGCTGGCACATCACCCGGGGTGGATGAGGACACAGTTCGGGCAGCTCACCGCAGCGGGCGGGCACCGCCTGAATCCCACTCGGCACGTCAGGGCCGCCCTCGACGTCAGGACCGCCCTCACGTCTGGACCGCCCTCACGTCTGGACCGCCCTCACGTCTGGACCACCCTCACGTCAGGACCGTCCCCATTGACAGGCCCTATCAAAGTGATATCATATTGATAGGTGATCGGGTGGCCGACGCCACAGCCACAGGAGGCATCCCGATGAACGCAGCCATCTTCGACTACACGCCCTTCGCCAACCTTCGGAAAGGTCTGCGCCGGTGGTGGCTGACTCCCCCGCGGCCCGGCATCTACCGCCTGATCGCGCCATGGGAGTACCGTCACCTCCGCTTCGCCGGGATTGCGCGGATCGTCGGCGGCTGTGTCGCGGTCGCAGCCGGCGTCATATGCCTCTCCTACGGCGTCTACGGATGGGCAGCCTTCTTCCTGGTTGTTGCAGCGCTGAATCTCGCGGGTGGGTACTGGTACCTCACCATCGATCGCTCCGCATCTGCCCGAACCTGAGCCCGGTCAACGCCCGCGACCCCCAGCATCCCGTCCGTCCCGCGGTGCTGGGTGCGGACAACGCAGTTGAGGCCGCTCCCGTGCTGGGGGCGGCCTCAACTGAAGATGTCCGGCGGCGTCCTACTCTCCCACGCGGTCCCCCGCGCAGTACCATCGGCGCTGAAGGGCTTAACTTCCGGGTTCGGAATGGAGCCGGGTGTTTCCCCTTCGCCATGGCCACCGAAACTCTATGGAGATGTCCGGGGGCCGTGCCGGCGGGGCGTGAGCCCCGGCGGTACGGCGCCGGCCGCATCCCGGGAACCGCACAGTGGACGCGTAACACGCATTGAGTGTAGTAGCCAAGCCACTCGGCCTATTAGTACCGGTCAGCTGCACGCGTTGCCGCGCTTCCACCTCCGGCCTATCAACCCAGTCGTCTGGCTGGGGGCCTTACCGGGTTAACCCCGAGGGAGATCTCATCTTAAGGCGAGCTTCCCGCTTAGATGCTTTCAGCGGTTATCCCTTCCGAACGTAGCCAACCAGCCGTGCTCTTGGCAGAACAACTGGCACACCAGAGGTTCGTCCGTCCCGGTCCTCTCGTACTAGGGACAGCCCCTTTCAAATCTCCTGCGCGCGCAGCGGATAGGGACCGAACTGTCTCACGACGTTCTAAACCCAGCTCGCGTACCGCTTTAATGGGCGAACAGCCCAACCCTTGGGACCTGCTCCAGCCCCAGGATGCGACGAGCCGACATCGAGGTGCCAAACCATCCCGTCGATATGGACTCTTGGGGAAGATCAGCCTGTTATCCCCGGGGTACCTTTTAGCCGTTAAGCGACGGCGCTTCCACATGCCACCGCCGGATCACTAGTCCCAGCTTTCGCTCCTGCTCGACATGTCTGTCTCACAGTCAAGCACCCTTGTGCACTTACACTCGACACCTGATTGCCAACCAGGCTGAGGGTACCTTTGGGCGCCTCCGTTACCTTTTAGGAGGCAACCGCCCCAGTTAAACTACCCACCAGACACTGTCCCTGATCCGGATCACGGACCCAGGTTAGACATCCAGAACGACCAGAGTGGTATTTCACCGATGACTCCACGAGGACTGGCGTCCCCGCTTCACAGTCTCCCACCTATCCTACACAAGACGTCCCAAACACCAATGTCAAGCTGCAGTGAAGGTCCCGGGGTCTTTCCGTCCTGCTGCGCGTAACGAGCATCTTTACTCGTAGTGCAATTTCGCCGGGCCTGTGGTTGAGACAGTGGGAAAGTCGTTACGCCATTCGTGCAGGTCGGAACTTACCCGACAAGGAATTTCGCTACCTTAGGATGGTTATAGTTACCACCGCCGTTTACCGGCGCTTAAGTTCAGAGCCTCGCAGCCGAAGCCGCTAACCCTTCCCCTTAACGTTCCGGCACCGGGCAGGCGTCAGTCCGTATACGTCGTCTTGCGACTTAGCACGGACCTGTGTTTTTAGTAAACAGTCGCTTTCCCCTGCTATCTGCGACCGCACCCAGCTCAGGGGGCAAGCCCCGTCACCGGACACGGCTCCCCTTCTCCCGAAGTTACGGGGACAATTTGCCTAGTTCCTTAACCACAGTTCACCCGATCGCCTTGGTATTCTCTACCTGACCACCTGAGTCGGTTTGGGGTACGGGCCGCCTATATGCTCGCTGCGGGGTTTTTCTTGGCAGCATGGGATCACTCACTTCGCCTAAATCGGCTCGGCATCAGGTCTCAGGCCCATGGCACGCGGATTTGCCTGCGCACCGCCCTACACCCTTACCCCGGGACAACCACCGCCCGGTAGAGCTACCCTCCTGCGTCACCCCTACAGCTTGCCTACTACCAGTCTGGGCCGCACCCGCAGCCGGGTCATCCCGAAGGATCGCCGGCGTTGGCTGCTTAGCATCGCCAGATTCAGCATGGGCGCCTATAAGCGGGTACGGGAATATCAACCCGTTGTCCATCGACTACGCCTGTCGGCCTC
>CAVQEM010000082.1:42500-75364 GCA_963711485.1 uncultured Actinomycetes bacterium
TGGCCTGACCGCCTTGCTGGTTGCCACTGTGCCCATCTGGATGGTTCTTGCCGACAGGATCATCAACGGACGGACCATCCCCCGGGCCAGCTGGCTTGCCCTGGTCATAGGCGTGGCCGGAGTCGGGATTCTTGCCCGCCCGCACGGGCACGGTTCAGTAGTTCCCGTCCTGATCGCGCTGGGCGGCGGCCTCAGCTCGAGGACGGCCGCCGTATCCACCTATGCCTACGTCAACCCCGTCATTGCCGTCGCGCTGGGCACCCTGCTCCTCAGCGAGCGCCCGACCCTGACCACCGTGCTCGGCGGAGCCATCGTGCTCGCCTCGGTAGCGCTGCTGCTCCGGCACCGATCTCGGACAGCCGCGTGACGCGCCGTCGCTCAGCGCAAGCCCCGCAGGCCAAAATTCGGGCGCCCCATGCCAGCCGGCGTGCCCGCGCAGCACTTGCGCCGCTGCGCCTCCCACCCCAGCCTCCCGCCGCGGGCAGGAACGAACCCGGCAGCGCCACAAAATCTGTCCTGCGTGCTGTATCTGTCTGGGCGTCATGCGCTCCGTTTCGGTGACGGATCCTATTCCGGGAGCCGAGTCAAGGGATCGAGAGCCAAGGGATCGGCCAGGCATGACCTTTCCTGTGTCAGCGCGGCACGGGATGCCACCGCCTTCTCAGGAAACCGCCTTCTCAGGAAGAAGCGCGCCGGGGACTGGCTGACCTTCAGGGAAGCCAGGTTGATCGGCGAAAGTGATCATGCTTTCCCTGCCAAGGGAAGCTTAAGGGGAGACAATGTCACAGCCAGCGGAAGTATCTTCTACCCGGCTTGTCGTTGACAATGAAACGGTACGGCACGATCTGGGACTTCTTGGCGAGCTTGCCGGGACCTGGACGGGCCAGGGGTTCAACCTCATCGCCCGGCCCGATCATAAGGATCAGGCGAACCTGTATCTCCAGCTCAACCAGACCCACGAGACGCTCACGATAACCTCGATCGGGTCGGCGATCCCCAATCGCGGCTTCGGGCAAGATGACATCGAGCTGTTCGGGCTGAGCTATCTGCAACAGATCCACGATCAGGCCACTGGGGGCGCGCTGCACCTGGAGCCGGGCCTGTGGATCACCCAGCCTGCGACCGACTACCCGCCCGAGCAGCCTCCGGCCGACCAGCCCGGGTCTCAGATCATCGCCCGGATGGCCTCGATCCCGCACGGCAACGCGGTATTGGCGCAGGGCAATGCCACCGCCTTCACCGGGCCGCCGACGCTGGCGTCCGCCACAGAGCAGTACGCGGGATCGGTTTTCCCGTCGTTCAACAGCACGCCTTTCGGCGCTGGCCCGCCAGTTGTCATCAACGCCGCCGGCTCCTCGGAGAAGCTGACCGCCCCCCAGATTCCGGCCGCGCCCTTCGACGAGTACGACCTTACGATTCCCGATTCCGCCGCTAACCCCAGGACGCCCTTCGCCACCAGTCCCGCCGAGCCGCCGCTGCCCGCACAGCTCAACGGCGAGCTCATGCAGGATGTCATCAACGACCCGATCCGGCTGCTGCAGGCGGTGATCAGCAAGCAGGTGGACTCCGGTCACACATTTGAGGGGGCGGTCCTCAACATCGCGACTCAGAATGCAGTCACCTTCCGCGAGAACCCCAACAGCCCGCCGGTAAGTCCCACCGTTAACATTCCGGTGACGGACGGCGCGGGCGGGATCGAGAATATCCTTTTCCTGGACGGCGAGACACTGACGCTGCCAGGCGGGCCGCCGGGCGGAGCAGCGGCACCGAACGCCCAGACCTCACTGGTGTACGCAACCTTCTGGATCGAGAAGGTCACCCCCAGGAACGGCCGCCAGTTCATGCAGCTGCAGTACGCGCAGATGACGGTCCTCAACTTCCCGATCTTCACGCTGCTCAACCCTCCGCCCGGAGGCCCCGCTCCTCTTCTGGTGAACTTGGGGTGGCCGCACATTTCTGTTGCCACCCTGCGGAAGGCCTTCAACTAACCGCCGCCACGGGGTGCGGGGGGACCTGAACCGCCGGCTCACGAACCCGTTTGCGCCGTCTTCCGGGCTGGCCGACGATAGACACTGATGAAGGCTATCCAGATCACCGGCTGTTCCGGTGCCGGGAAGAGCACGATCGCCGCCGTGCTTGCCGGCCGCGGCCTGGCAGCCATCGATGCCGACGACGACCCGTTGCTTGCGCGGTCCGTTGACGGCGCCGGCCGCGTGGTCGAAGAGCCGGAAGCGCCGGACTTCGCCTGGCTTTCCCGGCATAGCTGGGCCTGGAATGCGGGCCGCCTGGACGAGCTGATCCGGGCCGCAGCACCGGCGACGCTATACGTCTGCGGCGGCGCGGACAACGAGCTAGAACTGGCCGATCGCTTCACTCAGGTGTTCCTGCTGGAGATCGACGAGCCCACGATGCTGGCGCGACTGGATGCGCGCCGGGATTACCACGACTGGGGCCGTATCGGGGACACTCGCGAGTACCTGCGCCACAGGCTGCCGCAAATTCAGGCCCGCTTGCGCGCGTCCGGCGCGATCCCCATCGACGCCAGGCAGCCCCTTGGCCAAGTGGTGGACGCGATACTCTCCCACACGCTGGGCAGCTCCGCCTCAAGCCAAGCCCGCAAGCCGGGCAATCACCCCGGCAGTCCCGCTGCCAGCCGAGTTCGCCCATGATCTCCTTCGCTGGGCGTCATTGGGTGTGGTATTCGTCGCGGCGGCAGCACAGAAATCGCAGTTCAGCGCGCCCTGAAGTCCGACGTTCGCTGACCCGTAGGACCAGGCTGGGTGGGGGTCGTCAACAGTATCGGAGTGGCCGTTTCGCGCTGACTGATACGCGGCGGTGGGTAGGTTTGCCGGGGTGAGCTTCGATGTCAGCGCGGACGCTTACCTGCGGTTCATGGGGCAGTATTCGGAGCCGCTGGCAGCGCGGTTCGCTGATCTGGCCGGGATTCGCCGGGGACAGCGGGTGCTGGATGTGGGCTGCGGGCCTGGTGCGCTCACGGCTGAGATGGTGCGCCGGGTGGGCGGCGGTGCGGTGAGTGCCGTGGAACCGTCAGCGTCGTTCGCCGCCTCGGTACGCGACCGGCTGCCCGGGGTGGACGTCCGGCAGTGCGCGGCCGAGGAGTTGCCGTTTCCCGATGGCGCCTTCGATATCGCCATGGCGCAACTGGTCGTTCATTTCATGGCTGATCCAGTGCTGGGCCTGCGGGAGATGGCCCGGGTCACCCGGCCTGGCGGGGCTGTCTGCGCGTGTGTTCTGGGACCATGCGGGTGGCCGTGGCCCGCTCACCGGGTTCTGGCACGCCGTCCGCGAACTGGATCCGGCAGCGGACGACGAATCGGGCCTGGCCGGCGTCCGGGAAGGCCATCTGGCGAGCCTCTTCACTCAGGCCGGACTCGCCGGGACACAGGTCAGCACCCTGACTGTCCGGGTCTGCCATGCCAGCTTCGAGCAGTGGTGGGAACCGTTCACGCTGGGCATCGGCCCTGCCGGCGCCTACGTGGCGTCCCTGACTCCCGAGCGCCGGGAAGTGCTGCGCGACACCTGCCGGCGCCTGCTGCCCGCCAGCCGGTTGAGATCAGCGCCACCGCGTGGGCGGCCACCAGCCAAGCCTGAGCATCCGGCTAGCCGCGCCCGATGACCGGGCAAGCCGCCCGATCCAGAGCGCGCCGCCACGTCGGCAGCGAATGACCGTCGACGCTGATGCGGGCGTTTCTGACAGGCCAGCCCGCCTCGGGAGCGCTGGCAGTCCTATGCCCGGGGATGAGGCGACGATGTCACCGTTAGCGCAGTAAAGGCGAGCAAGAACAAGACGAAGAATCCGCCGTAATAAGTGAAGAAAGCGGCGGCCAGCACCAGAGAAACGATCGCGCCTGCGGCCCACGCAGCCGCATTCTTGGTCATCAGCCTTCGGGTGTGTCCCCGGGCGGGCACTGGTCGAGGCTGGACGCCCGTTTGCCGGGCGGGGATGCCGTCGGTGACCGCGGCCAGTTCCCCATAGGTCCGCGACATCAGCGCCTGGCCCGCTCGCATGGCGAGCTGGTCCCGTGACAGCCAACCCTGCACGAACGCCATCTTGAGGGTGTCAATCACTTGTTCGCGGTCAGCATCGGAGGCTCGCAGCCGGCCACGGTCCATCGCACGCGCTGCCGCGTGATCTCCCGGTCCTGCCGTCACCAGCGCCTCCCCGGCCAGCGCACCGTATATGGAGCGTAACGTGACTGACCTCGGCGGTCATCCCCCTGGTCGAGCACCGCGATCCGGTCGGCGAGCTGACCAGCTTCTTCGAGATACTGAGTCGTGAGGCCCGGAATTAGGTCCCGCCATCTTCCGCGCCGCCTCTGCCAGGTCGAACCGTTCGAGCAACGAGGTGACCACCCGCGCGCCAACGGGTCCACATTCTCGCCCCGCCAGCAGCCGGACCTTGTCACCCGTTCGGCGTGCTCCCTGCCTGCGTCTTGCCCGCCCGGGGCCAGGCGCGGGATCATCGTTGCGGGCCTGGCGGGAGGAAACGCAATGGCTGACAGCGACTCGGGCTACCAGTTCGGCACTGGCATCGGTGAAGAGGAGCTGGCCCGCCTTGAGGCTCAAGGCGCAGCGACAGCCCCGGCGACCCGGATGATCTTCGCCGAGGCAGGCATCCGGCCCGGCATGCGGGTGCTGGATCTGGGCTGCGGTGCCGGGGACGTGACGTTCGTGGCCGCCGACCTGGTGGGACCCGATGGCTCCGTGGTCGGCGTTGACCGTTCCGCGGAGGCGCTGGCCCGGGCTCGGCTGAGGGCAGCACAACGCGGCCTGGCCCAGGTGGAGTTCGTGGAGGGCGACATCAACGACCTGGCGCCGGGCGGGCCGTTCGACGCGATGGTCGAGCGGCTGGTCCTGATGTGGGTTCCGGACCCGGCCGCGGTCCTGCGGCGGCAGGCCATGGTGCTGCGCCCTGGCGGCCTGGTCGTGCCGATAGAAGCAGATCTCTCCATGATGCGGTCGCTCCCGGAGCACCCGCTTTTTACCCAGGTCAAGTCCTGGCTGGTCGAAGCGTTTGCCAGGGCCGGGATCTCCATGCTTGGCCCCCGGCTGTGGGCCATTGTGGAAGAGGCTGGGCTGCACCCGCTGGGGATGATCGGGGTCCAGCCGCACTTCGGACCCGGCGACGAGGTCGGCCTCGCCTTCTTAATGGAGTCCATGCGTGTCGCCGAGCCGCTGATCGTGGGCGCCGGAGTGGCCACCGCCGAGGAGATCGGCATGGAGACGTTTGAGCAACGGCTGAGGGACGAAGGGGAAAGGATCCACCCGCTGGTAGGCGCTCCTTACATGCTGCTCAGCGCGTGGGCGACAACCGGCCAGGAGTAACGCTGGCGACCTGCTCACCTGGGCAGCTTCTGGACTCCTTTCTCCCCGACCCCGCCAATCCTGCCCGAGCGGACTGCGAGTCGAGGGTCGGCGAAGCCGAGACGTGCCGTCGGCGACCACACGAATGCCCTGGTGACGCCATCCCGCAGTTGGACAACAGGTCGCCGCGAAGGCGCACCGCCCAGTATCAGCGTCTGACGGGAGTGTCACAGCTCCGGGTGGTGCCTTGTCTTGAGGGGGTAGGCACCACACGGAAGGGAAAGATCATGCGGGTCTTCGTCACGGGAGCGACCGGGGCACTGGGATGGCACCTCGTTCCCGCCCTGGTCGCGGCGGGTCACGAGGTCACCGCCACCACGAGGACGCCCGGCAAGGCCGGGCCGTTGCGCGAGGTGGGGGCGGAGCCGGTGGTGGTGGACGGGCTGGATCGCGAGGCGGTGATTGCGGCGGTGCAGGCCGCGGCGCCGGAGGTGATCGTGCATGAGATGACCGCGCTGGCGGGTATGCGCAGCTTCCGCAATCCCGACAAGCTGTTCGCCGCCACGAACGAGCTCCGGACCCGGGGCACCGACAACCTGCTGGCGGCTGCCGCTGAGGCGGGCACCCGCCGGGTCATCGCGCAAAGCTACGCGGGCGCCGGGCCGGACAAGCGTCCCGGCCCGGTGAAGACCGAAGACGATCCGCCAGAGTGGCGGCCCATCCGGTCGGGCATGCAAGGGCCGGCGGCGATCGCGCATGTGGAGAAGACGGTGCCGGCGCAGGCACGGGAGGGGATCGTGCTGCGCTACGGCGGCTTTTACGGGCCGGGCACCGGGGACTTCCTGGTGGAGGCGGTGCGGAAGCGGCAGGTGCCGGTGATCGGCGGCGGGACCGGGGTCTGGTCCTTCGTCGAGATCACTGACGCCGCAGCCGCGACGCTCGCCGCGGTCGGCCGCGGCGGGCCAGGCGTATACAACGTGGTGGACAGTGACCCGGCACCGGTCGCCGAGTGGCTGCCCTACCTGGCGCAGATACTGGGCGCGAAGCCGCCGCGGCGGGTGCCCGCCTGGCTCGGGCGGCTGCTCGCCGGCGAGTTCGTCGTGGCCCAGATGACCAGCTCGCGCGGGTACTCGAACGAGAGGACAAAGAAAGAGCTCGGCTGGGAGCCGCGGTATGCGAGCTGGCGGGAGGGGTTTCGTGCCTGGGTCAGCGGATGAGGCTGGCGCGGTGGAGGCTGAGTACCGGCCGCTGCTGTTCTCGATCGCCTACGGGATGACCGGATCGGTGGGCGACGCCGAGGACATCGTGCAGGACGCGTTCCTTGGCCTGACCCGGGCGCGTCAGGCGGGGACCACGATCGCCGATCCGAAGGCGTACCTGGCGACGGCAGTGACCCGGCTGGGCATCAACCACGTGAGCTCGGCGCGGGTGCGGCGGGAGACGTACGTGGGGGACTGGCTGCCCGAGCCGGTCATCGTGCTCGCCGGCGAGCCGGGCCGGCCGAACATGCCGAGCTGGCCGACTCGCTGTCCATGGCGTTCCTCGTGCTGCTGGAGGCGCTCTCGCCGGTGGAGCGCGCGGTGTTCATGCTGCGCGAGGTGTTCGGCTACGGCTACCCGGACGTGGCGAGGATCACCGGCAAGACCGAAGTGAACTGCCGGCAGATCTTCGCCCGCGCCAGGCAGCGCATCGCCGCCGGGGTGCAGGCGCCCGGCAGCGCGCCGTCCCCAGCGCGGCGGGCGGAAGGTGAGGAGTTCGCCCGCCGGTTCTTCGAGGCCGCCGCGGGCGGCGACATGGACGCGCTGCTCGGCATGCTCGCGCCCGACGTGACGGTCCACGGGGACGGCGGCGGCAAGGCGCAGGTGGCCAGGAAGCCGCTGGCCGGGAGGCAGCAGGTAACGCGGCACCTCGTCGGCCTGTTCCGCCGGGGCCGAGTGCTCGGCGTCTCCCTCCGGCTGGCCTGGGTCAACGGCCAGCCAGGCGCCGTCGCGTACGACGCCGAAGGGCGCGTGGTCAGCGTGTTCGCGCTCGACGTCGCCGACGGCATGGTCCAGGCCATCCGCGCCGTGGTCAATCCCGACAAGCTTGGCCATATCGGACCAGTGTCTGATCTGGCGCGACTGCCGCAGAACGGAAGTTAGTGCAGGGAGGGAACTGATGACCGACCTTCAGCCCATCTCTGATCGCGTGCAGATCGAGGGCTGCGCGGCGAGTTCAACGACGCGGCGATGATGCCCGACCGCCGCCACCTCGCGTCGCTGCTCACTCCCCGCGGCCGCGTCCAGCGTTCTACCCAGCGACGTGGATGCCGGGGTCGGGGTCGGGGTCGTCGATGTGGACGTGGACATAACCTGCCCCACAGGAGCTGTAATTGGCCGGGCAGTTGTTATTGCCGTGACTAGTCTTCACAATAAAGATCACAACCAGCGCTATTACAATGAGCGCCACGATGAGTCTTCCCATGGCACGCCTCCTCATCTGTACTAAGGCTAACCTGGATGTCAGGGCCAGCAGCCGGCTCCGGACGGGTCGCCCGTCAGTCGGGACTGCGATCGATCGTCTCAGTCCAGCATTGCGTGGCGATTGAGCCGTGATTGCGCAGTGCATCAGCGATTTCGCGGTTCATCAGCCAGGTGGCAACCAGGTTTGCAGAAGCACCGCATGGGGCGCGTGACCGAACAACAGGAACCCTCGAGACTTCCATCAAAGGGTTTCTGGCAGCTGTCGAATATGCCCTGACTCGCGGTGGTTGGGCGGTAAGACGATGGGGGCCGCACTCCTTGGTCCTGACTGCTCTCCGGTGGCTGGCTTGGTCCGGGAAGGGCCCGGGTCGAGCAGGGCGTGGAGGGCGGCCAGGACCGGCAGCCACGTGTCCTCGGCGTCGTCGTCGCTGCTGCCCTCGAGCTCGTCGATCTGCAGCCGGAGCGTGGTGCCATCGGGGACGGTCCGGAGCCGCCACGTGAGGAACGTTGGCGGATCGTGTGGTCCAGACCGGAGCAGGTAGGACAGCTGCCGGAGCGCTCGGCCCGCACGACCTGGCCGGTGAGCGTCGAGCGGGCGGCGCCCGGGCCGCTGCCGGACATTAGCGTCGGCGGCGCGCCGGGGGACCAGGTCGAGCGCGCGGCCAGCCCGTGCAGATAGCGGCGGGTCAGGTCGCCGTCGGTCAGCGCGGCCCACACCACGGCCGGTGCCGCGGCTGTGATGAGGGCGAACTGGTGTGAGGTCAGCGGACTGACCGCGCGGCCGGGGGCCTTCGGTCTTGGCATCAGCCGCTCCCAGCCGGTCTCGTCCATCAGGCTGTCGTCCCCGGCGGGTTCAGTAGCTCGCCGACTCGACCAGCTCAGTGATAGCCCGGTGACCGCCGCTATTCCGTGAGAGCGCGCAGCATTCGCCGCGCCGCAGACGTCAGGTCCCCGGCCTCGGTGCAGGGTTTCTGGCCGTCGGCTGGCGCAGATGGCCGCTGTCCGCGCGGCGATAGGATCATGGCTCCGGCCCGCGCGCGCGCGGCCCACGGTGCCGGGTGCTACCGGGGAGGTCGCCATGCTGGAGGCGTTCGCGGATCTGTCCACACCGCTGGTGGCCGATGCCTGCTTGCGCTGTGGCGTTCCGCTGCAGGTCGCCCCTTCGGGAATCCGGCCGGTCGTGGTCGGCCAGGGGACCGCGGGGCGGGTTCTGCCCGTACGGCACTACGGCAGCGTTGACGTGTTCCTGGAGGCATTTGGCCGGGCACAAGCCGGCGACGTGCTGGTCATCGACAACGGCGGCCGCTCGGACGAGGCATGCGTCGGCGACCTGGCGGTACTGGAGGCCGAGGCAGCCGGTATGGCGGCCCTGGTGGTGTGGGGCCTGCACCGCGACACGCCGGAACTGGCCGCGATCGGCCTTCCGGTCTTCAGTTACGGGAGCTACCCTGCCGGGCCGGTGCGGCTGGACGAGCGAGAGCCCGAGGCGCTGGTCACCGCGCGGTTCGGGCCACACCTGGTCAGCGCCGGGGACATCGTCTTCGCCGATGACGACGGCGTGTTGTTCGTCGCGGCTCAGCATGCCGAGCAGGTGCTGGTCACAGCGCGCCAGATCTGGCAGACCGAGCGGGACCAGGCTCGCCGGATTCGGGGGGGCCAGACACTGCGCCAGCAGACCGCTTTCGATGACTACCTGGCCCGGCGCGCCGCTGACCCGTCATACACCTTCCGGCGGCATCTGCGCCGCATCGGCGGGGCCATCGAAGAATAGGATCATTGGGTCGTCGTCTTTCGCTACCCGAGAGCGGCCTGTTCACCAGGGAGAGCCAGGACCAACCACGTCTCGGTCTACGAGGTCACCGCAGCGCCTGCCGGATGAACGTGGCCACGGCGACCGGCTTCGCGATGAACGCGGTGTGCGAGCCGTCAA
Source organism: uncultured Actinomycetes bacterium (assembly GCA_963711485.1). Lineage (GTDB taxonomy): Bacteria > Actinomycetota > Actinomycetes > Streptosporangiales > Streptosporangiaceae > RYN-230. The sequence continues at coordinate 52,218 of CAVQEM010000082.1, forward strand.
TGGTGTCGGTCGTGGCGCCCATCCGCTGCGCCATGAACCGTTCCGCGTCCGGCGAGATCGCGTTATCGTGCTCGGAGACCAGGAACCAGGACGGCTTGCTCTTCCAGCCCGCCGCGGTGGCGTTCTCGTTGAGCGCCGCGACCGCGAGCGGGCGCTGGGTCGCGAACATGACATCGGCCATGTCCACCGGCACGTCGGCGCAGAACGTCTCCCGGAACTGGTCCTTCTTGACGTACAGGTCGGGACCGCCCGCGGCGCCGGGCGCGTCGTAGGGGGTCGGGGCGACCGTCTTGGCGAGCAGGGGAGGCGGGAACGGCTGCTGCACGGTCGCGCAGCTCTCGCCCACCTCCAGCCCGAACGCCGCGAGAAAGACCAGGCCAGTCACGTTCTCCAGGCCGGCGGACGCCTGGGTGATCACGGCGCCTCCGTAGGAATGCCCGACCAGCACGACCGGGCCGTCGATGGCCTTGACCACGTCGCTGACGACGCTGGCGTCGAAGGCGACGCCTCGCAACGGGTTCGGCGGGGCGAGCGCCGTGTGGCCGGCGCTCTCGAGCTCGCGGATCACTCCCGCGAACCCGGATGCGTCGGCGAAGGCGCCGTGGACGAGGACGACGGTGGGACCAGGCATGGGTTCTCCTCAGGGTGGGAGAGGTGGCCCCAACGACGTTACGTCACCGGACCCGAGCGGGTCGGCCCAGGGGTGCCCCGCCCGGCACGTAACCGGTTGTTTGTGCCGCTCAACCGCCATGTGACCGCCACCTGCCAGGTGGCCGTCTGCACGGCTTGCCGGCGGCCTGGCGAATGCTCAGTCAGGCGCGGCTGTTCGCGGCCCGGGAGCTTAGAGGCGTTGCTGCTGGCTGGGCTTGTTAAGGTCCAAGGAAACGAGGAGGGTGGCTATGGCGCGGAAGATGCCGTTCAGGATCGGGGCCAGCGCCAGTTGCAGCGATGGAGCCTGCGGTCAAGTGAGCCGCATAATCGTCAACCCGGTCGCCCGCGAGGTTACTCATCTCGTAGTTAACCAGAAGCACCGGAATGGCCCAGGGCGGCTTGTTCCTGCTGACCTTGTGGACGCTACGACGGGTCAGATCCGGCTTCGCTGCACCCTAGCCGAGTTCCAGGCGCTCCGACCCGCCCAGGAGACCGAGGTCGTGCCGGACCTCGACCCCAGCGGGCCCCAAGAGTCCCACTCCCCTCCTAGCGTGAACTTTTTTCCTCTGTCCCCCGGAGTTTTCGGGATGCCCGGTGCGGCCGAGGTCCGGCCCGACCGCGGACCTGGCCGACCGGAAGCCCCGCAGGAGGTCACCGTCGACTCCGTCCCATTCGGCGAGGTAGACATACGCCGCGGACTGACCGTCTGTGCGACCGACGGCGAGATAGGGCAGGTCCAGGGACTGGTCGTGGAACCTGGCGGCCACTATGTAACCCACGTGCTCCTCCAGGAGGGGCACACGTGGGGCCGCAAAGAAGTGGCTGTCCCGATCGACGCTGTGACTAAGATCGGGACTCTTCTTATCCATCTCAGCCTCACCAAACACCAGGTGAAAGACCTGCCGTCGGTGGACATTGATCACCCAGCGGGATAGACCTGCATCGGGACACCACCCCAGACCCCGGTCCGACGGTGACAACTGTCTCTTATGACGTGAGGTCGGGGGGCGGCCTTCACCCGGCGCGGGAGTACCAGCCCTCCACGTGGGAGGCTTCCCCCATCAGACGCTGGCGCGGTCCGCCAGCTTGCAGGCCTCCTGCTCCGCACCCTTCTCCCGCAGGCGGTCCAGCAACTGCGTCATTCTCAGCCGGGCAGCTCGATCGGCCCGATGTCGGCGAACACGTCCCCCGGCCCCGGGTTTTCAGGGTGGGCTTGGCCGCCGAGGTGATGCATGATGCCCCAGACCGCGTTCAGCGAGGTCTGGACCGCGCCCTCGACCCACGCGGGTGTCCAGGAGACGTCATCTCCGGCGATGAAAATGCCCTGCTGTTCCGGCGGCAACCGATCTTGCATGAAGTGGCTGTACATGCGCTGGTTGTATCGGTAGTGCCCGGGCAGCGCTCCCTTGAACGCGCCCAGGAAGTACCGGTCGGCCTCCCAGGACACGGTGATCGGGTCACCGATGATGTGGCTGGCGATGTCGGCATCTGGGTAGATCTTGCTCAGGGCGTTGAGCGCGAGCCGGACCCGGCGGTCGACCGGCTCGGGGAGCATCTTGAGCGCGTCGCTCATCCAGGAGTAGGTCAGGCAGATCACGCCTGGCTGGTTGTCCCCGTTGTCGAACAGATAGGTGCCACGGGTCAGCCTGTCGGTCAGCGTCATGCTCATGACGTCGCGGCCAGTGCGCGGGTCTGTGTCCTTCCAGAACGGCCGGTTGACCATCACGAAAGTCTTGGAGGACTGCATGTAGCGAGTCCGGTCGAGCGCCGTCCATATTTTCGGGGAGAACAGCCCCTCGTCGCATTCGATCTGCGTGGTGAGCAGCCAGCTCTGGCACGTCGCCAGCACCGCCGCGTAGCGGCGGGTATGCCCCCAGGCGTCGGTGACCGCGAACCGGCCATCGCCGTCGCGCGCGATCCGCGCGACGCCAGCCCTGGGTGCGCCGGAGTGCAGCGAGGCCAGCGAGGTGCCGGGCGCCCAGTGGGCCACCCCTGACGCTGGGTGGCGCCAGATCCCGCGGGGAACTTGTTCGACGCCGCCGACCACCAGGCGCTGATCCTCGTCGCAGTTGGTCATCACGACCCGGAAGATTTCCAGCATGGAGTTCGGATAGTCGGAGTCCCAGCCGCCGGTGCCGAACCCTACATTCCCGAAGACCTCGCGGTGGTGGAACGACAGCGAGGAGAACGCCTTCGAGCTCGCCACGAAGTCGTAGAACGTACGGTCGTCCCACCGGGGCACGAGATCGTTCCACAGCGACTTCAGCGCAGTGACGTCGCGCGCCCGGATCGCGTTCTGGATGTCGGAGAAGTGCACATCCTCCAGAGCCTGCGCCCATGCGTCGGCGACCTCGGTGAACAGCAGGGGAAGGTCGTCAAGCGTGCGCGCATAATGCGTGACGCCCTCGAGATCGATGACCGTGCTGCCGGCGGCCTCGGTCAGCGGGTTGGGGAACGGCCGGGTCTGCAGGCCCAGCATGTCAACGTAGTGGTAAAAGGACGTCAACGACACCGGGAAACGCATCCCGCCCAGTTCCGCGACCACGCCCTCGGCTCCATCGAAGGCCTGCGAACGCAACCGCCCGCCCATCTGTGAGGCTTCGTAGACCACCGGCTTGACACCGAGCCTCATCAGCTCGTACGCAGCGACCAGGCCGGAGATACCAGCACCGACGATGGCGACCTCTACGCCGTGATGCCCGGCCGGGATCGAGCCGAGACCGGCCGGGTGCGCGATCCAGTCGTCGAACGGGAACGGGAAGTCCGGGCCGAAGACCGTGACCGGGCCTTTCTCGCCCTGAGATGTATCCCGGCGACGTTCGTTCACCATGAAGGTGCCTAACGCTGGCGGTGGAGGGCTCTACGCCAGAGGATACGCATGGCCGCGCCATACGTTCAAAGCATGGTGCGGGACGCGCCCGCGGTCCTGCCACCAGACCAGGCGCCGGTCAGACCGGAATAAGCGGCCGGATCGGCTGCGGGCCTTGTCTTCTCTCCTGATCTGCTCGGGCAGTTCGCTGACGAAGCCCGTCACTGTGCCATTTCACGCGGGGCCGGGGAGATCCCGTGTTCTTTGCCCTAGTCGCCGGCTAGTTCGTCGGTGGCGGTCCGTCCGGCGTGTCGGTCCGGCGGAGGAAGTCGGCGAGCAGCTGGAGTTCGGCGTCGCCGTATTCAGCGCAGATCTGGTCCATTGAGGTGTTCATCCCCGAGTTGGTAACTCCCTGCGATCGGCTCAGCCGACGCGAGCTCCCTGCGGTCGCGTCACCACTGGCGCCCTCGACTGCCCGGCTGGCCTACTGGATGGGATCCTCGCGTGCACGGTCGGTGCCCTGGCCGCGGAACCGGCGCCGCACTGCTTCAATGCGGACGAAATCGGGATCCGCTGGCGGCGCACGGCCTGCACCCAGTCAGTCTGCCCGGTCCAGGCCGCCCCGGACAAGGGCAGCTGCCTGGTCAAGCTCGGCCCGGCCGGTTATTGCTGACCCACGCTCGATCCGGAACCCGTCGCCCGGTGTCCTCGGCAGCACGTGCAAGTGGATATGCATGACTTCCTGCCCGGCGACCTCGCCGTCGGGGACGAAGAGGTTGACTCCCTCGCACGGCAGACCTGAGCGTCGGATGGCTCCCGCCAGCCGCTGCCCCACGGCGAACATCGCCGCGCCGAGCCGCTCGTCCAGGTCGGCGAGGCGTGCGGCGTGGGCCCGTGGCACGACCAGCAGGTGGCCGGCATTGATCGGGCGCAGGTCCATGAAGGCGATGACCCCGGCATCAAAGTAGACCACGCTGGCCGGTTCCCGGCCGTCCACGATCTGGCAGAAGACGCACGTCGCTCGCGGTGATTCGTCAGCAGGCACGGCTCTCATTATCCGCGCACGCCGTGGTGCGCTGTCCAGGGCTGGCACCCAGCGTGCGGCCAAACCGCCTGAAATTCACCGTGGTTACCTCATCGTCGTCGCCGCAAGTCCTGGCGGTCCCCGCCGGGTCTGTCACGGAGGAGACAGTGACGAAGCAGCAGGCGACCGTGCCGCGGCCGGTCAGCACGACGGCCGACCGCAGGGCGAGGGCGCAGCAGAGGTCCCATGAGAATGTTCTTCTGGCAGAGCGCCAGATCCGGAGCAAGGCGTTCGCCTGCAAGTCAACAGGCGGCCGGAGCAGGCCGCCGGGGCAAGTGGAGTCATGGGATGACGCGATACCTGATCTCGTTCGGTGCTCACGCGATGGACCACATCCCCGACGAGGAGATGCCCGCCGTGGCCAAGGCCTCGCACGAGGTGGTCCAAGAGGCCATCAACGCCGGCGTGTGGGTTTTCGGGCGGCGGACTCGTGGTAGCTCGTCGAGGTGCCCTCACACAAGGAGGCGCTGGAATGGGCTGCCAAGACCGCCAGCGCCTGCCGCTGCGCGGTAGAGGTCTGGGAGTTCATGCCCGACCCCGAAACCGACGAGATGCTCCGCCAGGCAGATAGCCGACGGTGACTCCCGGCGGCGTCTGATCGAAGGCGACCCGCCACGCTAGAGCAGGACTTGCCTTGGCGGCGGTCTGGCGACGCGGGATGACCTCACTTGAGCACCTTTAAAAGGCAACAATGTGAGGATTGTGTTGCGCGGGCAGCTCAAACGTCTACAGAATCAGCTTGCTCTGTCCATCGGACACCGAACGGGGAATCTGAGGTAAGACGTGAGTACTCCTAACAGCCCTTACAGCCCTGGTCAGCAACAGGGCGGCGACGCTCCCCAGGGCGGCTACCCACCACCTCAGGGCGGCTACTCTCCTCAGGGCAGCGGCTACGCCCCCTACCCGCAGCAGCAGGGGGGTTACGCGCCCGCCGACGGCCCGCGCGGTTACCTGCAGGGCGGCCCGGTCGGCTTCACCGACGCGATCAAGCTAGCGTTCCAGAACATCTTCGAGTACAAAGGCCGCGCGTCACGGTCGGCCTACTGGTGGTTCGCCCTGGCCGAACTGATCGGCTGGATGGGCGTACTAATTCTCGCCGTCATCTTCGCGGCCGTCCACGTCCCGGTCCTCGGCATCCTGCTGTACCTGGCTGCGGCCGTCGCCGCGTTCCTCCTGAGCCTGTCGCTGACCATCCGCCGCCTGCACGACCAGGACAAGTCCGGGTTCTGGTATTTCATCGCCTTCGTGCCGTTCATCGGCGGCATCTGGCTCCTCGTCCTCACCCTGATGGAAGGCACCCCCGGCCCCAACCGCTTCGGGTGATCGCGGCTGGCCAGTCGGTCAGTGCTCGAACATGACATTGACCGACTGGCAGGGCCTGGACTTTGGTGCTGCACTGCTTCCGCTGTCAACCGGTCCGGCGAGCGTGGCGGAGAGGAGTACGCGAGGAACCAGCGTTATTACGTCTCTTAAGTGTCTACCGGCCCAAATCTGGCGGATATGGGCTGTGGACAGGACACGATCAGGGTCCGCCTCTGGACCAGGACGAATGCCCCGGGCGATGCCGCTCACCGGGCTACGGACGACCGGGTCGGACCAACTGACAAGAACACTGCCTGATCACGATCGCAGCCGCCCTCGGCGGCCAGGAGAGTCTTGATCACTTGCCACTCAATCAGGCCCGCCCAGATCAGGGCGCACCTACCGGGCCGATTTATTTGGCACGGGACAGCCTTCCCCTGGACAAATGGGGATCGCCCACGGGCCAGAAGACCGATCCCGGCAGGCGAGTGAAGTACCCACGATGGCTACGGTGTGAGGAGAATCCCTCTCCTCCTGCGATTCGTGCAGGTGAGAGGGCTGGCAGATGCTACGAGATCGAGTGGTCAGGGGCGGGGTCGAACCGCCGACCTTCCGCTTTTCAGGCGGCTTCGCTGGTCCAGGTGAGTCCAGCGCAGTCCGGTTGACCAGGCAAAGCGCGGCGCTGACCGTCTCGGGATTCAGGGTCAGCCACACGTGTCCACAGTCGCCGTTAGCACAGCGTTAGCAAGCCCGACGCGCATGATCGGGGTCGCCCGGCCTGCTGTACCACATCCGGTGGAGTGGACCGGGCGGCCCTCGGAACGAGCGCCTACTCGACTGGGCTGACGTAGGTGCCGCGCCGGGGGACGGTGAAGACCACGCCTTCATCACGGAGAATCTCGACGGCACGAAGGACGGTATCCCGGCCAACGTCGTGCTCCTGCTGGAGCTGCTTCACGGAGGGCAGCGGGCCGTTCCGCCACTCCCCCGCGGCGATCCTCGCCCGCAGGATGACGGCCAACTGCTGGTAGGCCGGTTCTGGTGCCCCGTGATCAACGGTCACATGATCAAGCTAGATCACCAAAGATCAGAGTTGGTCACGTGGTACATCTGATCTGCTCTGTACTGCTCTACTCTATACTGCCTCTAAGAGAGTGCCGGACCGCTAGGAGAGCACGGTGGACGAGCAGACGTCGCGGGAGCTGAGGGTCACAGATGACGGTGTCCCGGACTGGTCGCCCTACGCGGCCGAAGTTCCCGCGCTGGCACGTCTGGCGCGGCATCTGTGGCCTGGTCTACGCCAATCGCGCGCTTACCAGCCCGCCAGTGGTGGTACGCGGTGAAGACGCCGTCGATCTTCGCGACGAGATCGTACGAGCGGAAAGCAAACTGGCCTGACGATCATTACAACTGGCTGATAAGACATGGCTTCGCCGCTAATAGGCGCCCACTTGGGCCAAGCCCGTCTTACTATCAGCTTGGGAATGAGGGCGACAGACAGGCTTGACCAGCGCTTCCCCCAGGTCAGCCCACATCTTGGTTGTCCCGCCTGTGACCGTGAATCCCCGTGTTCGACTGAGCCATCGGGCACGTAGCGGGCACGACGACTCAGCCGACGCGCCCGCCGAGGATCTACAGAGCTTCGGACCTCAGAACGCTCGACTTAAGAAGATCGCACAGCTCACCGCATCCATGTTGTGGCCGGCCTGCCCGCGCAGCTCCTTGCGGATCTGCTCAACCACTGCAGGTCAAGCCCCGCACCCTGCTCACCCAGCTCGGCGGATCGGGACGGCTGGGCTTATTCACCCGCACCGGCTCCGGCATCTAGGCCCTCAACACGCCGACAGCCGATACACCCAACGGGAACACCACTATCGGTGGCACCAGCCGACACCAGCCTGCTGACTGCGGGCGGCGTGATCGTATCGATGGACTCCTGCGGCCCGGTGTCGGCGAGCCCGGCAGCTAGACGGCTCGCTGATCATCTCGCGGAGGTCCGATGCGTTGAGATAGCAGCGACGAGAACACGTCCACCCGATTCACCTAGGTGAATCGGGTAGCCAGGTGATGCTGGGCTACCCGAGCAGGTTCCAGCCTGAGTGGTTATGGACGGCAAGACGCTGCGGGCGCGAGCTGCCAGCTCGTTCTCCAGCCGCAACCGAACAACAAATAAATGAAAACCACACCAAAACAGAAACAAAGGACTCAACTATGAATACGACACCCAAACAAAACCCCAGCACCGCCATGAACCAAACTGAAAAGCAATCGCCCGTCACTTTCATTCTCATCCACGGCTTCTGCCAGGGCGGATGGATCTGGAATCTTGTCGCCGAGCGCTTGCGCGCGCGCGGTCACAATGTGCTAGCGCCCTCGCTCGATGGCTGCGCGGAGCGCGCCTGCCAATTCGCGCCGGCATCGACACCGAGAGCCAGGGCGAGGAGATCGCGAAGCTCCTTTATTTCAACGATCTGCGCGACGTCGTCCTGGTCGGCACGTCGAGTGGCGGCATGGTCCTGGCCTGCGCTGCCGAGCAGGCGCGCGAACGCGTCGCCCGTGTGGTGTTCGTGGATGCACTGGCGCTCTTTACCGGCGAAAAGGTTTCCGACTTCTTGACGGTGCCGGGCAGCGTCACTACCCCGTTCGCGCACGGGAGGGACGCGCGGCGAATGGGCCAAAGGGGTCGACCCCGAAGGGTCGCTCGATCCGGCCTTGCTCGACTGGGCCGCCGACCGCTTCACGCTGTGTCCGCTGGCGGTGTTGCACCAGCCCGTCAAGCTAGGACGCTTTTGGGACCTGTCATGGAACGCCTCGGTAATGTATTGCAGCCAATCTCCGGAACCGGGCAAAGCGCATACCCGACGCACCGCCGACAAGCTTCACGCACGCTATCAAGTGCTCGACACCTTCCACTATCCGATGTTGAGCGCGCCCGACGCACTCACGGATTTCATCGTCTCCGGCTAAGGCGCCAATGCGCCGTGCCGCCGGAGCGCATCCACGAGTAAGGCGAAGGACTTGGAGAAGTACCTACAAAGGCTGCGTGATGGCCTTGGGCATAAGCATTGAGGTTCGCCGCGCGCATTTCGGGCCTGGCCTCTGGCCTGGTCCTCGCCGTCAGGCCCGCTGGGTCGGCAGAGGCTCCGGCGCTCAAGGGTGGGTCCCGAAGATCCTTTCTGCGCAGCGGTTAGAAAGGATCTTGGGGTGCCCTTGACGCTGGAGGGGCCGACCTGGACAATGCGCGGCGTTCCGGCCCGGTGGCTGTGACCTTTCGCACGGCGATCGGCGCAGTCGGCGCGAGCGTGACGGCCTGGCCCTGCTCGTGCGGCGCGATATCGGGGCGTGACGGCGGGGATCGGCTGCGGCCGGTGCCGGGGCGGCCGTGCGTGGCAGCTCGCCGCGCCGTAGGGCTTCCGCCCGAAGGGCGCGGCGAAAGCTGCCGCGCAGCAACGGTGAGACCTCCGGCGACCCTTGCCGCTTATCATCGGTCCCCTGCCGCTCTACTCTCCCCGGTTGCTCGCGCCAGCTCGCGTTGCCGGTTCCGGCCGTAGGCATGGCGCGCCGAAGGTGCGCCCTTGACTGATGTGAAGAAAGCCCTCACCACCCGGCGCGTCGTAACGCGTTGCGTACCGTAACTGATACTCTGAGTGGTGGCGAGAAGATTCTTCTGATACGTCACGTATCAGGCCCATGAGACATCCCCTTGCCGAGGGATGACCGTGAAGTGCCGGGCTTGGTGGATCAACCGGGTGCCCGGTCACGGTGCCAACGCCACACATCCAAGCGCCTGAGCGGCAGGCAACCTGACCCAGGCCACCCGGCACAGCACCGCTGATCACCTAACCCACATACTCATTGAGCCTGGCGGCAGGTCTGCCTCCGCTCGTCCACCAGTGCCCGCAAGGGCCGACGAGAAGGAGGACCACCTTTGCCCACCAACCCCGTTCCCGCAGGCACCATCCGGTACCCCGGCGGCTGCCTGCAACCTGTTCTGCTGCGTGGCCGCGTCGATCACATCGACGGGACTACCGGCGAACTGCTCCACCGCTACACCACCGTCCACGAGCCCGGCGGCGTCCTGCCCATCGCGTGCAAGACCCGCCGAGCCTCCCGCTGTCTGCCGTGCGCGGAGGTCTACCGCGCCGACACCTACCAGCTGATCCGCGCCGGGTTGTCCGGTGGCAAGGGAGTCCCCGACGCCGTTCACACGCACCCGTGCGTGTTCACTACGCTCACGGCACCATCCTTCGGCACGGTCCACCTCCACCGTGAGAGAGATGGCCGAGTCCTACGGTGCCGACCCCGCCGACGTGGCGGAACCTGCCCCCACGGCAACCCGATGTCCTGCTCAGACAAGCACACCCGCGACGACCCGCGGCTCGGTGAGCCGCTGTGCCCGGACTGCTACGACTACACCGGGGCGGTGCTCTTCAATGCCTGTGCGCCCGAGTTGTGGCGCCGCTTCACCATCACCCTGCGCCGCACTCTTGCCCGCGAGGCCGGGCTCACCCGCAAGGCACTTGCGGCCCAGGTCCGCGCCTCCTACGCCAAGGTCGCCGAATACCAGCGGCGCGGCGTCGTTCACTTCCACGCCATCATCCGGCTCGACGGCCCTACTGGGCCAACCACGGCACCGCCCGCCTGGGCCAACCTCACCCTGCTCACCGCTGCCATCGACCAGGCCGCCCAGACCGTCCACCTGGAGACTCCGGTTGCTGCCGGCCTGCCCGCCCGCACTCTGGCGTGGGGCCGCGAACTCGACACCCGCCCAGTCACCGCCACCGGCGAACTGACCGATGGCAGGGTCGCCGCCTACGTCGCCAAGTACGCCACCAAGGCCGCCGAATGCACCGGCACCCTCGACCGCCGCGTCACCCCAGCCGACCAGCTCGACGCGCTGCCTATCCGCGAGCACGCTCGCCGCCACATCCGCGAATGCATCCGGCTCGGCAAGCTCCCCGGCCTGGAAGACCTGCACTTGACCGCCTGGGCACACATGCTCGGCTTCTCCGGCCACTTCTCCACCAAGAGCCGCACCTACTCGACCACACTTGGCGCGCTCCGCGCTGACCGCGCCGCCTACCAGCGCCAGCTGGCCATCGCCGCTGGGCTCCTGCCCACTCTGGACGGCGAAACCACGGTCGTCCGCGCAGACTGGCACTTCACCGGACGCGGCCGATCGCCAGCCACGCTCTGGCCTCCGGTGGGAGGTGCGGCATGACACAGCTCCTGCTGACGGTGCCCGAGGCCGCCAAGGCGCTGGCCATCTCCCGCAGCAAGCTGTACGAGCTGATCGCGGCCGGACTGGTCCGATCGGTACGCATCGACGGGTCCCGCCGGGTTCCCGTCGGAGCGCTCGAAACCTACGTAGCCCACCTGCTCGACCAGGAGGTAACCACTGATGCCAAAGCTTCGTGACGGCGTGATCAAACGAGGCGGGTCGTGGTCCTATGTGATCCGCGTTCCCGATCCCGCCACTGGCGTGAGCAAGGCCAAATGGGTTGGCGGCTTCGCCACTGAGGAAGCCGCCAAGGCCGCTCGCGATGAGGCCCGCGTCCGCGCCCGGCGCGGCGAATACGTCAACCGCTCCACGTCCACGGTCGCGGACTACCTCGCGGAATGGGCCGAAGCACACGCTGCGACGGTCAAGCCCAAGACGCTGGCCGGATACCGCCACGACATTGATCACTACATCGTGCCGCACATCGGAAGGATGCGACTGCAAGCCCTGCGCCCGGCGGTGATCTCCAAGCTCTACCGCGACCTGGCCGAGCACGGCGGCCGCGACGGCCGGGCCTTGTCAGCGACCACCATCTCCCACATCCACCGCACGCTCCGCAAGGCTCTCGCTGACGCCGTAGACGTAGAACAACTGCTCGCCGCCAACCCGGCCGCCCGGTCCAAGCGCCCGAGAAACAGCCAGGCCGAGCCCATCCAGGTCTGGACCGCGCACCAGCTCGGCGCGTTCCTCACGACGGCCCAGAAGCACCGTCTGTTCGCCTTCTACCGCCTGGCCGCCTACACCGGGGCACCGCGAGGCGAGCTGCTTTACCTCCGGTGGGACGCCGTGAACCTCGACGCTGCCGAGGTCACCTTCGGCGGCTCCACCGCCGTCGTGCGCGGCCAGCGCGTCGAAGGCACCACCAAGGGCGGCCGGTCCCGCACGGTCAGCCTCGACCACGACACCGTGGCCGTCCTCTGCGAGCACCGCCGCCAGCAAGCCGAAGAACGCCTCGCCGCCGGGTCAGCATGGAATGACACAGGCGGCCTGGTCTTCGTCACCCGCTGGGGAGAACCGCTCTACCCCGACACCGTGACCGCGCTCATGACCAAGCTAATCAACCGGCACAACAAGTCGATCACTCCCCCGGCCGCGCCGCTCCCACACGCACGGCTGCACGATGTGCGCCACCTGCACGCGACCACGCTGCTGCTCGCAGGAGTCCCCGTCCACGTCGTAGCGGCCCGCCTCGGCCACGCCGACCCGGCCGTGACACTGCGCGTCTACTCGCACGTCCTCCGCGAGCACGCGGCCGGAGTCGGAGACATATTCGCCCAGGCCGTCAACGGCTCGCGTTAGCAAAGGTGTTAGCAAGGCACCGGGTCATGAAAGAACAAGAGCAGCGTTTCCGCTGCTCAGAGTGGTGGTCAGGGGCGGGGTCGAACCGCCGACCTTCCGCTTTTCAGGCGGACGCTCATACCAACTGAGCTACCTGACCGTGACTGACCCCCGTCACACCCATCACGACAGGCGGTCTCAGCCAAGCGGTCCTGACGGGACTTGAACCCGCGACCTCCACCTTGACAGGGTGGCGAGCTAACCAGCTGCTCTACAGGACCATCGGTGCCGGCCAGTGGCCGACGGTGCCCCCAACGGGATTCGAACCCGTGCCGCCGCCTTGAAAGGGCGGTGTCCTAGGCCACTAGACGATGGGGGCCAATGACGGCCGCCGCCGCCGTGACCCTTGGCGCCCGCCGTCGGGGACTGCCCCAGCATAGGGGACAACCGGCCTTCCCGCCAAAGCGTTGTCCCCGGGACCCTCTCGATCGCCCCCTAGACCCGCCCGCCGCCGGTCCCCGGCCTGCCCGAGACCCGCCCGCCGGTCCCCGGGCCTGCCCGCGACCCCAGCCGCCGCCCGTCCCCGGGCCCGCCCGCGACCCCCGGCCGCCCATCAGGGCCGCGATCCGCCCGGGACGCCGTATCCGCGGCTCCGCGATCCTGTCGAATCGCCCGCCCAGACCTGTCTCCTGAGGAACCCACTCCTGTCCCCGCAAAACCATCTCGCTGCCCTCGCCAGGAATTCCCCGCTGGTCAGAGCCCACTTGGTGTCAGGGCCACCACAACTACGACTACCGAAACCAAGACGATCATGCAGGAACCCCTTGCGCATTTACCGAATATTCGACACGGTAGGCAATCGATTCACGACTCACAGTCACTACTGCCGGTCACCGAACCGGGCGACATAGGCCCCGTATTCGTTGACACAGCGTGAATGAAGGATTGCTTTCCGCTCAGGTGACCTCCCGGATGCCGGAGCGGGCGCAGAGAACAGCAGAGAAGAGCCGCCGTGCGCAACGGAGAGCACCCCTCGCTTTCTCGGAGGCGGGCACACGCATCGGTGCCGGGTCGGCATCGGCAGCCCGCCGGCCAGCCGGTCGCCTACCGCGATGTGTTCGCCGTCAGGGAGTTCCGCGCGCTGTGGTCCGCCCAGGCGCTGTCCTGCACGGGCGATCAGTTCGCGCAGGTGGCCATCGCCTTCGTGGTGTACGCCCGGACCGGCTCGGCGTTCCTGACCGCCTCGGCGTACGCGCTGACCTACCTGCCGCCCGTGATTGGCGGGGCGGTCCTGTCCGGCCTGGCCGACCGGGTGCCGCGGCAGCAGATGATGATCACACTGGATCTGATCCGGGCCGGGCTGGTCGCCCTGATGGCCCTGCCCGGACTGCCGTTCACCGGGTTGTGCCTGCTGTTCTTCGGAACGGTGCTGCTCGGGACGCCGTTCTCGGCGGCCCGTTCGGCGCTCCTGCCCGAGGTCCTGCCTGCGGACAAGTACCCGCTGGGCTCCGTGATCGGGAGCCACACCGCCCAGCTCGGCCAGGTTGGGGGATTCCTGGCCGGCGGCGGGTTGGTCGCGGCGCTCGGGCCGTACCGGGCTCTCGCCCTGGACTCGCTGTCCTTCAGCCTGTCGGCGGGCATCCTGGCGCGCGGGGTACGGCCGCGGCCCGCGCCGCCCCGCACCGCCAGCCATCCCTCCACCTGGGAAATCACCTGGGACGGCGTCGCCGCCGTGTTCGGCTGCCCGGCGCTGCGCGCGCTGGTGCTTTTCGGCTGGCTGGCCGGTTTCACCGTGGTGCCCGAGGCCCTGGCCGCTCCCTACGCGCACACCCTCGGCGGCGGCGCGGCAACCATCGGGCTGTTCATGGCGGCCGTGCCGGCAGGCACGGTAATCGGCGGCTTCGTGGTCGGCCGGCTGCTGCGCCCTTCAGACCGGATGCGGCCGATGGGCTGGCTGGCCATGCTGTCCTGCGCGCCGCTGATCTTCAGCCTGGCGCATCCCCCGCTCCAGGTCCTGATCCTGCTCTTGGCCTTGGCTGGTGCGGGCGGCGCCTACCAGCTGGTGGCCGCCGCCGCGTTCGTCACCGCCCTGCCAGCCGCCCGGCGGGTGCGCGCGTTCGCGGTCGCCCAGACCGGCCTGCTGGCCGCGCAAGGCCTCGGCGTCCTGACCGGCGGAGCGCTCGCGCAGAGGGTCGGGCCGGCGGAGGCGGTCGCCCTGGCGGGGATGCTGGGCCTGCTGTCAGCCGCCGCCCTGGCCACCGACTGGACCCGCCGGCACGCCGAGCTGATCAGCATGCTGGTTAGCAGACAGGTGGCCGCCGCGCTGGCCGGGACTGGGGCTAGCACCACCGCCGCACCGCCTGGCACCGCACCGCCAGGCACCGCACCGCCAGGCACCGCACCGCCAGGCACCTGTGCGCCGCGGCCCGCGCACCTGCAGCCCACCGAGTCGCGACCCGCGGAGTCATCCCAGGTCTCTGGCCCGCCGGTCCTCAACCTGCCGGTGGCCGAGCGAGGCACCGGCGCTCCCCGCACCCGCGCTCCCCGCACCCGCGCTCCCCGCACCCGCGCTCCCCGCAGCCCCGCTCCCCGCAGCCCCGCTCCCCGCACCCGCGCTCCCCGCGCCGCCGCAGCCCGCGCCGCCGCAACCCGCACCCGCACCCGCGCTCCCCGCACCGCCACCGCGCACACTGAAGAACAGCAAGGCCGACTCACTGCCGCGCCCCGCGGAGAGCGATCGCACCCCGGCCAGGAGCACGCGCCGCGGATCCGGCCACCGGGCCCCCCGCGACCTGTCCGCGCGCGCCCGGCTAGCCGCCACCCGTCTTCTTGATCAGGTTCTCGGCGATCGACGGGCCCTCCCCCTCCTCTGGGAGGATGACCCACGCCACCAAGTACACCAGCGCGAAGGCACCGGCCGTTACCAGGGTCAGGGCGAAGAAGACCAGCCGGACCACGGTGGGGTCGATGTCGGTGTACACGCCGATCCCGGAGCAGACGCCAGCCACGAGCCGACCTTTCCGTGTCCGGATTAGCCTCTTGTTCCCATTGGCCTCGTTCATGCCCCGATCATTCCCGGTCCGGCTGGGTCCAGACAGCCGAACGCGGCCCGCATACGCTGGGCGCGGGAGTTAGTGAATGACCGGAAGGACCCGCCATGCCCACGCACACCGCCGGCCAGCCCGGCCACGACCTCGACCTGCTGCGCGTTGACCAGCAACTGAGCTCAGACGAGGTACTGGTCCGCGACACCGTCCGGGCGTTCACGGCCGAGCGGGTCATGCCGCACATCGCCGACTGGTTCGAGGCGGGCACGCTGCCCCGCGAACTCGCCCCCGAACTCGGCAAGCTGGGACTGCTCGGCATGCACCTGACTGGCTACGGCTGCGCGGGCATGGGCCCTGTAGCGTACGGGGTCGCCTGCCGGGAGCTGGAAGCGGCCGATTCCGGGCTCCGCAGCCTGGTCTCCGTCCAGGGCTCACTGGCCATGTTCCCCATCTGGAAATACGGCTCGCCGGAACAGAAGGAGGAATGGCTGCCCCGCATGGCGGCGGGTGAGGCCGTCGGCTGCTTCGGGCTGACCGAGCCGGACCACGGCAGCGATCCGTCCAGCATGGCCACCAAAGCCATCCGCAACGAAAACCAGTGGGTGCTGTCGGGCTCGAAAATGTGGATCACCAACGGGTCCGTAGCGGACATCGCCGTGGTGTGGGCCCAGACGCAAGAAGGGGTACGGGGCTTCCTCGTCCCTCGCGGCGCGCGCGGGTTCACCTCCCGCGTCATCCACAAGAAAATGTCGCTGCGCGCGTCGATTACCGCCGAACTGCACTTCGACGACGTGAAGCTGCCCGCAGAGGCCATGCTGCCCGGAGTGGTCGGGCTGAAGGGGCCGCTGTCCTGCCTGAACGAGGCCCGGTTCGGCATCCTCTGGGGCGTGACCGGGGCGGCCCGGTCCTGCCTGGAAACCGCGGTGGGCTACGCCCGGACCCGGGAGCAGTTCGGCAAGCCGATCGGCGGGTTCCAGCTCACCCAGGGCAAGCTGGCCTGGATGCTGGCCGACCTGTCCCGGGCCCAGCTGCTCGCGCTGCACCTGGGACGGCTCAAGGAGGCCGGGGAGCTGACCCCGGAGCAGGTCAGCCTGGGCAAGATGAGCAACGTGCGGGCGGCCATCGAGATCGCCCGGCAGGCCCGGACCATCCTCGGCGCCAGCGGCATCACCCTGGAGTACCCGGTGATCCGCCACGCCAACAACCTGGAGTCGGTCCTCACCTACGAGGGCACCGAGGAGATCCACGCCCTGGCCCTGGGCC
The DNA here is from genome assembly GCA_963711485.1 of uncultured Actinomycetes bacterium. Lineage (GTDB taxonomy): Bacteria > Actinomycetota > Actinomycetes > Streptosporangiales > Streptosporangiaceae > RYN-230. The sequence goes on from CAVQEM010000082.1 coordinate 68,933, forward strand.
AGTTCCTCACCGGCCTCAGCGCCTACCGCTGATCTCGGCGGCGGGCGCGCGCTCCCTGGCGCCGTGACTGGCCTCTCTTCCGAGACTGGCGCCGGGGGGGTTGGTCTTAGTAACAGGAACGACCGGGGCTGGCTCAGGGACAAGGCAGGCAGGGGTTAGCTCAGGGACAGGGCGGCCAGGGCGGCGTTGACGATGGAGCCGGGGTCCAGGTCGTGGGCCCGGTAGAGGTCGCTGACCGCCCCGGACTGCCCGAAACTGTCCACGCCCAGGCTGACCGCGGGCACCCCCAGCGCGGAGCCGAGCCAGCTCAGCGTGTGGGACGCCGCGTCGTGCACGGTGACGATCGGCGCCCGGTCGCCAAATCCCCCATCAGCAAGCCCCCGGTCGCCAGGCCCCCGGTCAGCCAACCCCCGGTCGCAGCCCCGGCCCCCGAAGGCACTGCCCCCGAAGGCGCTGCGCAGCGCGCCGGGGATGGACGGCACCGTGGCGGTGCGCACCCCCTGGCGCAGTGTCCGTTGCCAGGCGCGGTAGAGCCGGTCCGCCGAGGTGATGTCCACCACATTCGCGGCGATGCCCTCCTCCGCGAGTTCGGCCGCGGCGGCCAGTACCTCGGGCAGCACGGCGCCGGAGCCCGCGAGATGGACCATGGGCGTGCCGTCCGCGGGCCGTCCGGCGTCCACCAGCCGGTAGGCGCCCGCGAGGACCTGGCGGCGCAGCACCGCGTCGCCCAGCCGGTCCCGGGCCGCCTGGAACGGCTGCTGGTCGAGGCCCCTGGTGGTGAGCCGGAAGTAGTACGAGCCGTCCTCCATGACCGGCGTCCCGTCCCGGGTGGGGCCGAGCGCCGCCGCGTTGGCGGTGGCGATCCCCTGCAGCGCCCCGCACAGCAGCCAGTCCAGCGCCGTCGCGTAGGCGGGCTCGATGAACGTGACGCCGGGCAGCTCGAGGCCGACCGAGGGGGTGATGGTGGACTGGTGCGCACCGCCCTCAGGGGCCAGGGTGACCCCGGACGGGGTGCCGGCCACGACGAACCGGGCGCCGGAGTAGACCGAGTAGATGAATGCGTCCAGCCCGCGCAGCACGAACGGGTCGTAGACCGTGCCCACCGGCAGCAGCGGCTGGTCGGACAGGTCCCAGGCCAGGCCGAGCTGGCCGAGCAGCAGGAACAGGTTCATCTCGCTGATGCCCAGCTCAATGTGGTGCCCGTCGGGGCCCTCGGCCCACTTCAGCACGGCGTCCTCGCTCCAGGACCGGCGGACGTCCGGGCTGAACACCTTGGTGCGATTGATGTAGCCGGCCAGGTTGGTGGAGGTGGCCACGTCAGGTGCCGCGGTGACCAGATAGGGCGCCACGGCCTCGTCGCGGGACAGGTTGACCAGGATCCGGCCGAAGGCCTCCTGGGTGGAGAGGGTCCGGCTCGTGCGCAGGCCGGTGGAGTCGGGCACGGTCACGGCCTGATGGTCAGGGTGCGGCGGGCGGGCCAGGTGCTCACGCCGCGCGGCCGCCCACTGGCCGGCCGGGTCATCGGGTCGAAGCGGTCCCACTCGGTGTCCGCGGTCAGCCCCAGCCGGGCCCGCATCTCGTTGACCTGGCCCGTGGTCAGCAGCGCGGAGTGGTTGCGCGGGTTGCCGGCGATCGGCAGGCCCCAGCCCTTGACCGTGTACGCGAAGACCACGCTCGGCCGGTCTTTCTCCGCGTCACAGGCGGCGAACGCGCCGAGGAGCGAGCGCAGGTCATGCCCGGCCAGGTCGGTGACCAGGGAGGCCAGCTCGTCGTCGGCCAGGCCGGCGCAGAACCTGGACACCTGCTCCGGTGCGCCGTCCAGGAAGCGGGCCCGGACGTCGGCCGGGGCCAGGCCGAACAGCGACTGGTAGTGCTCGTTGGGCAGGGCGTCGATCCAGTCCCGCAGCGCCTCGCCGCTGGGCCGGTCGAAGGCCTGCTGGAGCACCGCCCCGTACTTGGCCTCCACCACGTGCCAGCCGGCGGCGGTGAACTGCTGCTCCCACTGGGCGATCCGGACCCCGGGCACCACCCGGTCCAGCGACTGCCGGTTCAGGTCCACGATCCACATGACGTTGCCGAGCCCGTCGGTGGCGGAGTCGGCGACCGCTTCCCAGATGTTGCCCTCGTCCAGCTCGGCGTCGCCGATCAGGGAGACGAACCGGCTCCGCGGCCGGGGGCCGAAGTGCGCGTCCACGTACCGGCGGGCCGCCGCGGCGAACAGCGGAGCGGCCGCACCCAGCCCGACCGACCCGGTGGAGAAGTCCGGGCCGTCCGGGTCCTTGGTCCGGCTCGGGTAGGCCTGCAGGCCGCCGAACGCGCGGAGCGACGGCAGGTAGCCGCGGTCCAGGTTGCCGAGCAGGTACTGGATCGCGTGGTACACCGGGGAGGCGTGCGGCTTCACGCTCACCTTGTCCGGGGCGTCCAGGTACGCGAAGTACAACGCGGTCATCACGCTGACCAGGCTGGCGCTGGAAGCCTGGTGGCCGCCCACCTTGACGCCGTCCCCCGTGTCGCGGTCGTGGTTGGCCGCGTCCACGATGCGGGTGGCCAGCCACAGAACCCGTTGCTGGATCTCGGCGAGGATGTCTAGATCGAGCTGCTCGGTACTGGTCATGGCCATAATTCCACCCCAGTTGACGTGCTGGTCTGGCCAGCTTCGCATTCCCCGGACTCACCGGCCAGTCCCGCCCTGAGACGATGGACCGCGTGATCAACTCACCTCAGGTAACTCACGACCCAGACCGTTCCCGGTTCGAGTACCGCGCGGGCGGTTCCGTTGCGGAGATTTGGTACCGGATGCACGGCAAACGGATGGTCCTGCTGCATACCGACGTGCCCGGGGCGCTGGAAGGTCACGGCGTCGGCGGGCAGCTGGTGCGCGCGGCGGTCGGGTACGCGGCCGGCGAGGGGCTGACCGTGGTGCCGGCCTGCCCGTTCGCCCGGGCCTGGCTGGAGCGGCACCCGGACGTCGCGGCCCTGGTCCCGATCGGCGTGCCGGAATAGCAGGGCCGTCGTGATGGTGCCGCTATACGCGCGCTACATCGCCGCCGCGGTCGGGCTGTTCCTGGTGATCATCGACTGCATCAGCCTGGTCGGGACGCTGATCGTGCCGCGCCCGGTCGGCGGCCGCTGATGATCTGGGTGGACCGGGTGGTGCATCTGGGGTTCCAGCTGCTGACCGCCCCGTTCAAGAACTACCACCGGCGCGACCGGATCCTGGCCGCCGAGGCCGCCACGCTGCTGGTCTGCCAGCTGCTGGCCTGGCTGGCCGTGGCCTACGTCGGGTTCGGGCTGCTGCTGTGGCCGTTCGTGGCCGGCGGGGTCACGCTGTCGTTCGACACTGCGGGCCCGGCCTTCTGGTTCATCGGCGACTCGAGCGTGCACGGCGGGGTCGAGCGGGCGATCCAGTACGCCGCGGCGCTGATCGGGCTGGTCACGGTGACCCTGCAGATCGCCTACCTGCCCACCCTGTACTCGGCGTTCAACCGGCGGGAGACAGACGTCGCGCTGCTGAACGCTCGGGCCGGCGTGCCATCCTGGGGCCCGGAACTGCTGGCCCGCACGCACTACGCGCTGGGCTCAGGCGCGTCCACGATCAACACCCTGCCCGACCTGTACGACCAATGGGAACGCTGGGCCGCCGACATCGGCGAGAGTCACACCACCTACCTGCCGCTGGTCCGGTTCCGCTCCCCCAAGCCGCTGTCCTCGTGGGTGACCGGGCTGCTTGCGGTGCTGGATTCCGCCGCGATGTACCTGGCCCTGTCCCCGCAGGCCGCGCCGACCGTCGCGGCGCGGCTCTGCCTGCGCGGCGGGTTCCAGTGCTTCACCGAGGTCGCCCTGGCCATGGGCCTGTCCGTGCCCGCGATGCCTGATCCCGCCCAGGGCATCAGCCTGACTTACCAGGAGTTCCTGGAGGGCATCGCCACCCTGGAGAAGGTGAACTTTCCCGTCGAGCGGTCCCCCGCCGACGCGTGGCCGGACTACGTCGGCTGGCGGGTCAACTACGAGCAGGCCGCCTACGCCGTGGCCAAGGCGGTGGACGCGGTCCCGGCGCTGTGGTCCGGCCCGCGCCGCCATTCCCAGAAGCAGATCCCGCCCATCCGCCCGCGGGCCTGACCGTTCCGGGCGCGCCCGGCGGCCGCATGACCAGTCCGCGGCGGCCGCATCATCGGTCCCCAGCGACCGCATGATCAGTCCCCGGCCCTACGCGGATCACCGTTTGAGTCGGTACGCTTCGTCCGACGGTGCCGGCCTGGCCGGTTCGCGGGGCGTTAGCTCAATGGTAGAGCAGCGGACTTTTAATCCGTCGGTTCAGGGTTCGAGCCCCTGGCGCCCCACCGCCGAGACATCGGTACCCTTCGGATGGCGTTCACTTGGCACTACGTGACGGGCGGGGTACCGATCGAAGCCTCATGGATGCGCTGTCCTTGCCGTGCCGCAACCGGGAGGCATCCCGGGAGGCTGCCTTTCCCGGCTGGTCCGCCCGGGATGCCCACCCAGCAGGTTCCACGAATTCCGGACACGTGTTCGATAGTCTCGCCGGGACTTTTGCGCCCCTAGGTATGCTCGGCGGGGACGGGACGGCCAGGCAGGACTGGTAATCACGCGGAGGGTTCGGGGGATACCCCATCGCGGGCCGCCGGGCCGCCCCGCTAAGCACGCTACCTGGCAGTAGTTCATGCCTCGCCACCTAAACCGTGAGCTAAGCCACAGGCTAAAACGTACCCCTCCGGGCGGCGAGCTTGATCATCTTGATAGGTGCCATGCCGGGCACCGTAACGGTCTACCGTTCGGCCCTGAACGTGGCCTACCCAGGCACCGGACCCCGCCAGCTATGCGGTCCTTCTCATGCTGTTTCTGACTGGCGAACTGTCCTCAGGACCGACACCGGGCCGACGTCAACCCCCTTGGGTGACGCTGGACTAGCGTCTCGGATACGGGTAGTCAGTCCCCGGGCGTTCACCGGGGGCCGATCCACGCCGGTCCGCCCCGGGCGCCCCCCGCATGCGGGCAGCCCGCACCTGACCGGGGTCCAGCGCAGGCAGGTAAGGACGAAAGCCCCGTGATGAATCCTCGCCAGTGGTCTAGACCTATAAGAAGAGAGGCAAGGTCAGAGCGATAGTGAGGCAGGCAGAATCGTGAGTGCGATCATCGAATCCATCCGGACCGAGGGCAGCGGCGTCCCCGCCGGCCCGTGGCAGGACTTCGCCACCGGCCGCTGGACGGACCGGATCGATGTCCGCGATTTCATCCAGGCCAACCTCACTCCGTAGACCGGTGACGCGGCGTTCCTGGCTGCCCGACGGACCGCACCCGAGCGCTGTGGTCGCGGCTGACCGCGATGTTCCTTGACGAGCAGGCCCGCGGCATCTACGACGCCGACACCCACACCCCCGCATCGATCACCAGCCACGCCCCCGGCTACATCGACCAGGAGCACGAGCTGATCGTCGGGCTGCAAACAGACGCGCCGCTCCGCCGCGCGATCATGCCCAACGGCGGCCTGCGGATGGTGGAGGGGGGCCTGGCCGCCTACGGCTACACCCTGGACCCGGCAGTCCGGGAAATCTTTACCCGGTACCGCAAGACCCACAACGACGGCGTCTTCGACGCCTACCCGGCCGACGTCCTCGCCGCCCGCCGCTCCCACATCATCACCGGCCTGCCGGACGCCTACGGCCGTGGCCGGACATCGGCGACTACCGCCGGGTGCCGCTGTACGGCGTGAACCGGCTTATCGCGGCCAAGCAGGCCGAGAAGGCGGCCCTGGACGCGCACCCGTCCACCGCCGAGATCATCCGCGACCGGGAGGAACTTGCCGAGCAGATCCGCGCGCTGGGCGAGCTGGCCGAGATGGCCGCCTCCTACGGCCACGACGTCACCCGGCCCTCGGCCACCGCGCGGGAGGCGATCCAGTGGCTGTACCTGGCCTACCTCGCCGCGGTCAAGGAGCAGAACGGCGCCGCGATGTCGCTCGGGCGCACCTCGACGTTCCTCGACATCTACCTCGAGCGCGACCTGCGCGCGGGCCGGCTCACCGAGCAGAGGCGCAGGAACTCGTCGACGACTTCGTGATCAAGCTGCGGATCGTCCGGTTCCTGCGCACCCCGGAATACGACCAGCTGTTCTCCGGCGACCCGACCTGGGTACCGAGTCGATCGGCGGCATCGGCCGCGACGGCCGCCCGCGGTCACCCGCACCAGCTTCCGCTACCTGCAGACGCTGTACAACCTCGGGCCCGCGCCCGAGCCGAACCTGACCGTGCTCTGGTCCCCGGCACTGCCGGACGGGTTCAAGCGGTTCTGCGCCCAGGTCTCCATCGACACCAGCTCCATCCAGTACGAGTCCGACGACCTGCTGCGGGCCCGGTGGGGTGACGACACCGCGATCGCCTGCTGTGTCTCGGCGATGGAGGTCGGCAAGCAGATG
>CAVQEM010000083.1:0-78934 GCA_963711485.1 uncultured Actinomycetes bacterium
TGCCAGAAGGACAGCCCCAGGGGCTTCATGGGTGGGTCATCATCTGCTAGATGACCGACGGAGACATAGACGTGGTTCTCCCGGTCGCCGGACTCGGGGATGGGGAACAGCGTGGTGATCGCAGGCTCTGGACGATCTGGAAGCCATCATCGACCAGGCACCATTCGATGTCCTGCGGGCGGCCGAAGTGCGCTTCGATCCGCCGGCCGAGCCGCGCGAGCCGCACAACCTGCGCATCCGTCAACGCCGGCTGCTCCTGGCGCTGCGGGTCGATCGCCTGTTCCTGCGTCCCGCCAGCCGGCGAGGCGTGAACCGCACGCTGCTTGGCGGCGATCGCCCTGGCGACGACCTCGCCGTCGCGCACCTTGAAGACGTCCGGGTTCACCAGGCCGGAGACCAGGGCCTCGCCGAGGCCGAAGCTGGCCTCCACGGAGGCGACCTTCCGGTTGCCCGTGACGGGGTCGGCCGTGAACAGGATGCCGGCCGCATCCGGGAAGACCATCTGCTGCACGACCACGGCCATGTGGACCTTCCGGTGGTCGAAGCCGTTCCGCAGGCGGTAGGTCACGGCCCGCTCGGTGAACAGCGACGCCCAGCACCGGCTGACGTGCTGGAGGATCGCCGCCGGCCCCACGACGTTCAGGTACGTGTCCTGCTGGCCGGCGAAGGAGGCCGTCGGCAGGTCCTCTGCCGTCGCGCTGGATCGGACGGCGTAGGCGGCTTGCTCGCCGAGCTGGGCGAGAGCGTGGGTGATTGCCGCCGCGAGATCGCCCGGGATGGCGATCCCTTCGATGGTCCGGCGGATGTCCGTGCTGAGCGTGCGGATGGCCTCCCGGTCGCCGGTGTTCAGGCACGACAGCTGATCGAGCCGATCCTCGATCGAGGGCGCTTCCGCCATGATCCGCCGGAAGGCGTCCGTCGTCACGCAAAAGCCAGCCGGTACGCGGATGCCGTCGATCCGCGACAGCGCCCCCAGGTGCGCGCCCTTGCCGCCAACGACCGCGACCTGCATCTCGTCAACCTCTTGAAGACCCAGCACGTACTGTTCACTCACCGCGATACCTCCAGGCAGCCGTGCTCCGTCCCGCCGCACTGGCCAATCGAGTCACCGGCGCTTCCAGCTCTGCCGGACCTTGTGTTGGGCACGTCCCCATCTCTCGTTGCCTTCCCTCTGGCGAGTCGGCCGGCCCTCCGCCGAGTCGGGTGGCGCGCACACCCGCACCTCCGCGCCTAGCGCCCGCAACCGCACCGCCAGTCCCGCCAGCGGGTCCGGCGTCACCGCGTCCCCTACAGTTCGACAACAACACACGCACGCCGCGCCCTCATGTCTTCGTCCGTTCTTGCTCCGGCCGACGATTCTGCAGCACGACCCGGGTCTTGCCGCAAGCCCGCCCGTCTGCTAAATGGTGAAAGTGGCAGGGAGTGAGATCTCCTTGCCTTGGCCTTAACGTCCAGGTCACAGGCTTGTTGGAGACAGCCAAGGTGGCTTCCATTCGGCCGTGGAGTTGAACGGCTCTGAGCGGCAGCCACTTGTCACGGTCCGGACCTCACCGACATGGTCTACTGGCGGTCGCGAACAGCGTCGGGATCGCCCAGGTAATTCTTCCCGATTAGCTAGCTGAATGCTTGCCGCTGCGCACGTCATCGCCAGCGGGGCCGACCGGCCCTTCTGGCGATAACTGAGCCCTGCGAGTGCCGGCGGGAGAATCCTGCGAGCCTGGCTGACCGGGGCCGCCCCGCGCGGCTACCGGGGCCGCCCCGCGCGGCTACCGGGGCCGCGGGTACCCCGCGCGGCTACGGGGGCCCGCCGGGCGGCTGCTGGGTGCTGCGGCAGGTGTGGGAGCTGGTGTAGATGAGGTCCACGACAATGGTCTGGGTGAGATCGAAGTAGCCGATGAACAGCTCCGTCCCGGCGGGCATCGCCGCGGGGTTGATCACCATTGAGATCGGGTCAGCCATCGGGGCCAGCTGACTGGGCTTGACCGGGAGCGTCACGGTTTCCCAGATGCCCTGGCCGTCACCGGGCCCCGGCGTGGCCCGGTGACGACGCGTCCCGGCGGGCCCCGGGCTGGTGCCGGGCAGTATCCCGAGGCGGATTGGGCTGGGTGCCGCGGGGCTGGACGAGCAGTAGCTGCCGATCTTGACCAGAGCCCGGGTGCCGTGCTGGGCGAGTGCCCGCTGGAGCGCGACCGGGTCGAACATCTGACTCAACTTCAGCGAGACGGTGCCGTTGGTATAGCTGGTGAGGGTGAAGGCCACGGTCTGCGGCGTGCCGGTGCGGGCGGGAGCCGCACCGAAAACGCCTGCCAGGCCGAGCGCCAGCGCGATGCCCGCGGCGACGCAGGTAACGCCGAGGCCCGCCAGGCCCGCGAGCCGCCGCCGCTGGTACGCATGGCCTCTGCCGGTGATCGCGGCCAGCGGCGGCCGCTCGGGCACGGCCAGTACAGACAAGGAATCGCGCAGTTCCTGGGCCAGGGTGCTGTCGCCGTCCGGGTGCTCGTCGTGGTTCATCGCCCGACCTCCGTGGTGGCCGGGGCTAGCTCGTCCCGAAGGGCTGTCATGGCCCGCGATAGGTGAGCCCGGACCGTTCCCGGCGCGATGCCGAGCTGCCGGGCGGTCGTGTCGATGTCCAGGTCGAGGAAGACACGCAGGACGATCACCTCCCGCTGGCGGGCTGGCAGGCGGCGCAGCGCGGTGAGCACCGCGGTGTCCAGGCCGGTCCCCTGGCTGTCGGCCGCCGCGATGTCATGACTGGTCAGCGCGGTTTCCTTGCTGCGCCGATGCCAGGCAGGACGCCCCTGCGTTGAGCGCGGTGCGGACCACCCAGGCCCTGGGCGCTGGATGATGGCTGACCTTGGGCCAGGACGCCCACGCCCGGGCGAACGCCTCCGCGACCTGGTCCTCGGCCAGCGTCATGCTGCCGGTGCTGGCGGCCACCGCCCGCAGGCAGGGGTCCCAGCTTGCCGCGAAGAACTCGGCGAACTCGGCGTTGCCTTGGCTCACACCCCTTAACCCCTCAGTGACCGGAAACGCTTACCTCGGCCCGCACGATGCTCGGGAGGGCTGCGATTCCCATTTGCTCATCCCCGTCGTGTCCCGGCAAGCCTGAGCGCGCTGCCCAAACCCGGCTACTCCGGGATTCTGTCCTTTCCCAGCCGCGCCATCACGAGAGCGCGGCCCACGGCGAGCCCGGGCGCAGGTCTGGAACTGACCCCCTTCGGGTCTATGGCCCGGGTGTTTGCGAATTCGGGGTGCGGTGGTCCTGCTCCTGATGGGCCGCCTGGTCCGGCCAGACGCCGATGTGGTCGGGCTCCTCATGCAACTGGACCCGGTTTCGCATGTGGAGGCGCGTGGTCATCTCGCGGGGGAGCTGAATCCGGCCGGCGCGGTCCAGCGTCGCGTACTCACGCGCGTGCAGCGCGGTCTGGCCGTGCTCGTCGGTGGCCGCGTGCCGGATGGTCTCGCTGCTCGTCCGGCCGTCCCGGATGGCGAGTGTCCGGCGAACTTGCGATGACACGGCCGGGTCGTGGGTGACCACCAGCACCGTGGCGCCGAGTTCGGTGTTGGCGGTCTGCAGGGCGGAGAAGACGTCCTGGGCGGTGGACGAGTCCAGCTCGCCGGTGGGCTCATCGGCCAGCAGCACCTTCGGCTGGTTCGCCAGGGCGGTGGCGATGGCGGCTCGCTGCTGCTCACCGCCGGACAGGCGGTCCGGCGTCCGGTCGGCGCAGTACGCGATGCCGAGGGTCTCGAGCAGGAAGCCGGCCCGGCGCAGCCGCTCCCGGCGGCCAAGCCGGCTGAGTCGCATCGGCAGCAGCACGTTCTGCCGGGCCGTCAGGTAGGGCAGCAGGTTCCGCGACGTCTGCTGCCAGATGAAGCCGACGACGCTCCGCCGGTAGGCCAGCCGCTCTTTGGGGGTCATCGCGCCCAGGTTGTGGTCGGCCACCCACACCGCCCCCGCCGTCGGCGTGTCCAGCCCGGCGAGGATGTTCATCAGCGTGGATTTGCCGCTGCCCGCCGCGCCGATCAGCGCGGTCAGCTCTCCGTTCGCGACCAGCAGGTCCAGCCCTTGCAGGGCCTGCACTTCGATGTCGTCCCCGGAGTAGATCCGGACCAGCCGGTCACAGACGATCATCCCGTCTGCGCCGGTGAGGGGGTGATCCTGCGGGATACCCCCGGTAGGCCCGCCGCCCCCGGCGGGTGGTGGGGCGGTGCTGCCGGACTCGGTCATGGGCCTGGTCTCCTTCAATCATCGATCCGCAGCGCCCGGGCGCTGCCGCGGTGGTAGCTGACCACGGCCTGGGCGGCCAGGACGAGCAGCGAGGCCAGCACCAGCCCGATGGCCGCGGCGGCCAGCGGGAATGGGGCGGAAACCACCGTCACGCCCGGCCCGGCCCCGGTAAAGGCCGCCAGGTTCACCGACGGCCCGATCAGCGGCACGAGCAGCCAGGCGCAGGCGGCACCACCGATGGCGGCGGCTACCACCTCGGGGAGCGTCTCGGCCACCAGCATGAGCTGGGCCTGCCAGCGCCGCAGCCCCATCGTCGCCATCCGCGCCAGCGTCATGTCGCGGGTTCGGGCGCCGAGCAGCAGCGACAGTAGCAGGATCAGTGCGCCGAACCCGGCGGCCGCGGCGATCCCCTGCGCGAGGGCCACCTGCGCCGCCTGTGGTACCGGCGCCCCGGTGATCGCGGCCAGGGCCGCGGCGCGCAGCGTGACCGACCCACCCGGCAGTTCGCGGCTGACGTCCGCGCGGAGCTGGGCCGCATCCAGCCCGGAACCGTCCACCAGCATGAGGTTCGGTGCGGGCGCGGGTGACCCGAGCGCCTGCAGGGGCAGCACCACGAGCGCGTCGGCGCCGACGCCGGGAACACCGCCGGTCCGGCCGGCCACCCGGATCGTGATGGTCTGGGTGCTGTCCAGGACGAGCTGCGCCGGTGCCGCGCCGATGAGCTGGGCGGCCGTGGCGTTGGCGGCCGCGGGGACGCCCGTGGCACCGCGCGCGGCGGTCCCGGACAGCGCGGCCACCGGGAACCGTGCGCCCGGCGCCTGGCCGGTCACCGCCGCATACCGGGCCGGGCTGACGAACACCGCGGTCAGCTCCTGGCCGGTGGCCGGCAGCGCCGCAGCGGAGACCACCCCGGTCGCGGTGGCGGCCACCCCCGGCAGGGCGGCGATCTGGCGCTGCAGCGCCGGGGGAATTGCCCCGCGGACGGGAGCTTCGATGACCGCGTCGGCGCCTACCTGCCGCCAGGATTCGGCCACCTGGCCACGGGTAACCGAAGCGCTGATCATGGCGGGGAACGCCACCATCGTGAGCACCAGCACCAGGGCGAACGCCGGCAAGGCGGCGCCGGGCGGGGTGCGGGTGGCCCGCGCCAGCCCGACGAACGCGGCCACACCGCGCGACCGGCCCGCGATCCGGGCCAGGGCGCGGGCGGCGGACGGGTAACAGCGCAGCACGATGACGGCCACCGGGATGGCGAGGAGCACCGGCGCCGCGCTCGGGTACAGGGACGGGTTCCCGGCGGACAGGCCCTGCTTCCGCAGCACGATGAGCCCGCCGACCGCTGCGGCGACCAGAACCGCCTCGAGCACGATCCGCCGGGCCGCGCGCGTCCGCCCGCTGACCCGGCTGGCCGGCCTGCCGGTGGCCGGAGCCGCCACACGCTGCGGGACCACGCTCATCAGCACGGGCCCGGCCAGCGTCACCGCGATCGTGACGCCAGCCAGCCACCAGCTCACTTTATTGCCGCCGCCGGGGGTCAGCAGGATGGCGAGCAGCGCGGCCAGCCCCGCGGCGGCCACGGCGATGACGACGCTGGCCCGCAGGACCAGCCAGCCGAGCTGACGCAGCGCCGCGCCACGCGCTCGCATCAGCGTGAATTCCGCCGCGCGGCGCTGCGCCACCAGCCGGGCGCCGAGCAGCACCACCACCGCGCCCATGACGGCCAGGCTGACGTACAGCAGCCCGAGCACGGGAGCAACGGCGTTATCCGCAGTGATGAACGGGGTGAGGATCGCCGGAATCTGCGAGTTGACCATCACCGTGATCGGGGCAGGCTTCGGGCAGCTCACTGGACACGTGGCATTGACCGGGGCAGCCGCGGTTCCGCTGCTGATCACCAGCCCCGAGGAGTCCAGGCCGTTGATGCCGGCCTGCACCGCGCTCACCTGGTCCGCGGTGAGCCGGCCGAGGTCGGCCGGGATCACCCAGGTGAGCAGCATGAGACTCTCGTTGAGGCCGGATATGGCCAGCGGGAGCCCGCCGGCGCCGATGAACAGCGCCCCGGCCCAGTGCGCGGGCTGGGGCGACGCGCCCGCGATCAGCGTCGGCCGGGCCACCGCGGGATCGTCGGTCCAGAAGTCGGCCGCCGGATGCACCGGCCGGATGATCCCCGTGATGACCAGCCGCATCGTCGGGCCCATGCTGAGCCGGGTGCCGACCCGCAGGCCGAACCTGGCCGCGGTGGCCGTGGTCACCACAGCCTGCGCCACGGCCGCCGGCCGGACGCCGGCGGACGCCGGGCCGGCCGGACGGCAGGCGCCCGGCCACGACGTGGCTGTAGCGGGCCAGCGCCGTGCGGTAGGTCACCTCGAACTGCGGCTGCCCGCGCCCGGCGGCGCGGGCCGCACCGGTGACCGGCCCGTAGCCTGAGGTCAGGCTGGACCAGGGCGGCGGGTCGCTGGCTACCGGCATTCCGGTCGCGGCCAGCCGCGACCGCAGCCGCGCGCCGATCGCGGTGATCTCGGGGCCCGGGCTCTCGCCCGCGCTCAGGCTGAACGCACCAGTCGCGGTCAGCAGGCCGATCGTCCCGACGACGGCGCTGTCGAGCGGCGACGCCGCGACCGTGTGCCGCAGCGCCCCGGTGCGCAAGCCGGTGCTGTCCCGCGGGATGGCCAGGCTGGCCAGCACGGAGGCGAACACGAGCAGGCCGAACGCGACGCTGGCGGCGGCCCCGGTGCCGGTCAGCGTGACCCAGGCGGCGTGCAGCCGCCGCCACAGCGTCCTCATCGCGTCTCCGCGCGCAACTGCGCGGCCGGGTCGGGCCTGCGTGCGACGGACAGGGCAGCCGCGGCGACCGGCAGAGCGGCGGTGACGAGGGCCAGGATGATGGCCAGGCCGAGCGGCAGAACGGCCAGGGCCGGCGGCACCGGGTCCGTCGCACCAGTGCTCAGCGTGATCGCGGGCACCACCAGCCGCGCCAGGCCGATACCGGCCAGCAGGCCCACGCCCGCGGCCGGAACGCTGAGCGCGAACTGCTCCAGGCACAGCTGGCCGGCCTGGGCTCGGCGGCCCACCCCCAGCGCGGCCAGCACCGCGCTTTGCGTCCGCCGGGTGCGGAGGCTGGCCGCGACGCTGACCGAGAATCCGAGCACCCCGAGCAGCAGCGCCGCTGCCCCGATGGCCAGCATGGCCTGCCGGGGCGCCTTCAGCAGCGGATTGTCCAGCAGGCCCGCCTGCTCGCGGGCGCGGTCGGCCACCGACGACCCGGCGGGCACGTGCGGTATCCGGCTGCCGCGGGTGCGCAGCCACAAGCGGGTCACCGGCAACGGCGCCCCCTGGCTGGCGGCGAGCACGTCGCTGACCGTCCCGAGGTCGGCGATCAGCGCCCGGTTCTGCCCGAACACGGTCGGGAACCTGGCCACCGAGGCCACGATCCGGACCGGGACCGAGGATCCGCCGACCGGGACCGAGACGGTCGATCCGGTATGCAGCCGGCTGGCGGTCAGGTAACCGCTGGTGGCGATGGCCGGGACGATCCGCGACGGCGGCTGCGCCGTGATCCCGACCTGCCCGATGACGTTCTGCGGAGCGATGAGCTCGTTGTTCATGATCGATACCGACGGATCGTGCCCGGTATTGAACGCGAGCTGCTGGCTTCCCCCGGCCGCGCCCTGCCAGGCCAGGATCGCGGGCCGCGCGCCGTCCGATGGCGGCGACGTCTCGAACACGCCGGGCGGCCCGGTCGGCACGACCGGCGAGGATCCGGTGGCCTGCCACGCCGCCAGGGCGGCACCGTGGCGGAACGGCCGGCCGAACGGGCCGCTGGCCGTCCCGGCCACCGCGAGGGAGAAGATGCTGAGGCTGGCGGTGGGGGCAGCCAGCGGGCTGGCCGGGTGGTACGGCGGCAGGACAAAGGTGAGGCGACAGGCCGAGCAGCCGCAGCGGGTAGCTGGCCTGCCGCGGGCCGGGCAGCGGGACGACCAGGGCGTGCCGCTGGCCGTCGGCGGGCAGGACCCCGGCGGGCAGCGGGTAGCTGACACCGTCGGCGTCCTGGACCGTGGCCGTGACGGTGACTGAGCCGACTTCGCTGCGCAGCGCCGCCGCGCTGGTGCCCGGGCCCGCCCCGAGCGCCACGAGGATCTGCAGCCGGTCTGGCAGGCCGGGGAGGGCCAGCCCCGTCGGCTGCCGCGGGATGATGCTCCGCCACAGCGAGCTCAGCGGAACCGGCGACAGGTCGGGGCGGAGCAGGATCGCCTGGCCCGCCGTGCCCGCGCCCACGGCGATCAGCTGGGCCCCGCCGCCGATGCTGGCGATGCTGGCCGGCGTCGCGGCGGTGACGCCCGGCTCCCCGGTGATCGCCCTGGGGTCGAGCGGCTCCGCCGGACCGCGGCGTCCACCCGCACGTCCGAGCCCACCGCGAACGCGGCCTGGTCCGCAGCCGACTGCTGCCAGCTCCGCCACCCAGCCAGTGCCAGCGTGGTGGTGGCCGTCGCGACGACGACGAGCAGGACCGGTCCCGCCTGGCGGATCGGCCGCCGGCCGATCTGCCAGCTCACCATGGCGGCGGCCAGCCGCCTGCCGTGCTCGGTTGCCCCGTCGGCCAGCCTGGCCAGCAGCGGCAGCGTGCGGAGCGGCACGAGCGCGACCCCGGCCAGCGCGAGCGCGGGAGCCACGGCGATAACGGGATCGATCCCGAGAGATCCCGCCGCCGGATGCGCGACCGCCGAATAGCCGCGTAGTTGCCACACCGCGAGCGCCGCGAGCGCCACCACGGCCAGGTCGCCGCCCGCCCAGGCGACCCCCGCGAGCCGGGCCTGCCGGCCCTGGCGGATCCTGGCCACGTCAGGGGTCCCGGCGCGCAGTGCCGGCCAGGTCATCACCGCGACGCACAGCGCCAGCATGGCCAGCGCCGACAGCCACGCCAGCGGGCTGATCCGGCTGGCCTGGTAGCTGTCCAGGCGCAGCTGGCCCGCACTGGCCGCCGCGCCGGTCAGCCGAACGCCGGCCAGCACGCCGGCCGCGCCGGCCGCGGCCCCGATGACCAGCGCCTCGGCCAGCACCGGCCGGGTCAGCTGCCACCTGGTCGCACCGCGCGCCCGCAGCAGCGCGGACTCCTCGTCGCGCAGATTGGCCAGGAGCCGGGCGGCCAGCACCAGGGCCGCCCCCGCCACGAGCAGCAACTCCAGCGCGCCGATCGTGAACAGCGACCTGGCCAGCACGATGGTGCTGGCGATGCCGTCCAGGACCTGCGGCAGGCGCGTGGTCACCTGCAGCCCGGACGGCAGGATCAAGGTGGTGAGCTTCGTCACCACCTGGCTGGTGCGGCTGGCCAGCGCGCCAATGTTCTGCCGGGCCATGACCGGCGCCGGCGGAAGCACGAACCACGAGGCCTGGCTCGCGGTGACGCCGCTGCGGAACGCCGCGGGGCTCACCACCGCGGGGCCGTATACGACGAGGGAACCCGGGGTGCCGACCCCTGGGAGGAGGGTGGTGCCGACCCCGGGATGGTACTGGCGGCGAACCCCGAGAAGGGCACCTGGTCCAGCGCCCAGTACGGCGACGCCGGGTTCTTGAACCGGAACAGGCCGGTGACGCGCAGCCCGGCCGCGGCCGGGCCCGACGGGATGGCGGCTTTGAGCACCGAGCCGGGCGTCACGTGCAGCCGGCTGGCCACGGTCACCGGCAGCGCGACCGGGAGCGGGCGGCCGGGATGCGGCGGACCTGGCCATGTCCCGGCGGTCAGCGTCGTCTGGGCGCTGATCCCGGCCAGCGCCGCGACCTGGATCTGCCAGTCGACCGGGCGCGGAAGTCCCAGAGCCGGGCTCGGCTCGGCGCGGACGGCCCGGGGCGGCGAGAGCGTGATCGGGTTCGCCCACAGCGCCCCTTCCATCTGGTAACTGATCCCCGGCCATGCCTTGCGCAGCGCGGCACGGATCTGGCGCGCGTCGGCGGCAGCCTGCCCGGCGCCACCCACCACGCCGCTGAGCCCGATCACCCGGCCCTGCGGGTCGGCGAGGATGGTCTGCGCCCCGGGCGGGATCACCGCGGCGGCGAACGTCCATGCCGCGGCGGCCAGCCCGGTGGCGAGCAGGACCGTGACCGCGACGCAGCCCAGCAGCAGCCACGAGGATCGGGCCCGGCGGCCGAGGAAGGAGATCCCCAGGCCAGGCACAGACCAGGTTCGATCCGGCCCCGGGCTGCCGCCATCAGGCGGGGGCGTGGACGCCTGCTTACTCATCTCTGGCCTGGGTTCCGGCGTCCCCGGCCAGGACCTGCCGCCCGGCAGCCTGCCCGGTCGCGACGCGGCCATCCTCCAGCACGATGACGTCGTCGGCCAGGTCGATGAGCGCCTCGTCGTGGGTGGCGACCAGGGCGGTGATTCCCTCGGAGCGCACCACGCTCAGCAGCAGCTTCATGATCTCCCGGCCGGTCTCCAGGTCCAGCTGGCTGGTCGGCTCGTCAGCGATCAGCAGGCCTGGCCGGCCAGCCAGCGCGCGGGCGATGGCGACCCGCTGCTGCTGGCCGCCGGACAGCTCGCCCGGCCGGTGCGCAGCATGGCTGGACAAGCCGGTCAGCGCCAGCATGGCCGCAATCCGCTCCCGGCGGTCGCTGGGCCGCATGCCCGCGATGCGCAGCGGAATCCCCACGTTCTCAGCTGCGGACAGCATGGGAATGAGCCCGAAGGACTGGAAGATGAAGGCGACCGTGTCCCGCCGCAGCGCCAGCCGATCCCGCTCGGTCATCCGGCTCACCTCGCGGCCATCCACCCACACCTGGCCCGACGTCGGGCTGTCCAGGCCGCCGATGATGTTCAGCAACGTGGTCTTGCCGGAACCGGATCTCCCGCGCAAGGCCGTGAGCTGGCTCCGGCCTACCGTGAACGACACTCCCCGCAGGGCGGGCACGGCGGTATGCCCGCTGCCGAAGGTCCGGGAAATACCCTCCACCGCCACCATGACCTGCGGCGGCTGGCCGCCATCCCATGCGCCGTGCGCGGCGGCGAACGCGGCGTTGTCCTGGCTCACACCCGTTAACCCGCCAGTGACCGGAAACGCTTACCTTGGCCCGGCAGATTTTGCCCGCCCGGGTGACCTGCCCCGTCGCCCTCACGGCGGCCCCGCACCTGGCGCCGCCCGGCCAGGACAGGGGGCCGCTGGCCGGTCAGGAGTGCGGCACCTGCCGGGCGCGCCTCGCTGGTGCTGTCAGCCAGAAGCGGCGGAAGCGTTCCGGGAAGGTTACGGCCCGACGGGATATCCGGCCCGATTACAGCGGCGGTTCGACGTAGCGACGCTGCTCGGTTACCTCGGCCCCAGCCCGGTCGCGCCGCCGCATGACCATCAGGCCGATCGCGACGCACAGGCCCGCCACCCCGCCGATCATCAAGATCACGCCGATGACCTGCAAGTCAACGTTCTTGGGCGACCAGGTGACAGCGAAGCGGAGAATCGCGCCGATGATGATCAGTGCCGCGCTTCCGCCGATAGTCACACGCGCCCTCCTAGGTCATGCCAACCGCTGCCGGGTGGCGGCGTCCTGGCCGGCGGGAGTGCATGCGGGCTGGGGCGCTCATATCTCCTGGCTGGACTCATTATCTCCTGGCTGGACTATGGCTGCCACCAGTCCGGCCTACCTCACCCTCTGCGGGTGAGCCGTGGCGGGTGGCCCTCCGCCTGGCACCCGCGAACCCGGCGTTCCGGACCGCCGCGGGCGCCGCCTGCGGGCGGGCAGAGCGGGACACGCCCGGACACAGTGGCCGTCGGGCCCGCCGCCGGCGGGCCTGCACCTCGCGGACCTGGGCGTTCTTTCACCCGGTGCGGGGGAGGCGACCAGCAGGCCACAGCAGCGACGGTGATCTCGCCTGCCGCCGAGGGGCACCCGCAACCGGGGGGCACAGGTGCCCGCGGCGGCAGGCTTCCAAGCGCTCCCAGCACAGGGAGCCAGGAGGTGGCCAGTGCCTGACGGTGGCGACAATGCGGAAGAGGATCAGCTGACGCCGCACGACGCCGGTCCCCTCAGCCCGGACGAACGGGCCGAACTCGAACGGCTGCGCGCCGAGAACGCTCATCTGCGTTCCCGTCCGTCACCGCCCGGGGACGGCGCCGGCGGCCGGGCGGGAGCGGCCCGGCGCCGCCGGCCGGGCTGGCGCGGCCCGGTCGCGACCCTGCTGATCGTGCTGGGCTGTGTCCTCGCGCCGCTCTCCGTGCTGGCGGTCTGGACCGCCAACCAGGTGTCCGACACCAACCGCTACGTGCAGAACGTGGCTCCGCTCATCCACGAGCCCGCCGTCCAGGGCGCGCTGACCGACAAGATCACGAACGAGATCAACGCCCAGATCCACGTGCAGGCCCTCACCAACGAGGCCGCCACGACGCTGAAGAGCAAGGGGCTGCCCCGGGTCGGCACGCTGCTGCAGACCTTCTCCGGCTCGCTCGCGGGCGCGGTGGGCGGCTTCATCCACACCCAGGTCGCGAAGATCGTGGCGAGTCCGCAGGTGGCCACCTTGTGGGTCCAGGTCAACCGGACCGTCCACGCTGAGCTGGTCAAGGCCCTGTCCGGGCAAGGCAACGGGGCCATCACGATCAGCAACGGCCAGGTCGTGCTCAACCTCGGGCCGTTCATCGACGTCGTCAAGAAGCACCTGGCCGCGCGGGGATTCACGCTGGTCAACAGCATCCCGGCGGTCAACCCCACGTTTGCCCTGTTCTCCGCCAAGGAACTCGTCAAGGCGCAGAGCGGCTACCGCGCCCTCAACGACTTGAAGATCGTCCTGCCCATCCTGACGCTGCTGCTGCTGGCCGCCGGGATCTACGTCGCGCGCAGTCACCGCCGGGCGCTGATCGGCGCCGGGCTCGGCCTGGCCGCGTCTATGGTGGTGCTCGGCGCCGCGCTGGCCATCGCCCGCGGCATCTACCTGAACAGCGTGCCGAACAGCGTGCTGCCCAGCAACGCGGCCGCGGTCATCTACGACACGCTGGTCCGGTTCATCAAGGACGGGCTGCGGACGTTGCTGGTCGTCGGCCTGATCGTGGCCATCGCGGCGTTCTTCACCGGTCCTTCGGTCACCGCGGTCCGGACCCGCGGCGCGTTCAGCGCGCGCGCTGGGCTGGCTGCGCGCCAGCGGGGAACGGGCCGGGCTGCGCACCGGGCCGGTGGGCCAGTGGACGTTCGAGCACCGCACCGGGCTGCGCATCGGCGTGGTGGCCTTGTTCGCTGTGATCTTCGTGTTCTGGGGACGCCCGACCGCCATGGTCGCGGTCGTCCTCGCGATCCTGTTGCTCGTCGTCCTCGGTCTCATCGAGCTGATCGGCAGGCCTCCGGCGGGCGCTGCCGCACTGCCGCAGGCCGCCGGTCATCACGGCAGCTGACCGCCCGCTGATCCCGGTCCACGATTCTGCTTGACCGGTATTTTTCCGCAACGAAATCGCCGGGTGGGCCTGATCTGATCGGGACAGCAGTGGTGCAAGCCCGGGATGCCCGCACGGCCCGGCTCCGGTTCCTGGCCCGGGATGTCTCCCCTGAGCTGGGGCGATGCGGCGCAGAGGGGGTGTTTCACCCACCCTGGGTGATGCCTTCCGATAGCCGTCTCGCCAGCGTGGAAACCGGCCACAACGGTCGGGGGGGACGCGACTCCGCCTCACCGTACGGCCGATCGCAACAGGTCCCCGGTGCCTGCCACGCCATCGAGGGAGTGGGCACGACATGAGCGATACGCAAGCGGAACGGACGCCAGGAACTGATCGGCCCGCCGGCTACCGGGCAGGCGCGGCGGCCCAGCCCACCGGCTGGGTGGGCTGGGTCATCTTCGCCGGCGTCGTGATGATCGTCGAGGGTGCCTTCCACATCATCGATGGCCTGGTGGCCCTCTTCGAGCGGAGCTATTACCTGGTGACGAGCAGCCACCTGGCTCTGCACGTCAGCTACCTGGGGTGGGGCTGGGCGCACATGGCGCTGGGGGTCCTGTTCGTGCTGGTCGGCTTCGGGGTGCTGGCCGGGCAGACCTGGGCGCGTGTCGTCGGCATCGCGCTTGCGGTGATCAGCGCCGTCATCAACCTGGCGTTCATCGCCGCCTACCCGGTCTGGGGCGTCATCCTCATCGCCCTGGACATCGTCATCATCTACGCGCTGGCCATGCACGGCGAGGAGATCAGGGAAGTCGCCTGACCCCGGGGGCGGTCCTGGGCCCGCCACCCGGCGGTGCCCAGGACCGCCTGCCTCAGGTCGGCGCGCCCGGGCGGGCGGCGGGGGCCGGGCCTGACCCCCCGGCCCTCTTCCGCCTACCGGGGCGCGGTCCGTTCCCCGCCCGGGCACCGCGCCTGGCGGGCTCAGCCGGATCAGGCCGGGCGCCGAGGCCCTCTTCGCCCGGGACGGCCCCGCACTGGAGCGCCCTCCGCTCGCCGGTCCGGGGCCGGGTTGTGCCGTGCCGGGTTGTGCGGGGGGGCGTGCCGGGCTGTGCCGTGCCGGGCTGTGCCGTGCCGGGCTGTGCCGTGGGCTCGCCCGGCCGGAATGGCCGGGGCCGGGCGGGCCGCGGGCCGCGCGTTGGCCTGGCCTGGAGCGTGCGGGCCGGAACCAGGCCGTGGGAGAGCCGCGTCCGGGTGCGTCCGGTCCGAGCCCGCCCCCGGCCACCCGCCGCTGACCTGAGGGTCCGGGTCCGGGCCTGGTCGCCGGATGGCCAGCGTGCCGGGCCGCCGCCCGCCCGGACCAGCGGAACCCGGCCACCAGCCGGGCCACCAGAGTGGCCAGGAACATCTGGCCGATCATGGCCTCCAGCACGGCGAACGCCCGTCCTCCGTCCCCGGCCGCCGTGAAATCCCCGTACCCCAGGGTGGTCAGCGTGGTGAAGCTGAAGTACTGGAACGTCTTGGTGTCCTCGGGCTCCCCGTGGGCGAAGAACGAGGGGTGGGGGCTGAACCTCCATACCGCGACGTACAGGGCGGCGAAGAGCAGCCCGATCATCATGTAGGCGCTCAGAGCGCCGTAGATGCTCTGCTCGGTGATCTCGCGCTGCGCTGAGCACCTGCCGCACGATGACGTACACGGCCAGCAGCAAGATCAGCGCCGTCCACAGGCTCGCCAGCGCGGCGCCGTCACCGCTGTGATCGACCAGCTGGAGGACGGCCGCGACGACCGAACCGAGCAGCAGGCCCACCGCGATGAGTTGCCCGGTCTTGCGGTGGAACCGGCCGCTGCGCAGCGCGATGAGCACCACGGCCAGGAACAGCAGCACCTGTACCGCGCTGACCAGGACGGCCACCGTGAAGGCGGACAGCAGGTAGGTGAC
Source organism: uncultured Actinomycetes bacterium (assembly GCA_963711485.1). Lineage (GTDB taxonomy): Bacteria > Actinomycetota > Actinomycetes > Streptosporangiales > Streptosporangiaceae > RYN-230. The sequence continues at coordinate 15,504 of CAVQEM010000083.1, forward strand.
GACCAGGATCAGCAGCAGGCTCCCGTATTGCGGCCCGGATCCCCGGCCCCGGTTCCGGCGGAGCAGCCTGAGCTGGCCCGCCGGGATCGTCATGCCCGCCAGCCTGGGCGGCCTTCGCCTCGTCCCGCCTCACCCGTGCGGGGTGGCGCGCGCGGCGCGGATGCGCGCGAACGTCAGATCCGGGGAAACCCGCCCAGACCGGCGAACCGCGAACGTGAGATGCGAGAAACCCGTGACGGCCCGCCACGACCCACCGAGAGGAATCCGAACATGAGTATGCCTGTCAATGCCGACGTGGACCCGGCCACCCGGGACGCACTGTCCGGCCTGGCCCTGGGCGACATCGAGGTCCTCGGCGTGGCGCTCGAGCTGCGCGACGCGTCACAGGCGAACAGCGGGCTGGACGCCCGCACCTTCGGCCTGGTCAAGATCGCGGCCCTGGTCGCGCTGGACTCGCCGCCCGCCTCGTATCTGTGGCAGATCTCGAACGCGCTGGACGCCGGGGCCACCCCGGCGGAGATCCTGGGCGTGCTGCGTGCGGTCGCCCCGCAGGTCGGTGGCCCCAGGGTCGTCGCGGCGGCCCCCGAGATCATGGTCGCCCTCGGGCTTGCCTTGCCCGAGGGCCAGGACGTCTGAACGCAGAGGAGACAGACATGTTCAGGAGAAGGCGCCCGTTGCTGCGCGCGGCTGCGGTCGGCGGTGGCGCGTATATAGCGGGCAAGAGAGTGGCCCAGAACTCGGCGGAGCGGTCCGCCCAGGAGGCCAGCCAGGATGACCGGATCAGCGACCTGGAACAGCAGCAGGGTAGCGCTCCGCCGCCCGCGGCGCCGCCGGCCGGCCAGCCGGATACCCCGATCTCCGAGCAGCTCAAGCAGCTCACCGCGCTGCACGAGAACGGGTCGCTGACGGACGAGGAGTTCGCCGCGGCCAAGCGCAAGCTGCTCGGCATCTGAGCCACAACGCGTGATCCTGGGACAAGTACTGGGCCCGGCAGCAGACTGGTCAGTTACTGCGCCCAGCAGATCACGCGGGTCCGGGCCGGGCTCAGCTGGCGGGGCGGGCTGGCCGTGGAGTGCGTCCTGCAGGTCGGCCTCGCCCTCCTTGGACAGCGAGGACTTGAGCACGGTGCCGCCGTACTGGGCGAGCGCCTCGGTGGCCTTGTCGGGGGTGACCTTCTCCACCATGAGGAACAGCGCCGACGTGCCTGGCTTGAGCATGCCGCGGACCTGATCCTGGAACTCGCGGTCGATCCCGGACTTGGTGATCTTGCCCATCAGGGCGCCCATCCCGGCGCCGATGGCCAGGCCGAAGAACGGGATGAAGAACAGCAGGCCGAACAGCAGCCCCCAGAACATTCCCCAGCTCGCCCCGGCCCCGACCGGATGGTGGCTGGTGTGCACGTGGAACTTGCCCTCTTTGTCGCGGACGATGGCCGCGATGGCATCCGGCTCGATGATCAGGTCGTTGGCCAGCCGACGGGCTTCGGCTGCGGCCAGTTCCGCGGTCTGCTCGTCCGGGTAACCGATGGCGATCAGGTCAGACATGGCGTCCTTTTCCTCACAGGTTGGCGGCTGTGGCGGACCTAGTCCACCGCCGCGCGCGGGGGGACGGCTCCACCCGGAGCGGGTGAAGTGGGAGTAATCACCCGCCGGTTCACAGCTCGATCATCTCGGCCTGCATCTCCAGCTCGGTCCGTATCCGGCCCAGGGCCAGCCCCGGGCCGGGCTGGGCGGCGTAAGCGGCAAGCACGGCGCTGCGGAAGCTCGCGTGAATGGTGTCGCGGCCCAGTTGCTGCACCACCGCCGCGTCGGCGAGGCAGTCAACCAGCCCGCGGGTGCTGGCCGCCAGCCGCAGCCGGGTACCGATCGCGGTCAGCCGCTGATGCACCAGCATGATGGCCGCGCAGGCCTCCGGCTCGAGCGTGGCGGCGGCTCCGAGGTCGAGGACCACCGTCCCGACCGGGAAGCCGCAGTGCAGCACCCGCCGCAGGATGGCGTCCGCCAGGCCGCTGCCCCGGCAGCCTTCCAGCGACGTGGTCACGCCCAGGCACGGAATCTGCGGGCGGGACCGGGCCCGCCGGGCCTCAGCCCGGCTGCGGAGCCATTGTGCCGCCCGTGACCGCGGCTTTGATATGGTCCGGCCGAGCCGGCGCCCGGGTGCTTCCGGTGCCAGAAGCGGCATGAAGAACGGACGGCTCATCTCTGCCATGCCTCCGGGACCGTTGTGCGCTCCAGCGGCCGCCAGCCCCGGGTGCCCCGCGCCGACCCGGGGTGGCCGCTCCTAATGCTGGCCCTGGCCTGCTCGCGGCACATCACCCCGACCGGGCGAACTGCCCGTTCCGGGCAACTACCCATCCCGTTCCGGGCAACTGCCCGTTCCGGGCAACTGCCCGTTCCGGGTCAGTGCCCGTTACTGGATAACTGCCCGTTCCGGGTCAGTGCCTGTTACTGGGTGAGTGCCCGTTCCTGGGTCAGTGCCCGTTCCGGGTCAGTGCCTGGGCCGTCATGATCAGGCCGATGTGGGAGCCGGCCAGCGGATAGTTGCCCGCCAACCGCCTGCGCAGCGGGTCATAGCCCTCGGCCAGCAGCCCCACGTCGTTACGCAGGCCGAGCACGGCCGTGTAAACGCGGCGCGCCCGCTCCGTCTGGCCCGCCGCCGCCAGCGTCTGCGCCAGCCAGAACGAGCCGGGCAGGTAGCCCGCCTCACCGGGCGGGAGGCCGTCCGTCTCGGCCGGCGGCCGGGCCTGGTAGCGCAGCAGCACGCCGCTGTCGTCCAGTTCCCGGCAGATGGCGTCCACGGTCCCGGCCATCCGCGGATCGGCGGCGGCCAGGAATCCGAGCAGCGGCAGGCGGAGCAGGCTGACGTCCACCCCGGCCGAGCCGTAATGCTGGGTAAACGTGTTCCGGTCCGGGTCGTAGCCGCGTTCCAGCATGTTCGCGTGGACCGCGGCGCGCAGCCGCCGCCAGCGCCCAGCCGGGCCGCGATCCCCGAACGACTCGATCAGCTTGACGGCCGAGTCCGCGGCAGACCAGATCATCGCCTTGGTGTGGACGAACTGCCGGGGCGGCGCGCGCATCTCCCAGATCCCGGCGTCCGGTTCCTGCCAGCGTGATTCCAAGAACGAGAGGATGGCCTCGGACTCGCCTGGCTCGGCCGCTCCACCGGCGTCCGGCGGCAGGCCGGCGGCCCGCACGGCCAGCCGGGCCCGCAGCACGTCGCCGGAGCTGCCGAGCTGGGTCAGCTCCGCGGCGGCGTTGCCGATCCGGACGGGCTGGGCGTTGTCGTACCCGGGCAGCCAGTGGGCCTCCATCTCCGGTATCCGCCGCTCGCCCGCGACCCGGTACACCGGCTGGGCGGGTGGCGCCGAACCGCTCACGGCATGACCGAGCCAGTTCAGCACGCTGACCGCGTCCTGATCGGCCCCGGCCGCCAGGAACACGTCCACGGCGTCGGCGGCGTCACGGAGCCAGCAGTAGCGGTAATCCCAGTTGCGCATCCCGCAGGGCTGCTGGGGAAGCGAGGTGGTCGGCGCCGCGATCAGGCCGCCAGTCGGCGCGTAGCTGAGCGCCTTGAGCGTGATCAGCGAGCGGATCACCGCGTCCTGCCATTGGCCTGCTCCGGCGTCCGTGTGGCGCAGGCCCGCCACCCAGGTCCGCCACCAGCCGGCGGTCTGCTCCACCAGGGCACTGGCCGGGGGCGGGGCAGGCGCGGGCCGGTGCGACGGCCGCCAGACCGCAGCCACCGGGAGCCGGTCGCCCTCGCCGACCGAGAAGAGGGCGACCAGGTCCGCGTCGTGGGTGTGCACCTCGAGCGGGCTGAACACCCACAGCGACTGGTCACCGGCCACGATCCGCCGGGCCGCGTTCTGCGGCCGGACGCGGGGAACGGTGAACCCGTACTCGAAGCGCGCGGCGAGCGTCATCCGCATGTTGACCCGCCCGGCCACCCCTTCGACCAGCCGGATCAGGACCGGGTCACCGTCCCGCACCGGCATGCAGTCGATCAGGCGGACCACCCCGGACGCGGTGCTGAACTCGGTCTCCAGGACCAGGGTGCCGGGCCGGTAGCGGCGGCGGACCCGGGTGATCTCGCGGGCCGGGGCGATCTGCCAGTACCCGTACCGCTCGTCAGCCAGCAGCGCGGCGAAGCAGGCCTGCGAGTCGAACCGCGGTAGGCATAGCCAGTCGATGGAACCGTGCCGGCTCACCAGCGCGGCGGATTGCAGATCACCGATCAGGGCGTAATCCTCGATCGGTCGGGACATCCGCACGCCTCCGGTGACGAGGGCGCATCCACCGTGCGGGCGGCGGTCTCGATGGCTGTCCGCTGGCCGGGCAGGCGCGTCCTCGTACGCAGACTCGCTGGCCGACCGGGGAACGTCGTCATCCGCCGGGGGTGATGCGACAGGCGGCGCCTGGGGTAAGGGTGAGTGCGATACGACCGGCGCCCGCCTCGCGCGGTCATGACAGCGGGCCAGCGTAGGTTCGCGGTCAACGGAAGGACACAACCTCATGGCACAGGCACAGAACAGGGCGTCAGGCAGCAAGACAACGGCCGCCAGGGCCACCGGCACTCAGGCCGCCGCGGCCAAGACGGCGGACGGCAAGCCAGCGCGGGCCGCGAGCAGCAGGAGTACCGCCAGCCAGGCCACGGCCAGCCGGGCCGGCGCTACCCGCGCCACGGCCGCCAAGTTGACCGCTGCCAAGCCGCCGGCCGCGAAGCCGACGGCTGCCAAGTCGACGGCTGCCAAGTTCAGACGGCGGCCGCGAGGTTGACGGCTACTAAGTTCGACGGCCGCGAAGTCGACGGCTGGCCGCCCGCCGGCCACCCGCACGGCCACGGGATCCACCACCAGCCGTTCGTCGGCCAGCCGGTCCGCGGCCACGGGATCCACTGCGAGCCGGGCCACTGCGAGCCGGGCCACTGCGAGCCGGGCCACTGCGAGCCGGGCCACTGCGGCACCGCGCGCGTCCCGGTCCACCGCCCGGCCCGCCGCCCGGGGCACGACCGCGCGCACGGCCGCGGGCCAGAACGGGGCCGTCACCACCGTCCCCGCCGGGGTGCCCGAAGGCGCGCGCCGGACCGTGGTCCTGCCCCGCAGTGCCCAGACCGGGCTGGAAGCGCCGCGCCAGCGGATGTCCCCGGCCGAACGCCGGGTCCGCGGCAAGGCTGCCCGCGCCGAGGTGCCGCGCGAGAGCCACGCCCAGTGGGAGCCGCCGTCAGACCGGCCCGACCCGGTCGCCCTGCTGGAGTCGCAGGCCGTGAACCGCGTCCAGGACCTGGTCCCGGTGCGGTGGGGCCGGATGATGGAGACCCCGTTCACGTTCTACCGGGGCGCGGCGCTGCCGATGGCCAGTGACCTGGCCGCCACCCCGGCCAGCGGGATCATCGTGCAGGCGTGCGGGGACGCGCACCTGTCCAACTTCGGCATCTTCGGCTCGCCCGAGCGCAAGCTGCTCTTCGACGTCAACGACTTCGACGAGACGGTGCCCGCGCCGTGGGAGTGGGACGTGAAGCGGCTGGCGGCCAGCCTGGAGGTGGCTGCGCGGGAGAACGGGTTCAGCGACAAGGACCGCAGGAAGATCGTGCTGGCCTCGGTCAGGCGCTACCGGGAGGTCATGCGGCAGCTGTCCGGCGAGGGCAACCTGAACGTCTGGTACACCCAGGTGGACATGGACGACTTCCGGGCCAGGTTCGACGGCCTGCTCAAGGACCGCCAGCGCAAACTCGTCGACAAGGGCCTGGCCAAGGCCCGGACCCGGGACAGCATGCAGGAGCTGGCTAAGCTGACCCAGATCGAGGACGGGCAGCCGCGGATCATCTCCGAGCCACCGGTCATCGTCCCGCTCCGCGACCTGCTCGGTGAGCTGGCCGGGGCGGTCAACATCGGGAAGGAACTGAGAGACCTCATCGCCAAGTACCGGCGGACGCTGCAGGCGGACCGCCGGGTGCTGCTCGAGCAGTACGAGTTCACCGACATCGCGCGCAAGGTGGTCGGCGTGGGCAGCGTGGGCACCCGCTGCTGGATCATCCTGATGCTCGGCCGTGACGAGACCGACCCGCTCTTCCTCCAGGTCAAGGAGGCTGAGGAATCGGTGCTCGCCCGGTTCGCCGGGCCCAGCCGGTACAGACAACCAGGGCGAGCGGGTGGTGAACGGGCAGCGGCTCATGCAGGCGGCCAGCGACATCTTCCTGGGCTGGCAGCGGTTCGCCGGGCTGGACGGCAAGACCCGCGACTTCTACGTCCGGCAGTTGCGGGACTGGAAGTTCTCGGTCGACATCGCCGCGATGATCCCGCGCGGGCTGCGGCTGTACGCCGAGCTGTGCGGGCTGACCCTGGCCCGGGCGCACGCGCGCGGCGGCGACGAGGTCGCCATCGCCGCCTACCTGGGCGCTTCCGACGTGTTCGAGAACGCGATCGCGGACTTCTCCGCCGCCTACGCGGACCAGAACGAGCGCGATTTCAAGGCCTTCACCGCGGCCATCGCGTCCGGCCGCCTGGTCGCCGAGCGCGGGGTGTAGCACCCCGGCAGGCGCAGGGAACAGCACGGAACAGCAGGGAACGGGGGACGCCGGGTGCTCCACGTGCGCGTGGTGAGCCCGCCGGATGTGACGCCGCGGCTGGTGGCCGCGCTGACCGCCGAGCCAGGTGTGCGCAACCTGGTGGTGCTCCTCGGCGCGGCCACCAGCCCGGACGGCGACGCGGTGCAGTTCGACCTGCGCAACGAGTCGGCCAACCCGGTGCTGCGCCAGCTGCGCGGGCTGCATAACTCCGGCCGGGGCTCGGTGACAGTAGGCGAGGCGGACGTGTCGCTGGCTGGCCCGCGCACCGCCACCGAGACCCGGCGCTACGCCCGCCGGGAGCGGATCCCGGTGTGGGACATGGTGGAGAGCACGATCAGGGCCGGCGCCGCCTACCCGCCGAGCTTCTACGTCCTGCTGATCACCGCGGCGCTGATCGCGGCCGTGGGCATCCTGACCAACTCGCAGATCCTCGTGGTCGGGGCCATGGTGGTGGGCCCGGAGTACTCCGCGATCATCGCCGCCGCGCTCGGCTGCAGCCAGCGGGACTGGCCGCTGGTCCGCGAGTCGCTCACCGCGCTGGGCCGGGGCTTCCTGGCCGCGGTGATCGCGGCCTTCCTGTTCGCGCTGGCCGTCCGGGCGGCCGGGGTGGCCCCGGCTGCCTTCCTGCACGGGGAGCGGCCGGTGGCGGAGCTGATCAATTCGCCGAACATCTTCTCCGTCATCGTGGCCGTCCTGGCCGGGGTGGTCGGGGTGGTCTCCCTGACCGAAGCCCGTGCCAACGCGCTGATCGGCGTGTTCATCTCGATCACCACGCTCCCGGCGGCCGCGTCGGTCGGCCTGTCCGTCGCGTTCGGGAGCTGGCGCGACGCGGCCGGCTCGCTCTACCAGCTGCTGCTGAACGTGGTGATCCTGATCGGGGTCGGCGCGGCCGGGCTCAGCGCGCAACGGGGCATCTGGCACCGGCTGGCCGGGCCGGACGAGGGCGCTACAGGATGGCGATGGGATTGACCGGCGATCCCGTTCCGGCGTGCAGCCGAAGCGGCGCGATGACGCACAGGAACGACCAGCGGCCCGCCTCCTGGCACGCGGGGACCAGCTCCGCGAACTCCAGGTAGTCCAGCAGGTGCACGCCGAGCGCGTTGATGGCCAGCACGTGCACGGGGAAGTTGACCTGCTCGGCGGCGTTGCCGGCCGTGTCGTTGTTGCTGTCGCTGCCCAGCACTGCGACCTGCCGGTCGGCGACGAACTCCATCGCGGTGGGGTGCAGCCCGGCGCGGGCGCTGGCCACGTCCCACGGGCCCAGCTCGTGGCGCCGCCGGCGGTGCCCGACCCGGACGAACAGCAGATCACCCTTACCCACCCGGACCTGCTGTGCCTGTTCCGCGGCGACCAGGTCGTCGGTGGTCACGAAGTCTCCCGGCTCCAGCCAGGGCACCCCGCGCAGCCGGGGGATGTCGAGCAGCACGCCCCGGCCGACCACCCCGTCCCGGGCCACCTCAATGGTCAGCTCCGCGGCGCCGTCCGGGGCGACGGTGCTGGCCGGTACCCCGTTGTACAGGGTCCCGTCGTAGAACACGTGGCACAGCGCGTCCATGTGGCTGTCCGCGTTGCCATGCACGTTCATCTCGACCCGGTCGGTGGCGAACGACACCCCGCTGGGCTTCGCGTCGGCGGCGGTTCCCGTCATCGGGTGATGGGCCGGATCGGGGTTGTCCTCGGTGACCCGGTCCATCACCGGGGCCTCCAGGCTGACCGTGCGGCCGAGCCGGACCTCGCCCATCGCCGCGAGTACCTCGGCCGGGGTGAGGTAGTTGAGGGCGCCGCGGCGGTCCTCCGGTCCCCAGGGCCGCCGGGCCCGCAGCCGGTCATACAGTGCACGAAAGCTGTCCTCGGTCATGACAGGCTGAGCATGGCGGTTCGGAGTACTGCGCATCAGACCCCCAGATGCAGGGAGAGGAAAGAGGCTCGATGGCCCACGAGCGGCTGGTAGCCGTGAGCTACCCGGTAGACGGCGAATTCACCGCGATCAACGCCGAAGTTCTCGGCGACCTGGCCACCCTCTGCTACACCGACGGGAGGCCAGAAGAGGAGCGGGCCGATGTGCTGCGCCAGGCCGAGGTGCTCATCGGCCTGCGGCTGCGGCGCGAGGTGCCCGCGGGGACGCTGCAGAGCACTCCGGGGCTGCGGTTCATCCAGCTGCTGTCGGCCGGCCTGGACACGGTGGATTTCGACGCGATCGCCCCGGACATCATGGTAGCCGGGAACGTGGGCGCGTACGCGCACCCCATCGCCGAGCACGTCCTGGCCATGGTGCTCAGCCTGGCCAAGCGCCTCCCGCAGGAGAACGCCGCCCTGGCCCGCGGTGAGTGGAACCGCGGCGAGGGGGAACGCGCCGTCCCTAACGCCACCCTGGACGGCGCGGTGTGCGCCATCCTCGGCTACGGCGGGATCGGCCGGGCCACAGCCCGGCTGATGCGGCCGTTCGGGGCCCGGATCCACGCGATCAACAGCAGCGGCCACACGGACGACCCGGTCGAATTCTGCGGCACCCTGGCCGACCTGGACCGGGTCCTGGCCGCCGCGGACGTGCTGGTCATCGGCATCCCGCTGACCGCGGGCACGCGCGGCCTCATCGGCGCCCGCGAGCTGGGCCTGATGAAGTCCGGCGCGATCCTGGTCAACGTGGCCCGCGGCCCGATCGTGGACGAGCGGGCCCTGTATGAGCACCTGAAGGCGAACCCGGGCTTCTCGGCGGGCATCGACGCGTGGTGGGACGAGCCGCGCGACGGCGCGCCGTTCCGCACCAGCTATCCGTTCTTCGACCTGCCCAACCTGCTCGGCTCCCCGCACAACTCCGGGGACGTCCCGGGGATCATGTACTACGCCGCACGGCAGGCCGCCGGCAACGTCCGCCGCTACCTGCTCGGTGACGCGGTCAGCGGGGTCGCCCGGCGGGAGGACTACGCGAAGCTGCCCTAGGCCGGGCCAGTGATGAGGTCGGCCCGGCTGGGGGAGCCGGCCCGGTGGAGGGCCGGCTGGGGGAGCCCGCCCGGCGGGGGGCCGGCCGTGGGGAGCCGGCCCGTGGAGAGGGCCGGCCCGGCTGGGGGAGCCGGCCCGGTGGAGAGGGCCGCGCAGCCGGTAGAGCGGCCCAGGCTCACGGGGCGCCAGGGGCGGGTTTCCCCCGCCCCGCCGGCCCCGCGGGATCGGGCGGCACCGGCACGCCGGCGGTCTTCGTTGCGGAAACAAGCGGCCCGGTGTCGGTGCCGTAGACGTCACGCAGCACCCCGACGTCGCGGCTGGTGAATGTGCGCTCGCGGCGCAGGTCCCGGGCGAACGCGAACCACCAGGACACGAGGGCGCCGAACCGGTTGCGGAAGCCGGTCATGAACCCGATGTGGATGATCAGCCACGCCCACCAGCCCAGGAACCCGCCCAGGTGCAGCCGGCCCACGGAGACCACCGCGTTGCCGCGTGACACATAGGCGGCCGAGCCCAGGTCCCGGTAGCGGAACGGCTGGCCCGGCGGCCGGCTGGCCAGCTCGCGGCGGATCCGCCGCGCCGCGTAGAGCCCGGCCTGCATGGCCACCTCGGCCACCCCGGGCAGCCCATCCCGGTTCATCATGTCGCCGGCCACCGTGATCTCCGGGTGGCCGGGGATGGTCAGGTCCGGCTGGACGATGATCCGCCCGGCGCGGTCCTGCTGCGCCCCGGTCGCGGTGGCGATCGCGGTGGCCAGGGGCGGGGCCTCGACCCCGGCCGTCCACAGCACGGTGCCGGCGTCGTACCGGGTCACCTCGCCGTCCTGGCCCGCGGACCTCCAGGCCGGTCAGGTCGACCTTGGTCACCAGCGACTGCATGTGCTGCTCGACCCCGAGCTTGCGCAGGGCCGCGGCGGCCTTGGCCGACAGCGCCGGGCCGAACGAGGCCAGCGGCGCCGGGCCCCCGTCGAACAGCAGCACCCGGGCGTCCTCGGGCACGATGCGGCGGAACTCGGCGCGCAGCGTCCGGGTGGCCAGCTCGCGGATCTGCCCGGCCAGCTCCACCCCGGTCGGCCCGCCGCCGACCAGGGCGAACGTGAGCCAGCGCTGGGCCTCGTCGTGGCTGGTCGCGCTCTCGGCCATCTCGAACGCGCCGAACACCCGGCGGCGGATCGTGAGCGCGTCCGCGATCGACTTCATGCCCGGCGCGAACAGCCCGAACTCGTCGTGCCCGAAATACGACTGCTGGACCCCGGCCGCCACGATCAGGTAGTCGTAGCCGAACTCGAGAGCCTGGCCCAGCGGCCGCCTGGCCTGCACCACCCGCGCCGCCGGGTCGATGCCGGTGACCTCGGCCATCACGCACTCGGCGTTGGCGTGCTTGCGGAGCACCTCGCGCAGCGGGGCGGCGATCTTGCCCTCGGACAGGATCCCGGTCGCGCACTGGTACAGCAGCGGCTGGAACAGGTGATGTTCCGCACGGTCGATCAGGGTGATGGTGACCGGGGCCCGGCGCAGCGCCCGGACCGCGAACAGCCCGGCGAAGCCGCCGCCGACGATCACGACCCTGCGCCGGGCCTCCTCGCTCATCCGCTTCCCCCGTCAGCCGCGAGCCACCCGGCCGGACCTGGTCATCCGGCCGGGTCGTGCCACATGTCCCGGGCCGGCAGCAGCCGGTCAGCCTCCTTGGGTCCCCAGGTGCCCTTGGCGTACGGGTGGGCCGGGACGGCGTCGCCGAGGATCGGGTCCACCACCCGCCACGCGGCCTCGACGGTGTGCTGCTCGGCGAACAGCCAGCGGTTCCCGTCCAGCGCCGCGCCGATCAGCCGGTCGTAGGGCCGCATGTCCTCAGCCGGGCCGCTCGGCGAACGTCAGCTCCTCCACGCAGGGCTCCCAGCCGCCCCCCGGCTTCTTGCCCGCCAGGCTCATGCCGACCGCGGTCTCCGGCCAGACCCGGAAGCGCAGCGTGTTGTTGTCCGGCAGCGGCTGCAGGCCGAACACGTCGTACGGGGCCCGCTGGAAGCGCACCGTCACCTCGGTCGCGGTGAGCGGCAGGCACTTTCCCGCGCGGATCAGCACCGGGACCCCGGCCCAGCGCCACGAGTCGATCATCAGCCGGATCGCGGTGAACGTCTCCACGGTCGAGTGCGGGGCCACGCCCGGCACGCTGGTGTACCCCTCGTACTGGCCGCGGACCGTCTCCTCCGGGGTCAGCGGCCGGATCGAGGAGATCAGCCGGGCCTTCGAATCCCGCCAGGTGGACAGGCCCTGGCCGTCCGGCGGGTCGGCCATCACCGTCGCCAGCACCTGCAGCATGTGATTCTGCACCACGTCCCGGGTGGCGCCGGTGCGGTCGTAGAACGCGCCCCGGTCGGAGACGTCGAACGCCTCCGCCATCGTGATCTGGATGCTCTCCACGTAGGTGCGGTTCAGCATCGGCTCGATGACCGCGTTGGCGAACCGGACGAACAGCACGTTCTCCACCGGGTCCAGGCCCAGCCAGTGATCCACCCGGTAGATCGCGTCCTCCGGGAAGTACTGGTGCATCAGCTCGTTGAGCGCGATGGCGCTCTTCAGGTCGGTGCCGAACGGCTTCTCGACCATGATCCGGTTGCCCTTGGCCCGGCCCGCGGTCGCGATCCCCTGCGCGATCCGGCCGAACAGCACCGGCGGCACCTCGAGGTAGAACAGGATCTGCTGGCCGTCGCCGACCGCGTCCGACATCGCGTGGTAGGTGGCGTCGTCGCCCAGGTCGCCGTCCACGTAGCGGAGCAGGCCGAGCATCTTGGTGGCGGCCGGGCTGGCCGGGTCCATCTGGTTCAGCTTGAGCGAGGCGACCGCGTAGTCGCGGAACTGCTCCAGCCCCCAGCCGTTCTTGGCCACCCCGATCACGGGCACGTCCAGCACCCCGCGGTCCACGAGCCCGACCAGGGCCGGGAACGTCTCCAGCTTCGCGAGGTCGCCGGTCGCGCCGAAGATAACCAGCGCGTCAACCTGGTCTGCTGCCATCTGGGCTCCTTGTGGTCCTTGTCGCTACTGCAGCGCAGGCGCCGTCCCGCGGGCATCGCCTGGCGCGGGTGAAGGTCGGCGCCACCCTAGCCCGTCTCCGCCCGGCCCTTCCCGCCCGGTGCCAGGCCGCCCGGTGCCGGGGCCAGCGCGCCTGTTGGGCGGGCTGGCCAGCGGGCCCTGCCGGGTCAGCAGCGCGGGCGGCCGGAAATCGCCGGGGCTCAGCCGGTGCCGGAACACGTAATACGTCCACCCCTGGCACAGCAGCAGCGGCGCGCCGAAGATGTCACCGGCCAGCCGCGAGTAGGCCGCTCAGGATCCAGCCCTCGTCAAGGGGTTATTCAGTGTTACTCACGTACTTAGCACTGCCGTACTGCCGTGCCGTGTGCTGCTGTGCTGTGTGCTGGTCGTACTCGGTACTGCGGTACTTAGTGCGGGCGTGTTCAGGAGAGCGGCGTGGCGCGCTCCTGGGTGCCGTTCCGCCACGCCGTGGTGCCGGCGGACGTCGCGGCCTTGGCCCGCGCCCAGTGGTGGCGGGCCAGCTCGCCGGGCGGCACCTCCTGGCGGTTCGCCCAGTCACGCACGGCCGTGGCCAGGCAGGAGCCGCTGACCACCACCCCAGCCAGGCCCAGGACGCCGCCCAGCCCTATGAGCACGGCGCCCGCGATCAGCGGCCTGGTGTTCACCCGGAACGCCCGCTCAGGGTCACTGCTGTTCGCCATGCGAGCACAGTGACCGTAAGGGGACGTAGCGTCATCATCCTCCCGGGGTGATTGGCCCTCGCTCCGGGTAGCACTCGCCGGCGAGACGGGGCGCGCCGCAGGCGTGTTCCGTCCCAGCCGTAGTCTCCCAGGGTTCAGGGCAGTCCCGGGCGGCTGCGACCGGCGCACCATCCAGCCACGGGCGCACCACCCACGGGCGCACCACCCAGCCACGGGCGCGCACCACTCACCCACGGCCGCACCAACCACAGGCACACCAGCCACATTGGCCTGTCCAGCCACTCTGGCCGCCAGGCCGGGCCTCCCGCGAACGTGATCAACTGAGGCCCTCCTGCCGGTTGCGTGGGTAGGTTCGTGATCAAACGATTGGTGTTGTCCTGGCGACACCTATCGTTTGATCACGAACTTGGGAGGCCCGGCCGGGCGGCACACCCGTAGCACCAGCCACGCAGGTCACACAGCCCTTCTTTGAGGAGGTAGGCGCGGTAGAGCAGGGGGTGGGTTTTCTCGCTCCAGGCGAGTTTGGCCTGCTGGCGGTCAGAGAGGTTTTCCGGGTTTTTCCACAGCGCGTAGCGGGCCCGGCGCAGGTCCCGGGCGCCGCCCGCGGACAGCCGCAGCGATCCGGCCGCCGGTCGGCACGTCCTTGATGGCGCCGGGGACCTGGCGGGCGGCCCGCCAGACCCCGCGGCGGACCTCATCGAGGGCCCCGGTGGCCCAGCCCACGACGTGGAACGGGTCAGCGCACAGCACCGCCTGGGGGGGTACGGCCGCACATGCACCACCAGCCGCAGCCCGCCGCTGTCCTCCTGCCAGTCCACATCCTCGATGACGGTGTTCTCACAGCCGGGCAGCTGGGCCCATACCCTGGAAGACCGCACGCCGTTCCCTCTCCGCTAGTGCCAGTGATTCGACACCTCAGACACGACGGACCAGGGAACGGCGTGCCCTCCCAGCCAGCTAACCCCCCGCCACCACTTTCTCCCGCCCCATCCTGCCCACTGACCCACACAACCGGCAGGAGAGCCTCAACTGATTGGTGACGTCCTGGCAGCACCAATAAGTTGATCACGCTTGTCGTGGCGTCCTGCTGTCCCCCGGCAGCACGCACGTGTCTGTACGGAAGGGACGTTCTCCTCTCAAGCACCTCCAGGGAACACCAGCCTCCCGAGCTACGTCCTATTACTGCGTCCTAGTAGGACCGAAGGGAGGGCGGCGGACCACGAAGGAGAGGGGGCGGCGGGATAGCCCGTGACGGGTGACGACGGGGGCGCGGCCGGGGGGCAGCGTGGCCCGCATGAGGGCTGGACTGGCTGGTGCGTGCTTCGTCGCTGCTATTGCGCTGCTGGGCGCGGGCTGCTCGTCGGGCGGGGGCACCACCGCGAGCAGCCCGTCACCCAGCCCTTCCGCGGCGATCTGCTCCGACGTGACGGCGGTGCGGCAGTCCATCAGCCAGCTCGGCCACCTCAGCTTCAGCTCCAATGCGCTGACCAAGCTCAAGACCGACGCCGCGAACGTCAAGACCAACCTGGACAAGCTGCGGACGGCGGCCGGGACTGAGTGGAAAACCCAGATCAACGATCTGGAGGCGGCGCTGAGCAAGCTGGGCAAGACCCTCTCCAGCCTCAGCAGCCAGCCCAGCGCGACCGCCGCGGCAGCCGCGGTCTCCACCGACCTGGCCGGTGTCACCAGTTCTGCCAGTGACCTGCTGCACGCAGCGAGCACCCGCTGCCCGGCCGCCTCCGCCAGCCCATCCGCATAACCCTCAGCCCTGCCCGCATCAACTGGCCCCCTGCCAGCCCGGTCATCAGCATGACTCATCCAGGAGGGGACCATGGCCAGCTATCCGAACATCAGCGACCACGGGCTGATCGGCGACCTGCAGACGGCGGCGCTGGTGTCCACCGACGGCACGGTGGACTGGTTCTGCTGCCCGCGGTTCGACTCGCCCAGCGTGTTCGCGTCCCTGCTCGACGCCGACAAGGGCGGCTACTTCCGGGTGGCGCCGGACCGGGACGATTACGTCAGCCGGCAGCTCTACTTCCCCGATACCGCGATCCTGATCACCCGGTTCATGACCCCGGACGGGGTCGGCGAGGTCACCGACTTCATGCCGGTCACCGGGAACCGGGCGACCAGCCGCCACCAGCTGGTCCGGCTGCTGCGGGTGGTCCGCGGCTCGATGCGGTTCGTGGTCGACATCAAGCCGCGCTTCGACTACGGCCGCCAGGAGCATGACCTGGAGATCACCGCGGAAGGGGCGATCTTCCACACCGACCAGCTCGAGCTGACCCTGCACTCGGTCGGCAGCCCGGGCAGCTCCCCGCGCGAGCTCGGCGCCGAGGTGGAGCGGCTCGGCGATGACCTGCGGATCCATCGCACCCTGAGGAAGGCGAGACCGCGGGGATGGTGCTGGAGTCCAACGGCGGCCGCCCGCGGCGCCTACCGGACGGGCAGCTCGAACGGCTGTCCCACGAGACCGCAGACTTCTGGCGCGGCTGGCTACGCAAATCCACCTACACCGGGCGCTGGCGCGAGATGGTGACCCGCTCGGCGATAACGCTCAAGCTGATGACCTACGCCCCGTCCGGGGCGCTGGTGGCGGCGCCCACCGCCGGGCTGCCAGAGCAGGCCGGCGGCGAGCGCAACTGGGACTACCGCTACACCTGGATCAGGGACGCGTCGTTCTCGGTACACGCGCTGCTCGGGCTGGGCTACGCGGAGGAGGCAGCGGCCTTCGGTGTCTGGGTCCGGGACCGCCTGGTCGAGCATCGCGGCAGCAACGGCGACTGCCCGCTGCGGATCATGTACCGGGTCAACGGGTCCTCGGACCTCACCGAGGAGACTCTCGACCACTGGGAGGGCTGGCGCGGCTCGCGCCCGGTCCGGATCGGCAACGGCGCGTCCGGCCAGCTCCAGCTGGACATCTTCGGCGAGGCCATGGACGCCTTCGCCCAGGCCGACGAGCACGGGCTGCAGGCGGCGCACGTCGGCTGGACCGCGATGGTGAACATGATGGACTGGCTCTGCGAGCACTGGGACCAGCCCGAGGAAGGCATCTGGGAGACGCGCGGCGGGCGCAAGGACTTCACCTACGGGCGCTTCCAGTGCTGGGTTGCGCTGGACCGGGCGATCCGGCTCGCCGAGCGCCGCGGCCTGCCCGGCGGACATCCTGCGCTGGCGTTCCGAGCGGGACCGCATCTACCGGCAGGTCATGGAACGCGGCTGGAACCCCAAGGAACGGGCCTTCGTCCAGCATTACGGCTCCGACGTGCTGGACTCCTCACTGCTGCTGATGCCGCTGATGGGGTTCGTGTCGCCGTTCGACCCGATGTGGCTGGACACGCTGGAGGCCATGGACAAGAAGCTGGTCTCCGACAGCCTGGTCTACCGCTACGACCCCAGCGCCTCGCCCGATGGGCTGCGCGGGCAGGAGGGCACCTTCTCGCTGTGCACGTTCTGGTACGTGGATGCGCTGGCCCGGTCGGGGCGGACGGAAGAGGCCGCGCTGATCTTCCAGAAGATGCACACCTACGCCAACCACCTCGGGCTGTACTCCGAGGAAATCGGGCTCACCGGCGAGCAGCTCGGCAACTTCCCGCAGGCGTTCAGCCACCTGTCGCTGATCAACGCCGCGATCAACCTCGACTACCAGCTGGACCACGGGGTGGGCGAGCTACAGCCGATGCTGACCCGGATCCGCCGGGCTCCGGCCGTCGGCTTCCGCTGAGCCCTCACCCGGGCGGGCCGCCGGGCCTCATCCGCCGCGGCCACGCAACCTCACCCGGCGCAGCCGCGAAGCCTCACCCGTATCGGGTGAGGCTGCGCTTCCGGTCTGCCCCAATCATGGGTTTCCGGGGGCCGGAAGGCGGTGCGGTTGATACCAGCCGGCCCCGGGTATGACCCGCAAAGGCGTCTGACCTGCGCATTCACCCCAAGGGATGAGCATGGCTGGCGAGGTGCCGGAGGTGTGAGGGTCTCGGGGGGGAATTGCATGACAAGCACCATGAACGGCGCGGAGCCGTCGCACGCGCGGACCGGCACAGTGCAGGCCGACCGCGCGGTGACCAGCGCTGCGCCGTCCGGTACCGCAGCGAGCGGCGCTGCGCCGTCCGGTACCGCGGCGAGCGGCGCTGCGGCGTCCGGTACCGCGGCGAGCGGCGCTGCGGCGTCCGGTACCGCGGCGAGCGGCGCTGCGGCGTCCGGTACCGCGGCGAGCCGCGCTGCGGCGTCCGGCGCCGCGGCACCCGGTACTGCGGCATCCGGCACTGCGGCACCCGGTACTACGGCATCCGGTACTGCGGCGAGCGGGGCGGCAGCGTCACGCGTCCGGGAGCGCAGCGGGCCGGTGCGGGCCCACGCCAGCGTGGCGACGGTACAGCTCGCCGACCACCACCCGCGGTTCCTGGAAGGCAAGCTCCAGGTCCCGGAGCCGCACTTCCCGGTGCTGCGCCGGCGGCGGATCACCGGCCTGCTCGACCAGGCCACCCGGAACCGGGTGACGCTGGTCTCCGGCCCGGCCGGGGCCGGGAAGACAGTGGCCTGCGCCACCTGGGCCGCCGCCCCGCCGCAGGCCCGCCGGGTGGTATGGCTCACGCTGGACGCCGAGGACCAGCAGGCCTGGTTCTGGGCCTACGTGTGCGCCGGGCTGGCCAGGCTGCGGTCCATCCCGGCCGAATCACTCCGGTCGCTGGAAGACGCGTCGCCCGACGGGTTCGCGTTGCGGCTGGTCGAGGTGGCGCAAACCTTCACCGAGCCGATCGTCCTGGTCCTGGATGACATCCACGAGCTGACCGACGCGGCCGTGCTGGGCGGGATCGACTTGCTGATCCGGCACGCGCCGGCCAGCCTGCGGCTGGTCCTGTCCGCCCGGCAGCCGCCCGGGTTGCAGCTGGCCCGGCTGCGCGTCTCCGGCGAGCTGACCGATATCGGCCCCCACGACCTGGCCTGCACCAGCGACGAAGCGGACGCCTACTTCTCCATGCTCGGACTGGACGTCAACCGGAAGGCCCGGGACGCGCTGCTGCGCCGCACCCTGGGCTGGATGGCGGGCCTGCGGCTGGCCGCCATGCGGGCCTGGTCGGACCCGGAGCCCGGCGGGACCATCACCGACCTGGCCGGGGACGAGCCGATCGTGACCGACTACCTGTGGGACGAGGTGCTGGTCAAGCAGGCCCCGGCCACGCGCATGTTCCTGCTCCGGACCTGCATCGCCGGCCAGGTGTCCGGTGACCTGGCTGACGCGCTGACCGGGCAGTCCGGCAGCGCCCGGATCCTGGACCGGCTGAGCCGGGAAAACAGTTTCGTGGACGTGGTCAACCGTGACCGCGGCGAGTACGCCTACCACCCGCTGCTCCGCCAGGTGCTCACCGCCGAGATGCACCGGGAGATCCCGCATGAGATCCCGGTGCTGCTCCGCCGGGCGGCCCGCTGGTACGCCGGACATGACCAGCCGATCGCCTCGGTGCGCTGCGCGGCTGAGGCGCAGGACTGGGACTACGCGGCACAGACCCTGGCCGAGGCCGGGGCCGGGGTGGCCAGCCCGGGATCCACCGCGGACCTGGAAAGCGTGCTGTCCCTGTTTCCGGCCGACCGGTCGGCCGACGACCCTGCGGTCGCCGCGGCCTGGGCCGCCGCCCGGCTCTGGGACGGCGACCGCGACGGAGCGGCCGCCTACCTGGACAGCGGGGAGCGGGCGCTCGGCCGCGCGGTCCCGGCGATGCAGCGGATCATGGAGCCCACCCTGGCGGCGCTGCGGGTCATGCTGGCCGGCGGCCGGACGGATCCCGATCCCGCGCTGCTGGCCGGGGCCCGGTCGCTGGCCGAGCGGTCCCAGGCGGCCGCCAGCACCCAGCCTGAGCACCGCGCCGTGGGCCTGCTGTGGTTCGCGCTCGGGGTGGCCCGGCTGCGCCGCTGGGAGATCCAGCAGGCCCGGCACGCGCTGCGGGAGGCCGACCGGCAGCTCGCCGCGGGCAACCTGGCCGGGCTCCAGGCCCGGGCCCGGGCCTGGAGGGCGCTGGCCGAAGCCTGGTACGGCGATCTCACCGCGGCCCGCCGGTCCGCCACCGACGTGCTGGCCGTCCGGGGCATGCCGGAGCCGGGCCTGGCCGAGGCGGCCCGGGCGGAGCTGGGGGCCTGGGGCACCGGCTGGGTATCGGGCGCCGCGGGGGCCACCGCGGACACGGCGGCTGCGGGAGGTGCCGACGCGCCCGGGAAGGCCCAGGCGGCCGGGCTCGCGGCCCTGGCCCAGGCCCTGGTCAGCCTGCGCCGCGACGACCTGTCCACGGCGCAGCGGCTACTGGAGGGCATCGACCCCCAGCTGACCGGCCAGTTCCCCGGGGAGCCGTCGGTGAGCGCGATAGCGGCCCTGATCCGGGCCCGGGTCCTGCTCGCGGACGGCGATTCCACCGCGGCCACGGCGCTGCTGGCCAGGCTCCGCGAGACGTGGGGCCCCGCCCACCCGGCCCTGGCCGACGTGCTGACCATCGCCGAGGGCGAGGTGGCACTGCGGGTCGGCAACACCGGCCGGGCCCGCGCCGTCCTGCTCCTCGTCGACGAGGGCGAGCAATTCAGCCGGGCCGACGGCCGCCTGCTGCGCGGCGGCCTGCTGATCGCCGAGGGCGACTTCAAGAGCGCGCTGGAGGCGGTGGAGCCCTGCGCCGACGGCGCGGCCGACGGCGTGACCCTGCAGGAGCAGATCTCCGGGCTGCTGGTGGCGGCGGTCGCGCAGCGCCGCCTCGGGTCCGCCGACGAGGCCGCGGACCTGCTGGAGCAGGCGCTGGGGCTGGCTGAGCCGGACGGGGCGTACCGGGCCTTCCTGGACGGGGGAGCCACGGTCCGCTCGGCGATGACCGTGCTGATCCCGCCGACCAGCCGTCACGCCGGCTTCGCCGGGCGCATCCTGGAGCGTTTCGACGCCCAGGCGCCCCGGCCCGGCGGCCCGGCTGGCGCGCTGAGCGTTCCGCTCACCGAGAGCGAGCGGGCGGTGCTCCGGTTCCTCCCGTCGCACATGACCAACGAGGAGATCTCCCAGGCCCTGTTCCTGTCCATCAACACGGTCAAGACCCACCTGCGCTCGGCCTACCGGAAGCTGGGGGTCAGCTCCCGCCGCGAGGCCATCGCCCGGGCGCGCCGGCTGGGGCTCCTGTGAGTGTGCTCCAGACCGGCGGGCGAGCCTGGGCCGCAGGCCCGGGCGAGCGGTCGGTGCGATGTCCCTGGGGCACGCGCACCTTGCGCTAGCTTCGTGGCCCGCTGTCCCCTGCCCCGCAGGTGATCTCACCAGCGGTCGTGCTGGGACGGCACCATTCGTTAGGTGCACGTGGGTTCTCGCGCTGACGCGAGCGCGGCCCTGGCGGCATGGCGAATGGACAACGCCATCACGGCCAGCATCACGCCGTAGGCGAGCAGCCAGATGCCCATCACCCAGAGCAGGACCTTCAGGGAGATAGTCGGCCAGAACATCACGATCAGGCCGGCGGCCAGGCTCAGCACGCCGGTGACCGCGCGCAGCCCGCGCCCGGTACCCGGCCCGGAGGTGGCCGCCACGCTCAGGTCCACGATCCCGTGGAGAGTCCAGAACACCCCGAGGATGAACGCGAGCAGGACCACCGTGACCGAGATGTGCCGCAGGCAGTAGAGCCCGGCCAGGATGGCCAGCAGGCCGATGATGACGTAGGCCGCCCGCATGCCGCCGGTGGCGTCGTGCGCGGTGAACCCGTGGATGAGCCGGAAGATGCCGCTGACCAGCAGCGCCGCGCCGAGCAGCGCGGCCACGACGATGAGCGTCGCCTTGGGCCAGACCAGCAGGATCAGTCCGAGCGCGAACGTCACCACCCCGACGAGCATGATCACTTGCCAGGCCTGCGCCCAGGCCAGCGCCGTCTGCCGTTCGTACAGGCCCGGGCCGGATGATCCTGCGCCCGCGGGGTCCGTGCCGTACGGGGGGACCCCGCCGTCCGGGTCCGGCTCCGATGGCTGGGCGTGGCGGCCCACCGACCCCGGCTGCTGAGCTGCCATAGCGCCTCCCAGGTTCCTGCGCGCCCCTACGCTCACCAGCGTGGGCAGCCCGGCTGGGGCGGGCACCACCCGTGCCGGGTGAAGCGGGCTAAAGGCGGCACGCCGGGCAGCGGGCAGGTCGACCCGCCGTAGAACCCTCGCGCGGGCCACTAGACTGAACGCCCGTGGCCGTAGCGGCTGCGCTGGGTCGCGCGTCACCGCGTACGAGGCGCGGCGGGGACGGCCAGCCAGGGAACCTCAGAGCGCAGCAGCGCAGCACACACCGAGCGCACGGATCAGGGAGTGACGGCGACGTGAAGACCGACGTCGAGGAGCTTGGCCCCACCCGGGTGAAGCTGACCATCGAAGTTCCGTTCGATGAGCTGAAGCCAGCCTCGACAAGGCGTACCGCGAGGTCGCCAAGCAGGTGCGGGTGCCCGGTTTCCGGCCGGGCCGGGTACCGCCGCGCATCATCGACCAGCGCTTCGGCCGCGGGATGGTGCTGGAGCAGGCGGTTAACGACGCGGTGCCCCAGCTCTACGGCCAGGCCCTGCAGGAAAACGACGTGTTCGCGCTCGGCCAGCCGGAGCTCCAGATCACCAGGCTGGACGACGGCAAGGAACTGGCCTTCACCGCCGAGGTGGACGTCCGGCCCAAGTTCGAGATCCCGGACCTGGAGGGGCTGCCGGTGACCGTGGACACAGCCGTGGTCACCCCGGACGAGGTCGAGGAGTACATCGGCGGCCTGCGGGAGCGGTTCGCATCGCTGCGGGGCGTCGACCGGCCGGTCGAGGACGGCGACTACACCTCCATCGACCTGGCCGCCTCCGTGGATGGCGAGCCAGTCGAGGACGCCCAGGTCAGCGGCTACTCCTACGAGGTCGGCAGCGGCTCGCTGCTGGACGGCCTGGACGAGGCGCTGACCGGGATGTCGGCCGGTGAGTCCAGGACCTTCACGGCCGAGCTGGTCGGCGGGGAGCATGGCGGCGAGCAGGCCGACGTGACCGTCACCGTGCACAGCGTCAAGGTCAAGGACCTTCCCGAGCTGGACGACGAGTTCGCCCAGTCCGCGAGCGAGTACGACACGCTCGGGGAGTTCCGCGCCGGGACGCGGGCCCAGCTGGAAGCCATGAAGCGGATGCAGCAGGTCGGCCAGGCCCGGGAGCGGGCGCTGGACGCGGTGCTCAACCAGATCGACATCCCGCTGCCGGACAGCATGGTCGACGGCGAGGCCCAGATGCGGCGCGAGTCGCTCGACGAGCAGCTGGAGCGGGCCGGCACCACCATGGATGACTACCTGGCCTCCTCCAGCCAGAGCGCCGAGCAGCTCGAGAACGAGATCACCGACAGTGCGCGGCGCTCGGTCAAGGCCGGGTTCGTGCTGGACCAGCTGGCCCGGCAGGAAGAGCTGAACATCGAGCAGGACGAGCTGAACTCGTTCGTCATCGAGCAGGCCTACCGGATGGGCGTCCAGCCCGACCGGCTGGCCCAGGAGCTGGCCGACCGGGGCCAGATCGGCTCCGTGATCACCGAGGTACTGCGTGGCAAGGCCCTCACCCGCCTCACCGAGCGCGCCGCCGTGACCGACGAGGCCGGCCAGCCCGTGGACGTCGAAGCGGCGATGCGGCCGGACGGGGACGAGGCCGAGACGGCGAGGCGCGGCGGCGGCAGGACGCCGGCGGAGGCCAGTGCGGCGGAGGCCAGTGCGGCGGAGGCCAGTGCGGCGGAGGCCAGTGCGGCGGAGGCCAGTGCGGCGGAGGCCTGAGACGCCCGGGAGGGGGCTGACGCGCAGGCGGCACCGGAGGCTAGCGCGGAGGACGCGGTGGCGGAGGACGCCGCGGCGGAGGACGCCGCGGCGGAGGACGGCTCACAGGACGGCCCGGCGGATGACCAGCCCGGCGGCAGCACCGCGTGACCCGGCCGCCGGAGGGTGGCTGACCAGGGCCCGCCCGCGGGCCCTGGCCAGCCCGCGGGCCGGGGGGCGATGCCTGCGCCGACAGCGAACAGGGCTGCGGCGCGGACGATCTGCGCCCTGGCCGGGAGTTATCGTCCATGTCAATGACGCAAATCGTGAGCGGAAATGGAGAGCAGAGTGACGCCTCCGGCCTTCGAGGACCCGGAAGGGATCCTGGCGCGCACCGCGGAAGCGGCCCCGCCGCTGATTACCGAGCAAATATTCAGCCGGCTGCTGCGGCACCGGATCATCTTCCTCGGCCAGCAGGTTGACGAGGACATCGCCAACCGGATGTGCGCCGAGATGGTGCTGCTGGCGTCCGAGGACGAAAAGCGCGACATCAGCATCTACATCAACTCGCCCGGCGGCTCGGTCTATGCGGGCCTGGCCATCTACGACGTGATGCAGTACGTGCCGAACGACATCGCCACCTACGCGATGGGCATGGCCGCGTCCATGGGCCAGTTCCTGCTGTCGGCCGGGCACCCCTGGCAAGCGCTACGCGCTGCCGCACGCCAGCGTCCTGATGCACCAGCCGTCCGGCGGCATCGGCGGGACCGCGTCGGACATCAGGATCCAGGCCGAGCAGATGCTGTACATCAAGCGCACCCTGGCCGAGCGCACCGCGTTCCACACCGGGCAGACGCGTCGAGCAGATCGAGAAGGACGCCGACCGGGACCGCTGGTTCACCGCGGACCAGGCCAAGGAGTACGGCTTCGTGGACCACGTGATCCGCAGCGCCCTCGAAGTCCCGACCGTAGGGCCGGTCTCATGAATCGCCACGCCGGACCCACCGGACATGGAGCGGAGGAGCCGCAAGTGAGTACATCCAGCCGCGGGCTGGCCGGGCCGCGGCACCTGGTGCCGGGGTCGGCGGAATCCCGCTACGTCCTGCCCTCGTTCGTGGAGCGCACGTCGTACGGGGTCAAGGAGATGAACCCGTACAACAAGCTCTTCGAGGAGCGGATCATCTTCCTCGGCGTGCAGATCGACGACGCCTCCGCCAACGACGTCATCGCGCAGCTGATCGCGCTGGAGTCGCTGGACCCGGACCGCGACATCACGATGTACATCAACTCGCCCGGCGGGTCGGTGACCTCGATGATGGCGATCTACGACACGATGCAGTTCGTCCAGCCCGAGTTGCAGACGGTCTGCATCGGCCAGGCGGCCTCGGGGGCGGCGGTGCTGCTCGCCGCGGGCACCAAGGGCAAGCGGCTGGCCCTGCCGAACGCCCGTATCCTGCTGCACCAGCCGGCCACCGAAGGCGGCTACGGGCAGTCCAGTGACCTGGAGATCCAGGCCCAGGAGATCCTGCGGATGCGGTCCGCCATGGAGCACATCGTCGCCGTGCACACCGGCCGGAGCGAGGAGCAGGTCCGCGAGGACATCGAGCGGGACAAGTTCTTCACCGCCGAAGAGGCCAAGGAATACGGTCTGGTGGATGAGGTTCTGTCCAGCCTGAAGCGGCGCAGCGAGGTAGGGTCGTCCTAACCAGGAGGATTCGTCCTCCCGGCTGGTACGGCACCGGGGCCAGGCTCTCGCGGCGGGGGCCCCGGAGGCGGTACCGTCAGAACTGGAAGGTCGGCTCGCGGACCCGGAGCGGTCCGCAGGCCATGACGATCGTGGTGGCACGGCGGAATGCCGCCGTCGGCCCCGAGGCTGGGGCCGACGGCCCCAGGTAAAGGAGTAGCTGGGTGGCTCGCATCGGCGATGGTGGTGACCTGCTGAAGTGCTCTTTCTGCGGGAAGAGTCAAAAGCAAGTCAAGAAGCTCATCGCCGGGCCCGGCGTGTACATCTGCGACGAGTGCATCGACCTCTGCAACGAGATCATCGAAGAGGAGCTGGCCGAGCCGTCCGAGCTTAAATGGGACAGCCTGCCCAAGCCCCGCGAGATCTACGAGTTCCTCGACGCGTACGTGATCGGGCAGGAGAAGGCCAAGAAGGCCCTGTCCGTGGCGGTGTACAACCACTACAAGCGGGTCCAGTCGGGCGGGGACACCCGGCCCGGCGAGGACGGCGTCGAGCTGGCCAAGTCGAACATCCTGCTGCTCGGCCCCACTGGCTCGGGCAAGACCCTGCTGGCCCAGACGCTGGCCCGGCTGCTCAACGTCCCGTTCGCGATCGCCGATGCCACCGCGCTCACCGAGGCGGGCTACGTCGGCGAGGATGTCGAGAACATCCTGCTGAAGCTGATCCAGGCGGCCGAGTACGACGTGAAGAAGGCCGAGACCGGGATCATCTACATCGACGAGATCGACAAGATCGCCCGCAAGAGCGAGAACCCCTCGATCACCCGGGACGTCTCGGGGGAGGGCGTGCAGCAGGCGCTGCTGAAGATCCTCGAGGGCACCACGGCCTCGGTGCCGCCGCAGGGCGGCCGCAAGCACCCGCACCAGGAATTCATCCAGATCGACACGACCAACGTCCTGTTCATCTGCGGTGGCTCCTTCTCCGGTCTGGAGAAGATCATCGAGCAGCGGGTCGGCAAGAGCGGGATGGGCTTCGGCGCCGTGCTGCGGGTCAAGAACGACCGGGCCTCGGGCGACGCGTTCGCCGACGTCATGCCGGAGGACCTGCTCAAGTTCGGGATGATCCCGGAGTTCGTCGGACGGCTGCCCGGTCATCACCAGCGTGCACAACCTGGACCGCGACGCGCTGATCCAGATCCTCACCGAGCCGCGGAACGCCCTGGTCAAGCAGTACCGGCGGCTGTTCGAGCTGGACGGCGTGGACCTGGAGTTCACCGAGGACGCGCTGGAGGCCGTGGCCGACCAGGCCATCCTGCGCGGCACCGGGGCCCGCGGCCTGCGCGCCATCCTCGAGGAAGTGCTGATGTCGGTGATGTACGAGGTGCCGAGCCGCAAGGACGTCGAGCGCGTGGTGATCACCGGGCCGGTGGTGCTGGAGCACGTGAACCCGACCCTGGTGCCGCGGGACGTCGCCCGCCGCACCCCGCGGGAAAAGTCGGCCTAAACGGGAGCAGCCCGGCGCGGGGGCGCCGCGGCGACCCTGCACGGGCGGCATTGTCTGCGGCACTAGACTCGGCTGTCGTGAGTGCAGATCTGAGCCAGCAGCGAACCGAGCTTCCGCCGCAGTATGTGCCGGGCGAGGTTGAGGACCGCCTGTATCGAGTCGTGGGAGTCCCGCGGGCTCATGCACGCGGAGGCCGGCGACGTGAGCCCGCAGCACCCGGCGTTTTGCGTGGTGATCCCCCCGCCGAACGTCACCGGGTCGCTGCACATCGGCCACGCGCTCAACCACACGCTGATCGACGCGCTGGTCCGGCGGCGCCGGATGCAGGGCTACACCGCGCTGTGGGTGCCCGGCATGGACCACGCGGGCATCGCCACCCAGAACGTGGTGGAGCGGGAACTGGCCAAGGAGGGCCTGAGCCGGCACGATCTCGGCCGCGAGGCGTTCGTGGAGCGGGTCTGGCAGTGGAAGGCCGAGTCCGGCGGGAAGATCCTCGGCCAGATGCGCCGCCTCGGCGACAGCGTGGACTGGTCCCGCGAGCGGTTCACCATGGACGACGGGCTGTCCCGCGCCGTGCAGACCGTGTTCAAGCGCCTGTTCGACGACAACCTCATCTACCGGGCCGAGCGGATCATCAACTGGTGCCCGCGCTGCCTCACCGCGCTGTCCGACATCGAGGTGGATCACAGCGACGAGGACGGCGAACTGGTCTCCATCCGGTACGGGGACGGCGACGACTCGATCGTGGTCGCCACCACCCGGGCCGAGACCATGCTCGGTGACACCGGCATCGCGGTGCACCCCGACGACCCGCGGTACGCCCACCTGGTCGGCCGGGAGATCCGGCTGCCGCTGTCCAGCCGGCGCATCCCGGTGGTCGCCGACCCGCACGTGGACCCGGAGTTCGGCACCGGCGCGGTCAAGGTGACCCCGGCGCACGACCCGGACGACTTCGAGATCGGCCGCCGTCACGGGCTGCCCAGCGTCACCGTCCTGGACGAGCACGGGCGGGTCACGGCCCACGGCCCGTTCGAGGGCCTGGACCGGTTCGAGGCCCGGCCCGCGGTGGTCGCCGCGCTGCGCGAGGACGGCCGCATCGTGGCCGAGGTCCGGCCCTACGTGCACGCGGTCGGCCACTGCAGCCGGTGCGGCACGGTGGTCGAGCCCCGGCTGTCCCTGCAGTGGTTCGTGAAGGTCGGGCCGCTGGCCAAGGCGGCCGGCGACGCGGTCCGCGACGGCCGGGTCGGCATCCACCCGGCGGAGATGGCGCCCGCGCTACTTCGACTGGGTCGACGACATGCACGACTGGTGCATCAGCCGCCAGCTGTGGTGGGGGCACCGCATCCCGGTCTGGTACGGGCCGGCCGGCGAAGTCGTCTGCGTCGGCCCCGGCGAGGACCCGCCGTCCGGCGAGGGCTGGCGGCAGGACCCGGACGTGCTGGACACCTGGTTCTCCTCGGCGCTGTGGCCGTGCTCCACGCTCGGCTGGCCGGACGACACCGAGGACCTGGCGCGTCTTCTACCCGACCAGCGTGCTGGTCACGGCGTACGACATCCTGTTCTTCTGGGTGGCCCGGATGATGATGTTCGGCCTCTACGCGATGTCGTAGCGCGAGCCGGCCCAGGCGGTCCCGTTCCGGGACATCGCCCTGCACGGCCTGGTGCGGGACCAGCACGGCAAGAAGATGTCCAAGTCGCTGGGCAACACCGTGGACCCGCTGGACTGGATCGGCCGGTTCGGCGCCGACGCCACCCGGTTCACCCTGGCCCGCGGGGCCAGCCCGGGCAGCGACGTGGCCGTCAGCGAGGAATGGGTCACCGGGTCCAGGAACTTCTGCAACAAGCTGTGGAACGCCACCCGCTTCGCGCTGCTGAACGGCGCGACCGTGCCGCAGGCGCTGCCCCGGCCCCGCGCAGATGCCGACCGCGGCCCGCTGGATCCTGTCCCGGCTGTCGGCCGTGACCGGCGAGGTGGACGCGCTCTTCGAGCGGTACGAGTTCGGCAAGGTGTGCGAGCTGCTGTACCACTTCGCCTGGGACGAGGTGTGTGACTGGTACCTGGAGCTGGCCAAGCCAGCGCTCTCCGGGTCGCCCGCGGCGAAGCCGGCTCAGCAAGCACAGGGGCAGCCGCCGGGGTCACCCGCGAGGTGCTCGGCTACGTGCTGGACCGGCTGCTCAAGCTGCTCCACCCGGTCATGCCGTTCGTCACCGAGGAGCTGTGGACCGCGCTGACCGGCGGGGACAGCATCATGATCGCGCCCTGGCCCGGTCTGCGCCCGGCGGGCGGCGCCGGCGATGCGGCCGAACCGGCGGCCTTCCGGGACCCGGCCGCGGAAGCGGAGATCGGCTCGCTGATGCGGCTGGTCACCGAGGTCCGCCGGTTCCGTTCCGACCAGGGGCTGCGGCCCGGGCAGCAGGTGCCCGCGGTGCTGGCCGGGATCGAGGGCACCCGCCTCGCCCCGCACGAGACCAGCATCCGGTCGCTGCTGCGGCTGACCGCTCCCGGCGACAGCTTCGCGGCCACCGCGTCCGTGCTGGCCGAGGGCATCACCGTGGAGCTGGACACGGCCGCCGGGATCGACGTGGCCGCGGAGCGGCGCCGGCTGGACAAGGACCTCGCCGCCGCCCGTAAGGAGGCGGACCAGGCCGGGCGGAAGCTGGCCAACGAATCCTTCCTGGCCAAGGCGCCCGCCGACGTGGTGGCCAAGACCCGGGCGCGGCTCGAGGCGGCGCGCGCCGACATCGAGCGGATCACCGGCCGGCTCGCCGCCCTGCCGGGGCGGGGAACACGGACCGGCGGAGCAGCCGGGAGGACGCTTGAGCATCGCAGGGCGAGCTGCGCGAGGCGGAGGGCGAGATCCTCGCGCGGCGCCCTGAGCACGCCATCGAGCCGACCCTGGACCGGATGGCCGCGCTCGTCTCGGTCCTCGGCGACCCGCAGCGGTCCTATCCGGTCATCCACATCACCGGCACGAACGGCAAGACCTCGACCGCCCGGATGATCGAGAGCCTGCTGCGCGCGCGGGGCCTGCGCACCGGCTTGTTCACCAGCCCGCACCTGTCCTCCATCCGGGAACGGATCATGGTGGACGGCCAGCCGGTCTCTGCCGAGGCCTTCGTGGCCGCCTACGAGGAACTGGCGCCCTACCTGGCCCTGGTCGACGGGCAGCAGGCCAGCCAGCTGTCCTTCTTCGAGGTGCTGGCCGGCATGGCCTTCGCCATCTTCGCGGATGTCCCGGTGGACGTGGCGATCGTCGAGGTCGGGCTGGGCGGCACCTGGGACGCGACCAACATCGCGGACGGCGCCGTGGCCGTGGTCACCCCGGTCTCCCTGGACCACACCGCCTACCTGGGTGGCACCGTCGAGGAGATCGCGGCGGACAAGGCCGGGATCATCAAGCCGGGCGCGGTGGCCGTGCTGGCCCAGCAGCCGCTCGCCGCGGCGGAGGCCCTGCTGCGCCGGGTCGTCGCGGTCGGCGCCAGCGTGGTCCGCGAGGGCCTGGAGTTCGGGGTGCTCAGCCGGGATCTCGCCGTCGGCGGCCAGCGGCTGGACCTGCGCGGGCTGCGCGGCGACTACACGACATCGCGCTGCCGCTCTTCGGCGCCTACCAGGCCAGCAACGCGGCCGTCGCGCTGGCCGCGGTGGAGGCTTTCGCGACCGCGACGCCCCTGCCCGGGCAGGCACGGACGCGGAGGCGCCCGAGCAGACCGTTCGGCCGACGAGGCCGCGGCGGGCGACGGCGGCCGCGGCGCCCCGGACGAGCGATGAAGCGCGACGAGAGCCCCAGCATCGATCCAGGCCGGCGGCCGCCAGCCTGGACGCCGACGAGTCGTCCGGCGGGGCGCTGGGGCAGGACTGGTGCGGGAGGGGTTTGCGCGAGGTCACGTCGCCGGGGCGGCTGGAGGTGGTGCGGCGCAGCCCGGTGGTCGATCCTGGACGCGGCGCACAACCCGGCCGGGCATGGAGGCTGCCATGGAGGCGGTCACCGAGGCGTTCACGTTCGCGGCGCTGATCGGGGTGCTGGCGGTCAGCGCGGACAAGGACGTGCCCGGGATCCTCGATCAGATGGAGCCGGTGATCTCCGAGCTGGTGGTGACCCGGAACTCCTCGGACCGGTCGATGGACCCGGGCAAGCTGGCCGAGCTGGCCGCGTCGGTGTTCGGGCCGGAGCGGGTGCACTCGCGCCGGCGGCTCGACGATGCCCTGGAGATGGCCGTGGGCCTGGCCGACGAGGCGTCCGGGCGAGGAGGGGCTGACCCGGACCGGGGTGCTGGTCACCGGGTCGGTGATCACGGCCGGGGACGCGCGGGCCCTGCTCGCCCGGACCACGTCGGCGGGCCTGGCGGATCCGGACCGGGGACGCGGCGGAGCTGGAATGAGGAGGCTGTGCGCCACCGTGCTGGTGATGGAGGCCATCGTGATCGGCGCTGGCCATCCCGGTGGCGATCACCATCGGGCACGCCTCGCCGCAGGCGGCCGGGTAGGCGGGGGGCGCGCTGGCGGTGGCCGCGGTGCTGCTGGCGGGCTGGTCGGACGGCCCGGGCTGCAGGTGGCCCTGGTGGCCGGCAGCGTGCTCCAGGTCCTGGTGATCGCGGCCGGGGCGCTGGTGCCGGTGATGTACGTGCTCGGCGCGATCTTCGCCGGGTTCTGGGTCCTGGCTATCGTGATGGGGCGCCGCTGGGACGTCGACCCTGAGCGGCGCCGCGCAGATCAGCGCGGGCTCTCGCCGGTGGCTGCCGGACTCGGCTCACCACCGTGCCGCCGACCTGATGGGCCGCGACGCGGGCAGCGCTGGCAGGATGGGCCTTCACCGCGCGAGGCCGGGCGGCCCACTGGGTGCCGTCGTCCGCGATGGTCAGCGTGACTGCCTCGTGGTCCGCGGTCACGGCCACGGCCACCTGGCGTGGCCTGGGCGCAAGCGCCGCTGCGGGCGAGCCCTTCGCGCAGCGACCCCAGCAGCTGCCGGGCGGCCCGCGGCGGGCACCGCGGTGTCCAGCGGGCCTTCCAGGGTCACCTCGGGCTCCACCCCCAGCCACGGGGTCAGCTCGCGGGAGACTTCCAGGATGCTGCGCCGCAGGCCCGGGGCAGCTGCCCGGTCCGCCTGGTCAAAGATGGACTGTCGGAGCAGCCTGATGGACTCGTCCAGGTCCTGCGACCACCTCGTCGATCCGGCGGGTCACGTCAGGCCGGGCTGCCGAGCAGGCCGGCTGTGCTCTGCAAGGACAGGCCCGACGCGAAAAGCCGCTGCACGACCGTGTCGTGCAGGCTGCTGGCGATCCGGTCACGGTCGGCCAGGATGCTCATCTCGCGCAGCCGCTCCTGCATCTGGGCCGCCTGCTGGCGGGACCGGTGGATCCGGGCCCGGAGGCCATGCCCGGCGAACCCGATCATCGGGGCCAGCGCCGTCCAGAAGATCATCCGGCGGATCAGCACGGCCGGGCCCGGCGCGCCGTCCACCAGCGAGACCGTCAGCACCACGGCCAGGGCCGCCACGCTCACACAGACCGATTCCCACCGGCGGTGATAGAGCGCGGTCCAGATGAGCGGGCTGAGCAGGATGAGCATGATCCCGGAGTACTGTCCGCCCGCCGCCTGGATGAGCGGGAACACCGAGGCGGTGTACAGCAGCGGGACGGCCACGTCGCACCAGGCCGGGAGCCGGTCCCAGGGCAGCAGCACGACGAGGGCCGCGGTGACCGCCAGGATCGCCGCGCTGGCGATCGCGTCCGCGACGGAGGCCGGCCCGGGCGGCAGCGCCAGGCTCGCCTCGGCCAGGCAGGCGAGCGCGGCGAACGGCGCGATCCGGGCCAGCAGCCCGTTCCGCCTCAGCGCCTGGCCGGGGGCGTCGGCGAGCAGGTCGGCAGGCCCGGGGGCGTCCGCGAGCAGCTCCGCGGGACCGGGGGCGTCGGCGAGCCGGGGGCGTCGGCGAGCGGGCCGGGGGGATCGGCGAGCGGGCCGGGGGGGCCGGCGAGCGGGCCGGGGGGGCCGGCAGGCCCGGGGGCGTCCGCCAGCAGGCCAGCACGCCCGGAGGCGGGCGCGATCAAGCCCGCAGGGCTGAAACCGACGGTGCGCTCACCAGCCTGGCCCTGACCGTTCATCTGTTGTCGTCAGCTTCCCCCGGGTCGGCGATCTCCCACGAGCTTGCCTCAGATGGCCGTGTACTGTCCAGGTCAAAGACGCGGGGACAGGTTTGGGTTAACGAACGGCCAGGCAGGCGGGGCCGTTGCGGCGCCGCGGCGCGGGGCAGCTACGTTAAGATTCGGCGGCTGCGCCGGGATTGGGCAGGGCGTGCCGGCGCGACAGGGCCCGGCCCGGGGGCGCGCATGTGCTGCGGACCCCAGGCCGCTGCTGCGGCAACGGTAGAATCTGCACGCGGCGGGATTGCCCTCGATCACTCCGGATCGGCACCGTTGCCACCGGCTAAAGAGGAGCAAAACAGTGACTGAACGTACCCTTGTCCTAATCAAGCCCGATGCGGTCCGTCGAGGGCTGGCCGGGGAAGTCCTGTCCCGGATTGAGCGCAAGGGCCTGAAGATCGCGGCGATGGATCTGCGTAACATCCCGGCGGAAACGGCGGAGGCCCACTACGCCGAGCACGTGGGCAAGCCCTTCTTCACGTCGCTTATCGCGTTCATCACATCCGGACCGCTGGTCGCCCTCGTCGTGCAGGGTCCGCGGGCCATCCAGGCCTTCCGCGAACTGGCCGGCGCGACCGACCCGGTGCAGGCGAGCGCGGGCACTATCCGCGGTGATCATGCGTTGGATGTGCAGCAGAACGTCGTGCACGGATCCGACTCCCCGGACTCGGCCGAACGGGAAATCAAGATCTTCTTTCCCGACCTCGTTTAGGCAGGCCGGCGCTGGTCGATGAAGGACAAGAGCGGCTCGGGCCCGGGCAGGGTGTGAGCCACGGCATAAGACCACAGATCATCCAGCAGGCCCTCTTTGGAAGGTTCTCGTTCCTGATGAGCAACGCGCTGGCGTTTCTGGGCCGTGACATGGCGGTCGATCTGGGCACCGCGAACACCCTGGTCTACGTCCGGGGTCGCGGCATCGTGCTCAACGAGCCCTCCGTGGTGGCGCTGAATACGAACACTGGCGCAGATCGTCGCCGTCGGGGTCGAGGCCAAACGGATGATCGGGCGGACACCCGGCAACATCGTGGCGGTGCGCCCGCTCAAGGACGGCGTCATCGCCGACTTCGACGTGACCGAGCGGATGCTGCGCTACTTCATCCAGAAGGTGCACCGCCGCAGGCATCTGGCCAAGCCCCGGGTGGTCGTGGCGGTGCCCAGCGGCATCACCGGGGTCGAGCAGAGCGCGGTCAAGGAGGCCGGCCACCAGGCCGGCGCCCGCCGGGTGTACATCATCGAGGAGCCGATGGCCGCGGCGATCGGGGCCGGCCTGCCGGTCAACGAGCCGACCGGGAACATGGTGGTGGACATCGGCGGCGGCACCACCGAGGTCGCCGTGATCTCGCTGGGCGGGATCGTCACCTCCCAGTCGATCCGGGTGGCCGGCGACGAGCTGGACCAGGCGATCATCACCTTCGGCAAGAAGGAGTACTCGCTCATGCTCGGCGACCGCACCGCCGAGGAGATCAAGATGGCGCTCGGGCTCGGCCTATCCGTCGGTGGACGAGCCGCACGCCGAGATCCGCGGCCGGGACCTGGTCAGCGGCCTGCCCAAGACCATCGTGATCTCCGCCGAGGAGATCCGCCGGGCCATCGAGGAGCCGGTCGCGCTGATCGTGGACACGGTCAAGACCACGCTGGACAAGTGCCCGCCGGAGCTGGCCGGCGACGTGATGGACCGGGGGATCGCGCTGACCGGCGGCGGCGCGCTGCTGCGCGGGCTGTCCGACCGGCTCCGCGAGGAGACCGGGCATGCCGGTGCATGTGGCGGACAACCCGCTCGATTCGGTGGTGCTGGGCACCGGCAAGTGCGTCGAGGACTTCGATACCCTGCGCCAGGTTCTGGTCCCGGAGTCCCGGCGCTGACCCCGAGGCGGGAGGACGGGCGCCGCGGCGGCGGCAGATGACAGGGGTACGGCCGGCGGCTTGACGAGGAGACCTGGTGCACGACACCCGGCGAACCCGCATTGTTCTCGGGGTGCTGCTGGCGGCCGCGCTCGCGCTGATCACCATCGACTACCGGGGCGGCGCCGGCGCCCGGTCGCGTGGCCTGCGCTCGCTGGGCGGCAGCGTGTTCGGCTCGGCGGAGGGCGCCGCCAGCGCGGTCACCAGGCCGGTCGCCGCGTTCACGGACGGGCTCACCGGCCGGCTCCGGCTCGCAGGGCAAGATCGAGGCGCTGCAGCGGCAGGTGGTTGATCTGCGCGCCCAGCTGAACCAGCAGCAGCTGAGCAAGTACGACGAACGGCCAGCTGAGCCAGCTGCTCCAGCTGGCCGGCCGGGGCGGTACCGGATCGTGACCGCGAGCGTGATCGCGGCCGGCGCGGCCTACGACGATTCGGTCACCATCGACGCCGGGCGCGGTGGACGGCATCAAGCCCGACGAGACCGTGCTGAACGGCGCAGGGCCTGGTCGGCACCGTCACCTCGGTCAGCTCGACCACCTCGCACCGTGCTGCTGGCCACCGACGCCAGCGTGACCGTCGGGCGTCCGGCTGGCGGGCACCGGGCAGATCGGCGTGGTGAGCGGGACCGGGCAAGAGCATGACCGGCGGCGGCCTGCTCCGGCTCCAGGTGTTCGATGTCAACGCGATCCTGCATCCGGGCGAGGAGCTGGTCACCTTCGGCTCGGTGGGCGGCCGGCCCTACGTGCCTGGGGTGCCGGTCGGCGTGATCACCAGGCTGGAAGGCACCAGCAGCTCCCTGACCAGGGAGGCGCTGGTCCGCCCGTTCGCCAGCGACACCGCGCTCGGCGTGGTCGGCGTCGTGGTCGTCCCGCCACGGACCGACCCGAGGTTCTCCGTGCTGCCGCCCAGCCCGACCCCGGCCCCGAAGGTCACCGTCACGGTGACCGCGTCGCCCGGTGCTAGCTCACGGGGGGCCAGCCCGCCTGGTGCCGGCGCGTCGCCCACGCCCAGCGCCCCAGGACCGGGGGGCTGACGTGCGGCGCGCGGCGTTCTCGGCCGGGCTGCTGCTGCTCGCGATCCTGATCCAGGTGACCGTGCTGGACAACCTGAGCCTGCCGGGCGGGGCAGGCCCGGATCTGGTGCTGGTCGTGGTGGTGGCACTCGCGCTGACCGGCGGCCCGGTGGAAGGCATGCTGGGCGGCTTCTGCGCTGGTCTCGCCCTGGATGTGGCGCCGCCCGCCACCCACCTGGTGGGCCAGTACGCGCTGGTGTTCTGCCTGGTCGGGTACGCCGCCGGGTGGGTGGGCAGCCACCTCGATGAGTCCGTCTGGGTGCCGATCGGCGTGGTGGCCGTCGGATCTGCCGTCGGGGAACTGCTCTTCGCGCTGACCGGGATGATCTTCGGCAACCTGGATATCACCTGGGCGGCGATCGGCCACGTGCTGCCCGCCTCCGTCGTCTACGACGTGCTGCTCAGTCCGTTCGTGCTCTACGCCGTGGTCCGGGCCAGGGCGCTGGCCGTCCCGGCCCTGGCCGTCCAGGGCCTGGCCAGCTTCCCCGGCGGGTCGGCCAGCGGTGGGGCGCCGGGCCAGCCGCGGGGGGTGCCCGGACTCGCGGGCGCCGCGGCCCCGTTCGCCGGCTCAGGCGCGGTGCTGCGCGACAGCGGAACCGGGGGCGCCCCGAGGCTGAAGGCGCGCGCCCTGCGGGCCGGGTCGACGCAGGGCGGCTCAGCCAGCGGGTCGCGCCCCGCACGGACCCGGCCTTCCCGGCCGGTCGACCTGAAGTTCAGCGGCGGCGGAGGTTCCGCCCTGTCCAGCGCCGGCCGCGGCCGCCCGGGCCGCGCAGGGGCTGGCCCCCCGGCCGGTGAACCTGCACCTCGGCAGCAGGCGCTGGTTCAGCCCGCGCCGGGGAAGCAGGCCGGGGGCCACGCCGGCCCGGGCAGCTGGCAGCGCGGCGGCGGGATTCCCGCCAGTGCCTTAGCCGGACCAGTGCCGTGAGCCGGACCAGTGCTGTGAGCCGGACCAGTGCTGTGAGCCGGACCAGCCCCTTCGGCCGGGCCCGGGGTGGCGGGATTCCCGCGGGCGCCTTCCGCCGGGCCCGCGGCACCCTGGGGGATGGCGCGGGTGGCCGGGCGCTCCGGCCGTCCCGCGGGCCGCGGCTGCGCGGCGGTGTGATGCAGGGCGGCTCGGCCAGCGGCGCCCGCGCCGTCGGCGTGCGGATCGGCGCCCGTCCCGCCCGGCCGGTGCACCTGCGGCTGGGGCCGGCCGGCGCCGCGACGCCGCCATCGGCGGCTCGGTCCTCGGCCGGCGGCCCCTGGGCGGCGGGCTGGCGGCCGGGAAGCAGCACACTCCGCGGTTCCGCGGGGTCAAGGCGGCCAGCCGGGGCGGGCCGGGGGCCGGGAAGCAGCACGCTCCGCGGTTCCGCGGGACCAAGTCCGGCGCCCTGAGCGGCCGCCGGGCACCCGCAACCGCCCTGAGCAGCCGCCGCACGTTCGGCCGCCGCCGGTCGCTGCGGCGGATCCTCGGCAAGCGGTCAGGGGGGTTCTCTCGATGATCCCGGCGTCACGGCGGCGCCTTGTCGTGCTCTACGCGATCATCGCCGCGCTGCTGATCTCCCTCGGCGGACGGCTGTGGTACCTGCAGGTCATGAACGGGCGGAGCTACGTCCAGCTGGCCGCCACGGACCAGACGCAGACCGTGATCACGCCCGCGGTCCGCGGCCAGATCCTCGACGACGCGGGCCTGCCCATGGTGGATAACGCCAGCTCCCTGGTGGTCACGGTGAACATGATGGACCTGGCTAGCCAGAGCGACGGCGGAGCGGCGGTGCTGCGCCGGCTGGCCCCTCTGCTCGGCATGTCCGACAAGCTGCTCACCGAGAAGGTCCGGCTGTGCACCGCGAAGGTCTCCCAGCCGTGCTGGCCGGGGTCGCCCTACCAGCCCATCCCGGTGGCTGAGCACGTCCCGGACTCGATCGCGGTCGAGATCATGCAGGATCACGCCCGGTACCCAGGGGTGAGTGCCGGCGTGAACCCGGTGGCCCAGTACCCGCAGCCCGACGGGGCGAACCCGGCGCAGGTGCTCGGTTACCTCGGCCCGATCACCGCCCAGCAGATGAAGCAGCAGCACCTGCCCGCCACCGGGTTCTCAGGCGTGGATCTGGTGGGCCAGGCTGGGCTGGAAGCGCACTACAACACCCAGCTCGAGGGCGCGCCGGGCCGGGAGGTGCTGTCGGTGAACAACGCCGGCCAGCAACTCGGCGTGATCAAGAGCACCGCTCCCCAGACCGGCGACGACCTGGTCACCAGCATCAACGCGCGGCTTCAGGGCGACGTGCAGACCGTGCTGGCCAACACGATCCGCAAGGCGCAGCTGGAGGGCAACCCGCACGCCACCACCGGCGCGGCGATCGTGCTGACCACCACCGGGCGGGTGGTCGCGATGGCCAGCGCGCCGAGCTACAACCCGAGTGTCTGGACCGGCGGCATCTCGGAGCAGGAATACCAGCAGCTGACCAGCCCGGGCGCCAGCGATCCGATCCTGAACCGGGTCACCCAGGGGGAGTACGCGCCTGGCTCCACCTTCAAGGTGACCTCCACCGCGGCCGCGGTGAAGGCCGGCTACAGCCTGGACAGCACCTACAACTGCCCGGCCAGGTACAGCATCGGCAGCGCCTCGTTCGCGAACGACGGCGAGCCGAACCTCGGCCCGATCAGCCTGCACCAGGCGCTGGTCGTCTCCTGCGACACGGTCTTCTACGAGCTGGCCAACCAGATCTACCAGGGCGACCACCGTCAGGACAACGTCGTCACCAGCCCGAAAGCGCCGATCCAGGAAATGCAGAAAATGGAGCTGGGCTGGGGATTCGGCAAGGCGCCCGGGATCGACCTGCCCGAGCAGGACCCGGGCAGCATCCCGACCCGGGAGTGGCTGTACTACCTCTGGAAGGACAATGCGCATACCGGCCAGGACTGGTGCAAGTACGGCCGGGCGAATGGCACGTATGTGCAGCAGATCGAGTACCAGGACTGCCAGGACGGCAACGTCTGGGAGCCTGGCGAGGCCGCGATCGCGGCCATCGGCCAGGGTTACGTCACCGTCACCCCGCTGCAGCTCGCTGACGCCTACGCCGCCCTGGCCAACGGCGGCAAGCTGTACAGTCCCCGGATCGGTGAGGCGATCGTCAGCCCGGCCGGCCAGGTGGTGGAGAAGATCAAGCCGAAGCTGATCCGCCGCCTGCCGGTGGCCGGGAGCACCCTGGCCTACATCCGCAACGCGCTGGCCGACGTGACCACGGGCGCCGGTACCGCGGCGAGCGCGTTCAGCGGGTTCCCGCGGGGCCAGGTCTGCGTCGCGGGCAAGACGGGGACGGCTGAAGTGTTCAACAGCTCGGTGACCTCGGTGTTCGCCTCATATGCGCCGTGCAACAACCCGCAATACGTGGTGGTGGTCATGATCCCGGACTCGAACTACGGGGCTGAGGTGGCCGCCCCCGCGGTCCGCCAGATCTACGACGACATCTACGGGCTGGAAGGGCATAAGGCCGCGCTGCCCGGCGGGAACCTGCCGCCCAGCCTGCCGAAGATCTCCGCGGCGGGCTCCATCACCGCCCCGGCCGGCTACGGGGGCTCATGATGAACCTCGGCACCCGCGATTACACCTCGCTCCGGACCCCCAGCTTCGGCCAGAAGCGCGCGGTCGCTGCTGCTCCGCGCGGTAGCCAAGGAGTCGCCGCTGCGCCGGTACGACTGGGTCCTGCTGTTTGCGGTGGTGGCGCTCAGCCTGATCGGGACGCTGCTGGTCTACTCGGCCACCCAGCCGAGCGCGGACCCGCGCAGCTACCTGATCAAGCAGCTGATCAACGTCGCGCTCGGCGTGATCCTCATGGTGGTGGTCAGCCTGCTGGATTACCGGCAGATCCGGCTGCTCGCCCCGTTCGTCTACGGGGCGGCCGTGCCTGGGCCTGGTGGCGGTGCTCAGCCCGCTGGGCACCACCGTGAGCGGGGCCAAGGCCTGGATCAACCTGCCGGCCGGCTTCCAGGTGGAGCCCTCGGAGTTCGCCAAGATCGGGCTCGTCCTGATCACCGCCGTCGTCTTCGGTGAACTGCGGGACAGTGGCCGGATCCCCCGCCCGAGGCACGCCGCGGGGGTGATCGGGCTCGCGCTGATCCCGGTCGTGCTGGTGGAGCGCGAGCCGGCCCTCGGCGTGATCATCGTGCTGCTGCTGATGACCTTCGGCATGATCGCGCTGTCCGGGCTGCGGCTGCGCTGGGTGGCGGGCATGGCGGCCGTGGGCGTGCTCGCGGTGGTAGCGGTGTTCAAGCTGCACCTGCTGCGCGGCTACCAGCTGGACCGGCTGACCGCGTTCCTGCATCCCTCGGCGGACCCGGCCGGGGTCGGGTACGAGACGATCCACTCCAAGATCATGATTGGCTCCGGCGGGATGTTCGGCACCGGCCTGCTGCACGGGCCCCTGGTCACCGCCAGCTTCGTGCCCAACCAGCAGACCGACTTCATCTTCAGCGTCGCAGGCGAGGAAGTCGGTTTCGTCGGCTGCGCCGTGATCATCGTCCTGCTGGCCGTGGTGATCTTCCGCGCGCTGCGCATCGCCAGCCGCGCCGACGACCAGTTCGGCCTGCTGGTCGCCTCCGGGATCGCGCTGTGGTTCGGCCTGCAGGCGTTCATCAACATCGGCATGACCATCGGGATCATGCCGGTGACCGGCCTCCCGCTGCCGTTCGTGTCCTACGGGGGGTCAG
The DNA here is from genome assembly GCA_963711485.1 of uncultured Actinomycetes bacterium. Taxonomy (GTDB): domain Bacteria; phylum Actinomycetota; class Actinomycetes; order Streptosporangiales; family Streptosporangiaceae; genus RYN-230. Next base: position 55,456 of record CAVQEM010000083.1, read on the forward strand.
CCATCTTCGCGGACATGATCGCGATAGGCGTGCTCCAGTCGGTGCACCGGCGCCACGCCGTCTTCGGCTGACCGTGGCGGTCCGGGGGCGTCCCCCCGGGCTGGCAGAGCACCTAAGCTGTCAGGATGCCTATGGAATCGGTCTACCCCCGCCTGGAGCCCCTGCTGCCCCAGGTGCGCAAGCCGATCCAGTACGTCGGCGGCGAGCTGAACTCCGAGGTCCACGACTGGGACGCCGCGGAGGTCCGCTGGGCGCTCATGTACCCGGACGCCTACGAGGTCGGCCTGCCCAACCAGGGCATCCAGATCCTGTACGAGGTGCTGAACGAGTGCGACGGCGTCCTCGCCGAGCGTACCTACAGCGTCTGGCCGGATCTGGAGCGCCTGATGCGCCAGCACGGGATCCCGCAGTTCACCGTGGACGGTCACCGCCCGGTGGCCGCCTTCGACGTGCTCGGTGTGAGTTTCGCCACCGAGCTGTGCTACACGAACCTGCTGTCCGCCCTCGACCTGGCCGGCATCCCGCTCGCGGCCGCCGACCGGGACGAGCGGCATCCGCTGGTGCTGGCCGGCGGCCACGCCGCGTTCAACCCGGAACCGGTCGCGGAGTTCGTGGACGGCGCGGTGCTCGGCGACGGCGAGCAGGCCGTGCTGGCCATCTCCGGGCTGATCAAGGACTGGAAGCGGGCCGGGCAGCCCGGCGGCCGGGAGGGCCTGCTGCTCCGCCTGGCTACCGAGGCCGGGATCTACGTCCCCCGCTTTTACGACGTGGACTACCTGCCGGACGGGCGGATCAGACGGGTCGCGCCGAACCGCAGCGGGGTCCCGTTCACCGTCCCCAAGCACACCGTGATGGACCTGGACGAGTGGCCGTACCCGCGTAAGCCGCTGGTCCCCGTGGCTGAGTCCGTGCACGAGCGGTTCAGCGTGGAGATCTTCCGTGGCTGCACCCGGGGCTGCCGGTTCTGCCAGGCCGGGATGATCACCCGCCCGGTGCGGGAGCGCAGCGTCACCACGGTGGGCGACATGGTCGAGCGCGGGCTGGCCGAGAGCGGTTTCAGCGAGGTCGGCCTGCTGTCCCTGTCGAGCGCCGACCACAGCGAGATCAACGAGATCGTCACCGGGCTGGCCGACCGGTACGAGGGCAGCTCGACCGGGCTCTCCCTCCCGTCCACCCGGGTGGACGCGTTCAACGTGACCCTGGCCAACGAGCTGAGCCGGAACGGCAAGCGGTCCGGGCTGACCTTCGCTCCCGAAGGAGGCTCGGAGCGGATCCGCAAGGTGATCAACAAGATGGTCACCGAAGACGACCTGATCCGCACGGTCAGCACCGCCTACGCCAACGGCTGGCGGCAGGTGAAGCTGTACTTCATGTGCGGCCTGCCCACCGAGACGGATGACGACGTGCTCGCCATCGCCGGCCTGGCCCGCCGCGTCATCCAGGCCGGGCGGGAGGCCACGGGCCGGAAGGACATCCGGTGCACCGTGTCCATCGGCGGGTTCGTGCCCAAGCCGCACACCCCGTTCCAGTGGGCGGCCCAGTGTGACCACGAGACCGTGCACGACCGGCTGCGGCAGCTGGGCTCGGCGCTGCGGTCTGACCGCACTTACGGGCGTTCCGTGGGCTACCGCTACCACGATGGCGAGCCGTCCATCATCGAGGGCCTGCTGTCGCGGGGCGACCGGCGGGTGGCCAAGGTCATCAGGGCCGCCTGGCAGGACGGGGCCCGGTTCGACGGCTGGAGCGAGCACTTCTCGTTCGAGCGCTGGATGAACAGCGCGGAGCGGGCCCTGGCCGACGAGCCGGTGGACGTCGCCTGGTACACGACGCGGGAACGCGGTTACAGCGAGGTCCTCCCCTGGGACCACCTGGACGCCGGCCTGGACCGCGACTGGCTATGGCAGGACTGGCAGGACGCGATCGACCCGGCCGGTGCCGCAGAGGTTGAAGACTGCCGCTGGACCCCCTGCTACGACTGCGGCGTGTGCCCGACCATGGGCACCGAGATCCAGACCGGGCCCACCGGGCGGACCCTGCTGCCGCTATCCGTGGCCAGCGGCGCGGGCGATCCAGGCGGCGCGGGAGGCGTCGGCTAGATGCCCGCCCCCGGTTCCCCGGCTCAGCCGCCTCCCGGTGGTGCGGTCCCGCCGCCCGTCGGCGCGGCCCGGCCGCCTTCAGGCAGCCGCCCCCGCAGGCCGTCCGACGGCCCGACACGCGGCTCTGATCAGCCGCCCGTCGTCCAGCGGCTTATCGTCCGGTACGCTAAAAGAAGCAGGATGCGATTCGCCAGTCACAGAGATATCGCGCGGGCGGTTGAGCGCGGAGTACGCCGGGCACGACTCCCCATCGCGTACTCGGCGGGATTTACCCCCCATCCGAAGATCTCTTACGCTGGCGCGGCCCCGACGGGGACGGCGAGTGAGGCTGAGTACCTGGAGCTTTCGCTGACGGCAGCGTGCGCCGTCTCCGAAGTCCGGGACCGGCTCGATGCGGCCCTGCCGGACGGGATTGATGTGATAGACGTGACCGAGGAAGCCAGTCCCCTGGGCGCCATGATGTTCGAGGCGTCCCGGTGGGAAGTGGCCCTCCCCGGAGTCGGGCGAGATGAGGCTGCTGCGGCGGCTGAGACGTTCCTCGCCCAGGACAGCGTGGAGGTCGAGCGCCTGACCAGCAAGGGAATGCGGCGCATGGACGCTCGCGCCGCAGTGGTCACGATGCAGGCCGACTGGCGGTCCGCTGATGAACGGAACGCCGGGTATGCGATACTTCGAATGGTTGTTCGGCACCTGACACCTGCCGTGCGACCCGATGACATCCTGACTGCACTTCGCCGTGTGGCTGGGCTGGTGCCTACGTCACCGCCGCTGGTGACCCGGCTGGTACAAGGACCGCTGGTGGCGGTAGCCGCCGAAGCCGGGCCCCCAGGGCAGCACGTGCCCGCCGGGCCTGCCGAGGATTCGGCGTCCCCGGTGGCGGCATCCCCGTCGCACGGGGTAACGCCGCTCGGGCTCCAGCCAGCCGGACCGAGCGCGGCGCAGGAACATGTTGAGACAACGCGCCTGGGAGCGCCGTCGGCCACGCTGGCCGATCCGGTCCCCGTGAGCGCGTACGACCAGCTCCCGCGCGGCGCGGAGGGTTCCGAGCGAACCCACGCGCCCGGGAGCCTGACGGGAGATAGCCCGGATGCTCGAAACCGAGCTGAACGATTCACAGCAGAACGAGACAGCGCGCGAGAGTGATAGTGACGGAGGTGCGGCGCCGTCCGGTCTAACCGGGTCGGCGAGCGCAGGCGACGCCGGCGGCAGTGACGCCGCGGCTGCGGAGCCGGCGACCTCCCAGCGCCGGACCCGCAGGCCCCGCCGGGCTGCGACCCGGGCCGCCGGGCCTCCGCCCGAGGACCTGGCCCAGGCCCCCATCGCTCCGGCGAGCACTGCCCGGCGAGCACCGGGCCGCGAGCCGCCCGGCGAGCATGTCGCCGGCGAGCACTGGTGCCGCCCTCGGGTCCGCCCATCGCCCCGAACGAGGCCTCGTCACCCGCGGAGATTCCGGTCGCGCCGACGGCACCCGGTGTCCCCAGCGGGTCCGGGACTGTCCCGCAGGCCACCTTCCAGCCGCCGCCAGTCATCTTCCAGCCGCCAGCCGCCGGCGAGCCCGCCGCCGACCGCGGCCGGGTTCGGGACGAGCCAGCCGGCGACGAGAGCAGGCGTGGACGAGCCGTCCGGCGACGAGGCCTCCGAAGGAACCTCGCGCCGGCGTCGCCGCCGGGGCGGCCGGTCCCGGGGCCCTGACGCTGACGGTGAGGCTCCCGGCCAGGACGCCGAGGACGGGGATTCCGCAGCGGTCAGAGGCAGGCGCGAGGCTGCCGAGCGCGGCGGCAAGTCCGGCGAAGGCAAGCAGGCCGACGGCAGGCAGGCCCAGGGCAAGCAGGCCCAGGGCAAGCAGGTCCAGGGCAAGCAAGCCCAGGGCAAGCAGGCCGAAGGCAAGCCGGGCGGCCCGGAGGACCAGGCCGACGCCGCGGACATGGACGAAGACGGTGACGACAGCGCCGGCACCAGGCGCCGCCGGCGCCGGCGGCGCCGCGGCTCGGGGACCGACGGGGAGCCCGCGGCCGACGATCCGCCGAACACTGTCGTGCACGTGCGGGTGCCGCGCTCGCCAACCTCCGATGAGCCGGTGTCCGTCAGCGACGTCAGGTCGGTCCGCGGCTCGACCCGCCTCGAGGCCAAGCGGCAGCGGCGGCGCGAGGGACGTGAGTCCGGGCGGCGGCGCCCGCCGGTCATCACCGAGGCCGAGTTCCTGGCCCGGCGGGAATCCGTGGACCGCGTCATGGTCGTCCGGCAGCAGAACGACCGGACCCAGATCGCCGTGCTCGAGGACGGCGTGCTCGTCGAGCACTACGTGGACAAGGGCACACATCAGTCCATGGTCGGCAACGTGTACCTGGGCAAGGTGCAGAACGTGCTGCCTTCCATGGAGGCAGCCTTCGTGGACGTGGGCAAGGGCCGCAACGCCGTGCTGTACGCCGGCGAGGTGAACTTTGACGCCAGCGGGCTCGAGGGCGATTCCAAGCGGATCGAGTCCGCGCTCAAGTCCGGCCAGTCCGTCCTGGTGCAGGTGACCAAGGACCCGGTCGGGCACAAGGGCGCCCGGCTGACCAGCCAGGTGAGCCTGCCCGGCCGTTACCTGGTCTACGTGCCGGGCGGCTCCATGATGGGGATCAGCCGCAAGCTCCCGGACAAGGAGCGCACCCGGCTGAAGCAGATCCTCAAGCAGGTCATGCCGGAAGGCGCGGGCGTGATCGTGCGGACCGCCGCGGAAGGCGCGACCGAGGAGGAACTGTCCCGGGACGTGGCCCGGCTGGCCGCGCAGTGGGAGGCCATCGAGCAGAAGTCCAAGACCGCGAACGCGCCCGAACTGCTCTACAGCGAGCCCGACCTGACCATCCGCGTGGTCCGGGACATCTTCAACGAGGACTTCGCGTCGCTGGTGGTGGCCGGCGAAGAGGGCTGGGATCTCGTCTACGAATACGTCCGGTACGTGGCCCCGCACCTCGCAGACCGGCTCACCCACTGGACGCGACGACGAGGACGTGTTCGCCCGGTACCGGATCGACGAGCAGCTGGCCAAGGCGCTGGAGCGCAAGGTGTGGCTGCCCAGCGGCGGTTCCCTCGTCATCGACAACACCGAGGCGATGACGGTCGTCGACGTTAACACCGGGAAGTTCACCGGGCAGGGCGGCAACCTGGAAGAGACCGTCACCCGGAACAACCTCGAGGCGGCCGAGGAGATCGTCCGGCAGCTCCGGCTACGGGATGTCGGCGGCATCATCGTGATCGACTTCATCGACATGGTCCTGGAGAGCAACCGCGAGCTGGTGCTGCGCCGGATGCTGGAATGCCTGGCCCGGGACCGCACCAAGCACCAGGTCGCCGAGGTCACCTCCCTCGGCCTGGTCCAGATGACCCGTAAGCGGGTCGGGGCCGGGCTGCTGGAAGCGTTCTCCGAGCCGTGCGACTGCTGCAACGGCCGCGGGCGGATCATCTCCCTCGACCTGACCGAGCCCGCCGGCACCGGCCAGCGGAACCGCTCCGGTGGCGATGACGGGCGCCAGGGTGGCGGGGGCCGCCAGGACCGGAACGGCCGCGCGGACCGCAACGGCCGGGCCGACCGGAACAGTCAGGACAAGAACGGCCGGGGTGACCGCAACGGCCACCAGGACGGGAACCGGCCCGCCGCGGATCAGGGCGCGGCCGGGGCGCCGGACGACGGCGAGCCAGCCGTCGCCGACCCGGCGGCTACCGCGCTGGTTGGCGGCGGAACGGGCGAGCGCCAGGGGGGCCGCCGTCGGCGGCGCTCCGCAACCCGGCCCCAGGGGGCGCCCGACGCCGAGGCTGGGGTTGGCCCGGAGGTTGGGATGAGGTGGTGCCCGGCCGAGGTTGTGCCGCTGAGGTGTCGCCGAGGCTGGGTGGCCTGCCGGCTGAGGTTGAGCCCGGCGCCGAGGCTGGGGCTGGCCCGGGAGGCTGCGCCCGGTGCCGAGGCCGGGCCAGTTAACGAGGCTGTGACCAGCGCGGAGGCGGTGCCTGCCAGCCGAGGCGGGGGCGCAGGGCGTTCCCCTCGTCGGTGGACGTCGCGCGGGCGGCGGATTCCGGTGCCCCGGGCAGCAGTCCCGCAGACGGGGACAGCCGTCCCGCAGACGGGGATACCAGCCCCGCAGACGGGGACAGCCAGCCCCACGGATGCGGCTAGCAGTCCCACGAACGAAGGCCCGGCTACCACGGACGAGGAGCACCCGCCTTTCTGATAACCTGAGTGGTCGGTGCACATAGCGGTCGGGGTCTCACGGCTCCGCGCTCGGTGTGCGAGGCAGGCCCCCGTCCGATGCCCGCCCAGTTGCAGGCGCCAGTCACATTTGGTGCTGGCCACTGCAGCGGGGGGCGTGGTGGGTCCGCGCCAGGCAAACACCCGGACCAGGCTAAGCGGCCTGGCCCGCCCTGACGAGAGAGCGGCCCAGGCCGCATGAGGCCGCGGCCTAGCCGCGAAGGCAGAGAGCGAGTTCTCGGTGTACGCGATCGTGCGCTGCGGTGGCAGGCAGGAGAAAGCGGCGGTGGACGACGTGCTCACCGTCAACACGTTGGCTGGTGAGGTTGGTTCCAGCGTGACGCTGACCGCGTTGCTGGTCGTCGACGACGGAAAGGTCATCAGCGACGCAGCCGAGCTTGACCATTACAAGGTCACGGCGGAGATTCTGGGCTCGGTGGCCGGTCCCAAGATCAACATGATCCACTACCGGAACAAGACCGGGTACCGGCGGCGTCTCGGCCACCGGCAGCACTACACCCAGCTGAAGATCACCGGCATCAGTGCCGCAAAGAGCAGTGCCGGGAAGAAGAGGAGCTGAGCTGACGTGGCACACAAGAAGGGCGCGTCGTCCAGCCGGAACGGCCGTGACTCCGCGGCGCAGCGTCTGGGCGTGAAGCGTTTCGGCGGGCAGCAGGTCAACGCGGGCGAAATCATCGTGCGCCAGCGCGGTACGCACTTCCACCCCGGGCCGGGCGTCGGCCGCGGCGGTGACGACACCCTGTTCGCCCTGGTCGCGGGCAAGGTCACGTTCGGCAGCGTGCGCCGCCGCCGTGCGGTGAGCGTGATCGCGGCCGAGCCGGGTGACTCCCCGGCGGCGGAATAAGGTCCGCCTGGAAGCGATTCACCACACGTAGGCATCAGGCAGGGGCGGACCGGTGGCGGTCCGCCCCTGACGCATGTGAGCCAGGATCCGGCGGCCGCGGACGGACCGTTGGGAATGAAACGGGAACAACCTGGCCCGCGCCGGCAGCGGCTGATGGGCCAAACCCCCGAGAGGAGGGGCAGTGGCAGAGTTCGCAGATCGGGCGGTCCTGCGCATCAAGGCAGGTAACGGCGGGCACGGCTGCGCCTCGGTCCACCGGGAGAAGTTCAAGCCGCTGGGCGGCCCGGACGGGGGCAACGGCGGTCGCGGCGGCAACGTGATCCTCGAGGTCCACCCGAGTGTGGCCACCCTGCTCGACTTCCATCGCCGCCCGGTCCGCAAGGCCGGCAATGGCACCCAGGGGTCGGGGTCCAACCGCAACGGCGCGGCCGGTGATGACCTCGTCATCCGGGTCCCGAACGGGACCGTGGTCACGACCGAGGATGGCGAGGTCCTGGCCGATCTGATCGGGGCCGGAACCCGGTTCGTGGCCGCTCAGGGCGGCCATGGTGGCCTGGGTAACGCGGCCCTGGCCTCGATGAGGCGCAAGGCCCCCGGGTTCGCGCTGCGCGGCGAGCCAGGCGCGGAATGCTCCCTGGTCCTCGAGCTCAAGACGGTGGCCGACGCCGGCCTGGTGGGCTTCCCCAACGCCGGTAAATCGTCGCTGATCGGCGCGCTGTCCGCGGCCAAGCCCAAGGTCGGCGACTACCCGTTCACCACGCTGACCCCGCACCTGGGCGTGGTGGAGGCGGGTGACGTCCAGTTCGTGGCGGCGGACGTGCCTGGCCTGATCCCCGGGGCCAGCCAGGGCAAGGGCCTGGGCCTGGACTTCCTCCGGCACGTGGAGCGCTGCGCGGTGCTGGTCCATGTGCTGGACTGCACGGCCGCGGAGACCAGCGGTGACCCGGGCCGGGACCCGGTCACCGACTTCGACGTGATCGAGGCCGAACTCGACGCCTACCAGGATGTCACCGGTTCGGACCTCCGGGACCGGCCCCGGATCGTGGTCCTGAACAAGATCGACGTGCCCGCCGCGCGGGAGGTGGCCACGAAGGCTGAGCCGGTGCTGGCCGCTCGCGGGCTGCCCGTGTGCCAGGTCTCCGCAGCCACCAGGGAAGGGGTCCGCGAGCTGGCGTTCGCGCTGGCCACCGTCGTCGCCCAGGTCCGGGCGGCGGCCCCGGTGGAGGAACCGACCCGCCGGGTGATCCGGCCGCGGCCCGCCGCCGGCCCGGAGTTCGAGATCCAGCAGGCCGGGGAGAACACGTTCCTGGTCCGTGGCGACAAACCGTGGCGCTGGGTTCAGCAGACCGACTTCGCCAACGAGGAGGCCGTCGGCTATCTCGCCGACCGCCTGGCCAAGCTTGGCGTGGAACAGGCCCTGGCCGACGCGGGCGCCGAGGACGGCGCCGAGGTGATGATCGGCAACGGGGACGAGGCCGTGGTGTTCGACTGGGATCCCGACATCCCCATGGGCCAGGGGGGCGGCCACGGCCCGCGCGGCACCGACCGCCGGCTCGCCCCGTGAGAACCGTTCGTGGGCCGGCCTGGGCGCCCAGGAGTTCGTGATCAAACGATTGGTGTCGCTACAGCGACACCAATCGTTTGATCACGAAGGTCGGCCGGCGGCGGTACGGGGCTGGTGAGGTTTCTGCGATGTATGTGGCTGGAGGGGCGGCGTGGCTGGGCTAAGCGACGGGGGTTCTGCGGGCTGACGGGGGTTCTGCGGGCGACGGGGGTTCCGCGGGTAACGGGCCTGGGACGGGGGAGTGGCCGGGGATGGCGGACGCCAGCCCCGTGGTGGTCAAGGTGGGGTCCTCGTCGCTGACCACGGCCCGGGGCGGGATCGACGAGGACCGGATCGCTGCCCTGGCCGAGGCGCTCGCGGCCCGGGTGCACGGCGGTAGCCAGGTCGTGCTGGTCTCCTCCGGCGCTATCGCGGCCGGGCTGGCCCCGCTGGGGCTGCCCCGACGGCCCCGGGACCTGGCCACCCAGCAGGCCGCCGCGAGCGTGGGACAGGGCCTGCTGGTCGCCCGGTACACCGCGGCGTTCGGCCGGCACGGGGTCCGGACGGGCCAGGTGCTGCTGAGCGCCGATGACCTGATGCGCCGCGCGCACTATCGCAACGCCCAGCGCACGCTGAGCCGGCTGCTCGAACTCGGGATCCTGCCGATCGTCAACGAGAACGACACGGTGGCCACGGACGAGATCCGGTTCGGCGACAACGACCGGCTGGCCGCGCTGGTCGCGCACGTCGTCCGGGCTGGGGCACTCATCCTGCTGTCTGACGTGGACGCCCTGTACGACACCGACCCGCGGCAGCCCGGCGCCCGGCGGATCACCGAGGTGCGCAGCCGCGCTGACCTGGCGGGGGTCACCCTGGGCCGGGCCGGCAGCACGCGCCGGCTGGCCGGCCGGCTGGCCTGGCCTCGGCTGGCCTGGGCTCGGCTGGCCTGGGCTCGGCTGGCCTGGGCCGGGTCGGCACCGGCGGGATGGCCACCAAGGTGGACGCGGCCATGATCGCGACCGAGGCGGGCATCCCGACCGTGGTGGCCAGCGCCGCCGCGGCCCGGGAGGTACTCGCGGGCCGCCCGGTCGGCACCTACTTCGCGGCCGGCGGGCGGCGTCCGCCCCGGGCCCGGCAGCTGTGGCTGGCCCACGCGGCCGCCAGCCACGGGCGGCTGCTGCTGGACGAGGGTGCGGCCCAGGCCATCGAGAGCGGCCGCGCGTCACTGCTGCCCGCCGGGATCACCGGCGTGGAGGGCGGGTTCGACGCGGGTGACCCGGTGGACCTGTGCGCCCCGGACGGCCGGGTCATCGCCCGGGGACTGGTGAACTACGACGCCTCCGAGATCCCGGCCATGATGGGCCGTTCCACGCACGAACTGGCCGCCCAACGGGGCCCCGAGTACGAGCGCGAGATCGTGCACCGCGACGACCTCGTCCTGCTCAGGACCCCGCGCTGAGTGTCGGGCCCGCAAGCCCGCAAGCCGTGCGTCAGTCCAGTCAGTGTCAGTTGCCGTCGCCGCTGCCGCCGCCCCGCTGACCGAAGATGTTCCCGAACAGCGACTGGCCGGTGCCGACGGCGGTCTCCGCGACTCCCTTGACCAGCCCAATGAACGGGTCCGAACTCCGATTCCAGGACTCCTGGTAGGACTTGGCCGCGGCCACGAATTCGTCCTGCACCGAGGTGTCCCCGTCGTCCTCACGGCGCGGGTAGTTGCCGGCCAGGATCGCCGTGTACTCGCCCTCGGCGACCCAGTGGTCCAGCTCCGCGAACCGCACCACCGCGAACGGGTGCGTCGTGCCCAGCATCTGGAGCATCTTGAGGAAGCCTTCCCGTACGTCCGGGACGGCGTCATACTCGCGGGCCTGCTTGAGGAACTCGTCGGGGCTGAGCTCGGAGATCCGCGCGCCGCCGGCGATCTTCATCAGGGCCCGGCGCGCCGCCCCCGGGTCCTGGCTGGCCAGCACGCCGGCCCGGTCACAGGACAGCTCGGACTTGCGGTACCACTCCTCCAGCCCGGCGATGATCACCTTCAGGCCGATGTAGCCGATGGCGAACCAGGCCAGCCGGGCCGCCAGCGAGGTGAGGATGTACAGCATGGTCCGGTACACGGCGTGCCCGGACAGTACGTGGCCGAGCTCGTGCCCGATCACGAAGCGGTGCTCCTCGGCGTCCAGCAGGTCGACCAGGCCGGTCGTGATGACGATGAAGGGCTTGTCGGAGCCCAGGGTCATCGCGTTCGGCAGCGGGTCCTGGGTGATGAAGAGCTCGGGGACCTCGGGCAGGTCCAGAATGGCGGCGCCGTCCAGCAGCAGCTGGTACAGGGCTGGGTACTGCTCGTTTGAGGCCCGCACCGAGCTGGCCAGGAACATCAAGCGCAGGTTCCGGTCGCTGAACAGCGAGGCCAGACGCTTGAGCAGTGCGTCGAAGCCGGTGAGTTTACGCAGCGCTACCAGCGCCGACCGGTCAGCGGGGTGCTCGTAGGCACGGGAGCTGATCCCGGGAAGACGGACGCGGGCACGATCCGGCACAGTGGTCATGCAGCCATGCTAGGCCGTGTCCGGGGCCGCGTCGGCCGGCCTAGCTCCACCAATCCGGCGCGCCGCGGCCCCTGGCCACCGCGATTACGGCATTTCCTCCTGCACCCGGGCCGGAACCGGGCCGTGATCACCGGAAACGGCCCCGGCGGGATGGCGCCGGAGCGGCCAGAACGAGGCGGCCAGGAGCACCAGCAGGGGGCCCGTGTTGGGGTCGGTGCCGTGCCCGGTCGCGATCGCGCCGAAGTTCTCCCCGAACACCCAGATCGCCGCGGCCACGATGACGCCGAGCAGCAGTGCGGCCCGCGTGGTGACCGACCAGAACACCCCCAAACCCGCCGCAACGAAGACCACCGCGAGGCCGATGCCGATCGCCAGGCCATGACCGGCGACGGCGCTGGCGACGCCACGGTCCAGGGCGGCGATCCACCCAGGCTCGCCGGGTGCCAGGCCCGCGAACGTGCTCCGCAGCGCGCCCGGCGCCCGGCTCGCGGGCTGGAGCATGAGGGACGCGGAACTGCCCCACAGCACGAGCCATGCCACCCGGGCTCCGGTCAGGCCGAGGGGGCTGCCCGCGGCGACGGGACCGTCCGGCCGCCGCCCGGTGCCCGCAGGATGAAGCGGGGTCGGCCAGGCCAGCACGGCCAGCAGCGCGTACAGGATCACCGCACCGGGTGCGCCGGTGAGCGGGCTGGCCGAGCCGCTGAGCACGCCGCCCAGGCCTTCGCCGAACCACCACACGGCCAGCGCCCAGACCATGCTGGCGGCCAGCCCCGCCCGCACCGTGGGCCGCCACAGCAGCGCGGCGCCGAGCAGCAGCTGGGTGACCGCGAACGCGGCGTTCCAGGCGGCAGGGGCGTGCAGGACGAGCCGGGTGAAGGCCAGGGCCGGGCCGGTGACCCCGGACGGGCTGCCCATGTAGGCGGGCACGAGAACCTGGTTCACGAAGCCCCGGCCGAACATGAACGGCTGGAGCTGCAGCGCGCCGTCGGCCAGCCACAGGACGCCCAGGGCGACCTGGATGCCGCGCCGCAGGCCGGCGGAGTCCCGGTCGGCGGCCCAGGCCCGCAGGCCGGGCGAGGCATCCCCGCGGACCAGGGTCTGCTGGGCCGAGGCGGGCAGGAACATGGTGGCGAAGGCCAGCGCCGATCCGGCCGCGGTGACCCACAGGCCGGGGCCGCTCTGCCCGGCCACCATCGAGTCGGTGCTCAGCGACCGCAGGCTGGCCGCGAGCTGGAGCAGCAGGAACCCGGAGAAGCCGGTGGCCAGGAAGCCGGCCAGGCCGATCACCCAGCGGGACAACCGGCCGCCGCGCAGGGCATGGGCGATCCCGGCGAGCGCGATGACGGCCCCGGCGGCGGCCAGCATCCGCCCGTTGCCGCCGCGAACCCCGGGGATGCCGATCAGCCCGGCGAACGTGGTGACCCAGGGCAGGAACGCACCGGTGATCATGATGGCCCCGGCGGCCACGCCGCTGAGGCCGACGGCCGCGCGCCAGCTGCGCAGCGCGCGGACCCGGGCGGCCAGGGTCCGGCCCGGCGGCCGGACGGCGTCCATGGGCTGGTTAACCATGACAGGCACCTCTCGTGCAGACGGTGGAGGGGTCGGAAGGCCGGAGCGGGCGGTGACGCTGGCCGCGCCCAGGGTCAGGCGCGGCCAGCGCCGGTTCGGTGCTACCTGAGCACGGCGAAGTACAGGAACAGGTTGGTCGGGATGTTGCCCGTGACCAGCGCGGGGTGCCGCCGCTGCAGGTACTGCAGCTCGTGGGCGCTCTTGCCCCGGATCAGCTTGTTCCAGGCACTCAGGCTCTTGACGCCGACGATGTCCACGTTCCACCACTCAGACTGGTGGCTGTTGTTCGTGGCCACGATGTGGCTGTGCGCCGGGAGCGTCAGGTTGCCCGTGCCGCTGCCCAGTACCGACGTCAGGTCGATGGTGTGCGGGTGGTCGATGCAGGTGCCCGCGGGGCACTGCAGGGTGCGCTTCGGCGGGGTGAAGCCGAGCGGCACGATCACGTACAGCGGGTCGAAGCTGTCGGCCGGGGTCTGGGTGTAGTTGGTGCCGCCCTCGCACTTCGACGACGCCTTGCTGGCCGGCGGCTGCTTACAGCTGAAGTTCTTGCTGTAGTAGAAGTTCACCGTGCGCCCGTTGTAGAAGCCCTTGGTGAAGCCCCTGGCCGCGTGGGAGGAGGTCGCCGGGATCATCCCCGACATGCTCGACGAGGACGACGAGGTGGAGGCGAACGCCGTCCCGGACGCCAGAGCCAGGCCCGCGGCGAGCAGGCCTGCCAGGCCGATGCCTGCTGTGCGGGTGCCCAGCATTCTGAGCCGTTTTGTACCGATCATGAAGCTTCCTCCAGGGAAGACTGGACACACCCCGTGGTGGGTCCGTTGACAGGGACTTCGGCACCCCCCCAGTCAGCGGATGGATGCCGACGTGTCAAAACGTAGTCATGAACTCACTCTGAGTAGCCATCATCGGCAAGAACGGCCCGTTATGGGAAGCTGATGAGGTTCCCGCGGCCGTGGGACAACCGTTCAGGAAGAGGACGATGATGTTCGAGCCTGACGCCGAGTCCATGCCTGCCGAGCTGCGCGCCGAACTCCAGAAGCAACGACTCCGGGCCCTGGTGGACCGGCTGCTGGCCCTCGACGGGGTTCAGGCGGAACGACTCCGGTCGGCCGGGGTCACCGCCGGTAGCGCTCTGGGTCTTGGTGACCTGCGCTGGCTCCCGATGACCGAGAAGAAGGATCTGTGGGACGCGTACCCGTTGCGGATGCTCGGAGTGGACCGCAGCGAGGTGGTCGCGTTCCACGGCTCAAGTGGCACGGGCGGGCGTCCCACACTGGTCGGCTATACCCGGGCTGACCTGCGGCTCTGGGCCCGGATGTGCGCGCGGGCGCTGGTCGCCGCCGGCGCGGGCCCGGACAGCGTGATCCACAACGCGTACGGGTACGGGCTGTTCACCGGCGGCCTGGGCATCCACCAGGGCGCGATCGAGCTGGGCGCGGCGGTGGTGCCGGTGTCCGGCGGGATGACGTCGCGGCAGGTCACTCTCATCCGCGACCTGCAGCCCGACATTCTGACCTGCGCGCCCTCGTACGCCGTCCGGCTGGGGGAGGCGCTGGCCGACGCCGGGCTGCGGCCAGGGCACGGGCTGTCCCTGCGCGCCGGGCTGTTCGGGGCCGAGCCGTGGTCTCCGCAGCTGCGGGCCCGGATCGAGGAGCTGCTGGGGTTGCGGGCGCTCGACATCTACGGGCTGTCGGAGGTGATCGGGCCCGGGGTGGCCGCCGAGTGCGCCGAGGCCGCCGACGGGCTGCACGTCAACGAGGACCACTTCCTGGTCGAGGCGGTGGATCCGGTGACGGCCGCGCCGGTGCCCGACGGGACCCCGGGGGAGCTGGTGTTCTCGAGCCTGAGCCGGGAGGCCGTGCCGTTGCTGCGCTACCGGACCGGGGACGTCGCCTCGCTGCGCCGGGGCACCTGCGTCTGCGGCCGCACCCTGGTGAAGATGAGCCAGGTCACCGGCCGGCGCGACGACATGCTGGTCATCCGCGGGGTGAACCTCTACCCCAGCGAGGTGGAGCGGGTGCTGCTCGAGGACACCGCGCTCAGCCCGGATTACCTGCTGGTGGTGGACGAGCGGGCGGCCCAGCCCCACCTGGTGGCGCTGTGCGAGTACCGGCCGGAGGGCCCGGGTCCGGCGGAGGCTGAGATCGAGGTACGGCTGCGTGACGCGCTGGGCGTGCGGATCACGGTCAGGCTGCTGCCCGCCGGGGGCGGTGCCGCGCACCGAGGTCGGCAAGGCTGTGCGGGTGGTCCGGTGGGCCGGGGGAGAGCCGCCCGCCCCCGGGCTGCACTGACTCCCGGCCGGCTAGAGTCACGTCATGAGGGATGGCGAGTCTGACGTGCCCGGTTTGCGTAGTTTCGCGGAGGCCCATAGTTCCGCGCGGCCCGGCGAGCCTGCCCCGCGCCGGGCCCCGCGTCTCGGGGTGATGGGCGGCACCTTCGACCCGATCCACCACGGTCACCTGGTCGCGGCGAGCGAGGTGGGGCACGCGTTCGACCTCGACGAGGTCGTGTTCGTGCCGACCGGCCAGCCCTGGCAGAAGGACGACCGGAAGGTCTCGCCGTCCGAGGACCGCTACCTGATGACGGTCATCGCGACCGCGTCGAACCCGCGGTTCTCGGTCAGCCGGGTGGACATCGACCGGCCCGGGGCCACCTACACCATCGACACGCTGCGCGAGCTGCGCACGATTCGCGGTGAGGAAGCCGAGTTCTACTTCATCACCGGCGCGGACGCGCTGTCCAGGATGATGTCCTGGCAGGACGCGGCGGACCTGTTCAAGCTGGCCCACTTCGTGGGCTGTACCCGCCCCGGGCACCACCTGTCCAGCGCCGGGCTGCCGAGCGACCAGGTCAGCCTCGTCGAGATCCCGGCCCTGTCCATCTCGTCCACCGAGTGCCGGCAGCGGGTCGCCGCGGGTGAGCCGGTCTGGTACCTGGTCCCGGACGGGGTGGTGCAGTACATCGCCAAGCGCGGCCTGTACTGCCACGGGGACGGGACCGCGTGCGGGCCCCAGGGAGGCGTCACTCCGGTCGGGTGATGCCCGGCGGCTCGCGGCGGCGTCTCCTGTCGGAGGAGGGCCGAGCCATGCCCACGCCGCGGGAGGAGCACCTAATGGGGCTGATCGAGTACAAACCGGGCAGCGCGTTCCCGGGGGTGATCGGCCGGACCACGGACCAGTCGTCGCCGGCCTGGCCGCAGCCGGTGCGGGCCACGCCCGGCGCGCCGAACGTGATGATCATCGTGCTGGACGACACCGGGTTCGGCCAGCTGGGCTGCTACGGCAGCCCGATCGCCACGCCGAACTTCGACGCACTCGCCGAGGGCGGCCTGCGGTACACGAACATGCACACCACGGCGCTGTGCTCGCCATCCCGCTCGTGCATCATGACCGGCCGCAACCACCACGCCAACGCGACGGCCGGGGTCAACGAGATGGCGACCGGCTATCCCGGGTACAACGGGCGGATCCCGTTCGAGAACGGGTTCCTGTCGGAGATGCTGCTCGCCCACGGGTACAGCACGTACCTGGTCGGCAAGTACCACCTGCTGCCCTCGGAGTTCGAGTCCGCGGTCGGCCCGTTTGATCGCTGGCCGCTCGGCCGGGGGTTCGAGCGGTTCTACGGCTTCCTGGGCGGCGATACCAGCCAGTGGTATCCCGAGCTGGTCTACGACAACCACCAGGTCGAGCCGCCCACCACGCCGGAGCAGGGCTACCACCTCAACGCCGACCTGGCCGACCGGGCCATCGGGTTCCTCGCCGACGCCGTTCAGGTCGCCCCGGACAAGCCGTTCTACCTGCACTACTGCCCGGGGCCACGCACGCCCCGCATCACGTGCCGCGGGAGTGGGCCGACCGGTATGCGGGCCAGTTCGACGACGGCTGGGACGCCTACCGGGAGCGGGTCTTCGCCCGGCAGAAGTCGGCCGGCATCATGCCCGCGGACGCGGAACTGTCCCGGCATGACCCGGACGTGCCCGCCTGGGAGTCGCTGTCCCCGGACGCCCGCAGGCTGGCCGCCCGGATGATGGAGGTGTTCGCGGGCTTCCTGTCGCACGCGGATCATCACGTCGGCCGGGTGCTCGACTTCCTGAAGGAGACCGGCCAGTTCGGCAACACGCTGATCATGCTGGTCTCCGACAACGGCGCGAGCGCCGAGGGCGGAGTGCACGGGACCACCAACGAGCTGCAGTTCTTCAACAACGCCCCCGAGACGCTGGAGGAGAGCCTGCGCTCGATCGACGAGCTCGGCGGGCCGGACACGTTCAACCACTACCCGTGGGGCTGGGCCTGGGCGGGCAACACGCCGTTCCGCCGGTGGAAGCGGGAGACCTACCGGGGCGGTACCGCCGACCCGTTCGTGGTGCACTGGCCCGCGGGGATCCAGGCCCGCGGCGAGGTGCGCACCCAGTACGCGCACATCATCGACATCGTGCCGACCGTGCTGGACGCGCTCGGGGCCGAGCCGCCCGAGACCATCCGGGGCGTCACCCAGTCACCGATCCACGGGGTGAGCTTCGCGCAGACGTTCGGGGACGCGAGTGCGCCGGGCCAGCACGCCACCCAGTACTTCGAGATGCTCGGCCACCGGGCCATCGATCACCAGGGCTGGCGGGCGGTGTGCCCGTGGCCGGGGCCGTCCTTCGCCGAGGCGGGCCAGGGGTTCGGCGTGCCGATCACGGCGCAGGACCTCACCGACCTGGACGCGCACCACTGGGAGCTGTACCACATCGCGGAGGACCCCACCGAGAACCACGACCTGGCCGGAACGCACCGCGACCGGCTCATCGAGATGATCGCCCAGTGGTACGTCGAGGCGGGCAGGTACGACGTGCTCCCGATCGACGGCAGCGCGGCGGCGCGGCTGCTGGTCGAGCGGCCGCAGGTGACCCTGCCGCGCGACCGGTACGTGTACCGCCCGGGTACGCAGACCGTGCCGGCCTGGGTGTCGCCGCGGTTGCTGAACCGGGCGCACAGCATCACCGCGGACGTGGAGATCCCGGCTGCCGGGGCCGCGGACGCGATTGGGGCCGGTGGGGCTGGTGAGGTTGAGGGGGTGCTTCTCTGCCAGGGGACCAGCGCTGGCGGCTGGAGCATGTACATGCTCGGCGGTGTGCTGCACTACGCGCACAACTACCTGCGCCGCAAGGTGTGGAAGGTCTCCGCCGTGGACCCCGTGCCACCCGGGCGGCATGAGCTGCGCTTGGAGTTCGAGCCCACCGGGGCGCCGGACTTCCTGGCGGGCAAGGGCGCCCCCGGCCGGGCCCAGCTGTACGTGGACGGCCGCCTGGCCGGCCAGGCCGAGTTCCCTGTTACCACGCCGATCGGGCTCAACCCGGGCGGGCTGACCTGCGGGTCTAATCCCGGGTCGGCGGTCGTGGCGGACTACCGTTCGCCGTTCCGCTTCACCGGGACGTTGCACACGGTGACCGTGGACTTGTCGGGGGACCTGATCAGCGACACCGAGGGCGAGATGCGGATGGCGATGATGCGGCAGTGAGTTGAGTGCCGGGGGAGTGGGTTCGGGCTTGGTGACTGTCGGGCCCGCGGGACCTTAGGCCCGGCGTGCGGACTTTGTTGGCCGGCCGGGTTAGGCTGAAATGCCACACTGCCCCGCGAGCCTGGGGCGTGAGAGGCTAGGGGGAAGGTCCCCGGCTGAGGAGGACGAATACCACACGTGACTGCCACCACCAGGGCCGTTGAGCTTGCGGAGATTGCCGCTGCGGCCGCGGCCGACAAGCTCGCCAGCGACATCATCGCCTACGACGTGAGTGAGCAGCTCGTCATCACCGACGTGTTCCTGCTCTGTTCTGCGGCTAATGACCGTCAGGTACGCGCGATCGTCGAGGCGATCGAGGAGAACCTGCGCAAGGCCGGGGCCCGCCCGGTACGCCGCGAGGGCGAGCGGGAAGGCCGCTGGGTCCTGCTGGACTATCTGGACATTGTGGTCCATGTGCAGCACGCCGAGGAGCGGACGTTCTACGCTCTGGAACGGCTGTGGAAGGACTGCCCGCAGATCGAGCTGCCCGAGACGGTGTCGGTCGGCGGGACGCGGCCTGGCGGGTCATCCGCCGGAGACGCACGCTGACCCAGGAGCGCAGCGCATCCAGGCCTGTGTGCACGGGCGGGTGTGCGGCCGGGCCGGGCGGCCGGGCGGCTGGGCGGACCCTGGTCCCGCGGCTCGACGGATCGGATGCCCGGGCACCGGGTCATCAGGCCCGAAGCACCACCTGCCGAGTCGGCCCGGCCGCGAGGGCCTGACCGGGCATGGCGGACTGGCACGGAGAGGACGGAATGACTTCTGAGTCAGTGCCGGGCCCCGATTCCCGGGTCCGGCTGGTGTTGTGGCGGCACGGGCAGACTCCGTGGAACGTCCAGGGCCGCTTCCAGGGCCAGACGGACATCCACCTCGACGAGCTCGGCGTGGAGCAGGCCGAGCGGGCCGCCCGGCTGCTGGCCGCGCTGCGGCCGGATGCGATCGTCGCCTCGGACCTGAGCCGGGCCCTGGCCACGGCCGCGCCGTTGGCCCGGCTGACCGGGCTGACCGTGACCACGGACAAGGACTTGCGGGAACGCCACGGCGGCGCCTGGGAAGGTCTGACCGACGTGGAGATCCGGACCCGCTATCCGGAAGAGCACGCGAAGTGGCGGCCGCCGGAGGGCGAGTCGTCGGCAACCGTCGCGGACCGCGCCGGGTCGGCGATGGAACGGATCGCCGACAACCTCCAGCCCGGGTCTCTCGCGGTCGTGGTCAGCCACGGCGCGGCGATCAGGCTGGGCGCGGCCCGGCTGCTCGGCCTCCCCGAAGACCTCTGGGGCGTGATCGGGCCGCTGGCCAACTGCTCCTGGTCGGTGGTCGCCCGCCGTCATCGCAACTGGCGGCTGGTCGAGCACAACGCGGGAACGCTGCCGGAGCCAGTGCTCAGCGACGACCGCTGACGCCCGGGCTGGTGTCCAGGGTGTTCGGGGGTGTCCGGGGAACCGGGTATGCTAACTGCGGTCCGCGTGCCAGTCACGCGGACGATGCCGGGGCTATAGCTCAGTTGGTAGAGCGCTTGCATGGCATGCAAGAGGTCAGCGGTTCGAGCCCGCTTAGCTCCACCCAGTTCAAAGCCAGAATTCGAACGTTTAACCGGTGAGCCTTCGCCCTCCGAGGGGCATTCTGAGGGGCAAGATCCGTCGGAAACTGGCCGTCTGACCAGCGATGACGCAGAGCTTTGTCGCCACCTAGACCAAAAGCGCTTTCCCGACGTTCAAGAGGTCACCAGTTGCTGCAGGGTGGGTTTCCGGAAGGACCGAACTCGCTGCGGGCTGCGGAACCTCATCAGTTGCCTTGTGCCGTCGGGGGAGTGGTGGTCGTCTGCGGCGTGGGCCGCGGTCATACGGAGGTCCCGGGGCCGCGCAACCGGCGTGACGAGTCGGCCCATCCGTCGCGTCGTGCTACCTTTCGCAGGCCTAGTGGCACGCGGTCTCATGGGCTCCGGTTCACCTCGGCAGGTGTTGCCGCAGGCAGCACGGTTTCCGCGGAGCGCTCGGTAACCTCTCGTGCATGATCGATGACGCGTCTGGCGTGCTGCGCCTGGGTTCATGCCCGCGGCCCGGTGCTTGCTCTCCGCTGTCTGGTCGCCACCTTGGCGGCTGGCTCAGAGGCTTTCGCCTCCCGGAGCTGAGCTTTGGCGAGGCTCATGGCCACGGGTGGCAGCACCAGCGTGGCATCACTGTGGGGATACTCACGGCTGTCTGCCGAGGCTCTGGCAGCGCTGGAAGGCCCACTGGGATCCCGGAGACGGTGACACGTAGACGCCTGCGCGTGCTCGTTAGCTTTGGTCCGTCTAACTCTGTTCGTTTTTTTCGTTGAGCGATACTGTGGGATACAAGGAAGCTTAGGAAGGATCAAGAATGGGCGCGGCAGCCTGGCGGGGAGCGAAGCGACCACTTACGTCCCTGAGGGAACAGAGCTTGCAGAGGTGGTTGACTTCGTGGCGGCACTGGCGGGTAAGGGCGTAGACGTACCCGCGCCGCGTCCGGCACTGGTAGCTGCCGACGGGGCGAAGCTGGAACTACCAGAGCCGCTGTTTGAGGCGCTTGTCCAGGTAGCGACCGCTATGGCCCACGGCCAAGCAGTCACGGTGATGCCGCGAAGCAAGCTGCTGACCACCCAGGAAGCCGCTGACCTGCTGGGCATCTCGCGGCCGACGCTTGTGCGGCTGCTTGAAGCTGGCGAGATGCCATTCCAGCATCACGGGCGGCACCGACGTGTCCGGCTTGCTGACCTGCTGGTCTACCAGGAGCGCATGACGCGAAAGCGACGGGAATCATTGGAGCGCATGCAGCAGGAGGGGCAGGCTGCTGGGCTATACGAGGCAACGAATGGAGGTCCGCCACCCGAAGGGGAGTAGGTTCGGAGGGTGGTTTTTCCGGCGTTCATTGATACCAACGTCTTGTTTGGCGCCTATCTATGCGACACCATGCTCTGCCTGGCCGAGGCAGGTACCTACCGGCCTTTGTGGTCTGCCGGGGTGATGGACGAGCTGGAACGGAACTTGCTGGAGCGTGGTCTGCCATCCGAAGCGATCACTCATCGGCTCGCTGAGATGACTAGTGCGTTCCCAGGTGCGCAGGTGACTGGATACGAAGCCCTGATTGAGAGGATGGCGTGCGATCCAAAGGACAAGCACGTACTTGCGGCGGCCGTCCGGGCCAACGCCGAAGTGCTCGTTACGTTCAACGACAAGCATTTCCCGGAGCTCGCAACCGCGCCCTATGACATCGCAGTGGTCACGCCGGATGACTTCCTACTGGATCAGTTGGATCTTTACCCAGGGATCGCAGTTGGCGCGCTAAGGGCTCAGGTCAGGGGTTACAAATCACCGCCTATGAGCGTTGAGGAGCTCCCCGGCTATCTGGCCAGGGCACAAGTCCCCAATTTCGCAGCGGAGGTCCAGCGGCATCTGCCACCGCCGGTGCAGTCCGCCAAGGGCGCTCGCTCGCCAAGATGAGGGACTGAAGTGAAGCTTTGCCGATGGGCATCCGGTTCTTCGGCGGATCCTGTGCCAACCGTGCGTGACGAGCTTCATCCCCGCTGGCGCCCAGTGGTTAGCCGACCGCGTGAACATTGAGATGGCGTTGTTCGACAGGCGAACCGATTACACTGCGGACTCCAGGCCGCTAGTGCGGTGCTGTGCCCTTACAGGTCAGCGCGCTGCTTCGCGCAGCGCGCGGTATAGGACTCGCGTGTCACCGAGTCGGTGCCGCAGGGCGTTCTCCAGACCGGCTATCGGGACGAGGTTCTGGGGGGCGCGGGAGTCCTTGTAGGCGACGGACGCGTATCGGCACAGCACTGTTTGCGACAGGTTCGCTAGGGCTATTAGCTGGACGCGGGACAGATCGGTCGCTGCTTCGCAGCGTACGACGCCAGCCCAGGGAGCGCCCGGCACGTCCGGGGTGGACGGGAGCCGCAGGTACCAGGCGTGGCGTTCCCACGTGGTGCCCATCAGGAACACGGGCGTACGTTGCCCGGCGCTAAGCGCTGCGACGACCTGGTTCAGTTCTGGTGCCAGGTACCCGGCCCGGTGCGTCTTGATGAGCCCGATGGTCCGGGGTAGGTGTGCCCGGTTGCGCAGGGGCCCGTCGATGACCAGCAGGTCGTCACCCACTCCGTCCTGCCCGCGCGACGAAGAGCCGGTGTGCTCGGCATCGCGGGGGAGCGCAGCGCGGGCGGCGACGGCAGTAACGACCTCGATCTCCGCGAGCGCCTGCTGCAGCGCGTTGGAGAGAGTCATTGTCAGTGGTACGGCGTCACTGCCCACAGTGTGTCGGGCGTGGTAGGCGCCAGGCCCGGGTCTGGATATCCGTGGCATGCGCTGCGGTAGTGAACAGGCCCCGGCGGATCTCGGCAGCAAGAAGGTGGGCCTGCCGCCGCCCGGGCTGTCTGCAGCAGCAGACGACGCCGGCGGCGTAGGACGCGCACACCGCCATCGACGCCGTCACCGCCATACCAGCAACCAGGGCGGCATTCGCGATGCCGGCGGCTGGTGCCGGTGAGTCGTCGATCCAGACGCGGGCGTCGACACGGCGGACGCCGTTGACGAACAGGACTGCGGACGGGTGCGGCACATCGGCGCGGACAGGGACGGGAGCCCACTGGTCGGCGGGCGTTTCAACGTCGGTCTCGACACGGGCCGCGGAGGCGGGCAGGTCCTCGTCGGCGACGGCGAGCGCAGTGCCATAGGTGACGTCCCACGCGTTCACGGAGAACCGCATTTCCGGGGCGCTGCTGGCCATGCCCTGAGTTCCGGAGACCGTCATCCGGTGATCCGTTCAATGTGGGATTTGGCACCGGTGCGAGTGACCTGGAAGCGGACCGGGATCCGGTCGGCAAGAGCAGGGACGTGGGTGATAACACCGACCATCCGCTCACCTCTCGCGGCCAGATTCTCCAGCGTGGCTGCGACCACATCGAGGCTGGTTTCGTCGAGGGTGCCGAACCCCTCATCGAGGAAGATTGACTCGAGTTTCGCGGCACCGGACGCGGCGAGGGAGGACACCTGTCGGCTGAGGGCGAGCGCCAGGGCGAGGGAGGCTTGGAACGTTTCCCCGCCGGACAGGGTTCGGACCGGGCGTGCCGAGTCGGCATCGTTGTGGT
>CAVQEM010000084.1:0-224360 GCA_963711485.1 uncultured Actinomycetes bacterium
TTAACGGTGTAACCCGATTCTGATGGTTACTTCCGGCCTGCGCTGAGGCGGCCGTCGAAGGTGATGTCGAAGGCGTTCAAAGCGGCTTTCCACCGGTTGCTCCACCGCTGGCGGCCGCGGCCGGTGGGGTCGAGGCTGATGATGACGAGGTAGAGGTGCTTGAGGGCGGCCTGCTCGGTGGGGAAGTGGCCGCGGGCCTTGACCGAGCGGCGGAACCGGGCGTTCAGCGACTCGATCGCGTTCGTGGTGGTGATCATTGTGCGGATCTCCCGGTCGAAGGCCAGGAACGGGGTGAACTCCGCCCAGGCGTTCTCCCACAGCTTGATGATGGCCGGGTAGCGGGCCTCCCAGATGCCGCTGAAGTCGGCGAACCGGTCCAGGGCCTCGGCCTCGGTCGCGGCGGTATAGACCGGCTTGAGGTCCTTGGCGATGGCGGCCCAGTCCCGGCGGCTGGCATACCGGAAGCTGTTGCGCAGCAGGTGCACGATGCACGTCTGGGTGACCGCTTGCGGCCACACCTGGGCGATCGCCTCGGGGAAGCCTTTGAGCCCGTCGCAGATCACCATGAGCACGTCTTTGGTGCCGCGGTTGCGGATCTCAATCAGCCACCGCTGATGCCCGTGAAGCGGAAATCATCTCTAGCCTCACTTCGGGCTCCGGGGCGATACTGAGCGTGGGAGCACTGTTGCAGGCGGCGGTCCTGGTCCGCCGGCTGCGGTCGGCGGCAGCAGGTGAGCGCGATGCGGCCGAGTGCCGGGCAGGCTGTGACTCCCGATCCCGTGGTCTGGGCGGTGCTGCCGCCGGAACGGCGTGCTGCAGCGGTGGCGCTGCTGGCGATGCTGGCCGCGAAAGCGGCAGCCCGCGTGGCGGGAGGCAGTCGTGATTAGCCTGGGCAGGTACCGGCTGCAGGGACAGCCGCAGCAGAAGATCCGCCCGGAGCATCTGGACCGGGCCGCGGTGGTCTATGTCCGTCAGTCGAGCAGGCAGCAGGTGCTTGAGCATTCGGAGTCCACGCGGCTGCAGTACGCGCTTGCCGGGCGGGCCGTGGCGCTGGGCTGGGCGCGGTCGCAGGTCGTGGTGATCGATGACGACCTGGGGGTGTCCGCGGCGACGGCGGATTCCCGGAAGGGGTTTGCCAGGCTCGTCACGGAGGTCACGATGGGACGTGCGGGCGTCGTGCTGGGCATCGAGATGTCCAGGCTGGCGAGGACCGGCCGGGACTGGCATCAGCTGCTGGAGCTGTGCTCGCTGTCTGGCGTGCTGCTCGCCGATCCTGACGGCGTCTACGACCCTGGGGTCTATAACGACCGGCTGCTGCTGGGCTTGAAGGGAACGATGAGCGAGGCAGAGCTGTACCTGATCCGGCAGCGGATGCTGTCGGGCAAGCTGGCCAAGGCCGAGCGAGGTGAGCTGGCGATCCCGCTGCCGATCGGCTATGTCCGCCGCCCGTCGGGCGAGGTCACCCTCGACCCCGACGAGCAGGCACAGCATGTCGTCCGTCTCGTATTCAGCGCCTTCCGCCGGCTGGGCACCCTCAACGGGGTGCTCCGCTACCTGGCCGGTCAGGAGATCCAGCTGCCGGTCCGGGTGCATTCCGGCCCGTCGAAGGGGGAACTGGAGTGGCGGCGGCCGACCCGGGAGACGCTGCAGATCATGCTGCACAACCCGGTCTACGCCGGGTACTACGCCTACGGCCGCCGGCAGGCCGAACCGAGGCGGAAATTGCCGGGCCGCCCCAGCACCGGCCGGGTGGTGAAAGACAGCAGCGAGTGGCTGGTCTTGCTGCCGGGCCGGCTGCCGGCCTACATCACCCCGGAGGAGTACGAGGCCAACGCGGCCCGGATGGCCGCCAACCGGCAGACCGCAGCCACGCCGGGCGCGCCGCGGGACGGCTCGGCGCTGCTGTCCGGGCTGCTGCGCTGCGGCCGGTGCGGCGGGCACCGCATGACAGTCCGCTACCACGACGGCTCGGGCGCCGCGCGCTCGCCGCACGGCTACACGTGCGCTTTCTACCAGGTCAACTACGGGACCGGCGGGAGCTGCCAGCACATCGCCGGCCCCGCGCTCGACGCATATGTCACTAGCCAGGTACTGGAGGCGGTGGCGCCGGCCGCGCTGGAGGTCTCCATGGCCGCCGCCGCCCAGGCCGAGGCCGAGCGCGCCATGCTGGACAAGCTGTGGCGGCAGCGGATCGAGCGCGCCCGCTACGCCGCCGGCCGGGCCCGCCGCCAGTACCAGCTCGCCGAACCGGAAAACCGGCTCGTCGCCCGGCAGCTGGAAGCGGACTGGGAAGCCGCGCTGGCCGAGGCGGCCCGGCTGGAAGCGGACTACCAGCGGTTCACCGAGGAACAGCCGGCAACCCTCACCCCAGCCGAGCGGGCGGCGATCCAGGCCCTGGCCAGCGATCTTCCGCAGGTCTGGCATGCTCCGTCGACGACGCAGGCTGACCGCAAGGAACTACTGCGCATCCTCATCCAGGACATCACCGTCAGCGTCGCCGGGGACAGCGAGCTGGTCAACGTCACCATCACCTGGGCCGGCGGGCACCAGACCACCGGGCGGGCCGTCCGCCCGGTCGCCCGCCTGGACCAGCTGTCGTATTACCCCGCCCTGCTCGCCCGCGTCACCGAACTCGCCGCAGCCGGCCGGAACAACCGCCAGATCGCCGGCATCCTCAACGCCGAGGCATTCCGCCCGCCCAAGCGGACCAGCCGGTTCACCGGCGGACAGGTCCGCACCCTGATCACCCAGCGCGGCATCCGCGGTCAGAGCCAGGGCCGGCCCGCCGTGCTCACCAGCCTGGCACCCGGCCAACGGTCAGTCCCCGGCCTGGCCGCCGAGCTGGGCATGCCCACCGCCACCATCTACAACTGGATCTACCGCGGCTGGATCACCGCCCGCCACGCCACCGGAACCAGGAACTGGATCATCACCGCCGACGACGAGCAGATGCGCCAGCTACGCGAACGCAGAGCCCGCCCGCCGGGCTTCTACACCCGCGCCCGCTGGGCACAGCCTGAACAACAACCCGGCAACAAACAAGGAACACAGCCATGAGAAAGCAGCGTGCCTTGACGGGTGCCAGCGGTGGCCGACTTCGGTGAGCACCCGCAGCCAGTACTTGGCGCCCTCCCCATCGCCATGCTCCCCGGCCCACAGCCCGAGGATGTCGCGCTCGCCGTCGGCGGTCACGCCCAGGGCCACGTAGATGGGCCGGTTAGCGACCTGCCCGTCGCGGATCTTGACGTGGATAGCGTCCAGGAACAGCACCGCGTAGACCGCATCCAGCGGCCGGTTCTGCCACTCGGCCAGACCGTCGAGGACCCGGTCAGTGATGGTGCTAATCGTCTCCGCGACACCTCGGTGCCGTAGATCTCCGCCAGGTGTGCCTGCACCTCGCCGGTGGTCAGGCCCTTGGCGACCAGGGAAATGACGATGTCATCGATCCCGCCCATGCGCCGCTGGCGCTTGGCCACGATCACTGGCTCGAACGAGCTGGCCCGGTCCCGCGGCACTTCGATCTCCACAGGCCCGGCTTCAGTCAGCACCGTCTTCGGCCGCCGGCCGTTGCGGGAGTTCCCGCTGCCATCGCCAGATGAGTCGTGCTTGCGGTAGCCGAGATGGGCGTCCATCTCACCTTCCAGGGCGCTTTCCAGCACCACCTTGGTCAGCCGCCCCAGCAGCCCGCCCGGCCCGGTCAGCGAAACGCCCTCCGCCCGGGCCCGCTCGGCCAGCTCCCGGACCAGCTGCTCATCCACCGGATCCACCCGGCCATCATCCACCGCCAGGCCAGCGGTCTTCGCGGCATCCGCCTGCGTCGTCGTGCTCATGGTGTTCCCTCCTGAGACGGACCATCCTGTCCGTCTTGTCACAGGAGTCACACCGTTGTTCTGGCTCTGTCGCACTTTCGGTGGTGACGGCGTGTCAGGCTATGCCACGATTAGTGAGATGTGGCAGGGTCGGCCGCGTGTGACATCAATGAGCTTGCGGGAATCGTGTTCTCCGGGTTGTCGTCCCTGGTCATCGAGGATGTGACGGACCAGGATGGCGTGATCGTGGTCCGGGCGCGGACGGCGGGCGGGCCGGTGCCGTGCCCGCGGTGCGGCGGCCTGACCGGCCAGGTGCACGGGTATTACGTGCGGACGCTGGCTGACGTGCCCGCAGACGGGCGGCCGGTGGTGGTGCGCGTCCGGGTGCGGCGGATGCGGTGCCCGGTTCTGAACTGCCCGGTGCAGACGTTCCGGGAGCAGGTGCCGGGCGTGCTGGACCGTTACCAGCGGCGCACGACGCGGCTGGCCGGCCAGGCAGGCGAGGTCGCCCGCCGGTTAGCCGGCCGGGCCGGGGCCGGGCTGCTGGCCGCGCTGGGGATCCCGCTGTCGCGGCATACCGCACTGCGGCTGCTGCTGCGGCTCCCGCTGCCCGAGGTCGCCGTGCCGCGGGTGCTCGGGGTCGATGATTTCGCGCTGCGCCGCGGCCAGGTCTACGCGACCATCCTGATCGACGCCGAGACCGGGCAACGGGTCGATGTCCTGCCGGTCGCAAGGCTGATGTCGTGGAGGCGTGGCTGCGCGGCCACCCGGGCGTCGAAGTCGTGTGCCGGGACGGGTCCGGCGCCTACGGCGAGGCGGTCCGCCGGGCGCTGCCCGGCGCAGTCCAGGCCGGTGACCGCTGGCACCTGTGGCACAGCCTGGGCGAAGCGGTCGCTGAAAGAAGTCGCCGCGCACAGCTCCTGCTGGGCCGCCGCCGGGCCGCCACTGAAGAGGGCGTGCAGGCCCAGACGACGGCCGAGCGGTGGCGGCAGGTCCACGACCTGCCGGACCGGGGCACCGGGCTGCTGGAATGCTCGCGGCGGCTGGGCCTGTCGCTGAACACGGTCAAGCGCTACGCCCGCGCGGCCGAGCCCGAGCGGATGATCCGCGCGCCCCGGTACCGGGCGACGCTGGTGGATCCCTACCGCGATCACCTGCGCGCCCGCCGGGCCGCCGACCCGGCCGTGCCCGTCCCGCAGCTGCTCGCCGAGATCCGCGAGCATGGGCTACGCCGGCAGCATGAACCTGCTCTACCGCTACATCACCCAGGGCCGGGTCGAAGCCGACCGGCCGCACCTGTCCCCCGGCGCGTCGACCCGGCTCCTGCTCACCCGGCCCGACGCCCTCAGCGACAGCCAGCAGGCACTGCTCGGCAAACTGACCGCCGCCTGCCCCGAGATGACCAGCCTCGCCGGCCTGGTCCGCTACTTCGCCGCGTTGCTCAAGCCCGACCCCGCCAATGAGGCCAAGCTCAGCGAATGGGCCAGACCGCGAGGGCCTGCGACCTGCCGAACGTGCACGCCTTCACCCGCGGCCTGGACCTCGACATCGACGCCGCCATCGCCGCCGTCACCCTGCCGTTCCACAACGGCCGGACCGAAGGCGTGAACACCAAGACCAAGATGATCAAGCGGCAGATGTACGGCCGCGCCGGATTCACCCTCCTGCGCCACCGCATCCTGCTCGACTGACACACGCACCGTCACCACCGAAAGTGCGACAGAGCCGATAACTTGACAGTCCCGGTTGACAGGTTCCGGCGGCCTTTGGTCCGCTCCGCTATTGTGTTGTTGTCGATTTCTGAGCTGCACCCGGGGGAGGTGCCATGGCAACGAGTTGTGCTGTTCGTGCTCGGCGGCGTGCTGCTGGTCATCGGCGCGCTGGCCGCGATCGCTGGCGGCGCGCTGATGGCGTTGTTCGGGTCGAATAACACCTTGAGTTCGGACGTGCAGCACGTGTCGACGCCGACCCGCGCCCTGGTGTGCCACCGGCTGACTCGATTCAGGGCGCATCCGGTGCGCAGACCGCCTTCGGCAACGTCCGGCTGCGGATCACAGCCACACCGACCGGCGCCGGGCAGCATCTTTTCCTGGGCATCGGCCCGGCGAGCGCGGTAGACCGCTCCTGAGCGGGGTCAGCTATGACGTGGCCACCGACGTGTCTGTCACGCCGTTTCACCTGACACTGGCCCGCCACGCTGGCACCGCCACACCACCCGGTGGCGTCCGGAATCCGGTGTAAATCGTTGGGCGTGGTTCCCGGTTCCATGGTGATGTTAGGCGACGGCTGTGACAGTTTCGGGTTGATCATCGGGCTGGGTCACGGTGGCGGGCTGTGGCCGTAGCTGGCGGGGTGGTTCGAGCAGTGAGCGGCGCAGGTCCTGCAGGAGGCGCAGCCCGTCGGCGGTCATGGTCAGGCCGCGCCAGCCGCGGGAGGCCCGGTCCAGGACGGCCCAGACGAGGGTGAGGCAACTGGTCTCGCCGGGCAGCCGTCCGATGACCTTGACCCTCCTGCGGGTTTCGCCGAAGGTGCGCTCGATGAAGTTGGAGTGCCGTACGCGGTTGTGGTGCTCGGCGGGGAACCGCAGGTAGGCGGTCAGCCGTCCGCGCCGGTGGTCAGGCACTTCATCGCCGAGGGGTAGGTGGCGCCGTACTTGGCGGCCATCTCGGTGATCCTCGCGTCGATGATCTCCACGAGTTCCGGGCCGGGCGGGGTCGCTAGCTCCCCGGTGTCGAAGATCTTCCAGTAGACGTCCTTATCTCGGCCTGCATTCCTGCCGGGACCTTGGCCAGGATGTTTCTCGCGCGATGAACAAGACACCTTTGACGCAGCGCTTTCGGGTAGGCCTGCTCGATCGCGGCGATCAGCCCCGGCGCCCCGTCGGAGATGACCAGCAGCGGGGAGGCCAGCCCCCGCTCTTTGAGATCGGCCAGGAAGCCGCCCAGGCGTCGGCGGACTCACCCGTGCCCGGCGCCAGGCCGATGAAACGCCGGCTTGCCGCTGGTAGTGACGCCCCAGGCGGCCAGCACCGGCTCAGCCGGGAGCCGGGGTGCATCCGGAAGAACAGGCGTCCAGGAACAGGTAGTCGAGCGTGACGTCATCCAGGCGGCGATGCGCCCATGCCTCGTATTCGTCCTTGATCTGGCCGCAGATCGCCGAGACCGTGGACTTGGAGATCGCAGCCTGGTCGCCGAGTGCATAGCCAAGGTGGCCTCCACGTCCCGTACTGACAGGCCCCGGACGAACGAGGCGATCACCAGCGACTCGAGGGCGTTGGTCTTGGTGACATGCGCGCCGAAGAGCCGGGAGGCGAACACCTCGGTGGTACCGCGCAGCTTGGCCGGGCCAGGGCCACGGGCCCGGCAGTGGTCTTGACGGTCACATCCCGGTAGCCGTTGCGGGACCCGGGCCGGGCATCAGTGCAGGCCGCGGCCCGCTGGTAGCGGTCCCGGCCGAGGAACTCGGTCACCTCGGCCTCCAGCGCGGCCTGCATCAGCAGCTGCGCGCCGAGCCGGGCCACTCCTCCAAGATCTCCGGCAGCGGCCGGCCCTGAGCAAACAACTCATCGATATGGCCGCGGATGCGGTCCGTGGGCGATACTCTGCTGACACGGGCGTGGGTCCTTCCCTTCGTTGACTTGGTCGTCTTGAAGGGAACCTACGCCCGTCTCATTTACACCGGATCTTGGACGCGACCGACTTGACACTTTCGCGTCAAGGCAACTTGGTCAGACTCCCATCAGCCACGCTAGCTTTACTGACGTTGGCCAGACGCCTGGCGCGCTTCGGGACCGCGCTCGGGTCAATGCGGGCGGCGGCGGATCAGCCTTCATCCCGGCCTGCGCCTTTGCCAGCCCGGCCTTGAGGTCCTTGACGCTCCTACCGTCGATTTCCGCGAATGAGGTCTTGGGCGAATTCGTGACGGCCTTGCGGACCGCGCCGGCGTCGTCGTAGCCGTAGATCGCCATCAAGACGGCGTCGCGGGCGCCCAGCGTCTCGTTCAGCTTTTTCTGGATTCCGCTGTCGGCCCGGTGCTTGCCGAACTTGGCGGCCAGCGCACGAGTCTTTGCCGAGGGCCGTCTTGGCGAGCCAGCGGGGTTCGAACAGGCCGACCACCAGTCCTTCTCCTCCTTCCTCGATGTGCATCTCGCCCGCGTCGTCCTTGCTGGCAGGACGGCGCCTTCGACTGTGATCGCATGGTCCTTGACGAGCTTCATGATTGCGTCGTAGTCCTTGCGCCCCGGCGCTACGAACAGATATGCCGCCATCAGCACCTCGTAGCGATCCGCCTCCGCCGACTTCGATCCGCTCGGCTGGTCCGCGTGAGCGCCCGGCTGGTCTGCTTGATTGGGAGTGTTCATATTTCGGGCTCCTGGTCTTGATTCGTCGGCATTCGACATCGGCCCAGTAAATGTCAGCGTTTGTACGCAGGTGGAATCCGTGGGCGTGGCCGCCTTGCGATGGCCTCGCGGGCACCCGGGCACTCTAGCGGCCCCGTCCTCGGGTTACCGCTGACGCTAGGGGCCCATCCAGGCGCCCCATCATCCCCTCCCACCCGTTTTACCCTAGGTGAACCGGGTTGGCCGTCAGGCCCCGGGTCCCCAACGGCGCCGGCCCTGGCATCCCGCCAGGCTGCCCGTTTCCTCATTTACCGCGGCCTCCCCCGCCCGTTAAGTCCCACCAACCTCCCCTCCCCTTACCCGGGTGCCCCTGCCCCCCTAAGCCGGGCCCCGGCCCTAACCCCAAGTACCAAGCCAAGGCCCAACCCCAGGAGGCTGGATGGTCTCGACGTCCGGGTTTTGGGCGCCCGGTTAGCTCGTCTATCGGCTGCCCGATCTGATGCTGTAAGACCACGGGCGCCTGGCCTGCCCCTGCTCGATCATGCGCTGTGCGCGCCCAACCCGTGCTGGAGGTGGGCCGCGTTGTGGCCGTCGTGCGTCGCGGCCACGTGGTGGAGGCTCGTGACGTACTGGACCATGGCCCCGATCTGGAGATAGGACTCAGGCACCATCTCACCGGGACCGGGAGGCGTGTACGGATCGGGTGTCCCGGCTTGATCGGGGGCTCGACCACGAGCGACCTCAAGAAGCGGCGGCGATCGGCGCCGCCACTTTCTCTATCAGCCACAGATGGCCGAAGTCAACCTGGTCTCCTCACGGGGGTCCCATTCCAGGTTGAAGACAAGCGGGATGTTGTTCCCCGAAAACGTACTGTAGAAGTCGTCCTGGGTGAACAGGTGCACTTTCCACTGATGCCATTTGACCGCCTGCAGCCGGTTGCCCTGCAGGCACAGGACGGCGTCACGGCCCGACTCCTCGGCGTCGCCGAGCAGGAAATCGCGCATGTCCACGCCGTCGACGATCCGGTCGTCGGGGACCGTCGCCCCGACCGTGAGCAGCAGCGTGGTGTACCAGTCAACGCAGTGGACGAGCTCATTGCTGACCCTCCCGGCCGGGACGTGGCCCGGCCAGCGGACCATGCACGGCGTCCGGTTGGAGCCCTCGAGGCTGGTGAACAAACTGCCGCGCCATATCCCCGCGAAGCCGTCCCACTTCCCCCGAGCTCCTCGGGATCCGCTTGCGGCATGCGGTAGGAGGGGTCGGGGCCGTTGTCTGATGCCCACACGACGATCGTGTCGTCAGCCAGTCCGAGCTCGTCAACGGCGTCGAGGATCCGGCCGGTGAAGTCGTCCATCTGGGTCAAGATGTCGGCCCAGTTCCCGTGCTTGGTCTTCCCGCGTACTCCGGATCGGGCAACGCCGGGTTGTGCACCTGCGAGAACGGCAGGTACATGTAGAACGGCTTGCCCGCCTTGTTCGACCGGGTCATGAAGTCGATCGCGTGCTCGGTGATCTTCCGGTCGAACAGGCGCCGGAACTCCGCATCGTAGGGACCGACCACGGTGCTCTTTTCGCCCTTCTTCCGGGCGTAGACCTGCTCCAGCTGGAACTCCGTGACCGGCGCCGGTGCATACGGCCGCACGGTCGCCGAGCCGTCGGGGTAGTAGGACTGCATCCCCCACAAGACTTCGTCGGTGCTCCGCGGGATCCACATCGCCTCGTCGAAGCCGAAGTCAACCGGGCTGCGCTGGTCGGGGTCGCTGCCCAGGTGCCACTTGCCCCACATGCCCGTGGCATAGCCGACGTCCGACAGCGCCTGAGCGCTGGTCACCTCCCAGCGGGTCATCCCATCTACGCCGCTAGCGGCGACCGCGCCGGTACCGGAGCGGATGGCATGACGGCCGGTCAGGAGCGCGGAACGAGCCGGGGTGCACTGCGCCTCGACGTTGAAGTTCAGCAGTTTCAGGCCCTCGGACGCGAACTTGTCGATCCTGGGGGTCGGAGCGCCGCGCAGCACGCCGCCGCCGTAACAGCCAAGCTCGCCCCAGCCGAAGTTGTCCCAGTACATGAAAATGATATTTGGCTTACTTGCCGGCACCGGTGCTCTCCCTCTTCGAGCGAACACGGCTGGCTAAATTGCGGCCGTGCCTTGCTGATGTCTCCCACGCCGGCGTAAACGTAGTTCAGGCCGCCGGCGTGGTGTCGATGGTGCATCTACCAGTGCCGAGTCTTGTGCTCGAGTAGGTGACCCGTCATCACCTACCCGGTCAATCTCACCTAGGTGGCACGAACCGAAGGAAGACGCCCCCGCGAAACCGGCAGCTGTGCAGGGGTTCGCGACGCAATGGGGAGGCGATGCGTATTGGAACGAGGCCAGCGAACGGGTCCCCACCAGGCGTCGCCGCAGCGAACGCCTCTGTGCCCCGGTCGCCGGAAGGGTGACCGAGCCTCGCACCAAACAGCGGGAATCAGGGCGATTGGCGGGACGGCGCGGCGCCCCCGGCCTGTCCCGGCATCGTGCAGGATCTGCCAGACCGTGGAGGCGGCGATCGGGTGGCCGAGCCTGACGAGTTCGCCTTGCACCCGCCGGTGCCCCCAGGTGGGGTTCTCGGTCGCGATGCGGATCATGAGCTTGCGGATCGCGGCTGCCGTGGACGCCCGCCCGGGACGCCGGCGGCTCGCGTCGTCCCGCCTGCGCGCCACCAGCCGACGGTTCCAGGCCAGCAGCGTCGCCGGGGTCACCGCGAACACCTCGCCCCACCGGCGGCGGGGAACCAATCGCGACAGTGCCGCCAGCTACAACCGGTCACCCGGCTCGTAACAGACCCGGCCAACCTGGCGGCGCAAGACCGCGTTCTCGTGCCGGAGCACCAAGAGCTCGACATCCTTGGACGTCGCGTCCCGGGTCAGCACCGTCAAGCAGCCGAGCAGGCAGCGTACAAGCTGGTAGAGGACCGAAATGATCACTCAGCGATGATCCCAGCCGGGAAGTCTCACCAGGTCAGATCCAGTAATCGAGCCCCACAGGGTGCTGTACCCGTGAGTTACCGCTTCCGGCCGTGGAAGCTCCCGGTGTGTGGCACATCCGTGGCACGGGCGCCCGCTATCGGGTTCTTCTCGATCGCCAGCCGTTTCCACCTAGGTGAAACCGGTCGGCAGGTGATGCCAGGTCACCTAACTGCGTCTTAGCGTGCCGGTGGTAGCGCAACGGGACGCGAGGCTATGGGAGTGCCCGCCCGACTCCAGCTCGCGCTCGGCGGGTCCAGAGTACGCCAGCCAGCCCTGGACCCGCCGAGCGCGAGCTGGACAATCGGGAGCGAGGTAGGCGGCTGTGTACTGCACCGGCCTGCGTGCCGCATGAGCCATCCTTACATGTGTGGCCTGCGGGCGTGGCCCGGCGTGCGTCGGGCGGGCCTTCCAAGGCAGAGCCCGGCGCTGACGCCGGGCCAGCGGGCGCCAGCAGGCGCCCGCCTTGATCTAGTACGGCTTAATTCGGCAACCTCGCGGGGGTCCACGCAGGGCACGGGGTCCGGGTAAGACACGCGGACTCGCTGCTCTCGAAGGGCCCGGTCACCTGTGGTTGGCAGGAGTGACGAGGCGTTCAACTTCGGTGAGGGCCAAGTGCCATGGGTAACCGGCGATGAGTTCGCCGCCTGTATGCGGCTCGTGGGGTGCGACACCACCGGGACCAAGCAGGATGTGGATGCCTTCACTGCGCAGATCCTCGGCGCTGCGGCGGAACGGGGCGCGTGCGGCCAGGGCTGAGTTGACGAACGGGAGGACGACGATCGTGACGCCGAGGGCGGTGGTCTCGGCGAGGATGCCGAGCGCGTAGGTGTCGCTGATGCCCTGGGCCCACTTGTTGATGGTGTTGTAGGTGGCCGGGGCGACGATGATGGCGTCGGCTGGGCATGACCTGGGCTCCCCGGGCTTGCGGTACTGGCTGCGGACCGGGCTCCCTGTCAGGGCCTCGATGGCGGGCACGTCTACGAAGTCGAGCGCGGCGGGCGTGGCTACGACCTGGACCGTCCAGCCGTGTTCCTGGGCGAGTTTGATGAGCTGGCCGACTTCGGACGCGGGGCCCGCGCCGCAGACGATGACGGTCAAGACGCGGCCGTCCTGGGTCATTCGGTGACCCCGATCCGGCGGGCGAAGTCTTCGGCTTGGCGCTGGACGCTGAGCGGGGCCATGGTCATGAGGTCACGGACCAGGCGGCGGGCCGCGGGGCGGCCGGTGATCTCCTCGGGTGCGATCTCCTCGGCCGCACGGAGCGCGAGGTAGGCCCGTTCGTGCCTGCCGCATTGCAGGAACGCGCGGGCGGTGTCCATGAGGAAGCTCGCCTTCCGCTCGGTGACGTCAATCCGGCCCAGATCCACGGTACGGGCGACGTCGATCGCCGTGCCCGCGTCCCCCAGGGTGACGGCGATGTTGACCCGGTGCAGGCTCGCGTTGGTCGGGCCGAACGCCGTCCAGCGCAGGTTCAGATCGTCGCCCAGGCGGGCGGCGGCTCCCTCAGCCTCGGTCATCAGCTCGTCGGCCCCTCCGCGGTTCTCGTGCTGGGCGGCGGCGATGGCGCCCCGGAGCAGGAGCGAGCCGTAGACCGACAGAGACTCGGGATCGTGGGCGGGCACGTCATGATCGAACTTGGCGGCCAGGGCGCTCGCCGTGTCGGTCGCTGCCTTGTAGTGCTTGCTGCCCATCAGGGCGTGGGTGACGATCCGGGCGCTGGACGCCACGGTTACCGGGTCTTCGCTGGCCCGGGCCGCCTGCATGCTGTGATCCGCGGCCAGCCAGCCCAGGCCCTGATCGCCGACCTTGAACAGGATGCTGGCCGCGACATGGTGCGCTTCGGCCGACAACGTGTATGCCTGCGAACGGGCCTCGCCGTCGAGCACGGCGCAGGCAGCTTGCAACCGACCCAGTAGGGCCGGAAGATGCTCCGTCACCTCCGAGTACCGGCACGCCTGGTAATCGCGCTTGGCACGGGCGACCGCGGCGGCCAGCGACGGCAAGTCCGGGGGCTCGTCCAGGGCCGAACCGGCCGTGTCAGGTGCATAGGCGGCCAGCACGGCCGCGAAGGACTCGATGGCGTCGGCTTGGCCGCTGCGGATGGGGTCGGCCAGGACCGCACCGAAGAGGGCGGCGCCGGTCAGGCCGACAAAGGTTCGCCGTCTCACGGAGGGATCATCCTCCTCGCTGTCTCCTGCATCTGCGCTGAGCAGACCGGATACAGCGGGAGCGGGCAAGGCCGGGCGGGTATCCCGTGGCGGGATAACCGGCGCGACCCGCGCGACGGCCGGGGTCGTAGGAGCATCGGCCGGGGCCAGGCCGAGGGCTATCCGGGCGTGGTCGGGCATGTCCAGCCCGTCCGCGATGCGCTCGAAAACATCCAGCTCCTCGACCTTCGCGACTCCTCGCATGTAGCCGCTGATCTTGGGCTGGGTGGAACCACACGCGATGGCCATACGGGTCTGGCTGACGCCCGTGGCGTCGTTTAACAGGACGAACAGGCGCCCGATGTCGCGGCGGCGCAGAGCGTCGAGCACGTCGGGATGCTGCCAGAACTCGGCCGGGATCTCGATGAGATCAAAGACGCGGCGGCCTGGCATGCCGTGATCCCTCTCGGTCAGGCGATTGTTCCTGAGAGTCCATGCGGCGTTACTGACTGCGAGCTTATATCCCGTCGGGTGATATCGCGCGGTTATGGGAGCGGCCTGGCAATTGCGCGATCTTTGGCGGCATGAAGGCCGCAGAGGTTGCTGAGCACGAGGTTTGCCCGTCGTGCCGGGGGCGGGGATGGAAGTACAGCGGGCCCCGGCGCTGGGTCGCGAGCCAGCTCGTCCGGGGTATGTCGGACAGCGCCATCCGGATCGTCTGCCTGGACTGCGCCGGAACCGGATTGGCGGAGCCGCAGTGATGCCAACACCCGCGCCCCGGGCTCTCGCCCTGCGCACCACCGGGGTCACCTATCCGGGCACGGCCGACCAGATCAGGGTCGTCCGGGCCGACCTGCGGGCATTACTGGACGGCTGCCCGATGGCCGACGACGTACTCGTCTGCGCATCGGAGCTGGCCACTAACGCCGTCCTGCATAGCCATTCCCGGCTGGCGGGAGGGACGTTCACCGTCCGCGGCAAGATCAGTCCCGGTGACTATTTCTGGCTCGAAGTCGAAGACGAAGGTGGCCCGTGGACTCCAGCGGTCGCCCATCCCGAGCGCGGCCACGGACTCGACATCATGCAAACCCTGGCCGACGACTGGGGTATTGAAGGCGCTCACGACGGCCGGACCGTCTGGGCCCGCTTCGACTGGCCTAGACCGTGACGGCCGTCGTGCCCAGCAACCGGGCCCGGCGGTGGACCACCATCGCGAACGGCCAGCGCATCCGCGAACTGCGGCGCCAGTGCGGGCTGGCCCAGGCCGAGCTGGCCGGTCTGGCCGGTCTGGCCGGGGTCAGCCTGGATACCGTTTAATTGCACGGAAGATCATCCAGTGCCTAGAAACGATCAAGGCCCAGGGCCGGGATTCCTACCCTGGCCTGGGCCTTCGTGCGTGGAGCGGGTGACGAGAATCGAACTCGCACTATCAGCTTGGGAAGCTGACGTTCTACCATTGAACTACACCCGCATAGCACGCCAGGACCCGTCCGGGGTGGCTGACGCCGCCTCGACATAGTACCGGAAGCCCCGGCCGCTGGGGTGCGCCCAGCCGGTAGGTTGCCAGGGTGCTGCTCTCCGACCGCGATATCCGTGCAGAGATCGAGTCCGGCCGGGTCCGGCTCGATCCGTACACGCCCGAGCTCATCCAGCCGTCCAGCATCGACGTGCGCCTGGACCGCTACTTCCGGGTCTTCGAGAACCACCGCTACCCGCACATCGATCCGGCGGTGGAGCAACCCGACCTGACCCGGCTGGTGGAGGCAGAGGGCAAGGACCCGTTCGTGCTGCATCCCGGGGAGTTCGTGCTCGCCTCCACCTACGAGGTTGTAACCCTGCCGGACAATGTGGCCGGGCGCCTGGAAGGCAAGAGCTCGCTCGGCCGGCTGGGGCTGCTGACTCACTCCACGGCGGGGTGGATCGATCCAGGCTTCTCCGGCCACGTCACCCTGGAGTTGTCGAACGTAGCCACACTCCCGATCAAGCTCTGGCCCGGGATGAAGATCGGCCAGCTGTGCCTGTTCCGGACGAGCTCACCAGCGGAGCACCCCTACGGCTCCTCCGTCTACGGCTCCCGCTACCAGGATCAGCGTGGGCCCACGCCGTCCCGTTCGTACCTCAACTTCTACCGCGCCGACGTTTAGGCGGGCCCACACCGGCGGCTGGGCCGCCCACACCGGCGGGTGGGCCGCCAGCACCGCTGTCTGGGCCGCCTACTGGGCCTCCCTCGCCCGCCGGTCCCGCCCCGTCGGCTGCCGGGCTTCGCGTAGTGCCTCGCGGAGCGCGTCGCACTCCGCCTGGAGTTCCCTGATCTGGTGCTCGAGCTGCAGGATGCGGCGGATCGCGGGCAGCGTCATGCCCTCGTCCGCGAGCCGTACCACGTACTGGACCACGGCGATCTCGTTGCGGGTGTAGCGGCGCTGCCGGCCGGAGGACCGTGACGGCCGCACCACCTCGAAGTCGTCGAGACGGCGCAGGAAGGCCTGCTGGATCTCGAGCATGGCAGAGACCTGCC
The DNA here is from genome assembly GCA_963711485.1 of uncultured Actinomycetes bacterium. Lineage (GTDB taxonomy): Bacteria > Actinomycetota > Actinomycetes > Streptosporangiales > Streptosporangiaceae > RYN-230. Next base: position 15,819 of record CAVQEM010000084.1, read on the forward strand.
CGACGGTGAACAAGGGCAGGTTCTCGTCTTCGAACGGCAGTGATGGCATGGCTGTCTCCATACTGACCGCGGGCCCGGACAGCTGGCTGTCCGGGCCCGGTGATGTTGAATCCTACGGCCTGCGCTGGCCGGCCCCGGTGGGTATCGGCCGACGCGTCGCTGGGTGCTTGATCAGGCGGTGAGGCCCTTCGGCGCCTCGGTCTGGATCTCGACCTTGTGCGGCTTGGCCGCCTCGGCCAGCGGGACCCGCACGGTCAGCACGCCGTGGGAGTACCCGGCCTCGACCCCATCGGAGTCGATCGCGTCACCGAGTCGGATCCGGCGGGAGAACGTGCCGGTCACGCGCTCGCGGACGTACGGCTTCTCGCCCTCGCCCAGCTCCTCCGCCCGCGTGGCGCTAACGGTGAGGACGCCACGGTCCACGGTGACCTCGATGCTGGCGGGGTCGATCCCCGGCAGGTCGAAGCGCAGCGTGAGGCCGTCCTCAGTGCGGGTGGCGTCCATCGGCATGCCCGCGGCCGCGCCCGAGCGCCGCGCGGACCAGGCGGGGCCGAACGCCCGCTCGATCATCCGGTCAAAGTCCCTGGTGAAGGGGTCAAACGTGGTCAGCAACATGAAGCTCGCCTCCAGGTATCAACTTGGGCCCATCTCTGAGTCCAGGTTACTGCATCTCTCGACTACATAAAACCTCTAGCTTGAATTGAATATTTCCTCTGACCCTGGACCGCGCGGGGTCGGCTGGCTGCTCATCTCGTCGCCGAGCGTCACGAAGTTGAGCTGGGAATCACCCTCCGCAGAGTCATTGTCGCTACTATCCGTGATTACTGATCACTGAACGCATCCGAACGCGGGGTCGGCGGATGGCTCACGCGAGGGGCAGACCCGGGGGAACGCAGCACCATGGACACCATCGAGGACGTCGCCGGCCTGGTCAGCATCGGCCAGCTGGCCAAGGCAGCGGGCGTGAGCAGCCGGACCATCCGCTACTACGAGGAGCTCGGGATCCTGCCCGAGCCGCGCCGTACCAGCGGCGGCACCCGCAAGTACCCCCGCGAGTACTGCGGTTATATCGAGACCGCGCTGGCCCTCAAGGACCTGGGATTCCGGCTGGAGGAGGTCAAGCCGCTGGCCAGGCTCGCGCTGGGCCGGACGATAGCGCCCGGGCAGCGGGCCAGGGCCGCCCAACTGGTGCAGGAGCGGATCCAGACGCTCGACCGGCAGGTAGCGGTGTTGCGCAAGCTCCGCGAGTGCGTGGATCAGCCAGACGGGACGACCGGCCTGGACCTGCTCGATCTGCGTACCGGATTGGTGGCCTGGCCGGCCTTATGCTCGTTACCAGTGGCCGACCCGGCAGCCCCCCGGCCGGTCACCAGTACGCGATCCTCGGAGGCCAGGATGACGGACGGGATTATCCTGCTGGTACTCATCGGCGGCCTGGTCGCGTTCGGCGTGACCCGGGCCCGCCGCCGTCTGGGCATGGGGGCCGGGACCGGCCGGACATGGGTCGTCATCATCGCCGCCGTGGGCTTGGCGCTCCTCGCCCTCTGGGCCTACCAGACCCAGGGCAGGTGAACCGGCCGCGCACCAGGTGAACCGGCCGAGCAGCGCGTGAACCGGCCGTGCCGCTAGCCCCCGCGCCTCGACTCGTTCCCCGCCACCAGTCCCCACCAGTCACGCCGACCTGGCACATATCACGCCCGACGTGCGCTCTGGGGAGTGATTTGCCCGGTTCGGGCGCACGTCCGGCGTGATATGTGAGCGGGAGAGGCTGGTGTGACTGGGGGGACCGACGGAGGAAGTGGCGGAAGAGGGTGATGCGAGTTAGGGACTGGCACTGGCGCGGGAGGGGTGCGGCTTGAAGGGACTGGCGCGGAGGGGTGTGGCTTGAGGGGACGGGCAGGCAACGGAGCGCAACACGTGAGCCGGCCGCGGCGCCGCTAGCCGACCAGGTCGCTGCGCAGCGGCATCTCGAACCAGACCGCCTTACCGTCCCGGGTCGGCCGGGATCCCCAGCGGGTGGCCAGCTGGTCGACGAGGTAGAGCCCGCGCCCGCCCTCGTCGGTCTCTCCCGCGCTGCGGATCCGCGGCAGCCGCAGGTCGTTGTCGAACACCTCGACCCACACCGCCTCGTCGCCGCGGCGCAGCCGCAGGGTGAACGTCTTGCCCTCCTCGGCCGCGCCTTCCTCGCTGAACGGGACCGGCTCCCAGCCGGGCGACCAGCCCGGATGGCCGCTGGGCCGCCGCGCCGGCCACTTCAAGGGTCAGCGCCCGGCGGGGGGCACGCGACGCGGCCGTGTGCAGCACGACGTTCGTGACCACCTCGGACACCAGCAGGCAGGTCAGCTCGACCTGCCCGCTGTCCATCCCCCAGGACCGGAACGTGGCCTCGGCCAGCCGGCGCGCCTCGGAGACCTTGATCGGCTCAGCGGGGAAGGTGCAGTCCCAGGAGGCCAGGTCCACCGCTGAGGTACGGATCGCGACGATGGCCATGTCATCGTCGATGTCCCCGGGCACCGCGTCCTGCGCGGCCTGCGCGATCTGCTCGACGTCGCCGTGCGCCACCCGGCGCACCGCCCGGTGCAGCATCAGCCGGGCATCGTCCTCGGAATAGGTGCCTACGCCGTCGGGACGGTGCCGCCGGTCGGTGAGCCCGTCGGTGTACAGCACCAGCCCGGACCCGGCCGGAAGATAACGGGTCTCCTCCCGGTAGGTCGGCAGCGCGGGGACGCCCTTGCCGCGCACCCCGAGCAGCACCCCCTTATGCTCCATCTCCAGCTCGCCCACCTCGCCGCCGACGATGAGCAGCGGCGCGTCGTGGCCCGCGTTGGCGAACGACAGCGTGCGGGACCACGCGTCGTAGACCAGGTAGGTGCAGCTGACCATGGGCGGGTCCGGCGCGCCGCGATCGTCGGCACGGCCCTTGGCCGAGCTGAGCGTGCGGCACCACTCATCGAGCTTGCGCAGGATCTCCGCGGGCGGCTTGTCATCCTGGGCGAAGGCACGCAGCGCGGCGCGGAGCTGTCCCATGACCGCGGCCGCGCGGGCCCCGCGGCCCTCCACGTCACCGATGACGATGCCGACCCGGCCCGCGGACAGCGGGATGATGTCGTACCAGTCCCCGCCGACCTGCGTCTGGATGCCCTGGCCGTGCGTCACCAGCGGCTTGGCGGGCACGTACCGGCAGGCCACCTCCAGGCCGTCCAGCTGGGGCAGCTGCTGGGGCAGCAGGCTGGTCTGGAAGGCCAGGGCGGTGCGGCGCTCCTCCTCGAACAGCAGCGCGTTGTCGATGGCCACCGCCACCCGGCTGGCCACCGCGCTGAGGAAGTCGCGGTCGTCCGCGTCGTAGTACTGCTCGTGGCGCCTGGTCAGCCCGGACAGGGCCAGGCACATCACGCCGAGCAGCTCACCCCGGGCGATCAGCGGGGCGGCCACCACCGAGCGCAGGCCGACGTCATCGGCGGCCGCCAGGCTGGGCGGGCTGGGCGCCCGCGGCGGCTGCACCTCGTCGAGGTTCTCGACCAGGACCGCCTCCAGGCGGGTCATGGCCTGCTGGGAGAAATGGCCCTCGGGATACCTGATCGGGTCGCCGACCCGGGCCCAGCTGCCCGCCGGCGGCATCCAGCCGCCCGCGTTCGTCTGCACCTGGCGGATCAGCTTGTCGCCCTGGAACAGGTCGATGATGCAGTGGTCGGCGAACTGGGGCACCAGGATCTCGGCCACATGCCGCAGGGTGGTGCCGAACTCAAGCGACCCGGCCAGCTGCTCACCGATGCGCTCGAGCAGCGCGACCCGGTCACGTTCCCGGCGGCTGCTGCGCCGGCTGGCCTCCCGCGCGAGGATCACGATGCCATCGATCGAGCCGGACGGGTGGCGCAGCGGCATCGCCTGGGCGCGGACGAACACGCGCGAGCCGTCGGCGCGGAGCGACCGCGAACGTGCCGTCGCCGTCCCGGCCGCGGAGCACCTGCTTGGCCAGCTCGGCGGCCTTCCCGGCGTCGCCGCCGCTGAACGCGAGGGACAGCACCGGGCGGCCGAGCAGCTTGCCGCCCGCCGGGAAACCGAACAGCGCGGCCGCGAACGGGTTGGCGTAGAGCAGGTTGCCCTGGCGGTCGGTGACCACGACGGCCGCGGAGATCTGGGCCAGGATGGTCTGGGCCGGCAGGTACGCCTCGTACCCGGCGCCCTGCTCGCTGACCGGCCGTTCAGTCACAGCTCTGCACCCCCACGGAAGCGGTCGGCTGCGTGGGCGGCCAGGCGGGCGGGGAAGGGCAGGGTCACCGTCAGCGCCTGGCGACAAAGACATGGGCGGCCACCAGGCGGGGCAGATCCGCCGTGACACTGCCGACCCTGTCCTCACTGGTCACCCGCACACCCTCGTCGCTCTCCGCGAGCGTGACCTCGCGTCCGGGTTGTATCCCGATCCGCTTGAGTTTAAGCATCAGGGAAGGGTCGCTTTGGACTTGTTCGCTGATGCGCAGGACCGTGACCGGGGCCGCGAGCTTCGCCGCGACCGCCGTCATCGCCTCGGCCCGTTCCTCGCCGGCGGCCACCGCCCGCTGCGCGCGCGTCCGGCGGCACGCCGAGCTCGTCCAGCCCGGGGATGATGTTGCCGTGCGGGCAGGCGACCGGGTAGTCGAGCAGCTCGACCAGCCTGCGCTCGACGTTCTCCGAGATCACGTGCTCCCACCGGCAGGCCTCGACGTGCACCTCTTCCCAGGGCAGCCCGATGACCCCGACCAGGAGGCACTCGGCCAGGCGGTGCTTGCGCATGACCCGCATGGCCAGGGTCGCGCCCGCGGGAGTCAGGGCGAGCTGACGGTCGCCCTCCACCTTGACCAGCCCGTCCCGCTCCATCCTGGCGACGGTCTGGCTGACCGTCGGCCCGCTCTGCGACAAGCCGCTCGGCGATACGCGCCCGCAGCGGGACGATGCCCTCCTCTTCGAGCTCGAAGATCGTGCGGAGGTACATCTCGGTGGTGTCGATGAGCCCATGCACCGTCTCCAGGCCTCCCTCCTCACCTGATGCTATGCCGGCTGGCCGCAACCGCGACCCGGCTGCCGGGGGAAGGCATGCCGGCCCGGCACCTCAGGCGGGCGAGAAGATCTACGGCGCCAGCCGCTCGAGTACCCAGTCCCCGCCCTCGCGGCGGTAGCGGAGCCGGTCGTGCAGGCGGCTCGGCCGCCCCTCCCAGAACTCCATCACCTCGGGCATCACCCGGTAGCCGCCCCAGAACTCGGGCATCGGCACCGCCGTCCCCTCCGGCCAGCGGTCCTGCAGCTCCTGGTAGCGCTCTTCCAGCTCCGCGCGGGACGCCAGCACGGACGACTGCCGGCTGGCCCAGGCGCCGAGCTGCGAGCCGTGCGGCCGGGAGTGGAAGTACGGCTCGCTCTCGGTGGCGGACAGGGTCTCGACCGGACCCTCGATGATCACCTGCCGCTGGACGGGATGCCAGGGGAAGACCAGGCAGGCATACGGGTTCGCGGCCAGGTGCTGCCCCTTGGCCGAGGCTCCGGTTGGTATAGAAAACGAAGCCCTGCCGGGCCGTAATCCTTCAGCAGCACCGTGCGGGCCCGGGGCAGGCCGGCCGGGGAGACGGTGGCCAGCACCATGGCGGTGGGTTCGGGCAGGCCCGGCGCGGACGACATCGTCCATCCAGCGGGCGAACAGCACGGCGGGGTCGGCCGGGGCCTCGGCCTCATCCAGGGGATGACGGGACGCTTCCACGGGAATGATCCTCACACACCAGTCCGTCCCGGCGGGCCATCCGGCCAGCGTGCCCAGCGTCACGGGCAGCCGATCTACCGGAATAGTGTGCCAGCAGGGTTGAATTAACCCGGCTGACCCAGATGGCCAGCCGCCGGGAGGACACCCCAACCCCGGCACGCGCTTCACGCAGCTCACGAGGACACACGAGGACCACGGAGGACCGCACATGTCCGAATTCGTGCCTGGGCTCGAAGGCGTCATCGCCTTCGAGACAACGATCGCCGAGCCGGACCGGGAGGGCGGGTCGCTCCGCTACCGGGGCGTGGACATCGAGGAACTCGTTGGCCACGTGTCATTCGGCCACGTGTGGGGCCTGCTGGTGGACAACAAGTTCGCCCCGGGCCTGCCCCCGGCCGAGCCGTACCCGATCCCGGTGCACTCCGGCGATATCCGGGTGGACGTGCAGAGCGCGCTGGCCATGCTGGCGCCGGCCTGGGGCATGCGCCAGCTGCTCGACATCGACGACGAGCAGGCCCGCGACGACCTGGCCCGCGCGTCGGTGATGGCGCTGTCGTTCGTGGCCCAGTCGGCCCGCGGGCCCGGGCTGCCGCCCGTCCCGCAGGAGCGGGTGGACGAGGCACGCAATATCGTCGAGCGGTTCATGATCCGGTGGCGGGGCGAGCCCGACCCGCGGCACGTCAAGGCCGTCGACGCGTACTGGACCTCCGCCGCCGAGCACGGCATGAACGCGTCGACGTTCACCGCCCGGGTGATCGCCTCGACCGGCGCGGACGTGGCCGCCGCCCTGTCCGGCGCGGTCGGCGCGATGTCCGGCCCGCTGCACGGCGGCGCGCCCGGCGCGGGTGCTGTCGATGATCGAGGAAGTCGAGCGGACCGGCGACGCGGTCAAGTTCGTCAAGGCGTCCCTGGACCGCGGGGACCGGCTGATGGGCTTCGGGCACCGCGTGTACCGGGCCGAGGACCCGCGGGCGCGGGTGCTGCGCCGGACCGCCAAGGAGCTCGGCGCCCCCCGGGCCGAGGTGGCGGAGGCCCTGGAGGACGCGGCGCTGACCGAGCTGCACGCCCGCCGGCCGGACCGGGTGCTGTCCACGAACGTGGAGTTCTGGGCGGCCATCGTGCTGGACTTCGCGGAGGTCCCGCCGCACATGTTCACGTCCATGTTCACCTGCGCGCGGACCGCGGGCTGGGCGGCGCACATCCTGGAGCAGAAGCAGACCGGCCGGCTGGTCCGGCCCAGCGCCCGCTACATCGGCCCGCCGTCCCGCCCGGTCACCGAAGTTCCCGGCGCGGACCAGGTCCTGGGCGAGGTCTGACGGTCCCGGGGAGCGGGGCCGGAGCCAGCCAGCCCCGCTCCCCAGGGCTGGATAGGCTGGCCGCGTGACCGACATCGCGATTCCTGCGGGCCTGAAGCCAGCCGACGGACGTTTCGGCTGCGGGCCCTCCAAGATCCGTCCTGAGCAGCTCACGGCGCTGGCCGCGTCGTCCGCCAGCTACCTTGGCACCTCGCACCGCCAGGCACCGGTCCGCTCGCTGGTCCGGCGGGTCCGGGAGGGCCTGGCTGACCTGTTCTCGGTGCCCGAGGGGTACCAGGTCGTGCTCGGCAACGGCGGGACCACGGCGTTCTGGGAGATCGCCGCCTTCGGGCTGGTCCGGCAGAAGTCACAGCACCTGGCCTTCGGCGAGTTCTCCGCCAAGTTCAGCAAGGTCGCGCAGGCCGCCCCCTGGCTGGATGACCCGACCGTGATCGCCTCGCCGCCCGGCTCCCACCCGGTGCCGCGCGGCGAGACCGGGGTGGATACGTACGCGCTGACCCACAATGAGACCTCTACTGGCGTGGCCATGCCCGTCCGCCGGGTGCGGGAGTCCGATCCCGGGGCGCTGGTGATCGTGGACGCGACCAGCGGCGCGGGCGGCCTCCCGGTGGACGCCGGCGACTGTGACGTGTACTACTTCGCGCCGCAGAAGTGCTTCGGCTCCGACGGCGGCCTGTGGCTCGCGCTGATGTCCCCGGCGGCCCTGGACCGCGCCGCCGAGATTGCGGCGAGCGGCCGGTACATCCCCGAATTCTTCTCGCTGCCGGCGGCCATCGACAACTCCGCCAAGCAGCAAACGTACAACACCCCCTCGGTGGCGACCCTGCTGCTCCTGGCCGACCAGGTGGAATGGATGCTCGGCCAGGGCGGCCTCGGCTGGGCGGTGGAGCGGACCGCCGACTCCTCATCGCGCCTGTACACCTGGGCCGAGAAGGCGCCCTACGCCACCCCGTTCGTGACCGACCCGGCGCAGCGGTCCCAGGTGGTGGGCACCATCGACTTCACCGGGAGCGTCGATGCGCCGGCCGTGGCGGCGGCGCTGCGGGCGAACGGGATCGTGGACACCGAGCCCTACCGCAAGCTCGGCCGCAACCAGCTGCGGATCGGGATGTTCCCCGCCGTGGACCCGGCCGACGTCGAGGCCCTGACCGCCTGCATCGACTACGTCATCGAACGGCTGTAACCCTGCCGCGTGTGCTGCGGGCACGCTCGAGGCCGGCGGCGCCTGGGTCAGCGCACGGCCGCCCCGATGAGCGCGCCTGCCACCAGGATCGCGAGCACCAGGGGGAGCAGCCACCGGGTCGTGCGGTTCACACCAGGCAGCCTATGCTCAGGTCACCAGGCCCCGGGCCGTATGTCCGGGGCGCTGCGTCCCCGGGCCCCATGTCCCGCGCCCCATGTCCCGCGCCTTATGTCCCCGCGCCTTATGTCCCCGCGCCCTATGTCTCCGGCCCTATGTCCCCGGCACGTGTCTCCGGCCCTATGTCCCCGGCACGGCGGATACGCGCAGCGGCCAGCTGTCCAGCGTCTCGTACCGCGGCCGGTCGTGCGGGCGGCCCCCGGGCAGGTGGCTGCGGATCAGGTAGATCTCGCTCGCGGTCCACGTCGTGCCGGTGTAGCCGGACAGGCTGTCCACCAGCGGCCGGGCGTCCACCGGCTCCCGGCACCGGGCCAGGGTCAGATGCGGCTGGAACCGCCTGCCCTCCTCCGCCGGGGGTGCTCCGGCCCGTCTCGCCCCCGCCGCTACCGACGCGGCCAGGGCGGCGAGCGCCCGCGGCTCGCCCTGCACCCCGGTCCACAGGACGCGGGCCCGGGCGGCGGCGGGGAAGGCGCCCGCCCCGCCGAGGGAGACGGGGAGGCAGGGATGGCGGGCCGCGGCTCGTTCCAGCCGCGGCATCAGCCGCGCGCTGACCGTGTCGTTCACCTCGCCGAGAAACGCCAGCGTGACATGCCACGCGTCCCGCACGGTCCAGCGCAGCCCGGGCCACGACTGCCGCAACGGCGCCACAGCGTCGTCCAGCTCGTCGGCCGCCCGGGCCGGCACGGCGACCGCGACGAACAGCCTCATATCCCATTCGTAGCACCAGCCGCCGGGCCCGGCCCGCACGCAGCGCCAAGAAGACCGCGCGCAGCGCCAAGAAGGCCGCGCGAGCGCCGGGGAACTCGCTCAGGCGACCATGCGGGCCAGCGCGGCCGGGCGCAGGTAGTCCCGGGCAGCGACACCGCGCCGCCGGGCCACCAGCAGCCCGATGACCGCGGCCGCGGCGGCAGAGATGGCGCCGCCAGCCAGCAGGCTCATCCGCGGGCCGAACTGTTCCGCGACCCAGCCGACCATCGGTGAGCCGAGCGGCGCCCCGCCGAGGAACACCAGCATGTACAGCCCCATGACCCGGCCGCGCATGTCCGGTGCCGACGCCCAGCTGGACCGTCGAGTTGGCCGCCGTGTTCAGGGTCAGCAGGACGAGCCCGGTAGGCACCAGCATGGCCAGGAACAGCCAGAACGAGGGCATCAGCGCGGTGAGCACTTCCAGCACGCCGAACGTGAACGCGGCGGTCACCAGCAGCCGCAGCCCGGGCCTGCGCGCGCCGGGCGGCGAGCAGGGCCCCGGCCAGCGCGCCCGCCGCGAACACGGCGGAGGCCACGCCGAACGCGGTGGCCCCGGTGTGGAACACCTGCCGGGACATCAGCGCGTTGGTCACCTGGAAGTTCATCCCGAAGGTGGCCACGAAGAAGATCAGCACCATGGGCATCAGCAGCTGGGGCCGGGCCCGCACGTAGGCGAAGCCCTTCGCGGAGCTGGCCCCGCTGCCGGGGCACCCGCTCCACCGGGTGCAGCTCCGCCGGGCCGCATCAGCTTGAGGCTGGTCAGCACCGCGCCGTAGGAGGCCGCGTTGAGGAAGAAGGCGGCCGGCGTGCCGACCGCGCCGATCACCAGCCCCGCGGCGGCCGGGCCGGCGATGCGGGCCAGGTTGAAGATCGCGCTGTTCAGCGCGATGGCGTTGGGCATGTCGGTCTGGCCGACCATCTCGGTCACGAACGCCTGCCGGGTGGGGTTGTCCACCACCGTGGCCAGGCCGAGCCCGAAGGCCAGCGCGTAGACCTGCCAGATCCGGACCGTCCCGGTCACCGCGAGCACGCCCAGGACCAGCGCGAGCAGCCCCATGGCGGTCTGGGTCAGCATCAGGATGCGCCGCTTGGGGTAGCGGTCCGCGACCGCCCCGCCCCACGGGCTGGCCAGCATGGGCAGGAACTGCAGCCCGGTCGCGATGCCCAGCGCGGTGCCGCTGCCGTGGGTCAGCTGGAGGACCAGCCAGTCCTGGGCCACCCGCTGCATCCAGGTGCCGCTGTTGGAGACGACCTGGCCGATGGCGAACAGCCGGTAGTTGCGGGTGCGCAGCGACCGGAACGTCCGCAGCCGGTCCCGCCCGCCGCGGGCCGGCTCGGTCAGGACTGGCTGAGCTTCTCCAGAATCGGCGCGGCCGCCCGCAGCGTCGCCCGCTCCTGCGGCGTCAGCTCGTTCAGCCGCCTGGCCAGCCAGGCGTCCCGCGCGCCGGCGTGCCTTCGTCACCAGTTCCCGGCCCGCTGGGGTCACGGTCAGGACCACCTGCCGCCGGTCGGAGGCATGCGCTGCCCGCGTGACGAGCTGCCATTCCTCCAGCGCGGCGATGACGCGGGTCATCGACGGCGGCTGAACCCGCTCGTGCCCGGCCAGCTCGCCCGGGCTCATCGCGCCGTGCTTCTCCAGCGTGGCCAAGGCGGCGAACTGCGTGTCCGAGAGCACGGGCTCGGCCTGGCCGGGCGCGGTCCGCTCGACCCGCAGCCGCCGGGCCAGACGGCTCACGGAGATCCGTAGCGCTGTGGCCAGGCCCGCGTCGGACCTGGTCTCCGAGGATGTCATTATCTTTAGCCTGAGTCATTACTTTTGCTAACGATATGCGGGTCTGCGAGCATTCCGTCAAACCGTTAGCAAGGCGAACGGGTGGGCACCCAACGGGGCGTGGACCAAGTACACCACGCGCAAGCCCGTTAGCCTGGGTTAGGTGAGCAGGAAACTTCGGCCCGCGCCGCCGCCGCTCGAGGCCAACGACCAGCTCGTGACCGCGGTCATCACCGCCGCGTGGGCAATCGGGCTGATCAGCGTCCTGGTGCTGCGCGACAGACCTCTCCCCGGGCGAGCGCTGGTGGGTCTGGACGTGCGCGGTCGGGCTGTGCCTGGGCCTGTTCGGGCTCTGGTACGTGCCCCGGCTGAAGCGGGCCCGGGCGCGGCAGGCGCAGCGCCGGTCACAGGCCCGGGGCTGACCCCGATCCCCTGGTTGAGGCCACGCTAGTTGTGGTCGAGCGGCTCGAAGACCGTCTCCTCGACCGAGACGCCGGGCATGTCCACCAGGTCGTAGCCGAGCTCATCTATGACCGGCCGCAACGGCTGTTCCGCAGTCGCTGCGGTCACGCCCTCGGAATGCGCCCCGCAGCCGTGATCGACGGAGACCACCCGGCCGTCGTCGGGCGCGTACTCGTTCGCGCAGGCACCGAACACCCGTCCCAGCGGCCCGCCCAGCCGCACGAAGAACCCGCACCCCGAGCACAGTCCCGGGGCGGAGCTCGCCAGCGGCGTCTTGGGGCCGTGCTCACTGGTGTACCAGCGCAGCGCGGTATCGTCCCGGCCGATCGCCGAGAGCACCCGGGCCCGGGGCGGCCGGTCCTCGATGCCCTCCGCGTCGCTGGCCTCGGCCCCCGCCGCGGCCGCGACGGCAGCGATGCCGCTGAGGTCCTCCGTTGCGGCGTCTGCGGTGTAGTCCTGGCCTTCGGCGGGGTCGTCCGGGCCGTCAGCGAGCGGCGCGACGGACGGGACCGGGACCAGGTCCTCTGGTTCAGTCCCGGGCATGGCCCACGCCGTCTCGCCCCAGTCGGCGACCCCGTCGTCCCCTTCCAGCGAGGCGGCCGGCACCAGCCGGGCGTCGTCCGGCGGCGCCGGGAGCAGGTCTCCCACCCCCAGGTCGCCGGGCAGCAACCGCTCCCGCCAGGGCACCCAGTCCGGGGCGAGGATCGCCTCGGGCCCGGGGACCAGCAGGCTCTCGTCGACGGTCACGTTCTTGGCCCGCGAGGCCCGGGCCACCGTGACCGCCCAGCACCAGCCCCGGTAGGCGGGCTCGAGGCAGCGGAACAGGTGCGTCACCACCCGGTCGCCGTCGGCCGTGACGCCGAGGTGCTCGCCGACGCGCCCGGCGCCCGCCATCTCCTCGGCCGCACCGCGCGCCAGGTCGACCGCCTGCGCGCAGGCGTCATCCGGTTCCTTGCTCCGTGCACGCCCAGGGCTCACAATGAGCAATTGTCCCCCATCCACGCACCGCGTGCAGCCTAATATCACCCTGGCCGGCCACTCGCCGGCCCGTGACGGTCACTGCCGCCCTGAAGAGGCAGAATACGCGCGTCCACGACTTCTCTACCCGCACCGATGATAGCCGCGCGACGACCCCGCCCGTTCCAGGGGAGGGCGGACACCAGGTCCGTTGCCTCGCGGACCGCTTACTCGATCATCCTGTCGCCGATAACTGGTAGCAGGACATCACTCTGGGTGTCCCGCTGCCGAAGAAGCCGCCAGCCAACCGCGAACACCAGCCCCGGGACCGGCCGTACCCGCCACTGGGCACGTGGTAGGTCCCCGGTCCGGGAAGTCTCACGAGGGAAGCTGGACCCTGTCGTCTTCATGTGTGGTGACGATTTGCACTAAAAAATCCGCGCGCAGCCCTGGATCGCCTCAGAGCCCGCGTTCTTGACGAAGAATGCGGGGAAAGTGGACGGATGGGCCGGATTGTCGTTGAATGGCATCACGTAGAAGTAGATGCCACGCATATGGTAGTGCTCGACGGTTTGGCAGGCGGCGGTGAAGTATCGGGCCTGCACCTCCGGATCTGAGGGTCCGTTGATACTCCACTTCTCGGGATGCCGGTATGCCCCGGAGGTGCCGCGGATCCCTTCCTCGTCCAGCGAGGTGCGAGCCAGCAGTCGGCGCGGGACCATCCGCATGCTCGCCTCGAACGCGGCCGTGACCCTCGCCTGGGAGGAGTTGGAGTGGATACGCAGGTGCGGGTACCAGTCCACCCCGGCCCTCTTCCTGGAAGGGATGACGCCGACCTGGTAACGGGCCGTCTGGGAGGCGACGATCGTGCTGCAGTGGCAGACCTCGTGGGCTTTGTCGAGCAGCCACCGCCAGTAGGGTGAGGCGGCGTTGTAGAAAGGTTCGGTGCCCACTACGAACTGCGATCCTGGAAAACTACGCAGGATCTTCAGGTAAGGCGTCTCGGTACGCAGCAGATTGCGGAACCATTTAGCCTGATTGCTGGGCTGGATGAACCCTTCCCAACTCAGGTGAGGGTTACCCCAGTTGGCGGGTGGCCCGACGCGGACGAGTGGCCGCAGTTGGACGGTCATGCCTTCTTGGCGCGCCTCTTCGGCGACCGCCCGCACGGCGGGAGATGATAGAGATCTTTGGCATTTGCCCACGCGGTTGGAAGTGAATGAGGGGTCACAGAAGTCCCAGATAATTCCAAGGGAATTCGCATGCAAACCGCTGCGGATGTAGTCAATGAGCCTGTGGCCGTAAGTCTCGGCGGTGGCGACGGAGTAGTTCACGTCCGATTCGACGTCAACTCCGAGAACCGGGCCCGCCTGCGGAGCGCGCATGGCCACATCGGCGGCCGACCTCATCGGCACGGCGGCACTTGCGGCGGGTTGCTGCCCGTACCCGGCCACGATCACCGCTACGGCGGCTAGGGCGCCGGTGAGCATTCGTTTCACTTCTCAGCCTCCACACGGTCGCTGTTCCGGAAAAACCACTGAACGAGGCGACGGGCCTCGCGCCGCGCATCATTGCCGCGAACGGTGCCCCGCCGAGGGCAAAACTGGACTGCAGGTACGTCTTCCAGGTGATTGCATACGATGACGAGAGACGGCATGGGAGCGTATACTCCACGCGGCACCACGGCTGGCTGATAAGATCCCCAATTGTCTCTTCTGTGACTACTGTCGCGTGAGCCGGGATGTGCGTGGCGGCATAAGTCTGCACGTCAGAGAACACATTGTCACTTTGTGACGGGACGCGCATCCAGAACGATGCACATCCCGCCACGACCGCGAGGCCAGCGGCGGCTATCTTGAGACGCAGGTCACGATCCCATTGCCATACTTCGGACCAGAAGAAGCAATACGCAGGAATCAGGATAAGCGCGAAATACTGCGGAAATCGCAACGATGACAGGCCGAAGACCACCACCCCCGCCACCATCCACGAGAACAGGAGCGCGTTCCCCCCAGCCGGGTACCAGTTCCTGGCCCGGTAGCACTGCCAGATGCGCCGCAGCCCGATGCAGCACCCGCCAGCCGCGATGAGCAAGCTTGGGACGAACACCCGGTACTGGGCCATCAGCAGGTGCAGGAACTTCATCGGGTTAGTGACGGTGCCACCGGAATGCTGCAGGCCGAGAACCCGGCGGATCTGCACCATCGTCTGGTTCACGTACCAGTCGTGGCCAGGCACGTCGAACGTGTGCACCATCCATGCCACATATGCCACCGCGACGGCCGCGAACGCGCCGAGAAGGATCAGGTGGTTTCGGTGGTCGCGGCGCAGGATCAGCCAGCACAGCGCCACCGCCACGATGGAGTACACGCCGGTCTGCTTGAACACCGCCGCGAATCCAAGCACCCCCCCGGCCAGCGCGAAACGCTGCCACGACGGTCTGTCGAGTGCCCGCTGATAGAGCAGGAACCCCGCCGCGACCAGCATTAGCAGCGGATTCTCGATGTAAGAGCAGCGCTGGATGTACATCAGCCATCCGTCGAAGATCACCGGCAGCATTACGAACAGCGCCACCCGTGGCCCGTGGATCCGGGACACGATCCGATGCAGCAGCGTCAGCGTCCCCAGCGCGCACAGCACCCCCAGCACCCGCGCGTGGTAGATCGACGGGCCAGTGAGTGCGAACCAGCGGGCCAAGGCGATGAAGTAGAACGGCGGCTGGTACAGGAACGGCTGCCACGGCGTGTTCACCGTGATGTGCTCGTTCAGCGTGCCGTGCTGCAGCAGGTTCGTCGCGACCCGCGTGTAGACACCCTCGTCGTACTGCCAATCCGGTTTCCCCGCAAGCTGCCAGAACCGCAGCACCGCCCCGGCGGCGAGCGCGACCAGGAACGCCAGCGTCACCCACCGCTGCGACGACCGGACGACCGGGCGTGGGCGGTCTAGCGGTCCCCACCGTGATCGGCTCGGTGCGCTCACCGGGCGCCTCCGAACGTCTTTACCCAGATCGCATAGGTCCAGTCCGTCACACTTCCGTCAATTAGGTCCCGTCGAATCAAGCCGGTAAGCATGATCCGCTTCGATTACCTTTGTAAAAGTCGGCAATCCAGGTAGCCCCGAGTTGACCGCTACTACGTTGAGTAGCCGTGTGACGGGGTCCTGTCTGGGATGATGCGGGATGAGCAAACAGCATTTGTCCGGGGACGGCAGGTGCGGACAGGCCGGTCTTATAGAAGGCGACAATGACGCCTTCGCTGTGGAGGTGTAGCTCCGTTTTGTAGAATGCCGTCCATGTTTGCGCCTTGCCCCTTGGGGCGAGGGGCAAGCTATACAGGCTCGTCCAGCGTTTCCACTGCATGCCTTGGGAGGTATAGTAGGCCGCCACCGTATCGGCACCTTCGCCGCCTTGCGCGACTAGAATGGGACCCTTGTCTGTAGTCAGCACCGGCTTAAGCGCCCTTATAAAAGCGGACGCGTTCGGCCAGTAGTGATAGACAGCCCATGCACTTTCATCCCCAGAAATCAGAGGTATCGCTAGAAGAACGGCACAGCAAGCGACCACCGGCGCCCGTCGCACCTCTCGTTGCGGGACCCGAATTACGTGGCTACACGCGTAGCCCGCTCCAATGGCGCCTAGCCAGAGCCCTAGAGCTAGATGCTTATCAAGAGAGGTGGCCGTATCTGAATGCGCTTGCCCCAATGGAACCACGAGAGTTGAAGTGGCGAAAACGGCAAGCAGTAGTCGGTGCTTTCCATGCGCCGCAATGGCAGCGACAAATGCCGCCCCCGCCAGGAACGGAATGAGTCCAGCGTATAGCCACGACTCATGGGCAACCAAGGCTAGTGTGCTGTGATCGTAATTCTTCGACCGGGCTAGAACCGTGTGCATAATTCCGCTCCACAGATGGAGCGCGGTAAGCATTCCTCCCAATGCCACACAGGTTGCCGTAGCTAGCCACGTTGCCGATCTCAGTGCTCGCGCCCAACCCCAGTGCTGCTTCCAAATTGCGAATGCAAACACGAACATCAACGGCAGATATACAATGAGAGCATATGTAGTGAGCACGCTCACGGCTAGAGTAAAACCAGCCAGGGCGACAAGCTCACCATGACGCTTTCTTACTCCCGCCTGAACCGTAAGCCATATCGCAATCGCGGCCATGAGTGTAGCTAGAGGGTCGAAGGTGGCAAAGGCCAGGCGCAGGGTAGGTTCCCCTACCGCCCACAAGGCCGCCCCGATAAGGGCTGTCCCTGCATCGAAGAGTCGCTGTGCCGTGAGGTACAACAGGATCGTCGCGCCGAGTATAAACGTCATCGACAATATGCGCGCCCCTGCGATACCTCCCACGGCGTTGGCCAGAGCCCCCATGGGGGGTAAATGACAGGCGCACCCGAAAAGTAAAAATGAAGAGGACTCCGCCAGGCCAGCGCCCTGCGGCAGAGGAGTTCCGTGGAGCCAGTGCGCCCACTCCAGACGTCCCGCCCCGCAGGTAGAGAGCTTCGTCCGCGAAGGCTGTGTTGCTCCAGACGAGGCTGAGTGATAGCCCTGCCTGCACGGCGAGGATGGCGGCGAGGGGCCAGCAGATTCGGTGGTGGGCTGGCTCGCTGGATGCTCCCCATGATGGGGCGTCGGACTTCCCGGGGGTCCGGCTGAGGACGAGGCCGCGGGCGAGTGAGGTGGTGAATACGAGGCCGAGGGTGCCGCCGGCGAGTGGGTAGGCGAGGCTTTCGGCGGTGCGTGAATGCGCGAACTCGCGGGCCATGAGGACTCCGATCCCAGCGGCTACGACGGTGAGGGCGGCTAGGGCGTGGCCGGTGGCGGCCGCGGCCGCCAGGCTGGCCAGCCCGGCCAGCCCGGTGATCGGGAGGAGCGTGGCCTGCTGGCGTCGTTTGCGGGCAAGGGGACTGTCTGGGTGGGCTTTGACGAACTGTGCGCAGCCCCCCGCTGCGCGCGTGTATTCGGTGACCAGGTGCCGGAAGGTACGGCGGTGATGATGCCGTCCGGTCAACTGGTCGGTGAACAGGATGCGGTGGCCGGCTTTTGCGAGCCGCCAGAACCACTCGTAGTCCTCGTACCCGTACATCCACGTCTTGTCGATCGGCTGATCCTCATACGCCTCCCGGGTCAACAGCACGTTCGCCGTCACCGGGGGCTTGCGGTGGTAGCGGCCGTAGTTTTCTGCCGTCACTGAGTACGGCACCGGAAGCCGGGGGGTTTTCGCGCCGAGCCGGTTCTGGTCCACAAAGCGGCCCCAGAACGTGTCATGGATTGACCGCATCCCGCCAGCCACCACACCGCCCCCCTGAGCGAGCAGCGCCGCCATACCTCGCGCAAGCCAGCGGGGTTCCATGACGATGTCAGAATCGGCAAGGGCGATCACGTCGCCGCTGGACTTGCGGATTCCCTCGTCCCGTTTCGTCGCCGGGTCTCGCAGGCCCTCCACTGGGGGCTGTTCGAGCAGCAGCAGCCGGGGATCACGGATGTCAGCCAGCGCCGTCCATGTCGTGTCATTCGTGGATCCGACGAGAATGATTTCCTTCAGTGCCGGGTACTGCTGGCCGAGCAGTGCATCTACCGTGGCGCGGATCGTGCCCGGGTTGTTTTTGCACGGCACTACTACCGACACTGACGGCCACCATGGCTGCGGCTCCGCGTCCAGGTCCATCGCCAGGAGCGCCTGATCCGCCGCGTCAGCCGCAACCACAGCAGGAGACTTTCGCGACGAGAACGCCCAGTAGTGTCCCGTGACGTAGTTGACCACCGTGAACACTGCGGTGGTCGCCATGTTCGCCACCACATAGTTCATCCCGGCCCGCACCAGGCCCGCGTACACGGCGAGGTTCGCGATCGTGGTGAGCACTTTGGAGACGTTGAACTTCCAGCACGCCTGCCAGAACGGCACCCGCTCCGCCCGCCACGTCCAGAAATGGTTCAGCAGGAAGCTCACCTGCACACTCACGAACCCGGCGGCGAAGAATGCGGCCACTGCACCCAGATGCGCATCCCGCACCAGCGCTACCTGCATGGCCAGGCCGAGCAGAAACACCCCGCCGCCAATCACGCTGAATGACGCGAACCGGCCCCGGTGCTCCATCAGGGACGCCAGCCACCCGGTCCGCGGCCCACGGTGCGAATGAGGCCGCCAAGACGTACCGGGCAGGATCGACTCCGACGGGGCCGTGACGATGGGAAGCGGACCGGTCGTGGCCGCGGCCGCCGCCTCTGCTGCCACGTGCGTCAGGTGCGAGAGTCCCGCATGCTGCCGGGCATAACCAACCTCCTGGCTGACGGGTTGCCGCTCGCTGTGAGCCGCATCTTCTGGGGACACCTTGGACTCGCACCTCTCGTGTGCAGGTTCAGGAAGGGGTGCCAAGGCGTTCCGTAATCGAGCCATGACACTCCGTACACACTCCTGAATATGGGAACGGCGGGACGCAAGTGGTTACGGACTTGACCTGCGTCCCAGCGTTTAGCGGGGGAGGGTGGGTTAACCGACCAGGCGGGGCGGCCCGATCACATCCCGGGGCTGGCGTCGCCGTTGGGCTTAAGGCCGTCGCCGAGCAGTGTCTCCCGGGTCACCCTGCTGGTATCCAGCAGGCACCGCAGGCCGTTACTGATCGCCCGCGTCGTGCGCATCTTCTCCCCGGTTAATGACGCCGCCGCGGCTGCTGGGGTCCGGGCAGCCCTGGGCGCAAGATGCCTGACCGTCGTCGGCACAGCCAGGACCGCACCCCTGGTACTGATGCGCTTGACACAGTTAGTTCCTCCTGGGAACTTGTGTGGTGAAAACGCCCCCGCGCGTCTCCCGCAGCCAAAAGGGAACCGCCTGAAAGACGCGTGAGGATGGCAGTATGATTACACAGAGTCCTTACGTTGCGACACCCAGTTACGAAACTGGACCATAGGAAGCCTCCCGGGTGGCGATTCCGGAGAACCGTGCGACGCCTGATTGCGACACGTGCGGGAACCTCGCTCGAGGTCAGGTCGCACCACGGCCTGTCATGGCAGAAACTTGGACCATGGGACTGTCCGGTGCGCGGCCGCAGGCGAGGCGGGCGGCCGGCGGTTTCGCGTCCGGGCTCCGCTCCACCGGCCGGGCCGGCGCGTCCACGGCCCGGGGCACCGGCCGGGTCATCCGGCGGATGACCCAGGCCTCCGGGGCCGGGCGGACCGGCCTGGACCGGGTCATCGAGCTGACCGCCGCCGGCGCCGCCGCTGATGCGTTCGTCGCGGTCGCGCTGGCCGGGACGCTGTTCTTCAGCACCTCGGTGGACCAGGCCCGGGGCCGGATCGCGCTGACCCTGCTCATCACGATGGCGCCGTTCGCCGTGCTGGCCCCGTTCATCGGGCCGATGCTGGACCGGTCCGGGACGGGCGCCAGTACATCATGGCCGGTTTCCCCGCAAGCTGCCAGAACCGGAGGGCCGCACCGCCGGCCAGCGCGATGGCGAACGCGACCACCGCCCGCAGGACGTCGGCCGCGGGGGCTTCCCAGCCAGCCCGGCGGCGGCGCGGTCAGGCGGGGAAACTGCCGCGTGTTGCTCATCGCGTCACACTCAGCCTGTCCGGCAGGCTACGGCTTGTCTGGCCGCGCTCCGCGACGGTAATACCGCGTGCGTCACGTACTAGATACAGTGGCCGCCCCTGGCCTCGTCGTAAACGCGTGCCACATACTGGCCGACCATACCTGTCACCATCAGTTGGACGCCGCCCAGAAAGGCGGCAATAGCCACCAGCAGCGAAGCATAGCCCGGCACCAGGTGCAAGCCCGACAGTTTGAGCGCAACCGCCAGCATCCCGTAACAGGCTGAGGCGACAGCCATAAGAAAGCCGGCAGCAAGTGCGAACCGCAATGGCGCCACCGAGAATCCCAGGATTCCGTTAGATGCTAGTTTCAGCATCATGCGCAGCGGGTATTTGCTCTGGCGGCTTCTTCGCGGTGCCCTATCATAAGGCACCGCGATCTACGAAACCCGATCCAGGAGAACATTCCTCTGACGTACCGGTTGCTTTCCCGCATCGACAGGAAGGCATAGCGCTTTCCTGTGACTAGCCGGAAATCGCGGCTTGCGCCGGTGATTTATCCGCCATCTGACCCAGCAATTTGTAGAACAGTGATGCTGTCAGTTTCTTGAAAAGCGTCTCGCCCTCCCGGCTTCGGCGAAACGCGTAAACGACCTCGTAGCCCTCCTGCCAGCGTTCGATCATTTCAAGTATGACTTCCGGCGGATCTTGGAGGTCGGCATCCATGATAATGACGGCCTGACCCGATGCTGCGTTGATCCCGGCCGTGATAGCTACTTGATGGCCGAAATTGCGAGAAAGTTGTAGCACCTTGAACCTGGCATCCGCTTGGTTTGCCACGACCATGAGACGGTAGCTGGCATCCCTGCTGCCATCGTCAACCATCAAGACTTCCGCCGAGCCGTCCAGGCAACCCATAACATTTTGCAAACGCTGAACGAGCTCAGGGAGCGACTCTTCTTCGTTGTAAATTGGGATAACGATGGAATATCTGACTGTACCCAAGTCAGGGCCTGTCGCGTCTAGCACATTCGGTTCCGCCGACATCGAGGAATCCTTCCTGGTCTCTTCCGGTCATGCGGTACAACAGAGGGCATGGATGTTGCTGAGATACGACAGCTCGCTGACGTCGAGGACCGCCACTGGTGGTACAAGGAGCGACGGGCGTTGCTTGATCGTGAACTTCGCCGGATCGCGATTCCCGGCCGTGGGCTGGATATCGGATCGGCAGCCGGTGGCAACACTGCTGTTCTCCGGGCACGAGGCTGGCAGGCGCTGGCCGTTGATTACTCTGCACTCGCAGCCCAGATTGCGCACACACGCGGGGTAAACGTGATGCGTGCCGATATGCGGCAACTGCCCGTCAAGTCGGGTACCTGCGACTGGTGATTGCCATGGACGTGCTTGAGCACGTGGAAGAGGACGGACTCGCTGCCGCGGAGATCGCCCGGGCGCTCCGGCCGGGTGGTACTGCCTTCATTACCGTGCCTTGCGACATGGCCTTGTGGTCGGCTCACGATGAGGCCGTAGGTCACGTGCGTCGTTACACCAGGACCACCCTTGCCGGATTGGTTAAGGGTGCCGGGCTTACTATCGACCGAATGTGGAGTTGGAATGTGCTGATGCGGCCAATTGTCGGGCGCAACGACGGCACCTGGCCGGCAGTGGCCTGGATGACGTACCGAGTGCGCTCAACGCGTTTCTGACCTCGATTATTGTCATGGAGCGCTGGCTGCCTGCCCGGTCCCTGCCCGGCGTGTCGCTGATGCTGCGCGCTACGCGGCCGTGAACGACCCTGGCTGCTGTTCATCCTGTTCGCTTCCACACCACGAAAATGTTTGGCACCGTTTCGCTGTTGTAGGGCCCTTCCGCGACAAGATGATAGGAAGGATTTGATTCCAGCGCGACCGCGAAGTAATAAGGCCCAGGCGTAGGGCTGTCGGCGGCGAGCCTGACAGAAGTTGCTGCGGTTTGGTTGTGGTCCGCGACAGGGCAATCCGTTCCAGCAAGGACGCGCCGAGCCGTTCCCGGGGAAAACCAGGGTCACCAGGCCGTAGCGCGCGCGAGCGATCTGGGCGTCGTTACCGGAGCCTGGCAGCCAACGGCAGGCCGGGGGCGCGCCGTTGTTGCTCCAGGCGTTGCTGCCCTCGTAGTAACTGATAACGGTCGTCGGCGCGCCGTCCATGTAGAACGGCCCGTGACTGGCCGCCACCAGGGGACGCAGCCTGGAAATCAATGGCGCCGCGTTGGGCCAGCTATGGAAATGATCCCACGCAGCTTGCCAGCCGCTGACGACCGGGAACACAAGCGCCACCGCCGCGCCGCAGGTGAGAAAACCCCGCCGTGTCACCTGCGGCGCTGGTACCAGCCTGCCGATTAGCACACCGGCCGGGATTGAGGCAAACCACAAACCGAGCGAGACGTGCTTCCACATATCCCAGTCGGTTTCCAGGTGCAACTGATACAAGGGGACCAGAAAGGCCGCGCCCGCAAGCACGGCCAGCGAGAGGACCCTGTCCCGGCTCTCCCCGGCAGCCGCGGACAAGACGACGGATATGACGGCCAGTACTGCAATCAGGCCAACCGCCGCCCAGCTAGTTGTCACAGCGAGGAACAACCCCTGAAATTCCCGGTTGGCGACGCAGGCACGCGTTACGCCTTGCAGGATAACGGGTGACCACAGCTTGAGGATGGTCAGCAACCCGGCAGTGAACAGGGCCACAGCACCCGCCGTCCAGGTAGCTGATATGAAGGACTGCCTGAAACCGCGGCTGGGCACCCAGACCGCGAATCCTGCAGCACGATAACCGGCACGAAAATGAAGTAAGTGAACGCTACAACGCCTGACAGCACCGCCGCCAGTGCCGCCAGCCCGCCAGTTCAGCATGGCGGCGGTGCGTTCCAGCGCGGACTACAAGCCACGCGGCAAGGGCCATCAGGAACACGGACATGGCGTCGTAGGTGGCGAACGCGCCTACCGTCAGCCCGGGCTCGCTGAAAGCCCACAGCGCCGCTGCCGCGACCGCGGCGGTGCGGCCGAACAACCGCGACGCCACGGAATACAGCAGAACCGTGGCGCCCAGCATGAATAGGAGCGACAGGATTCTTGGGGCGGCGAGACCCCCGATGTCACTGGCGGCGGCGGCCATCGGAGGCCAGATGAACGCCGCACCAGAAAAGTCCTGCGTCTGCGTGACGATTGGTGCCCCGTGCAGCCAGTGAGCCAGTTCCTGTTGTCCGTACCAAAGACAATGAGCCTCATCCCCGAATGCCGTATTGCTCCAGACGAGAATGAGTGATAGCCCTGCCTGCAAGGCGAGGATGGCCGCGAGCGGCCAGCAGATGCGGCGATGAGTTCGGCTCGCTGGATGCTCCCCATGATGGGGCGTCGGACTTCCCGGGAGTCCGGCTGAGGACGAGGCCGCGGGCGAGTGAGGTGGTGAATACGAGGCCGAGGGTGCCGCCGGCGAGTGGGTAGGCGAGGCTTTCGGCGGTGCGTGAATGCGCGAACTCGCGGGCCATGAGGACTCCGATCCCAGCGGCTACGACGGTGAGGGCGGCTAGGGCGTGGCCGGTGGCGGCCGCGGCCGCCAGGCTGGCCAGCCCGGCCAGCCCGGTGATCGGGAGGAGCGTGGCCTGCTGGCGTCGTTTGCGGGCAAGGGGACAGTCTGGGTGGGCTTTGACGAACTGTGCGCAGCCCCCCGCTGCGCGCGAGTATTCGGTGACCAGGTGCCGGAAGCTACGGCGGTGATGATGCCGTCCGGTCAACTGGTCGCTGAACAGGATGCGGTGGCAGGCTTTGCGAGCCGCCAGAACCACTCGTAGTCCTCGTACCCGTACATCCACGTCTTGTCGATCGGCTGATCCTCATACGCCTCCCGGGTCAACAGCACGTTCGCCGTCACCGGGGGCTTGCGGTGGTAGCGGCCGTAGTTTTCTGCCGTCACCGAGTACGGCACCGGAAGCCGGGGGGTTTTCGCGCCGAGCCGGTTCTGGTCCACAAAGCGGCCCCAGAACGTGTCATGGATTGACCGCATCCCGCCAGCCACCACACCGCCCCCCTGAGCGAGCAGCGCCGCCATGCCTCGCGCAAGCCAGCGGGGTTCCATGACGATGTCAGAATCGGCAAGGGCGATCACGTCGCCGCTGGACTTGCGGATTCCCTCGTCCCGTTTCGTCGCCGGGTCTCGCAGGCCCTCCACTGGGGGCTGTTCGAGCAGCAGCAGCCGGGGATCACGGATGTCAGCCAGCGCCGTCCATGTCGTGTCATTCGTGGATCCGACGAGAATGATTTCCTTCAGTGCCGGGTACTGCTGGCCGAGCAGTGCATCTACCGTGGCGCGGATCGTGCCCGGGTTGTTTTTGCACGGCACTACTACCGACACTGACGGCCACCATGGCTGCGGCTCCGCGTCCAGGTCCATCGCCAGGAGCGCCTGATCCGCCGCGTCAGCCGCAACCACAGCAGGAGACTTTCGCGACGAGAACGCCCAGTAGTGTCCCGTGACGTAGTTGACCACCGTGAACACTGCGGTGGTCGCCATGTTCGCCACCACATAGTTCATCCCGGCCCGCACCAGGCCCGCGTACACGGCGAGGTTCGCGATCGTGGTGAGCACTTTGGAGACGTTGAACTTCCAGCACGCCTGCCAGAACGGCACCCGCTCCGCCCGCCACGTCCAGAAATGGTTCAGCAGGAAGCTCACCTGCACACTCACGAACCCGGCGGCGAAGAATGCGGCCACTGCACCCAGATGCGCATCCCGCACCAGCGCTACCTGCATGGCCAGGCCGAGCAGAAACACCCCGCCGCCAATCACGCTGAATGACGCGAACCGGCCCCGGTGCTCCATCAGGGACGCCAGCCACCCGGTCCGCGGCCCACGGTGTGAATGAGGCCGCCAAGACGTACCGGGCAGGATCGACTCCGACGGGGCCGTGACGATGGGAAGCGGACCGGTCGTGGCCGCGGCGGCCGCCTCTGCTGCCACGTGCGTCAGGTGCGAGAGTCCCGCATGCTGCCGGGCATAACCAACCTCCTGGCTGACGGGTTGCCGCTCGCTGTGAGCCGCATCTTCTGGGGACACCTTGGACTCGCACCTCTCGTGTGCAGGTTCAGGAAGGGGTGCCAAGGCGTTCCGTAATCGAGCCATGACACTCCGTACACACTCCTGAATATGGGAACGGCGGGACGCAAGTGGTTACGGACTTGACCTGCGTCCCAGCGTTTAGCGGGGGAGGGTGGGTTAACCGACCAGGCGGGGCGGCCCGATCACATCCCTGGGGCCGGCCTCGCCGTTGGGCTTAAGGCCGTCGCCGAGCAGTCGTCTCCCGGGTCACCCTGCTGGTATCCAGCAGGCACCGCAGGCCGTTACTGATCGCCCGCGTCGTGCGCATCTTCTCCCCGGTTAATGACGCCGCCGCGGCTGCTGGGGTCCGGGCAGCCCTGGGCGCAAGATGCCTGACCGCCGTCGGCACAGCCAGGACCGCACCCCTGGTACTGATGCGCTTGAGCACAGTTAGTTCCTCCTGGGAACTTGTGTGGTGAAAACGCCCCCGCGCGTCTCCCGCAGCCAAAAGGGAACCGCCTGAAAGACGCGTGAGGATGGCAGTATGATTACACAGAGTCCTTACGTTGCGACACCCAGTTACGAAACTGGACCATAGGAAGCCTCCCGGGTGGCGATTCCGGAGAACCGTGCGACGCCTGATTGCGGACACGTGCGGGAACCTCGCTCGAGGTCAGGTCGCACCACGGCCTGTCATGGCAGAAACTTGGACCATGGGACTGTCCGGTGCGCGGCCGCAGGCGAGGCGGGCGGCCGGCGGTTTCGCGTCCGGGCTCCGCTCCACCGGCCGGGCCGGCGCGTCCACGGCCCGGGGCACCGGCCGGGTCATCCGGCGGCTGACCCAGGCCTCCGGGGCCGGGCGGACCGGCCTGGACCGGGTCATCGAGCTGACCGCCGCCGGCGCCGCCGCTGATGCGTTCGTCGCGGTCGCGCTGGCCGGGACGCTGTTCTTCAGCACCTCGGTGGACCAGGCCCGGGGCCGGATCGCGCTGACCCTGCTCATCACGATGGCGCCGTTCGCCGTGCTGGCCCCGTTCATCGGGCCGATGCTGGACCGGGTCCGGGACGGGCGCCGGTACATCATGGTCGGCACCCTGCTGGCCCGCGGCCTGCTCTGCTGGGGGATGGCGGGCGCCGTGCAGCACAACGACACCGTGACCCTGCTGCCGGCCGCGTTCGGCGTGCTGGTCCTGCAGAAGGCCTACGGGGTGACCCGCAGCGCCGTCACCCCCCGGGTGCTCCCGGCCCGGATCACCCTGGTGTCGGCCAACGCGCGGATCTCGCTCGCGGCGCTCATCGCGTCCACCGTCGGGGTCGGCGCTCGCGGGCGCGATCTCGTTCCTGGCCGGCGGCGGGACCGCCGGGGCGACCTGGGCGCTGCGCGTCGGCACACTCGTCTACCTGGCCGCGATCGCGCTGGGCATCAGGCTGCCCACCCGCGTGGACCATCATCAGCCGGAGCCAGCGGATCCCGGGGCCGCCGCCCCGGGACCCGCGCCGGCCGGGCTGGTGCCGCGCCGGGCGGGGCGACCATCCCGCAGGCCACCATGCCTGGAGCCAGCGCCCCGGGGGCGGCCAGGTCCCCGGCGGCCGGGCCCTCTCACGCCGGGGCCTCTCACGCCGCGCGGGGGGCGCCCGCCGCGGCACCTCCACGGCGGGCCCGCTGGGCCAGCACGCTGCGCAGCGTCGGCCCGGTCGTGGGCGAGGCGATGCGCGGCAACGCGGCGCTGCGCGCCTTCTCGGGCTACATGATCTTCTTTCTCGCGTTCCTGCTCCGTACCGTGCACTTTCCCGGAGTCAGCGACAAACTCGCGCTGGGCGGGATGATCGCCGCGGCCGGCGCGGGCGGGTTCATCGGGACGGGAATCGGGGCGATGCTGAAGGCCCGCGCCCCGCACCTGATCCTGTTCGTGCTGCTCTGCAGCTCCACCGTGATCACCGCGGCCTGCGCGGCGTTCTTCGGCCTGTGGGCGGCGCTCGTCGTGGCCCTGGTCGCGGCGTTCGGCCAGGTGCTCGCCAAGCTCGCGCTCGACTCCATCGTGCAGCGGGAGGTTCCGGAAGAGGTCCGCTCCTCGACCCTGGCCGCGTCCGAGACCATCCACCAGCTGGCCTGGGTGGCCGGCGGCCTGGCCGGGCTGGCCATGTCCATCACGGACAGCGGGGTCGCCGGGCTGGCCGTGGCCGCTGCGGGGCTGGCCGCCACCGCGGCACTGCTGCTGGCCAGCAGGCGGCGCCGGATCCTCACGGCCCGGGCCGCCGCCACCCGCCTGCCGCAGCCCCACCCCTGACCCTGGCCCACGGCCTGTCGCAGCCCCACCCCTGACCCCGCCGCCCCGGGGTGTCGACGCCTCAGGCGCCGCATCCTCCGCCTTGACGCACGGGCGGGAAGTCTGTTTGTGGTCATTTTCTGCTGCTGGGGCCGCTGGCCTCTCCTCCACTCCACACGCTCAGGCCATCACTCCACACGTTCAGGCCATGACCGGCGATGATGTCGGTGGTCACCCGGACCCGGCCGCGACGGTAGTGGCTGACCGGGGGTTCGTGCGCGGAAACCGCTGCCGTCACAACGGAATCGGCACACAAACAGGCTGGATGGGTCACGCCGAGCGCGTCACGCAGCTAGATCTCGGTGGCGTGGCCACCCAGGCCGAGCTGCGCGTCCGCCATCGAGAGGCCCACCGGCGCAGCCGCGTCGATCTCCGGCGCGAGCGGGACAGGCCGCAGGATGGGCCGGGTGGGGCCTAGGCTTCGACGTCGTCGGCGACGGCACGCAGCACGGCCGCGATCTTCTTCCCGTCCCGGGCGTCCGGGTGCCGGCCCCGCCGGTAGGCGGCGGACAACCCGTCCAGCAGCTTGATCAGGTCCTCGACGATCACGACCATCTCGTCCGGGCTCTTCCGGCTGGTCTTGGCGACCGTCGGCGGCGGCTCGAGCAGCCGCACCTGGAGGGCCTGCACCCCGCGGCGCCCCTCGGCCACGCCGAACTCGACCCGCTGGCCGGGCCGCAGAGCTGGTGCTGCCCGCGGGCAGCGCCGTGGAGTGCACGAAGACCTCACCCCCGTCGTCGCGGGTGAGGAAGCCGAACCCTTTGTCGGCGTCATACCATTTGACCTTGCCAGTGGGCACGGACCTGACCTCATGCAATAGAGCGGGCGGGTGGCGCAGAAAGTAGCAACACTAGGTTATCGGTCCCGCCGGGCGCGCGTTAGCGGGGACGCAGCCAGGGAGGAATCGTCCGCAGCCGCGGGCCGCGCCGCAGCCGCCAGATGAGATAGCCCGCGCACAGCACGCAGCCTGCCCGGATGCTCAGCCCGATGTCGTGGCGCGAGGCCTGGTAGAAGTCCGAGAAGAAATTCCCCGGAGACGTCCCGGCGCGGATCAGCAGCACCGCGAGCGTGAACAGGGGCGGCCCGGCCAGCGCCATCCATTTGTCGCGCGCGTCCCAGCGCCGGGACCTCAGCGCGACGAGCCCGCCGATCAGCCAGAACGGGAACGGGAGGATCAGCCCGCCGAGGCCCAGCAGGACGACCGAGACGGCTTCCAGCGGATGCTTGCGGGCCAGGGCCCAGGCTTCCGCCAGGGGCGCCGCGGCCGGTGAGCGCCGCCGGGCCTGCGGGGCTTCCTCTTCCTCGCCGGGCTGGCCCATGCCGGGCACGATCGATATCGGCCTGGTCTCCGCCAGGGCCGGCGCCAGGCGCACCGGCCGCATCCAGCCCGGTGGCGTTCCCGCAGGCTCTGTCCCGTCCTGGTCTATCCCGTCCTGGTCTATCCCGTCCTCGTCTATCCCGTCCTCGTCTATCCCGTCCTCGTCCGGGCTGGCCTGGACCGGGCTGGCCTGGACCGGGCCGGCCTGGCGCCGTCTCGGGTGCCGCGCCCGGCGGCACCGCGACCGTGGGTGGTTCGCCCGTGGGCCCCCCGGCTGCGGCCGCGCCCACCGCGGGTGATTCTCCTGCGGGCGGCGGGGGTGCAGGGGTTTCCAGGGGGGGTGTTCGTGCCGCAGGCACCTTCGCGGGGGCGGCCGTCGCCTCGGGCGAGTCCGCCTGGCGCGGGACGGCCGGGGCATGTCCCGGCTGCGGCGCCGGCGTCCCTGATTCCGCGGGCTTCGGCTCGATTGGCCCGGTCAGCCCCCGGTGAGGCCAGGCCTTCGGCTTGCGCGCCTCGCCCGGCCCCGCCCGCCGGGCCGGGGCGGGGGCGGGGGCCCGCCCCCCGCCGGGACTCCTTACTGGGTTTCCAGAGCGTCGGCGGGGCGGCGGCCGCTCCCCGCCGCCGGGCGCTGTACAGGCGCTCGCGCTCCCGCTGGGCGAGGTCCTCCGGCTCGCCGAGGGCGGTCAGCGCGCTCCGCACGTCATCGGCCTGGGCCGACGCGAGCGGGCCGACCTGGGCCTCGATGGCCGCCCGGGTCCGCCCGACGAACAGCAGCCGGTCGCCCTTGGGCAGGACCTTCGTCGCGGCGGACGACACACGGCCGAGGTACTCCCGGATCATCTGCTGTGCGGATGGCGGCGGAGCGGGGCGGCGCCTCATGGTTCGATAATCCCCCGGAACCGGGCCATTGTGGAGTGGGCACGCTATCAGCGACACAGTGTCACCAACGAGGCAGGTATGCCAAAGGGCGGCCCCGGGATACCCGGGGCCGCCCTTCCGGCCGGTGCGGGGGGCCGGCGGTGAAACCGGCCCGCCCGTCAAGGACTCGCGAGGTCCGGGGGCTGAAGCCCCCGGCCGCGTCAGAAGTCCATGTCGCCGCCGCCTGGGGCGGCCGGCGCCTTCTCCTTCTCCGGCTTCTCCGCCACGACTGCCTCGGTGGTGAGGAACAGCCCGGCGATGGAGGCCGCGTTCTGCAGCGCGGAACGGGTCACCTTGGCCGGGTCGATGATCCCGGCCTTGAACATGTCAACGTACTCGCCGGTCGCGGCGTTGAGCCCCTGACCGGCAGGCAGCGTCTTGACCTTCTCGACCACGACGCCGCCCTCGAGGCCGGCGTTCACCGCGATCTGCTTGAGCGGCTCCTCGACGGCGCGGCGCACGATCGTCGCGCCGGTCGCCTCGTCACCCGTCAGCTCGAGCTTCTTGAAGGCGCTGGCCCCCGCGTGCAGCAGGGCCACACCACCGCCAGGGACAACGCCCTCTTCCACGGCGGCCTTCGCGTTGCGCACCGCGTCCTCGATGCGGTGCTTGCGCTCCTTCAGCTCGACCTCGGTGGCTGCGCCGGCCTTGATGACGGCCACGCCGCCAGCCAGCTTCGCCAGCCGCTCCTGGAGCTTCTCGCGGTCGTAGTCCGAGTCGGTGTTCTCGATCTCGGCACGGATCTGGTTCACCCGGCCGGAGATCTGCTCGGGGTCGCCAGCGCCGTCCACGATGGTCGTCTCGTCCTTGGTGACGACGACCTTGCGGGCCCGGCCGAGCAGGTCGAGGTCGGCGTTCTCGAGCTTGAGACCGACTTCCTCGCTGATGACCTGCGCGCCGGTGAGGATGGCGATGTCACCGAGCATGGCCTTGCGCCGGTCACCGAAGCCGGGCGCCTTCACCGCGACGGACTTGAACAGGCCGCGGATCTTGTTGACGACCAGGGTCGCGAGGGCTTCGCCCTCGACGTCCTCGGCGATGATGGCGAGCGGCTTGCCCGACTGGACCACCTTGTCGAGCAGCGGCAGCAGGTCCTTGTTCGCCGAGATCTTGGTGTTGGTCACCAGGATGTACGGGTCGTCGAGGACTGCTTCCATCCGCTCCGGGTCGGTGACGAAGTACGGCGAGATGTACCCCTTGTCGAAGCGCATGCCCTCGGTGAGCTCGAGCTCGAGGCCGAAGGTGTTGCTCTCCTCGACGGTGATGACGCCTTCCTTGCCGACCTTGTCCATCGCCTCGGCGATCATCTCGCCGATCGCGGGGTCCCCGGCGGAGATGGAGGCCGTCGAAGCGATCTGCTCCTTGGTCTCCACGTCCTTGGCGAGCTTGGACAGTTCCTCGCTCACCCGCTCGACCGCGGCCTCGATGCCCCGCTTGAGGGACATCGGGTTCGCGCCCGCCGCCACGTTGCGCAGGCCCTCACGGACCAGCGCCTGCGCCAGCACGGTGGCCGTGGTGGTGCCGTCACCCGCGACGTCGTCGGTCTTCTTTGCTACTTCCTTGACCAGCTCTGCGCCGATCTTCTCCCACGGGTCCTCGAGCTCGATCTCCTTGGCGATGGACACGCCATCGTTGGTGATCGTGGGAGCGCCCCACTTCTTCTCGAGTACCACGTTCCGGCCCTTCGGGCCGAGGGTTACCTTCACGGCGTCGGCGAGCTGGTTCATACCGCGCTCGAGGCCGCGCCTCGCGTCCTCATCGAACGCGATCATCTTGGCTGCCATAGGCTCCAGTCCTCCCGGGACTTTGGTGGCTTTTGTGTGAACCGGGCCGACGCCCGCGACGGCCGACCCCCCGGCGGACAGTCCCATCCTGCCGCCGGCGAGGCCTCATCGCCCCGATTCCCGCCCTGGAGTTGTCACTCTCATGCCGAGAGTGCCAACGCCTTGTTTAGCACTCTCCGCATGAGAGTGCAAGCCGGGCCGGGACGCGCGCGAGCGTCCCGCCGGCACCCGGAAATGGCGTCCGACCTGCTCATACCGGGAAACCTGTGAGATGGGGCGCCGCCGGGCGGGACGCTCGCACGCTGTCAGCGAACACGCAGCCGCAGAAACGGCGGCCGCGGGAAGACCTAGCCGCCCGCGTTACGCCCGAAGGCGCTCCTGATGACGTGGCAGGTACTCAGTACCTGGAGGGTAGGCCCGCGGGATGCCCCGGGGCCCCTGATGGCCCGGCGCCCGTTCCCGGGCGCCGGGCCATCAGCCGAACTTCGACGCCGAGCTCACACAGCCCGGACGGCCTCCGCCTGCGGGCCGCGGTCACTCTGCGTGATCTCGAATTCGACCCGCTGCCCCTCTTCGAGGCTGCGGTAGCCATCCATCTGGATGGCGGAGAAGTGCACGAACACGTCCCTGCCACCGTTGACCGCGATGAAGCCGTAGCCCTTGTCCGCGTTGAACCACTTGACGGTGCCCTGAGCCATTACCCAACAACTCCCTAACTCCGCTCGGGCCTCGGGTTCCACCCTTGCCTTTGCGGAACCCGTCGATCGCGGCGCGGGTTAGGCTAGGGCAAGCCAGGCTTACCGTTGCCCCGAACCGACAGCGACCGGACACGACCTTACCCCGTGCGGTGGGCGTTCGGGACCTGTAACTCCCCGAACGCGGCCGCTCCAGTTTCCGCATCTGGCCAGGCCCATGGACGCTTGCGGAGATTCCGGGCGAAAAGTGACGGGCCGGTCAGCACGCGATCATCCCCCGGCGACGGCCGGGATCACGGACACGTGCGCCCCGGCGGGGACCGGCGTATCGAGCCCCTGGGCGAACCTGACATCTTCCTCGCCCACGTACACGTTGACGAAGCGGCGCAGCTGGCCGGAGTCATCCACGATCCGGCCCCGGATGCCCGGGTAGCTGACGTCCAGGCCGGCGATGACTTCGCGCAACGTGCCCGAGTCGGCGGTGACCTCCGCCGCGCCGCCGGTGAAGGTACGCAGGATCGTGGGGATACGGACGGACACGGTCATGCCGGGGCCTGCCTTTCCGGAGAGCGTGAGACCAGCTCAACGTGGTTGAACGGGTCCTATAGTGCCGCGTGATCGATGCCCGCTCAAAGGCGGCTGATCGCGGCCGGTGAGGGGCCGGGCCCCGGCTGGCGGGGTCAGAGCGGCTGGCCGCCGGACGGGCCGCCCAGCGAGGCCTCGAAGGCCAGGAACGCGTCCAGCGTCGGGCGGATCGCCGGCGTGGTGTTCGCCCCATCGGCGACGGCGTCGAGCGTCTTGAGGCCGTCACCCGAGTTGATGATCACCGTCTCGGCGTCCGGGTCCAGCTGGCCCGAGTCCAGCAGGCTGCGCAGCACGCCCAGCGTCACCCCGCCGGCTGTCTCCCCGAAGATGCCCTCGGTGGTGGCCAGCAGCCGCATGGCCGCCACCACGGCCTCGTCGTCCACGTCAGCCACCGCGCCGCCGGTGCGTCGCACCACGTCAAGCACGTAGGGCCCGTCGGCAGGGTTCCCGATGGCGAGCGACTTGGCGATGGTGGCCGGCCGGACCGGCTGGACCACGTCGTGGCCCTGCCGGAACGCCTCCGCCACCGGCGAGCAGCCGGTGGCCTGGGCGCCGAACACCTTGTACGGGGTGTCCTCGACCAGGCCGAGGCTCACCAGCTCGCGGAACGCCTTGTCGATCTTGACGAGCTGCGCGCCGGAGGCGACCGGCACGACGATCTGCTCGGGCAGCCGCCAGCCGAGCTGCTCGGCGATCTCGAAGCCGATGGTCTTGGAGCCCTCCGCGTAGTACGGCCGGACGTTGACGTTGACGAAGGCCCAGTCCTCGCGGTCATCGGCCAGCTCGGAGGCCAGCCGGTTCACGTCGTCGTAGCTGCCCTGCACCGGCACCATGGTGCCGCCGTAGACGCTGGTAGCGATGATCTTCTGCGGCTCCAGGTCGGACGGGATGAGCACCACGGACCGGATGCCCGCCCGGGCCGCGGCGGCCGCGACCGCGTTCGCGAGGTTGCCCGTGGACGGGCAGGCGAGCACCTTGAAGCCGAGTTCCACCGCGGCCGCGAGCGCGACGGCCACGACCCGGTCCTTGAAGGAGTGGGTGGGGTTGGCCCGCTCATCCTTCACCCACAGGCTGCGCAGCCCGAGCTCACGGCCCAGCTGCTCGGCGTGCACCAGGCGGGTCCAGCCCGGCTCGGTGTTGGGCAGGGAAGCCACGTCCGGGGCCACCGGCAGCAGGCTGGCGTAACGCCAGATGCTGGCCGGGCCCGCCTCGATGGCGGCCCGGTCCAGCTTCGGATAGTCGTAGCGGACCTCAAGCGGCCCGAAGCACTCGGCGCACGCGTGGGTGGAGCCCAGCGGATAGGTCTGGCCGCATTCCCGGCAGCTCAGGCCAGTGGCGTAGCCGAACCGGGACGGGGTAGGCGAGATGCTTGCGAGTGATGTGCTCACGTGGCGAGGCCTTTCTCCTCATCTGCCCCAGCGGCCGGATGGCCGAGGGCCGGACTTGGCACCTGTCACGGGAATGGCCTCGCGGGCACACCTCACCGTGATGGTTGCCGGGGCTTCACCGGGCCGTATCCCTCCACCCCTCTGGATGAGCGTTATTAAGTTGTACCCAGCACTCTATCCGATCCAGTTCCGGTGGTCCCAGGCTGATCCGGCTAGCCTCGCGTGCATGGACCAGAGCGGTGGTCAGCCTCGGCGCCCAGTGCCGAGCGGGAGGGCACGGGGGAGACACCCCCCCGGGCCGGTACAGCGGCGGCCGGGTGCTCCTCGCCTCCAACCGGGGGCCCGTCTCATTCGCCGTGGGCGAGGACGGCTCGCTGGTCGCCCGGCGGGGCGCCGGCGGGCTGATCTCCGGCCTTTCCTCGGTCAGGGACCACGCCGACGTGCTGTGGGTGTGTGCGGCGCTGAGCGACGCGGACCGGACTGCGGCCCGCTCCGCCCCGGACGGGCGCCTCGACGCCGAGCTGACCCCGGGGAAGTCCACCGTGCGGATGCTGGACCTTCCGGCCGCCACCTTTCAGCGGGCCTACAACTCGGTGGCCAACTCCACGCTCTGGTTCGTGCATCACATGCTCTTCGACACTCCGAACCAGCCCGGCTACGGGCTCGCGTTCCGCCGCGAGTGGCAGTCGTTCCGGGCCTACAACGCCGCGTTCGCCGACGCGCTGGCCGACGGAGCCGGGCCGGGCGAGAGCCGCGGCCAGGTCAGCAGCGGTCGGGTCAGCACTGGCCAGGTCAGCACTGGCCAGGTCAGGGCGTTGATCCAGGACTATCACCTGCCGCTCGTGCCGCGGATGCTCGCCGAGCGGCGGCCCGACGTCAGGATCGCGCATTTCTCGCACACGCCGTGGGCGCCCCCGGATTACTACCGCCTGCTGCCGGACAAGGTGGGCCGCGACGTGCTGGACGGGATCCTCGGGGCGGATCACGCCGGCTTTCTCTGCCAGCGCTGGGCCGACGCTTTCCTGGACTGCTGCGCCCAGTTCCTCGACGCGTCGGTAGACCGGGCGGCCGACACCGTCCGGTACAGGGGCAAGCTGACTACGGTCGCCGTGCACCCGCTCGGCGTGGACGCGGACGAACTGCGGCAGCGGGCTGCGGCCCCGGATGTCCAGGGGCAGGTGGCCGCGCTGACCGCCATGACGGCGGGCCAGCGTCTCATCGTCCGCGTGGACCGTACCGAGCTGTCCAAAAACATCGTCCGCGGCCTGGCCGCCTATCGCGAGCTGCTCATCACCCACCCGGAATGGCGCGGCCAGGTGACCCATCTGGCGTTCGCCTACCCGTCCCGGCATGATCTCCCCGAATACCGCGAATACACCGCGCGGGTGCTGCGGATGGCCGGGGACATCGAGGACGAGTTCGGCACCGACACCTGGAACCCGCTGATCCTCCAGGTGAACGACGACTACCCGCGCTCGCTGGCCGCCTTCCGGCTCGCCGACGTGCTCCTGGTCAACCCGATCCGGGACGGGATGAACCTGGTGGCCAAGGAGGGGCCGATCCTGTCCGAGCGGGCTTGCGCCCTGGTCCTGTCCACGGAGGCTGGCGCGGCCGCCCAACTGGGCGAGGACGCGCTCATGGTGAACCCGTTCGACGTCACGCAGACCGCGGAGGCGCTGCACCTGGCGCTCACCATGCCAGAGAGCGAGCGCGCCCGGCGGAACGCCGCGCTCGCGTCGGCCAGCGCGGCGTTCCCGCCCAGTGCCTGGCTGCAATCCCAGCTCGACGCGCTCGCGAGGTGATTTCCTGGGGATGCTTCCTGGGATAACGCGGGCCGCTTCCCGGGATAATGAGACTCCTGGAGCCGATCGCGGTCGCCGGTATCGCCGAATTGAGGTGGTGTGACCCAGTGAGCGGGCTGGTGGCCGCGGCCCTGACCGTGCTGTGCCTGCCGTTCCTCGCCGCGCGCGCGGCGGGCGGCCAGCCGCCGAACCCGGGCCCGAAGCTGGCCGCGCTGGCCCCCGCCGGAATCGTGCCCGCCGTCGCCGGGGTCGTGGTGGGCGCATTGTCTTCGTGGTGGCTCGCGCTGATCCTGGCCGTGCCCGCGCTGGTCCTGCTGGCCTGGCAGCTGCCCCCGGCCTGGCGGGCGCCCCGGGCCCCCCGGCCGCCGGGCCCCGGCGGCCCGGGCCCGCCGCTGCGGGTGCTGAGCATGAACGTCATGGGAGGCGCGGCCGACGCGGAGGCCATCACCGCCATCGTGGCCGCGCTGGAGGTGGACGTCCTCGCGGTCCAGGAACTGACCAGCGGGCTCCTGCAGCGGCTGGCCCTGACCGGGCTCACGGACCTCCTGCCGCACTCCCAGCTCGAGCCCCGCGAGGGCTCGGGCGGCACCGGGCTCTGGGCCCGCTGGCCGCTGGCCGCTGTGCCCCCGGTGGACGGCCTGACCGCGGCGGCCCCGCGGGCCCGCATCGACCCGCCCGGCGGGCAGTCCGTCACGATCACCGCCGTGCACCCGGTCGCCCCGGTCGCGGACCGGGAACACCGCTGGCGGCAGGAGCTCGCGCTGATTCAGGCGGCCCTGGCTGACACCAGCGGCCCGCAAGTGGCGGCCGGGGACTTCAACGCCAGCCGGGACCACCGCCCGTTCCGTGCCCTGCTCCGGTCCGGTTTCGTGGACTGCGCCGACGCCGCCCGCCAGCGGGTCTGGCCGGGTTTCACCTGGCCCGCAGACCGGCGCTACCCGCCGCTGATGCGGCTGGATCACGTGCTGGCCTCACGCGGGGCCGTGGTGCACGAAACCAGGACCGTCCGCGTTCCCGGCAGCGACCACCTGGGCGTCCTGGCCGTGCTCGATTTCCGCTCCGCGGGCTGACCACCGGCAGGCCGCTACCGCCGGCCAGCCGCCGCCGATGGCTCCGGCCAGGGAGCCGAGCAGGGCCACGACGCCCTCCGGGCCGTCCACCACCAGGTCGGCTTGCCCCGCCAGCGCGGTCACCTCGGCGGAGCCGCTGAACACGGTGAGCCCGGGGACGCCCTCACCGCGCAGCGCGCGCACGGCGTCGAAGGCAGCCACATCGCCCAGGTCGTCTCCGCAGAACATGACGGCGGAGGGCCGACGCTGCTGAACGAGGCTGCGCAGGGCCTGGCCCTTGTCCATGCCCTGCGGCCGCAGCTCGATCACCATGCGCCCCGGCTCGACGGCCAGCCCGTGCCGCGCGGCCAGGCCGGCCAGCGGGTCGCGGAGGCGGTCCAGGGCCGCCTGCGGATCAGGCGCCTGCCGGGTGTGCACCGCGACGGCGTGGCCCTTGTCCTCGATCCGCGTCCCGTCCGGCGCGCCCGCCCTGGCCAGCAGGCCGGGCAGCTCGGCGCGGGCCGCCTCGACCCCCGCCTGCGACGGGGGTGACTCGAGCATCCCGTCCGCCCAGCGCTCGAGGCCGTAGTGGCCGAGCACGATGAGGCCCGGGACCGCCTGGAACCCGCCCAGGTCCACGGCGGACGCGGCCGGGCGGCCGGTGATCACCGCGAGGGCGCCGACCACGGCGGCCACCTGCCGCAGGGCCGGGACCGCCGCTGGATGGGCGCGGGCCGCGGCCGGGTCGGCCACGATGGGGGACAGCGTCCCGTCGAAGTCCAGCGCGACGAGGCCACGGCCCGGATCGGCGAGCAGCTCAGCCAGCCCGGCGCGTCCTTCCGGGGTCACCGGGACCGGCAGGGTCTGTGTCCCGCTCACCAGGCCCCGCTCACCAGGACGGGCGGTCGCGGTCGGGGCCGGCCGAGCGCATCTGGTGCCGCCGGGCTCGCTGCCCGGCGCAGCCGGGTCACCAGGGCCGGGTCGAACACGAGCGCCTCCGGACGGTCAATGAGGTCGTTCAGCAGCTGGTAGTAACTGGTCGCGGTCATGCCCAGGGCGTCGCGGATCTCCTGCTCCTTCGCGCCGGGCGACCGCCACCAGCCACGCTCGAAGGCGAGGACCCGCATTTCGCGTTCGGACAGCGCCGCCATCTGCCCTCCAGTACCGCGCCCGCAGCTTCATCCTAGGGCGGCTCTAGCCGGTCTGCCCACGACCCCGTACGCTCAGCCTTCGTGGCTTCATTCGACTGCATAACGTTCCTCACTGACTACGGCCTGGAGGATGGGTTCGTCGCCGCCTGCCACGGGGTCGCCGCTCGCGTCGCCGCCGGGATCAGGCTGATCGACATTACCCATCTCGTGCCGCCCGGCGATGTGCGCCGCGGCGCCGCCGTGCTGGCCCAGACCATCCCCTACCTGCCGCCGGGCGTGCACGTCGCGGTGGTGGACCCGGGAGTCGGGACCGCACGCCGCGGGATCGCGGTGGCTGCCGGGGAGTCCATCCTCGTCGGCCCGGACAACGGCCTGCTGTCCTGGGCGGTGGCCGCACTTGGCGGCGCGACCGCGGCCTGCCAGCTGACCAACGGCGAGCTGTGGCTGCACCCGGTGTCGCCCACATTCCACGGCCGGGACATCTTCACCCCGGTCGCCGCGTACCTGGCGGGCGGGGCCGACCTGGCCTCGGTCGGCACGCCTATCGACCTCGCGGACCTGGTGACCCTGCCCGCGCCGACCAGCCGGGTGCACGACGGCGAGGCCGAGGGCGAGGTGATGTCGGTGGACCGGTTCGGCAACGTCCAGCTGTCCATCGCAGCCTCGGACGCCGACCGGCTGGGCCTGGGTTTCGGCTCGCCGGTGGTAGTCCGCTGCGGGCGGCGCCAGCTGACGGTGCCGTACCTGGAGACGTTCGCCGCGGTGGCCCCCGGGGAGATCGTCGCCTTCACGGACAGCGCCGGGCTCATTTCCCTGGCGGTGAACGGCGGCGACGCCGCGGAGCAGCTCGGGCTGCCTCCCGGCGCCCATGTCCGGCTGTCTGCGGCCATGCCTGCCTGAGCCATTCGCTACGCCCTCGCAACCGTCCCGAACGTGGCAGAATGCCCGGGGGATGATGGGAGGGTCAGCGCATGGCGCAGCGGCTCCGGAGCCGGGCGACGGCGGCTGTCGCCGCGGGTCTGGCAGCGGCCTGCATCGGGGTGGCGGCGTCGCCTGCGTTCGCGGACACCGTCCGTGATCAGGAGTGGTGGCTCAGCTCACTGCATGTGACTCAGGCCTGGCTTTCCAGCCGCGGCGCCGGGGTCACCGTGGCTGTGCTGGACACTGGCGTGGACCCTGCCCAGCCCGACCTGGCCGGCTCGGTGACCACCGGACCGGATTTCACGGGCTCCGGCCGGACCGCGGGCGGACCGTTCTGGGGCGTCCACGGTACGGCGGTGGCCAGCATCATCGCCGGGCACGGGCATGGCCCGCACCACGCCGACGGCATCGTCGGGGTCGCTCCTGCGGCGAAGATCCTGTCCGTGCGGGTCACGCTTGAGAGCAAGGATCCGCTGCTGGCCAGCCCGACCGTGGTAGCCGCGCTGCCCGCGGCGATCGCCCACGGCATCCGGTACGCGGTCCGGCACGGCGCCCAAGTCATCGACTTGCCCCTGGACCCGGCCGCACAGGCCGGCGGAACCACCCCCGGCGGCAGCCCGGCGGAGCGCAGCGCGGTCGAGGCGGCGCTGGCCAAGGGCGTCGTCCTGGTGGCCCCCTCCGGCGACAACGGCGCCGGGAGCGACACGGTCAACTACCCGGCCGCCTACCCGGGCGTGATCTCGGTCGGCGCGTTCAGCGAGGGCTTCGTCAAGGCGCCGTTCACCAACCAGCAGCCCTACGCCACGCTGACCGCGGCTGGCGACGGCGTCATCGCGGCGAACGGCCTGACCGGCTACGCCAAGCTGAGGAGCACCAGCGCGGCCAGCGCCGTGGTGGCCGGCATCGCCGCCCTGATCCGCTCGCAGTTCCCCACGTTCACGCCCGCCCAGGTGGAGCAGGCCCTGACCAGCGGCACCGCGTTCCGCCACACGGACGGCCGGAAGGACGGCTCCGGGTTCGGCACCGCCGACGCGGCGGCCGCGCTGCTCGCGGCGGCCCACATCAATGCGACCCCGACCAGTTCGGCGTCGCCGGGCAACCCCACTCCGCCGGCCCCCCCGAAGGTCCACGTGACCACCAAGAGCCTCTGGGAGGCCGTGCGCATCCCGGTGCTCGGTCTCGCGGCCCTCGTGCTGCTCGCGCTCATCATCCTGATCTGCGTGCGGGTGCGGCAACGGCGGGCGCTCGACGCCCAGCTGGCTCCGCTGCAGGCCGCGGCGCGGGCTTCGCGGGCGCAGGCCGCGGCCAGCATGACCGGCATGGGCAGCCCGGGTCCGGGCTACGGGCCACCCCCGCGCGACGTGGCGCCGAGCCGTGCCCCGGCGAGCAGCGAACCGGGACACGGCCCTGAGAACTTCGGGCTGGCCAGCGTCGGCCCCAGCCACTCAGGTCTGGCTGGCCGAGTTCGGGCGGGCGCGGGCGCGGGCGCGGCGGGCCGGGTGCCGACGGCCGCCGGATTCATCAGCAGCGGGCCGGGCAGCAGCGGGCCGGGCAGCAGCGGACGGCCGCCGTCAGGATCGGTCGCGCGCCCGGCGGTCAGCGGCAGGCCACCCTGGGAAGAGGAGGACGAGCCGGCCGCCCGGCTCCTGCCCCGGCTCCTGCCGCGCCGCAACAGGGCCGGGCCGAGGCCAGGTTCCTGCTCCCCGGCCGCGGGCTGGGCAGCATGGACGCGGCGGCCGGCAGGCCGGCCGCGGGCGGCTCCGCGGGCGGCGGCCCTGCTGATGGCGGCCGGGGCCGCGCGGGTTCCCGCGCCGACAGCTCCGCCCCGGGGAGCGAAGGCACGAGCACCCTGAATCTGGGTGGCTGGAGCCTGGGCAAGCCCAGCGGCGGCACGGGCCGGGCGGGCGCCCGCAACGGCGCCCCCGACGCGGGCGAGGCAGCCACGGGCAGCGCAGCCAGGAGCAGCGCAGCCACAGGCGACGCACCCGCGGGCAGCGCAGCTACAGGCCACGCAGCCACGGACGACGCAACCACGGACGACGCAACCACGGACGACCCAACCACGGACGGAGAGCCACGGGTAGCACCGGCACCGGGACAGGAGCCACCGCGAACACCGGCCGGGGGAACGGAACCACGGGGGCGGGACGCACGGGCCCAGGGTTCCCGGGGCCGCTGACCGGGATCGGCGATACCAGCTCGAACAGGGCGGCGGCCGCCGCCCGGGCCCGTTTCGGTCCGTCGCCCTTCGACGACCCCTCGTTCGAGATTCCCGCGTTCGCCCCCCCGCCCGCCAGCGGCTCCCCGCTCGACGACCGCGCGTTCGGCACCTCCGCACCGGGCGCATCCGCACTGGGCGCATCGACACTGGGCGCATCGAGACCGGGCACATCGACACCGAGCACATCGACACCGAGCACATCGGCTCCAGGTGCATCCGTACCGGGCGCAGCCACGCCGGGGTGGCTTCCTGGGCACGCCACCGCGGATATCAGCGCCAGGTGCCCCAGCGGATGCCCTCCGCCCGGCTCCGCCAGCCGGGAATGCCGGCTCGCGTGGCCCGGGCCGCCACGGCGCGGCGCGAGGCGCCACGGGCGGGAACTCCCCGGGAACGACCGGCGGAGCCGGGCCGGAGGCCCCCGCGGTCCGGACGGGCGGCGCCCCGCCCGCCGCCGTGCCACCCCTGGGGTCCGCGCAGCGGCTGAACCCGGTGCGGCCGCCTGCCGGGCCGAGCGGTCACCCGCCCTGGGGGCCTGCCGAGAAGCCAGCGAGCGAGCTCCCGTGGATGGACGCGCCAGGCTCCGGTCAGGGCCGGCTGGGCCCGCCCCGGCGCGCTTTCCCGGTGGGCGCCCAAGGGCCGGCTGGCGGTCCGATGGCGACGGGAGTGGACACCAGTGGCCTGGGTGCCGGTGGTCTGGGTGCCGGTGGTCTGGGTGCCGGTGGTCTGGGTGCCGGTGGTCTGGGTGTCTGTGTCTTGTGTGTGCCGATGGTCTGGGTGCCGATGGTCGGGGCCGATGGCCCGGGTGCGGGCCGGACCGGTGCGGGCCAGCCACTGGCCGGCGGCAGGCCGGCTGACCAGCAGCCCATGACTGACTCCGGGCTGGTCCGCCGCAGGCCGAAAAGCCAGAGCCCGTTCCCCGACCTGGCTGGCCCGCCGCCTGGAATCGACTCGTCGCCCGGCAGCCAGTCCGGCGATGACGCCGAGGGCACCAAGAGGCCGATGTACTCGTGGAATCCGTCGGATACCACGGAGGCCTTCCCCGCGGTGCCTCCGCCGGGCGACTCGCGCCCGGGGTAGCGGCACCCTGCCACCCGGGCCACCGCGCTGCGGGTCCTACCCGGCGGACGCCTCGCCGTTCATTTCCGCCTTGCGGACCGAGGCGTACATGGGCACGTATTCCTGCCCGGACAGGTCCTGGATGGCGTGGATGACCTCGTCCGTGATCCCGCGGCGGGCCTTGCCTGGCGCGCTCCCCTGGTACGCCTCGAACGTGAGCGGCTTGCCGATCCGCATCGAGACCTGATGCAGCCGTGGCACCACGTGCCCGGGCGGCAGGATCCGGTCGGTGCCCATCATCGCCACCGGGATCACGGGCAGGCCGGAGTTCATCGCCAGCCAGGCCACGCCGGTGCGTCCGCGGTACAGCCGCCCGTCCGGTGACCGGGTGCCCTCGGGGTAGATGCCGAACAGCTGGCCGCGACGCAGCAGGGCCAGCGCCGCCTCGAGCATGTCCTGCGCGGCCCGGGCCTGAGCCCGGTCCACGGACAGCTGCTTGGTGGCGCGCAGGTAGGCGCCGGCCACCCGCTGTGCCATGCTCCGGCCGGTGAAGTACTCCGACTTGGCGGCGAAGGTGAGCGGGCGGTCGAGCATCAGCGGAAGGAAGATCGAGTCCACGATGGACAGGTGGTTGGACGCCAGGATGGCGCCGCCCTCGGGTGGGATGTACCCCAGGCCGGTGATCCGCGGCCGCCAGAGCAGACGCAAGGCTGGGCCGGCCACAACCCTGGACAGCTGGTACTGCACCCGATAGCTCCTGGAATGTCGATCCGCAATGGCTGCTCAAAGATATCCGGGGTCAGCCGCGGCGGAGCAGGCTCAGTGCTGATCCGCGTCCGGCGGCGCCGGCGGCCCCCGCTCCCGCTCCCGCTCAGTTGGCGCAGATGTTCTGGCTGGCCGTCCGGGAAGAGAAGCTCGGCGACGGGGTGGGGGTAGTCGACTGGGCTGTCCCCTCGGTCTGGGTTGTGGTCCCGTAGTTACTGCCCAGCAGGAGGACCAGCCGGTCGCTGGTACCCGGGACCTCCTGGATGGCGGAGCCGGGCACCTTGGCCTCCAGCAGTCTGGCCTGTGCCCCGTCACCCGCGTGGTACCTGATCACCGTCTCGCTGATGTCCTGGGCGGACCCCTGGATCATGCTCGTCACGTTGAAGCCCTTTTGCTGCAGCAGGGTGCCGACGGAGTCTTCCAGCCCGTACTGCGCGGTGCCGTTGCGGACCGAGACGGAGACCGTGTGCGGCGAGATCGCGGGCTGCTTGACCTGCTGGATCGACGCGTTGCTGACCGGGATGTCGTCACGGAAGTCCTGGAAAATCGTGCTGTCCTCGGGCTGCGTCCACATCACGTTGGCGGTGTCGGTCGGCACCACCAGCTGCCGGGGGTAGGTCGGCAGGGTGAAGAAGGTGATCTGGCTGGAGGGCAGGTTCTTGACGCTCATCGCCAGGTCATACAGGCCGTGGATGCCCCCGAGCTGGCTGTCGATCGTGATCGACTTGGTGGCCGCGTCGAGGAATCTGTAGATGGCGACGGGGTTCAGCAGCTTGCTCTTCACTCGCTCGACGAGCGAGGACATGAGGGCCTGCTGGCGTCCGATCCGCTCGAGGTCGCTGCCGTTGCCCAGGGTGTAGCGGGCCCGCACGTACGCGAGCGCGACGAAACCGTGCAGCAAATGATGCCCGGGCTTGAGGTACAGGTCGGACTTCGGGTCACTGATCGCCGTGGTGTTGCACTCCTCGACCCCGCCGAGCGCGTTGACCATGTCCTGGAAGCCGGTGAAGTTGATCGCCACGAAGTGATCGATGTGGATACCCGTGTCCTGCTCCAGGGTCTTGACCGTGCAGGCCACCCCCAGGTCGGTGTGATTGCCATCCAGGTTGCCCAGGGCGAAGGCCTCGTTGATCTTGAAGGTGGTGGGCGAGGACAGCGAGCCGTTGCCCATGTCGCACGCGGGGATGTTCACCCACGAGTCGCGCGGGATCGACATCACGTCGACCCACTTCCGGTCGGCCGCGATGTGCATGATCATCAACGTGTCGGACTGATCGGTGCTGAGGTTCTGCCCGAAGCCCCGGATGCCGTTACGGCTGTCCGAGCCGATGATCATGATGTTCTCGGCCTGCGGATGCGTGTCGACCGGCTGGGTGCCGAGTTCGCCGGAGATGTTCAGCTGACGGATGTTGCCGTTCAGGTGCCGGTAGACGGCGTAAGCGCCCCCGAGCGCCAGCAGCACCACGACGGCGGCGCCCCCGGCCGTCCAGGCCAGGATCTTCTTCTTACGGCCGGGACGGTGGCGCGGCTCGGCCGGGGCGCCCGCCGCAGCGCCAGGCGGGACAGGGGGACCAGCCACATGATCAGGGCCAGCCCCGTCCGGGGGCGCGTCATCAGCCACGTCATCCGCGGGGGCGTTCCCGGCCTCGCCCGGCCCAGCATGGGCCGGTTCGTGCTCCGGCGGGTCCTCGCTTCCAGGCACATGCCCGGGGCCTGGACCAGGCTCGTCCATGTCGGCCGGCCCCATGCCTTCTCACCCCACACCCAGATCCGCGGGGGGCTCGTGCGCTGTGCACACGTGACGCGCCGCTGTTGCGGAGCGTTACACCCGAAGGCACAAACCACCCCACTCGGCGCAACGTCATAGCCGCCCGGATAGTTTCAGCGTCCACTAAGTACCCACCTGCAGGCAAATAGTCACGTTGAGCAGCAGTCACGACGAGTAACTGTCTTTGCGACCACAGTACACGTCGTGGCTTCTGGTGCTCTGGGTGGCACTACACCATTTAACGGGTTCGAGGTTCCGGAAGGGCCTCGTGGGA
The DNA here is from genome assembly GCA_963711485.1 of uncultured Actinomycetes bacterium. GTDB lineage: Bacteria > Actinomycetota > Actinomycetes > Streptosporangiales > Streptosporangiaceae > RYN-230. Next base: position 60,773 of record CAVQEM010000084.1, read on the forward strand.
TCTGGGTCGGTCTACGGCCGCTCCCACTCCTGGGCCAGCAACGCGAACGAGCGGACCCGGTCGGCATGGTCGTGAGTGATCGTGATGATGAGCCCCCTGGCTCCTCCCAGACCCGGCCCGGTCCCCCGGGCGGCCGCCGTCATGACGCTACGCCGCCACGCCCCGTAAGTCTATAAACCCGATCGGCATAGCATTCATTAGGTGGGGAGCCGCCGGCCAGCACGCCCAGGTGGGCGGTGCTCACGGCGTAGGGTCGGAGGGGTATCACGATGCGGCGAGAGGATACCCGTGCCCGCACCAGAGGCTGAGCCACTGCCGGTTCTCGATGCCCTGCACTCCACCCCGGCCCGCCGGTACTTGTCCCCCGAGCCGATCCCGGACGATGTCATCTGGGCCGTCCTCGACGCGGCCGTCCGCGGGCCGACCGGCGGCAACCGGCAGGGGTGGGGCTGGGTCGTGGTCACCGACCCGGCGATCAAGCAGCGGGTGGCCGGCTGGTACCTGGAGGGCTGGAACCGGGCCTACGGCAGCCGGCGGGACGAGATCCTGGCCGCGCCGGCCGGCGCGGACGGGCTGACCCCCCGCTCCTTCCTGGCCGCCGAGCACCTGGCAAACCATCTCGCCGAGGCCCCGGTGTGGATCTTCCCGGTGCTGCGGAACGCGGCCGGCGCGCGCAGCCCCCGGCTGGGCAGCTCTATTTACGGAGCGGTGCAGCAGCTCATCCTGGCCGCCCGGGCCTACGGGGTGGGTACCACCCTCACGACGCTGTACTCCGGCCACGAGGATGAGGTACGAGAGCTGCTCGGACTGCCCGAGGACGCGCTCACCATGGGCCTGCTGCCGCTGGGGTACCCGGCCCGGGGCCGCTGGGCCCAGCCGAAACGCCGCCCGGTAGAAGAAGTGACGCACTGGAACCAGTGGGGAGCCACCCGCCCCCGGCTGGAAGCCATCCCAGGGGGTGCATCCTCTCGCCGTCGGCCACCCTCCGGGTAGCGGACTGGGGCGCATTGACCTGCCGTCCGGCTGCTGCGAGCTGGACGGAGCGTGCCACACTCTGATGATCGAGCGGCTTGCTCAACCGGACGCGATTCCGCGTTCGAGCGAAAAGGGGGGGCCAAGATGGCCGACAACGCGCAGTTCCTGCAGGGCCTTTACGAAGCGTTCGCCAAGGGCGACGTGCCGACCGTGCTGGCCGCCATGGACCCGGGGATCGAGTGGAACGAGGCGGAGCACAGCACCTTCTGGCCCGGTCATCCGTTCGTCGGGCCGGAGGCCGTCGTTGAGGGAATTTTCGCCCGCACCCAGGCAACCTTCGGTGACACGTTCCGTATCGAAATCGGGCGCCTCCTCGATAGCGGCTCGGTGGTGGTGATGGAGGGCCGTTACAAGGGGATCGCGCAAGCGACCGGGAAGGCCCTCGACGCACAGGTCACTCATGTGTGGGACATTGCCGACGGCAAGATCGCGAAGTTCCAGCAGCACACCGACACGTGGCAGTGGGCTGAGGCCACCGGTGAGACTCCCCTGCCCTGACTTCAGGCCGGAGCAGACCGGTCCGCGGGCACTTCAGCGGGTGCGGGCACCTTGCCCTGGTGGAGCCCACTGTGGAGCCGGTGACCAGGATCGAACTGGTGACCTGCCGTTTACAAGACGGCTGCTCTGCCAACTGAGCTACACCGGCGGGATGGCTGAATCGTAGCGGACCCGCCCTCTGGCGTGCGCCGCAGCCGCGCAGGCCGGAGCATCCGCCCTCCCGGGCCGGCTGGTGATTTCTAGTCATCCGGGGGGAGCAATCCGCGAATCTTTGTCCCGCCGGGGGGAGCCAAAACTTCGGTTAACCACGTACTATCCCGCTAACGCGGTCGCGTCACAAGGTCACAAGGTGGTGGGGCGAATGACCGGACCGGTGCCCAGTGGTATCGACGAGATCGGCTTGCTGCCCGGCAGTCACGTCTGCGCCTTCTACCGCGGTGATACCGATCGCGACCGGCTGCTGAACGGGTACCTCGGTGCGGGGCTCACCGCCGGGGACAAGTGCATCTGCGTCGTGGACTCCGCGGACACCGCGGAGCGGCTCGGGTCACTGCCCGGTGCCGGCCGCGGGCCCGGGCACTGCGCCGGCCAGCTGGACATCCACCTGCCCGAATCGACCTACCTGGCTGGCGGCGAGTTCACCACCAGCGACATGCTCACGTTCTGGACCGAGAGCATGGTCAAGGCAGAGGTCGAGGGTTACTCCTTCTGCCGTCTCGTCGGCGAGATGACGTGGGCGCTGCGCGACGCGCCCGGGGTCGAGCACCTGGTCAGCTACGAGTCGGAGCTGAACCGGGTCACCTCCAGTTACCCCGTCGTCGTGCTCTGCCTGTATGACCTGGACCGCTTCAGCGGCGAGGTCGTGGTCAACATCGTCAAGACCCACCCGCAGGTGCTGATCCAGGGCATCCTCGTGGAGAACCCGTACTACGTCGGGCCGGATGAGTTCCTCGCGCCGGATGAGCACCTCGGGCCGGGTGAGCACCTCAGGCCGCCGGGTGAGCACCTCGGGCCGGGCACCCCCCGGTCGGCCAGAACCGTGCCCGCGGCCCCCCGGTCGGCAAGTGCCTGACCGGCGCCCCCGATGACCGCCGACCAGACATCCCGGAACACCGCGGCCGTGGTGCGGCTGCCCCGGCGTCCCGGCCGGCCTGCCGACGCGGACCTGCGCGAGCGGCTGGGTGAGTTCCGGGCCCTGCTGGTGATCTCGCTGCTGATGACCGAGTCCGTCAACGAGGAGCAGATCCTCGAACTGGCCGCCTCCAGCGCTCCCGGGCTCGGTCCCTGGCTGATCGAGGGCTACGGGTTCACCGACGGCCAGTGGCGTCCCGGACCGGGCCAGCCCGCGGCCGCGCCGGGCGGCCTGACCGGTCAGCTGGCCAGCCTGGGCAGCGCGGGCGGCCTGGTTGACCTGCCCGGCCGCCCGTGGGCGTGGGCCTACCCGCTGCGCGGCATCGCCGGGCCGCTCGGCCACCTGGTCGCCTCCTGCGACGTGGAACCCTCCGCCGGGCAGCGGTTCATGATCCAGGTCATCGCGCAGCAGACGGGCGTGGCCGTATCCAACGCGCGGCTGCACGCCCGGGAGCGCGCCACCGCGGCCGAACTCGCCGCCACCAACGAGGCGCTCGCCGAGAGCGTCACCACCCTGCAGCGCAGCATGGACATCCACCAGCGGCTGACCAGGGTGGCGGTCTCCGGCGAAGGCCAGCCCGGTATCGCCCGGGCCCTGCACGAGCTCACCGGGATGCCGGTCTCGATCGAGGACCGCTACGGGAACCTGACCGCCTGGGCCGGCCCCGGGCAGCCGGTCCCGTACCCGAAGGAGTCCTTCGCCCAGCGCGAGCACCTGCTCCGCCGGCTGATGCGGGCCAGCTCACCGACCCGGGACGGGGAGCGGCTCATCCTGCTCGCCTCGCCGCGGACCGACGTGATGGGGGTCCTGGCCCTCATCGACCCGGAGCGGCGCGCCGACCACGCCGATCTCGTGGCCCTGGAGCACGGCGCGACCGTCTTGTCCATGGAACTGGCCCGGCTGCGCGGCATCGCCGACGCGGAACTGCGGCTGCGCCGCGACCTGGTCCATGACCTGCTGGCCGGGACCGACGACGAGAGCGCGCTGACCCGCGCCGAGGCGCTGGACTACGACCTGCGGCGGCCGCACCGGGTGGTGATCGTGGAAGGCAAGGGCCGGGCCCGGGCCCACGATGCGCTGCTCAGCGCGGTCCGGCGGGCCATGCGCCAGGCCCGGCAGGACGGGCTGTTCGAAACCTGGTCCGGCAACGTCGCGGTGATCACCGCAGGCCAGACGGACTGGGAGCAGCTGCGCCGCGCGATCATGTCCGACCTCGGCGGACAGGTCCGCGTGGGGGTGGGCGGCACCGCGGGCCAGCCCTCCGAGCTGACCCGGTCCCTGCGCGAAGCCGGCCTCGCGCTGCGGCTGCAGAAGACACTGCTGCCCGGCAACAGCGCCTGCGAGTACCCCAAGCTCGGCATCTTCCGGATGCTGGCGGCCATCCCGGACCTCACCGACGTGGACTCGTTCGTCCGGGAGTGGCTCGGCAGCCTGCTCGACTACGACGCGCGCCGCAAGGCCGAGCTGGTGCACACGCTGACCCAGTACCTGGAGCACGGCGGCAATTACGACGCCACCGCCGCCGCGCTGTCGGTGCACAAGAGCACGCTGAAGTACCGGCTGCAGCGGATCCGCGAGCTCACCGGCCTGGAGCTGAACGACCCCGACGTGCACTTCAACCTGCAGCTCGCCACCCGGGCGTGGGGCACGCTGCAGGCCCTGCACGACGAGCGCTGAGCTCTGCTGCTCCGGGGGGACGACCCCCCTGGACCCCCCGCTCGCCGCTTCGCGCCGAACGCCGGCTCCGCGAGCACCCGCCTGCGGCGGGCCTCGCCTCGCCAGCGCGCTAACCCGGCAAGGGTAAGGCCGGCCCGTTCTTCGTCCCCCGGGTGACCTGCCCCGCCCGTGCGCCGCTGGCGATGCTGAACAAACAGCCAGCCACCGGTGAGCCGACCACAGGCACGGAGGGATCAGGGATGATCGACGTACGCAACCCGGGCGACGGATTCAGGTCGTTGCGGGCGCGGATCGCCGCGCTCGGGACACTCGGCGACCGTGACCGCGGCGCGGACGGCGCCCCGCTGACTGTGGGCGAGTGGGCCCTGCTGATCGACGACATCGTGGACCACCCGGCGGACAACACCGAGGGCCTGTGGAACGTGGCCGGGCCGGACGAGGACAACCGCGAGTACGACGCGATCTTCGTGGGCGGCGGCGCGAGCGGCCGCTTCGGCTCGGCCTTCCTGAAGGCCCGGGGCGGCCGCCAGCTCACCATCGACGCGTGGCCGTTCCTCGGCGGCTCCTGCCCGCACCAGGCCTGCGTGCCGCATCACCTGTTCTCCGAGGCCGCCCGGGAGATGGACCTGGCCCGGCACATGCAGGGCCGCCTGTGGTACCCGCCGTTCGACGAGAAGCGGGCCAGCATCCAGGAGATCGTCGACCTGTTCAAGGCCGGCCGGATGTACCCGCACGCCATCATGAACTGGCAGTCCAAGGAACAGCTGGACATGGAGTTCATCCTGAACACCCCGGCCAGGATCATCGACGCCCACACGGTCGAGGTGGAGGGCCGCCGGTTCACCGCCCGGAACCTGGTGCTGTGCACCGGCGCGCGGACCAGGTACCCGGACATCCCCGGCATCGGGATCAAGGGCGTGTTCGACTTCGCCACGCTCATCGAGGACCTGGACTACGAGCCGAACCGCTGCGTGATCATCGGCGGATCCAAGGTGGCCCTGGAGTACGGGTCGTTCTTCCAGGCCACCGGCTGCCAGACCACGATCCTGACCCGCAGCCCGCTGATGGAGACGGCCAGCCTGCACCACGTGGACGCGGGCCTGCGCGAGTACGTGGTCGCGATGATGGCCGACCGGGGCATCGAGATCATCGAGGGTGCCGAACCGCTCGAGGTGCTCGGCAACGGCAAGGTCACGGGGGTCCGCTACCAGGAGCCGGGCGGCGCGATCCGGCAGATCGACACCGATTTCGTGTTCGTCGGCACCGGCGAGCGTCCCGACCTCAGCATGTACGCGCCCCTCGGGCTGGCCACCGACGAGCGAGGGTTCGTGATCGCGGACACCCACATGCGCACCTCGGTGCCCGGGGTGTACGCGGCCGGTGACCTGGTCGGCCCGCCGATGGAGATGTTCAAGGCGCGCAAGTGCGGGGTGGGCGCGGCCCGCAACATCATGGGCGAGGACTACGAGTTCGACTTCACCGAGTACCCGGACTTCCTGCACACCACGTACGAGGTGACCTGGTGCGGCCTGTCCGAGGCGGAAGCGAAGGCGAAGTACCGGAACGTGATCAAGATCCAGATGCCGCCGGACGACGCCGACCCGGAGACGTTCGCGCTCCCGGCCGCCGAGGGCTCGATGCTGTACGCGTTCACCCGGCCGATCCTGTCCGGCTGGCTCAAGCTGGTCATCGACGCGGACAGCCGCAAGGTCCTCGGCGCGCACCACGTCGGGTACGGGGCCAAGGACGCGTTCCAGTACATCGACTACCTGATCCGCCTGCCCGAGGGCTTCACCATGGACCAGATGGCCGAGCTGAACGAGCTGTTCCTCAACCCGGAGCACTTCATCCAGCTGTGCCGGCTGCGCGCGGGCCAGAGCAGCCCGGTGAACCTGTGATGCCGCCGCCACCGGACCATCCGCGGGTCGCCGTGGTCACCGGGGGCGCCTCCGGGATCGGCCTGGCCACCTGCGGGCGGCTGGCCGGCGAGGGCTTCACCGTGGCCGCGCTGGACATGAAGCCGGACGGCGCGGCCGGGACGGCGGCGATGGCTCTGCGCTGCGACGTCACCGAGCCCGGCGACGTGGACCAGGCCATGAGCGAGGTCGCCGCGCGACTCGGCCCCATCGACGTCCTGGTCAACAACGCCGGCATCACCGGCTCCCAGGCCGCGGCTCGCTGCCACGAGACCCCGGTGGCGGAGTGGGACCGGGTCCAGGCGGTCAACGTGCGCGGCCCGTTCCTGTGCAGCCGCGCGGTGCTGCCGTCCATGATCGCTCGCGGGTCCGGCCACATCATCACGATCGCGTCGATCGCCGGGCTGGTCGCCTTCCCGGGCCGGTGCGCGTACACCGCGTCCAAGGGTGCGGCGCTGATGCTCACCCGGTCGATCGCGGTGGACTACGCGGCGGCCGGCATCCGGGCCAACGCCGTCTGCCCGGGCATGGTGTACACCCCGATGACCAGCTGGCGGCTGGACCAGCCGGACCTGCGGGCCCAGGTGGAAGACCGGATCCCGATGGGGCGGGTGGCCGAGCCCGCCGAGATCGCGGACGCGGTCGCGCTGCTGGCTTCCGGGCGGCTCGGCTACATGACCGGCCACCCGCTGGTCGTGGACGGCGGGATGTCAGCCCTGTAAGCGCAGGGACCGGCGGCGGACGGTTTTCGTTGCGGAAAAAAAGGCGGGACACGATGACAGGCAAGCTGACGGGCAAGACAGCCGTGGTGACCGGGGCGGGGTCGGGGATCGGCCGGGCCGCCGCCACGCTGTTCGCCCGCGAGGGCGCGGCGGTGGCGGTGCTGGACCTCGACGCCGACGCGGCCAAGACGGCGGCGGAGGAGATTACCGCCTCCGGCGGCACGGCGATCGCCGTCGCGGCGAACGTCGCCGACCGGCTGCAGGTCGCCAGCGCCTTCGACCAGGTCTCTAACGGCTTCGGGCGTATCGACGTGCTTTACAACAACGCGGGTGTGAACAGCAGCGGGTCGGTCATCGACGCCAGTGACGATGACTGGGACCGGAGCTTCGCGGTGAACGCAAAGGGCACGTTCCTGTGCTCCCAGGCCGCCGCGCCGTCGATGGTGGCGGCCGGCGGCGGGTCGATCATCAACCAGGGCTCGGTCGCCGCCCTGGTCGGCATCGCGAACTTCGCCTCCTACTGCGCGTCCAAGGGGGCGGTGGTCGCGCTGACCAGGTCGATGTCCGTGGACCTGGCCCCGCGCGGGGTCCGGGTCAACGTGATCTGCCCGGGCACGGTGTACACGCCGCTGATGGAGCCCATGCTGCGGGCCCGCGGTGGCGGGGACATGGCGGCCGGGCTGGCGCTGACCGTGGCCAAGTACCCGATCGGCCGGCTCGGCACGCCGGAGGAGATCGCCGCGGTCGCGCTGTTCCTGGCCAGCGACGACTCCTCGTTCCTGACCGGCTCGGTGATCACCGCGGACGGCGGCATGACTTCCCAGTGACTCACCCAGCCCTACTCCCACCACCATCAGCCCCACACGCCCCGCCAGCCCCCGCACCTCTCGCATCCTTGTCGTGATCAACTGATCACGAGGGGCTTGCGGCGGAGGCCTGCCCTCGGGGGACCAAACTGTCCTGGCGGGACAAAATCAGGGGCGGGGTTTGCCTCCGGACTCCGTTAGTTCTGCGCCCGGATTCTTCTACGCTCCGGGTGACCTACCTGATCCACGGGGCGGTGGAGCGTGGGCACAGTTGAGTCACCGGCAGGCACAGCACCGGCAGGACAGCCGGCGGCCGCCGCCGCCCGTGCCGCGACGAGGTGGTCCTGCTCCGCAGCCAGCTGACCAACCTGCGGGCGCTCCTGGTGCTGTCCATCCTGATGACCGAGAGCGCGGACGACCAGCAGATCCTGCGGCTGGCCACGTCCGCGGCCGCCTCACTGGGCAGCTGGCAGATCGCGGGTTTCGTGATCGGGGACGCGTGGTGGGCCGGCAGCCGCCGCTGCGGCGCCCCCGGCCCGGAGCTGGCCGCCGAGCTCCAGGCCCTGCCCGAGGCCGGCGGGCCAGTGACCAGCCTGGACGCCGGGTGGGCCTGGGCGTACCCGTTGCGGAGCATCGCGGGGCGGCTCGGCCACCTGATCGTGCACGCCGCGCGCGAGCCCGCGGTCGAGGAACAGTTCCTGGCCCAGGTGCTCGCCCAGCAGACCGGGGTGGCGGTATCCAACGCCCAGCTGCACGTGCGGGAGCGGGACATCGCGGAGCAGCTGGCCGCCACCAACGGCGCGCTCGAGGAGACGGTCGCCACGCTGCGCCACGGCATGGCCATCCACGAGCGGCTCACCCGGGTCGCAGCGGCCGGCGAGGGCGCGGCCGGCATCGCCGAGGCGCTGCACGACCTGACCGGGCTCGCGGTCGCGGTGGAGGACCGCTACGGCAACCTGTCCGCGTGGTCCGGCCCGGGCCAGCCGGCCCGGTACCCGAAACTCGCCGCCTACGAGCGGGAGCAGCTGCTGCGCCTGCTGATGACCGCCGGCCGGTCGGTCCGCGACGGCGACCGCGTGGTCGCCCTGGCTTCGCCCCGCCCCGGCGTGCTCGGGCTGCTCGCCCTGATGGATCCCGGGCACCAGGCGGGCACCACGGACGTGATGGCCCTGGAGCACGGCGCCACCGTCCTCGCCGTCGAGCTGGCCCGGCTGCGCGGGCTGGCCGACACCGAACTGCGGGTCCGCCGCGAGCTGGTGCACGACCTGCTGACCGGCACCGACGACGAGAGCGCCCGCCTGCGCGCCGAGGCGCTCGGGTACGACCTGGGGCGGCCGCACCAGGTGGCGGTGGTGGAGGTGGCCGAGAGCTCGCCGGCCCAGGAGGAGGTGCTGCACGCCACCCGCCGGGTGCTGCGCCACCAGCACCGGCCCTGCCTGCTGGGCAGCATGGCGGGCACGGTGGTGATCGTGGCGCCAGCCATTTCGCCGGCCGCGCCGGGTGCGCCGGATGCGCCGGGTGGGCCGGGTGGCCTGCCACGGCGACCGCGCCGGCTGGGAAGCGCTGCGCGCCGGCATCGTGGCCGAGCTGGGCGGCAGCCGCTGCCGGATCGGCGTCGGCGACGCCTACCCGCGGCCCTCGGAGCTGTCCCGCTCGCTGCGCGAGGCGCGGCTCGCGCTGCGGATGCAGGAGGCGTCCGCGTCGGCCGAGCGGACCTCGGTGTTCGCGGACCTCGACGTGCTGCGGATGCTGGCCGCGGTGGACGACCTGACCGATGTGGAGGCGTTCGTCCTCAAGTGGCTCGGCACGCTGGCGTCCTACGACGAGCGCAAGCACACCGAGCTGGTCAAGACGCTGATCCAGTACCTGCAGCACGGCGGCGGGTACGAGGCCACCTCCCGGGCGCTGTCCGTGCACCGCAGCACGCTGAAGTACCGGCTGCAGCGGATCCGCGAGCTGACCGGCTTCGACCTGGGCAACCCCGAGACCCACTTCAACCTGCAGCTCGCGACCCGGGCCTACGTGACCCTCCAGGCCCTCGGCGATACTCCGGCCTGAACCGGGGCGGCCTGAGCCTGCGTGTCGCACGGACTGCGCTCGGTTGGGCCTGCCAGGACGAGGCCCGGTGCGCGGCGCCACCGTAGCGTCCTGGCCATGGACGGCAGCGCCAGCCCGGGGGAACGGCCCCCCGCCCCGCTTTCCCGGGGGACTTCCCCCGGAGCCCCCGGCCCCCGCACGTCGCCGGCCCGGAGGGAACACGCCTCCGGCGCGCCCCCCCTCGCCGGCGCGGATGAGCTGGAACTGTTCGCGCAGATGTGTTTCCTGCGGCGTTTCGAGGAGCGGGTTGACACGCTGTACCGGCAGGGCCAGATCCACGGCCCGGTGCACCTGGGGCTCGGCCAGGAGGCCATCGCCGTCGGGGCCGCGTCCGTGCTCCGCCCCGGCGACTACTCGCTGGGCACCTACCGGGGGCACGCGCACGCGCTGGCCCGGGGCGCCCCGGCCGACGCGGTCCTGGCCGAGCTGCTCGGCCGCGAGGGCGGGATCTGCGGGGGCAAGGGCGGCTCCATGCACATCACCAGCGTGGAGCACGGCTACTACGGCTCCTACGCCATCGTCGGCGCGCACCTTCCGATCGCCTGCGGCCTGGCCTGGGCGGCCCGGATCCGCCGCAGCGGGCAGGTCACCGCGTGCTTCTTCGGCGACGGGACCACCAACATCGGCGCGTTCCACGAAGCGGTCAACCTGGCCGCGGTGTGGCGGCTGCCGGTCGTGTTCGTGTGCGAGAACAACTGGTACATGGAGTACACCCCGATCGGGCACGTGATCCCGGTCGGGCTGCCCGCCGCCGACCGGGCCGCCGCCTACGGACTGCCCCCGATCGTGGTCGACGGCAACGACGTCGCCGCGGTCCGGCAGGTGGTCGGCGACGCGGTCCGCGCCGCCCGGGACGGTGACGGGCCGAGCCTGATCGAGGCGCAGACCTACCGGCTCAAGGGCCACTCGGCCGCGGATGCCGCCGCGTACCGCCCGGCGGAGGAAGTGGCCCGCTGGCGCGAGCGGGATCCGCTGCTGCTCGCCCGGGCCACGCTGGTGGCCGACGGCACGGCCGCGGAGAAGCTGGACGAGATCGACACGCGGATCAAGGCCGACCTGGCCGAGCTGGCCCAGCAGGTGCTGGCCCGGCCCGTCCCCGACCCGGCCGGGGCCTGGACCGACGTGTGGAGCGATGGGAGCTGGCAATGGCGGAACTGACCTACCGGCAGGCCGTCGCCGCCGCGCTGGCCCAGGAGATGGCCCGGGACGACCGGGTCGTGCTGCTCGGCGAGGACGTCGGCTCCGGCGGGGTGTTCAAGACCACCGGGGGCCTGCGTGAGCGGTTCGGGGCGGACCGGGTCTGGGACACGCCGATCTCCGAGCAGGCCATCGCGGGTGCCGCCATGGGCGCGGCCATGGCCGGGCTGCGGCCGGTGGCCGAGATCATGTTCGCCGACTTCTACGCGACCTGCTGGGACCAGGTAGCCAACGAGATCGCGAAGGTCCGTTACATGACCGGCGGCCAGGTCAGCCTGCCGCTCGTGCTGCGCGGCGCGAACGGCTCCGGCGGGCTGGGGTTCGGCAGCCAGCACGGCCAGTCGGTGGAGAACTGGGCCATGACGGTGCCCGGGCTGAAGATCGCCTCACCGGCCGGCCCGGCCGAGGCGTTCGGGCTGCTCGCCGCGGCCATCCGGGACGACGACCCGGTCATGGTGCTCGAGCACAAGGCGCTGTACGGGCGGAAGGAGGCCATGCCGGAAGGTGGGCCCGACGGTGAGCTTGTGCTGCCGCTGGGCCAGGCGCGGATCGTGCGCCCGGGCGCCGACGTGACCCTGGTCGGGCTGTCCATCACGGTCGGCACCTGCGTGGCCGCGGCCGCCGAGCTGGCCGCCGAGGGCATCGAGGCCGAGGTCATCGACCTGCGGACGCTGGTGCCGCTGGACGTGGCCACGGTGCTCGGCTCGGTCGCGCGCACCGGGCGTCTGGTCGTGGTGGAGGAGAACCCGGGCCAGCTCGGCTGGGGGGCCTCGGTCGCGGCCATCGCGGCGCAGGAGGCGTTCGGCTCGCTCACCGCCCCGGTCACCCGGGTCAGCGGCGGCAACGTGCCGCTGCCGGTGGCCGCGTCCCTCGAGGCCGAGGTAGATGTGACCGCAGCGCGCGTGGTCGCGGCCAGCCAGGCGGTGCTGGCCGGCGGCCGGGAGCCGAGCGGAACCCGGTGAGCTCCTGCCTCGTCCCGCAGGGGCCGCTGCCGGCGGCTGGTTGGTCCGGGCAGGTCATGGTCGGCCCGGCGAGGCCGATCGCACAGTGAACCCATGAGTCCGTAGCCGGCAAGGAGGCCGAAATGCTAGTGGGCCATGAAGACGTCCTGCTTCCCACCACGATGGTCGGGAACTATCCCAACCCGCGCTGGTACGACGGGTACGCGCACTCGAAGCTTCCGCCCGGGGCCCTGGTGTATGACTCGCTGACCCGGGAGGCCTACGAGGACGCGATCCTCGCGGTGGTGCACGACCAGGAGTCCGCCGGGCTGGACATCATCTCCGACGGCCGCGTGCACGGCGGTGACAGCCCGTACGCCCAGGTCGTGTACCACTATTTCGAGCGGCTGCGCGGGTACGAGATCGACGGGCCCCAGCTTGGGCTGCCGATCTACTCGACGCTGTTCTCCCCCACCGTGGTGGGCGAGGTGTCCAGGCGCACCTCGTTCGCGATGCCGACCCTGCGCGCGGTGCGCAAGGCGACCAAGAAGCCGGTGAAGATCTCCTACCAGGGCATTCACGTGCTCGCGGCCGCGTCCAACGACCTGTTCTACAAGGACATGAAGGAACTGGCGACCGCCATCGCGAAGGCCTATCACGAAGACTTCCTGGAGCTCGCGGAGGCGGGGGCAGAGATCATCCAGCTGGATGAGTTCCTCTGGCCGTACGAGATGAATGACTGGCAGGTCGAGGTCTTCAACCTGGCCGTGGACAATGTCCCCGGCGTGCAGTTCTGGGTGCACACCTGCTGGGGGAACTACGGCGGCACCCCGGGTTACCTGCCGGACGACACCGAGCAGGAGTACGGGGCATACGTGCTGGCCAGCCGGCAGGCGGACACGGCGGCCCCCAACCGGGCCTTCGGCATCTTCCCGAAGGTCAAGGAGGCCCACCTGACCGCGCTGAACTGGGAGGTCGGCCGGACCGGCCCGGACGACCTGAAGCCGCTCGCCGAGAACAACTGGGATAGGGACTTCGTGGCGGGCGTGATCGACGTGAAGTTAACCATCACCGAGACCGCGGATGAGGTCGCGGACCGGATCCGGCAGTGCCTGGAGTACGTGCCGGCCGAGCGGCTCGGGCTGACCACCGACTGCGGCCTGGTCATGCTGCAGCGGATGACGGCGCAGAACAAGCTCCGCTCGCTGGCCGAAGGCGCGGCCAAAGTCCGGGCGGAACTCGGCCAGCCGGGCTGAGCGGCGCAGGCACAAGCACAGAATCCGTCAGCAGGAAAGGTGATAGTCAATGGAAATTCGTGGCGAAGAAGTCCTGCTCCCCGTCTCGGCGGTGTCGGCGTTCCCCCGGCCGCACTGGCTGCAGGGGCGCGTCCTCGGCTCGCTGAGCGAACCGGTGTACCGCAGCCACAACCTGCGGGTGGCCTACGAGGATGCCTGTCATATCTGCGCGGACGAGCAGGAAAAGGCCGGGCTGGACATCCTGTGCGACGGCGCCCAGTACTACGAGTGGGAAGCGCCCGGCTTCCAGCTGGAGCCGATCTTCCACTTCATCCCGGAGAACCTGGGCGGCTTCCGGCCGTACGGTCCCCCTGGTGAGGGTGCCAAGTACCGGCCGTTCTACCAGGCCGTGGTCAAGGACAAGATCACCTGGGAGCGGCCCATCTTCGAGAGCGTGGTCATGACCATGCAGAACGTCACCGACAAGCCGTTCAAGGTGGCGTTCCTCGGCCCGGCCCAGCAGAGCGTCATCGTCAAGGACGAGTACTACGGCGACCAGATCGCGGTGGCCCGGGATCTGGCCATCGCGCTCAATCAGGAGCTGAAGTACCTCGTCAGCATCGGGCTGGAGGCGGTGCAGCTGATCGACGTGCTGGCGCCGTACACCACGGACATGTGGCAGATCGAGATGCAGAACATCCTGTTCGACGGCGTGGACGCGATCAAGTTCTGGCACATCTGCTACGGCAGCGTGGACGGCCAGCGGGACATCTTCGACAACCACGCCACCTCGATGATGCCGCTGTTCAAGGAGTCGCCCGCCGATGTGATCCACCTGGAGTTCACCAACAAGGGCTTCGACGAGCTGGAGGCGTTCCGCGACTTCCCCACCGACAAGGTGCTCGGCGCGGGCGTGGTGGACGCGAAGAACCTGCAGGTCGAGACCGCCGGGCAGATCGAGCGCCGGATCAGGCGCGTGCTGGAGGTCGTCCCGGCCGACCGGCTGCTGGTGGCACCGGACTGCGGGCTGGGGTACTTCAGCCGGACCGCCGCCTACGCCAAGCTCCGCAACATGGGGCAGGCGGCCGAGACCGTCCGAAGCACCCTGTGACCAGGGCCGCGCGGGCCGGACGCCAGAGGCGTACCGGCCCGCGCGGTGTTACATTCACGGGGGGAGGATGCGTATGACCGCAGAGGTGGGCCGCGAGGTGCTGGGCCTGCAGCTGCGCGTGGGCGATCACATCTGCGGCTTCTACCGCCAGCCCTCCGAGCGTGATGACATCCTCATCCCCTTCCTGATCGAGGGGCTCAAGGCGGGTGACAAGTGCACCTGCGTGGTGGACAGCTGCACCCCGGAGGACGTGCTGGCCGGCATGGCCGAGCACATCGAGGTGGAGCCCTACCTGTCAGACCGCCAGCTCGAGGTGCTCGACTCCTACGGGACCTATCTGGCCGAGGGTGGCTTCCTGCCTGAGCGGATGCTGAAGTTCTGGGAGGGCAAGGCCCGCCAGAGCCTGGGCGGGGAGCGGCCCGGAGGCGGGGAGGCGGGGCGGGGAGCGGCCCGGAGGCGAGGAGCAGGTCAGCCCGGACGCCCCCATGCGGGCCCGGAACATCGGGGACATGAGCTGGGCGCACCGCGACGAGGCGGTGGTCAGTGACCTGATGGGCTACGAATCCGAGCTGAACCGGATCATGTCGAACTTCCCCCAGGTCAACCTCTGCCTCTACGACCTGACCCGGTGCTCCGGGGACCTGATCATGGACGTGCTGAAGACGCACCCCAAGGCGCTGCTCGGCGGCATGGTTATCGACAACCCGTACTACCTGGACCCCGACGAGTTCCTGGCCAGCAGGCTGGACCGTGACAGCTGAGCCAGGCATAACGGCTCCCCCGGCTGCCGCGCGGATCCCGGCCGAGCGGACCCATCACGGCGACACCGTGATCGACGAGTACGCGTGGCTGGCCGGCAAGGAGAACCCGGAGACGATCGCGTTCCTGAACGCCGAGAACGCCTACACGCAGGCGCTGACCGCGGGCCAGGCCGCCCTCCGCGACACGATCTTCGGCGAGATCAAGGCCCGGACCCAGGAGACGGACCTGTCCGTGCCCACCCGCAAGGGCGGCTGGTGGTACTACTCCCGGACGGTCGAGGGGAAGCAGTACGCGCTGCACTGCCGGCGGGCCGTCCGGGCGGAAGACACCGGACCGCCCGGGACCGGTCAGGGCGGTCCGCTGGACGGCGAGGGGCCGGACGGGGGGCCGCTGGACGGCGAGGAGGTCCACCCGCCGTCGTGGCGCCGCGGCGCCAGCGCGTGGAGTACGAGGTCGAGCACCAGGGCAGCACGGACGGCACCGGCCGGCTGCTGATCCTGCACAACGACCACGCGGAAAAGTACCCGCCCGTGCTGGCGGTCACCAGCCTCAACGACACCAGGGTGCTCTACACCGAGCCGGCCAAGTGGATCGCCCGGCTCCAGGCGGGGGCACGGGGCGGCCCGTTCCTGCTGAAGACCGAGATGACCGCCGGGCACGGCGGCCGCAGCGGCCGGTACGACGCGTGGCACGAGGAGGCCCTGGTGCTGGCCTGGATCGTGGCCACCGTCTCGGGCATCCCCGTGATCGGGGTGGGTTTTGCGCCGCCCGCGGCGCAAAACCCACCCCGATAAGGTGCCCCGGCGTCACCTGCGGCCCGGTGTCGCGCTGGCTCACCGGCCGTAGGCGTGCCAGTGCGCGCCGAACAGGGCTTCCTCGCTGATCGTCTTGGGCTCGATGGGCCGGGACACCCAGGTCAGGTTGACGAAGTGCCGCGCGTTGACGTTCTCGGTGGTGATGTTGCCGCCCCAGGCCCCGCAGCTGAGGCTGAGCGTGAACGGCAGGCCGTTGCGCGGGCTGCCCGCCCCCTCGTTCATGTTCTGGTTCACCAGCACGCGGGCGGTCCGGGTCGTCAGGGCCAGCCGTTCCACGTTCGCGTCCGAGCTGCTGTGGATGCCGCAGGTGTGGCCGAGCCCCTGGTAGGCGGTGATGGCGTTGACGAGGTCCGCGGCGGCGCTGATGCCGCCCTCGTACCGGTAGACGGCCAGCACCACGGACAGCTTCTCGCCCGAGAACGGATGATCCGGGCCGGTGCCCGTCTCCTCGACCATGATCATCGGGCAGGCCGGATCGAGCCCGAAGCCGGCCAGCCCCGCGATGTGCGCCGCGGACTTCGCCACCACGGCGGCCGCGGGCACCGGGCCGCCGTCCGGCCACATCACCTGGCGCAGCGCCTCCTTCTGCTCCGCGTCGCACCGGTGCGCCCCGGCCTCGGTCAGCCGCCAGACCAGCTCGTCGTATACGTCCGCGTGGACGACCAGGGCGTTGTCGGCCAGGCAACTCGTGGCGTAGTCGAAGGTCTTCGCGGCGAGGATGGCGGAGGCCGCGTCGGCCAGGTCAGCGGTCTCGTCCACCACATGCACGGCGTTGCCCACCCCCACCCCGTAGGCCGGGGTGCCGGAGCTGTACGCGGCGTGCACCATGCCCGCGCCGCCGGTCGCGACGATCAGGTCAGCCTGGCGCATCAGCTCCTGGGTCTTCGGCAGCGACGGCGCGGGCAGCGACTGGACCAGGTCCGCGGGCGCGCCGACCTGCTCGCACGCGGCCCGCATGAACCCGGCCACCGCCTCGGTGGCGCCGGTGGTCCGCGGGTGCGGCGCGCAGATGATCGCGTTCCGGCCCTTGAGCGCGAACAGCGCCTTGACCGGCGGGGTCGCGTCCGGCCCGGTGGTCGGGATCAGCGCGGCGACCACCCCGACCGGCTTGGCGATTTTCACCAGGCCGGCCGAGGGCAACTCCTCCACGACCCCGACGGTCCGCAGCCCGGTCATGTCGGCCAGCACGCCGGTCACCCGTTTGTTGATCTTCGCGACCTTGTCCGTGTAGTTGCCGAACCCGCCCTCGTCCACGGCGAGCCGGGCCAGCGCCTCGGCGTGGTCCTTGCGCACCACAGCCCAGGCCACCGCCGTGACCAGCTCGTCCACCTGCTCCTGGGTGTAGGACTCGATGGCGCGGGCGGCCGTGCGGGCCCGGGCCACGACCGCCGCGACCTCGCTGGCCACCGGGCTGGCTTGCGCCGCGCTGGCTCCTGCCGGGCTGGCTCCTGCCGGGCTGGCTTGCGCCGGGCTGGGGCCCGCCGGGCTGGCCGTCTCAGGGCTGGCCACCACGGGGCCGTGCTTGCTGCTGCTGCGCTCCGTCATGCTGCCCAGCGTGACGCCCGGAGGCGGCGATTCCACTGTTCTGGCGGGTCGAGCCTGCCCCGCTTCTTTGTCCTGGTAAGACCTGACTGCGGTGGCGGCGCGGCCCGCATGCTCGGATGACCGGGCGTCGAGGTGATGGGAGCACGGGTGGCACGGCTCGTGGTGATCGGCGGCGGCGCCGCCGGGATGTCGGCCGCCTCGGCGGCCCGGCGCACCGACCCCGGCCTCGACGTGGTGGTCTGCGAGGCAGGCGGCTTCGCCGCCTACGGCATGTGCGGGATCCCGTATTACCTGGGGGGCACCGTCGCAGCGCCGGAGGACTTGCTCGCCTATCCCCCGTCTGCCTTCCGCGAGGAGCGCGGCATCGACCTGCGGCTGCACACCCGGGTCACCGGGATCGACCCGGCCGCCCGGCAGGTGCGGCTGGCCGCCGGGACTCCCGCGGCGCAGGCTCCATCGGCCACCACGGGGGAGCCGCTGGCTTACGACGCGCTGGTGGTGACCAGCGGCGCCGACCCGGTCCGCCCGCCGATACCCGGCCTCGACGACCGCCGCGTGTTCACGATCCGGTCCCTGGACGAGGCGATCGGGCTGCGGCGGCTGCTGGCCAGCCGCACCATGCGCCGCGCGGTCGTGGTGGGTGCCGGGTACGTCGGCCTGGAGACCGCGGAGGCCCTGGTCTGCGCGGGCGTGGACGTGGAGGTAGTCGAGGCGCTGCCCGGGGTGCTGGGCACCGTGGACGAGCCAGTCGCCGCGCTGGCCCAGGCCGAGGTCGAGCGGCACGTGAAGCTGCGGCTCGGCGCCCGGCTGGAGGCGGTGGACCAGGGCAGCACCCCGGCCGGCTGCCTGACCGCGGTGGTGGAAGGCGAGGAGATCCCCGCCGACGTGGTGGTCATCGCGGTTGGCGTCCGCCCCGCCACGGACCTGCTGATCCAGGCGGGTGCCAGGCACCTGCCGGATGGGTCGGTGGTGGTGGACGCCGGGATGCGCACCTCGCTGCCGGACGTGTTCGCGGCGGGGGACGCGGTCGCGCTGCCGCACCTGGTGCTGGGCCGCCCCGCCTGGGTCCCGCTCGGTCCCGCCGCCAACAAGACCGGCCGGGTGGCCGGGACCGTGGCCGCCGGGGGGACCGCCTCGTTCCGGGGCGTGGTCGGCACCGCGGTGGTGAAGGTCTTCGACCTGGAGGTGGCCCGGACCGGGCTGGGGCTGGCCGAGGCGCAGGCGGCCGGGCTGGATGCGGTGGCGACCGACGAGGTGTCCCGGTCCCGGGCCAAGTACTACCCGGGCAGCTCGCCGCTGCACGTCCGGCTGGTGCACACCCGGGAGGGGCGGCTGCTCGGCGGGCAGCTCGCGGGCCGGGAGGGCGCCGCCAAGCGTGTCGACGTGCTGGCCACCGCGCTGCATGCCGGGTTCAGCGTGGAGGACCTGGCGGCGCTCGACCTCAGCTACGCCCCGCCGTTCGCGCCGGTCTACGACCCGGTGCTGGCCGCCGCCATCAAAGCCACCCGCGGTCTGGCCGCGTTCACTGGAGGATCCCCATGAGCCTGCGCCCACCGGCCGACAAGCGGGCCAGCCTGGCCGACGCGGCCGCCCTGGTCATCGACGGCGCCATGGTCGCGCTCGGCGGTGGCCTGTCCGCCCGGCTGCCCATGGCCCTGGTCCGCGAGCTGGTCCGGCAGCGCCGGAGCGGCCTGCACCTGGTCGGGTCGGCGCACAGCATCGACGTGGACATGCTCGTGGGTGCCGGGGCCGTCCGCCGGTGCGAGGAAAGTTACGTCGGCTTCGAGCAGGACCTCGGGCTGGCTCCCGCGTACCGCCGGGCCGCCGAGGAGGCCACGATCGAGGTGGCGGAGAGCTGCTGCGCCACGATCCTGGCCCAGCTGCGGGCGGCCGAGATGGGGGTGCCGTTCCTGCCCGTCCGCGGGGTCCGCGGCTCCGACATCGTCCGGCTGCACCCCGAGTACGCGGAGGTCACCTGCCCGTTTACCGGGGAGACACTGGTCGCCGTGCCCCCGCTGCGCCCCGATGTGGCGCTGCTGCACGCGCCGTCCGGGGACCGCTACGGCAACCTGCACCTGGAGCAGCCGTACGTGCTGGACGAGCGGTTCGCCTCCGCGTCACGGATGGTCATCGCGACCGTCGACGAGCTGGTCTCCACCGAGCAGGTGACCGCGGCAGGCGTCACCGTCCCCGGGCACCTGGTGGCGGCCGTCGCGCACGTCCCGTTCGGGGCCCATCCGGCGTCCTGCTACCCGCGCTACGCCTATGACCGCAGCCACCTGCGTGAGTACGTGGCCGCGGCCCAGTCCGGGCCGGAGGGCCTGGACAAGTACCTGGCCGCCTACGTGCAGGACAGCGAGGAGAGCTACCGGGGCGCGATCGGCCCCGACCGGCTCTCCCGGCTGGCCGCCTGGTCCCGGTCCACCGACGCGTGGCAGGAGCTGTTCTCACAGGCGGGAGACTCCGCATGAGCTGGACCATCGACGAGTGGTTCGTGGTGGCGCTGGCCCGGACCATCCGGCCCCGGGAAACGGTGTTCCACGGCTTCGGCAGCCCGTGCGCACAGGTCGCGATGCACGTGGCCCGGCGCACCCACGCCCGGGACATGGTGCTGGTCGAGGGCGCCATGTACGCGATCAACCCCGACCCCCCGTTCATCCCGCCGACCAGCAACGACGACAGCCTGCGCCGGGGCGCGGCGTACAGCATGCGGTTCGAGGAGTTCTTCGACGCCGCGGTCCGCGGCGACGTGGACCGGATGTTCCTGTCCGGCGGGCAGATCGACGGGTACGGCAACACCAACGTCACCGCGATCGGGCCGGCTGGCCAGGCCGAAGGTGAAGCTGGGCGGCGGGGGCGGCGGCTGCAACCTGTCCGCCACCATCGGCCACCTCACGGTCTGGACCACCCGGCACCGCTCCGGCCGGACCCTGGTCCGCGACTGCGACTTCGTCACCGACATGGGCCACCGCACCCGGCTTGGCACCCGGGCCGAGCTCGGCTTCACCGGCGGCGGCCCGCAGTGGCTGGTCACCGAGCTGGGCGTGTTCGACTACCCGCAGGGGCAGGCCCGGCTGGTGCAGGTGTTCCCGGACGTCAGCGTGGCCGAGGTCCGCGCGGCCACCGGCTTCGCCCTGCAGGTGGCCGGGGACCTGCGCCCGGTCCCGCCGCCGTCGGTGTCCGAGCTGGCCGCGGTCCGCTCGGTGGACCCGCTCGGAGTCCGGACATCGGAGTTCTCCCCGAAGGAGCTGGCCAGAGTCTTCGAGAGCAGGGCGTCCGTCCAGGGGCACGGCCAGGACTGCGCATGCTGAACGGCCGGGACGGCCTGGCGGCGGTGTTCGCGCCGCGCCGGGTCGCCCTGGTCGGGGCGTCCGCCCGGCCCGGCTCGGTCGGCCGGCTGCTGTGGGACAACCTGGCCGGCTTCCCCGGCGACGTCGTGCCGGTGGGCCAGGCGGCCCGTGTCGGCGGCCTGGTGGCCTACCCTGGCCTGCGGGACGTTCCCGGCGACGTGGACCTGGCCGTGGTCGCCACGCCTGCCGCCACCGTCCCGGGCATCGTCCGGGACGCCGCGAGCAAAGGCGTCGCCGCCGTGGTCGTGCTCAGCGCGGGCTTCGCGGAGACCGGCGACGAGGGCGCGCACCTGCAGGCCGAGGCGGTAGCCGCCGCCCGGGCGGGCGGGGTGCGGCTGGTCGGCCCCAACTGCTTCGGGGTGCAGAACGCCGACCTGCCGCTGAACGCCTCGATCGCGGCCGGCATGCCGCGCGGCGGCGGGGGCGTCACGATCGTCACCCAGTCCGGGTCGTACGGGATGGCCGTGCACGCGCTGGGCCAGGACGAGGGCCTGCGCGTGGCCAAGGTGTTCGCGGCCGGCAACAAGGCGGACATCACCGACGCGGAACTGCTCGCGTACCTGAGGCGGGACCCGGGCACCTCGGTTATCTGCCTGGTGCTCGAGTCGATCACCGACGCCCGCGGGTTCTTCAGGGAAGCCTGCCTGACCACACCGGACAAGCCGGTCGTCGCGGTCGTGGGCGGCCGGACCAGCGCCGGGCAGCGGGCCGCCATGTCGCACACCGCCGCCCTGGCCACCGACGACGCGGTCCGCGACGCGGCGCTGCGCCAGGCGGGCGTGGTCCGGGTGCGCACCGGCCTGCAGGTGCTCGACGCGGCCCGGGCCCTGTCCAGCCAGCCGGTGCCCCGCGGCGGCCGGGTGGCAGTGGTCACCAACTCCGGCGGCACCGGGGTGGAGCTGACCGACCTGCTCGCCGACGAGGGCCTGGCGGTCCCGGAGCTGAGCGGGACCCTGCAGAAAGAGCTCCGGGCCATCATGCCGGCCTACGCCAGCGCCCGGAATCCGGTGGACATGACGCCGGCCTGGAAGCTGTTCACCACCGTGTACCCGGGCGCGATCGAGATGCTGGCCCGGTCGGGCGAGGTCAACGTGGTCGTGCCGGTGTTGCTGCAGCGGTCCGCGTCGGCCGGGGTCGCGGCCGCGGTCCGGGACGCGGTGGAGCGGCTGCGGGCGGACCGGGTGCCGGTGCCGGTCTACGTGTGCTGGGTCGCGCCGCGGTCCGCGGATGAGCACGCCCGGGTGCTGCACGAGGCCGGGGTGCCGTGCTTCGCGTGGCCGGAGCGGACGGCGCGGGTGGTGGGCGTGGCGGTGCGCTGCGGTGCCGGGCTGCGGCGGGAGAAAGACCAGACGCCCGGTACTCGGGCACCGGGCACTGAAAACCCGCCCCCGGGGACGGAGACCGGGGCACCGGTGGACGTGCGCGCGCCGGGGCGGCGCGCGCACGTCCACCGGGCACCCCGGCCTGCCCTCGATGGCCCCGCCGCGCCCCTGCGGGGCTCCCCGGCGAACGGTTTCCTGTCGCCGGCCACCGCGCGCGACGTGCTGGCCGAGGCTGGGATTCCGGTGATCGAGACCGTCCTTTGCGGCAGTCCGGAGGAGGCAGCCGCGGCCGCGCAGCGGCTCGGCTACCCCGCGGTGGCGAAGGTCGATCACCCGGACCTGATCCACAAGAGCGATGCCGGCGGGGTGCGCCTGGGACTGGCCTCGGCGGACGAGGTCGCCGGAGCGGCGGCCGAGCTGCTCGGGCTGGCGGAGGGGGCAGGAATACTGGTGCAACGCCAGCATCAGGGGGTGGAGCTGCTGGTCGGCGGGATCCGGGACCCGGAGTTCGGGGCCATGGTGATGGCCGGCCTGGGCGGCGTGCTGGCCGAGACTCAGCGTGACGTGCAGCTGGCCGTGGCCCCGGTGGATACCGGGCAGGCCCGGGCGATGCTGTCGTCGTTGCGGGGCGCCGCGATCCTCGGCGGGCTGCGCGGCAGTCCGCCGGTCCACCTGGGTTTCGTTGCGGAAATTATCGTGGCCGTCGGCGACCTTATGGCTGCGCACCCTGAGATCGCCGAGCTCGACCTGAACCCGGTACTGGCTGGGCCCGACGGGTGCGTGGCCGTCGACTGGCGGATTGGCACCCGGTGATCACTGCAGGCCGGCTGGCCGCCGCGGCCGGGAGGGTGGTTGCCCTGGCGGCCGGCGACGTCAGGCCGGGGTCCCCTGGATGGTCGTGAACCCCTGGAAGTGGCCGTTGAGTACGTGTCCGGCCAGGGCCAGCAGGTCGGCCTCGGAGAACGGCTTCTCCACGAGGGCCACGCCCGGGTCGAGCCTGCCCTGGGAGGCGAGGACGGGCCGGGCGTAGCCGGACATGAAGATCACTTCGATCCCTGGTTTGAGCAACCGCATTTTCTCGGCGACCTCCTTGCCGAGCATGTGCGGCATGACCACGTCGGTGACCAGCAGGTGGATCTCGCCCGGGTGGCCAGTGGCGATGCTGAGGGCCTCCGGGCCGTTCGCGGCGGTGATCACCTGGTAGCCGTTACGGCTGAAGATCCGCCTGGTCACCTCGCGCAGCGCTTCCTCATCCTCAACGACCAGGACCGTCTCTCCCTTGGGTGCCCGCTGGTACGGCATGGGCTCTGCGATCGGGGCGGCTCCCTCGGCGGTGGCAGGCAGCGTGATGATGAAGGTCGTGCCGTGGCCAGGTTCGGAGTAGATCCGGATGTCCCCGTCGGCCTGGGTCAGGATCCCGTAGACGGTGGCCAGGCCGAGCCCGGTTCCGCCGCCGTCCGGCTTGGTGGTGAAGAACGGCTCGAATACGTGCTGCGCAACGCCGGCTGGCATTCCGATGCCGGTGTCGCTGACCCGCAGCCGCACGTTCCGGCCCTTCTGCGCCCTGGATCCCCCGGCGATGGCGTCAGCGTCGACGGTGATGTTGCCGGTGTCGATGGTCAGCGTGCCGCCGGCGGGCATGGCGTCACGGGCATTGACCGCGAGATTCACCAGCACCTGCTCCAGCTGGCCAGGATCGGCCAGCACCGGCCACAGGTCACCGGCCAGCGAGGTGACCAGCTCGACATGCTCCCCGATGGTGCGGCTCAGCAGTTCCTCCACCGCGGTGATGACGGTGTCGATGTCGAGGACCTGCGGCCGGATCACGTCGCGCCGGGCGAAGACGAGCAGTTGGTGGGTCAGCCCGGCCGCCCGTTCGGCGGCCTTCTTGATCTGCTCGAGGTCAGCGCTGGCCGACGCCAGGTGCCGGGCCGGGTCAGGCCCGGCCGCGGCGGCGACGTCCTCGGAGACGAAGGACACGTAGTTGAGGATCACGGCGAGCAGGTTGTTGAAGTCGTGCGCGACGCCCCCGGCGAGCTGGCCGAGGCTTTCCAGGCGCTGGGCCTGCGCCTGCAGTCGCCCTTTCCGCTCCAGGGACTCCCGGGCATCGCCGCGCTCGGTGCCGGCGCTGGCCGCAGCCGTCTCCCCGGGGCCGGGCTGGCCGGCGCATGGCCACTCGCTGTCGGCTGGGCCATGTGAATCATCTCCAGACTGGCCGGGAGGCGCCTGCCGCGCCGGGGGCAGCCGATCAGCACGTGCCGGGCCCTCGGGACAGGGAAGGCTTTCCCTCCGGGCACCTCGGGCCGGCCGTGCGCACGCAACCAAGCTGTGCCGCGCCGCGACGGCACCGGCCCGGACGACGGCACCGGCCCTGACGACGGCACCGGCCGGGGCGACGGCACCGGGCCAGGATTGTTACTAAAAGTAAAGACTATCAGACTCTGGGTAGTCACCTGAGCCGGCGGGCAGCGGCACTCACCGGCGGGACGATCCGCCGCCGGCCGTCCCGGGAGGGGTACGCCTGGCTGGCCTGACGGACATCACATCACGTCACGTCACCGGGGCGCCCCCTGCCCGGCCCGGGGCAAAGCATTGCGACTCGGGCCGTATTGCCCCGCCAGCCGCCGGATCCGGTGGCAAACGGATCGGGGAAAACCCTCATCCAGGACAGGCCGCAATTCTCTGGGGCACAGGCGGCGATTTCTTGACACTGGCTATGAAGGCACAAAGACCCAGCAATAAATCCGCGGGAGCTGTCATGAATACCAATCGGAACCCATCGCCGGAAGACGCCCGAAATCCGTCCGGCGAGGCGAGTGCCCCGGCCGGCCACTCTCGCGCCCGGGGGTGGCGCCCGCGCACGATCCGGGCGAAGGTCAGCATCGGAGCAGTCGCCGCGGCCGGTGCCACCGGCCTGGCGCTGGCCCTGGTCGCGGGCCCGGCCGGCGCCGCGACCAAGCCGGTCTGGACCATGACCGCCGGGAACGTCCAGACGCTGAGCCAGACCGACCCCAGCATCGCGTCGTACTTCTTCAACACCCCCGCGGCTTACGGCGAGGGGGCCAGCCTGGTGCACACGCCTGTCCAGGCCGGGTACGCCACCACGCCGGTGCTGTCGTACACGTCCTACGCCCAGTTCGCCTCCGACATCCAGAGCGGCGCCATCACCTACCCCTACAAGTGGGTCATGTACGACCCGGAGGAGTGGTCCGCCACCCCGGTCAGCGAGCAGCAGGACCCGGCCAGGTACATGACCCTGTTCGGCCAGCTGGCCCACGCCCACGGGCTGAAGGTCATCCAGGCTCCCGCCCTGGACCTGGCGTACGTCACGGGCTCTGTCCTCCCACGGCAGCCAGGCGAGACGGCCGACCAGTGGTACATCCGGGTCAACATCGCCGGGTCGGCCGCGGCCGCGGGTGACATCTTCGTGCTCCAGGACGAGTCGAACACCACCGCCGGGGGCAGTACGCGTACATGTTCAACACGACCGAGACCCAGGCGCAGGCCGCGAACTCCAGCATCCAGGCGTTCTCCGAGGTCTCGACGTCCAACGGGACCGCGGCCCAGATGGCCACGGCGGCCCAGTCCATCAGCCCGGCTGGCTTCTATGTCGCGGCCGCGGGGAACATGCCCCAGACTGACCAGTTCTTCCAGCTGATGAAGACCGCAGGCTACTGACAAGCGGCAGGTTTTCTGAGGCAACCGCACCCGCTCCGCGGGCCCGGCACCGGCCGGCCCGCGGAGCGGCATGTTCGCGTCCCGGTGCTGGGCGGCTGCGCTCAGCCGAACGATCTCACCCCGGCGCGGAAGGCCGCGACCGCGGCCGGGTGATCATCCAGCCGCCAGTCCTGGTGGTAGGGCCCCCGATGCTGGTTCGCGTCGAAGTAAAGCAGGCCCAGCAGGTGATCGCGGCGGATGCCGGCGAACAGGCCGTGAATCTTCGCGGCCTGCCCGGCGCGCGGCCCGATGCCGACCTCGGAGAGAAGGACCGGCTTGCCGGTGAACTTCCGGATGTTTCTCACGGCCTTGCCGATGACGGTCCCGAACGTGTCGGCCGGCCTGACGTAGTAGCCATCGATGCCGACCCAGTCCACGTAGCGGGGGCCCGGCCACCAGTTCCGGACGCGCGCCATGGCGTGGCCGTTCCCGCTCATGACCCACAGCCAGGTCACGTTGGTTGCGCCGGACCGGCGGAACACCTCTACGACATGCCGCCATGCCGCCACCCACTGGGCGGGGCTCGCATGGCGCCAACCCCAGGGGTACCAGCGGCCATCCGCCTCGGGGGCGAAGCTTATGATGACGTGGCCGCCGTAGTGGCGGACCGCCGCAGCGAACCGGCGCAGGTAGCGGTCTGAGTTCCCGGCGGCGATGGCGGCCATGGATTGGTGCCAGGGCTCCATGTGCACCAGCACCACGGCTCCGGCCCGCGCAGCCGCGGTCGCAAAGTGGGCCCGGAACGGCGTGCCCCAGCTGCTGTAGTAGACGGTGAGGTTGGGCTTGCGGCCGGCCACCGGGGAAAAGAGCGTCGCCGGCCGGTAGGTACTGGATGAATCACGCTCGAAGACGCCCAGGTAGTGCATCGGGCCAGGGTTGCCGATGGCCGCCTCGGGAGAGGGTGCGGATCTGGCCGCCGGAAGCGCGACCAGGCGCCCGCGCTCGCGGGCTGGTTCGTGCCGGTACAGCCACAGGGCCGAGCCCGCACCGGTGACCGTGATGGTCACCCCCACCGCCGCGATGAGCGCCGCCACGAGCCTAGCTCTGTTCACAGACGAGCACCTCCACCGGGGGGCAGGGGGCCGGAAAGAGTCACTTCCACCTTCTTGCGGGTCACCCAGCCCTGACGATGACAGGTGGCCATGCCGTAGAAGCGGATCTGGCGCAGCACCAGGAGGTACCACAGGGCCGCGAAGGGGAGCAGCGCCGTTGAGGCAAGCCAGGTGGGCCACCGCTGGTCGGAGCGGCTGACGGTGACCAGGCGCAGTGCCACCGCCAGCGGCCAGGCGACCAGGGCGAGGCAACTGGCGAAGACCAGGTTGCGGGTGGCCGGCCAGGCGAACGGCACCGCCAGGGACACCGCGGCCGACGCGAAGAAGGCGTACTGCTGGTACACCACGAACCACCAGGCATAGGAACGCATCCGCAGATAGCGAATCCGCCATAGCGTCCGGATCGTGGAGGCGCGCATCCAGCGTGTCCACTGGCGCAGGTGGTGTGACAGCGTCTCCGGGTACACCGGCATCGACACCGCCGTGGGCTGGTGGACGGCCCGTCCGTGCAGCAGGGAGAACATGCTCAGGGCGGTGTCATCGCCCAGGGTCACCGGCACCCGAAGAATTTCTCTTCCAGGTACGCGGGCAGGCTCTTGTGAATCAGCCACCCCCGGTAGAGCGAGAACGCACCGGGGTTAATCACCACATTCCCCCCGGCAACGCTCTGCGCACTCATGGCGAAAAGCTGGAAAGCGAGGGAGCGCAGGCCCATGGCCCGGGTGAGAACGTTGGTGGTCAGGTTGTAGGCCATCTCCAGACCCGCCACGGAGGTCACTTCACGGGAGGCGAAAGGTTTGAGTCCTTCCTCGATGGCCCGCTGCTCGAGAGCGGAGTCTGAATCCATCGTGGCGTAGATGTCGGCATAGGGCACCGCGCGGAAAGCCGCCGCCTGCGCGTGCTTCTTGCCCTGGTTCTCCTGGCGTATCCAGATGAATTCCGTGACGGAAAGGTGGGTCTGCCAGCGGGCCCGGACATCGGCGTAATCAGCCGTGGAGCCATCATCGACCACGATCACCCAGTCCGGCGCGCGGGTCTGGGAGAACAGGGCGTAGATGGTCCGGTCGAGGATGGCGGGATCCTCGTTGTAGCAGGGGACCACCGCGGCGACCTTCAGCCGGTCCAGCTTGGCGCGCTGCGCGTCCGTCACGGTGAAGGGACGCTGGAACCAGGCCAGGAGGAGCTGGGAGAGCACGAAACCGAGGCTGACCGCCCACACGCCAAGCATCCAGCTCTCGCCCGGGGAGAACCGGCCTAGGACCGTCCGGTGCAGGAAGACCGAGCCCGCCACGATCATGGCGACCGGGATGATCGCCAATCCCCGGCGCGGCCGGAAAGTGACACGGGGAATCTGGAAGCTGCGGCTGCGGGTTAAGGCTCCATCGCCGCCTTCCCACGGCGGAAGAACAGCCGTATTGTCAGTGTTAGCAACAGGGTCGAACACGCTGAGATCCCGAACACGATCCAGATCACGGCGCCGAACCCCGGACCGTCTTTCACGAAGTTTCCCCCATTGATTGCGTTAAGCGGCGGATCATCATCGTAGGTCGCCATGATCCAGGAAATCCTCCCCGAGAGTGACCGGCTTTCGGTCATGGACATCATACAATTCCCGGGCCGGGGGTTCAGGTAAACATTCTAGGCTCTTATATCTTCTAATTTGCTTGCTGTTCCACCAGGTGCTTTTGGATTAACGCGCTATATCTCCGGTGCTATCCGGAAGAAGCACCAATCCACCCGAATCCTGGGCACCCGGGGCACGAGAGGCGCGGCGCCCGCGCACGAGACGCGCTGGCGGCGGGATTGACGTCCCTCGACACGGCGTTGGTCACCTCAGCCGGGCCGCGCTACTCCCCCTGGCCGGCCTGGGAGATGACACGGGGTCGACCGCGGCCGCGTGCTCCTCCATCGCAGCCAGCATCCGCTCATGCACGCCGTTCAGGCGGCCGCGATACGGGGCGGCGAGCCCGACTGCCCGGGTCAGCACCTGGTGGGGAACGGCCGACACGGTGGCATCGAACAGGGACCACGAAAGGTCGTCCAGCGCCGCGCGCACTGGCCCGGGCTCCTCCGTTCGCGCGCAGGTGTCGGCCAGTGCGCACATCCGCTCGTCCGCCGCGGAGACAGGTGCCGCCTCAAACGGGAACGCGTCAACGGCGGGGCACCACGACTGTCGGGCCCTCGTGGCCTCGAAAGAGCTGATCAGCGGGCTCACGTCACCCGCGGTCTCCGGGTCGTAGAGCCCGGGAAACGGCATGGCCTCGTACCCGCGGTCGTAGCCGCTGAAGTAGATGGGCGCCGCGGAACCGGTCCACGCGAGCACTCCGAGCGCCACATCCAGCAGGGTCACCGGCCAGCCGAGGTCACTGATGGCATGCACCCGCAGCGAGCCGGGCTGGGCGCCTGCCTCGGCGGCCAGCAGCAACCGCGCCGCCTGGAGTGCGGACTGAACGTAGAAGGCGATGCCGGTGTCGTGCAGGCGGATCACCCCGCCGTCACACCAGTCCAGCAGCCGGGCATGGACGATCGAGTTGTCGATCACGTGGGTGAACCTCGCGGCCGAGCAGGTGGCCAGCCCGCGCGCCGCTGCCTGCCAGAGCAGCCACTCGGCGACTCGCTTGGAGGCCGTGTACACCTCGGGTGAATAGGGACGCAGGGCCTTCCCGGTGGACGCGAAGATCACGTGCGGAACCTCGGACGAAGCGGCGGCGCTGATCACGTTGCAGGTGCCGAGCACGTTCGTGGTCACGGTGCGGTGCACCTCGTGCTCGGCCAGGCCCGGGTCCCGCTGGCCCGCGACGTGGAAAACGATGTCGGGTCTCGCCTGGTCGAAGACGGCGGCCAGCTGGTCTGCGTCCCTGATGTCCGCCTGGACATACTCGGCGCCCGGGAGCCGCGGCCACCCCTGGGTGATGCCGCGGCTGACGCTGACCAGCCGCGCGGGAGAGAACCGCGCCAGCTGTGCCATCAGCGCCGAACCGATACACCCTGAGCCACCGGTGACCAGGATCCGCTTGCCCTGCAGGCAGGCGGCAAGGACGGGCCCCGGCAGGTCGATGTCTTTCCGGACCGCGGCCAGGAACCTGCCGTACTCTCCCTCCGCCTCCGGGCTGCTGGCGAGCAGCGCCCGCGTGAGGCTAGCCAGCCGCTGCCGCTCTTCGCCGGTCAGGCGCTGCCTGCCACGCGGCACCGCCTCATGCATCGCTGCGATTATCTCCGCGGCAGTCTGCACCATGCTCTCCATCGGTTCAGCGTCTAACTGTCTACCCGGGCACCTGTCACATCGGGGAACATTGACTTACCGGCATTAAGTGCCTTACATCACCCACAACGGCCTCCGTGCGTCGCGCAATCGTGCACTGAGGGTACATGAATGCCTGGCCATCCCGGGATGACTGCCAAAGCCGGCAGATTCACGGCAAAACTATTCCGCAGCTGCACCATGAGCCCGCAGACCGTACGCTAAGAGCTTCATGTGGCGATTTCACATCTTAAGGGCGCCTAGTCCCGGCATGATCCCCGGGCACTCGAGAAGTAGAGGGCCTCGGCTGAGAGAAGTATTCGTTTCACTGGCATTGAATTGGCTATGGTGGTGCCATGACTCGCAGAAGCGAAGTTGGCATGACGTTTCGTCTGATCAGCCTGCCGGCGAGAAAACTGCTGACCTTGGCTGTCGCGGCGACGGTACCCCTGACCCTGGCCGGGGCCGCGCCGGCCAGCGCGTCGGCGGACGGGACGACCTGCAGGGCCTGGCAGGCCCTGCGGGTCACCGGGGCGGGCGGGCAGCACTACGTCATCAGGAACAAGCCCAGCGCTAACCACAACGACCTGGGGATGTGCGTCTCTGACCCGGGCCAGCGCGCGGCCTTCACCGTCACGCGCTCCCCAGGAAGAGCGGCCTCGCTGAAGGTGCGGGCCTACCCCTACATCGGGGCCGGCTGCTTCGAGGGAGCGTGCCCCGCGAACGGCGAGGGCGCACTGGACCGGGCAGGATCACTCGGCAACTACACCGTGCGCTGGACAACCGTGACACCGCCGGACAGCGGCGTGTATAACGCATCCCTGGACCTGTGGCTCGGCCCCCACGTCGGAGTCGGCGCATCGGAGATAATGATCTGGCTCCGGTATAGCAAGCCGTCGTGGTGGGTGAAGCAGTATCCGGCCGTGAACATCGACGGCGCGAAATGGTACATAGTGCCGCACGCCACGGCTCCGGGCCGCTACTACCTCTCGTTCCGGCGGGCCACTCCGGTGGCAGCGGCAAAGCTGCGGCTCGCGCCGTTCATGGCGGCAGCCGAGAAACGCGGCGCGCTCCGCGCATCCTGGCTGCTGTGGAGCGTCCAGGCTGGCTTCGAAATCTGGTCAGGCGGGAAGGGCCTGGCGGTCAGCAATTTCTCAATCACCCAGTAAATCCTGGACACGGGCGCCCAGCTTCCGGCATGGCTCCCCGGCCAGCCTTCCGGCATGGCTCGCCGACCAGCCTTCCGGTAAGGCTCCCCGACCAGCCGCGGACGGGATTAACTGGCCCGACGCGCCCGCGAGCCGCGCCACGAAGGCCGCTGCCTGCGACCGCCGGTGCATTCCGAGCTTGGTAAGCACCGAGGACACGTAATTCTTGGCCGTCTTCTCCGACAAGAACATGTGCTCGGCAATCTGGCGGTTGGTCATGCCGTCACCGATCAAGTCCAGGACCCGCTTCTCCTGTGCGGAAAGGGCGGACACGGGAACTTCACCCGAGGCTCCTTCGCGCAGGCGCCGCATTACCCGCTGCGCGGCGTCAGCGTCGAGAGTGGACCGGCCGGCCGCAACCGCGCGGACAGCGTCTATCAGCTCGCTGCCAGACGCCTGCTTCGTCACATAGCCAGCCGCCCCCGCCATGATGGCGCCCAGCAAAGCCCGGTCGTCCCCGTACGCCGTGAGCATCAGGCACGCCGTGCCGGGGAGCGCGGAACGTATCTCACGGCACACCGTCACGCCATCCCCGTCCGGAAGGCGGACATCGAGCAGGCCGACATCCGGCCGCAGCACCAGCATGCGGTTCACCCCCGATTCGGCGGTCCCCGCCTCGCCGACTACCTCGATGTCAGTCTCTGCCTCAAGCAGATCCCTGAGCCCGCGGCGTACCACTTCGTGGTCATCAAGCAAGAACACGCGGATCGCCGCGCGATCGCCGTCAGTCCCCACGCCGGATGATTCACTCATCGGACCCCCCGTTCCAACCGTCATCAACCGATGCGGCAGTGGGAGCAACCATCTCCCGATGCGGATGTTACTACGATTTGCACTCAATATGCTACTCACCGTAAGCTGACGGTCTCAGCGCCGAACGCGTTGACCGGGAGGCACGGTGGCGGTGGATCCAGGCGGGCGGCGAGTGCTCGTGGTGGATGACATGGAGGCGATCCGTACCGTCATCCGCCGGGTGCTGACCGGAGTCGGATACCACGTTGATGTCGCCGCCTCGGCGCCGGAAGCCCGGTCGATGAACCCCGCCGGGTATGACGCGCTCCTGATTGACGCCCACCTGGGCCGGGAACGGGGAACCGCGCTGATCGAGGCGCTGGTGGCCGAGGACCCGGCCGCGGCCGGCCGGTGTCTCCTGATCACCGGCGGGACGCCGGACGTGGTCCCGGGGGGTGTCGTATGCCTCACCAAACCGTTCCGGGCGGATGAGCTGATCGCCGCGGTGGGGGCGTTGCGGTCAGGCGAGTCCGCCGGCCGCCGGGATGCCGTCCCTGCTGGCCTGGGCGCACCGGCTGCCACCGCACCGGCTGCCACCGCGCCGGCTGCCACCGCGGTCAACGGGGCGCCGCAGGGCCGTGAACCGGAGGGAGCGCCACCCGCCCCGCCCGCCGTATGGCAGCTTCTCGGTATCGTCCGGAGGCTCCGTGCTGGCGAGCGCGCCGCCATCGCGGACTTCATGCATGACGGCCCGCTTCAGGATCTCACGGCCGCCTTGCTGAACCTTCAGGCACTTCCGATGCTGCCGCCGGGCGATCTGGCGCCGCATGTCGATCAGCTGCGGCACCATGTGGAAGCAGCGGCCGGGTCCGTGCGCCAGCTGGTTGAGGATGGCGTCCTTTCCACCCAGGCCGAGGCCGGCCTGGATGGTATCGTCCGGCGGCGCACCGCCTGGCTGCCTTTCTCACCTGTTACTGCACAGTTCCAGCGCACTTCTGCGGAGCCCCGCACTTCTGCGGAGCCCCGCACTTCTGCCGAGCCCCGCACTTCTGCCGAGCCCCGCGCCGAGGCACCCGTCATCGCGGCGATCCTCGAGCTGGCCCTGTTCGCCCTGGCCGACGTCGCTCCGCCCAGCCGGGCTGACATCCTTGTCCAGGCCGGGGAGAAGGTGCTGGAAATCCTGCTGACGCTTACCCCGGTCGAGGGAATCCCCGAGGGAGCAGGCGACGCGGCAGCAGCTCACTTGTCCCTGGCAGGGCTGGCTCAGGCCCTGGGCGGCACCGCGCGCGGCAGGTTCGGGACATTCCCCTGGCGGGCCCGGATCCTGGTGCCGAGGGAGATTTTCTGCCCCGCCGTGGGGACCGGCGGGCCGAGAACGGTCCCCGGGTAGGGAAGAAACTCGCTGATCAGCCGGCCTACGCTCCTGGGATCTAGCTGGGCCCGTGCGGCTGGAGCACGGCAACCGGAGCTGCGCAAGCGGAAGGAGCGACGATGCTCATCGGCGGTCAGGACATCCTGCTGCCCACCACGATGGTGGGCAACTACCCGAATCCACGGTGGTACGACGGGCACGCGTTCGCGACGCTGCCCAAAGGTGAATTCATCCACGACTCGATCAGCAAGGAAGCGTTCGAGGACGTCGTCGGCGCGATCGTGCGCGACCAGGAGGCAGCGGGCCTGGACGTGATCAGCGACGGCAAGGTGTACGGCGGGGACTCCCCGTACGGCACGATCCTGTACTACTACCTGGAGCGCATGTCCGGCTACCGGCTGTCCGGGCCGCCCATCGGACTCCCGATCTACTCCACGCTCTTCTCCCCCACCTGCGTCGGCGAGATCAGCCGGGAAGTCCCGTTCCATCTGGTCAACCTGCGCGCGGTCCGGAAGGCGACCAGGAAGCCGGTCAAGGTGTCCTACACCGGGCTGGGCGTGATCGCCGCGGCCACCACGAACCTGCACTACAAGGACACCAGAGAAGTCGCCATGGCGCTGGCCAAGGCATTCAACGAGGACTTCAAGGAACTCGCCGACAACGGCTGCGACATCATCCAGCTGGATGAGTTCGTCTGGCCGTACGGCATGGGCGACTGGGAGATCGAGGCGCTCAATGCCTCGGTCGAGGGCGTGAACTGCGAGTTCTGGGTGCACACCTGCTGGGGCAACTACTCCGGCACGCCCGCCTACTTCCCGGACGAGACCACGACCGAGTTCGGCGCGTTCGTGCTGGACAAGCGGGCCTCCGACGCCCCGGCCCCGGAGCGGGCCCACGCGATCTTCCCGCACGTGCTCGACGCGAACATCACCGCGCTGAACTACGAGGTGGGCCGGACCGGGCCGGACGACCTCAAGCCGCTGACCGACAACAACTGGACCAAGCCGTTCGTGGCCGGGGTCATCGACGTGAAGTCCACGGTGACCGAGAGCGCGGACGAGGTCGCCGACCGGATCAGGCAGGTCCTCGAGTACGTGCCCGCGGACCGGCTCGGCCTGTCCACCGACTGCGGGCTCATCAACCTGCCCCGGATGATCGCCGCGGGCAAGCTGCGCGCGCTGGCCGACGGCGCCGCGATGGTCCGGGCCGAAGTCCAGGGTTAGCGCGCGTCTCGTTGGCCCCGGCCTCAGGCCGCCGGGGGTACCGCCGGAGTACCGCCGGAAGTACCGAGTCGGCCGGGGCCAACGAAACGGCGAAACCTCACCCTGTCAGGACAGCGAAACTCGGATGCCCGCGTGCCTATGGTGCGACCACACCACAGAGCGGGAGGCGCACCGTGCCCGAGTGTCCCACCTTCCTCCGGCTGCCCGCCCGGGCGGCCAAGCCCCGGTCCCGTGGCGTCACGCACGTGCTGGACAGCGGGCTCACCCCGGAGGGCACCCGGGCCTTCCTGGGCCAGGCCGGGCACCTGGTGGACATCGTGAAGGTGGGGTGGGGCATCGGGTATGTCGATCCGGCGCTGGAGGAGCGGGTCGGCATCTGCGCGGACTATGACTGCCCGGTCTCGCCGGGCGGGACCCTGCTCGAGGTGGCCGCGCTGCAGGACCGGATCGGTGAGCTGCGGGACTGGGCGCTCAAGGTCGGGATGACCCACATCGAGGTGTCCAACGGGCTGCGGGCGCTCTCGGCCGGCCGGAAGCACGCCCTGGTCCGCGAGCTGGCCGCGGACTTCGTGGTGCTCGCGGAGACCGGCGCGAAAGAGGGGAACCACCCGCCCACCCCGGCGGAGTGGGCCGAGGAGATGGCCCGCGACCTCGACGCCGGCGCCACGTGGGTGATCGCCGAGGGCCGGGAGAGCGGCACCGTCGGTCTGTACCACCCGGACCAGGGCATCCGCGAGGATCTGGTGACGGCCATCCTGGACTGGATCCCCCAGGACAAGGTGATCTTCGAGGCCCCGGGCAAGAGCCAGCAGGCCTGGTTCATCCGCCAGCTCGGGGCGGACGTCAACCTCGGCAACATCGCGCCGGCCAGCGTCCTGGCCCTGGAAACGCTGCGGCTCGGCCTGCGCGCCGACACCGTCCCGGCCTGTGCTCCGGCACCGGGCGCTCCGGCACCGGGCGCCCTCGGCACCTCGGCGCCCTGGCCTGAGATGCCCTGACGTGATCGCCGAGCCCGCTCCCAACACGATCACCCGGCCCTACCGCGGCCTGTCTGTGCAGGACGTTGACGTGCCGCTCACCCCGGCCGGCATCGGGGGCCTGCTGAGTCACCGGGAGATCTACCGGCGGACCGCGTTCCTGGTGCTCCGCAACGGTGAGCAGACCGCGCTCGTGGCGGTCCGCCCCGCCGATCCCGGCCCGCTGTTCTCCCCGGTCGCGGAGCTACGCGTGCTCTCCGGCCCGGCCAGCACGGCCTGGATCACCGATGGGGATGCCGACGTGGGCAACGCGTCCTCGCTCGCCGCGGTCGCGCTCAAGCATCAGCGTGACGGCGTGCTCGCCTACGTGGTCCAGGGAAAGTTCGAGCACGTCAACTTCATCTGGCGGCCCGCCCCGGTCCAGGTCCGGGTCACTGAGGTCGTCCCGCCGCACCCGCCGAAACTGCTGGCCATGGCCGAGCAGGTGGTCGCCTACGACGAAGACCTGCCCCCGCTCGACCTGGTCCTCGACGCCGTGGACGTGAGTGAGCTGGTCGCTGCTAACCCGGCGCCGCACTACCTGCTGCCCTGCCGCGGCAGCGGCATGCCCGCCGGCCAGCAGGTCAGCTTCCTGGACACCCACCCGCCCTACCACGACGACTGGCTGCTCATCGGCTGCGAGCGCTCGCGCCAGTTCCACGAGCATTTTTACCTAACGGAATCGTCCCGGGTCGATCTCTGCCCGAAAGCGAGGGCAGGGGCGGGCCAGACCGGGGAGCGGGTACTCACCAAATGCTGCCTCATGGAACGCGGCATAGAGGTTGACGGCACGACCGCCGTGGTGCCGTGGGGCGCCAACCTTGACGAAGTACGGGCCGCCCTCCGGGCCCTCTGCGGCATCCCGCCGGTGGACATGGGCGCGGCCGCCGGGGAAGCAGCGCCGGGCGCCGAGGCGCGCGCTGACGCCGCCCCTGCGGCCCCGGCACCGGGGGGCAGCCCGGCATGACCAGCGCCCACCCCGCCGACTCGGCGGTCTTCGGCCACCTCTGGACCACGCCGGAGGCCTCCGCCCTGTTCACAGACGAGGGGCGGACTCAGTCATGGCTGCAGATCCTGGCCGCGCTGGCCCGGGCCCAGGCGGACGCAGGCCTGGTGCCGCCGGCCGCCGCCGAGGCGATCCGGGCCCATGCCGAGGCCGGGCTGATCGACCTGGACCTGGTGGCGAAACTGACGCGGGAGACCGGGCACTCGACCATGGGCCTGATCCGGGCGCTGCGTGACGTGCTCCCGGAGGAGGCACGCGAGTGGGTGTACTACGGCGCCACCGTGCAGGACCTGACTGACACATGGTTCGCGCTGGTGTTCCGGGCCGTGGGAGACATCGCGGAACGGGATGTGACGCGGATGCGGGACCGGGCCCTCGTCCTGGCCGGGGAGTACCGGGATACGCCGATGTGCGGGCGGACGCACGGGCAGCCCGGGCTCCCGATCACGTTCGGCTTCAAGGCGGCCGTGTGGGCCGCGGAACTCGACCGGCACCTGCAGCGGCTCCGGCAGGGCCGGGCCCGGTGGGAGGTCGTGCAGCTCGGCGGGGCGCTCGGGACGATGGAGTTCTGGGGCGACCGGGCCCTGGACCTGCTGGAGGGCTTCGCCGGGCAGCTGGGGCTCGGCGTTCCGGTGGTGCCCTGGATCACGGCGCGGGACGGGGTGGCCGAGTTCATCTGGCTGCTCGCCGCGATCTCCGCGACGGCCGGCAAGATCGGCAACGAGGTCTACCAGCTGCAGCGGCCGGAGATCGGGGAGCTGCGGGAGTCGTTCACCCCCGGCACGGTCGGGTCGATCACCATGCCGCACAAGCGCAACCCGGAGATCTCCGAGCACCTGGTCACCCTGTCGCGGGTGATCCGGGCCCAGGCCGCCGTGGCCCTGGACGGGATGCTGTCCGAGCACGAGCGGGACGGCCGGGCGTGGAAGGCCGAGTGGCTGGTGGTGCCGGAGACCTCGATGGCGTTCGCGGCCTGCGCAGGATCCGCGGCCCGGATGCTGGACGGGTTGGGGGCCGACCCGGCCCGGATGCTCGCCAACATCGACAGCCACCGCGGCTACCTGCTGTCCGAGCCGGTCATGCGGGCGCTGGCCGACCGGCTCGGCAAGCACTCCGCGCACGACAGCGTGTACGCCGCGGCCATGCACGGCATCGACTCCGGGCAGGACTTCCGCACCGCGCTGCGCGCGGACACCAGGCTGGACGCGATCCCCGACGCCGAACTCGACACGCTGCTCGAGGTACGGTCCTCGCTCGGCTCGTGCGCCGCGTTCGTGGACCGGGTCCGGCGGGAGTGCGCGGGTGCAGGGCGGTGAGCGCGGGGGGCCGGGGGGAGCGCGGGAGTGCCGCGGTGACCCCCGGGCCACCGGCAGCCAGTCCCGGGGCTGACGCAGGCCGTTTCCGGGCCGGCCCCCACCTGGCGGACCTGGCGCGCGTGGACCTGGTCCTCGCCCCCACCCCGCTGCACCCCGCACCCCGGCTGTCACGTGAGCTTGGGGTTTCGTTGCGGCTGAAAAGGGACGACCTGGCCGGCGCCGGACTGGGCGGCAACAAGCTGCGCGGCCTGGAATTTATCATCGCCGACGCGCTCGCCCAGGGCTGCGACAGCCTGGTGACCGGGCCGGCCCGCAGTCGAACTGGACGATGCTGGCCGCCCTGGCCTGCCTCCGGTATGGGCTTGAGCCGCACGTCGTGTGCTACGGCACCGGAGCCGCGCACGAGGCCGGCCGGGCCGAGGGCAACATGCGGCTGCACCGCTGGCTCGGGGTGGATGTGCGGTTCACCGGTGTGGCGGAGCGGTCGTCGGTGGACGCGGGCATCGCCGCGGTCACCGCGGAGCTGCGCGCCGCGGGCCGGCGGCCGTATCCGGTGCCCCGCGGCGGCGCGACTCCGCTGGGCGCGCTCGGCTACGTCCGGGCCAGTGTGGAGCTGGCGGCCCAGCTGGCCGTCCTGGATGAGCCGCCGGCCGGGCTGTGGCTGGCCACCGGGTCCTGCGGGACCCAGGCCGGGCTGGTCGCCGGCGCGGCCCTCACCCGGGCGCCCTACCAGGTCGTGGGCGTGACCGTGAGCCGCACGGCCCAGGAGTGCGCCGACCGGGTCCGGGAGCTGGCCGGCGCGGCGGCGGCGCTAGGCGGTATCGACGCGGACCTTCCCGGGCCGGACGTGCGGGACGGCTGGATCGGGCCGGGCTACGGCGTCCCGTCGGCGGCCGGCATGGCCGCCGCGCGGCTCGTCGCGGCGACCGAGGGCGTGTTCCTGGACCCGGTGTTCGGGGCCAAGGCCATGGCCGCCCTGATCGCCGGCTGCCGCGAGGGCCTGGTGCACGGTCCGCAGGTATTCCTGGTCAGCGGGGGCGCACCCACGCTGTTCGCCGGAACCGCGCTGGCCGGGCCGGCGCCAGAGGGGCCCATGCCTGACGGACCGGCGCTCCCCGGCCCGGCGCTCCCCGGGCCGCCTCCCGGCCCGGCACTCCCCGGCCCGGCACTCCCCGGGCCTGCCGGACCGGACGGATCCGGAAGTGAGGCGCGATGAACGCAGTCCGTCCACCCGAGGGCTACCTCGGTACCGCGGCCCGCATCACCAGCGGGCCCGCCCCCGAGCTGGTCGAGGCTGGTTACGCGCTGGAGATCGGCGACGCGCCGCTGCTGCACCGGGGCCTGACCCTGGCCGACCTGGCGCACCTCGTCGAGCTGGTCGAGTGCGGCGCGATCACCCGCCAGGAGGCGGCGCCAGTGGTCGCGGTGCTGCTCAAGCTGCTCGACTCACCGGCCGGCGATTTCCCCTATGACCCGGTGTACGGCGACGCCTACAACAGCCGGGAACGGGAACTGGAGCGCGAACTCGGCCCGGCGGCCGGCCGCCTTCACCTGGGCCGGACTCGCCGCGAGGCAGGCCGCATCGCGTTCCGCCTCGCCCTGCGGGACCGGCTGCTCAGCCTGCACACCGACGTGTCCACCTTCGCCCGTGCGGTCGCGGACCAGGCCACCCGGCAGTCCGGCACGCTCTGGGCCGACACGACTTACCTGCAACCCGCCCAGCCGTCCACGTTCGGCCACTACCTGGGCGGCTTCGCTGAGCAGTCCGTGCGCCACCTGGACCGGATCGAGGCCGCCTACGGGCTCGCGGACGTCTCCCCTGCCGGGGCCGGTGGGGTGGGCGGGACACGTCTGCCGCTGGACCGGGGCCGGCTGGCCCGCGGGCTCGGTTTCGGCGCGGTAGGCCCGCATACCCGGGACGCGATGTGGTCGGCCGATGCCCTGGCCGACGCGGTCCTCGCGGCCGCGCAGGCCGTGGCGACCATCAGCCAGCTGGCCTCGGACCTGGAGATCTTCGCCAGCCCCGCGTTCGGCTACGTGACGCTGGACGCCTCGCTGTGCCGGGCCAGCGTGCTCATGCCGCAAAAACGCAACCCCTACGCGCTGCCGGTCCTGCGCGGCGGCGCGGGCACGCTGGTCGGCCGGCTGCACCGGGCTGCTGGCGACCGGCCTTACCCCATCCGCCCGCACCGACAACTGGCTGTACGCCTACGGCGAGGT
Organism: uncultured Actinomycetes bacterium; assembly: GCA_963711485.1. GTDB lineage: Bacteria > Actinomycetota > Actinomycetes > Streptosporangiales > Streptosporangiaceae > RYN-230. The sequence continues at coordinate 101,037 of CAVQEM010000084.1, forward strand.
GGCCGGGGCCCTCGACCTCGCCGGCCGTCTCGTCCGGCTGGGATCGGCGGTGGTGAGCGGCCTGACCGTGAACGCCGGCGTCCTGGCCGAGCAGGCGGTCAGCCATTTCACCGCGGCCGCCGACCTTGCGGAGGAGCTGACCCAGCGTTACGGGCTCGACTACCGCACGGCCTACCGGGTCGTCGGCCGGGCCGTCGCCGCCACCCTGGCCGGCGGCGGGGGGAAACTGACCGTGGATGTCGTACGCGCCGCCACCGTGGAGATCACCGGAGCCGAGCTGCCCATCACCGCGGACCTGCTCAGCGCCGTGTCGGACCCGGCCACGGTCGTGGCGGCCCGTGACGCCCCCGGTGGCGCGAGCCCCCGCCGGGTCCGGGAGCACGCCCGGCGGGTCCGGCGCCGCGTGGTAGCGGCCCGGCAGTGGAATGCCGCCCGCCGGGGCCGCCAGGCCGAGGCGGAAGCCGCCCTGATCAGCGCCGCCCAGGCCGTCACGTCCGGCGCCTGAGCCCCCGTGCGCCTCCGCGCCTGCGGAGCCTTACTCGCGGGTCCAGCGCGGCCGGCGGAACATGCGCCCGATGCGGTCGTGCAGCGCCGGGCCCGTCTCGCCCAGCATGTTCACGTGATAGACGGGCGTGCCGTCCGGCGGGGGCAGCAGTGCGACCTCCGAGTGGTCCAGGTCGCAGCGGATATAGCCAGCGGTAATGGCGGCGATCTTGTCGGCGTCCACGAAACGCAGCCCGCCGGAGATCGACCCGCGTTCCAGACCCCGGGCCGCGGCCCGATGACCCTTCGCGAGTTCCTTCTGGATCTCGCGGTCGGTGAAGGCTCCCCCGCCGACCCAGACCACGATCCCGTCGAACAGGTCCAGTTGCGGGACTTCGAGGACGTGTTCCAGAATGCCGAACTGCTCCTTGTCCCGGGTGAGCACCGGGATGCCCGGCGTCACCGCCTCGTAGGAGACCAGAAATTCATCTTCCACGCCGACCTCCCGGATATCGGACCCGCCACGGTGCGGGATGCGACGCCACGCCGAGCGCCGCATCGCCAATATAGGCCGCCGGCGCCGGGGATCCGGCCCCGACCGATCCCGGGCGATCGCAGGCAGCACTCCCCCCGCAGCCACCACCTCCACCCGCCCCACCACCCCTTCTCATCCCACCAGCCCGCCATCACCCCACCACCTCTTCCCCACCCCACCAGCTCCTCCCCGCCCCACCACTCCTCCCGCCTCACCGGGATCCGCGGTGAACGCCCGAGCCCCGGTCAGCCGCCGCACCGCCCCTGGTCCCATGAGTCACACGGGCCCCTCCCGCCCACGTTTCCCGCGAAACGTTCGCGCAAACCGGGACAAATCACCCGCCATGACGCACGTTTCGCGGGAAACGTGGTACGGGCCCGTCCGCCCCCATCACGGACAAGAGCCAGGTGTAAACGGAGGCTTCATTCAGGCGCTCCGAACCTGCGGCGCAGACCCCCGACGCGCACCCGCCGCTTGAGCCCGCGGCGCGCACCCGCCACGCGCACCCGCGGCGCGAAACTCTGCCCCGGGCACGGCAGGCCCCTGCTCAGGAGTGGATCAGCACCAGGCCGGGGCGGGCGTCAGGGGTATCGGGGCCGTGGCCGGCCGGTTCCCAGCCCTCGCTCTGGTACAGGGCCATCGCAGCCGTCGGCTCGTCCCGGGTGATCAGCCACGCGCCGGATTTCGTTGCGGAAAGAAGGGTGCTGAGCAGCTCCCGGCCCAGTCCTGCCCTGCGGTACCACGGGTGGACGGCGAGCAGGTAGACGGCGAACCGGCCGTCCAGGCGGTCCGCCGCGCCGCCCAGCCGGTCCTTCAGCTGGACCGCCCAGTCATCGGTTTGCTCGGCCCACCGCCAGCCGTGCCCGTAGGCGAAGCCGATGAGCTGGCCGCCGCCGGCCCGGGCCGCGGCCGCCTCCAGATCGGGCCGCCGCAGCAGGGCCGCATACAACCGGGCATACCCGGCGGCGATCGCCCTGGACTCGCGCAGCGGGCTGCTGCAGGTCGCCACGTAGTACAGCGACTCCACCTCGGCCGCGTTGGGGACCTGCCCCGGGCCGCAGCGGAACACGCGGGTCTGCTGGTCAGCCATCGCCAGCCGGGCCCGCGGGCAGTCGGGCAGGTCAGGCAGGTCAGGCAGGTCAGGCACGTCGGGCACGTCAGGCAGGCCGGGCAGATCGGCCACCTCGAGCTCCCAGGACGGCCAGTGGCCGAGCACCTCGAAGCCGAGCTGGTCGTTGATGGCGATCATGTGGTCGTTCCCCGCCGCGTTCCGGGTGATGATCTGCGTCAGCTGCGGCTCCCACCCGGCCAGCAGGTCCAGCATGGCCAGCTTCAGCAGCAGCCCGAGCCGGTGCCCGCGGTGCGGCCTGGCCACCGCGGTCAGCTCCTGGAATCCCCACTCCGGCGTGGCCGGATCGACGGTCAGCTGGGTCAGCGCGGCCAGGTGCGCCAGTGGCCTGCGCGCGCGCGGCGACCACGTGGGCCCGCAGCCCCATCGCCGCGACCCGGCGCTCGTCCAGCCGGACCCGCTCCACGTCCCAGGACTGCACTTCCTGCCCGGCTTCCTGCGGCGCGTCGGCCATGGCCGCGTTGAGGGCGGCGACCTCCGCGACCGCGTCCTCGGGCGCGGGACCGTGCCAGCACAGCACCGTGTATCCGCGGGCTGCGGCCTCCGCCTCGGCCCGCAGCGCGTCCCGCCGTCCCGCGGGGGCGCGGTCCAGGGCGAGTACCCGCGAGACCGAGGTCACGGCCGGCCGCGCCGGGAGCGCGCCCGCGAACGCCGCGCCGGGCGAGCCCTCCAGCGCGTCGATCTCCAGCCTGGTCCGGCCCGCCGCGCGGGCCCGCGTGGCGGCGTGCCGGAGCAGCGCGGTGCCCCGGCCCGACCGGCGCCGGGCGGCGTGCACGACGAGGCTGAGCGAGGCCAGCTGGCGGTTCTCGCGTTGCGGCAGGCTGAGCGCGTACCAGCCGCAGGGCTCGCCCGAGTCGTCCCGGGCCAGCCAGGTTTCCAGTGGGTCCTCGGTCCAGCCCAGGGCCAGCCAGCCCGCGAACGCGCGCGGCGACATGGGCGGCCCGAGCGGGTCATCAGCGGGCAGGCCGCTGAGGTAGATCTCATGGCAGGCGCGTACTGCGGTGCTGTCCGTCCCTGGATCGAACCGTCCGACCTTCACGCCCCCAGCTAACTCAGCCGGGGCGGGGTAGCGCCAGCGGTTTTCGCCGCGGCCGGGCCCGCCTCGGCAGGCCTCGCCGCACCGCCGCGGCCGAAGGCCGCGGCACTGGGCGGGCCGGGCCCGCCGCGGCCGGTACTGGCGGACCCCGGCGGGCGCACGTCCTTCGCGCCCCCGGCTGGCGGTTCGCGCCCGAAGGGGGGAACCAGGGATTCCACTTCTGCGAAGATACCGGGAGGATACGGCAGAGATGACCTTTCCGGCATAGCGTAGATAAAGGAAGCTATCCCGTCGTCGCCGAATGCCGTTGCCTATTCAACACGCACAGCGAAACGCCTATTGTTTCGCTACAGTTATGCCGTGAATTCCAGTCGATCAGGAGTAATTCCTCCCGATATCTACGTGGCCTCCCTGGCCAGAAAGTGGATGGCCGCGGGCGCCCTGTTCCGTGACCAGGCTGGCCAGGTCCTGCTGGTTGACCCGGTCTACAGGGATACCTGGGATGTGCCCGGCGGCGTGGTCGAGGCGGAGGAATCGCCGCACGCGGCCTGCCGCCGCGAGGTAGCCGAGGAAATCGGGCTCGACCGCCCGGTCGGCCGGGCGCTCGCGGTGGACTGGGTGCCTTCCCAGCCTGATTACCCGGAGGGCCTGGTCGTGATCTACGACGGCGGCGTGCTCAGCGCCAGGGACATTGCCGCCATCACGGTCCCCGCCGACGAACTAGACGGCTTCGCGTTTGTCCGGCCCGGGCAAATAGCAACCCGGGTAAGACCGATCGTGGCGCGCAGGCTCCGGGCCTGCCTGAACGCCCTGGCCACAGGGGCCGTCGCCGCGCTCGACAACGGCCGCCCGATCAGCTGACCCAGGCGGCGGCGGACCTGCCGCGAGGGTGCACAGCAGCTCCTCCGGAAATGCGGCCCGAGCCGGCCAAGGTGCCCGCACGCGGGGCGGCGGCGCACCGCGGGCCGTCCACCGGTTCCTGATCACGCCACCTCCGGGGCGGGCAAGCGCTGCCGGTCCATGGGCAGATGGCCGGGTCGTAGTCGCGGTCCGCGAGCCCGCGGAGGAACGCCGCGTTCGCGCCGAAGTCCTCGTTGATCCAGCGGGCGGCCACGAGCACCGAGACCCGGGCCGCCCCGGCCGCCCGTAAGGCCAGGACCGCGGACTGGGCGTGCCCGCCGCGGGCCCAGGTGTCGTCCACGAGCAGCACGTGCGCGCCCGGGGGCAGCGGCGCCACCGCCCGGAAGTGCCCGGGATCGAGGTCCCGCGGATAGTCCACCTCGTCGGCGGCCGCCAGGACGGCCTCGCGCCCGGGCGCGATACGGCTGACGATCGAGTGCAGCGGATGCTCTCCCTCCCGGGGCGGCAGCGAGGGCACCGTGGCCCAGTGCGTCACCGGCGCGCGGCCCGCCCCGCGCACCCGGCGTGCCCGCGCACCCGGCGTGCGCCCGCACCGGCGTGCCCGCGCACCCGGCGTGCGCCGCGCATCCGGCGTGCCGGGCCAGCCCCAGCAGCACGAGTAACGTGACAATCGTCCGGTGCTCCGGGACCGGCGGCCGGGCCTTGTATCCCTGCATCACATAGCCCGACTGCCGCCCGGCCGCCGCATAGGTGAGGAACCCGGTGGCGTCCGCGAGACCCGTCCGGCCGCGCCGCCGCTGGCACTGATAACACAGCCGGAAGCCAGTCACCGGGGTCGCGCACACCGCGCAGGTCACAAGCTCCTGGCGGACCGTATTGCGCAGGTACCCGCCGGCCCGGGCCACCAGGGCCGCGCTCAGCCGGGCCACCACCTCCGGGTCGGCCACGTTAGGAAGGTGCCAGCCGGCGCAGCGTGGCCCCCAGCGCCGCCGGCTCGGCGATCAGGTGCTCGACGATGTCCGGTACCGCCTGCAGATGGCCGGCCACGTACACCCCGGGCCGCCCCACCAGCGCGCGGGCCCAGTCGTTGCGCTCCACCACCAGCGAGGTGAGGATCACCGGCCGCCCGTGCTCCACCGCGATCCGCGCCTGGGCCCGCGACCCGCTCTGCTCCCCCGCCTCGATCACGACGGTGGCCAGCCCGTACCCGGACATCGTGGCGTTGCGCATCAGGAAGTTGTGCCGCTGCGGCGGCGCGTCCGGCCAGAACTGGGAGAGCACGAGGCCGCGCGTGGCGATCTGCTCCTGCAGGCCCCGGTTCTCGGCCGGATAGGCACGGTCAATTCCAGTTCCGATAACGCCAACCGTCCGGCCGCCCGCCGCCAGCGCGGCCCGGTGGGCCGCGGTGTCGATGCCCAGGGCGAGACCGCCCAGGACCGTCACGCCGCGGGCGACAAGTTCCCCGGCCACCCTGGCCGCGATGTCGAGCCCGCGGGAGGACGCCTTCCGGGACCCGACCACCGACACGGCCACGTCGCCCCGGACCAGCGTGCCGCGGGCGAACAGAACGGGGGGCGCCTGGTGGATCCCGCGCAGCCGGGGCGGGTAGTCGTCATCGAGGATGCTCAGCAGCCGCCACCCCCGGTCCGCCCAGCCGCCGATCTGCTCGGCCGCCGCGTCCAGCGGATCAGCCTCGCCCGGCGGCCTCACCAGCACCGGCGGCACCAGGCGCTGCCACACCGCCGCCGCGCTGCCGGCCTCCAGCACCGCGGCCGTGACCTCGGCCCAGCCCCGCCGCCCAGGGCGCTCCCGGAGCAGCGCCACCAGAGCCGCCCGCTCCCCGGGCGCGCCATCCTCAACCCGGCGGCTGACCATCGGCCCAGCGTACGAGGAACGCAGCCCCGCCGGCCGCTCATGCGGGCGGACACCGGCCATAACCCGGAAACCTCCGCACATTCATGCCGTCCCTGCCCTGCTGGCGCGCTGGCCAGGAGAGAAGCCACGAAAGGGTTTTAGCTTGAAGAAAAGGTCGATACGTGGCAAACTGTAACTGAGCGTGGCCCGTGGGTAGCCGCTTGTGGCTAGACCATGCTGACCTGCTGCCCTGCCGAACGGAACCGCGATGGACCCTCTACCGTCAGCAGCTCCGGGAATTCTGGGAGGTAGCGAGCTGAGCGTCAGGCCGGCCACGGCCGGTGACATGCCTTATATCGTGATTGCCTTCGAACGTGCACTCAGCCCTTACTACGGCGGCGATCACATCGCGCACGCCCATCGGCTCATCCAGACACATCTGGCAGGCGGAGTCGATCCCCGGGGGCTCCTCTCTACCAGGCAGTTACTTCTCGTCCTCTGGGAGGGCGACCATCGCCGCGGCATACTGAACCTTGTCTTCAAGCGTCAGGCCACTTGTAAGATAAGCCCGCTCATTCTGTTCCCGGACTATTACCGGCATAGAGGCCTGGGCAGCGCCCTCATTCAAACTGCTGAGCGGGAAGCCGCCAGGGTAGGCGCACGCCAGCTGTACTGTACTGTCGCACAAAGCAATCGCTCCGCCCTGCAATTCTTCATGGACCTCGGCTTTACCTTATGCGGCGAAGCGCACGAACAGTACAAAAAGGGGGAAACGGAAATGCTGCTTAGAAAGCCCATAGCGCTCGAAACTTCGCAGCCCGGCCCCGATAGCATCATCTCGGTCATGCAAATATGCGACGATATAGCATGGAAAGAGGTCCGGGAGCTTCTTCTGGACAACCTCCCCACGCAAGTCGCCGGCGGCAATGATGAATGGCTGGAATCACTCCGGCGCGGTCCTGACTACGAGCGGTGGGCAGCCCCGGAAGAACAGGGGAAATCCTGGGTCTACGCCGCCAGGGACCGGACCGGCCGGTACCGGGCAGCGGCTATGGCGACTTCCAAGAAAGGTGGCTCGCTGAAAATAATGCCCGTCGCCGCGACGGATCCCATCGCTTTCCGGGCACTCATACTGGATCTGCCCGTTCTTCTCGCCGGGAAGGGCCATAAGGCCTACATCCACCACACGCCGACCGCCGGTGAGGTCGCCGCCCTGCAGGACAGCAACTGGAAGTTCGAGGGGCAGTTCCCCGGCTCCTACCACGAGGGGATGGTCACCCAGCAGTGGGGATGCCCACTCGATGAGGCGGCGCCCCTGCCGGACCTCCGGATCCAGGATCGGTTCCTGAACATGATCACCAGCGGGAAGAAGTCTCTCGAAGTCCGCGTCGGCTACCCGCACATCAGGGCGATCAAGCCTGGTGCCAGCATCCGGTTCGTCGCGAACGCCGGCCAGATGCTCTGCTCTGTCGCGGATGTGCGCAGGTACCGCAGCCTCGAATCAATGAGCAAACACGAGGATGTCGGCAAGGCACTCCCCGGCCTGGCCGCCGATGAAGCGCTTGCCCAGCTGCACGGGATATATCCGCCCGAGAAGGAACGGCTGGGAATCGTGGTGCTGGAGCTATCCCAGCAGGCCAACTGAGGCATACGGGCACATTGATCCAGCTGAGCCGCTCAGCTAAGCTTGACAGCACGCGACGCAATTGCTTGCCGCATTCCGGGCGTTCAGTTCATGCAGGGCAGACCGTGATAACCGTGAGTGCCTCCGCACATTTAAGCCAGGACGGCCGTCCGCCGAGTGAGGACGCGGTCGAGGCTTCGATCAATCAGTGCGTCTCGGACGCGGTCGAGGGCTCCTTCGATGAGTACCCACGGCACCTGCAGCCGATGCTGCGGCTGCGCGGCAGGCGGATATCCGATGACTCGAAAGAGTTCACCACATACCGGGAAATACGGTTTTCCTTCGGGGTGCTGCCGGCCGAAGTGTCCCAGTCGACAGCGGCGGGCTTCAGCTTCTGGTCAATCTGCTGGCTGGCGACATGTTCCCCACCGAAGTGCTCGGGTGCCGCTGGTCAGATGTGCGCGTTCTCACCGTCGATCTGCCGCTTGAGCTGCGGGAGAGCGCAGTAAAATCTTTCCGTCGTCACGCTCACCCGATCGACGGTATCCGCACGACCTTCCGGCTCCCCGAGGAGCGGCCCCTGCTGGCTTTTTCCCTGAAGCCGCGCGTCGGCCTTACGTTTGATGAGACCCGCGACATCACGCTCGGCGTGCTGAAGGCTGGCTTCAACATCGTCGAGCTCGACGCCAGAAATCTGGCCCTCAGGTCGGCGCCCATCGAGGACTGGATCCGCCTCGGAATTGGGCCGCTCAGGCCGGCACCCATATCACCGCCTTCGCACCCAATCTGTCGTAACTGGATAGGCCTGCTGTTACCGGTGATTGTGGTTGCGCGTTGGGTAACCGGCTGCGGGCCGGGCTGGGTGTTACAGGACTTCGGGGATCCAGGGGTCGCCTTGGGCGGCGCGGGTGAGGGCGTCAAGCCAGCCGATGCCGTGGCGGGATGCGGTGGCGAGGTAGGAGCGGATGGCGCAGAAGATCTCGGCGCCGGTCATGGACCGCATGCAGCCGGAGACCTTGATGCGGAGCTTGCCCATCCTGATGACCTGCTCGGCCTCGTTATTATCGAACGGAACCCGCAGGTCGTGTGGCGAACCGCAGGTAGTCCGCCTGGCGCGGCCGCGCATCCGGGCGGCGAGGGCGTGCCGTTTCTTCTGGAGCCCGCTGCGGCGGGCGGCGTTGAGGGCGATGCCGGCGGCTGCGGCGTCGCGGAAGTAGTCGCTGTGCTCGGCGAGGATCTCGGCGTCGATGCCGTCTGGCCGGCTTCGCGGGCCGCCCTGCGGCGCTTTCTTGAGGGCGAGGAGGGCATCGATGGCCTGCCTGGCCCAGGTCACGTCGTCAGGTCGGTGCCGGTCTCGGTGACCGCGGCCAGCTCCCGGAGCAGGTGAGCGTTACACAAGCGCGTGCGCCGGCGCGCCGTTGTAGGTGTCATATGGCGCCCAGGCGTCGTGGCAGGCGATCCCGGCGAAGGACGGCAGCACCCCGGCCGCGTCCATCCCCTCCTTCCCGCGCTTGGCGTGCACGGTGACCAGCACGTACTTCCCGGCCGAGGCCGAGTGCACCCAGGCGAGCTTCCCGGCGACCCGGAACCCGGTCTCATCGAAGTGCGCCACCTCGGACGCGAGCAGGGCCTTGATGATCGCGTCGATCGCCGGGGCGATGAAGGCGGCGATCTTCCTCGCCGCCACCGCGATCACCGCAGGAGACGGGGCGCAGCCGAACATGTCCGCCAGCGCGGCGCAGGCCCTGTTCCGGGACAGGAACTGCCCGTGCCACAGGTACACGCCCAGCGCCGCGGCCCGCGGCCCGTACTGCACCGGCGCGGTCACCCCCGTCGGCGCGGCCGCCTTGGTCCGCGTCCCCGCAGCACGGGCATTCCCTCTCGATCATCTGGTGCTCGGTGACCTCGGCCCGCACCGGCGGGATCTCGGTCACCTGACGCCGCTCCATCCCCGTCTGCGCCGCATCCTCCAGCCTGGCTCCGCACTCCCGGCAGGCAGCGGGCTCATGCCGGACCACATGATCAGGGTGATCGGTCAGCTGCAACGTCGCGCCCGGCTGCCCCTTCGGCCGGCCGGGCTTGCGGCCGGAGGTCTTCCGCAGCGACTTCGGCGCCGGCTTGGCCAGCCCGTCCGGCCGAGGGCGGCATGGACGAGTTCTTCGAGTTCCGCTTCACCTGCGCCGCCAGGTCCGCGACCTGCGCCCGCAGCCCCTCCAGCTCCGCCTCCAGCACCGCGACTCGCGCGTCCCGCTCGGCCAGCAGCTCCCGCAGCCGCGTGTTCGCCGTGCGCAGCCCGGCAACTGTCTCAGCCAGCGCAGCCGCCTCGCCGGGCACAGGGGGCGTATCGGGCACAAGCCGCACAACACCACGGCCGGCCCGCCGTGATCAAGGCGACACGCCGGGCCGGCCACAGCACTCAGGACCGCCGCGCCGCCGCGCACAGACGCCGGCCCCGGTCCTCAGCCCGCACGCCCGGACCCTGCGTCCCCCGGCCCCTCCTGCGGGCCAGGCTTCACCAGCATGCTCAGCTGCACCGGCTTGCCGGTCAGCTCCTCCAGCTCGGCGCGGAGCCGGTCGGCCTCCGCACCGCCATGGCCGGACACCACGCCCGGCCGGGCAGCCTCGATATCAACCCGGACCTGGTCCAGGTCCCCGCCGACCGCCACCGCCGATACCCCGGCCGCCTGTCCTATCCGCCGGCGCACCAGCTCACCGATCTCCTCGATGCGCAGCGCCTGGACCGTCATGATCTCCGAACCGGCGGCGACCCCGGCCTCCCCGGCCCCGGCCACCTCGATGTGGTCCGCCAGCAGCCGGTTCGCCATGTCCCGGCGGCCCGGCTCATCGGCCGCCGCATACGCCCGGGCCGCCTCGTCGGTCAGCTCCAGGTCCACATGCGGATTCAGGTACACCCGCAACACCACCGGCGGCTGGCCCGGATCACGCCCGGCGATGACCATCCGGCGGGCGACGGTGTACTTCTCCCCGGTCTCGGCCATCCGGGCCCGGACCTGCTTCTTGAACGCGCTGTCGTCAGTCACGCCATGTCCCTCGCGGCGACGCTGCCCCGCGCCCTGATCGCCTGGCTCAGCGGTGACTGATCTGTCCCAGCTAGCGCGAACCGGCGGCCCTTGTCCTCACCGCCACCGCGGGCGCGGGCCGCGGCAGCTCGGAGTGCGGCAGGCGCTCCTGCCAGACCCAGGCTACCCAGCCTGCCCATTACCTCAAACCAGCACATCCCGGCCTGCTCACGAGCCAACTCCGGCCGCAAGCCCAATGCAGACCTATCCAGTTACAATCTGTCTATCCCCGCGCCGCAACTCCTTGAAAAAGCGGCTGCCTGGGTCGAGGCCATTTCGGAATACGGGCCGCCGGTCATCAAGGTGGACGGAGGCCTCGACGGCCTGTCCAGCCTGCAGGCCATCCGGCCCGGCAGGCTGACGGACCCGGCCGGGTGAAGGGCGGGGTGGCTGACGGCCCGGCCGTTATTTACGGGGCTTGTACTTGAGCCGCTTGCGCGCCTGCTCGCTCTTGCCGCTGCGCTCGTTGGCCGCAGCCGCCTCCCGGGCGGCCTCGAGATCGGCCTGGGTGAGCAGGCCGTGGGTGAGCAGGTACTCGGCCAGCTCCCGCGGGTGGCCGCGTTCCTTCCAGATCAGGCCCTGGAGCTGCTTCTTGTAGTCCGAGATGGCTCCCTCACCGCTCAGGTCCAGGGCGATGACCACGTCCATCATCGGCACCGGCTGCGCGCCGGGCAGGCCGAGGATGAGTTCCTGGTAGTGATAAGCCATGGCCAGCCGGGCGGCCGTGTTCCGCGCGAACCAGGCCCGGACCCGGTCCGGGGCATCCGGCCGGGGCGGGCTGCCGCGGCGTCCCGGGGTTCCGTTCGGCTGGACCCGTTTTTCCTGGGTCTCGGGCTGCTCGTGGAGGGGCACGCTCGGCACGGACGGGCTGTCCGCCGCCTCCAGACGCAGCGGGAGCACCCAGTTGCCCACGCTGACCAGCCAGGTCCCGGCCTCCAGCACCACCGGGAGGGTCTCGAAGTGGTTGGCCGGGGCGATCGGCAGGACCTGCCGGGCGGCCTGCTGCACGGCCCGGTGATTGACGGGAGTCCCCGGGGTGTGCGGAGCCAGGTAGACCGGGTAGGTGGTATCGCGGCTGAACAGCTCCCACCGGCGGTGCACGTAGCGGAGCCCCGCGCAGCGCGGCGATCGGTGCAGGGTGAGGTCCTGGTTGCCGCTGAGCAGGCTGCGGTCGAGCCAGGTGATCTCGTCGGGTGGGCAGTTCACCCACTCGCGTCGTCCGGCTGCCCAGAGGAAAAGCTGCTCCACCGCCACTATTGTGCCGTCCCCCGCCGGGTGAGTCGCCGGTATGACCCGGGACGGGGGGCTCAGGCACTTCGACGGTGGTCAGTCCCCGATCCCGACGCGGGAACCCGGCGCCTGCTCGTTGGTGCCCCAGCGGATCATGTCGCCGTCGTGCAGTGGCTGCTCTCCGGCGACGGGGGCGCCGTTCAGCAGCATCCCGTTCATGCCCAGGTTGGCGACCCACCACCGGCCGTCGGAGTAGGTGAACCTGGCGTGCTCACGGGACACCGTGGGCACGTCGGGAAGGCTGAGCTCGACCGCGCCCCGGCCGGCCCGGGCGCCGGACATCCGGGTTTCGCAGACCCGCCCACCAGTGATCAGCCGCAGCGTCGGGATCATGCTGCGGGCCGGCTCGGCCACGGTGGCGAGGCCGCCCCCGCCGACGGTAGCGGCGGTGCCGACGGGGTCGGGCGCCGGCACCGATGTGGTGCGGCCGTCGTGGGCGAACGGCCAGCCTGTCCCCTGATCAGCCCCGAGGCCTGCCCCGGCCGGGTAGACGCCCACCTGGGAGTCGGGCCGGGCCGCCTGGAGGTCTTGCGGCATGTACCCGGCTCCGGGGGGAACCGGCTGGAAGCCGGACGCGGACACCGGCGAGAAGCCGGACGCGGACACCGGCGGAAGCCGGCGCCCAGCGGCCGGCCCTGCCGCAGCTGGTAGCGGCCCTCGGGCACGGATGGGTCGCTGATCAGGCTCACCTCCACCGGGCCAGGCCCGGCCAGGCGCGCCTCGTGCGCGGCCACCTGCTCCTCGTACACCTCGGCCGCGCTCATCTCCACCAGGCCGATGTCCATCCGCTCGCCCAGTGACCCGTAATCACGCGGGTTCAGCCGCAGCTCGACCGACGTCGGGGCGAGCAGCGCGCCGCTCGGGGTCACCACGAGCACCTCGGGCAGGTGGCGCAGGGCGAGCTGCAGCACCTCCTGACCGTCACGCCATGGCCGGGTGGCGATCTGCCGTACCCAGGGGTGGTCGCGGTTCACGCCCAGGGCGCGCAGCGCCAGCACGGTCACCACGCCGAGCGCGGCGAGGAACAGCAGCACGAGGGTCCCGCTGACGATCGATCCCGTCACCGACCACAGCACCACCCAGCAGACCGTGATGGCAGCGGCGACGGCCCACCGCCGGCGGTTGCGCCGCGGAGCGCCAGGTGGCTGCATACGGGGCAGTTGGCCGCGGGGCACCGGGGCACGAGAGGGCCGCGCGGGCGCCTCCATGCGATCTGACATCACACCGTCCTTGCGCGCAGGCCGCAGCGCGGCCATCTGTTCGTTGCTCCACGATGCGGATCCGGGCCCACGCAGGTCAACGGAATCGGCCCAGCTCCCAGACATCTGGAAATTTGCGCCGGGCCGCGTGGAGCCTGGGCGGTTTGTTCAGCCGAGGCGACGGAGCCTGGCCGGCGCGGCGGGACTCACTGCCCGCTAACCCGCCAGGCGGGCGGCCGCTTCTCCAGGAAGGCGTGGATCCCCTCTTGCGCCTCCGCCGAGGCGAAAAGCCGGGCCGACAGCTCCGCCATGGCGGCCGACTCCCCGGCCAGACGCTGCCGCCGGCCCCGGGTCAGCAGCCCTTTCGTCTCGGCCGCGCCCTGCGGGGAGGTCTCCCGGATCTCGCCGAGCAGCCGTCCCAGCTCGGCGTCGAGGTTCTCGTTAGAGGTCGCGATCGTGATGAAACCGGCCCGGACTGCCTCTTCCGCGCCGAACGTCGAGCCGGTCAGGTAGTAGCGGGCCGCCGCGCGCGGTGTCAGCAGGTCCTGGGTAGTCAGGGAGATCATCGCCGGGGCCACGCCGATCCGCGCCTCCGTGAACGCGAACGATGCCGTCTCGGTGGCCAGGGCGAGGTCGCAGGCCCCGACGATGCCCATGCCCCCGGCCCGGACGTGCCCGGTGACGCACGCGATGACCGGCTTGGCCGCGTCCACGATCGCGGTGAGCAGCGCCAGGATCGCCGTGTTGGCGCCGGTCATCGACTGGCTCCCCGCCTCGGCCAGATCGGCGCCGGCGCAGAACACCCGGCCGGTGTGGGTGATCACCACCGCCCGGGCGGCGGGCTCGGCCGCGGCCTCGGCCAGCCGCCCGGTCAGCTCGGCCACCAGCGGGCGGGACAGCGCGTTGCGGTTATGCGGCGAGTCCAGGGTGAGGGTCGCCACCTGGTCACCGACGACGTAATGCACGAGCTCGCTCATCCGGGCCTCCCGGCGCCGATCGTAGCGGGCGGCATGAGGGACCCCCGGGCGGGATGGCCCGGGGGTCCCCGTTCTCGGCGAGGCTCCACGGGGGAAGAGTCTCGCCGATGTGTTGGCGGCCGGCCTGAGCGGCGGCCTGAGGGCGGCCGAGGCCTCGGGCGGCAGGCCCGCGGGCCGGCCGCCTGACCGTCACGCGGCCGGGCCGCTGCCCAGCTGCACGGTGGCGGTGTGCGACTGACCGTACTGGTCTGTCCAGCCGAGGCTGATCTTGTCGCCCGGGTGGGACTTCTCCAGGGCCGACGAGACGTCCGTCGAGGACTTGATCGCGTGGCCCGCCACCGACGTGATCACGTCACCCTGGGCCAGCCCGGCCTGGGCGGCCGCGGACCCGTTCACCACGCCGGCCACCGTGGCGCCGCTGACGGCGGAGCTGCCGTAGCCGCCGTAGAGCGGTAGCCGCATACCCGTTGCCGTAGGAGCCGCCGTCAGGGCTCCCATAACCGCCGGTGCTGCCCGCCGAGGACGAGGAAGAGACCTCCACGCCGAGGAAGGCGGTGGTGCCGAGGTGCACGGTGGACGAGGCCTGACCCGCCTCGATCTGGTCTGCGATCGTCGTCGCGTGGCTGATCGGGATGGCGAACGCCTGGGTGGCCGGCTGCTGTGACTGCGTGCCGTATGCGGTGGTCGAGATGCTGCTGGAGGCGGCCGTGTTCATGCCGACCACGTCGCCCGCGGTGTTGACCAGCGGGCCGCCGGAGTCGCCTGGCTGGATGCCCGCGTTGGTCTGGATCAGGCCGTGCAGCTGTTCCGCGTTGCCCGCATCCTCATCCGAGGCGGTGATGGTCCTGCCGGTCGCGGTCACCTTCCCGGTGGCCACGGACGGGGTGCCGCCCTTGCCGAGGGCGTTACCCAGCGCGACGACCTTCTGGCCGTTCGACACGCCCGACGAGCTGAGGCTGACCGTCGTCAGCCCCGAGGCGTTCACCAGCTGGAGCACCGCCACGTCGTGGGTCTTGTCGTAGCCGACCACCTTGGCGCTGTAGGTGTGCCCGTTACCCACATCGCGGACCTTGATCGAGGTCGCCCCGTCGATCACGTGGTTGTTGGTCAGCACCTCGCCAGTGGAGGTCAGCACCATGCCGGTACCGGCCGCCTCGCCGTTCTGGTAGCCGAGCGTGGACACCACGTCCACCAGGCCTGGGTCTACCTTGGCGGCGATCTGGGCCTTGGTCAGCGTCGTGGAGCCAAGCGCGTTCACCGCGCCCAGCCCGACGACCGCCAGGACCGCCGCCATCCCGGCTGAGGCTCCGGCCAGCATGTACCGGCGCCGCCGGTGCCGCCCTGCGTCGGGCTCGCCCGGACCGTCGCCGCCCGGCCCGGACCCATAGCCGCCCGGCCCGGACCCGTAGCCGCCCGGCCCGGACCCGTAGCCGCCGTAGCCACCCGATCCGCCACCGTAGCTGTCCGTAGCCACCTTGGCCGTAGCCACTGGCCGTAGCCACCCTGGCCGTAGCCACCCTGGCCGTAGCCGCTTGGCCCGTAACCGCCTTGCTCTGCTCCGGACGGCCCGGTTCCGGACTGTCCTGGGCCGGCGTATCCGGGCTCCCCGTAAACCGCGCTCATCTGGAAACGCTCCTCAGTAGGTCATCGCCCTGTCCTGGGCTGCTACTGATAATCGGCTGCGTACCTGAATGTGACCTCTAAGGATTCTCAGCCTGCCCCTAGGCTTTCCTGAACGCTTCCTGAACGTTCCATTCAGGCACGAGCAGCCGTTCCGGCTGCTTGCGGCGACGGCCCTCGATCAGGCGGACGTGATAGAGGGAACGCCAGCCCTTCCCGCTGAGCAGCAATTCGCCCGGGGCCGCCAGAGCCGTGACGCCGTTGAGGAAGGCCTGCGGATCGCCCCAGTGACGTTCGGCGGCGGCCCGCGCGTCCACGATGTCCACTACCTCGCCGCTGTCCGGGTCGATCCCGGCCAGGTACGGGCGGGGCGCCACGTTGGCCCACACCCGCCCGCCGGCCCATTCCAGGTCGTTGAGGCCGCCGATGCGCTGCCCACCGATCCGCGCCACCACCGTGCCGAGCGGCATCAGCGTGTACGGGTCACGGCGGACCAGCTCGCTGCTCCCGTCGCTGGTGAGCAGGTAAGGACCCGCGTTGCAGATGCCCCAGCCCTCGCGGTTGAAAGAGATCGTCTCGAGCAGGGTCAGGCTGCGCAGATCCCAGCGCAGGGCGACCCGCTCGCGCCAGGTCAGCTGCCACAGGTGGCTGCCCACCCGGCAGATGCCCTCACCGAACAGATCGGGAGGCAGCGAGGTGCTGGCGTCGATCTGGTCGCGGCCGAGCCGGTAGCGCCGGACCGTGGACTGGCCGTACTGGCCGGTGCTCTCCCAGACGGTGCCGTCCTCCGCGATAAGCCCCTGGGTGAAGCCCTGGCCTGGGTGCGGCAGGCGGCGCAGCACCTTGAGGCGGTGAAACCTCGGCACAGCGGCACACCTCCGTCGTGGAACCCCGCGGCAGCCTGATTATGCCGCGCGTTCCCCCGGCTGGCCGCCGCCCCGGGTAAACCGGGCCAGCAGCGGCCGCAACGGCTTGTCCGAGTACCCGCCGTCGGCCAGCCCGGCCTGCCGCTCGAACACGTTACGGGCGCCGAAGTCCCCGGTCAGTCCCCAGGACACCCCGGCGGCGAGGAAATAAAGCGGGAGCATGACCAGCCCCCCGCACCACGCGTACTGAGTGGCGTGACGCGCCTCGTGGGCGAGCAGCGCCTCCATCGAGGCGAGGGCCGCCCGGTCGCCCCGGGCCATGATGACGTTCCCGACCGTGAACGCGGGAGCCACCGGGACCGGGAGCCGGTACCCGGCCCCCACCAGCAGGCCGTCGGCGGCGCGGGCCAGGCTGGCCCGCCCGGCCGCGGCCACCAGCAGGCCCGCCAGCGTCGATCCGTTGACCAGGTTGGCCACCAGCCGCACCCGGTAGGCGGCGCGCACGCCCGATCAGGACCCGCAGGCCGGCCCCGGTCCGTCCGGCAGCCCTGATCCGTCCGGCGGCCCTGATCCGTCCGGCGGGGCCGATCCGTTCGGCGGGGCCGACGGTCCCGGCCCACCCGCTGGGCCCGGCCCGCCCGCTGGGCCCGGCCCGGGCCCGGCCGCGGGGCCACCCGACGGGCCGGAGCCGTTGCCACGATCGCGGATGTTCAGCGGATCCGGGTCCGGCGCCACGAGCCAGCCTCCCGGCCCGGGCGCGGCCAGCACGGGCTGCGGGATCTCGGGCATGCTGAGCGGCATCTGGCTGTGCTCGCGGTGCGCGACCGCGGCTCCCCGGTGGTAGCCCTCCAGCCGGTCGATCAGCCCCGTGTCCGCGTACGGGCGGCCGTCCACGAATGGCCCCGGGCGCCGCTCGATCACCGCCACCACGTCGTCGCCGGTCAGCGTCTTGTGCGTTTCCAGCGCGTGAGCCAGGGACAGCACCTGGGCCCGGTTTTCGGTGATGATCTCCTCCACCCGGCCGAGCAGCCCGTTCAGGTTGTCCTCGATCCGGTCGGCCAGGGCCCGGCGCATTTCCGCCTCGGGGTCCTGTCCCTTCTTGTTCCGGCCGCCCTGCCCGCCGCCGGGCGAGCCGACCTCCAGCCGCTTCGCCGTGGAGTAGGACGACACCGTGGAGCCCATGCCCCAGAAGCCCTCCATGAACGAGGCCACGGTGGTCGCGGACTCCAGGTCGCCGGAGACGCCGGAGGAGCTGTCGTTGCTGAAGAACATCCGCTCCCCGGCCAGGGAGGCCAGCGAAACCAGGATGTCGGTCTCGTACTCGCTGCGCCAGCGGGTGAACTGGTCCTCCGGTGGGATGCTGGCCACCATGCCGAGGTAGTCGCTGCCCTTCTCGATGGTGGCGATGTCGATCTCCATATGCTGCCGGGTGCGGTAGGCCACCAGCGCGTGGCACGCCTCGTGGATGGCCACCGCATGCCGCTCCCGCTCGATGTACTCCACGTCCTCGGGGGGCCCGAGCTCCTTGAGCTGCTTGGCCCGGATGACATCGCCCCAGGTGATGACGTCCCGGCCGTCCCGGATCGCGGTAATGAGCGCCTCGTTCACCAGGTCCTTGATGGTGGCGCCGGTCGCGTACGGAGTGATGATGGCGAGCTTGTCCATCTGCTCCGGGGTGAGCTCGTGCCGCACCTTGGCGAAGTAGCCCTCGTAGGTGCGCACCCGGCCGGCCTTGGACGGGTAGCCGACTTTGTAGATCCGGTCGATCCGGCCCGGCCGGAGCAGCGCCTCGTCCAGCGCCTCCGGCAGGTTGGTGGCCATCATGACCAGCATCCGGTACTTGGGCGGGGGCTTGGGGCGCAGCCCGAGCAGGCGGCGGACGTTGCGATTGACGAACCCGCGCGGCTTCTTCAGCCCGGACAGCTCGGTGAGGAGGGCCTCCAGGGTGCCCATGCCCCCGCCGCCGCCCATGCCCATGCCCATCATCTGCTTGTTCCGCCGGGTATCCGGCTCCTCGCCCACCGAGGACGAGAGGGCACGGCGGGCAAGCCGCCACTGCACATCGTCGGACAGGTAGGAGAAGCCGTGGCAGCCGCCCGCCTGCCAGGCCGCGGGGGTGGCCCGGCCGCCGCCCGGGAAGTTCGTGCCGCCGCCCTGGGCCAGCGCGCCGCGGCGGCCCAGCGAGTCGGCCTCGTCGAAGAACACGATCACGCCGCCGTACCGGAGCGCGAGCCGGCGCAGCTTGCGGAACAGGGACTTGACCTTGAGGATGCCCACGCCCATGAACATGTTGATGAACGCGCCCGGGTCCACGAACACGTAGGGGCGCCCGGTCTCGCCCGCCACCGCCTCCGCCATCAGCGTCTTGCCGGTGCCGGGCGGGCCCCAGAGCAGGATGCCGCCGGGCACATACCCGCCCCGGGACTCGATCTGCTCCGGGTCCTCCAGGTAGAGGATGTTCTCCTTCACCCGCTCCAGCACGTGGTCCTGGCCCCAGACGTCGGTGAACCGGGTCTTGATGTCGTCCGGGTAGTAGACATCCACGCCGCCCCGGGACAGGAACCAGAAAATCGCGGCGAACTGGAGCACCACGAAGAGCAGGATGACGACCAGCTGCAGGAGGAAGGGCAGCGCGGTCCAGATATAGCTGGGCAGATTGAGCAGGGCGTCCACCGGGGTGGTGTGCTTCACCCTGCCGAGCACCACCGCGATCACGGCGATCCAGAACACCCAGGTGAACAGGCGCCAGAGGCGGAACCGGGTCCAGTCGGACAGCCTCCGGTGGGTGATCCGCTCGGTGCCGCCGAACACCCGGTGCGTCCAGAAGTAGTGATAGCCAGCCCAGTGCTCGCTGATCAGGAAGTGGATCTGGCGCAAGGCCTCCAGGCCGATCAGGACGAGGACCCAGGCGCCCGCCCGGGCCTCGATCCGGAACGCGTCGGACCAGGTGACGAGAGGGTTGCCCGACTTGGTTGACCAGAGCAGGATGAACCAGAACACGGTCAGCAGGAGCAGGAACTTCACCCGGTCCCAGAACGCGAGCGGTTTGCGGGTCCGCCGGTCCTCGTCACGCGGACGGCCGTCAGGCGGCCGCAGCCCTTCCGGGGAATCCGTGGGGGCCATCGTCATCATGGGCTCCTGACCGTGAAGGAGTTCATCACCGTGTCGATCTGGCTCTGGTGCTTGCTGTAACAGGAAGCCAGGCAGTGCACGAGCAGCAGGTAGACCTCGGTGTCATCCGCGTTCGTCAGGGCGACCTGGTCGAAAGTGTTGATGCCGACCCCTGGGTAGGTGTACTCGAACGTGACCCGCACCCCGTGCACCCCCTGCGCCAGCGTCAGCGTGGAGTCCCGCAGCAGGTGGAAATCGGTCAGCGGGAACCCGCTCTTGGCGGCGGTGGCGCGGCCGGCCGCGGTCACCGGCAGGAAGAAGTCCCGCAGCTCGTTGTAGGACAGGGAGTTCGTGGTCGTCTGGTTGACCGGCGCGACCACCGAGTACGCGAACGGCGCCGTGTCCGTCGCACCGAGCACATGGTCCGCAGCGGGCCTGGAGTCGGCGTCGTAGCCAACCGACCAGACGCCGCTCTGCGGCCTGCTCTTCACCGCCGCGTACAACTTCGCGTCCGCGATCTGGCGCCAGTCGTTGGGCACCTTGAAGTAGGTGTGCGCGCCCGAGTTCGTCACGTAGGTGAACTGCGGCGCGGCACAGCCGGTCACCAGGAGCGCGAGCAGCACCAGGCCCAGCCCTATAAAGCGGCCCCTGCTCATGCGCCCTCTTTCCGGATAGGGAGCGGTTACCGTATCGATTACGCATCTAGCCCGTATCGCGAGTATCGCTTCCGCAGGTGGCGATGGGTAGACATGACCACGTTTGGCCACATGCCCGTAACACGGAGGAATTGTCTCTCCCGGTTCGCGGAAGGCCGGCCCGGGGCTGCGGCTGGCGCGGCGCGTCCGGAAAGCCGCGCGGTGCCCGCCGCGCCACCGGCTCTGGGGAGGAATCAGTGAACGGTGCGCAGGCCCTGATCCGCACGCTGGCCGGCAGCGGGGTGGACGTCTGCTTCAGTAACCCCGGCACCTCGGAGATGCACTTCGTCGCCAGCCTGGACGCGGTGCCGCAGATGCGCGGGGTGCTCTGCCTGTTCGAGGGCGTGGCCACCGGGGCGGCGGACGGGTACGGGCGAATGGCGGGCCGGCCGGCGGCCACCCTCCTGCATCTCGGGCCGGGCCTGGCGAACGGCCTCGCCAACCTGCACAACGCACGGCGCGCCGCGACGCCACTGGTCAGCGTCGTCGGTGACCATGCGACGTACCACAAGCGCTTCGACGCGCCGCTGGAATCCGACATCGACTCGCTGGCCCGGCCGGTGTCCCGCTGGATCCGGCGCTCCGCGCGCAGCGCCGATGTCGCGGGCGATGCCGCGGAGGCGGTGGCCGCCGCCCAGGGGCCGCCGGGCGGCGTGGCCACGCTGATCCTGCCCGCCGACGTGTCGTGGTCCGAGGGGGCCGAGCCCGCGCCGCCGGTGCCGCCGCGGCCGGCGTCCCTCGTCCCCCACGCAGTGATCGAGGACGCCGCGGACGCGCTGTGCGGCGGCGGCGCGGGACGCACGGCGGCACAGACCGGCGGCGCGGGCTGCGTCATCCTGCTGGGCGGCGACGCGCTGCGCCGCCCGGGATTGGAGACGGCCAGCCGGATTGCCGCCGCCACGGGGGCGCGGCTGCTGGGTGAGACGTTCCCCGCCCGGCTGGAACGTGGTGCGGGGCTGCCGGGCCTGGAACGCCTGGCGTACCTGGCCGAGTTCGCTCAGTCGCAGCTCGCGGGGACCCAGCAGCTGATCCTGGCGGGTGCCCGGGCGCCGGTGTCCTTCTTCGCCTACCCGGGCCTGCCAAGTTCCCTGGTGCCCGGCCGCTGCCAGGTGCACACCCTGGCCCGGCCGGGCGAGGACGTCTGCGCGGCGCTCGCGTCCCTGGCCGAGCGGGTCGCACCGGAGGCCCGGCCGGAGCCGCAGGCGGCGCACCGGCCCGCACTACCCGGCGGCACGCTGACGGCCGAGACGGCGGCCGCGGTCATCGGCGCGCTGCTCCCGGAGGGCGCGATCGTGTCCGACGAGGCGAACACCTCCGGCCTGTGGCTCCCGGCCGCGACCGCGGGCGCGCCCCCGCACGACTGGCTCACGCTCACCGGCGGCGCGATCGGTCAGGGCCTGCCGGTGGCCACCGGCGCGGCCGTGGCCTGCCCGGACCGCAGCGTCCTGGCGCTCGACTCGGACGGCAGCGCGATGTACACGATCTCGGCGCTGTGGACACACGCGCGGGAGGGACTGGACGTCACCACCGTGATCTTCAGCAACCGCCGTTACGCGATCCTCGACCTGGAACTGCAGCGGGTCGGCGCGGTGGCGGGCGGGGACGCGGCCCGCAGCCTGCTCGACCTGTCCCGCCCCGATCTGGATTTCACCGCCCTGGCCCGCGGGATGGGAGTACCCGCGGCCCGGGCCGCCAGCGCCGGGGAATTCGCCGGCGAGTTGCGGCGCGCGCTGGCCGAGCCCGGACCGCACCTGATCGAGGCGCTGCTCAGCCCGCCCGGCTGACCGGCGCGGGCCGGGAATGCACCGAACCCCGGCCGGAATCGGATCCGGGCCGGGGTTCGCGCGTGGCTCTCTCAGCCAGTCAGTTCGGGGGCGTGACGAGAGCCGCTGTGATCAGAATCAGGTGAAATTAGAAACTGCGCGATCAGAACGTGGCTCTGATCAGCAGCCGTCGTAGGGCGCCCACGGCGAGGTGCCGTCCTCCGCGTACAGCCGCTGGAACGCCTGGGTCTGCTGGGCGACGGAGGCCGATCCGGCCGTGCCCGACAGACCGAGGCTGGCCCAGGTGCTCGGCAGGATGCCGTACAGGCCCGCCGAGGACGCGGTCGGGTTGTCGCTCGACTCGCGATAGGCGACGCACTGCTGGAACGATGACGGCGCGCTGCCACCGGCGCTGGTCGCCGACGTGCCCGGGCTCTCCGACGAGGTGCCGGAGCTGGCCGAGTAGCCGGCACTGGCCGACGAGGTGCCCGATCCGGCGTCTGACGTGCCCGTGGTCGCCGAGGGCGTACTGGAAGTCGCCGGGGCCTGGTAGTAGGCCGGCGCTTCCGGGGTAATCCCGGAGCGCCCGTCCGGCACCTGCACGACCTGGCCCACGTAGATCAGGTTGGGGTTCTTGATCCACCGGTTGGCCGCTTCGACCTTGGTGAGTGAGACGCCTGCCGAGGCGGCGATACCGCTGAGGGTGTCACCCGGCTGCACGGTGTGCGTGCTGGCCAGGGCAGGCCCGGCCGCCAGGCCGGCCATGACGATGCCGGCGCCTGCTGCCGTGATTATCCGCGTTTGTACCTTCATGAAGCTCCTTGTCCGGATTCTGGTCACAGCGGCCCAACGTACGCAAAGGGCCGCTCAGGGACGCAAACCCGGCCGGGGCAGCATCAGCCCAGGTGAGAGCCGGAAGCCCTTGCGGCAGCGGGGTTCCCGGCCTTTTAAAAAAAAAGTTTGTGATGGGGCGAGGGTGGGTATCGGTGTGTATCCGCTTAGGTGCGGCCGGCCAGGCACCCCCGGCGCGGGCCAGCCCCGGGACAGCTACCCCCCGGCCCCTCGCCCCCAGGCCCGTGGGTGCCCGGGCGGCGTCTTCCCGCGGGCGAAATTGCCCGCCGCGGGCGCCGGCGCCCGGCCCGGGGCGGCCGGCCGGCCCCGTGCCCACCGGGGGCGCCGAGGAGACCGGCCGGGTGGCGGGCGGCGTCGGGAGCAGCGGCCACCGAGCAGCCCCGCGCCGTGGCCAGCCGCCGGCGGCGCAGCCTGCCGCGGCCCAGCCCACCCGCCGGCCCTGGCCGTGCCGCGCAAACTGGCGATCCAGCGTCTCCAGGCCAGGCAGCACGTCCAGGCCAGGCAGCACCTCCAGGCCAGGCAGCAGGTGCTGGCGGTCCAGGCCGCCCTCGCGGGCCGCGCCCACGGCCAGGACGGCCGGAACGTTCTCCGCCGCGGCGGCGCCCCAGCGGCCCGCGCCGCAGTAACCGGCGCCCCAGTGACCGGCGCCCCAGCGGCCCGGGCCCAGCGGCCGGCGCCGCAGTCGCCGGGCGCGCCGCGCGGCGGCCCGGCCGCCGCACGCTGCTCAGCGCGATGCCGCCGAGGATGGCCGCGCCCCCGCCGAGCTGGGCCGGGCCGGCCGGGTTACCGAAGACCACGACGCCCGCCACCGCGCCGACGAGCGGCTCGATGTTGAGGAACGCCCCGGCGATCTCGGCCGGCAGCCGGCTCTGCCCGAACGCGAACAGGGTGAACGGGAGCAGGGTCCCGCCCGCGATGAGCGCGGCCACGGCCAGCAGGCTGGCGGTGTGCGCGGGCGCGGGCGGCATGCCCTCGGTCAGCGCGGTGAACGGCGCCGTGGCCAGGGCCGCCCCCAGGAACTGCACCGCGGTGACGGCGATCGGGTCACGGCCGCGCAGCAGCCGGGTCTGGCCGACGGTGAAGATGGCTGAGAGCAGGACGGAGGCCAGCACCATGGCGTCGCCGCCCAGGTTCGCACCGCCGCCGCCTCCCGCGGCGATCAGCCCGACCCCGCCGAGCGAGACGGCGAAGCCGGCCCAGGCGACCGGGCGCACCACGCTGCGGTGCCACGCCACCGCGATGATCGCGACCATCACGGGGGCGGTGCCGATGAGCAGCGCGGCGTGGCTGACACTGGTGCGGGTGATGCCGGTGTTCTGCAGCAGGACCGTCCCGCCGTACCCCGCCGCACCCCAGGCCAGCACGGCCGGGCTCCACGCCGCGCGCAGCCGGGACCGGGGGGTCACGGTCAGCAGCACGGCAGCGGCCACGGCGAACCGGATGACCGTCAGCCAGCCGGGCGGCAGCCAGCCCAGGGCGAGCTTGGACAGGGGCACCGTGCTGCCCCACAGCAGCCCGGCGATGGTGAGCGCCACGAGGGCGCGGCGGCGGTCGAAGTTCATGCATCCAGAATGCGTTCTCGCAGACCAGAATTGGCCCTAGAAGGCCGTTGATCAAATATTATTCAGTTCCATGGCCGTTAACCTTGATGAAGTTGACATCCAGCTGCTAACCGCGCTGCAGGCCGACGCGGACCGGACCAACGTTGAGCTGGCCCGGCTGGTCGGCCTGTCCCCGGCCGCGACGCTGCACCGGGTGCGCGCGCTCAAGGAGTCCGGGGTCATCCGCATCATCCGGGCCCAGCTCGACCCGGAGGCGGCCGGTTTCCCCTTGCAGCTCTATGTGTTCGCCGCGCTGGGCCGGCACGACCCCCGGGCGACCAGGATCTTCGAGGACCAGGTCCGGGCCCTGCCGCAGATCATCCAGGCCGACAACCTGGCCGGCGAGATGGATTACCTGCTCAGCATCGTCGCCCGGGATATCGCCGAGCTGCAGGAGGTGCTGACCCGGCTGTCCACCCGGGGCGGCCAGCGGCTGATCACCTACCTGCGGCTGGCCGAGGTCAAGCCGCCCTGCGGGCTGCCACTGGGCCCGGACACGGCAGCGGGTGGCCGCGCGGCGCGTCAGCGCCGGCGGCCACCCGCTGACCGGGGAGAACCGGCCGGTTAGCGAGCCCGGGGCTGCCCTGGGCAGCCCCCGGGCCCTCAGGACTTGAGCTGCTCGATCTTGTCCCGGAACAGGGTCGTCGCGATCGTGGACTTGCGCGGCTGCCCGCGCAGGAACGCCTGGGCGAACTTCTTGGCCTGGTCGTACTCGACCTTGCCGGGCAGCGGCGGCTCGTCCGGGTTCACGTTCACGTCGACCAGGGCCGGCCCGTCGTGGCTCAGCGCCTGGCTGACCGCGTCCCGGACCTCGCCCGGGTGGCTCACCTTGAGACCGAGCGCACCGTTGGCGGTGGCGATCGCGGTGTAGTCCACGAACGGCTCCGGCTGGCGGACGCCGTACTCGGGGTAGCCGAGCACCATCTGCTCCCAGAGGATCTGGCCGAGCGAGTTGTTGTTGTTGATCACGATCTTGACCGGCAGCTGGTGCTTGATGGCGGTGATGAACTCGGCCATCAGCATGGCGAACCCGCCGTCGCCGACGTAGCCGATGACCTGGCGGCCCGGGAACGCGTGCTGGATCCCGATCGCGTAGGGCATCCCGGGGGCCATCGTGGCCAGGTTCCCGGACAGGTAGAACCGGCGGTCGGCGCGGATGTGCCAGTGCCGGGCCGCCCAGGTGGCGATGGTCCCGCTGTCGCAGGTCAGGATGGCATCGTCGGCAGCCAGCTCGTCGAGCACGCTGACCAGGTATTCCGGGGCGATCGGGTCCCGCTTCTCGTCCTGCAGCGCGGCCATCCTGGTCCGCCACTTGCCCATCTGCTTCTGGTACTTCTCCAGGAACGAGGTGTCGGCCCGCTGCTTGAGCAGCGGCAGCAGGGCCTGCAGGCCTTCCTGCGCGTCGCCGACCACCGGCACCTCGGTGGGGACCCGGGCGCCCGCGCGGACCGGGTCGGCCTCGATCTGCACGATCCGGGCCTTGCCGGGTTCGGGCATGAACTTGGTGTACGGGAAATTCGTGCCGACCATGAACAGCGTGTCCAGGTCGTCCATCAGCTCCTCGGACGGGGCCGTGCCGAGCAGGCCGATCCCGCCGGTGGTGTACGGCGAGTCGTCCGGCACCGCGCCCTTCCCGGATAGCGTCTTGATGATCGGCGCGCCCAGCGTCTCCGCCACCGCGAGCAGCTGCTCGCGGGCGTGCAGCGCGCCCGCGCCGGCCAGGATGGCGACCTTCTCCCCGGCGTTCAGCACGTCGGCCAGCCGCTGCAGGTCCTCCTCGCGGGGCCGGCCGGGAGCGTCCAGCCGGATCGGCGAGGTCGCGGGGGGCCGGGCCGGGCCGACCTCCGCGTAGGGGTTCTCGCCCGCGTTGGCCACCTGGAGGTCGTTGGGCAGGGTCAGGTGCGCCACCCCGCGCCGGGCGTACGCGGTGCGCACCGCGATGTCCACCAGCGCGGGCAGCTGCGCCGGGTTGTAGATCATCTGGTCGTAGACGGCGACATCCGCGTAGAGCTTGTCGAGGTTCACTTCCTGCTGGTAGCCGGTGCCCAGCACCGACGTTTCCTGCATGCCGGTGATGGCCAGCACGGGCATGTGATCAAGCTTGGCGTCGTAGAGCCCGTTCAGCAGGTGAATGCCGCCGGGCCCCGACGTGGCCAGGCAGACACCGATCTGCCCGGTCGCCTTGGCGTGGGCGGTCGCCATGAACGCGGCGGCCTCCTCGTGGTGGACCAGCACGAACTTCACCCGGTCCTGATGCCGGCGGAAGCCCTCCATGATGCCGTTGATGCCGTCGCCCGGGAGCCCGAAGACAGTGTCCACGCCCCAGTCCGCGAGCCGCTCGACCAGGGCCTCGGATGCGATCTGTGCCACCTGCGGACCTCCAACTGATCGTGGTTAATGCGGCAGATGAATCTGCCTACCCACGGCTGTCCACAGATGGGGCCGCCAAACATGGACGATTCCGCGGCCCGGCCCGCCCTGCGCCGAGGTTTGGCCGCCCGTCCCGCAGGTAGCAGGGTGGCGGGCACGCCGGAAGCACAGCGCCGCGGCAGCGAGCACGCGGAGCAGACAGCGGACGAGGCCGGGAGGTCGAGCGTGATCATGGGCGGAGCAGAGGACGGCCGCGGACCGGATCCCGTCGTGCAGGGCCTGGACGCGGCCGTCTACGTGGTGCCGACCGACGCGCCCGAGGCCGATGGCACCCTGGCCTGGGATAAGACCACGCTGGTGCTGGTCACCGCCCGCGCCGGCGGCCAGCAGGGCATCGGCTGGAGCTACACGGCCGCGGCCGCCGCGCGCCGGTGGTCGACCGGCATCCTCTCCGGCGTGGTGACCGGCCGCAGCGCGCTGGACGTGCCCGGCGCGAACGAGGCCATGGCCCGGGCGCTGCGCAACATGGGACGGCCGGGCATCGGGGCGATGGCCCTGTCCGCGGCCGATATCGCGCTGTGGGACCTGAAGGCCCGGCTGCTCGGCTGCGCGGTCGCGGGCTTGGCCGGCCGGGCCCGGGACGACGTGCCGATCTACGGCAGCGGGGGCTTCACCACCTACGACGAGGCGCGGACCCGCGAGCAGCTGACCGGGTGGGTGGACAAGGACCGGATCCCCCGGGTCAAGATCAAGATCGGTGAGTCGTGGGGCGGCGACGAGCGGCGCGACCTGTCCCGGGTCGCGCTGGCCCGGGAGGTCATCGGCCCGGACACGGAGCTGTACGTGGACGCCAACGGCGGCTACTCCACCGGGCAGGCCGTGCGGATGGCCCGCCAGATGGACGAGCTTCGGGGTCACCTGGTTCGAGGAGCCGGTGTCCTCCCAGGACCTGGCGGGCCTGGCGGCGATCCGGCGGCAGGTCCGGCCCGACGTGACAGCGGGCGAGTACAGCTGGTCGCTGGCGGATTCCGCCCGCCTGCTGGACGCCGGGGCGGTGGACTGCCTGCAGCTCGACGTGACCCGGTGCGGCGGTATCACCGAGTTCCTGCGCGGCGCCGCGCTGGCCGCCGCGCACAACGTGCAGGTCTCCGGGCACTGCGCGCCGAACCTGCACGCCCAGGTCGGCGGTGGCCGTGCCCAACCTGCGGCACCTGGAATACTTTCATGACCATCAACGGATCGAGCGGATGTTCTTCGACGGGACCCTGGACCCGGAGGGAGGCGTGCTGACCCCCGATCCGGAGCGGCCCGGGCCTGGGGCTGGAACTGCGCGTCCGCGGACGCGGAGCGCTACCGCGTGGGCTGACGACCGGGTCCTGGCCAGGACGGCCGCGAATACTCTGCGCCACATGTTTATCCCTGTGCAGGGGGCATCCTCGGGAGGTACTAATTTCCCCGCAGGATTTCGAGGTGATAGACGTGGAGGCTGCGGACCCCCTCGCGCCCACGCCGCCGGCCGTCGACCCAGCAGCGCAGGACGACGGCGAACTGCTCGAGCTGGTCCACACGCAGCCCGCCGGATCCCGGCCACGGGCGGCGGCCTGCGAGGCCCTGGTACTCGGTACCGCTCGCTGGTGCGCTCGTGCGCCCGCCGGTACCGGGACAGCCCGGAACCGGAAGAAGAGCTGATGCAGGTCGGCTACGTCGGGCTGCTGAAGGCGATCAACAACTTCGACCCGTGCCTTCGGCGGGAACCTGGCCGCCTACGCCCAGCCGTGCATCTCCGGCGAGATCAAGCGGCACTTCCGCGACAAGCGCTGGCAGGTCCATGTCAAGCGGCCGGTGCAGGAACTGCTGCTTCAGGTCCGCAAGGCGCGCACCGGCCTCGTCCAGGACCTGGGCCATGTGCCCACGGATGAGGAGGTCGCCCGGCATCTGCACGTCAGCCTGGAGGAGATCCGGGACGCCAACCGGGCGGACATGGTCTTTCACCCCCACTCCCTGGACGCGCCGATGTCCACCGATGACGACGCCGCCACCCTGGGCGACCTGCTCGGTGGCGAGGACCCGCAGGTAGAGCGCACCCTGGACATGCAGGCGGTGTCCACCCACTGGAACGAGCTGCCCGAGCGGGAGCAGCACATCCTGGCCATGCGCTTCTACGGCAACATGACCCAGGCCGAGATAGGCGAGAAGCTGGGCGTGTCGCAGATGCACGTGTCGCGGCTGCTCGCCCGGGCCCTCGACTACCTCCGCGAGTGCCTGCTCGGCCCCGAGCAGCAGGTCAGCTACCGGTAGCCTCCGGCCAGCCCGGCCCGGCCCGCCGCCACCGTTACAGGGCCGACGGCAGTTCCTCATGTCCGGGCATGGGTACCTCTCAGGATGCGCCGCCGCGGGCACCGGCCTGCAGCAGGCCCGCGGCCCGGGCGGCGACGGCCATGATGGTCAGGGCGGGGTTGGCGCTGCCCTGCGTGGGCAGCACGCTCCCGTCGGTGATGTAGAGGTTGGGCACGGCGAAGCTGCGGCAGTTGCCGTCCACCACACCATGCCGTTCGTCGGCGGCCATCCGGGCCCCGCCCACGAGATGCGCGAACCGCTGGATGGTGATCACCTCGTCGGCCCCGGCGGCGTGCAGCAGGTCCTCCATGACCCGCTGGGCCGCGTGCAGCAAGCTGGGTGTCGTTGTCGCACTGGGAGTAGGAGAACCTGGCCACCGGCAGCCCGTGGCGGTCGGTCTCCTCGTCCAGCGTGACCCGGTTGCCCGCCTGGGGCAGGAACTCACACAGCGCGCCGAGGCAGCACCAGTGCACGTAATCGCTCATGTAGTCGCGCAGGGACCGGCCCCAGTGACCCTGGGCCGCGACGTGCTCGGCCCAGGTGATGGGCAGCGGGGACACGTTCTGGATGGAGAATCCCCGCCGGTAGGGCTGGGCCGGGTCGGTCTCGTAGAACTCCTCCGAGCTGACTTCCGGCGGCGGCGCCTTGTACATCCGGACCTCGTCCTCGAACCGGCCCGCGGTCTGCGGCGCTCCCTGCACCATGAGGTAGCGGCCGACCTGGTCGAAGTCGTTGCCCAGGCCGTCCGGGAAGCGCCGGGAGGAGGAATTGAGCAGCAGCCGGGGCGTCTCGATCGAGTAGCCCGCCACCGCCACCATGCGGGCCCGCTGGAAGCGCTCCCGGCCACCGCGGACGTAGTGCACGCCGGTGGCCCGCCCGGTCCGCTCGTCCACCGCGACCCGGGTGACCATGGCGTCGGCCCGGACCTCGGCGCCGTGGGCGAGGGCGTCGGGGATGTGGGTGATCAGCGGGGACGCCTTGGCGTTGACCTTGCATCCCTGCAGGCAGAATCCCCGGTAGATGCAATGCGGGCGGTTGCCGAACCGGCCGTTAGGGATGGCAACCGGGCCGACCTTGGCCGTGATGCCCAGCTTCCGGGCGCCGCGCAGGAACACCTCGCCGTTGCCGCCGACCGGGTGCGGCCGGTGCGGGTAGCCGTGCGGGTCGCCCCAGGGCCAGTGTTCCCCGGCGACCGGCAGTTCCTCCTCGATCGCCGCGTAGTACGGCTTCAGGTCACCGTAGCTGAGCGGCCAGTCGGCGCCGACCCCGTCCTGGGTCAAGGTCCAGAAGTCGCTGGGATGGAAGCGCGGGGTATAGCCCGCGTAGTGCACCATGGACCCGCCCACGCCGCGGCCGGAGTTGTTCGAGCCGAGCGGCACCGGGTCGGCCCCGGTGATCACCCGGGGCTCGGTCCAGTACAGGTGGTGGGACGCGGCCTCGTCGCTGACCCAGTCCGTGTCCGGGTCCCAGAACGGCCCGGCGTCCAGCGCGGCCACCCGCCAGCCAGCCCGGGCCAGCCGCTGCAGCAGGACCGAGCCACCCGCCCCGCAGCCCACGATGACCAGGTCGATCTCGTCGGTGTCGTCGAACCGCCGCATGTCGCGGCGCAGCCGGTGGTTGGTCCGGGTGCCGTCGTTGGGGATCAGCCAGGCGGATTCGTTCCGGTCACGGACCTGGGTACTCATTCGCCCTCCCGGACCGGGTCGCGGCCGGGCGCGGCGTCCGGCCACCTCGAACGGCTCCCGCCGGCCCACGCCCTTGTTCTTGTAGCCGCGCGGGTAGGCGGGGCCGGGGAAGCCCATCTCGTTCCAGGCCCAGGGGTGGGCGTAGAACGCGGTGCACGCGTAGCGGGTCCACAGGCTCCACACCCGGCTGGCCGGCAGCCCGTGCCAGTCACCCGAGCCGAGATCCTGCACGGCCTGGATCAGCGCGCACTGGTCGGCGGCCCGGCACTCGGCGAACCGGGCCCGTACTTGGCCTGCGCGTCAGCGTCCAGGCAGGCGAGCGTGTCCCGCCAGGCCTGCCCGTCCTCGGGCATGTCGGCGTACCGCCAGCCGTCGGTCTCGGCCTCGGCCAGCCGCGCGTCGATCATCGCGGTGACCGGCACCCGCGGCTCCTCATCCTGGCCCAGGAGGAGGTCGAGCAGCGCGGTGGCGATGGCCTCCTCGGCCGGGCTGAAGAACCGCAGCGCCGGCGGCGGCCCCAGCCGCGACTCCACCACGGCGGCGGTCGCCGGGTCCCAGTGCGGGAGCTGGGACATGACGTCGAAGCCGGGGAAGCGGCTCGGGGCCGTCCCCCGGGCGTCGTGCGCCCGCCGGACGCCGGGCGGGCTGGCTGGCCGGCGGCCTCACTGCTCACGCCGCAGGATCGCGGCCAGCAAGCCCATCCCGCCGACCATGGTGACCAGCAGCGGGGCCAGCAGCGGCGGCCCCATCTCCAGGTTGTAGCGGGCGTTGGCCCAGCCGCCGGGCTTCTGCGCGATGC
Organism: uncultured Actinomycetes bacterium; assembly: GCA_963711485.1. Taxonomy (GTDB): domain Bacteria; phylum Actinomycetota; class Actinomycetes; order Streptosporangiales; family Streptosporangiaceae; genus RYN-230. Next base: position 132,804 of record CAVQEM010000084.1, read on the forward strand.
CCCGGGCGTGCAGGTAGGTCCCCTGCAGCCCGTTCGCGACGATGGCGGCCGAGGCGACCGGCAGCGCGGTCTTGGCCAGCCCGGCGGCTGAAGAACCCGGCCACCCCGGCGGCCGCGCCGACCGGGCCGAGCGCGACCGGGAGCCACATCATCTTGTTGCCGAAGCTGGCGCTGTCGTGCTCGAAGAAGATCTCGGCCGCGGTGACCAGCGCGCCCGCGGCGGTCAGCGCCGACAGGCTGCGCTCGAAATGCCCGGTCTGCACGTTGCGGACCATCCGGTCGATGCCCCGGGCCGGAACAGCCGCGCCGTGCCGCCTCGTCAGCGATTTCACTGGTTCGCCTCGGCCGGATCACTGCCTGAACCACGTTCCTGCCCGCCCGGCTACCCGCGCGGCGGGGAGCTAACCGCCGCGGGTCAAGGCCGGGTGTAAAGCGGGCCAGCGGGGGCGGCGGACTGGCTGTCCGTAGTGGACGGCAGGGGGCGCCCGCACGGGTCCGGCCAGCCATCGTCTCGGAGGGATCGTCGCACGTCGCGCGCGTTGCTGGATGGCGTCTCAACCGGCAGGCTGCAGGCCGCAGCCTGGCTGTGCGCGAGATGCCTCGTCGCGGTCGACCCCGGGGACCAGCTCGCCGACGCCGGGATCGACTCCCGCGCCATCACGTCCGCGGCGCTGACCCTGGCCCGCGCCTGCGGCCCGCGTAGCCGGGCCCGCCGCCGTCTGACCCGGGCGGGCGCCCGGCCCGCACGGACCGGGGCGTCGCGCAGGCCCCGGTGAGCTGACCTCGTCCCGGGGCAACCCCAGCTCCCGCCCGGGCCGCCCCGCCAGATGGCCACGCAGCCCCCACAGCCCCCACAGATAACACGGGTAACAGGCCTTCGTTCGTGATCTAACGATAGGTGTCGCCGCGAGACCGGCCGTTAGATCACGAAAGGTGCCGGCGGCGGGGCGGGGCGGATGGGACTGATGGGGCGGGTGCCCCGCGGCCAGCCGGGACTCCGCCCAGGGTCAGCCGGCGGCCGCGCCCACGGTGCTGGCGTCCTCGGCGGTGAGCGGGCTGGCGATCTCCTCCAGGCCCTTCCGCTCGGCCTTGACCCCGAGGAACACCTCGACCAGCCCGGCCAGGATCATCAGCGAGGCGCCGATCGCGAACGCGATCACGGTGTCACGTCACCTTGCCCGTGCTGACCAGCGAGGAGAACAGCAGCGGGCCGGTGATCCCGCCCGCCGCGGTGCCGATCGCGTAGAAGAACGCGATGGCCAGCGCGCGGGTCTCCATCGGGAACACCTCACTGACCGTCAGGTACGCCGAGCTGGCCCCGGCCGAGGCGAAGAACAGCACCGCGCACCAGCAGGCCGTCATCGTGATCGCGTCAGGTGCGCCGGCGTCGAACAGCCAGGCGGTGAGCAGCAGCAGCGACGCCGGACAGGATGTAGGTGCCGGCGATCATCGGCTTGCGGCCGACGCGAGTCGAAGAGCCGGCCGAGGACCAGCGGGCCGAGCAGGTTGCCCACCGCGATCACCGCGAAGTAGTAGCCCGGGTCGGTGCTTGACGTGGAAGAACGCGGCCAGGATCTGCGCGTACCCGAACGTGATCGCGTTGTAGAGGAACGCCTGGCCGATGAACAGCGAGAAGCCAAGGATCGTGCGCCGCGGGTAGCGGGCGAACATGGTCTGGGCGATCGGTGAGGAACCCGATCGACTTGCGCTGCCGGATGGTGATCGACTGGCGCGGCTCGGCCAGCTGCGCGCCGGTTTCCTGCTCGACCCGGTGCTCGATGCCGTCCACCAGGTCCTCGGCCTCCTGGTCGCGCCCGTGGATGAACAGCCAGCGCGGGCTCTCCGGCACGTTCCGCCGGACCAGCAGGACGACCAGGCCGAGCACCACGCCGAAGCCCGAAGCAGACCCGCCAGCCGACCGCGACCGGCAGGTCGTTGGTGGCCGGGCACGGTGAGCAGCGCGCCGGCCGCCGCGCCCGCCCAGTAGGTGCCGTTGATGATGATGTCGATCCGGCCGCGGTGCCGGCTGGGGATCAGCTCGTCGATGGCCGAGTTGATCGCGGCGTACTCACCGCCGATGCCGAACCCGGTCAGGAACCGGAACAGGAAGAACCACCAGGGCGCGAACGACAGCGCGGTCAGCGCGGTCGGCGACCAGGTACACCCCGAGGGTGATCATGAAGAGCTTCTTGCGGCCGAACCGGTCGGTGAGCCAGCCGAAGAACAGGGCGCCCGATGCAGGCGCCGGCCACGTACATGGCGGCGCCGAACCCGGTGATCTGCCCCTGGGTGATGTGGATCCCGCTGCCGGGCTTGCTGATCTGGCCGGAGATGTTGCCGACGATCGTGACTTCCAGGCCGTCCAGGATCCAGACCGTGCCCAGCCCGATAATGATCATCCAATGCCACCGGGACCATGGCAGCCGGTCCAGCCGCGCGGGCACCTTGGTCGTTGACTGTCCCGGTCTGTACCTCGCTCACGGGCCGTCCTCCCTGCTCGGCCGCGGCTACCCCAGCGTGCCGCCGGCCACGTGCCCGCTACCCACGTCCGGCGGGCTTATTCAGGCGTTATGCGCCACCGGGAACGCCGCGGAGCCGCTCCGCGGCCACCCCGGCCAGACGGCCGACCTGGGAGAGGATGCCGAGCTCGCGGAAGCCCAGCCGAGGGCCTACCCGGCCGCGCACCACGGTGATCGCCCCGCAGGCCGCATTGCCCGCCAGAATCGGCCCGACCGCGACCGAGCGGGCGCCGATCACGCTGGCCACCGGGCGGCCGTCGGGCAGGCCGCCGAGCATCCACTCATCGTCGATCGAGGCCCGGACCTCCGGGGTGCACCGGCTTACCGCCGAGCTGATCACGGGACAGGACTGCGCGGCGACCTCGCCCAGCGCCGCGATCAGCCCTGCGTCAGGCTCCCGGGCGGACACCGCCCGGCGCGGCGGGGTGGTGAGGAAGTCGACGAACACCCAGTCAGCGAACCTGCCGCTCAGCGCCTCGGCCATCGCCGCACGCAGTTGCGTCTCGGCGACGGCGGTGACCGCCGCGACCGCGGCGCTGGCCATGGTGTCGAGGCCGATGGTCCACGCGGTGGCCAGCCGGAGCAGATCGTCGCCGGACACCAGTCCGGTGGCCCATGCGCCTGGCTCGTTCGCCACTGGCCCGCCAGTTATCCTCATCACCGGCCCGTCGCTGGCGGCCGGCCGCCGCGGCAGCCGGCCTCGCGTCTGGATCTTCGTCGAGGCAGACTGCCCCGGGAGAATCGCCTCAAACTGAGGGGCCAGACGGGCGGAGGAGCCGGGCGTGCTGACTGAGCAGGAACCGGACGTGCTGGCTGAGCAGGAGGCGGAGGAGTCCCGGACCCGCCAGCTGGCCGGGAAGCGGGCCCTGACCAGGGACCCCACCGGGGATGCCGACCGCCAGCGGGCTGCTCAGCCAACGGCCTGACCCCGGTCAGATCTCGACCGTGGTCCCCACGTCCACCCGGGAGAAGCTGTCTTCCTTCCCGCACATCGGCAGGAAGTTGTTCAGCACCATGAGGCCGACGTCGCCGAACAGGGCGTCGTGGATGACGTACCCGCGCTGCGGGGCGACCTCGCGCGCGTAGTCGATCATCTCGCCCGTCTTGAGCCACGGCCCGCTGGCCGGCAGCAGCAGGGTCTGGACCGGGTCCTGCGGCACGGTGAACGAGTCGCCGGGGTGGAAGAGCGAGCCGTCGATCATGAAGCCGGTGTTCTGGATCACCGGGATGTCGCGGTGCAGCAGCGCGTGCAGGTGCCCGTAGGTGTGCACGTCGAAGCCGGCCGCCGTGAACGTGTCACCCTCGTCTACCGCATGCACCTGGTCTTTGCTGAAGCCGGCGAACTCGCTGGCCACCGACTCATTGGTCCACAGCTGCAGGCCCGGGTCGGCGGTGAGAGCGGCGCGCAGGCCGCCGGCGTCGAAGTGATCGAAGTGCTCGTGCGTGACCAGCACCGCGCTGGCGCCCCCAGCGCCCGGGGCATGCTCCACGCGGCAGGATCGATGACCAGCGTGACCCCGTCTTTCTCCAGCCGGACGCAGGAGTGCTCGAGCTTGGTCAGCAGCATGTGCCCTCTCCCTGACTTAGGCGGCCCAGCCGAGGCGGATAAGTCACGACCCTACCGGCCGCAGCGCTGGGGGCTGCCGGTCGCGCGGCGGGCCAGCCGTCGCATCTGCAGGCCAGCGCCGCGCCGGCCCGTAGGCAGGGACGAGAGATGGCCCCCTAACGGCTCTCACGGCCCGCTCGGGTACCGGCCGTCATCCGGGTAGCGAGCTCCGCGTCGATCTGCTGGGCGGCGCCGAGCAGCCGGGGCAGGAACTGTTTCTCCAGCGTGCGCATCGGCACCCGGGCCGCGTGCGCGCTGGCGTTGATGGCCGCGACCACCCGGCCCGAGCTGTCCCGGATGGGCACCGCGATCGACCGGACCCCGGCCTCCAGTTCCTGGTCCACCGCGGCCCAGCCCTGCGCCGCCACCCGGTCCAGGATCCGCCGCAGTTCGGTCTCGTCGACCACGGTGCGCTCGGTCAGCTTGCGCAGGCTGGTGCGCTGCAGGTGCGCGTCAAGTTCGCCGGCGGGCAGGCTGGCCAGCAGGACCCGGCCCATCGAGGTTGGGTAGGGCGGCAGCCGGGTGCCCACGGTCAGCGCGATGGTCATGATCCGGTTGGCTGAGGCGCGCGCCACGTACACGATGTCGTCGCCGTCGAGCACGCTCACCGAGCAGGACTCATGCAGTTCCTCGGCCAGGTCCTCCAGGTGCGGCTGGGCGATCTGGGCCACGCTGAACGAGGACAGGTACGCGTAGCCGAGCGCGAGCACCCGCGGCCGCAGCGAGAACTGCCGCCCGGTACTGCCCACGTAGCCGAGTTCCTGCAGGGTGAGCAGGAAGCGGCGGGCCGCCGCCCGGGTCAGCCCGGTCCGCTCGGCCACCTCCGACAAGGTCAGCGACGGCCGCTCGGAGGAGAAGCACCGGATCACGGCCAGCCCCCGGTCCAGGGACTGGACGAAGTCCGTGCGGCGCCCCGGAGTGGGCCGCCCGCTCACGCCCGCGCCGTCCGCGGACTCCGCCTTCGCGGTCCCTGCCTCCGGCAGATCCACCCAGCGGTCCCTTCCTCCGGCAGATCCACCCGAGCGGCGTCCCCGGCAGAGTCCCCGGCGGCCCCGCGCCCTGATGTGTTCACATTGCGAACGATAGCGCGCTGGCCGGGGCCGCGCCACACAGAGCCGTGGCGCGGCCCGGGGCCTGCGCGCGGCTCAGCCGCCGCGCCGGGGCAGGCCGGCGGCCTGGTACACCGCGTCGATCACGGTCATGTTGGCCACCGCGTCCTCGGGCGTCGTCAGGACGGGATCCCCGTGCCGCACCGCGGCCGCGAACGCCCGCAGCTGGTAGCTGTAGCTGGACTCGCCGCTGACCCGCTCGCGCCGGGTGTAGCCGTCAGCGGCCACCGTCAGCCGGTTGTAGGTCTGCGGGGACACGTAGTTGAAGACCCGCATCACGCCATGGTCGCCGACCGCCTTGGCATCGAGCCGGAGCACCTGCCCGGACCACAACGACGCGGTCATCCGGCCCAGCACCCCGCCGGCGAACCGGAACGAGGCGGACATCGCCCGGTCCACGTCCGGGCCGTGCAGCTTGGCCCGCGCGGACAGCACCTCGGGCTCGCCCGGGCCGAGCATGCGCAGCCAGTTGATCGCGTAGCATCCCGCGTCCATGGTGGCCCCGCCGGCCAGGGGATAGGAGTAGCGGATGTCAGAGAAGCGCGGCAGCGGGAAGCACAGCGAGGCTTCCAGGTAGCGGAGCGGGCCGATCTCCCCGGTGCCGCCCAGCACCACGTCCTGCATCCGGCGGGCCAGCGGGTGATAGCGGTAGTGGAAGGCCTCCATGACCACCAGCCCGGACGCCCGGGCCGCCGCCGCGACCTCGGCCGCCTCGCCGGCGTTCGCGGTGAACGGTTTCTCGCAGAGCACGTGCTTGCCCGCCTCGATGGCCCGCAGCGTCCACTGCGCGTGCAGTGAGTTGGGCAGCGGGTTGTAGATGGCATCGATGGCGGGGTCGTCGATCAGATCCTGGTAGGAGTCGTGCACCCGGCGGATGCGGTGCTTGGCCGCGAACCGCAGGGCCCGCTCGCGATCACGGGCGGCGACGGCGTCCACCGTGACGTCGGGGATCCGGCGGGCTGGTTTGAGCAGCGCGCCCGGGGTGATCCGCGCGGCACCCAGCGTCCCGATCCGCAACCGGTCCACGGTCACCCCTCCCCAGAAGAGAACCCCGGGCTAGCGCCAGCGGCGGGCGGCTACCTCGTGCAGCGCGATGCCGGCCGCCACGCCGGCGTTGAGTGACTCGGTCTGCGCCGCGATAGGGATCCGGACCAGCACGTCGCAGCGCTGCGCGACCAGCCGGGACAGGCCGCGGCCCTCGGAGCCGACCACCAGCACGAGGGGACCGTCGGCCACGTTGAGGTCGCCGAGGTCCGTGCCGCCCCCGGCGTCGAGACCGGCCACGAACAAGCCGGCCTCCTGGTAGGAGGTCAGCGCGCGGGCCAGGTTGGGGGCCCAGGCGACGGGTACCCGGGCCAGGGCCCCGGCCGACGCCTTCCAGGCTCCCGCGCTCACGTGCGCGGAACGCCGGGCGGGCACCAGCACGCCGTGCCCGCCGAACGCCGCGACCGAGCGGACGATCGCGCCGAGGTTACGCGGGTCGGTGACCGAGTCCAGGGCCACGATCAGCGGCTCCTCGCCCCGGGCCCGGGCGCGCTGCAGGAGGTCATCGGGGTGGGCGTAGTCGTAGGGACGGACCTTCAGGGCCAGGCTCTGGTGCACCGCGCCGCCGGTCAGCCGGTCCAGTTCCGGCCGGCTGGCCTCGATCACCGGGATCCCCACGTCGGCGGCGAGCCGGATCACCTCGTTAAACCGCGGGTCAGAGCCGTCCCGCGGGCCGGCGTAGAGCGCGGTGGCGGGGACCCTGGCCCGCAGTGACTCCAGCACCGCGTTGCGGCCGGCCACCACCTCGGGAGCGTCGCCGGCGCCCCGGGCCCGGCCTGCGCCGCCCCTGAACTCCCGGCCGCCGTGGTCGGCCCGCCGTCCGTCGCGGTCCGGGGCCCGGGCACCGTCCGGCGATGGCGCACCGCGGCCCGCCCCGGCGGCCTTCGCGGCCGCCCGGCGCTGCGCCGGGTGACCCGGCCGCATGTGCGCGGGCGGGGTCGGCCCCTTGCCCTCGAGTTTGCGCTTGCCGTAGCCGCCGGTGCCGGGCCGCGGCTTGCCGGACTTGGTCCGCCCGCCCCGGCCGGACCGGCCGGACCCGCCCGCTGCCGCGCCGGTCATCGCTTCAGCTCCCAGCGCGGTCCCTGCGGGGTGTCCTCGATGAGGATGCCCGCGGCGTGCAGGTCATCCCGGATCGCGTCGGCCGCCGCGTAGTCACGGCGCTCGCGGGCGGCCTGCCGCTGCGTCAGGGCCACCGTGACCAGCGCGCTGATCACCCCGTGCAGGTCGTCACTGGGGCTGGCCGACGCCCACGGCTCGGACAGCGGGTCGAGGCCAAGCACGCTGAGCATGGCCCGGACCTGGGCCAGCGCGGACGCAGCGGCGGCGGTGTCGCCCGCGGCGAGCGCGTTGTTGCCGACCCGGACCGTCTCGTGCACGACGGCCAGGGCCTGCGGTACGGCCAGATCGTCATCCATGGCGGCGCGGAACGCGGCGGGCAGGTCGGCGCCCGCGGCGGCCTGCGGGCTGACCTCGGCGGCCCGGGTCACGAAGTTCTCGATCCGGCGGTACGCGGCGACCGCCTCATCCAGGGCTTCCGGCGAGTACTCGATACCCGAGCGGTAGTGCGCCTGACCCAGGTAATACCGCAGCTCCACCGGCCGCACCTGGGTCACCATGGCGTCCACCAGCAGGGAGTTGCCGAGAGACTTGCTCATCTTCTCCCCGGCCACCCCGACCAGCCCGTTGTGCAGCCAGTACTGCGCGAACCCGTCGCCGGCGGCGCGGGACTGGGCGATCTCGTTCTCGTGGTGCGGGAAGATCAGGTCCAGGCCGCCGCCGTGGATGTCGAACGTGGGTCCCAGGTACTTGGTGGCCATGGCGGAGCACTCCAGGTGCCAGCCGGGCCGGCCCGGACCCCACGGGGTCTCCCAGGCAGGCTCGCCGGGCTTGGCGCCCTTCCACAGCGCGAAGTCATGCTGGTCACGCTTGGCCTCGTTGGCCTCGGTGTCGTCGGCCGGGCGCATGTGATCCACCCGCTGCCCGGACAGCGCGCCGTAGGCCGGGTAGGAGCGGACGTCGAAGTAGACGCCACCGTCGGCCGCGTAGGCGTGATCGGTGCCGATCAGCCGGTGCATCAGGGTGATCATCTCGGGCACGTGCCCGGTCGCCCGGGGCTCGACGTCCGGGGGGACGCAGCCCAGCACCGCGTACGCGCGGCTGAACGCCCGCTCGTTGCGCTGGGCTACCAGCCACCAGGGGACCCCCTCGGCCGCCGCGACCCGGAGGATCTTGTCATCGATGTCGGTGACGTTCCGGCAGAACGTGACCTCATACCCGCTGGCCCGCAGCCAGCGGGTGAGGATGTCGAAGACCACGCCCGACCGGATGTGCCCGATGTGCGGCGGCGCCTGGACGGTGGCGCCGCACAGGTACAGCGACGCCTTACCGGGCGTCACCGGCGTGAAGTCGCGCACGGTGCGCGCAGCAGTGTCGTAAAGGCGGAGCGTCACGAAGCAAGGCTACGGGATCAAGCGCCCTGCCCGGGCGGCCCAGCGCGCGGCGGCACGCAGCCACCGCCCTCCGGTACGTGGCCCAGGTCCCGGGTGGCACTCCGCTCGGGGCGGCGGTGGCACGACGCGCCAGGTCCCGGTGGAAGGCCGCTCGGGGTCCCGGCCGCACGCGTTTCCCGCCGGGCCGCCCTCCTTCCCCGCACAGCCGGGATTGCCCTGGTCCGGCCGGGCTTGCAACACGCCGGGTACCTGGGGTTGCCTCGAATATCCCCAGTCCACGCGTCATACGCAATATCGTCTCCCTTGACGTTAGACAGCAGAGACAGACGTGAGACAGCCGCGGCGTTCGGCAGCACAGGCTGGACAGCACAGGCGCTGGACAGCACAGGCGCTGGAGACCGCGGGCGCAGAACGCAGACGATAGAGATCGCGCGGCCAGGCGCGGGGCCCGGAGGCCGCCCGCATCCTGGTCCCCGATGCGTGCGCGCGCTGCTGGCCGCCACCCCGCGGTGGTGGCGCGGGGCGCGCCGATTCCCGGTCCCTGGTCGTCGCCGGGAGTCACAGAGCATCACCGCAGGAAGGACGAAGTAACCCCGATGAACGGCAATCCCCGAGCGAACGGCTCCCGGGGGCATGACCCCTACGCCGCGCTCCGCCTGGTCGCGCTCATCGCCGCGATCACCGGGGTAATCGTGCTGGCTGCGGCCGCGTTCGTGCTCTCCTACAGCGGGATCCACAAGATCGCGCTGGCCGCCGGGGTACCGGCCAGCACGGCCCGGATCTTCCCGGTCATCTTCGACGCGATGCTGGTGGTGTCCTGCGCCGCGGTGCTGTCGCTGCGGGCCGCGAGCTGGTGGCAGCGCACCTACGCCTGGCTGACCACGCTGGTGCTGCTGGCCGCGGTGGCGGCCGCCGACGCGGTGCACGCGACCGGCACGAACATCCCCCGCAAACCGGCCGCCGCGACCATCGCCGTCCTCCCCTGGGTCCTCCTGCTGCTGGCGTTCAGCCTGCTCCTGTCGATGCTCCGGCAGTTCCGCCGGACCCGGGTGGCCGTGGGCCGCCGGGACGTGAGCGAGACCGCGGCCCAGCCCGTCACGCGCCCGGCCGGTCAGGCCGTCGACACCGCCCCGGCCCGGGACACCGCCGCGCCGCCAGCCCTCCGGGCCGGACCACCCCGGCACGGCACCCCCGGCCAGCACCACCCCGGCCAGCACCACGCCACCCCGGCCCACCCCGGCCAGCACCACCGCCAGCACCACCCCGGCAGCCCAGCCCCGGCAGCCACGCCCCGGCCCCGCGGACGCCCGCTCCTCCTGCACCGGCGCCCGCCCCCGCCGCGCCGTTCCCCGTCGCGCCCTTCCCCGTCGCGCCCTTCCCCGCCGTACCTTCCCCGGAGGCATCGTCTGCCGCCGCACAGGCCCACGCCACGCCGGGAGATTCACCCAGCCCGGAGTCCGGTCCAGCCGCCGGGCCCGGTCCCGCCGTCCAGTCCAATGGGGCGCGCCCTGCTGACGCTAAAGAGCAGCCGCAACGAATACCTCTCCCGCCCACCCAGCCTCCCGGAAGTCCGGAGCAGGCGGCGCCACCGCCGGAGCCACCGGCCGCCCCGGTGCCCGACGTCGTGGCACCGCCCGCCGGGCCGGGTAGCGACGTTCCCCGCGGAGCTGCGTTCTTCGAGACCGTGTTCTCCCATGCCGCAGCCCCGCAGACCCCTAGCGAGCCGGCCGATGACGGCGCGGCCGGCCACAAAACGGCCGGTCACGAAACGGCGGATCACGAAACGGCCGGTCACGAAACGGCCGGTCACGAAACGGCCGGTCACGAAACGGCGGTCACGAGACGGCCGGCACGAAACGCGAGACCAGGGGAGCAGGAACGAGCCTGCGGACCAGGAACGGGCCCGACCAGGAGCAGGCCGTCCAGGAACCCGGGAGCCAGGGGCAGGCCGTCCAGGAACCCGGGAGCCAGGGGCAGGCCGTCCAGGAACCCGCGGGCCAGGGGCAGGCCGTCGAGGAGCAGGTCGCGCTGGAGGAGGCCGGCGAGGAGGACGCCGCCGCTGGCCCGCCCGCTACCGGGGAGCAGCCGGGTGAGTCGCCCGGGAGCCGGCAGGCCGAGCCCGCCTCGGACCAGGGAGCACAGCCGCCAGCGGGCGAGAACGGCACCGACCAGCCGTCCGGAGCCTCAGGCAGCACCATCCATGTGCCGCATCAGCCGTTGCCGGCCGCGGTGCCGGCCCCGTCGCCGCACTTCGACCGGCTGCGGAGCACCCCGACGCCGCCCGAGGAAGAGTCCGACTCGGACGCCTGACTCCGGCGCGTGGACTCCGGCGCCTGACTCCTGCACCTGACTCCGCCTGACCGCGCCTGCCGTGATCATCGCCCGCCGGACCGCATCCTCAGGCGGCGTTCGCCGGACCGGTGGCGGTTAGGCTGGCTTTGTCGTCGCCGGACCAGCCCCAGAGGAGCAACGCCGTGCCACACCTGGCCGAAATGACCGAGCTGGCCTCCGAGGCGGAACTGCGTGAGCTGCTGGGCGCCCCGGCCCCGCGGGCGGCCACGAAAGCGCGTCCCGTGCTGCACGAGCGGGACCGGGAATGGCTCGCCGCGTCCCCGTTCTGCCTGATCGCGACCTCCGCCGCCGACGGCCGGTGTGACGTGTCCCCCAAGGGTGATCCGCCTGGCTTCGCCAAGGTGCTCGATGACACCACGATCGCGATCCCGGACCGCGCGGGTAACAAGCGGTTCGACGGGTTCTGCAACGTCCTGCGCAATCCGCAGGTCGGCCTGCTGTTCCTGGTTCCTGGGCGGGGCGACACGCTGCGCATCAACGGGCGGGCCCGGCTGATCCGTGAGGCGGCGTTCCTCGACGACATGATCGTCCGCGGGAACCGGCCACGGCTGGCCCTGCTGGTCGAGGTGGAAGAGGTCTTCTTCCACTGCGCCAAGGCGTTCCTGCGCGCCCGGCTGTGGGACCCGCAGACCTGGAACCCCGGGGCCCTGCCTTCGGTGGCCCGCATCGTGAAGGACGTCCAGCCCGACACGCAGGAAACGCTCGCCGAACTCGAGCAGCACTACGGCCCGGCCTACCGTGAACTGCTCTACCCCGCTAGCCTACGCGGCTAGCTCTGAACCGCGGCTAGCTCTGAACCGCGGCTAGCTCTGAACCGCTGCTGGTGCAGCGTCAGAGAACCTTTGCCTGGCCGGGACGTGACGTCGCTCATCATGTTCGGGTCAAAACCCTTTGCGGGCTACCGGGAGGATTCTTAGCATCCAGCTATGGATCTTCGCGAAGAACTTCCCAGCGACAGGGAGTCTGTGCGGGACATCCACTTGCGGGCGTTCGGTGATCATGGCCCGGCTGATCACGGCGTGGTCGTGGCCAGGTTGGTCGATACGCTGCGGGAGACCATCACGCCGACGGATGGTCTGTCGCTGGTTGCCGAGCACGACGGGCAGGTCGTCGGGCACGTCATGTTCACCCGGAGTCTGCTCGATGCCCCTCGGCGGCTGGTTGAGGTGCAGGTGCTCAGCCCCTTGGCCGTCATGCCTGAGCATCAAAAGCGTGGTATCGGCTCGGCGCTGGTGCGGCATGGGCTCAAGACACTTGCTGAGCAGTCCGTCCCCTTGGTCTTCCTGGAGGGCGATCCACGCTACTACTCACGTTTCGGCTTTGCGCCCGGATGCGACCAGGGCTTCCGGAAGCCATCGTTGCGCATTCCAGACGGCGGATTCCAGGCCATCAAGCTTGCGGAGTATGAGCCGTGGATGAGGGGGACACTGGTATACGCAGAGCCGTTCTGGCAGCACGACCTAGTCGGTCTCCGTGATCCCAGCGCATAGCGCCACGAGGGGCGAACGTTGCCTGATGCGGCTCTGAACCGCTGCTATGCCTCTTGCTGACCTGCTCAGCCGGACCGGGTCGCGGTGCTGGGTCAGCTGGCGCCGCCCCCAGCGGACGGCGCGGACGGGAGGCTCACGCAGCGGGGCACGGGCCCGGTGATGATGCCCCCTGCTCCCAGCGCTGTGCCATGGCGCGGGTCACCGCTGAACGCCAGGATCATCGTGTCCCCGGCCGGGATGCCGCCCTGGCCCACCTTCACCGTGACGGAGCGATGACCGTGCCCGTTCACCCCGCTCCCGACCGACACGCTCGGGTGCGGGGCCGGCCGGGGGTGCGGCAGCGACCCGATCGGCGGGCAGCCTGGCCGCACCGGGACGACCCTGACCCGGGCGCCCATCGCATGCAGGGTCGCGTTGGCGCCGGCCACGCCGGGCGGGCGGGCGACCGCCACCGTCACGGTGCCATTGGCGTGCCGGGTCACGGAGTACGCGGCCAAGGCGGGTGCGCTGCCCAGCGCCATCACGGCGGCGGTGACCGCGGCCGCAGCGCCGGCCGCGCCGGCCACCAGCCACACCGGCCGCCGGACCCGGCGGCGGGCCGGCGCTGGCCGCTGCACGGCACGCAGCCGGTACCCGTGCTCGGTCATCAGCTGCTGGTACAGCCGGTCCTCGAACTTGGTCATGTCCTCACCTCTGGCTCACTCGCAGGATCGGTGCCGTGCGCCAGATCCGGGCTGGCCGCTTTGCGCAGCCGGGCCCGGGCCCGCATCAGCCGCATCCGCAGCGCCCCCGGCGCGACGCCGAGCACCTGGGCCGCTTCTCGGGGCTGCAGGCCCGCCAGGTCCACCAGTTCGACCACCGCCCGGTCGGTGGCGGGCAGCGTGGTCAGCCCGGTGACCAGCACCCGGCCAGCGCGTTCGGCATCGATCCGGTCGATCAGGTCCCCGGCCTCATCGGGGGCGAGTTCCCGGCGGCCCGCCAGCCGCTCCACCCCGCTGCGCTGCTGGCTGTGTGCTTGGCAGTACGCGGCGTAGATCCGCCGGGCGATGCCGAACACCCAGGCACGTGGCGTGCCTTTACGCGGGTCGAAGGTGGAAAACGACGTGATCGCCTGGACGAAGGTGTCCGCGGTCAGGTCGGCCACGGTCTGCGGCTCCGCACTGCGCCGCGCGAAGTAGGCGGTCACCGCCGCCACGTTCGCCCGGTACAGCGCCTCGAACTCAGCAACGCAATCAGCCGGCCCGCTGCCCTGCGGCGCCAGGCGTGACGGCGGTGAGTTCAGCGACGACGGCTTTATCTGGCTCACACCCCTAGTTGGCCCGTTACCCCCGCGGCGTCACACCCGGGCTGTCGGGCCCGGCATTCTCTCAGCTCTCAGGCATCAGGCCAGGGGCCGGGGCTGGGTATGGGAGTGGGCGGCCACTCCCGGGTGTGGTGCGCCGACGTGTGGGAGTCGGGGCCGGAGATCGGTGTGTGCGGGGGTGGTGGTGCCGTCATGAAGGTCGGTGATCATGAGATGGCGGTGGTGGCGTGGTGATGTCGCGGGCTCAGCCTGTTGCAGGTGCGCCAGTGGCGCTGGCAGTGGGCTGGTGGCGGTTCGGCAAGTTTCGCCGGGCTGAGGCCCGTGCCTATGCGCTGGTGGGGACACCGCGGCGTGTGCCCGGGAAACTGGTGGCAGGACGGCTCCCCTGCGTCCCCTATATCGGCCTCGTACCGATCGTGATCTAACGATTGGTGCTGTCCCAGCGACACCTATCGTTAGATCACGATCGCGGGAAGCCCGACCTGGCGGCACACCCGTAACACCAGCCACGCAGGCCGCAGAGGGCAGGCGGCCCAGAGGCTGGGGGACGCTTTCGGCGGCGGGGGGCGACCGTCGTCCACGATCGCTGCGGCGCCCCGGGGCCCGCGGGCTCGGCCGGGGCGGGGGTGTCGGGGCTCGGCGGGGTGTCGGGGCTCGGCCGGGTAGCGGGGGGGGGCGGGGGGCAGCGGGGCCCGGCGGGGGTGTCGGGGCTCGGCCGGGCAGCGGGGCCCGGCGGGGTGTCGGGGCTCGGCCGGGCAGCGGGGCCCGGCGGGGTGTCGGGGCTCGGCCGGGGCAGCGGGGCCCGGCGGGGTGTCGGGGCCCGGCCGGGGCAGCGGGGCCCGGCCGGGACCCGTGGGGCCGGTTCCGGGCTAGTCCGGAGCTAGTCCGCGGCTAGTCCTGCCTGACCACCAACGCGGTGGCGATGGCCGCGATCCCCTCGCGCCGGCCGGTCAGGCCCAGGCCGTCCGTCGTGGTCCCCGACAGGCTGACCGGAACGCCGCCGAGCGCCTCGGACAGCACCTTCTCGGCCTCCTGGCGCCGGGCGGACAGCCGCGGGCGCTCGCCGATGACCTGGATCGCGACGTTCCCGACGGCGTATCCGGCTCCGCCCACCAGGGCCACGGTCGCCCGCAGCAGCGCCGCCCCCGATGCCCCGGCCCACTGGGCCTCGGCCGTGCCGAAGTTCGCACCGAGATCCCCCAGACCGGCGGCCGACAGCAGGGCGTCGCAGGCGGCGTGCGCCGCCACATCTCCATCCGAATGGCCGGTCAGCCCATCGTGACCCGGCCAGAACAGCCCCGCTAGGTAAAGCGGGCGCCCAGGGCCGAAGGGGTGCACATCCGTGCCCACTCCTACCCGGGGCAGCCCGCTCACCATGCGCGCCGCGGCAAGGTCAGGAGGCGAGAATCTCGTCGAGCAGCGCCTCTGCCTTGTCCTCGTTGGTCTTCTCGGCCAACGCCAGCTCACTGACCAGGATCTGCCGCGCCTTGGCCAGCATGCGCTTCTCGCCTGCGGACAGACCGCGCTCCCGGTCCCTGCGCCACAGATCGCGGACGACCTCGGCTACCTTGTTCACGTCACCGGAGGCGAGCTTCTCAAGGTTGGCTTTGTACCGCCGTGACCAGTTGGTCGGTTCCTCGGTGTGCGGGGCGCGAAGCACCTCGAACACCCTCTCAAGTCCTTCCTGCCCGACAACGTCCCGCACGCCCACCAGCTCGGCATTGTCTGCAGGAACGCGTACGGTCAAGTCACCCTTGTCAACCTTGAGAACGAGGTACGTCTTGTCCTCACCCTTGATCGATCGGGTCTCGATCTCTTCGATGCGAGCAGCCCCATGGTGGGGGTAGACGACCGTGTCGCCGACCTTAAAAGTCATGTGGCACATACCCCTTCCGCTAAAGCAATGTTAGCACGACCAACGGAGTTCCCTACCTGTCGTTCACGTTAAACGTGCAGGTCAATGGGCGTTTTAGGGTCTCAGAAAGCGGCTGCCGGGGTGTGTCGGGGAGGGCCAGGCCCCCGCGGGGCACCCTGCGCGGGATCACATGGTTCCCGCCGGTTTCACGTCGACGGCCTCCTCAGGGGCCTGTTGGGGGCTTTATCCCCGTATGCGGCCGGCCCCGCGGGCCGCTCGTCCGGGCCGTCCCGGCGGCCGGGGCACGGCCCGCCGGAGCGCCGCAGGCGGAAGCCGCGAGGGACGACGCGCAGCCCCCCGGGGACGAACTGCCACAATCCACGGGCGGCCAACTATGCCGCGAAGGCGGCCGCTGGCACATACTGGAGAACAACGAGTCCGCGCACGTCGGAGAAGGATGCTCGTGAACAAAGGTGGGGATCCGGAGCGGGACGACTATGGCCTGCCCCCGGTCAACATCGAGATCCCGGACGACGCCCGGGAGCTCGAGCGCGATAGGCAGGCGTACCACCGGGAATTGCGCGTGCAGCGCAGGCACCGGCTGGTGCGGCAGCTGCTCGGCCCGCTCACCCGGGACGGGATGGTCCTCCCCCTGCTCGCCAGCTGCCTGGCCCTGACCCTGCTGGCCGGAACCCTGCTGACCATGTTCACGGCGCGGCGCGCGGTACCCACCACGCTGCAGACGACGAGCGCGCCCCGGCGGTCCAGCCCTCCAGTGGGCCAGGTGGGCGGCCTGCTGCCCAAAGCCAGCGTCATCGTCGGCCGCGGACAGCCCCGCCCGGTGCGCGACCTGCGCCCCTCGGTCCTGGCGCTGGTCCCGGCCGGCTGCGGGTGCCGGGCCGCGGCGCGCAGGCTGAGCGCGCAGGCGACCGCCGCGAGCGTGACTCTCTACTTCGTCGCGGCCAGGGCAGCGGTGGCTCGGGCCAGATCGCTGGCCAGGCAGAGCGGGCTCAGCACCGGCCACGTGGTGACCGACCCCCGCGACGCCCTGGGCGGTACCTATCAGCCGGACGGGCTGACCGCGGTCCTGGTGGACAAGGACGGCGTGGTGCGCAGCATCCAGCAGAATCTCAGCCCGGCGCTGCAGCTGCAGGGCAGCCTGCGGGCCCTGACCGGAGGCCGCCCGGAGGGGCTGGAGGACGACCCCGGTGGCACCGTGGTGCTGGCCGGCCAGGCCGGGCTGGGGGCCGCCTGACCCCACGCGGGCCGACGGCGTAGCGGGCGCCATCACGCCCGGCTGGCGACACACCCGGGCCGGTGACCGGCCGGCCACCCGCTGCCGATACGCTTTCACGCGTCCCAGGTGCACCTCACACGAATACGAGGAGAGCACGTGATGCTCCCCCTGAGCCGTTCCGCGATGCGGCCTGCGGCCGCATCCCGATCGTCCCGGCCGGGCCGTCGCGCCCTGCGACGGGCCTGCGCCGTGGCCGCGGTGGCGCTGATCCCGGTGCTGGCGGGGTGCGAAGCCGGCAGCAACGCGCCCATCCTGAGCTGGCACCCGCCCACGAACGGCGCGTCCGTGACGCTCAAGGAGGGCGGGGGCGAAATCGCGATCCGCAACGCGTTCATCCTGGGCGCCCCGCCGAGCACGACCCTGCCGGCCGGCAGTTCAGCCAGCATGTTCGTGGGGATGGTGAATACCGGCCCGCGGGATCGCCTGGTCCGCATCTCCGCGCCGGGCTCTGCCACCTCGGTCACGCTGCCTCAGGGCGGCGTCGTGCTGGAGCAGAACCAGAGCGCGCTGCTGACCGGCCCTGCGCCCAAGCTGATCCTCACCGGCCTGACCCGCAGCCTGGGGGGCGGGACGTACGTCAAGATGTTCCTCACCTTCCAGAACGCGGGCACGGTGGGCCTGGACGTCCCGGTGCTCGCCCGCGCGAACTCGTACGCCACGTTCTCACCCGCCCCGACGGCGTCGCCGACGGCGACGGCGAGGCACAGGCGCGGGGCACGGGCAGCGCCACGGCGACGCCTTCGCCCGGCGCGACCGCCGCGGCCACCGCGACAGCTACGGCCACCCCGTAAGAACCGTTGCGGGGCGCGGGGCGCGGAACCTAGCTGACCGGCTCGAACTTGTAGCCCAGCCCGCGGACCGTGATGATGTGCCGCGGGTTACCCGGGTCGACCTCGACCTTGGCCCGCAGCCGCTTGATGTGCACGTCGAGGGTCTTGGTGTCGCCGACGTAGTCGGCACCCCAGACCCGGTCGATCAGCTGCATCCGGGTGAGCACCCGCCCGGTGTTCCGCAGCAGCACCTCGAGCAGCTCGAACTCCTTGAGCGGGAGCTGGACCTGCTCGCCGCGCACGGTCACCACGTGCCGTTCCACATCCATCCGGACGGGGCCGGACTCCAGCGTCGAGATCGCGGCGTCCTCGGGCTCACCGCGCCTGCGGAGCACGGCGCGCATCCGGGCCACCAGCTCGCGGGAAGAGAACGGCTTGGTGACGTAGTCGTCGGCGCCCAGCTCCAGGCCGACGACCTTGTCGATCTCGCTGTCCTTCGCGGTCAGCATGATCACCGGCACGCTCGACCGCTCGCGGAGCGTGCGGCACACCTCGCTGCCCGGCAGCCCGGGCAGCATGAGGTCGAGCAGCACCAGGTCCGCGCCGTCCCGGTCGAAGGTGTCCAGGGCGTCGGGGCCGGTCGGGCAGACCGCTACCTCGAAGCCCTCCTTGCGGAGCATGTAGGACAGGGCATCACTGAACGACTCTTCGTCTTCCACAACGAGCACCCGCGTCACTTCACAGCCTCCCTGGCAGATGGTGCTGCTGGTGGCAGGGTGCTCCCGGCCGCAGCGCGTGGGCGATTCGCAATCGGCAGCCGCAGGGTGAACGTCGACCCCTCGCCCACCTTGCTCCCGACCGTGACATTGCCGCCGTGCGCGGCGGTCACGTGCTTGACGATGGCCAGGCCGAGCCCGGTCCCGCCGGTCGCGCGGGAGCGGGCGGGATCGACCCGGTAGAAGCGCTCGAAGATCCGCTCCAGGTCACGCTGCGGGATGCCGATCCCCTGGTCGGTGACGCTGATCTCGGCCACGTCGTCGGCGGCACGGTGGGTGGCTGACCACCACCCGGGTCTTCTCCGGGCTGTAGGCGACCGCGTTCTCCAGCAGATTGCGCAGCGCGTTGACGAGCAGGTCCTCGTCGCCCAGCACGACCAGGCCGGGATCGCCGTCGGCGGCGAGCTCGATGCCGTGGGCGCTGGCTTTCATCCGGCAGCGGTCCAGGGCCTCGGCCACCACGAGGGACACATCCACCGGGATGGGGTCGGGGATAGGCTCGGCCGCCTGGATCCGGGACAGGGTGATCAGGTCCTGGGCCAGCTTGGTCAGCCGGGACGCTTCCTGCCGCATCCGGCCGGCGAACCGGCGGACCGCCTCGGGATCGTCGGCGGCGTCCTCGACCGTCTCGGCCAGCAGGGCCAGCGCCCCCACCGGGGTCTTGAGCTCGTGGCTCACGTTGGCCACGAAATCCCGGCGGACTTCTTCCACCCGGCGGCTCTCGGTCTGGTCCTCGGCCAGCAGCAGCACCAGGCCTCCGCCGCCCACCCCGGACCCCAGCGGTGCGACCCGGACCGCGAAGCTCGTGGTCCGGCCGCCGAACCTGGTGCCGGAGACCTCGATCTCGCCTTCCCTGATCTCGCCGTCCCGGCGTACCTGGCGGGCCAGGGCCAGCAGCTCGCCGACCATCAGGCGGTCGCCCTTGACCAGGCCGAACGACCGGGCCGCGGCGCTCGCCCGGAGCACCCGGTCGTCGCTGTCGATGACCACCGCCGACGAGGAGAGCACGGAGAGGACCGCCGCGATACCGGCCGGGAGCCGGGGCGGCTGGCGCAGCGGCGCGGACAAGTCCGTGACCAGGTGCGCCTTGGCCGCCTTCCGGATCTTCACGATGGGGAGGCCCCCGTCCCGGGGTCGTCCAGTCCAGTGACCCATCCAGCCATGATTACCGTCACCTGCGCACACACGCTTCGATGGTATGCGGGAGCAGCGCAGATCGCCTCAGCCCCGTGGCACGCCAGCTGCGCTGTTCCCCATCTATTCACGCAGCGGCCGGGCTCGCCGTCATGCCCGATTTGTCCGGAAGGCCGCCGCGGGGCCGGGCGGACACCGCGGTGTATCCCGGAGCCGTCAGCGTCCCTGGTTGGCTACCGCCTCGGCCGCCGCCACCGCGGCCTGCGGGTCGAGGTACCGGCCGCCGCGCTCCTCCGGCCGGAAATCGGCACCGATCTCGTAGACGAGCGGGATGCCGGTGGGGATGTTCAGCCCGGAGATCTCCTCGTCGGAGATGCCGTCCAGGTGCTTCACCAGGGCGCGCAGCGAGTTCCCGTGCGCGACCACCAGCACCGTCGCGCCCCCCGCGAGGTCCGGGACGATGGCGTCATGCCAGTACGGCATCAGCCGGGTCAGCACGTCCTTGAGGCACTCGGTGCGCGGCATGAGCTCCGGCGGCAGCAGCGCGTACCGCGGATCGCCCACCGGGGAGTAGGGGTCGTCGTCGGGCAGCGGCGGCGGGGGCACGTCGTAGGACCGGCGCCAGAGCATGAACTGCTCGTCACCGAACTCCTGCCGCGTCTGCGCCTTGTTCTTGCCCTGAAGCGCCCCGTAGTGCCGCTCGTTCAGCCGCCAGGACCTGCGCACCGGCAGCCACAGCCAGCCCGCCGCGTCAAGCGCCAGGTTGGCGGTCTGGATGGCCCGGGTCAGCACCGACGTGTACACGAGGTCGGGGAGCAGGCCTGCCTCACGCAGCAGTGCCCCGCCGCTCGAGGCTTCGGCCGCGCCCCGCTCGGACAGGCCCACGTCCACCCAGCCGGTGAACAGGCCTTCCGCGTTCCATTCGCTTTCTCCATGCCGCAGCAGCACCAGCGTCGCCATGCTTCTGAGCTTAACGGGCCGGGCCGGGCGGCGGGCCGGAGCCGAGGGGCCCCTGAACGCCGGCTTTCGGCCCTAGCGCTCCGCGCCCGGCCAGCCTCCGCTCCGCGCCCGGCCAGCCTCCGCTGCGCCGTGCGGAAGCCTCGCGCTCCGTGCCCCGGCAGCCTCGCGGCCCCCTTCCAGCCGGGGCGCGCGTACCCGACCAGGCAGGACGGCACCGGGCCGGGAACACCCCGCGCTATCGAGTGGTTGATCAGTCCGGAGGTGCATGCCCGTGCCGCGACGCTTCCCCCGGCGGATCGCGACCATCAGTGTCCATACCTCGCCGCTCGAACAGCCAGGCACCGGTGACGCCGGGGGCCTGAACGTGTACGTGGTGGAGGTCGCGAAACGCCTGGCCGGCCGCGGGGTGGAGGTCGAGATCTTCACCCGGGCCGTCTCGCCTGATGCGCCACCCGTCGCTGAGCTGGTTCCCGGCGTGCTGGTCCGGCACGTGCCGGCCGGCCCGTTCGAGGAGCTGGACAAGGCCGACCTGCCCGCGCAGCTCTGCCAGTTCACGTTCGAGGTGCTGCGCGCCGAGGCCGCGCACGACCCCGGCCGGTACGACCTCGTGCACGCGCACTACTGGCTCTCCGGCCAGGTCGGGCTGGTGGCCCGGCAGCGCTGGGGGGTCCCCCTGGTGCAGTCCATGCACACGCTGGGCCTGGTCAAGAACGCGGCCCTGGCCCGGGGTGACGCGGCCGAGCCGGAGATGCGGCTGCGCGGTGAGACGGAGGTCGTGTCCACCGCGGACCGCCTGGTCGCCAACACCGAGCAGGAAGCACTCCAGCTGGTGGGGCTCTACGGGGCGGACCCGGCCAAGGTCTGGACGGTGAACCCGGGAGTGGATCTCGCGGTGTTCCGGCCCGGCCCGGCCGCTGAGGCGCGGCGCAGGCTCGGCCTGCCCGCCGACGGGACCGTGGTGGTGTTCGCGGGCCGGGTGCAGCCGCTCAAGGCACCCGATCTGGTGCTGCGGGCCGCCGCGCAGCTGGTCCGGGACGACCCGGCGCTGGCCCGGACGCTGACCCTCGCGTTCGTTGGTGGCCCGAGCGGGACCGGGCGGGCCGACCCGGACGGCCTGATCGAGCTGGCTCATGACCTCGGTATCGCCGGCCTGGTCCGGCTGGAGCCGCCGTGCCCCCAGCGCGAGCTGGCCGACTGGTACCGTGCCGCGACCGTGGTCATGGTGCCGTCGTACTCGGAGTCGTTCGGGCTGGTGGCCGTGGAAGCCCAGGCGTGCGGCACGCCGGTGATCGCGGCCGCGGTCGGAGGCCTGCGGACCGCGGTCCGGCACGGCGAGTCCGGCCTCCTCGTGAACGATCACGACCCGGCCAGCTACGCCCGGGCCCTCCGTGAGCTGATCACGTCGCCCGCCCGGCTGGAGCGGCTGTCCCGTGGTGGGGTGGCGCACGCGTCCCGCTTCGGCTGGTCCCGCACGGTCGACCGGCTGATGAGCGTCTACGCGGGCGCGATGAGCAGCGTCCCTGACATGGGGGCAGGGCGCCGGCCAGCTTCACCCGTGCGCTGCCTTCATGAGCACAGCTGCCACGGAAAGACCGTTGGTGAGCATGAGGCAGCCGCCGGCCGGGAGCCGTCCGGCGGGCGGGTGACGCCGGCTGGCAAAATGAGGAGACATGACCGAGCCCGCCCCCAGCAGCCAGCCCTCGGCCCAGGAACACGCCGCAGCGGCCATCGAGACCGCCCTGCGGGACCTGGGACTGGACTGGGAGAGCCCGCAGCCCGGCAGTTTCCTGGTCAGGCTGGAGGGCCAGCACAAGCTGGCCACCATGACCTGGCTGATCGCGGGGCGGCACAGCCTGCACGTGGAGGCGTTCTTCTGCCGCCAGCCGGACGAGGCTCACGCCCGCTTCTACCGGTTCCTGCTGGAACGCAACGGCCGGATGTACGGGGTGCATTTCGCCCTCGACCCCGCCGGGGACGTGTACCTGGTGGGCCGGCTGCCGCTCAGCTCGGTGAGCACCGCCGAGGTAGACCGGATCCTGGGCTGCGTGCTGACCTACTCGGACGAGAACTTCGATCCGGCCCTGGCCATCGGCTTCGCCTCCTCGATCCGCAAGGAGTGGGCGTGGCGGGTCAAACGGGGGGAGAGCCTGGCCAACCTGCGGGCCTTCGCCCGGCTGGCCGACCCCGAGCACGAGTGGGCCGGGGACTAACTCAGGACTTGACCAGGCGGGAGATGGCTTCGGCCGCCTCGCGGACCGATTCACGTCCCTCGTCCCCGCCCGCCCGGACCGCTTCGGTCACGCAGTGGCCCAGGTGCTCCTCCAGCAGCCCCAGCGCTACCGCCTGCAGAGCCCGGGTCACCGCCGAGACCTGGGTGAGCACATCGATGCAGTAGACGTCTTCCTCCACCATGCGCTGCAGGCCGCGCACTTGGCCCTCGATGCGGCGCAACCGTTTGAGGTAGGCGTCCTTGTCCTGCGTATAACCGCGCATGCAGCGAGAATACGCTGCCGGACCGCCATCCCCCAGGGCCCGTGACCGCGACCGGACCGCGTGATGGTCAGTGACCCTGTCTGTGACGTTCAGCGGACGTTCAGGTGGACAGAGTGCACTTGAGACTGGCCACGTAAAATGCGTCGAGCCGACCAAAGGAGTGCCATGCGGCGGGATGAGGTGCGCTTCGCGGTCGCCGCCCGTGAGGATGGCCTGCGCCGGGTGCGCCGCCTGACCTTCCGGATCGGCGCGGCGGGGCTCGCTAGCTCAGCCGTGATCGCGGTGGCGTTCGGCCACCTGTCCGGGTCCGCCGCGGCCAGCAGCCCGGCGCGCGGCGCTAACCCGGCCGGGAGCGGCACGCAGCAGGGGGGCACCCAGCAAGGGGGCACCCAGCAGGGAGGCACCCAGCAGGGAGGCGGCTCGCTGCAGGCCCCGGCGCAGAATGTGGCCCCGGCCCAGGGCCCAGCCCAGGGAGTGTCGGGAGGATCTTGACGCCCTCCTCCCGCCCGAAGGCGGCGGATGCCAGCCCCTCATGTCCTGGTCAGGAGGCAAGGTGCTGAGGTTCGTTCCCGGCGCCGGGGCTGTCCCGGGCCGGCTGTACGCCAGCACGATGCACCACGCCGCGGGGCACCTCGCGATCATCGTGACCTCGTCCACACCGCTCTGGTACATCACCCGGGCCACCGGCGTGGTGGCGCTCGTGCTGCTGACCACCGGGATGGCGCTCGGCCTGCTCACCGCCGTCCGCTTCGAGGACCGGCGCTGGCCCCGGTTCATCACGATCGGCCTGCACCGGAACATGTCCTTGCTGGCCCTGGCGTTCACCGCGGTGCACGTGCTGACCACGATCACCGACAGCTTCGTCCCGATCGACCTGCAGGATGCCTTCATCCCGTTCATCTCCCCCTACCGGCCCTTCTGGCTCGGGCTCGGCGCGATCGCGCTCGACCTGCTGATCGCGCTGACCGTGACCAGCCTGCTGCGGGCCCGGCTCGGTCACCGGTCCTGGCGCCTGGTCCACTGGACCGCCTACCTGTGCTGGCCGGTGGCGGTGCTGCACGGCCTCGGCACGGGCACCGACACCCGCACCCGGTGGGTGCTGGTGGTCACCCTCCTGTGCGTCGCGGCGATCGCGTGCCTGACCGGCTGGCGGCTGGCCGCCGGCTGGCCCGCGCATCCCCGGGTCCGCCTGGCCGGGGTGATCGCGCTGGTGGCCGTGCTGATCGCGGGCGGCGCCTGGCTGGTGACGGGCCCGCTGCGGCCAGGCTGGTCACAGCACTCCGGGCTGCCCGCCCTCACCCACGTCACCCGGGCCGCGCCGTGACCGCCGTCCGCAGCACGGGCGCGCGCCGGCCACCCGCTGCCCCCGGGCCAGCTGCCCCGGCTGGTCGCGCCCGGCGCCCCGCTCGGCCTGCAGGCCCACCTCAGCCGGTACGGGCCGCTGCCAGCCTGGCCCGCCGGTCCAGGGGGCCCGGCGCAGCTGATCGCCAGCGTGGACCGGGCCGGGCTGACCGGGCGCGGCGGGGCAGCCTTCCCGGCGGCCCGGAAGATGGCGGCGGTCGCCGGGGCGGTCACCCGGACCGGCCGCGGGCGGCGGCGCGGCGGCGCGGTCCTGGTCGCCAACGGGGCCGAGTCGGAGCCCGCGAGCGGGAAGGACGCCGTCCTGCTCCACCAGTCCCCGCACCTGGTGCTGGACGGGATCACGCTGGCGGCCGGGGCGGTCGGCGCGCCCGTCGCCTACCTGTGCATCCACGGTGCCGATCCCGGGCTGGCTGGCCGGCTGCTGGCCGCGGTCGCGGAACGCCAGCAGGCCGGCCTGCCCGGGGCGGCCGTCCGCGTGGTGGAGGTTCCCGGTGGCTACGTGGCCAGCGAGGAGTCTGCCCTGGTGAATTTCCTCAACGGGGGCCCGGCGGTGCCGCTGTACGTGCCGCCGCGGCCGTTCGAGCGCGGTGTCGCCGGCCAGCCCACGCTGGTCAGCAACGTCGAGACGTTGGCGCACATCGCGCTGATCGCCCGGTACGGCCCGGACTGGTTCGGCGCCGTCGGCACGCCTGCGGCTCCCGGGTCCGCCCTGGTCACCGTGGGCGGGGCGGTAGGGCGCCCGGCGTGTACGAGATCGGCCTGGGCCTGCCCGCCAGCGAGCTGCTCGAGCTGGCCGGCGGCCCGTCGCAGCCGCTGCAGGCCATCCTGGCGGGCGGCTACTTCGGCGGCTGGCTGCCGCTGCCCGCGGCCGCGGCAGTGCCGGTCAGCCCGCCGGGACTGCGCTCGGCCGGCGCCTCGTTCGGCGCGGGCGTCCTGCTCGGGCTGCCCGCGGCCTGCTGCGGGCTGGCCGAGACCGCCCGGGTGCTGCGCTACCTGGCCGGGCAGAGCGCCGGGCAGTGCGGGCCGTGCACGTTCGGGCTGCCCGCCATCGCCGACGCCCTGGCCCACCTCGCCTGGCAGGGCCGGGACCAGCGGGCGGCCGACTGGCTGCGCTCCCTGCTGCCGCTGGTGGGCAAGCGCGGCGCCTGCCACCTCCCGGACGGCGCGGTCGCCCTGGTCGCCAGCGCGCTCCGGGTATTCGCCGGCGACCTGGAACGCCACCTCAGCCGGGGGCCGTGCCCGGATGCCAGCCGCCCGCCGGTGCTGCCCGTGCCCCGCCCCCCCGGCGGGCCGGCCGTGAGCCGGGACACGAGCCGGGTGCTCCGGCTGAACCCGATCGCCTGTGACGCCCACGGGGTGTGCGCCGACCTGCTCCCCGAGATGGTGACGCTGGATCCGTGGGGGTACCCGGTCATCGCGGAAGCGCCGGTCCCGGCGGAGCTGGAGGAGCACGCCCGGCGGGCGGTCGCCTCCTGCCCCACGCTGGCCCTGCGGCTGGAACGCCGGGCCCGGGCGGGCTGACCCGGGGCCAGGCGGGCTGACCCCGGGCCAGGCGGGCTGACCCCCGGGCCGGGCGGGCTGACCCCCGGGCCGGGCGGGCTGACGTCAGCCGCCGCCCAGCTGGACGGCCTTGACCGCGAGCAGGACGACGGAGACCACCAGGTAACCGCGGAGCAGCAGGACAGCCCAGCTTGATCCCGGGTGACCAGTCCACCGGCTTGAGCAGGGCCAGCGGGGGCATCCGCCAGTTCCTGCGCTCCTGGGCGCTCATCGGCACGGGAACCGGCCTGGCCCGGCGGCCGCTGCGCTGGCCGCGCTCCAGCCACAGTCCCGCCCCGCCCCCGGCCACGATCAGGGCGATGGCCAGCACGCCCGCGACGCCGGCGACGTTCAGGCCGGGAAACACCGTGCTGACGACCAGGGTGCCGGACAGGGTGAGCAGCACGCCGATGATGATCGTGGCCAGGATGTTCAGCCAGCGGGAGTTGACCCAGGGGCCGAGCACCTCCGGGTCGTTGCACAACAGCAGCAGGAACACGCTGGCGCTGGGCAGCAGCACCCCGGCCAGGGCCTGCACGCTGGTGGTGATCAGCCCGAGCGGGGCGTGCGGGATCAGGACGATGCCGGCCGCCACCACCACCAGCACGGTGTAACTGAGGTAGAACTGCTTGGCGTCGCGGAAGCTCCGGTTCAGCGAGTGCTTGAGGCCGAACACGTCGCCGAACGCGTAGCTGGTGGACAGGGTCACCGCGGACGCGCCGATGATGCTGGCGTCCAGCAGCACGATGGCGAACAGCGCGCCCAGCCAGTAGGCGTGCTGCTCCAGCGCGCGGGCCACCCCCAGCGCGTCGGTGAAGTGGCCGGCCAGGTGCGTGCCGCGGACCGCGAACACCGCCACCACCATGATCGCGATGGCCCCGACCACCACGACGAAGGCACCGACCGTGGTGTCGGCCCGCTCGTAGCCGATGAACCGGGGCGTGATGCGCTTGTCGATGACGTTGGACTGCTGGAAGAACAGCTGCCAGGGAGCCACCGTGGTGCCCACGATCGCGATGATGAGCAGGACCGCGGTCGAGCTGGCGCCGCCCGGGATCGAGGGCACCACCAGGTGGTAGCCGATCTGGCCCCAGTACGGGTGCGAGGCGAGCGCCAGCGGGTACAGCACCAGGCTGGTCGCGATGAACAGGAAGATGGCCCGCTCCCACCGGCGGAAGCTGCCGCTGGCGGTGACGCCGACCAGCAGGACCGCGGTCAGCGGCACCGAGACGTACGGGGTGACCCCGAAGAAGCGCAGCGCGAGCGAGACGCCGATGAACTCGGTCACGATGGTCAGGAAGTTGAGCAGGAACAGGTCGCCGACGCTGAACCAGCCCCAGAACCGGCCGAACCGCTCGTTGATCAGCCGGGCGTGGCCCACGCCGGTCACCGCGCCGAGCCGGACGACCATCTCCTGGTTGACGATGAGCACCGGGATGAGCAGCAGCAGCACCCAGAGCAGGCTGTAGCCGTAGTTCTGGCCGGCCTGGGCGTAGGTGGACACCCCGCCCGCGTCGTTGTCGCCGACCATGACGATCAGGCCGGGTCCCATGATGGCCAGGAACGTCACCAGCCGACGTCTCAGCCCGCGGCGGGGGTCGTCGTCGTCCACCCGGATCCGGCCCAGCGCGCCCTCGATGTCGCCGAGGTGCGCCTCGTCCAGCACCGCGCTCCGCGCCGGCACCAGCGTCGGGGCGGCGGAGGCGGGGGCGCGCGGCGTCGCGGCGGGCGGCGGGCGGGCGGGCGACGGGACAGGCGCCTGGGCAGGCGTCGGGGCGGGCCGCGCCGGGACGCGCGGTGCGCGGCGGGCGGGCGGCGCCGGGCGCGCGGTGCCGCGGCCGGCGGCGCCGCGGCGGGCGGTGCCGCGGGGGGCGGCGGGCGGGCGGGCGGTACCTCTTCCTCCGGCTTCCCCCGGGGCCCGCTCACCGGGGCGCCCCGTGGTGCGCGTCCGGCGGCTGGGCGGTTTCCCGGCGCCGCCAGTCCTCCGGCAGCGTGGCCTCGAGCACGTCGTCCACGGTGATCAGGCCGATCATCCGGCGGTCCTCGTCCACCACCGGCACCGTGATCAGGTTGTAGTCGCTCATCAGGACCGCGACGTCGACCACGTCGGTGTCCGCGCCCACCCGGACCGGGTCCCGGTCGCAGGCGTCCAGCAGCCCGGTCGCGAGGGCGGACTGAACCAGCCGGACCACGGTGGCCACCCCGCACAGCCGCCCGGTCGCCGTCCACCGCGTGCACGCTGGTCAGTGCCTCCGGCTGCAGGCTCTCGGCCCGGCTCACCGCGGCCAGCGCGTCGGCAACCGACGCGTCCTCGGGCAGGGTAAGAAAGTCCACTCCCATCAGCCCGCCCGCACTGGTCGGGTTGAACCCCATCAGGGTCAGCACCTTGGTGCGCTGGCCCGGCGGCAGCAGGTCGAGCACCGCCCGCCGCCGGTGCTGGGGCAGCTCGGCGACGGCGTCCGCGGCGTCATCGGCCCGCATCCTGGCCAGCACGTCAGCGATCTCCGCGTCGCTGCGCTCGGCGAGCAGCCGGGTGGCCCGATCCTCGTCCAGCTCCTCGAAGACGTCCGCTTCGAGCTCGGGATCGGCGTGGACGTGCCCGAGGATCTCGCTCTCCTCGTCCCTGGACGCGTCCTCGAGCAGGTCGGCGATCTGGGCCGGCTTCAGCCGCCGGATCCGGGCCAGCGGGCGGCGCAGGCCAGCGCTGCTGGCGTGCCCGATCAGCGGCTCGAACCTGGACCAGTCACGGAAGACGTGCCCGGCCTCGTCACCGCCATCCCGTCCGGTGAGGCGCCCCAGCCAGCCGGGCCGGTGGTGGGTGTCCACCCCGGCGAGCACCCATTCCTCGCGACCGTCGGGTGTCTGCTGCTGCTGCAGCTCGAGGTCGTTCGCCCGGATCAGGTGAGCGCTCTGCACATCGATGAGCCGGTGGCCGAGCACGTCCCGGCGCAGCAGGACCTCGCCGTCCCGGCGCTCGAAGCGGCGCAGGTCGAGCCGGGAGCTGGTGAGCTTCAGTTCGCTCGCCGTCGAAGACGCCCGTCTGATCGACGGGGACGAAGACTTCCCGGCCGCCCACCTTGGCCACCAGCCCCTTCACCACCGGGAGGGGGCTGCCCGGCAGGCTCACCACCACGTCCTCCACCCGGCCCAGGGACTCCCCCCGGCTGTCGGTGATCGGGCGCCTGAGCAGATCAGACAGGTGAATGGTGCGGCCGCGCCTGGTGGCGGCCGGGGTGCCAGGTGCCGTGGCCATGCAGGGCATCTCCCCTCTGCGCACGATCGGCCCGGCTGGGCCCGGACGGGCCCGGGAAGCCGTTTCCGCCGATCGCGGGGATGCTCCCTAGTGTCCCCGTCCTGGCCCGTCCGGAAGGATCAGTGCGATGAACACCTGGCAACCCGGCGGTAAAAGGTGAACGCCTGGCAACGCCGCGGTAAAGGCAGACGCCACGAGAGCAGCCCCAGAATTCCGATTATGGGCCCTGTCCAGGGTAGGGTCTCCGGGGTGGCATATAGCCAGACTGATCGCAGAAGGAGCGGGGAGGTGACGGCCGTGCTCGGCGATCCCTCCAGTAGACCCCCGGCGATCACGGCCAGCGCGACGGGCCGGGTCGCCGGGCGGCACTCCTCCCGATCCCACCGACCGCTCGCCGGCTATCCACGGCAGGGGCGAACCCCCTAGCGAGGCCGAGCCGACGGGCCCAGGAGGCTGCTGTGTCCGACCGGTTCTTCCTTAACTACCGAGACCCCGCCAGGCGGCGCCGTGATCGCGGCGCGCTGGCCCGCCGCCTGATCCAGCCCTCCGAGCGCACCATCACGTCACGCCAGCTCAGGCAGGACATCGTCTCGCTGGCCGGGCTCATCGGCCGCCCGGTGCTCAACCAGGCTGGCGATGAGGTAGGGCAGGTGGCGGACCTGCTGGCCAAGGTGCACGGCGGGGACACCTACCCGCTCGTCACCGGTGTCGTCATCCGGGTCGGGCGGCGGCGGGCCTTCCTCGACGCCTCGGCCATCGACCGGCTGCACCGCCGGTCCGTCACCCTGCGCACCGCGCGCCTGGACCTGCGCGAGTTCCAGCGGCGGGAGGGGGAGGTCCTGCTGGCCCGGGACATCCTCGATCACCAGCTCGTGGACACCGACGAGATCCAGGTGATCCGGGCCGCCGACCTGTACCTGGCCCAGGTCGGCGACGCCATCCACCTGGTGGGGGTGGACGTCAGCCTGCAGACCTTGCTGCGCAGGCTGGGCCCCTGGCGGTTCCGCTGGCATCCGACCCCGGACCGGGTAATCGACTGGGCGGCAATCGAGTCGTTCGGCGCCGACTCGGCCGAGGCACCCGCCGCGGTGAAGCTGCGCACCCCGCACACCGCGCTGCGCAGGATGCGGCCCGGCCGAACTGGCCGACGTGCTGGAGGGCCTGGGCCGCCCGGGACGGCAGGAAGTTCTCGAGAGCCTGGGGCACGACCTGGCCGCGGACGCGCTGGAGGAGATGGAACCCCAGGAGCTGACCGCGCTGCTGCGCGAGGTCGAGCCCGATCAGGCCGCCGAGCTGATCGCCAGGATGGAACCGGACGAAGCGGTGGATGCGCTGCGTGACCTGACCGGGGAGGAACAGAGCGTGCTGCTCGCCCGGATGCCGCAGCAGGTCCAGCGCGAGCTGGTCCGGCTGCTCGGCTATCCGGGGGACGAGGCGGCCGGGATCATGACCAGCGTGCTCGCCTGCGGCTCACCCGACGAGACCGTGGCGCAGGTCAGCCAGCGGCTGGCCGGGCAGGCCCTGCACCGGACCGAGATCGACTCGGTGGCCGTGCTCGACGACGAAGGGCGGCTCCTGGGTGACGTCTCCGCCTTCGACCTGCTGGTCAGCGACGGCAGCCAGCGCCTCGGCGACCTGATCGACTCCGACGGGCCACTGATGACGCTGCGGCCCGAGGACGACCTGGACACGGTGGCCACCGAGCTGGTCGAGTCGCGCCGCTCGTCGCTGCTCGTGGTGGACGACGACGGCCGCCCGCTGGGCCGGATCCTGTCCGACGACGTGCTCGACGCCCTGGTGCCCGGGCACGGGCGGCTGCACTTCCCGAGGCTGCTGCAGTGAAGCGAGCGGGAAAGGCCGTGAAGCGAGCGGGAAATAGAACGCCGGCAGACATCTCATGAGCACCCGCGAGCAGGACCCCTCCACCGGGCAGGAACCATCCACCGAGCGGACCTCGCCGCACCCCCGGGCGCACCGCCGGATGACGTCGCTGACCCGGGTCCGGGCGGGCGGGGTCCGGCTGATCCGCTCCCGGCGGGGCCGGACTCTGGATGATCCTGGCCATCGCCGGACCGGGAGTGGTGGCGGCCAACGCCGGCAACGACGCGGCCGGGATCGCCACCTACGCCTCCGCCGGGTCGCAGTTCATCTACCGGACCTTGTTCTTCATGGTGCTGGTCACGTTCGCGCTGGTGCTGGTCCAGGAGATGGCGGTCCGGCTGGGCACCCACACCGGCAAGGGCCTGGCCGCGCTGATCCGGGAGCAGTTCAGCCTGCGGCTGACCGGCGTGGCCCTGTTCTGCGTGCTGCTGGCCAACACCGGGCTGGTCGTCTCGGAGTTCGCCGGGATCGGCGCGGCCTTCGAGCTGCTCGGCGTGAGCCGGTACATCATCATTCCGATCGCCGCGGTGGCCATCTGGGCGCTGGTGGTGTTCGGCTCCTACCGGTACGCCGAGCGGATCTTCCTGATCCTGTCCCTGGCGTTCCTCGCCTACCCGATCGCCGCGATCCTGGGCCACCCCGACTGGGCGCAGGTCGGGACCAACCTGGTCATCCCGCACTTCCTGTACACGAAGAGCTTCCTGCTGCTGGGCGTGGCCCTGATCGGCACCACGGTCAGCCCCTACATGCAGCTGTACGCGGCGGCCGGCGTGGTGGACAAGGGCGCCGACGAGGCCGACTACCCGCGGGTGCGGATCGACGCGATCTCGGGCGCCGTGTTCGCCTGCATCATCTCGATCACCATCATCATCGCCACCGCGGCGGCCATCGGCGGCCGCGGCCCGCTCACCTCGGCCAAGGAGGCGGCCGAGGCGCTGCGCCCGGTGGCCGGCCCGGCGGCCGAACTGCTCTTCGCGTTCGGCCTGATCGGCGCCTCCGCGCTGGCCGGCGCGGTGGTCCCGCTGTCCAGCGCCTACGCCATCAGCGAGGCGGTCGGGGTGGAGCGCTCCGTCTCCCGCCGGTTCACCGAGGCCCGGCTGTTCCTGGGCCTGTTCACGGTGCAGGTGATCATCGGCGCGGCGCTGGCGCTGACCCCGATCAACCTGATCACCCTGCTGATCGGCACCCAGGTGCTGCAGGGCATCGTCACCCCGGTCATCCTGGCCTACATCCTGATCCTGACCAACCGGCGCAGCGTGCTCGGCCGGGCCGCCAACGGCCCTGTGTTCCGGGTCGCGGCTACCATGTGCACGGTGGGGATCTCGGCCATGAGCCTGCTGCTGCTGGGCTCGACACGTGCTGGGCTTCTTCGGCATCGGCTAACGGGACCGCAAAGAGCCCGTCCGCTAAGGCTGCGTTAAGGACCGCCTACGGCGGCCTCGCAGGCGGGTATCAGCCGTATGCGCGGCGTATGCCCCGTTGGTCAGGGCTGGTTCAACTCGGTGATATGAAGGCCAGGTCAGGCAAGTGGAGGGCACCTCAGTTGGCAATGCGCAAGGCAGTGGGCTTCCTCGGCAGGGGCGAGAACCTGCCGGAAGGCGTGGGGTACACGCTGAAACGGCGGCTGCTCGGCCCGCCCATGGTCAACGAGCAGCTCAGCGAGCAGCGGCTGTCCAACGTGGCCGCGCTCGGCGTGCTGGCCCCGGACGGGATCTCCTCCTCGGCGTACGGCACCGAGGAGATCCTGATCGAGCTGCTCAAGGGCGGCCTGGCGATCACCGCGTTCACCCTGATCCTGCCGCTGACCGGCGTTGTCCTGTTTGTCATGGCCCTGGTGGTTCTGTCGTACCGGGAAGTCGTCACCGTGTACACCAGGGCCGGCGGATCCTACGTGGTCGCGCGGGACAACTTCGGGCCCAAGGTGGCCCAGGTCGCCGCGGTCGCGCTGCTCATCGACTACGTGGTCACGGTGGCGGTGCAGGTGGCCGCGGGCACGGCCGCGGTGGCCTCGGCGATCCCCGCCCTGGACCACGCCGACTCTGATCACCATCATCTCGATCGCGATCGTGATCTTGATGTGCTACGGCAACCTGCGCGGCATCCGCGAGGCCAGCCGGGCGTTCGCGGTGCCCACCTACCTGTTCTCCTTCATCGTCATCGTGATGATCATCACCGGCCTGGTCCGGGAGATCTTCGGCGACCTGCCGCAGCACGCCTATCCGTTGCCCGGCCAGTACACCGGCCACCATTCGTACAGCGGCCTGATCGCGTTCGGCATGGTCTTCGTGCTGCTGCGCGCGTTCGCCAACGGCGGATCGTCGCTGACCGGCATCGAGGCCGTGTCCAACGCGGTCAGCGCGTTCAAGCCCCCCGAGGGCATCAACGCGCGCCGCGTGCTGGTCACCGAGGGCCTCATCCTGGGCACCCTGGTGGCGGGGATCTCCTGGCTGGCCCACGCGACCCACTCCGCGCCGTACACGAGCGGCGTGCCGACCGTGCTCGCCCAGGAGGCCCACGCGGTCTTCGGCGACCACGGGGTGGGCGAGGTGCTGTTCATCGTCGTCCAGGCCGCCACCGCGCTGATCTTGTACACCGGCGGTAATACCAGCTTCAACGGCTTCCCGTTCCTGGCCAACTTCGTGGCCGCGGACGCGTTCCTGCCCCGCTGGCTGACCAAGCGCGGGCACCGCCTGGTTTTCTCTAACGGCATTATCGTGCTCGCCGTCCTGTCCTGTGCCCTGCTGGCCGGGGCCGGCGCCAACGTCAACGCCCTGGTGCCGTTCTACGCGATCGGCGTGTTCACGGCGTTCACGATGGCCGGCTTCGGCATGGCCAAGTACCACCACACGCACAAGGAGCCGCACTGGCGGCGCAAGCTGGTGATCAACTTCTCCGCAGGCGTGACGTCGCTGGTCGTGGTGGCGATTTTCGTGCTGGTGAAGTTCACCGAGGGCGCCTGGCTGGTGGTGATCCTGTTCATCATCGGCGTGCCGGCCCTCATCCGGCTCAACCGCGAGTACGGGATGGAAGCGCAGGTCCTGGAGCGGATCAGCCGACCGGCCCAAGCCGCCCGGCCGTCCCGAACTACACCCGGCGGACCGTGTTCGTCTTCGTGGACAGCTTCGACCTGGCCACCATCGCCGCGCTGCGGTACGCCCGCAGCCTGCGCCCGACCACCCTGCGCGCGGTTCACTTCGTGATCGACACCGCCGTGGCCGACGCGCTGCGCGAGGAGTGGACCCGGGCCGGCATGGACGTGGTGCTGGACTTCATCGACTGCCCCGACCGGAGGATCGCCCGGGCCGCGGCCGAACTGGCCAGCGCGGAGGCGGCCCAGCCGGGCGTCCAGGTCACGGTGGTGCTGCCGCGGCGGAGCTACTCGCCGCTGATCGGCCGGCTGCTGCACGACCGCACCGCCGACAAGATCGCCGCGGTGGTGAGCCGGATCCCGCACGCGGCCGCGACCATCGTCCCGTTCGACGTGCAGAGCAGGCTGGAGGTGCTGCACGCCCGCCACCTCGCGCAGGCGGAGCGGGCGGCCGAGGCCCAGGACGCACCTCCCGGGCCTGGCGGAGGAGGCGGCCAGGGAGGAACGGGCCGCGGCCGCGGCCGAACGCCCCGCCGGACCCGGACGAGGCGGCCCCGGGGCGGGGCACCGCGGGCCGGGACGGCCGGCCGGACCGCGGCCGGCGGCCAGGCCGGGCCGGGCGGGACGGCGCGGCGCCCGCGGCACCGCGCCCGTCGCGGCCGACGGGGCCGGGACGGCCCCCGACGGCGCGGCTGCCGCAGACCCGTCGGCCGGGCCGCCGCCTGTCATCGCCGCGCCGCCGGGCTGCGCCGGATGCTGCGCGGGCGGCGGCGCGGCGCGGACCGGCCGCCGCCCGGCCCGCCGGCCCGGGACAACCCCGACTACGACCGGCCCGCGCCGCCCGCCGGGGTCAACCCGATCGGCTCGCTGGCCCGGCCGGGCCGGGCCACGGTCGAGGGGCGGGTCCGGGCGGTGGAGATCCGGCCCGTGGAGCGGAACTCGGTGCTCGCCGTGGATGTCGCCGACTCCACCGGCTACCTGACCGCCCTGTTCTACGGCCGGTCGCATATCCCGGGCATCGTGTGCGGGGCCCGGGTGCGCTTCCGCGGGCCGGTGGGGCTGCGCGAGGACGGCCCCGTCATGATCAACCCGGCGTACGAGTTGCTGTTCCCGGGTACCACCCGGGGCACGCTGCGGGGAAGACTCTTCAGGTGAGGAGCCGCCCGGCGGCGGGCGGCGGACGACGGGCAGGACACCTGACAGGGAGCGGCCAGCGATGACGGCCGGAGGAGGGCACGCGCACGACCATGCCCTGACGGCGACCGGGCGGCACCGCGGCAGGCTGGCCGCGGTCCTGGCCATCACGCGTCAGCATCGCCGCCGGGGAGATCGCCGGCGCGGTGCTGTCCGGGTCCCTGGTGCTGCTGGCCGACGCGGCGCACATGGCCGCGGACGCGGCCGGGGTCGGCCTGTCCCTGCTGGCCGCGCACTTCGCCAGCAAGCCCGCGACCGAGCGGCG
Source organism: uncultured Actinomycetes bacterium (assembly GCA_963711485.1). GTDB lineage: Bacteria > Actinomycetota > Actinomycetes > Streptosporangiales > Streptosporangiaceae > RYN-230. The sequence continues at coordinate 168,544 of CAVQEM010000084.1, forward strand.
CACGTTCGGCTACGCCCGGGCGGAGATCCTGGCCGCCACGGCCAACGCGCTGCTGCTGCTGGGCATGGCCACGTTCATCCTGGTCGAGGCGGCCCGGCGGCTCGCCACGCCGCCGCCGGTGAACACCGGGCTGATGGTGGTCTTCGGCTGCATCGCGCTGGCCGGCAACGGCGCGTCGCTGATCCTGCTGCGCCAGGCCCAGGCCGAGAGCCTGAACGCCCGCGGCGCGTTCCTGGAGGTCGCCTCGGACACGTTCGGCGCCCTGGCCGTGCTGGTCACCGCGGCGATCATCACGGTCACCGGGTTCACCGTGGCCGACCCGATCGCCTCGCTGGCGGTCGGCGTGCTGATCCTGCCCCGTACCTGGCGGCTGCTCCGGGACGCGGTGGACGTGCTGCTGGAGGCGAGCCCGCGGGGCATCGACCTGAGCGAGGTGCGCCAGCACATGACCGGGCTGGACGGCGTCCTGGACGTGCACGACCTGCACGCCTGGACCATCACCTCCGGGCTGCCGGTGCTGTCCGCCCACGTGGTGGTGGAGCCCGGCACCCTGGCCAGCGGCTGCGGCCCGGGCCTGCTGGACCAGCTGCAGGAATGCGTCCGCGGCCACTTCGACGTGGCCCACTCCACGTTCCAGATCGAGCCGGCCGGGCACGCCGACCACGAGCCCTCGGTGCACGACTGAGGGCAGGCGGCGAAGGCCGGCGCCCGCCAGGGATTGCGCCCGGCGAGCCTACTGGGTAGTAATAAAGGCGAGGCCAGCCCCGTTCCCGTCTTCCGGAGGCTGCCGTGGGTACCTACGACCATTACGCCACCCCGGTCCCGGCCGGCACCTGGGATGTCCCCGCCTCCGGCGCGGCGCGGTTCAGCTGGGAGTACGACGAGGGCCGGAGCCGCCTCCTCGACCTGTACCAGCGGGGCAAGGACAAGCAGTGGGACGCGGCCAAGCGGATCGACTGGGACCTGCCCGTGGACCCCACCAACGTCATGGCCACGCCGGATGAGTTCTGGCCCCATCTACGGGTCACGGCAGTGGGACGTGCTGAACCAGGCCGAGCGCGACGAACTCGGCCACCACCTGGGCTCCTGGCTGTTCAGCCAGTTCCTGCACGGCGAGCAGGGCGCGCTGACCGTGGCGGCCCGGATCGTCGAGTCGGTGCCCGGACATGGACTCCAAGTTCTACGCCGCGACCCAGACCATGGACGAGGCCCGGCACGTGGAGCTGTACCCGCGGTTCATCCGGGACAAGATCGGCCTGTACTACCCGATCAACGCGGACCTGGCCAGGCTGCTGGCCGACGCGCTCAGCGACTCCCGCTGGGACCTGCCCTACCTCGGCATGCAGGTGCTGATCGAGGGGCTGGCCCTGGCCGCGTTCGGCGTGCACCGCGACATGGCCGCCAACCCGCTGGTCAAGCAGTTGCTCGCCTACGTGATGCAGGACGAGGCCCGGCACGTGGCGTTCGGCCGGCTGGCGCTGCGCGACTACTACGCGGGGCTGACCGAGGCCGAGCGGGCCGAGCGCGAGGAGTTCGTGGTCGAGGGGTGCTACCTGATGCGCAAGCGGTTCCGGGCCCAGGAGGTCTGGGAGCGGATGGGGTTCGACGTGGCGGAGTGCCTGGAGTTCACCGATCACTCCCCGATCCAGCAGGCGTTCCGCACGCTCCTGTTCAGCCGGATCGTGCCGTGCGTGAAGGACATCGGGCTGTGGGGCCCGAAGGTCCGCCACGCCTACGCTGACCTGGGCGTGCTGGACGCGGCCACGACCGACCTGGACGCGGTGATGCGGGACGACGAGGAGATCGCCGAGCGGGTGGACCAGGAGAAGGCGGCGTACGCGGCGGAGATGGCGGCCCGCCGCGCCGAGGTGGACGCCGCGGTGGCCGATGGCCAAGGCTGACCCAGCCCGCTCCTCCCCCGCCCATCGTGTCCTACTCATCCCGCGTTCCCTCTCACCCCACGTTCCCTCTCGTCCTGCGTTCCCCCCTAACCCCACGTTCCCCTCTCGTTCCTAGCTCCCTCTGGCCCCACCTTCCACTCTCATCTCACGCCCCACTCTCACCCCACGCCACGTTCGTGATCAACTGAGGCTCTCCTGCTTGTTGCGTGGGTCGGCGGGGGTCGCCGGGCGGCGGGACGCGGTGCCAGGAGCGGGTTTGGGCTGTCTGGGGGCTGGCGGTGGCGTGTCGCAGGTGGCGCCAGCCGGTGACGGCTGGTCTGGCGGGTGCGGGTTGCTGCTTTCCGGCCCTGGGGATTGTGCGCTGGGGTTCAGGGCTGCCCGGAAAGCCAGGAAAAAGGCATGGAGGGGGGTGTCGCGGCTGGTCAAAGGGCACGCCGTCCCCGGTCCGTAGTGTCTGAGGTGTCGAATCACGGGCACCAGCGGAAAGGGAACGGCGTGCGCTCTTCCAGGCTATGGGCGAAACTGGCCGGCGGCGAGAACACCGTCATCGAGGACATCGGCTGGCACGAAGACGAGGGCGGCGGGGCGGGCCGGCGGCTTGTTGTGCATGTGCGGCCGTATCAGCGGCTGGCGGGGCGGTGCGGGGCCTGCGGCGGACTTGCCCCGGGCTATGACCAGGGGCAGGGGCGGCGCCGGTGGCGGGCACTGGGCCTGGGCACCGTGCGTGCTTACCTGGAGGCGGACGCGCCGCGGGTGTCGTGCCCCGATCATGGGGTGATCACCGCCGCGGTGCCGTGGGCGCGGCACGGCGCCGCGCATACCCGGTTCTTCGAGGATCAGGTCGCCTGGCTGGCGGCGGCGTGCCCGAAGACCGCGATCACGGCGCTGATGCGGATTTCCTGGCGGACCGTGGGTGTCATCATCGCCCGGGTCACCGCCGAGAAGCAGGCTGCCTGTGACCAGCTGGCCGGGCTGCGGCGGATCGGCATCGATGAGATCTCCTACCGGCGTGGCCACAAGTACCTGGTCATCGTCGTCGACCACGACACCGGCAAGCTCATCTGGGCCGCGCCGGGCCGCAGCCGTGACACCGTCCGCGCGTTCTTCGATGCCCTCGGCGAAGACCCGCGGCAAGCTGCTCACCCACGTCTGCGCCGACGGCGCGGAATGGATCGCCGGGGCCGGTCCGCGAACGCGCCCCCCAGGCAGTGCTGTGCGCCGACCCGTTCCACGTCGTTGGCCTGGGCCACCGGGGCCCTCGATGAGGTCCGCCGCGCGGTCTGGCGGACCGCCGCAGGCTCCGGCGCCATCACGGGACCTCAAAACCGGCGCAGCCGGACGCTGCGGCTGTCCGCCGGCACCGCCCGCGACCTGCGCCGCGCCCGCTACCCGCTGTGGAAAAACCCGGACAACCTCACCGGCCGCCAGCAGGCCAAACTCGCCTGGATCGCGAAAACCCACCCCCTGCTATACCGCGCCTACCTGCTCAAAGAAGGGCTGCGCACCGCCCTGAAACTCAAAGGCGAACAAGCGGACTACGCCCTTTCCCGGTGGCTGGCCTGGGCCGCCCGCTGCCGCATCCCCGAATTCATCACCCTCGGCCGCCGGATCCGCAACCACCTGCCCGCCATCCGCGCCACCATCACCCACGGCCTCAGCAACGACCTCATCGAATCCGTCAACACCAAAATCAGGGTCCTCACCCGGATGGCCTTCGGCTTCCGCCCCCCGCACGCCCTCATCGCCCTGGCCATGCTCGCCGTCGGCGGCCTCCGCCCCGCCCTCCCCGCAAGATGATCAATAACCCACCCACGCAACCGGCAGGAGGGCCTCAGTTGATCACGAACTCACCCGTCGCACTTCGAAGGCACATAGTGATGAAGCTGCTCCGGCGAGCAGTTTGCGGCCATGTTTGGCCCGCCCGCCCGGCCGCACTGGGCCGTCAGCCCGCAGCCTGATTCTCCTGTGACCTGCGTGGCTGATGTTACGGATGTGCCGCCCGGCCGGGCCTCCCGAGATCGTGATCAAACGATAGGTGTCGCCAGGACAGCACCAATCGTTTGATCACGAACCTACCCACGCAACCGGCAGGAGCGCTTCAACTGATTGGTGCTGCCATGACAGCACCAATCAGTTGATCATTTTGACCGGGGAGGGAGGCGGTGGCTCGCGGCGGGGCCGTCCCCGGTTAGCGCGCGACAGCGGTCAGCGGCCAGCCGAAGAACCCGTCCAGCACTACCCGGCCGCCGGCCGGGCGCAGCGGATCGGTCGCCGCGTAGGTGGTGACGAACGTGTCGGTCTCCTGGTGCACCACGGCCGGCCTGGGCGACGCGATGGAGTTACCGTCCGGCCAGCTGGCCTTCCGGGTGCCGGCCGCAGCGTGGTACACGCTGATCTGGGCGAACGCGCCGACCAGCCAGTAACCGCGGCCGGCCGCCAGCGGCAGGACGAACAACGGGCAGGCGATCGGCGCGAACCGCTGGGCCAGGGTGACGCCGTCTGCCCGGTCATGCCTGCTCTCGGCGGCGAACTGGACGTTGATCGAGTCCGGGCCCGCGAAGAACGAGTTGACCGCGAAGGGCGCTGCCGCCCGCGCCGTCTCCGCCGCACCGGTCGAGGCGTGGTCCAGCACCCGGGCCAGGGTGGCCCCGTAGTCCGCAGGCGCCAGCATGGCCGAGGCGGCCGGGGCCGCCCCGTCCCGGCACAACGCGGGCCACCTGGGCTGGCTGTTCCCCGAGGACCCGTTCACCACCGCCGCCAGCTTCCACATTCCGCCGGCCCGCTGGAACACCATGGCCTCGGGCCGCGCTGACTGGCCCAGCGTGAAGACATCCGTGTCGCCGTAGGCGACGAACACCGATCCGGCACCACCCGATCCGGTCCCGCCCTGGCAGGGCACCGTGATCGACAAGCCGGTGAGCTGGAACGGGGTCCGGCCGGATGGGCCCGAGTCATCCGCCGCCTGCCGTTGCTCCGCCCGGTAGATGGCTCGCGCCTCACCCATGGTCACCTGGTCCACCGCGGTGAAGTTGTCCCTGGTCCACATCCGGTTGGTCGCGGCCAGCCAGTTCATCGTGGCCGCGCGCTCCGCCGCGGTGTGCTGCGACGCGGGCGGCGCGCTCACCGGGGGCGCCCCGTTACGTGCGCCGCATCCCGCGGTGGTGACCGCGACCGCCACCGCAGCCAGGGTCGTGGTGAACAGCCATGCTGCTCCGCCCCTTGTCCTGATGCTCATCTGCGTCCCCTCCTCGGGCGAGTGCCGCGCATCACGCGGCAGGTAGCTCAGACGCTAGAAATCACCCGCCGCACCCGGCATCGGGGCAGCCCCGCGACCCGCACCGGGCTGTCCCTGATCACCGTCAGGGCTAGCCCTGATGCCAGCGCCGCCGTGCGGTGTGACACTGAGGCCATGGCATCGTTTCCAGCCGTCCTCGTGGTGGATGACCACGATGGCTTCCGGGCTTTCGCCCGGAAAATGCTGGAGGCGGCCGGGTTCACAGTGGCCGAGGCGGCCAGCGGAGCCGAGGCGACGGCCACCGCCCGGATCTTCCGGCCCTGGCTCGTCCTGCTGGACATCCAGCTTCCGGACTTCGACGGGTTCGAGGTCGCGCGGCGGCTGGCCGGCCAGGAACACCGGCCGGTGATCGTGCTGACCTCGACCCGGGAGGCCAGCGACTACGGCGGACGGATCGCGTCCAGCCCGGCCGCTGGGTTCCTGACCAAGGACCAGCTATCCGGCGCGGCCCTGCACCGCTTCCTCGCGGCAGGCACGGCATGAACCCCCGGCGGCAGGAGATGGCACCCGGCGCGGCGAGCGGGGGACGGAGGATGAGCCGGCGTTGGCTGGCCGTCCTGATCGTGGCCGCGCTGGCCACGGTCAGCGCCCAGATCGTGATCTTCTACGTGCCCGGACCGCCGCCACCGCCGATCGCGACGATCAGCGGGTCCTTGGTGGGGCTGTCCTTCCTTGCCGCCGGAATCGCCGCCTGGGTGCGCTGGCCAGCCAGCCGGCTCGGGCTGCTGTTCACCATCACCGGTTACCTGTGGCTGCTGCCCGCCCTGGGTCATCTCCCCTCCCCGCTGCCGTCCGCGATCAGCAACGTGACCGCTGGGCTGTACGGGGCGGCGCTGGCCCATCTGGGGCTGGCCTGGCCCACCGGCCGGCTGCGGTCCCGGTTCGAGGTCGGCGTGGTCATCGCTGACTACGCCTGGAACATCATCCAGAGCGTCGCGTCCCTGGCGTTCTGGAATCCGCGCACCAGCGGCTGCGCCTGCCCGGCCAACCTGCTGCTCATCGACGGATCCAGTTCGATGGAGCGCATCATCGGCGTGATATCCATCCCGGTCGGGATCACGCTCACCGGCATCGTGCTGGTCCTCATCGTCCGGCACTGGCAGACCGCCCGCGGCTGGACCCGCCGGGCCATGGTCCCGCTGCTGTGGATCGCCCCGGCGATCTGCGTCCTGTCCGCGATCCAGACGGTGGCGGGCAACACGAGCCTGGCTATCTTCGACAGCGACACGGCCGACAACATCCTCTACGGCTACGCTCCGCTGATCCTGCTGGCCGGCCCGGCCTTGTTCCTGGCCAGCACACTGCTGGCCCGGACGGCACGCGGCGCCGTCGGCTCCGCGATCATCGGTCTCGACCCCGGCGCCCCGCCCGGCCAGCTCCGGGACACGCTGGCCCGGGCCCTCGGTGACTCGACGCTGCAACTAGCGTTCCGGCACGCGGACGCTCCCGGCTACACCGACACCGACGGCCGCCCGGTCAACCCCGGCCGCCCGGAGCCGGGCCGGATCGTCACCCCGCTGCCCGCAACGCCGGCGGCGCATCAGCCGATGCCCTGCTAGTCCACGACGGGGGACTCGAGCACGAGCCGCAGCTGGTCCGGCTGACCGCCGCCGCGGCCAGCCTGGCGCTGGAGCACTCCCGGCTACAGGCCGAAGTGCAGGCCCAGCTGGAACAGGTGCGCGCCTCGCGGGCACGGATCGTGGAAGCCGGCGACGCGGCCCGGCGGCGCATCGAGCGTGACCTGCACGACGGCGCCCAGCAGCGGCTGGTGACCCTGAGCCTGGCCCTCGGCATGGCCCGCAGTCAGGTCGCCGGGTCCGACCCGGATCTGGCGGCACTGCTGGAAGGAGCCAGCAAGGAGGCCCGTGAGGCCATCGCCGAGCTGCGCGAGCTGGCCCGCGGCATCCATCCGGCGGTCCTCACCGAGACCGGGCTGTCCGGTGCCATCCAGGCCCTGGTCGAGCGGTCACCCGTGGCGACGACGGTCAGCGCGGTGCCAGCCTGCCGGTTCCCGGCGCCGATCGAGGCCACCGCCTATTTCGTGGTCTCCGAGGCGCTCGCCAACGTGGCCAAACACGCGCCCGGCGCCACCGCCCAGGTGGCGGTGCGGCAGTCGGCCGAACGGATCGTTGTGGAAATCGTGGATGATGGGCCGGGCGGCGCGCGGCCGGACTCGGGATCGGGGCTGCGCGGGCTGGCCGACCGGGTCGCGTCCGTGGGGGGTACCTTGCAGCTCGAGAGCACCAACGGCGGCGGAACCCGGCTCCGGGCCGAGATCCCATGTCAGTGAGCGCGCCGGCCGCGGCGCCGCTGCGGGTGGTCATCGCCGAGGACGCGGTGCTGCTGCGCGAGGGCCTCGCCGGCTGCTGGGCGACGCGGGGCTGGAGGTGGCCGGCGCTGCCGGGGACGCAGAACGGCTGCTGCAGCTGGTCGGCGTGCTGCGGCCCGATGTCGTGCTGGCGGACATCCGGATGCCGCCCACCCAGACGACAGAAGGTCTCCAGGCGGCACGCCAGATCCGCCAGCGGTGGCCCGGCACGGCGGTGCTTGTGCTGTCCCAGTATGTGGAGACGGAGCAGCTCTTCGACCTGCTCGCGGACGACCCACGCGGGCTGGGGTACATGCTCAAGGAGCGGGTGGCCGACGTCGCGCAGTTCACCAGCGCGATCCGCCGGGTGGCCGCGGGAGAGTCGGTGATCGACCCCGAGGTGGTCGCCCGGCTCGTGGCCCGGCCCCGGCGGGATAGCCCGTTGCAGACCCTGACCGAGCGGGAGCAGGAAGTGCTGGCCCTGATGGCCGAAGGCCGGTCCAACCACGCGATCGCGGGCCAGCTCTGGATGTCACCCAAGACCGTGGAGACCCACGTCGGGAGCATCTTCAGCAAGCTCGGGCTGGCGCCCGACGCGGGGGACCACCGCCGGGTCCTCGCGGTGCTGGCCTTCCTCCGCCAGTGATGCCCGGCCGGGCCTATCGGCCCGGCGCCCGCATCGCCCAGGCCGCCAGCTCGGTCCGGTTGGCCAGCTGGAGCTTCGTCAGGATGTTCCTGACATGCCCCTCTACGGTCCGCTCGGACAGCACCAGCAGGCCGGCGATGGCCCGGTTGGTCAGTCCGCCCGAGACCAGCGCGGCGATCTCCCGCTCGCGCGGGGTGAGCGGATCCCCAGCCGAGAGGGCCTGGCGCAGCTCGTTGATCAGCTGCTCCGCGCGCCGGGCCGGGCCGGGCATGTCGAGCCGGCGGGCTTCGTCGGCGGCCTGCCGGGCGAGCGGCAGCGCCTCCTCGTGATCGCCGCGCGCGCCCCGGGCGCTCAGCGTCCCGGCCCAGTCCAGCCTGCTGAGCACCACGAAGGGGCGGGCACCGAGCCGGGTGTTCACGGTCACCGCCGTGGCGTAGTGGTCCAGCGCCTGCTCGGTGCGGCCCAGCAGCGCGGCCAGCCAGGCCAAGGGGCCAGTGCAGCGACCCGGACAGGAAGACCACACCGGTCCCGGTGGCGCCTGAGTCCGCCGTGTGCTGCGCCATCAGGTCGTAGGTCACCTGCGCGGTCTCGCGATCCCGGAACGCGATGATCAGGTCCAGGATCTGGGTGATGGCCCCGAGGATCCTGGAGTCGCGGTCGCCGTTACCGGGCAGCAAGCGCAGCGTCTCATAGACGGCGCGCGACTCCTCGGGCCAGGCCCAGCGCGAACAGGGCCCGCGCCCGGCCCGCCTGGACGATGGCCAGAGGGGGATACCGGGCGGTCACGTCCAGGAAGTCGGCCGGGATCTCGCCGGCCTCACCACGGACGACGGCCAGCCAGACGGCGAACGCGTAGGACAGTCCCGCACCGGACGGATCCTGGAGCCGGAGCGCGAGCTGATGGGCCGCCCAGGAGCGGTCCCGGGCCTCGCCGAGCCGGCCGTCCAGCGCGGCCCGGGACGCCTGCTGGCGCAGCAGGTGCCAGCGCACCAGCGGCAGCCGGGTCGTCTCGGCCAGCTGCGCGATCTGGCTGATCTCCAGATCCACGGCGTCGAGGTTCAGCAGTGCGTAGGCGGCGTCGATGCGCCAGACCCGGCCCAGCACCGCGGCGAGGGGCTGGCCGGTCAGCGTGCCCAGCTCCACCGCCCGGGTGCCCAGCCGCAGCCGCTCGGCCCGGTACTCTGGCGCGGCCAGCGCGGCGGCCCGGGCCCGGATGGCATCGAGCTCGGCGACGGGATCACCGGCCACCTCGGCCGCCGCCATGGCCGCCGCCGATTCGGCGGCGGCCGCGGGCAGGTCACCGAGCTCGGCCAGCGCGGCGGCCCGCTGGGCGAGCAGCCGGGCCCGCAGCGCGCCTGGGCACGACCCGTCCGACAGTGCCCGGTCACAGAGGCCCACCAGTGTGGTGGCGACCGCCGGGTGCCCGACCCCGCGCACCACCAGCGCCGCCGCGGCGACGATATCCAGCAGGCCGGCCTGCTCGGCGGCGTCCGCGGCGGCCACCGAGTGCGCCAGGCTGTCCGCGAACCGGCCGGCCCGGTACTCGGCGGTGGCCAGCTCGATCAGCAACGCGGCCCGCTCCGTCCCGGCGGCCCCGGCCCGGTCGGCGGCGGCCAGCGCGGTGGCCAGGTACCGGGCCGCGTCCTCGAAGGCCAGCGCGCCGGTGGCCGCATCGGCCGCGGCCGTGGCCCAGCGGGCCGCCGACCGCAGTGCGGCCGGACCGGGAGCCGCCCGGAGCAGGTGCGCGGCGACCTCGCCGCCCCGGACGGGGACCGGCCCGCCCAGCGAGCCGAGCGCGTCGGCGGCGCGCTGATGCAGGCCGATCCGCTGATCCTCCGGGATGCCGGCGTAGATGCCGTCGCGGACCAGGGCGTGCGTAAACCGCCAGGAGCCGGGGCGGCCCGGCAGCGGGCGGACCAGCCCGCGCTGGTCCGCGGCGGCCAGGGCGGCGCGGAGCACCTCCCCGCTCGCCGGGCTGACCGCGGCCACCAGCGCCGGGTCGAAGGCCTCGCCGAGCACGCTGGCCGCCGCCAGCACCACGGACGCATCGTCGTCCAGGCCCGCAAGCAGGGACCGGACCAGCCCGCTGACCTCAGCACTGCCGCCCACGATCCGGGCCAGCGTGTGTTCGTCCAGCGGGCCATCCGGCTCGCTGTCCAGCAGCCGGGCCAGGGTGGTGACGTACAGCGGGTTGCCGCCGGAGCGGGCGTGCACGACCCGGGCCAGCTCCGGGGTCATGGCCACCCCGGCGGCCCGCAGGATTCCGGCCAGCGCGGACTCGTCCAGCGCCCCCAGCCGCAGCATGCGCACCCCCGGCAGCCGGGCCAGGTCGCCCAGCGCGGCGTGCCACGGGTCGACCGTGGCCTCCCGGCTCGTGGCCAGCACGAGCAGCCGCGATTCCGGCAGCTCCGCGGCCAGCGCATGGAGCAGGAACAGCGAGGCCTGGTCGGCCCAGTGCAGATCCTCGAGCACGACCAGCAGGCCGGCCTGGTCCGCTGCGGCGGTGATCGCATCGACTGCGGCCGCGGCGGCCCGGTACCTCGCGGCGGTGAGATCGTCTGAGCGGGCACCTTCGGCCGCCACGCCTCTGGTCAGCTGGCCCCAGGCGTCATCACCGCCGACCGCGACCAGTATCCGGCGCCACAGCCAGAGCGGCGGCGCGCCCCGGTCATCGACGCCGCGGCCCCACAGCACGCGGTGCCCGTCCTGGCGGGCCCGGGCGGCCAGTTCCTCGGCCAGCCGCGTCTTGCCGATCCCCGGCGGCCCGGTGACCAGCGCCAGTCCGCCGTGGCCCGCCAGGGCCGCCGAGCGCCTGCCGAGCAGCTCGGCTACTTCGTGTTCCCGCCCCGCCAGCTCCCCCGGGCCCGGGGCATGACCAGCCACAGGACGACTATCCCCTGGCCGACCGAGCCCGTCCACCGTGAAAGCAGGTGGCGGACCAGGTAGTTCCACGCATGTGCGGGCCGGGCCGCCGGACGGACAGTGGCTGGACCAGATTCCACTCGGAAGGAGCCAGCCATGTACGCCCAGATCGATCAGCTCACCAGCGGTGAAAGCCTGGAGCCAGATCTCCCGGCCGCCGGGCAGCCCGGCTTTATCACGGTCCGGGAACTCGACGGGCCCGCCGCCACCCGCATCACCCTGTACGGCACCAGACCCGGCCCGGACAGCTATGAGGTGATGTTCGCGGGGCAGGGAACCGCCGCGGGGGAGATGCCGACTCACGCCCGGGTGCTGTACTTCGATGGCCCGCGGGCGCCGGAGCAGGCGGCCGCGGAGGAATTCGCCGGGCAGCAGCGCATCTGGCCCGCCATCCGGAACCTGAGCGGGCTGGTTGGCGTCTGGGTGCTGCGCGGGCCGCAGTCCGCCACCGTAGTCTGCACCCTTGCCAGGTCGGTAGCCACGCTGGATGCGATCACCCACGCGGTGCTGAGCAGCGAACTGCTGCCCGGCGAGGACGTGGCGCTGCTGCCGGGGCCCGATCGCATCGAGACCGTGATGGTGACCGGATATGAGATGGCCGCCAGCCAGCCGGCCGGCACGGCGGGGCACTGAGCTGACGAGCCCCATTCCGGCCGCGGCCCAGGGGGCACCCGCCCTGGTCAGGTTAACCCCCTGACCAGGGCGGGGCTTGATGAGCCGGTCCCCCGTATCATCGTTGGGTCCCCCACAGACATGATCGCACGGCCAGCCCCTGCACCTCCGGCGGGGGCACGGCGAGTCGGCCAGCGATCCGCCGGAGGGGGCGATCCCCCGGCGGCCAGATGCCCCGGCCACCGGCCCGCCCCGCGGGATCCGGTGCGACAGACCGGGCGGCTCCTGATCGAATGGGGCCCATGGAATCCGCCGAAGCCCGGGGGCCGCTCGGCCGCCAGGTCCGCTTCCTGCGTGAAGCCGACCGGCTGAAAGGGGTGCTCAGGCAGAGCAGCATCCTGGACGGCACGCGACAGGAAAACTCCGCCGAGCACTCCTGGCATCTGGCCCTGATGGCCCAGGTGCTGGGCGGCTACGCCCCGCCGGGCACCGACCTGAGCCGGGTCACCACCATGCTGCTCATCCATGACCTGGTCGAGATCGACGCGGGCGACCTGTTCGTGTACGCGGACGCCACGGCGCAGGCGCGCCAGGAGAGGGCCGAGCACGCCGCCGCCGACCGGATCTTTGCGCTCCTGCCCCCCGCTCAGGGGCGTGAGCTGCGCGCGCTCTGGGACGAGTTCGAGGAGCGGCGCACCCCCGAGGCCCGGTTCGCCCGGGCGCTGGACCGGCTCCAGCCGATGCTGGCCAACTACTACCTGGGCGGCGGCACCTGGCAGGCGCATGGGATCCGGGCTGGGCAGGTGCTGGACAAGGTGGCGCTGATCGCGGAGGGGTCCGCCGCCCTCGGGGACTTCGCGCGGGAACTCGTGGACTCCGCGGTCCGCCAGGGTTTCCTCAGCCCCGGCTCATGAGGCCGGTCACGACCAGGCGGCGCCCTCGATGGCGCCGCCGGGTCCGTGGCCTGCGGGGCAGGCCTGCTGCGGGGCAGGCCTGCTGGGGGCCCGCGGGGACGACGATGGACCGTTCAGCCCAGTACTTCCGGAGCGGCTGCCCCGGGGCCGGTATCCCGGCCGGGCGAGCCCTTGTCCGCGGCCGGGTGCTCCACCAGCGCCAGCACCCGGTTGGCCATGAAGCGCGCGGTGCGCACCACCGTGCCGCCCCGGGTGACCTCCATGACCTCGACGACACCGCGGCCGGTGACCACCTCGACGCGGCGGCCGGCCCGGGTGGCGGTCACCTCGTACGTGCGTGATGTCCCGCCGGCGTCGATCACGATCTCGACCCGGTCCCCCTTCACGGCCTGAGCCCCTGGGCGCGCATGTCAGCTTTGTACCCCCTGTACCCCCAGCCGACTCCCCGCTCACCAGCCACCCGGAGCTGGCGTCAGCGGACAGCCCGGGCCGACCACGGGATCCGAGCCGCTCGACGATCAGCGGGATGCCGAAGCACCTGGACAGGTTCGGCTCGGTGAGCACCTCCGGGACGGGCCCGGCGGCCAGCACCGAGCCGCGGCGCACCAGCATCGCGTGGGTGAAGTCCTCCGGTACTTCCTCGACATGGTGGGTCACCATCGCCATCGTGGGCGCCAGCGGGTCACGGGCCAGCACCGAGATCCGCTGCAGCAGGTCCTCCCGGCCGCCGAGGTCCAGCCCGGCGGCGGGCTCGTCCAGGAGGAGCAGCTCTGGGTCGGGCATCATGGCCCGGGCGATCTGCACCCGCTTGCGTTCCCCCTCGGACAGGGTGGTGAACCGCCGCCTGATCAGGTGGGCGCAGCCGAGCGCGTCGAGGAGCTCCACGGCGCGGGTCACGTCAGAGGACTCGTAATCCTCCTTCCACCGGCCCACGATCGCGTAGGAGGCGGTCAGCACGAGGTCGATCACCTTCTCGGCGGGCGGCACCCGGTCCGCGAGCGAGGCGCTGGCGAGGCCGATCCGCGGGCGCAGCTCGAAGACGTCGGTCTCGCCGAGACGGCTGCCCAGGATCTCGGCACTCCCCTCGGACGGGAACAACTGGCAGGCGATCACCTGCAGCAGCGTGGTCTTCCCGGCTCCGTTGGGGCCGATCACGACCCACCGCTCGTCGTCGTGGACGGTCCAGTCCACGTCACGCAGCAGCATGGACCCGCCGCGCCGGACGCCGACCCCGCGCAGCCGCACCACCTCGTCGGACATCCAGCTCCCTCCAGCACCGCACACGTGTGAGTCTGAACTTACGTCATGCGGGGGCGGCCAGCCCAACCGTGCGCACCCGCCGCTCCGGCCCGGGTAGCGTGGGGCCGCGATGGACGCGGCGCGCAGCACCCTCCTGGTGACCCTGACCGGCCGGGACCGGCCCGGGGTGACCTCACGCCTGTTCTCGGCCCTGGCCACCCACCAGCTCAGCGTGCTGGACATTGAGCAGGTGGTGATCCGGGGGCGCCTGGTGCTCGGCGCCCTGCTCAGCTGCCCCCCGATCCCGATCTGACCGCCATCCACCGGGCCGTCCGGGCCGTCGCCGCGGACCTGGGACTGGACGCGGAGATCACGCTGGGGTCCGGCGAGCCGGCCCGGCGCCGCGGCCAGCTGCACGTCACCGTCCTGGGCAGCCCGCTGACCCCGGCGGCGGTGGCGGCCATCGCCGGCCGGATCGCCGCCAGCGGCGCGAACATCGACCGCATCGACCGTCTCGCGAACCGGCCGGTGATCTGCATTGACTTCGACGTGTCGGGCGCCGATCCGGAATCGTTGCGGGTGGCCCTGGCCCGGGAGGCGACCCAGCAGGGAGTCGACGTGGCGGTCCAGCGCGGCGGCCTGCACCGGCGGGCGATGCGCCTGGTCGTCATGGACGTGGACTCCACCCTGATCGCGGCCGAGGTGATCGACCTGCTCGCCGCGCACGCGGGCTGCGCCGGCCAGATGGCCAAGATCACTGAGGCCACGATGCGCGGCGAGCTGGACTTCGCCGCGTCGCTCCGGGAGCGGGTGAGCATGCTCGCCGGGCTGGATGAGTCCGTGCTCGGTGAGGTGCGGCGCGAGCTCCGGCTGGCCCCGGGGGCCCGGACCCTGATCCGGACCCTGCACCGGCTCGGCTACCGGTGCGGGATCGTCAGCGGCGGCTTCAGCCAGATCACCGACCCGCTGGCCGCGGAGCTCGGCATCGACTACGCCGCGGCCAACACGCTGGAGATCAGCGGCGGCAAGCTGACCGGGAGGCTGACCGGGCCGATCATCGACCGGGCCGGGAAGGCCGACGCGCTGCGCCGCTTCGCGGCACAGGCCGGCGTGGCGGTCAGCGAGGCCGTGGCGGTCGGCGACGGCGCCAACGACCTGGACATGATCGCGGCCGCCGGGCTCGGGGTCGCGTTCAACGCCCGGCAAGTGGTCCGGGACGCCGCCGACGCCTCCGTCAGCGTTCCCTACCTGGACACCGTGCTGTACCTGCTGGGTGTCTCCCGCGAAGACGTGGAGGACGCGGAGGAGGGCGAGCCGGCCGCCGGACGTCAGCCCAGCGGGACCACGGAACCGCCCTTGGGAGTCCAGTAACCGTCCAGCGAGCCGGAGCGGGGCGCGGCCCGGTCCCAGCCGCGGCGCAGCCCGATGACGGCGAGCGCCGAGGTGGGGAAGCTCAGGCCTGGTTGCCCGGTCAGGCTGGCCACCAGGGCCGCGGCGGCCGGGTTATGGCCCACCAGGGCCAGGATCCCCACCTCCGGGGGAGTCTCCCGGGCGATCCCGATCAGGTCGCCGGCGTCCGCGTGGTACAGCCGCTCGTCGTACCGCACCACCGCCGCATCCTCCTCCGGCCAGACCATCTGGTCACTGACCAGGTCCCAGGTCTGCCGGGCCCGGGTCGCCGCCGAGCAGTCGACCAGGTCAGGTTGCAGCCCCTGATCCCGGATCCACATTCCCAGCGTGACCGCGTCCCGCAGCCCACGGGGGGCCAGCGGCCGGTCGAAATCCGGCGTTCCCTCGGGGTAGGCCGACTTGCTGTGCCGGAGCACTAGCAGCGTGCGCAGGGTGGTGCTCATCACCTGAGTATGGCAAGCGCCGGAGCCGCCGACGACTGATCCCCCGGCCGACCGTGACGGCCGGGGGATCGGTCAGGCTGCTGACCGGGTCAGCCCGTGGTTTTCGCGGCCGTTTCCCCCTCGGCCCCGCCGCCTGACCCGGCGGCGGGGGTGGCGGTGCCCGGGGCCGCGCCGTCGGGGGTGGCCGACGGCAGCCCGGGGGCGCCGCCCGCGCCGGCCACGGCCGCCGCGGGCGGACCCCCTGCGGCCATGCTGGGAGTGCGCCGTTTGGAGATCACGACGGCAGCCACGATGATCCCGACCGCGACCAGGGCCACGCCAGTGCGGAGCCCGGGGTTGTGGCTGTACTTGACCACGCTGGTCGCGACGAGCAGCGAGACCAGGTTCATCACCTTGATCAGCGGGTTGATGGCCGGGCCCGCGGTGTCCTTGAAGGGATCACCCACGGTGTCGCCGATGATGGTCGCCTCGTGCGCCTCGGAGCCCTTGCCGCCGTAATTGCCGTCCTCGACCAGCTTCTTGGCGTTGTCCCAGGCGCCCCCGGAGTTGGCCAGGAACACCGCCATCAGCGCGCCGACCGCGATCGCGCCGGCCAGGTAGGCGCCGAGCGGCGCGTAGCCGAAGGCGAAGCCGACCGCGATCGGTGCCAGCACCGCCATCAGGCCCGGCGTGGCCAGTTCACGCAGCGAGTCCTTGGTGCAGATGTCCACCACCCGGCCGTACTCGGGCTTCTCGGTGTAGTCCATGATCCCCGGGTGGTTGCGGAACTGCTCCCGGACCTCATAGACGACCTGGCCGGCCGCCCGGCCCACCGCCATGATCAGCAGGCCGGCGAAGTAGAACACGACGCACGCGCCGATGATGACGCCGACCAGGACGTTGGGGTGGTCCACCGACAGGTTGAAGGTGCCCCCTCTAATGCCGAGCGCTTGTACCACCGTGGTGCGGAACGAGCCGAACAGCGCGGTGGCGGCGAGCACCGCGGTCGCGATCGCGATGCCCTTGGTGATGGCCTTGGTGGTGTTGCCCACCGCGTCCAGCTTGGTGAGCACCTGGGCGCCGTCGCCGGTCACGTCGCCGGACATCTCGGCGATACCCTGCGCGTTGTCCGAGACCGGGCCGAACGTGTCCATGGACACGATGACGCCCACGGTGGTCAGCAGGCCGGTGCCCGCGAGCGCCACCGCGAACAGGGCGATGGTGGCGTTGCCCGTGCCGAGCAGGAAGGCCAGGTAGACCGCCCCGCCGATGAGCAGCGCCGAGTAGACGGCCGACTCCAGGCCGATCGAGATGCCGGACAGGATCACGGTGGCCGCGCCGGTCAGCGAGCTTTCCCCGATCTCCCTCACCGGCTTGCGGTTGGTCTCGGTGAAGTACCCGGTCAGCAGCTGGATGGCGCTGGCCAGCACCAGGCCGATGATGACCGCGCCGATGGCCAGCAGCCGCGGGCTGCCGCCGTGGCGCAGGATCGCCACGGCGCCCGCCCCGGTCACGCCCTTGAAGTCGCTGAACTTGGCAGGCAGGTAGAGGAACGAAGCGCCGATCACCAGCACCAGCGAGATGACCGCCGAGATGAAGAAACCGCGGTTGATGGCGGTCATCCCGCTCCGGTCGCCCTTGCGCGGCATCGTCACGAAGATCCCCGCCACCGCGGTGATCACCCCAATCATCGGGATGATCAGCGGGAAGACGAGGCCATCATTACCGAACGCCGCCTTGCCCAGGATGAGCGCCGCGACCAGCATGACCGCGTAGGACTCGAACAGGTCAGCGGCCATCCCGGCGCAGTCGCCCACGTTGTCGCCGACGTTGTCGGCGATGGTCGCGGCGTTCCGCGGGTCGTCCTCGGGGATGCCCTTCTCGACCTTGCCGACCAGGTCGGCGCCCACGTCGGCGGCCTTGGTGAAGATGCCGCCGCCGACTCGCATGAACATGGCCAGCAGGGCCGCGCCGAAGCCGAAGCCCTCCAGCACGTTGGGCGCGTTCTCCCGGTAGATGAACACCACCAGCGCGGCGCCGAACAGGCCCAGGCCCACGGTGAACATGCCCGCCACGCCGCCGGTGCGGAACGCGATCCGCATGGCCGGCCGCTCACCGTCGAAGCCGGCCCGCGCCGCGGCCGCCACCCGCACGTTGCCGCGCACCGCGAGCGACATGCCGGTGAAACCGGTCAGGCCCGAGAAGAAGGCCCCGACGAGGAAGAATATGCTGCGGCCCCACCGCACGCCCGACCCGTCAGCGGGGAGCAACAAGAGCACGAAGAAGATGACGACAACGAAGACCCCGAGGGTGCGGAACTGGCGGCGCAGATAGGCGGCCGCGCCTTCCTGGACCGCCTTCGCGATCTCCTGCATCCGCTCGGTACCCTGGCTGGCCGCGAGCACCTCACGGACCAGCACGGATGCCACCGCGAGGGCCAGCAGCGCGACGACGCCAACGACGACAACCCAGGTCAGGTTGGAGCCGCTGACGCTCACCGCACCGCTTCCGGCGGCAAGACTAGACCTGAACATCTGTCCTCCTAGACAGTGGCACATGGCCTCCCGAGCGTGGCGACGCTGTCCCGGCTAGCTGACCAGCCGGCCATAGACGCAGGGGATAGGCACCGTGCCCAAAAGCAGTGCCGGGAGTCTACGCACGTCGGGCGCCGGACGTGAAGCGGGGGCAGGTCCGGAGCGTGCCAGAGCGATTCACCCTGCACAGGTAACCACATTTATGCCGCCGGCAGCAGGCAGGCCCCGCTTCCGGGCGCGGCAGGCGTGCGGCCGTCAGCCCGTGCCATCGGACGGCCAGCTCATCTTGATGCTGAGGCCGGCCGGGGTGCGGGCGAACTGGACGTCATCAGCCAGGCCGGCGATCACGGCCAGGCCGAGACCCTGCGGGGGACCCGAATGATCCAGCGCGCTGGTCCCGCTCGCCACACCGTTGCCGGGCGCAGGCCAGCCCGAGGGCTGGCCGGACGGGCCGGTCCCGTCGTCCTGCCCGGCCGCGGCCGCGTCTGTGACCACCACCTCGAAGCGCCCGTCCGCCCCGGTCAGCTCGACGCGGACCGGCTCTTGCGGGCACTGGGCCTGATGCGCCTCGACCGCGCGGGAACAGGCCTCACCCACCGCGAGGCGGACTTCGTCGAGGAGTGCCTCCCCGACCCCGCTCCGCCGCGCGACGGCGGTGGCGACCAGGCGCGCCGTGCGGACATGCACGGGCAGCGGCGTGAAAGTCATCTCGACAGTGGCCATGACTAGATCCGGGGCAGGGTCAGCCGCTACTTCTCCGACTTCCGGGCCGTGATGGCCTCGTCTACCGTGTCATGGATACCGAAGACCTTGGTCAGGCCCGTGATCCGGAAAATTTTGAGGATGCGCTCCTGGGTGCACACCAGGTCCAGAGACCCGTCGTGGGCCCGGACCCGCTTGAGCCCGCCGACCAGGACCCCCAGGCCCGTCGAGTCGAGGAACTCAACCTTCTCCATGTTCACCACCAGCTGGTAGTGCCCGTTGTTGACCAGTTCGATGAGGAGCTCGCGCAGCCGAGGCGCGGTGTAGACGTCGATCTCGCCCTCGACGTCGACGACCTCAATCCCATCCCTGGTGTGGTGGTCAAGCTTCAGGTCCACAAATCCTCCTGCGCCATACAAGCTTTCGTCTGTCCGGGTGATCCGAGCGGCAGCGCCACGCCCTCCGGGGAGGGCCACTGGTCCCGTCGCGCATTCAACCACGCTCTGAGGTCATGTCTACACGAGTTCACGCTTCGAGGCACCTCGCGTACAGATGTCACACTGGGAGCCAATGACTGCGCTCACTCCGCTCGTTCCCGGCGAGCCTCCGGTCCGGCCCGGTCCCGCAGGACCCGGTCCCCTGGAACCGGCCCCGCAAACACCAGGCCCGGCTGCCTCGTGCCCCGCCGGGGGAAGCCGACCCGTCCAGCTCGCGGGGGCCTCCCCCGCAGACCTCGTGCTGCGCCACGGCGCCCGGTCGGGACGACTGATTCACGTAGAGTACATCCCCGGTCGCGAAGGGCAGCGGGCAGCCTGGCCCGGATGGGTGCCCGCCGCGATCACTGAGGCCTTCTCCCGGCGCGGCGTGCCGGCTCCCTGGGCCCATCAGGCCGCGATGGCCGGCCACGCGCGGGACGGCCAGCACGTCATCATCGCCACGCCGGCGGCCTCCGGGAAGTCGCTGGGATACCTCCTGCCCGCGCTCACCGGGATCCTGGAGGGTGGCACCGCGCTCTACCTCGCGCCAACCCGGGCCCTGGCCGCGGACCAGCTGCGCGTCGTCAGCGAGCTCGCCGTGCCGGGCGTCCGCCCCGCCGTGGTGGACGGGGACACCCCGACGGCCGCGCGGGACTGGGCCCGGTCGCACGCCAATTACCTCCTGACCACCCCGGACATGCTCCATCAGACGCTGCTGCCCCGGCACGCACGCTGGAACGGGTTCTTCCGCCGGCTGCGCTACATCGTCGTGGACGAATGCCACACCTACCGGGGGGTGTTCGGCTCCCACGTCGCCCAGGTGCTGCGCAGGCTGCACCGGATCGCCGTGTATCACGGCGGCACCGGACCAGCCAGCCCTGGATCAGCCGGCACCGGACCAGCCGGCACCGGATCAGCCGGCACCGGTCCGGCCGGACCTGTGCCGGTCTTCTTGCTCGCCTCCGCCACGGTCAGCGAGCCTGCCGGATGCGCGTTCCTGCTGACCGGGCAGCAGGCGGAGGCGGTGACCGAGAACGCCGCGCCGTGCGGGCCGGTCACGTTCGGTCTCTGGGAGCCGCCGCTCACCAGCGCGCGCGGCGAGGCAGGCGCGCCGGTCCGGCGCAGCGCCACCAGCGAAGCCGCCACGCTGCTGGCCGACCTGGTGGCCGGGGCTGTCCCGGCGCTGGCGTTCACCCGCTCCCGGCGCGGCGCCGAGGCCGTGGCCCTGGGTGCGCGCCGGGCGCTGCGTGAGTCGGGAGCCGGAGCGCACAGCGACCGGGTCGCGGCCTACCGATCCGGGTACCTGCGCGATGACCGGCGGGCCCTGGAGGAGGCGCTGCGCAACGGCGCCATCACCGGCCTCGCCACCACGACCGCCCTGGAGCTGGGCGTGGACATCAGCGGCCTGGACGCGGTCCTCATCGCCGGCTGGCCGGGGACCCGGGCGGCGCTCTGGCAGCAGGCCGGGCGGGCGGGCCGGGCCGGGCGCAGCGCGGTGGTGGTCCTCATCGCCCGGGATGACCCGCTCGACACCTACCTGGTCCATCATCCGGATGTGCTGCTGCACCGCCCGGTCGAGGCGACCGTCCTGGATCCGGGGAACCCGTACGTGCTGGCTCCGCACCTGTGCGCGGCCGCGGCCGAACTGCCGCTCACCGACCCGGATCTGGCCTCGTTCGCCCCTGGCGCCGGCGAGGTGGCCGAGGCCCTCATCCGGCGGGGGATGCTCCGCCGCCGGAGCGGCGGCCTGTACTGGACGCGCCGCGGACGGCCGCCCCGGGCCGGGCTGCGCGGATCGGGCCGCTACCCGGTCAAGATCGTGGAACTGCCGACCGGGCGCCTGGTGGGCACCGTGGACGAGCCCTCGTCGCACCTGCTGGTGCACACCGGGGCGGTCTACCCGCATCAGGGCGAGCTCTACCTGGTGGATGAGCTGGACCTGGCCGGCCGGGTGGCCCTGGTGCGCCCCGACGATCCCGGGTACTCCACGGCGGCCCGCCAGGTCACCGCGATCGAGGTGACCAGGGAACTGCGCCAGGCCAGCTGGGGCCGCGCCGGCGTGCACTTCGGTGACGTGCAGGTCCGCCGGGAGGTGGTCGGGTTTGTCCGGCGCCACCCGGAAACCGGCCGGCCGCTCGGCGAGTTCCCGCTCAGCCTGCCGCCGCAGACCCTGCGCACCAGGGCGGTGTGGTGGACGATCTCGCCCGGCCAGCGTGCCCGGCTGCTGGACCAGGGCCTGGACCTGCCCGGTGCGGCACACGCCGCCGAGCACGCGTCGATCGGCTTGCTTCCATTGTTTGCGGCGTGCGATCGCTGGGACGTCGGTGGCGTTTCCGCGGATCTGCACCCGGCCACCGGGCAGCTCACTGTTTTCGTCTATGACGGCCACGATGGCGGGGCAGGCTTCGCCGAACGTGGCTACCATGCGGCCCGCGAGTGGCTGACCGCGACCGCCGACGCGATCCGGGGTTGTGAGTGCCAGGCGGGATGCCCGTCTTGCATCCAGTCGCCCAAATGCGGAAATGGCAATGAGCCCCTTTCCAAGCCGGGCTCAGTCACCCTGCTCGAGTGCCTGCTGGCCGGCGGCGAGGCCGGGACGGCCGGTACCGGGCAGCCCGGGACATCCGGAAAATAGACCAGGACCAGGAAGAATGTGCGGGCAGTGCCCAGAAAGGGGGCGACCCCCGCCGGGGGGGAGAGCGGGGGTCGCCAAAGGGTCCGGCCCCGGGGGGGCAGAGCCGGGCCCGTACACAGCAAGCGTACGTGTATCCGGGCCAAGTTACCAATCGGTCACGCCACGCTGACAACGGAAACTTGCTTTCCGTCATAGGGTCGCTTGCTGTGTCTAGTCCCGCCGAGCCCGGACGCCGGCCTGCCGCCGCGTTCTTTGACCTCGATAAGACGATCATCGCGAAGTCGAGCACGCTCGCTTACGGACCTTCGTTTTACCGGAATGGCCTGATCAGCCGGGGTGACGCCGTCCGCGGCGCGGTCGCGCAGCTGCTTTTCAGCCGGCACGGGGCCAGTCACGACCGGATGGAGCAGATCCGCGCGCAGGTCAGCCAGGTATGCCGCGGCTGGCCCGCCGACCGGGTGCGCGAGATCGTCGACCGGCATCTGGATGAGCTGATCGTCCCTTATGTCTATGACGAGGCCCGGGCCTTGCTCGACGCTCATCGCGCGGCCGGTGAGGACGTGATCATCGTGAGCACCTCGGGGCACGAGATGGTCGGCCCGATCGGGGCCCTGCTGGGTGCCGCCCTGGTGATCGCCACCCAGATGGAGATCGCGGAGGGGTGCTACACCGGGCGGATCGACTTCTACGCCTACGGTCCCGCCAAGGCGGACCGGGTCAGGGAACTGGCCGCCGAACGCGGTTACCGGCTGCCCGACTGTTCCGCCTACAGCGACTCGGTCACCGACCTGCCCATGCTGGAGGCCGTGGGCCACCCTCACGCGGTGAACCCGGACCGCGCCCTGCGACGGCTGGCCCGGCTCCGCGGCTGGCCTGTCCACGTCTTCAGCACGCTTCCCCCGGCCCGGCCGGCCGCCCGCCGGGGAAGGGACGCGCCCGGTGAGATGGCGCGCCCGAAGGAGCGCCCTTCATGAGGTGCTGCCCAGGAATGTGACGGGGGGGATCGATCAAGATGAGGAATCGGTCATCTCCCGGGCTTGGCCCGCCAGCCGATCCGCCGTACAAAGGTCACAGGAACGTCCTGGCACGGCGGCCGGGTACCCACGCGACCGAGGGGCCCAGGTAGGCGGCCGAGGTCGGGCCGCGACGGCGAGCCCGCGTCCGGCGAGGAAGCGGGCAGCCCGCCGCGGCCCCCCGGCATGACGAGGTGCGCGCATGGTAGCCCGGCCCGCCGTGTCAGGCTGAGTCCCCGCGAGGCAGCCGTCTCCCCGGGCCGTGACGACCAGGCGTCTCCCGGGCCGTGACGACCAGGCGTCTCCCCTCCCGGGCCGTCACCCTCCCGGGCCGTGACGACCAGGCGTCTGCCCGCCCGGTAAAGCCCCGGACCACCCGGGAACCGCCTTCGCCCGGGCCATTTGGTCACGCCCGCGGAAAGCAGGGAAGGCCGCGCGGAGTGACCCGATGGTAATCCCGTAAGATCACTTGCCGGGGGAAACTGATGTTGCCGGGATAAGGGACAATTCCTGGCGCCTCACGCCCGGGCTGGCCCGGCCGCGAACCCGGGCACGCACGCGAATCACCGGTACGGAAGACTGAACGGCAGGAGTGCGCGAGGGGAGTGAGCATGTGATGGCCAGACCTGCTGCACCGCAGTCGCTCGGCAATGACAGCGAGCCATCAATCGGCGATCTTGTCTCCCAGGCCATCAAGGACGTCACCCAGTTGGTCAGGTGTGAACTGGCCCTGGCGAAACTGGAGCTCCGCGACGACGTCAAGCGGCTGGGCCTGGCCGCCGGCCTGCTGGTCATCACGGCGGTCGCCGGCTGCCTGATCCTCGTCATGCTCTGCTGGGCCTACGCCTACGGCCTGGTCACGCTGGGTATCTGGCCCTGGGCCGCGTTCCTGATCGTGTCGGGCACGCTCCTGCTCCTGGCGTTGCTCGCCATCCTCGTCGTGGTCATCAAGGTGCGCGGGGTCAGCGGCCTGCGGAGGACGAGGCAGACCGTGCAGGCGGACCTGGCGCTGCTCAAGCGGGACGAGGACACCCCCGCTCGGCCGGCGGTCGAGGCAGGCTGACCCGGTGACTTTCCGGGGCGACGCGGCGGTCTATGTCGAAGGCCCGTGGTCGCACCGTGCGGTGAGCGCGAACGGGACCCGGCTGCACGTCGCCGAGAGCGGCGACGGCCCGCTGGTGCTGCTGCTGCACGGGTTCCCGGAATTCTGGTGGACCTGGCGGGAGCAGCTGGCCACCCTCGCCGCGGCCGGCTACCGCGCCGTCGCCCCGGATCTGCGCGGGTACGGCGGCAGCGACAAGCCGCCCCGGGGCTACGACCTGGTCACCGCGGCCTCGGACGCGGCCGGCCTGATCCGTGCCCTCGGCGAGGCCAACGCCGTGGTCATCGGGCACGACTGGGGCGGGCTGGTGGCCTGGACCATGGCCGCCTACTACCCCAAGGTGGTGCGCAGGCTGGCGGTGATCTCGATGGCGCACCCGCTGCGGATGCGCTCTGCGGTGGTCACCAACCCGCTGAGCCAGGGCCGCCGCAGCGGTTACGCGTTCGGCTTCCAGGTTCCCGTGCTCCCCGAGCACAGCCTGGTCCGGGATCACGCCCAGCGGGTGGGGCAGATGCTGCGCTCCTGGTCCGGGCCGGGCTGGCCCGACCCGGAAACCGAGCGGCGCTACCGGACCGCGATGTGCATTCCCTCGGTGGCGCATTCGGCACTGGAGTACCACCGCTGGTTCATCCGTTCCCGGGTCCGCCCGGACGGCGTCCGGTACGCGCAGCGGATGCGCGCTCCCATCCAGGCCCCCACCCTGCACCTGCAGGGCGCGCTCGACACGTGCGTACTGCCCGCCACCGCGCGCGGGGCCGGGCGGCACGTCGATGGCCCGTACCGGTGGCGCCTGCTCGATGGGGCCGGCCACTTCCCGCACGAGGAGCAGCCGGAGCGCTTCGACCGTGAACTGCGCGGATGGCTGGCGGACCCCGAACCTGAGCGATGACGGCGGGCGCGGGCGACCGGGCCCGGGACAGGGACCCGGCCGGGCGCCCCCGGAACGCCCGGCCCCGGGACGCGCTGGGTCGCCCGCTGCCGCGCGGCGCGGCGGGAGCGGACCGCGTGCCGGAGGATCTGTCCCTGCCTCCGGCCGAGGCGCTGGCCCTGTCCCAGCACCTGCTGGACACCGGCCAGCCATTCCACGCCCACGAGGTGCTCGAGGCCTCGTGGAAGCAGGCTCCGGAAGCGGAACGGGAGCTGTGGCGCGGGCTGGCCCAGATAGCGGTGGGGTTCACCCACGCGCGGCGCGGCAACGCGCGGGGGGCGGCCGCGCTGCTGCGCCGAGGGGCAGAACGGGTCAGCGGGTACGCCGCCGCGCCGCCCCACGGCATCGATGCCGCGGGCGTGGCCCGGGCCTGCGCCGGGCTGGCCAGCCAGATCGAGGCGGCCGGGGACACCGGCGCGGTCTCATCCGGCCTGCGGATCAGCCTGCTCCGCGCAGGGAGCTAACCGCGGGCCCGGGGCAGGCCGCACGCCCGGGCCCGCCGCCGGGGACCCCGCGCTAGTCACAAGCCTGGGTGGAAACCGCATTGGTCGCGGCGGCCGCGGCGCGCGCGTCGCTCTCCACCTCGGAGGCGGTCAGCGCGTAGCCGGTGTCTTTCACGCCCACGGCCGCCGCGAAGACGACCCCGTCCACCCGGCCGTCCGGCGCCAGCAGCGGGCCACCGGAGTTGCCCGGCTCGACATCTGCGCGGATCGAGTAGATCTGCCGGGTAACTTCCTTGGACTGGTAGATATCCGGGGCCTGGGCGAGCTGGTCGTCACCGACCCGGGCGGGCACCACGGTGAAGGAGTGGTCCCGCGGGTAGCCGGCCACGATCGCCTCGTCGCCCATGTTGGCCGGCCCGGCGAAGTTCAGCGTGCCGGCGGTGAGGCCGGGTACGTCGAGGACGGCGAGATCGCGCTCCGGGTCGAACAGCACCACGGTGGCCGGGAACCGGTCGCCCTGCCTGGTGGTCACGGTCTGGCTCTCGGTCACGCCCGCCACCACGTGGGCGTTGGTCAGGACGTGCTGGGGTGAGATGACGAAGCCCGAGCCCTCAATACGGCGCTGGCAGGTCGGCGCGATGCCCATGACCTTGACGATGCTGTCGCGGGAGCGGACCAGGCCCGGGGAGCCGAGGACGGCCGGGTTGGGCGGGGCCACGGTCAGCGCCGGCTCGGCCCCGAGCGCGCCGAAGACCTGGACATACGGGCCACTGGCCAGCAGGCTGCGGAAGTCGGAGAACATCGTCCGCGCGGCCGGCGGCATCACCCCGTCCACCGCGTGCAGCACGGCGGAACGCTGGACCTGGGCGGTGACCACGGCAAACGGCGCGTTGACCACCGCGGAGCCGATCAGCCAGGCGATGAGCAGGACGGAGATGACGCTGACCGCGGCCCCCGCTACCGAGTCGATCAGGGTGGCCGGGCGCCAGTGCACGCGGGAGCGCACCGCCGCGCCGATCGCGGAGGCGAGCAGTTGCCCGATCATGGCGGCCACGAACACGGCGACGATCGCGACCAGAGCCTGCTGGGCGGAGCCCTGGACCAGCGACCGGGCGAGCTTGGGCGCGAAGGAGGCACCTACCGCCGCCCCGCCCAGGAACCCGGCGAAGCTCAGGATTCCGACGATGAAGCCCTGCCGGTAACCGGCCACGGCAAAGGCCGCAGCGAGTGCAATCAAGATCAGGTCAAGCAGGTCACCCGACACCTGCCCACCGTATAGCGCGCGGCTGGATGGTTGGTTCGCCGTACGGTATTAACCGCATCCAGCGACGGTATTAACTCCCGGCCGCCAGGGCCTCGGGCGGGAGGTCCTCCACCTGGCCGCGGTCCCATGGCCGCTCCCATCCGCCCAGCATGAGGAGCCGGTCGACCAGGGCCGCGGTGAACCCCCAGACCAGCATTCCCCGCACCCGGAAGGCCGGCCCGGTGAACCCGGAAGGATGCCGGATCGTTAGCCGGCGCGCGGGATCGGAGAGCTCGGACAGGGGGACCCTGGCCACGGCGGTGACCTCTGGCGGATCGGCGGCCGCCACCGGGACCGGCCGCCGCCACCAGGCGAGGACCGGCGTGACCGAGAAGCCGCTCCGGGGGATGAACAGCTCCGGGAGCACCGCGAGCACCTCGACCCCGGAGGCCTGGACGCCCGGCCTCCTCGGCCGCCTCCCGGAGCGCGGCCGGGACCGGGCCCCCGTCACCCTCGTCGATCGCCCCGCCGGGAAACGCAGGCTGCCCGGAGTGACGCCGCAGCCCCGGACCACGCTGCACGAGCAGCAGGTCGGGGCCGTCCGGGCCCATGCCGAAGAGCACCAGCACCGCGGAGGGGCGGCCACCTCCTGGCGGGGGCCGCAGCGGGGCCGGGATCGCGGTGTCCCAGGCCGCCGCGGCCAGGTCGCGCAGCCAGCGCGGCGGGCCGCCCGGGGCACCGTCCGCCGCCCCGGTGGCCGACTCGCCCGGGGTGCTGTCCGCCGGGTCCACGGCGCTCACGAGAACGGGCCCGTCTTCACCAGCGCGCGGGCCGTCTTCTCGTCCGTGGGGCCTGCCCCGTAGGACGGGCACAGCCGGGCGATGCCGCAGGCACCGCAGGCGGGCTTGCGGGCGTGGCAGACGCGCCTGCCGTGCCAGATCAGCCGGTGCGACAGCATCGTCCACTCGGACCTCGGGATGAGCGCGCCGACATCACGCTCGATCTTGTCCGGGTCGGTCTCCGTCGTCCACCCGAAGCGGCGGGCCAGCCGGGAGAAATGCGTGTCCACGGTGATGCCGGGGACGCCGAACGCGTTGCCGAGGACGACGTTCGCCGTCTTCCGGCCGACCCCGGGCAGGGTCACCAGGTCCGCCAGCGTCCCGGGGACCTCACCGCCGTACCGATCGCAGAGGGCCTGGCCCAGGCCGATGAGGCTGCTGGTCTTGGCCCGGAAGAACCCCGTGGACTGGATGATCTTTTCCATCTCGGCCCGGTCGGCCGCTGCGTAGTCAGCGGCCGTCTGGTAGCGGGCGAACAGCACTGGCGTGACCAGGTTGACCCGCTTGTCGGTGGTCTGCGCGGACAGGATGGTGGCGACCAGCAGTTCCAGCGGCGAGGTGAAGTTCAGCTCAGAGTGGGCATCTGGGTAGAGCAGGGCGAGTTCGCGGTTGATGCGCCGGGCCCGGCGGACGAGTGCGGTCCTGGAAGGATCAGGGGTCACGCTGCCAGCCTATTGAGCAGCCTCGCCTCCTAACGCACGGCACGGCATAGTGCTGTGCCGGCGCCGGGGGGACTGGCGCTGGGCTGCGCCCCCAGCATGACGATGAGTTCCGTTATGCTTACGGAGAGCTTCCGGGGGGGCCATGGCAGCTGCACGAGTCGCCTCAGGCGCGACCACGCCGAGCGTGTCTGGGGCGGCCTTGGCATCGATGGCGCGGCGGAACTGGCTGCTGGCCATCCTGCTGGCCGCCGGGCTGGCGCTGCGGGTCGTCACCCAGCTGGCTTACAAGCCCGCCCTGCTGTTCATCGACTCGATCAAGTACCTCTTCGGGGCCTACGCCGGGAACGATCCGCCGGGGTATCAGCTGGCCCTGAAGGTCTTCCTCCGGGTCGGCACCCTGCCCATGGTGGTGGCCGCGCAGCACCTGCTCGGCCTGGCCATGGCCGTGGCCCTGTACCTGATCCTGCGCCGCCGGGGCGTGCCCCGCTGGCTGGCCGCGCTGGCCACCGCGCCGATTCTCCTGGACGGCTACCAGCTCCAGATTGAGCAGTCGATCATGCCGGATACGGCGTTCGAGGCCCTGATCGTCGCGGGCCTGGTCTGCCTGCTCTGGCAGCCCCGGCCGCGAGTCTGGATGGTGCTGGCCGCCGGACTGGCCCTGGGCGCCTCGGCGACGGTTCGCCAGGTCGGCGAGATCTTCATTCTCCCCGCACTCGCCTACGTGCTGACCGCGGTCCCGGGCTGGCGCGGCAAGCTGATCAAGGCCGCCGCGCTGTGCGCCGCATTCGCCCTGCCCATCCTGGTGATCAGCTTCCGGAACTACGTGACCATCAGGCATTTCTCGCTCGCCCCGTACGCGGCGGGGACGATCTACGGCCGGGCCGCGGCGGCCGCCGGCTGCGCCACGCTGACGCTCCCCCGGTACGAGCGCGCGCTCTGCCCCTCCCCCAGCCAGCAGGCCCGCGGGCCGGACTGGCTGGATCACGGGGCCACGTCGCCGATCAAGTACGTGAAGCCCCCGCCGGGGATGCCCCACGTGACGATGGCGGCCAACTTCAGCCGGCGCGTGTTCGAGCAGCAGCCCTGGCGGGTGGCCACGGCGATCAGCAAGGACGCGGTCAAGCTCTTCGCCCTGCAGCGGGTCACCAGCCCGGGCGACACGTCTGTCACCCGCTGGCAGTTCCAGCGGGCCTTCCCGCTGTACCCGCCTTACATCACCAGCGCGCACGGCCGGCTGCGGTTCGCCCAGCTCAATCCGGCGGGCAAGGTCATAGTGATCGTCCAGGGGCGGCGCTTCGGCGACCAGCCGGGCGTGAACCCGGGACTGGCGGGCTTCCTGCGCGGCTACCAGCTCGATGGCGGCTACACGCCCGGGCCGCTGTTCCTGTTCACCGTGCTGGCCGGGCTGGCCGGCAGCATCGGGGTGCTGCGGCGGCAGGCCCCGCCCGCGCAGCGGGCCACGGCCACCGCCTGCCTGCTGACCTTCCTCAGCGCGGTCGCGGTGCTGCTCGCGTCCGACCTGTTCGAGTTCAGCTGGCGCTACCAGCTGCCGGCCCTGGTCACCCTGCCCCCGGCGGGCGCGCTAGGGCTCACGGTGATCGCCGGGTACATCGCGGCCCGGCGCGAGCGCGCCACGCAGCCGGTTCCCGGGCTGGCCCGCCGGCCGGGATCCGGGCCCGGTGAGGAGCGCCCGGGGCCCCAGCGGAAGGACCGGGCGCCTGCGGGCTGAGCCGGTATCACGCGGGCCGGTAGCGGAATCACGCGCGCTGGTGGGGGTATCACGCACGCCGGTAGGGGGATCACGCCAGGCCGGTACCAGTATCCGCCGGGCCGGTAAAGGCTGATCGCGCCTGCTCGTCCCTAGCTGGGCTCCTCCCAGCCAGGCCGGGGCCCGAACCGGGCGGAGGCAAACCACACGACCAGGGCCAGCGGGACCAGCACCACGACCGGGAGCAGCGCGGGGACGTACTCCGCGACGACGGCGGAGGAGCCGGCACCCACGATCAAGGCCGCGAAGATACCCAGGCTGCGGGCCAGGCCGTTGGGCTTGCGCCCGGTGACCAGCCCGGCGATCACCCCGGTCAGGGTTCCGGTCAGGTACGTGGTGGATATCTCGCCCAGGTGGCGGATGGTGGAGGCCTGGATGCCCATGGCGCCCCCCGCGATGGCCAGCAGCACCAGCTGGCCCGCCGCGGCCGGGCGGCCACCGGACAGCTCCCAGCCCACGCAGAACACCACGAGCACGCAGAATTCCAGGGCGAGCGCGACGGTGAGCCAGGACGGCCAGATCTCGCGCAGCGCGGTCGCCGCATGGGGTGGGCGGCCCCGCCAGCGCTCCAGCCAGCGGCCTGCCCGCCGGGCCGCGAGCGGCGCCCCGACCGCCACCCCGGCCACGTAACTGGCCAGGGCCACCCCGCAGTTCTCGGCCAGGGCCGGGTTATGCGTGCCCGCCGCGACGCCGAGCAGCACCATGGTCCCGGTGATCACGCTGCTGAACACGTGCCCGACATGCAGGAAGGCAGCGGCGTCAACGGCGCCGGTGGTCACGGTGAGCAGGACCACGAGCATGTCCCGGGCGCGAGAGCGCCAGTCCCCGGCCACGGTCAGGGGTCCTACGCGGCGTATTCGCCGGTGAGATCACACCGGACATCGGTGACGCGGTCGGTCACGCCGCGCACGTCCTCACTGCCGGGCAGCGTCAGGTCCGCCGGGATCTGGCCGTCGCGGACACCGCGGGCCAGGGCGCGCAGGGCATCAGCCAGCTGGGCCACATCGCGGGGGTCCGGCCGCCTGCCCGTGACATCGGCGCGCACCGCAGTGGCCGTCACCGTGTCCGTGAGCTGCTCCAGCGCGCCGAGGGCGGGCCACAAGCGGGCCGCCCGGCCGCTGACCGAGGGTGGCTCTGCCATCGTCCGCTGAAACTCCGTGCGCAGGTCGGATAGGACTCGGTAGGTCTGGCGGCGCAGCGCCGACCGGGCGGGTGCGCCGGTCAGCGCCTGCTCCGTGTAACGGGCCAGACTATCGAGCGCGGTGGTGAACTGCTCCGGCAGGTGAGCATGCCAGCTCGACGGCCACGGAACGTATCCGACCAGCAGCACGATGGCGCAGCCCAGCACGGTGTCGGCGAGCCGGTCCAGGGCCAGCGCCCAGCCGCTCCGGGTGAGCAGGTCGATCAGGATGACGACCAGCGGCGTCAGGAACGTGCTGAACAGCCCCCAGTTGCGGGCCCGGCCGTAGGGCAGCAGCCCGGCGAAGAAGGCGCAGGGGATCAGCAGCAGCGGACCGGGCGGCAAGACGATGAGAATGACCGCGCCGATGACCGCGCCGACCACGGTGCCGAGCCCGCGCTGCAGCGCACGGGCGAAGACCGAGCCGAAATCCGGGCGCAGCACGATCGCCACCGTCAGCACCACCCAGTACGAGCGCTGCAGTGGAAGGGCCTGGCTGACCACGGCGGCCACACCGATGGACAGCATCAGCCGGACGGCGAAGATCCGGGTGAGACGGCCGCCTGCGGTCTGCGCGAGGGCGTCCCGAAGGCGCTCGCGCAGACCTGGGCGGCGTGGCGCGGCCCCGCCCTCGGCGGGCCGCTTCCCGGAAACCAGGTCGGCCGCCCCGGCCACGGCGGCGGCCAGCGCCCGGCTCCCCGGTGTCGATCCCCCCGCCGGGCGGACCGAGGTCACCGGCGTCCCGTACTGGATGGCCCCGGCGATCGCCTCGATCATGGCGATGAGCTGCGGCGGGGCCGCAGTCCCCTCCTGCACCAGGGTGACGGCCGCCTCGGTGAGCGGGTGGGTCTGCCGCAGCAGCGCGGCCACGCGGTTCAGTTCCGGATCCCGGCCGGCGGCCCGGGCCCGGCGGGAGGCGAGGTCGTCCCAGGCCTGGTTGAGCGCGTCGACCACGGCCTGGTGGGCCGCCGGGAACCCCGGCGTGCCGGCGGCCCGCAGCATGCGGGCCAGGGCGCGGTAGACCTCTGCGGTACTGCGCCGCTCCGGGGCCAGCGGCGCGGCCAGCCACGCCGGAACCAGCAGCAGGATCGCCCACCCCACGCCGGCCAGCAGCAGCAGCGGCGGCAGCCACCAGGGCCGCGCCGCGCCCAGTGGTCCGGTGCCGAGGATGGTGTACACGAGGAGTTGCAGGCCGGTGACGGCGAAGGTCGCCCCGGCCGAGGTCAGCACCGCGGAGAGCCCGGCCACCACGACCAGCACGACGACGGAGAGCCAGCCCTCGCCGTGGATCAGGACGCCGAGCAGCAGCCCGCCGGCCCCGCCGAAGAACCCGGCCACGGCGATGCGCCGGATCCGCGCCGGGTAGCTGCCGCCGGCGTCCGCGACCGAGCCCAGCAGGCCGCCCATGGCGCCCAGGAGCCCGGCGACCTGATCCCCCAGGGCCATCCCCAGGGCGAGCGGCCCGCACACGGCGAGCGCGGCGCGGATCACGGCCGGCCACGGCACCGGGGCTGGGGCCGGCCTGACCACCTCGGCCAGCCAGGGCGGCGTAGTGGGCGGGGCGGGAAGCCTGCCTGGCCTCTTCACCATCGGCGCGGCCGGGTGCTCACGGAATCGCCTCACCGGGCCATCGTCCCAAAGGCGCGGACTCGGGGCGTGCTCAGGCACGGCACCTGCCCCGGAGATCACCCAGCCGGTGAGATCCCCCGGCGCGAGACCGTTCAGGCCGCGCGGCGCTCGTCCCGGCCGGCCGCCGCGTTGCCCGTGATCAGCTCGCTGACCCCGCCCAGGGCCCCGGTCAGCCCGCCCTTCGCCACGCGGCCCAGGACGCCCTGGGCCAGGCCCACCCCGTCCGCGACCAGCCGGCGCAGCTCGGGCGACGTCAGGATCGCGTCCAGCGACTTGCGGGCCCGGTCCATACCCTTACGGCCTTCGCTGACGCCGGTCAGGTAGCCCGCCACGAACCCGATGATTGTTTCCATAGTTCTGCCTGCCTTGCCTAGAGCTGCCAGGCCGGACCGGAGGGACCAGTCCGGGGGGCGCTACATCTCGCGGAGTTCCAGGTAGCGCTTGATGTCGGGAAGTGACTGGATGATGGCGGCGATCGCTGCGGCCACCACCACCGCCTTGATAAACCTGCCAACCATGGGGTCCTCCTCTGGAGATGGTGCGGGACGTGCTAGCCGGATGGCCCGGCGGGCTCGATCTCGTCGGGGGCGAAGTACAGGAAACGGCCCTGGCCGCGCTGAAGGTCCGCGTCCGGGTCGTCGTCGGGCAGCAGCGCCAGGTGAGCGTGGCCGTCCACGTCGAACAGGACCGCCTCGACCAGCGCGGTCCGCCCGGTCAGGAACAGATCCTGCGCGTCCGCCCGGCGGGTGCCGGGCAGCATCCGGACCCGGCTCCCCCGGGCGACGCGGACCCCCGCGATCATGACGTGATCCGTTTCCGGTGATACCGAGCGGTCCGCGCCCGGATCCCACCAGGGCGCCTCCCCGGCGACAGCCGGGTCAGGCACCACCCCGGGCTCCTGCGGGGGCAGCCCCCCGTGCCCCGCGGGCTGCCCCGGCGGGATCTCCGTCCACTCCGGGACGGTCTCGCGCTCCGCCGCAGGGCCCCGGGCCGGGTGGAGGTAGCGGATCGCACCGTGCATGCGCTCGATCATCTCGGGAGGCAGGTGGTCGAGCCGGTCCAGCAGCTCGGCCGCGCGCGGGTCGGTGGCCCGGGCCTCGCGCTTCTCCTCATCGGTCAGGGTGAGCGTGCGGAGGGTGAGGATCTCGTCGATCTCCGTGGAGTCGAACAGCTGCCCGGCGCTTTCGGCAGCGATCTCCGCGTGGTCGTAGAGGATGACGGGGGAAGACAGCATCAGCTCCGTGCACTCGGCCGGCCCGGCCAGCACCGGCCAGGTGGCGGTGTTCACGCACCGGGCGACCTCGCTGGCTGCCCACTCGGGTGGTTCGGTCATGGACAGGAACCGGCCGCCGGGCACCGCGATCAGGCAGTGGGCGGCGATCAGCGCGTACGGCAGGCCGTCCGCCCGGCGGGCCAGGCGGGCCGGGCGGCTCGGTGCGGTTCTCCAGCACCACCCGCAGGCGGAGCGCGCCGTACGGCCCGGGCATCCGCTCCGCGCTCAGCCGCAGGGCCCCGTGCAGGGTTTCCCGCTTCCGGGCCAGCCGCCCGGCGGGTTCGCCGCCGGCGCCGGTCACGTCCTCGTACTCGGTACCGCCTGGGAGGGTGAACCCGGTTTCGGCGGCCCCCCCGAGCAGCCCGCCGAGCGTGGCCACCGCCTCCTGCTCGCACTCGGCGGCCTCATCCCACGGAGTGAGCTCAGCGTCCCCGGCCTGCAGCGAATCGACCTCACGGAACCCGGCCGCGGGCGAGCCCGCCAGCACGGTGCGCCGCTGCAGCCGGAGGAACCGGGCCAGCACCGTGACCGTGCGCGTCGGCCGGGCCTTCCAGGACGCACTCCGTCTGCGCGGCGGAAGGCTCGTGCTCGTCGACAGCCCGGTAAGCCGCCGGCATGAGCACCCCGAACTGGAAGCGTTCCTGGTTCTTCTGCGCCGACGCACGGTAGGGGTAGAGCAGGTACCCCTCGTACAGGATGGCGTCGGCGACCTGCCGGGCCTGCTCCAGGTGAGCCGGGTCGATCCGGTCGCGGGATTTCACGATTCCTCCCGGCCCGCCCGGGCGAGCAGCGCGAGCACGGTCGCGTCCCAGGTCGGCAGCGCGTGGCGGCTCTTGAACTGGCCGAGCTTGTCCAGCGTGTGCCGGCTCATCGTGATCCACGAAGTGTCCGGGAAGTGCGCGTCCACGGCCTCCCGCCACTGGCTCACGGGCAGGCGGAACGTGGTCTCCTTGCTCCACGGCACCTGCTGGACCCGCAGCCGGCCGTCGGCCGAGCCGAAGATGGTCCCGCTGAACAGCAGCAGCAGCGGGATCTCGCCGTCGTCCAGCGAGCTGAAGTACCGTGTCGAGGCGATCTGCAGGTCGTAGGTGAACGGCACCGGCAGGGGGATCTCGATGCTTCCAGTGAAGCCCGGGACCATCGTGGACAGAGTAGTGAACTGGAGCGGCTTGAGCGTGTCGGACCAGCGGATCCGCTCGCCGAACAGGTCGTGCAGCCGCTCCGCCTCGGCGTCGGTGTAAGGCCGCCGGAAGGGCTCGATCCGGATCTGCGAGCGGAGCGCGATCGCGTCGATCTTCTCCCCGGACGTCTCGCTGATCCGCAGGTCCAGCTCGAACGACGGCACCGCGGCGTACCGGTCCACCCGGGCGCCGATGCAGTCGAACACGAGGTCAGCCATGTCGGGCGCCCTGCCCGGCCTCCCGGGCACGCTGGCGGACCCCAGTCAGGAACTCGTCGATGCTGGCCCGGGCCTCGCTGCCGCCGTCGAAGCCTTTCCACAGCATCCGCATCCGGCCCGCCAGCTCGTAACAGACGTCGATGGGCACGACGAAGTACTCCGCCTCAGACGCGCGGCTGTCCCGGCACAGCAGCACGGCCTCCACGTCGGGTTCCGCGGTGCCCAGCAGCGGATACGCGCCCGCCAGGCGCTCCCACGCGGCCAAGTCCAGGGTGCATTCGGTGGCACCGGCCGGGCTCGGGTAGAAGCCGCCCAGGCCGCGCTCCGAGCTGTTCAGGAAGAACGCCAGGCCGACCGGGATCTGCAGCTCATCCCACTCCATGGCGGACATCGGCCGGGACGAATCCCGCAGATAGCGGTCCGGGACGGACCGGTAGCGCGCCGAGCCCCGGCGAACCCCGTCCGGGCTGGTGCCCGCAGCGGGCGCCGAAGGGTTGTCATCCCAGGCCTGGCCGGCCTGGGTGAACAGCAGGTAGCAGGCCCGGCAGGCGCAGGCCAGGCTGGACTGCTCCAGATCGGCCACATGCCCGTGCTCGGACGGTATGCCGGTGGCGCAGAACTCGCAGTGTTCGTCGGCGTCGTCCTGCGGGCCTGGGGCGGTCCCCAGCGCGGCCTGCAGCGGACCGGGGAGCGCCTGGGCGGGTGCGGCCTGCGCAGGCCCGGCCTGCGCAGGTGGGCCAGACGCGGGCGGTGCGGCGGGCGGCGCGCCCTGGGCAGGTACCGGGCCAGGCGGCCCGACGAATCTGCGCAGGCCCGATGGCCGGCTCATGACGAGATCGCCTCCTGCGGCGCCGTGACCGCCACCCTGACTCCCTGGCTGTCGGACAGCAGCGGAAGAGGGTCCAGGTGCACGGCCGCGTCGCCGAGGCCGCGGCCTGCGGACCGGACGTCGTACCGGGTCTGGCAGGCGGGGCAGGCCAGCTCGCCGACCGTGAGCGTTCCCTCGGCCAGCGACGTCCCGCAGGCCGCGCAGGCATCACGGTAGGCGTACAGGGTGCCGCGGACCGAGCAGAGGAGCACACGGGTCCCGGCGACCGAAGCGGTCACCGGCCTGCTGCTCGGCGGCCCGAGGTCGGGGATGGTCACCCACCTGGCGTCTCCTGCGCCAGCCGCGGCCACCTCGTCTGGTCCGTCCGCCCCGGGGGGCCGGCGGCCGATCTGCAGCAGGGTCCCCGGGCCGGGCGGCGCGGTGACCCCCTCCACCACGACCTCGGTGACCTCAGGCGCCGCGTCCTCGATCGCGCCCTTGATGGCGAGCTGGACGGTCACCGTGGAGGAAGGGCAGCCATCGCAGCTGCCCTCGAGGCGGAGCTGGGCCACCCCTTCCTCGGTCACCCCCAGGTACGTCACCCCGCCCGCGTGCGAGCCGAGGTAGGGCCGCACCTGGTCCAGGGCCCGCTGGATCCGGGTGTCCACGTCGAGCGGGTGCAGGTCGTGCAGCAGCAGCAGGCTCTCCACCAGCGGGTCCTCGAGCAGGCGGTCGAGCACCGCGGCCCCGGCCGGCCCCTCGGCCCGGAGCGCCGCCATGATGTGGCTGAGGCCGTCGCCGTAGAGGCCGAGCAGCAGCCGGACCAGTTCCTCGGCCGCCCGGGCGGTCGCATCCCTGCCCTCGGCCTGCAGGATCCCGAGCAACTCCTCGACGCGTGCCCCCACCTGCTTTGCGTCGGACATCCGCCTCGCCTCTGTCTGGCTGAACCACCGTCTGGCTGAACCACCGTCTGACTGAACCTCTGCCTGGCTGAATCACTGCCTGGCTGAACATTGTCTGGCTGGACCACTGCCTGGCTCATCGGTTGTGACTAACTATGCGCCCTCTCGCACCCGGATCCCGCCCGGCCGGCTGACCAGGCGGGACCCGGAATGCGGGGCGCGTTCCGGGGCGGTGCGGTTCCCCGGAACTCCCGCGTCAGGTGGCCAGGGTCGCCGCCGTCGGCGTGTGCACCTTCTCGAGCAGCCTGCCGTTGCCGAGGTACATGTGCACACCGCAAGGCAGGCAGGGATCGAAGCTGCGGACCGCCCGCATCACGTCGATGCCCTTGAAGTTCTCCGGGGGGTTCTCCTCGAAGATCGGCGTGTTCTGGACCGCGTCCTCGTACGGGCCCGGGGTGCCGTAGCTGTCCCGGACACTCGCGTTCCAGGGCGTCGGCGGGTAGGGGTGGTAGTTCGCGATCTTCCCGTCCCGGATCACCATGTGGTGCGAGAGCACGCCCCGCACCGCCTCGGTGAACCCGCAGCTGTTCGCCTCGTCCGGAACGTCGAACGGCTCCCAGGTCTTCGTGCGCCCGGCCCGGACCTCGGCGAGGGCCTTCTCCATGAAGTGGAGGGCGGCGGCGGCCGAGTAGGCCTGGAAGTAGGTCCGCGCACGGTCGCGCTCGATAGCGTTAGAGAGGGGCGTCCTTCTTTGTCGTGCGGGATCTTCCACTCGAACGTCACTTCAGGCTTGGTCACGGTCCGGGGCAGGTTGATCAGCACGCTGCTGCCCGTGGACTTGATATACCCGATGTCCACGAGGCCGCCCTGTGCGGTCGCCCAGAGCCGGGCGATCGGGCCGCCGCCGGTATCGGCGGCCAGGTAGTTGGTGCCGTCGAACCACCGCGGCGACATGACCCAGCTGTACTTGCTGTCGAAGTCGCGCTTCTGCGGCCGCGGGATCGTGTGCTGGTTCCAGGGGTGCCTGCGGTCCACCGGGTTGCCGAGCGGGTCGCGGGTCACGAACATTTCCTGGTCTTCCCAGTCCTCGTAATAGGAGCTGCCGAGGAGGATGCGGATGCCCAGGTTGATGTCCACCAGGTCGTTGGTGAGCAGTTGCCCGTCCCGGATGACGCCGGGGCTGACGAACATCTTCCGGCCCCAGTCGCTCATGTGGTCATAGCGGAAGTCGCAGTGCTCAGGGTCGTTCAGGCTGCCCCAGCAGACCATGTCCGCGCGGCGGCGGCCGACCTCCTCGTACCCCGGCAGGGCCTCGTAGAAGAAGTCGAACAGGTCATCGTGCATGGGCACGACGCGCTTCATGAACTCCACGTAGCGCATCAGCCGGGTGAGGTAGTCGGTGAAGAGCTGGACGGTGGGGGTGGTGCCCACGCCGCCCGGGTAGAGCGTGGACGGGTGCACGTGGCGCCCTTCCATCAGGCAGAACATCTCCCGGGTCGAGCGGCTGACCTGCAGCGCCTCGCGGTAGAACTCGCCTTCGAGCGGGTTCAGCGACCGCATGATGTCGCCGATGGTCTTGTACCCGTGGTCGCCGGCGTGGGGGGCCTCGGTGCTGTTCGCGCGCTCCAGCACCCCCGGGTTGGTCTCGCCGACCATCCTGGCGCAGAAGTCCACCCCGACCAGGTTCTCCTGGAAGATGTTGTGGTCGAACATGTACTCGGCGGCCTCGCCGAGGTTGATGATCCACTCGGCGAGGTGCGGCGGCCGCACCCCGTAGGCCATGTTCTGGTTGTAGACCGAGCACGTCGCGTGGTTGTCGCCGCAGATGCCGCAGATCCGGCTGGTGATGAAGTGCGCGTCCCGCGGGTCCTTGCCCTTCATGAAGATGCTGTAGCCGCGGAAGATCGACGACGTGCTATAGCACTCGAGGACCTTCTTCTGCTTGAAGTCAATCTTCGTGTAGATGCCCAGGCTGCCCACGATGCGCGTGATGGGGTCCCAGTTCATCTCCACGACGCCGGTGTCTTCGGCAGTAGTCATCGTTCATCCCCTCGGTACTGAGCGGCGCCGTGGCCGGCCTGGCCGGCGCCTGGAATCGTCACCAGGTACTGCCGGTCACCAGGGCTTCTGGTAGCCCGTGAGTAGGTCGCTGCCTCTTTTCCGCCACTTCGGCTCCTCGTCCGCCGTCCTGGCGGTGAAGCCACGCAGGGTACGGATCACGCTGCCGTACAGGGTGGTCGCGGAGGTGGACACCTTCGAGCCGGGGGGTTCGTCCATGAACGGCATGAACTTGTCCGGGAAGCCGGGCATGGTGCAGGCGATGCAGATCCCGCCCACGTTCGGGCACCCGCCGACCCCGTTGATCCAGCCGCGCTTGGGCACGTTGCACTTGACCACCGGTCCCCAGCAGCCCAGCTTGACCAGGCACTTGGGCGAGCCGTACTCGTCCGCGAAGTCGCCCTGCTCGTAGTAGCCGCCGCGGTCGCATCCCTCGTGGACGGTGGCACCGAACAGCCAGGTCGGCCGGAGCGCCTCGTCC
Organism: uncultured Actinomycetes bacterium; assembly: GCA_963711485.1. GTDB lineage: Bacteria > Actinomycetota > Actinomycetes > Streptosporangiales > Streptosporangiaceae > RYN-230. The sequence goes on from CAVQEM010000084.1 coordinate 208,288, forward strand.
AGCGGGATCATCGGGGCCTGGCCCGCTACCTGGTAGAGAAGATAGAGGATCGTCTCGGAGAGGTTGTCCGGGTGGGTGGGGCAGCCGGGCACGCAGACGATCGGCAGGCCGGCCTTGGACCGCCAGTCCCAGCCGAGGTAGTCGGGCACCCCCATCGCCCCGGTCGGGTTGCCCGGCCATGGCGTGGATGCCGCCGTAGGTGGCGCAGGTCCCCGCGGCGAGGATCGCGGTGGCCTTCGGCGCGAGCCGGTCCAGCCACTCGTTGGTGGTCATCGGCTGGCCGGTCGCGGGGTTGTTCCCGAACCCGCACCAGTAGCCCTCGGGCTTGATGGCCTCATTCGGGATCGAGCCCTCGACCACCAGCACGAACGGCTCAAGTTCGCCCCGGTCGGCCTTGTGCCACCATTCGATGAAGTTGTCCGCGCCCTGTTCCGGGCCGCACTCGTAGTCGATGAGCGGCCAGTGCACGGCCACCTGGGGCAGCCCGGGCAGCGCGCCCAGGACGATTTCCTCGATGCTGGGCTGGGTGGCCGCGGTCAGCGCTACCGAGTCCCCGTCGCAGCCGAGCCCTCCGTTCATCCAGAGGATGTGCACCACGGGCTCGGCCGCGGGCTGCGCCGAACCGTCGCTGGTCTCCGTGGCAGTGGCCATTACGAGGCCACCCCCTCCCTGTGATCTGGCTGGCTGAGATCTACGTGATCCGGCTCGCCGCTGTTCCGGCAGGCAGGCCGGCTTCGTGCGCGCAACGCGGGTGACAGGTGCCTCGGCTGCGCAGGAGACGGCGCCCCTCGCCGAGCGAGCGGCGAGGGGCGTCCGGGGTGTCAGGGATACGGGGTCGGCCTGAACTGGCCTGCGGCGCTGCTGCGCCAGCGGAAGCCGGCCGTCTGGCAATCCCCGATGATCGCCGGACGACCCGAACCACGGTGAGCGCATCAGCGCCAGAAAGCTGGTTCATAGCGGCCTTGCCCTGCTTCATGCGCAGGTGCCGTCATGCTAAACCTCTCCACCATCCGTATCAAGGCAGTAGCGGCAAGTGTCAGACATAAATGTCCATTGGTCCGGACAAAGCTGGGGTCCTCCTGCCTGGATAGTCAGTAACCTGGATCCGGATGGTCAGTAACCTGAGTCTGGATAGTCAGCAACGTCTGTTCCGCCCCGCCATCTGTGATGTCGGCGTGCCTTCGGGTGGCACCGCACTGACCAGTCACGTTGCCATCGGCTTACCAATCTGAGTGCCCGACGGTGCCCACTCGATCTGGCACAGACGCGTACTCTGTGTTCAGATCGGCCTGTTTTGGCGGCCGGGACGGGCCGGAGGAGACAGTGGCGGAACTGCCCAACGGAAACGGGGACGGGTCCATCGAGGTCGTCCCGGTGGTCGTGCTGTCCCAGACTTTTCCGGCCCGGCCGTCCTGGATCCCGGAGATCCGTGACTTCGTCCGCCGCTGCCTGGCCGAGTCCCCGCTGAACGAGGAGGGCACCCGCAGCGTCGGCGAGACCGTGTTCCGCGCCCTGCTGGACGCGGCCGGGCCGACCGGGGCGATCCAGGTCTCCTTCCGGATCTTCCCGGAACACGTCGAGGTAGACGTGCTGCACTCCAACCAGCCGCCTTCTGAGGTGGCCGGCAGGCTGCCCCCAGTCGCGCCCCGGTCCGCCGCGCCCGCGCCCGCGCCCGTGGCCGCGGCCAGGCCGGGCAGGCCGGCCCGGACGGCCACGTTCGCCGACTGGATGTCCACCGCGCTGCGCCGTGAGGGGCTGACCCAGGAAGCCGCCGCGCGGCAGCTCGGCGTCTCGGTCAAGACTGTCGGGCGCTGGGTCGGCGGCGAGACCGAGCCGCGCCTCCGGGATCTGCGCCGCATCCAGGAGCTGTTCGGCGAGCTCCCGTTCCCCTGACCTTCCCGGCCGGGCCCGCCGCCGGGGGACCCGCCCCACTGGACAGGTCTGTCTCGTCTCAACGGCTGGACGTCCCCCCACAACTGTCCTACGGTGCTCCCATGGCCCTTCCTACGGGACGCTACCGGCTGGGCACTGAGAGCGGCCGCATCGTCCTGCGCACGTTTCGCGATGGGCTGGCGGCCACCGCCGGCCACGATCTGGTCATCGAGCTACCCCGCTGGTCCGGCGAGCTTGTCGTCGGCGACGACACGGCCCCGGAGTCCCTCGAGGTTCGCATCGACCTCGGCACGCTGGCTGTCCGCGAGGGCACCGGCGGCCTCAAGCCCCTGACCGACCGGGACCGGCGGGAGATAGCGACCACCGCCCGGAGGCTGCTGTCCACCGGCCCGCACCCGGAAGCGGTCTTCACCGCCAATCGGTTCGAGCTGTCAGGTGACAACGGGACCATCGAGGGGAACCTCTCCATCCGGGGGGTGACCCGGCCACTCCGGCTTCAGGTCAGCCAGCCCGAACCGGGTAGCTACGTGGGCACGGGGACGCTGGTCCAGTCGGCGTACGGCATCAAGCCGTACACCGCGTTCTTCGGCGCGCTGAAGGTGCGTGACGCAGTTGATATCGAGGTAAATGCGGTCTTTCCGGGTCAGAAGCCGACACCGGACGATGATGGCCTGACCCCGGGCCTTGCGGAGCCGGGCCGGGGGAAGTAAGTCAGAGAGGGTAACCCGGGGCCGCCGGTCCCGGGGCAGAGAGCGCAGCGGGAAATGGGCGCGAGGAGATGAGCGCAGCGCCGTCGGCACCGGTAGGGGACAACGAGGTCGCCAGGCTTTTCGGGCGCCGGGCGGCTTCCGTTGACGAGCTTGCCGGCCATGCGGGCACGGTGGCGGCCGCCTGCCACGACATGGCTGTCCGCTTCCACCAGGGCGGCAAGCTGGTGGTCTTCGGCACGGGCGCGTCGAGCACCGACGCCCTGCACGTGGCCGTGGAGTTCGTGCACCCGGTGATCGTCGGCAAGAGGGCCCTGCCGGCCATCTCCCTCACCGCCGACACCGCCACGGTGACCGGCATCGCGGAACGCGAGGGCATGGGCGCGATCTTCGCCCATCAGATCCGCCATCTGGCCACCCCCGCCGACATCGCGCTGGGCCTGTCCGCCGACGGCAACTCCGAGAGCGTGCTGAACGGGCTGCTGACCGCCCATGGCATGGGGATGCTGACGATCGCGCTGGCCGGAGGGGGCGGCGGGGTGATCGGCGGCAGCCCGGCGGTGGACCACGTTCTCGTCACCACGGAGGCCGATCCCCGGGTCGTCAAGGAGGCGCACGTGACCGCGTATCACGTGCTGTGGGAACTGGTGCACGTCTTCTTCGAGCAGCCCGGGGTGCTCGACCCGGCAGTGATCTCATGAACGCGGTGATCTCATGAACGCGGTGATCTCATGAACCAGCCCGGGCCTGGTGCCGCGCGGTCCGCCGCCGGGCCGGCCGTGCCACCGCCTGAATGCCACGACGAGGTCTGCATCACGTGCTCGGACACGGCGGTCCCGGTGACCATCGCCCAGCTGCTCCCGGACGGCCTGGCGATCGTGGACACCGAGGCGGGCCAGGAAGAGGTCAGCGTGGCCCTGGTTCGACGCGGGGGTCGGCGACACCATCCTGGTCCACGCCGGCGAGGCCATCGCGGTGGTGCCGGCATGACGAAACGCAGCAGCGGGCCGGCAGAACGCCGGAGCGGGCGGGACGCAGCGGCGGCGGGACGCAGCAGCGGGCCGGACAGCGCGGCCGCGATGGAAGCGCTGTACCCGTTCCTGTATTCCGGGAGTGCGCCCGACCTCGACGCGGTGCTGGCCGAGGTACGGGCGTCGACCGTGGCCAAGGCCCGCGAGATCACCGAACTGCGCAACGTCATCTGCGCCCGGGATGCCGGGCGGCTGGCCGCCTGCGCGAAACAGATGGCGGCCCGGTTCGCGGCCGGTGGGCGGCTGCTGGCCTTCGGCAACGGAGGCAGCGCCACCGACGCCCAGCAACTGGCCACACTGTTCCTGGATCCCGGCCCCGGCGAGCGGGCCCTGCCCGCGTTCTGCCTGGCCAACGACACCGCGGTGGTCACCGCCCTGAGCAACGACATCGGCGTGGAGGTGGTGTTCGCCCGGCAGATCGCCGCGTTCGGGCAGCCCAGGGACATCGCGATCGGCCTGTCCACCAGCGGCAACTCCGAGAACCTGCTGCGCGCCCTGGACGAGGCGGCCCGGCACGGCATGCTCACCGTGGGCATCGCCGGGTACGACGGCGGGAAGATGGCCGAGCTGGACAGCCTTGACTACCTGTTCGTGGCGCCGTCATCCTCGGTGCACCGGATCCAGGAAGCGCAGACCACCGTGTACCACGCGCTGTGGGAACTGACCGCGGCGTCGCTGCCCGGGCCCGGGGCCCGGCCCGAGCCCGGAGCCGAGCGCGGGGCCGGAGCCGTGGCCAGGCCCGGAGCCGAGACCAGGGCCGAGCGCGGGGCCAGGGCCGAGCGCGGGGCCGGGGCCGAGCGCGGGGCCGGGGCCGAGCGCGGGGCCGGGGCCAGGCCCGGGGCGGGGTGACAGGGATGACGGGGAACGAGGTGCCGGGAGCCGGGCGCACAGGGCGCACGCTGGTCGCCTGCCTGGGCAACATCTTCCTGAGCGACGACGGCTTCGGGGTCGAGGTGGCCCGGCGGCTGGCCCGCGAGCAGTTCCCCGAAGGGGTGCGGGTCACCGACTACGGCATCCGCGGCATGCACCTGGCCTACGACCTGGCCGAGGGATTCGACACGACCATCCTGGTGGACACCGCGCAGCGCGGTGACGCACCCGGCACCGTCTACCTGATCGAGCCCGAGCCACGCGAGAGCCAGGGCGACACCGCCCAGCTGAGCTTGTTCAACGCGCACGGCATGCAGCCAGACCTGGTGCTCAGCCTGGCTGGCTCGCTCGGCGGGGACGCCGGGCGGGTGCTGGTGGTGGGCTGCGAGCCCGCCACCCTGGAGGAAGGGATCGGGCTGAGCCCCCCGGTCACGGCCGCGGTGGACGAGGCCGCGGCGATGATCACCCGGCTGGTGACAGCCGGCCAGAACACTCAGTCGTAGACCTGCGAAGAGGTGATCGCATGTGCCTTGGCATCCCAGGCGAGGTGATCGAGTTCCTGCCCGGTCAGCCGGACCTGGCCAGGGTGGACGTCAGCGGGGTCCGGCGGGTGATCAATGTCGGCCTGCTCACCGACGACCTGCCGAAGCCCGGCGAATGGGTGCTCATTCATGTGGGCTTCGCGCTCTCGAAGATCGACGAGGCGGAGGCAGCGGCCGCGCTGCAGTTCCTGGAAGGCATCGGCCAGGCCTACGCGGACGAACTGGAAGCTCTCCAGGCATCCCAAATCGAGTAGAGGGGGGCAGTCATGCGCTTCGTTGACGAATTCCGCTCTGCGGACAAGGCGCACGCCCTGGCCGCGAAGATCGCCGGGCTGTGCGAGCCCGGGCGGCAGTACAAGCTGATGGAGGTGTGCGGCGGGCACACCCACACCATCTACAAACACGGCCTCGAGGACTACCTGCCCGAGCAGATCACGCTGGTGCACGGTCCCGGCTGCCCGGTCTGCGTCATCCCGATGGGCCGGGTGGACGACGCGATGGCGCTGGCCTCCCAGCCGGACACCATCATGACCTCGTTCGGGGACATGATGCGGGTCCCGGGCAGCCAGGGCTCGTTCTTCGACGCCAAGGCGCAGGGCACCGACATCCGCATGGTGTACTCACCGCTGGACTCGCTGAAGGTCGCCCGGCAGAACCCGGACAAGCGGGTCGTGTTCATGGCGATCGGCATGGAGACCACGACCCCGTCCACCGCGATGACCGTGCTGCGCGCGGCGGCCGAGGGGCTCACGAACTTCTCGATCTTCAACAACCACGTGACGATCATCCCGGCCATCAAGGCCATCCTGGACTCCCCCGACCTGCGCCTGGACGGCTTCATCGGCCCGGGTCACGTGTCCACGGTGATCGGCTGCCGGCCGTACGAGTTCATCGCCCGGGACTACGGCAAGCCGGTCGTGGTGGCCGGGTTCGAGCCGCTGGACATCCTGCAGTCCATCTACATGCTGATGGTCCAGCTCTCGCAGGGCCGCAGCGAGGTGGAGAACCAGTACACCCGGGTGGTGCCCTGGGACGGCAACCTGGCCGCGCTGACCGCGATCAACAAGGTCATGGAGCTGCGCCCGTACTTCGAGTGGCGGGGGCTGGGCTTCATCTCCCATTCCGCCATGCGGGTCCGGCCGGAGTACGCCGCGTTCGACGCCGAGCTGCTGTTCGAGGTGCCGGGGGTGCGGGTGGCCGACCCCAAGGCCTGCCAGTGCGGTGAGGTGCTCAAGGGCGTGCTGAAGCCCTGGGAGTGCAAGGTGTTCGGGACCGCGTGCACGCCGGAAACCCCGATCGGAACCTGCATGGTCTCGCCGGAGGGGGCCTGCGCCGCGTACTACAACTTCGGCCGGATGAACCGCAGGCGCGTGGTGGAAGTGAGCATCTCATGACCGACGGGGCAACCTGGGTGGACCAGGCCCTGCGCGAGCACGAGGAGCACGCGGGGCCGGCCATCTCGCGGCCAGGCGGTCCCGGCCGGCGAACGCGAGCAGCAGGTCCTCGACCGGATCGACCGGGCCCGCGCGCCGGCCTAAGGTCCGCGAAGAGCGGATCACGATGTCGCACGGCTCCGGGGGCAAGGCCACCCGGACCCTGGTCGAGGCGGTCTTCCTGGATGCGTTCAGCAATCCGCTGCTCGAGCCGATGGAAGATTCCGCGCAGCTGCACCTGAACGGCTCCCGGGTGGCGCTGACCACCGACTCCTACGTGGTCTCCCCGCTGTTCTTTCCCGGCGGGGACATCGGTGACCTGGCCGTTAACGGCACCGTGAACGACCTGGCCGTGTCCGGCGCCACCCCGCTCTACCTGTCCGCCGGCTTCATCCTGGAGGAAGGCTTCCCGGTCGCCGACCTGATCCAGATCGTGGCCTCGATGGAGGCCGCCGCCCGGGTCGCCGGGGTGCAGGTGGTCACCGGCGACACCAAGGTGGTGCAGAAGGGCAAGGCGGACGGCTGCTACATCAACACGGCCGGGATCGGCGTGGTCGAGCATGACGTGTCCCTCGGCGTGGTGAATGCCCAGCCGGGGGACGCGGTGATCGTGTCCGGGCCGATCGGCGATCACGGTGTGACGATCATGCTGGCCCGGGGCGAGCTGGACATCGAGGCCGACATCACCTCGGACACCGCGCCCTGAACGGCCTGATCGCTGACCTGCTGTCCGCGACCACCGGGGTGCGCGCGCTGCGTGATGCCACCCGGGGCGGGGTGGCCACGATCCTGAACGAGGTGGCCACGGCGGCGGGGGTGGGCGTGCTGGTCAACGAGGACGCCATCCCGGTCCGCCCGGTGGTACGCGGCGCGTCCGAACTGCTCGGCATCGATCCCATGTACGTGGCCTGCGAAGGGCCGGCTGGTCGCCGTGGTCAACGGCGGCGAGGCGGACCGGGCCCTGGCCGCGCTGCGGTCCCACCCGCTGGGCGCGGACGCCGCGATCATCGGCGCAGATCACCGCGGACCCGCCGGGCATGGTCCTGCTCAAGACGGCGTTCGGCGGAACCCGGATCGTGGACCTGCTGGTCGGTGACCCACTCCCCCGGATCTGCTAGCAGCGTGCACGAACTGGCGATCACCGAAGGGGTGGTGCAGGCCGTGACGCGAGCGGCTGCCTGGCACGCCCATCGCCTGCGTGCACCTGGAGATCGGCGCCATGTCCGGGGTGGTCGCGGACTCCGTGCGGTTCTGCTTCGACCTGGTCACCGAGGGCACCACGCTGGAGGGAGCCCGGCTCGACATCGGCGAGCCCGCCGCCCGCTGCCGGTGCCGGGACTGCGGCGCCGAGTTCGGGCCGGACGGGATGATCGCGCTGTGCGACTGCGGCAGCGCCGACGTGGCCGTCCTGGCCGGCCAGGAACTGCGGATCACGTCCGTGGAGGTGGTGTGACATGTGCGCGACCTGCGGCTGCGGCGTCGCCGGGGTCCGGGTGTTCGGCCCGGGCCAGCTCGGCGGGGCTGGCTCCGGGCCCGGGACCGGCCAGGGCACCGGGCACGCCCATGACCCCGGGCCGGACCATCACCACGACCATCACCACGGCCACCAGCACGACGACAGCCATGGGCACGAGCACGGGCCGGAAGGCCGGACGGTGCAGATCCAGCAGAAGATCCTGGCCAGGAACGACGGCCTGGCCGCCGGCAACCGGGCCTGGCTCACCGCCCGCGGCATCCTGGCCGTCAACCTGATGAGCTCCCCGGGGGCGGGCAAGACAACGCTGCTGGAGCGCACCGCCCGGGAGGCCGGTGCCGGGCTGGGCCTGACCGTGATCGAGGGGGATCAGGAGACCACGCTGGACGCGTCCCGGATCGAGGCGGCCGGGTGCGCGGTGGCCCAGATCAACACGGGCGCGGGCTGCCACCTGGACGCCAGCATGGTGGCCCGCGGACTGCGGGCGCTGGACCCGCGCCCCGGCTCGGTGCTGGTCATCGAGAACGTGGGGAACCTGGTCTGCCCGGCCCTGTTCGATCTGGGCGAGGCGGCCCGCGTGGTGCTGTCCTCGGTCACCGAGGGCGCGGACAAGCCTGTCAAGTACCCGCAGATGTTCCGCGGCGCGGACCTGGTCCTGCTGACCAAGGTGGACCTGCTGCCGTATGTGGATTTCGACACCGGGCGGCATGCGCGGGACCTCCGGCTGATCAGCCCCGGTGCGCAGGTCCTGCCTCTCTCGGCCACCACCGGCGAGGGCCTGCCCGCCTGGTACGCCTGGCTGGCCGAGCGCGCCCGCTAGCACGGTAATTCACAAGCCATTCCGCAACGAGGACCGCTCTCGTCCCGGTCCTTCTCCGGGTTCAATGAATGGCGGGTCCGCAAATTAACGGTGAGCAATTATTGGTGACGTTCCGGGGTCAGGCGGGATTCCAATCGAGCCGGAACCACACGGCCGTCCCGCGGGTGGACCCGTCCCGGTACACGTGATGGCCCCACCAGGCCGCCAGCGCCTGCACAGCCAGCAGCCCGTGCCCGGATTCCTCGGCCCTCCCGGGCTGGCCCGGGATCGGGATGGTGTCGGAACCGTCGTCGAGCACGGCCACGCACGCGGACGCCCGCCCGCGCCAGACGACGACCTGGAATTTCCCGTTCCAGCCGGTCCGGGTGTGCCGGATCGCGTTGCTGGCCAGCTCCGATGCGCACAGCAGGGCGTCGTCCACCACCGGGCAGCCGTCCAGAACCCGGGCCACGAACCGGCGGGCCTGCGCCACCTGGTCCAGCCGCCCGGGGAACACGCGCCGCTTCGGGGTGGTGACCAGCCAGGCGCCGCGCCAGGCGAGCTGGGTCAGCGAGCCGGCCGGTAAGGCGTGCGCGGGGACAGCGCGCGGCCGGGACGGCTCGAAAGCCGCCGCGTCCAGGGCCGCGGGGGCGGCAGCTGATGAACGGCCCACCATGACGCCTCTCCCCCTCGGGATATGGTATGGACCCTTTTGTCTCCCCCACTCTGCCGGTAACGGGCGGCCGTTGTGCTAGAGCCAACCGGCACAGAAGGCATCATCAATTCGTAAATACGCGCGCCGCCGTGGGCCTTGCCCAGGGCCGGTCTCACCATCGGCGCCCGTGAGCTACTTCCCCAGCTCCTCCGCCAGTCTCGCCGCCTGTCCGGGCCGGGCCGGGCCCGTCCGAAGGGTGGGATTAACACCACCGAGATCGGCGGCCGGACCCGATAACAATGGAGGAGCCCGGGGAGCACCTCACCAGGGTGCGGGATGACGACGGGTGGTGAGCGACGTGGAGGTACTGATGAGCGGCAGCTCCAGCGGTTTCCGCCGGCTGGGCCGGCTGACCCTGCGGACCTGCGTCCGCGGGCTGGTCATCGCGGTCCTGTCGGTCGTGCCCGGCATCCCGCTGTTCGTCGCCTCGATCGTCTCCCTGCCCTTGCTGGCCGTGGGGATCGGGATCATACCGGTGCCGATGAGCCTGCTGGCCGTGCGCCGCCGGGCCGGGCAGCAGCGCCGCCTCGCGCTGGAATGGTCACGCGTGAGCATCGCCACGCCCTACCGGCCCCGGCCGCACGAAGTCAGCAACGGGCTGATCGGCCGGCTGCAGCGGTGCAAGTGGCTGCTGACCGACCCCGCGACCTGGCGGGACCTGCTGTGGATCCTGGTCAACATGCCGGTCGGGGTGGCGCTCGGGGCGCTGCCCGCGTTCGGCATCGTCGCCGGAGCGGTCGGCCTGCTGTCCGGGGTGTGGGCCAACCCCGGCCACCTCAAGCAGCTGCCGCTCTTCCTGGGCCTGCTACTGGTCGGCGTCTTCGCCGGTCCCCGGATCCTGAAGGCGCACGCCCAGTTCAGTGCCGCGCTGCTGGCCCCGACCCGGAAGGAACTGGACGCGCAGGTCGGCCGCCTGAACGAGTCGCGCTCCCAGGTGGTGGACGCGTCCGCGGCGGAGCTGCGCCGGATCGAACGCGACCTGCACGACGGGGCGCAGGCCCGGCTGGTCTCGCTCGGCATGAGCATCGGCCTGGCCGAGCAGGTCCTCAGGGACGATCCCGACCTGGCGCTGAAACTGCTGGCCGAGGCGCGTGCGTCCAGCGGCCAGGCCCTGACCGACCTGCGCCACCTGGTCCGCGGCATCCACCCGCCGGTGCTGGCCGAGCGCGGCCTCGACGGGGCCGTCCGGGCGCTTGCGCTGACCCTCCCGCTGCCCGTGGACCTGCGCATCGAGCTGCCGGGCCGGCCGCCGGCCCCGGTGGAGTCCGCCGCCTACTTCGCCATCGCCGAGGTGCTGGCTAACGTGGCCAAGCACAGCGCCGCGCGGAGTGCCTGGGTGCAGCTCGAGTACAGTCAGGGGCGGCTGATCGCGATCATCGGCGACGACGGCACCGGCGGGGCTGTCCCCCGGACCGGCGGCGGGCTGCGCGGCATCGACCGGCGGCTGGCCGCTTTCGACGGGGTGATCGCCGTGACCAGCCCGGTCGGCGGCCCGACCGTGGTGACCATGGAGCTGCCGTGCGAGTTGTCCTTGGCGAGGACCTGACCCTCCTGCGGGACGGGCTGATCCGGCTGCTCACCGCCTACGATATGGAGGTCGTGGAGGCCGCGGACAACGGGCCCGCGCTGCTGCACGCGCTGATCACCCATCGCCCGGACGTGGCGGTGGTGGATGTGCGGCTGCCCCCGACCTTCACCGACGAGGGCCTCAAGGCGGCGATCGAGGCCCGGGCCCAGGTGCCGGGCCTGCCGGTGCTGGTCCTGTCCCAGCACGTCGAGCCGCTCTACGCCCGCGAACTGCTGTCTGGGGGCCGCGGCGGCCTCGGCTACCTGCTCAAGGACCGTGTCTCCGACGTCCGGCGATTCATCGAGGCGGTCCGCACCGTGGCCGGCGGCGGCACCGCCATGGACCCTGAAGTCATCTCCCAGCTGCTGGCCCGCCGCGCCCGGGACGAGTCACTGAGCCGGCTCACCCCACGGGAACGCGAAGTGCTCGCCCTGATGGCCGAGGGACGCACCAACGCCGGCATCGCGGCCCGGCTCGTGGTCACCGAGAAGGCCGTCAGCAAGCACATCAACAACATCTTCACCAAGCTTGACTTGTACCGCGGCGGGGACGACAACCGCCGCGTGCTGGCCGTGCTGACCTACCTCAACGCCTGAGGCACCCGGCCTCCGCCGCTGACCGCCCCTCTGGCCCGGCCCGGGTCTGCCCGGTCTGCCCGGCCGAGCCGGTCTGCCCGGCCGAGCAGACCGGTCTCCCCGGCCGGACCGGTCCGGTCCGGCCGGACCGGCCGCGGCGAATGTCCGGAACTCTGCCATTGCGCACCGTCGGCGGTCTAGCGTACTTTCGTTAATGGAGGGCTTGGGGGGTGTTTCGACGTTGGCCGACAACCGACGGTGCTCAGAATGCGGTGAGCCAAACCGGGGCTTAGCTCGCTTTTGCCGCAATTGTGGTTCTTCACTCGAGATTCCTGACGGCCAGGAATCGGCGGACCGGAGCCTGGGAGCCGATCCCGAGCCGGCCTCCCCCAAATTGGTGCGGGCCAGTCGGGCTACGGCTACGGGCCGGCACCGCGCGCTGGGCGGGGGTGGCCGCTTCGGCTTCCGGTCGCGGCACTGCTGGCCATTGCCCTTTTAGGCGGAACGCTGGCCGTAGTCGGATGGCAGCTCCACTGGCCTCCCGCCCTCTTTGGGGTCAGGCGTGCCGCAGCGGTACGGCATCTTCCCACCCCGCCGGGGGGCACGCCGATACCGCAAGTAGCTGGGTCCGGAGCGTCCAGTTCGCCTCCCATTTCCAGTTCTGCCGGATCACCGGGCCCAACTGTATCTCCAGCGCCTGATCCTGCCACTGTCGTACAGGAATATTTCGCGGCAATTAATAAAGGTGCATACGCGAAGGCTTGGCGGCTGGGCGGCAGTAACTTCAGTCCTTCATATGCGTCGTATGTCGCCGGCTTTCAAGGCACCGTCAGCGATACTGTCACTATCATCTCCGCCCAAGGCCGTGTCGTGACCGCACAATTGTCTGCACTCCAGGCCGACGGCACAACAAAAGTCTACGAGGGTACCTACACGGTCATCAACGGCGTGATTGCTAAATCGAGTGTTCATCAGGTGTCATGAGAAGCACCAGCCACCCGTTTCCGGGCTCACCGAAAAGGCTAATTAAATGACTTGCTCTAATTGTAACAGGACAATTGATCCTTCTTCGAGCTTCTGCGATTTCTGTGGCGCCCGAGTGGAGGCCGGAACCAGCGGCGACACGATCTCGTTTCGCGCGCCGCCCGCCGCAGAAACGCCGGGTGATCCCTGGCGCACTGGGCGGCCTGACCTGGAGCCGCCGTCCGACATGGGAGTGCCCGAAGTGGGGCAGCCTGACGTGGGGCGGGCGGACATAGGGCGAGCCGACTTGGGGCCGCCTGACATGGGGCGGGCCGACATGGGCCGGGCCGACATGGGCCGGGCCGACATGGGGCCGCCCGACATGGGGCGGGCCGACACGGGGCGGGCCGACATGGGGCCGCCGGCCGTGGCTCCTCGTACGACGCCAGCCCCCCAGCCTCGTGCACCGCTCGACCGTCACTGGCCCGGCGGGCCAGCCGGGATGGGTCCGGCAGAGACGTTTTCCCCGAGACCTGGTGAAGCATTTCCCGGCCCGTCACCCGCTCCCGGTTCACCGGTCGTGCCCAGTCCCGATGTCCTTCCCGGTTCGCCCATCCTCCTCGGGTACCAAGAGCGCATACTGCGGCAATATGGGGCCGTACAGTTGCGTAACCGGGCCCACGGGGAAGGTACTCTCTATGTTACCGACTCCAGGGTCGTGTTCTACGCCAAAGCTAAAGGCCGGGGCACGCAGCGCGGCAGCATGCTCATACAGCAGACCAACGTGTCCGATATTACGGGCATGACGGCATACGTTTCCCGCCGGGTGAGCCTCCTGCTCTTCTTCCTGACTTGCATCTTCTTGCTATTCGGCCTGTCCACGCTGTTCGTCCTGGCGCCCGTAGCGATCCTCTGGTTTATCTTGGCAGCCATATGCATTATCGCGCTCTTGAGCGGCGCGGCAAGACGCGGCAGCACAGGGGTCATCATCAGTTCCCGCAACGATGGGCACAGCCCGATTTCATTCGGTACGTTCAATACTCGGAGGGGACTCATCGGAAGCCTGATGCAGGCATTGGGCGGCCCATTCTTCTCGGTGTTTGGGATCTTCACGGTCTTCGATGTGCTGGACGGGTACCCTGGCCGGGATTCCAGTCAGATCATTAGTGAGCTGGGCGCCCTTATTCTCGACATCCAGACCCGAGGTGATCTCGCGTACGACCATTACGGCGTGGATCCTGGCCGGCAATCTGCTCGCGGGTGAGCTGGAAGGGCCGCAGGCATGACATTCGTACCCGGTAGCAGTGGCTCAGCGGAGGATCAAGCGTGGGCCAAGGTATTCCTCCTGGAAGGAATGACCGTCCAGACGCCCCCGGAGGACGTTGGCCCCCGGAATGAGGGCCAGCCCATGCTGGCCATGGTTCCGGGACACTACGGACGTCTCTGGTTCGACAGCAAGTACCTCAGCCGTCACGTTCTTTTCCTGGGAGGGATCGGTACCGGCAAGTCAAATGCGATGTACCAGATCCTTGATCCTCTCCGGAGGAACGCCGGAACGGATGACGTCTTTGTCATTTTCGATACGAAGGGCGACTTCCTGGAGAGGATTCTATCGCGACGGCGACGCGGTGATCTCCAGTACTCCAGACAAAGATCCGGGTGGAGTGAAGTGGAACCTTTTCGCCGACCTGCTTGAGGAAGACGCACACGGACGCGGGGAGCAGATCCACGAGATTGCCTCCACGGTGTTTGGCGAGGCACTCGAGCAAGAGCACCAGAATATGTTCTTCGCTATAGCCGCCCGGGACACCTTCGCCGCCGTTGTAGAGACGATGTCCCGGTCAGGCAAGAATTACACCAACGCCGACCTTAGAACTCAGCTCGAATTGCCTGCCGACGACTTGCTGGAACTGCTGGACGCCGAGAACAATCCCGACCTGGCCGGGGTAGCCCGGTATCTTGAGGGGGACCGTAGACCCGAAGACATCTTGGCGTTTCTCCAGCAAACGCTGAATAAATCGTTCTCCGGAGTCTTCCGCCTTCCGGGCGCTTTCTCAGTGCGCAACTTCATACGCCGTAAAGGCGGGCGGGCACTCTTCGTCGAGTATGACATAGCGTCCGGGAACCGCCTCCTTCCTGTGTATCGTGTCCTTATAGACATGGCGATCAAGGAAGCACTCGGCCTGGGCCGGGCCAAATCGTCCGGAAGCGTCTTCTTCGTTCTCGATGAATTCGCACTCCTGCCTCAGCTGGCGCACATCAGTAACGGCATCAACTTCGGCCGGTCCCTAGGGCTGAAGTTCCTGGTCGGAACGCAGAACGTGAACCAGGTCCTCCAGGCTTATGGCGCTGAGAGCGGGGCCAGCAACCTGTCCGGCTTCGGCAGCGTTCTGGCCTTCCGGCTCATGGATGACACCAGCCGCGAACTTGTGCGCCAGCGCTTCGGCGCCAACCGCAAGCAGATCACTGTCAATGCGCACGTCCGCGCAGAAGGGGTTCAGCAGCTAGTCGTAGCGGGAAACGTTATTGAAGACTGGGTACTATCCAACTTGACGCCCGGTCAGTGCGTTGTCTCGCTTCCTGAAGGCGGCCCGTTCTTCTTCGCGGTACAAGAATATAAACCGCACAGCCGGTGAAACGGTCGCGCGCAATACCGGCGTCGCAGCCACTTCAGGGCGGCAGGCCCAGCCGCTCCGCGTCCGTTCGCGGGTCAGCCAGAGCTCAGCGAATCTGCGGGCCCGAGTATGGTGGCGCTACCCGCACGCCTGGCTCAGCCCGGTCAGCGATGTAGTGGACCGTGATCACCTCTACTGCCCGGACCGCCGCCTGCCCCCATTCGGCGGCATTCTGGGCTGCGACATGGGGACCGGCACCGGCCATGGCCAGGGTTACCGCGAGCAGCACCCCGTTGACCTTTCCCAATGCCTTCCGGGCCCTTCGCCGCCAGGCAGGATCCGGAACGGGACGCGTCGCGCTCGCCAGCCGGCACACTTCCTCCCGCAGGGATCTCACCCTGTCCGCCGCTTGCCTGAACAATTGCTGGCGCCCCATTCTGGGGAAGCGCCATGCGGTCGCCCTGACTTTCTCGCGCGCTTCGTCCACCAGCGACTCTGGGATGCGTACCCCGCCCTGGCTGGCCCGGGCGAGGGAAGCCTTGAATACGGGGCCCAGAAAGCTGGCGAACTCCTTCTGGGTAAGCAGGAGGTCTTTTATGGGGGTGTCGCTGGAGGGACGGGTCCGATCCCACCAGGAGTCGGCCAGCCAGTCCGTCAGCAGGTCACATGCCTCGGCGCAGCTTTGCGCTAACAACTCGTTCTGCTCCTGCTCAGGCACTGTGCTGCTGACGGAGGTCCTGGTAACCGCCTCGGCAATATGCGCTTGCACGGCAGCAATCCGCTCAACAGTCACACTGGTCACAATGTTCTCCCAGGGCGGCCCGGAGTAATCGGTGGGCGGCCAGTGTACAGGGCCTCGCCCGGCGCGGTCGCCGCCGAGGACCGGACC
>CAVQEM010000085.1:0-20433 GCA_963711485.1 uncultured Actinomycetes bacterium
ATGCGGACCACCTGCTCGGGCTGGACCTGGCCCGGGACGTCGGCCGGGCGCCCGCGCCGAGGCCGCTCCCGGACGGGGCGGCTGAGCTGCTGGAGGCGCGGGCCGATGCCCGGGCCTCGGCTGACTGGGCCGCCTCGGACCGGCTCCGCGATGAGCTCGGGACGCTCGGCGTGACGGTCACCGACACCCCGCAGGGCCAGGTCTGGACCGTCCGGGCCACGCTCACGCCGGAACTCGACCTGGGCCGGGGCTGACCCTGGCTGACCTGGGCCACAACTCTGCCGCACCCATGAGCGCTCCTGGCCCATCGCCTCGGGCTCGCGAATGTACAGGCGTGTTTCCGGGCGCTGATTCGTGTTAACACGCAATGATTCCTCGGCCGTAGCTCAGACTTCGCAATGAATCCGCGCCTATACGCAGGTCATGCGCACATCTGCGCTACGCCACAGAACGTACGCTGAGACGGGACGATCCATGGTGCCGAGAGGAGGCCCGATGACCCAGACGTACCCTGCCGCCACGGCCACTGCACTGCCGACTGCACTGCCGACTGCACTGCCCTCGCCGCTGCCGTCAACTGCGCAGCCGTCCAGGCTGCCCCGACCGGGCCTACCTGATGTGCCCGCCCGACCACTTCACGGTGCAGTACTCCATCAACCCCTGGATGGCCGCGGGGAACCCGTGGACACCGCCCGGGCCATGCTCCAGTGGCAACTGCTGCGCGACACCTACCGCTGGCTCGGCCACTCGGTGCAGCACATCGACCCCCGGCCCGGCCTGCCGGACATGGTCTTCGCGGCCAACGGTGCCACGGTGATCGGCGGCACCATCCTCGGCGCCCGGTTCCGGCACCCGGAACGGGCCGCAGAAGGACCGGCCTATCTGGACTGGTTCCGCGACCGCGGCTTCACGTCGGTGCACGAGCCGCGACTCGTCAACGAGGGCGAGGGGGACATCGTGCTCGCGGGCCGGGTGATCCTGGCCGGGCACGGGTTCCGCAGCGACCCGGATGTCCGGCACGACCTCGAGCAGCTGTTCGGGCTGCCGGTGATCAGCCTCCGCCTGGTGGACCCCCGGTTCTACCACCTGGACACGGCGCTGTGCGTGCTCGACGCCGACACCGCCGCCTACTACCCGGCCGCGTTCGACGACGCCGGGCCGGGCTGCGCTCGCCGCGTGCTTCACCGAGCTGGTCGAGGCGAACGACGAGGACGCCGCGGTACTCGGGCTGAACGCGGTCAGCGACGGGCACCACGTCGTCCTGCCCGCCCAGGCGACTGGCGCTGGCGGCCCAGCTCGCGGCACGCGGCTTCGAGCCGGTGCCGGTGGACATGTCGGAGTTCCGCAAAGCCGGGGGCGGCCCCAAGTGCTGCACCCTGGAACTGCGGCCATGAAAGGGGGACACACCATGACCGTGGGAACAGGACAGACCTGCGTGCCCTGTCCGAGGCGCACAGCGCACACAACTATCACCCGCTGCCCGTAGTGATCGCCGAGGCCGAGGGCGCCTGGGTCACCGACACCGATGGCCGCCGCTACCTGGACATGCTCGCGGCGTACTCCGCGCTGAACTTCGGCCACCGCCACCCGGCCCTGATCGCCGCCGCGCAGCGGCAGCTGGACCGGGTGACCCTGGTCAGCCGGGCCTTCGACCATGACCAGTTCGGCCTGTTCTGCGCCGAGCTCGCGGACCTGGCCGGCATGGAGATGGTGCTGCCGATGAACACCGGCGCGGAGGCGGTGGAAACGGCGATCAAGACCGCCCGCAAGTGGGGTTACGAGGTCAAGGGGGTACCCGCCGACGAGGCGGTCATCGTGGCGTTCGACGGCAACTTCCACGGCCGGACCACGACGATCATCAGCTTCTCCACCGACCCCGACGCCCGGGCCTCGTTCGGGCCGTACACGCCCGGATTCCGGGTGGTGCCGTACGGGGACGCCGAGGCGCTGGCGGCGGCCATGGACGACCAACGTGGTCGGCGTCCTGATCGAGCCGATCCAGGGCGAGGCCGGCGTGGTGGTGCCGCCGCCGGGTTACCTGGCCGCCGTCCGGGAGCTGTGCACGGAGCACGGTGCGCTCATGATCGCCGACGAGATCCAGTCCGGGCTGGGCCGGACCGGCGCCACCTTCGCCTGCGAGCACGAGGGGGTACGGCCCGACATGTACCTGCTCGGCAAGGCGCTCGGCGGCGGGATCGTGCCGGTCTCCGCCGTCGTGTCGTCCCGGGAGGTCCTCGGCGTGTTCCAGCCCGGGCAGCACGGCTCGACCTTCGGCGGCAACCCGCTGGCCTGCGCGGTGGGCCGCGAGGTGATCGCGTTGCTGGCCACCGGCGAGTACCAGGAGCGCTCGGCGAAGCTCGGCGCGCACCTGCACGACCGGCTGTCGGCGCTGCCCGCGCGGATCTGGTCCGCGCAGGTCCGCGGCCGCGGCCTGTGGGCCGGGGTCGAGTTCACCTCGCTGTCAGGCCGGGTCGCCTGCGAGCGCCTCGCGGCGCGGGGCGTCCTGGCCAAGGACACGCACGGGACCGCGATCCGGCTGGCGCCGCCCCTGGTGATCAGCGAGCCGGACCTGGACTGGGGGCTGGACCAGATCGAGGCCGCCATCCGCGCGTAGCGGTCGCCGGCACGCGTCGGCCGCACGCGGACGCGCGCCCGGTCAGTCGCCGTTCAGCGTGCGGTACCGGCCGCCGTAGTGGATCAGCGGCCGGCCGCCCGGCCGCGGCTCGCTGACCCCGATGACCTCGCCGACCACGATGCTGTGGTCACCACCGTCGTGCACCGCCGTGGTCCGGCACTCCATCGCGCCCAGCGCCTCGTCCAGCACGGGCGCCCGGGTCTGCGGGCCCGGATGGTGTGCGATGCCGGTCAGCTGGCCGTCCAGCGGTCGGCCCCGGGTCGCGAGCCAGCGAGCAACCTTCTCCGCGTCCTCGTCCAGTACCGATACCGCCCAGACGCCTGCGGCCAGCACGGCGTCGTGGAAGCGCGCGATCTTCTCGGCGCAGAACAGGACCCGCTGCGGATCCAGGGACACTGAGGCGAAGGCGGTCACGGTCATCGCGTGGTCCACGCCGTCGGCCTGGGTGGTCACGACCATGATGCCGCTGGCGAACTGGCTGGCGACGCGCCGGAAGTCGGCGCCATCAACTACCGTCATGAACTGATGCTCGGGCGCCGTGGCACAGACATCCGGGGCGGCCCGGTCCGGGCCCGGCGCATGAAGGCCAGCACCACACCGGCGGCCGCGCACACCGACCCGCCGTAGAGATACCACTCGCCTGGCGCCGTGTTGGTGATGAGCACACTCCCGCCAGAGGTGGGCAGGCTCAGCACGACGGACACGCCGAACCAGCCCAGCGCCGGGGCCAGGGCTCCGGCCACCGACCCCATCCCGGCCGCGCCGAGTACGCAGGTGGCCCCGATCGCGAGGGCCAGCAGCACGGCGGCCAGCGGGAACGAGCCCACCGAGCGGGAGTACTGGAAGCAGCCGACCAGCCCTTCCAGGGCGCCCAGCAGGAACAACAAGGCGTAGGCGCCGCCGGTGACGAACGCCTGGGCGTCTCGCGGCGCGGGCGGATTGGGCAAGCTGTCCACGGATTGCAGGCTATACGCCGCGCCGCGCCGATCCCGCGCCTGGCCGGCCGCTTGGGCCGCAAATGCGCGCCGCTTGTCCCTGATCAGACGAGCTAACAGCAGGAGAGCCTCAACTGATTGGTGCTGTCCCAGCGACGCCAATCGGTACTACGTTCGCGGGAGGCCGGCCTGGCGGCACATCCGTCACACCAGCCACGCAGGCCGCAGAGGCAGGTGGCTCGGAGGCGGGGAGACGCTTTGGGTCGCGGGCGGCCCCGTCACTATGCATCGAGTTAGTCCGTGATCTAACGATTGGTGCTGCCCCAGCGACACCAGTCGTTAGATCACGTTTGGCGGGAGGCCCGGCCTGGCGGCACACCCGTCACACCAGCCCCGCAGACCGCAGAAGGCACGCGGCTCGCAGGCAGGGTGACACTTCGGGTCGCGGAGGCGGCCATTCCGTCCGCGATCGCGGCAGCGGGCCGGGGCCCGCGGGCGCTCGGCCGGGCCCCCGGACCGGGCCGGAGCCCCGGACTCGGCCGGGACCCGCGGGCCCGGTTCTGGGGCTAGTCCAGGCCGCAAAGAGGTCCGTTTCGCGGCCGCCCGGCCTCTCCAGACCGCTCGACCCGGCCAGGCCTCCCAGCCCGGCCACGCCTCCCAGCCCGGCCACGCCTCCCGACCGGCCACGCCCTCCCGCCCGGCAAGGCCCTCAGGCCCGGCCACGCCCTCCCGCCCGGCAGGCCCTCAGGCCCACGCCCTCCCGCCCGGCAAGGCCCTCGGGCCCGGCCACGCCTCCCGGCCCGGCCAGTAGCGTGTAATACTCCCGGCCCAGGATGCGCTGGCCTACCCAGTTCGACAGGGCGAAGAAGGGTTCACGCACCGTGATCTGGGTGGCGTGCGCCCGCATCGCAGCCGTCTTGGCGCCCAGGTACGCGGACCCATCGATCTCGGTGCTCACCTCGTCGTCCCCGGCGCCGAACGGCACGGTGTCCGCGGCAGGCTCCGCGATGAAGCCGGTCGGCGCGGCTACCCCGCCCGGGCCGGACAGGTCGGTCGCCGCGGCCAGCACCGAGCGCGGCATGGCGGTCGCGTAGAACTTGGGCACTGCCCACGGGTGGCGCGGACCCCGGCCCGGGGCCGCCGGGCACTGACAGCCGCGGATCACCCGCGATCTGGAAGGCCCGCCAGGCCACCCGGTGCGCTTGGATGTGGTCGGGATGCCCGTAGAACCCCCGGTCGTCGTAGCTCACCATGACCCTGGGGCGCACCTCACGGATGATGGCCACCAGGGCCAGGGCCGCCTCGTCCAGGTCCGCCTGCCAGAAGCACCCGGGGTCATCGTTGCTGGGCAGGCCCATCATGCCGGAGTCGCGCCAGCGACCCGGGCCGCCGAGGAAGCGGTGATCCCGGACGCCGAGCGCGGCGCAGGCGGCCTCGAGCTCGCCGATCCGGTACTTGCCGAGCAGTTCACCACGCCCCGCGGCCAGGTAGGCCAGGTCGGCCGGGATGATCTCGCCCAGCTCCCCGAGGGTGCAGGTGACCAGCGTCACCGGGACACCCGCGGCCGCGTACCTGGCCATGGTGGCGCCGGTCTCGATCGATTCGTCATCGGGGTGGGCGTGCACCAGCAGGAGCCCGCCCCAGGTCTCGCGTGTGGTCACACGGAC
Source organism: uncultured Actinomycetes bacterium (assembly GCA_963711485.1). Taxonomy (GTDB): domain Bacteria; phylum Actinomycetota; class Actinomycetes; order Streptosporangiales; family Streptosporangiaceae; genus RYN-230. The sequence continues at coordinate 5,238 of CAVQEM010000085.1, forward strand.
CGAGACTAGCCGCCTGCCGGCACCGATGGCTTGCCCCGGTGGCAAGATCGGGGGTCATGACGGAAAGCTTCCCTCGCCAGCAGGCCAGGACCAGGCGGTTCTCCCTCGGCGTCCCGCGCTCTTTCAAGGTGGCGCCGGATGGCAGCCGGGTCGCCTTCTTGCGAAGCAAGGGCGGTGGCGACCCGGTGACCTGCCTGTGGCAGCTGCACGTGGACATCGGGCAGGAGGAACTCGTGGCCGATCCGGCCACGCTGGAGCCGCCGGCGAGGACCTCTCCCCGCAGGAGAAGGCGCGCCGCGAGCGCGCCCGGGAGCAGGCCGGCGGGATCGTGGCGTTCGCCACGGACCGCGCGATGAACGTGGCCGCGTTCACCCTGGCCGGCGCGGGTGTATGTGACAGACCTGAGATCCTCCGGTCATCAGGAGAGCCCCGCCCCGGACAGCGCGCGCCCCGGGACAGCGGCGCCGCGGGCAGCGGCGACCGGGCGACCGGGCCCCGCCTGCTCGGCGCCCGATCCCCCGCGCTGGATCCCCAGCCCGACCCCACCGGCACGCGGGTCGCGTACGTCCATGACGGCGCGCTGCACGTGGCCGAATCGGCGCCACCGACGGACGCCAGGACACCGTGCTGGCCGACCCGGCGGGCAGCCCCGGGATCTCCTACGGCCTGGCCGAATTCATCGCGGCCGAGGAGATGGGCCGGATGCGCGGGTACTGGTGGGCGCCGGACGGGGCTCAGCCTCCTGGTCGCCCGGGTGGACGAGAACCCGGTCCAGCGGTGGTACATCGCCGACCCGGCCAACCCGGGCGCGGCCGGCGGCCGACCGTGGCCTATCCCGCCGCGGGCACCCCCAACGCCGACGTCTCGCTGCTGCTGGTCGGCCTGGACGGCCGCCGGGTGGAGGTGGACACCGGCCGGGCCGCGTTCCCGTACCTGGTCACGGTGAGCTGGCAGGCGGCCGGCGGCCCGATGATCGTGGTGCAGAGCCGGGACCAGCGGGTGCTGCGGCTGCTCGCCGCGGACCCGGCGACCGGGCGACCACGCGTGCTGCGCGAGGACACCGACCCGCGGTGGGTGGACATCGTGCCCGGGGTGCCCGCCCGGACCGGCGACGGCCGGATCGCCTGGGCCGCCGACTCCGGCGGGGCCCGGCGGCTGCTGGTCGGCACGCCGGACGAGCTGGCCGATGGCGCCGGGGCCGCCGTCACCCCGCCTGGCCTGCAGGTGCGCGAGGTCCTCAGCGTGGACGGTGACGCGGTGCTGTTCACCGCGTCGGCGGAAGACCGGCCGCCATCGGCCTGCTGGCTCTACCGCCCCGGGACCCTGGCCGCCCCGGGCCCCGGCAGCGCCGGCCTGCGCCGCCCCGGGAGCCGGGCCAGCCGGCGGCTCGAGGAGATCAGCCCGCCGGGGGGGTGCACCGGGACCCGGGCCGGGGGCGACCACGGTGCTGGTCAGCCGGACGCTGGCACCAGCCGGTCCCGGCCGTCCTGGCCGCGCCGGAGCCCGCCGGCGGCGGCGGCCCGGCCACCCGGCCGCCAGGCGGCCCGGATCGCCGCGCTGGCCGAGACGGCCCAACGTGCCCGATCCCGCACCGGACCTGTTCGCGGCCGGGACCCGGGAGATCCCCAGCGCGCTGCTGCTCCCGTCCTGGCATGAGCCGGGCTCGGCCCGGCTGCCGGTGCTGCTCGACCCGTACGGCGGCCCGCACGCCCAGCGGGTCCTGGCCGCGCAGGACGCGTTCCTCACCTCGCAGTGGCTGGCCGAGCAGGGCTTCGCGGTGCTGGTCGCGGACGGCCGGGCACTCCGGGCCGGGGGCCGGAGTGGGAGCGGGAGGTCTGGCGCGACCTGGCCGGCCCGGTGCTCGAGGACCAGGTCGAGGCGCTGCGGGCGGCCGCCGCAGCGGCACCCCGACCTGGATACCGGCCGGGTCGCGATCCGCGGCTGGTCGTTCGGCGGCGACCTGTCCGCGCTGGCGGTGCTGCGCCGCCCGGACGTGTTCCACGCGGCGGTGGCGGGCGCCCCGGTCACCGACTGGCGGCTGTACGACACCCACTACACCGAGCGCTACCTCGGTCACCCGGACGAGCAGCCGCAGGTGTACGAGCAGTCGTCGCTGCTGGCCGACGCGCCCCGGCTGACCCGCCCGCTGCTGTTCATCCACGGGCTGGCGGACGACAATGTGGTGGTCGCGCACACGCTGCGGATGTCCTCCGCGCTGCTGGCCGCGGGGCGGCCGCACCGCGTGCTGCCGCTGTCCGGGGTGACGCACATGACACCGCAGGAGGAAGTGGCCGAGAACCTGCTGCTCCTCCAGGTGGACTTTTGCGCGAAACGCTCGGAATGCGCCGCACGGTGAGCACCGGCACCGCGTAAAGGCAGGGGTGTAGTGAGAGTCACACGCAGCGAGCGGCGCTACCAGGCCTAGTAATGATATGCATTTGAATAAGTTTCAGAGCAGTGTTCAGTGCAAGTTTTTCAGTGCCAAGGCGCGGGCGGGTGCGGGGGCAGCCGGCAAACGCGGAAGCACCCCACCCAGCTCAAGGGCGGAGACGTCACGATGACGCAGGCAAGTCAGGCGCCGGCCAGAACCAGGGCGCAGATCCCGGACCGGACGCTGCGCAAGGACAACTGGTGGCGGGCGCCGGCGCATCACGGCGGTGCTGCTGACCATCTGGGTCACCTACGCGACCGTGCACGTGTTCATCGGCCAGCTGGTACTACGTGCCCGCAGTACCACTACCTGACCCCGTTCTACTCGCCGTGCGTCAGCGGCGAGTGCGTGCCGGGTTCGTGCAGCCTGGGCCAGTGGATCCCGGCGGTGCCGCCGATCATTCCGTACGCGCTCGTGTCGCTGCCGTTCGTGCTCGGGTTCCGGCTGACCTGCTACTACTACCGCCGGGCCTACTACCGGGCGTTCTGGCGGGCGCCCGCCGCGTGCGCGGTGCGCGAGCCGCACGCCAAGTACACCGGCGAGACCCGGTTCCCGCTCATCATGCAGAACCTGCACCGCTACTTCTTCTACATGGTGATCGTCATCTCGATCCTGAACACCTACGACGTGACGCAGGCGTTCCGCGGCCCGAACGGCGGACTTCGGGATCGGTCTCGGCACGCTGATCATGCTGGTCAACGTGGTCTTCCTGTGGGCGTACACGCTGTCCTGCCATTCCTGCCGGCACATCACCGGCGGCAGGCTGAAGAACTTCTCCAAGCACCCGGCCCGGTACTGGGTCTGGACCCAGATCTCGAAGCTGAATGCGCGGCACATGCAGCTGGCCTGGACCACGCTGGGCACGCTGATGCTGACCGACCTCTACATCTGGCTCGCTGGCCGCCGGGGTGTTCAGCGACCCGCGGTTCTTCAACTGAGGCAGGCATGGCAATGACGGACATCGAACGGCTCCCCTACGACGTCGTGGTGATCGGGGCCGGCGGGTCGGGCCTCCGGGCGGCGATCGAGGCGCGGCAGGCGGGTAAGCGGACGGCGATCATCTCCAAGTCGCTGTTCGGCAAGGCGCACACGGTCATGGCCGAGGGCGGCTGCGCGGCCTCCATGGGCAACGTCAACCCCAACGACAACTGGATGGTCCACTTCCGCGACACCATGCGCGGCGGCAAGTTCCTGAACAACTGGCGGATGGCCGAGTTGCACGCCAAGGAAGCCCCCGAGCGGGTCTGGGAGCTGGAGGCCTGGGGCGCGCTGTTCGACCGGACCAAGGACGGCAAGATCAGCCAGCGGAACTTCGGAGGGCACGAGTACCCGCGGCTGGCCCACGTCGGCGACCGGACCGGCCTGGAGATGATCCGCACCCTGCAGCAGCGGGTGGTCGCGCTGCAGCAGCAGGACGCGATCGAGCACGGCGACCCCGAGGCCATGATCAAGGTGTTCGCCGAGACCACCATCACCCGGCTGCTCACCGACGCCGGGCGGATCGCGGGCGCGTTCGGCTACGTCCGGGGCACCGGCCAGTTCCTGCTGTTCGAGGCGCCGGCCGTGGTGCTGGCCACCGGCGGCATCGGCAAGTCCTACAAGGTGACCTCGAACTCCTGGGAGTACACCGGCGACGGGCACGCCCTGGCCCTGCTGGCCGGGGCCAGCCTGCTGAACATGGAGTTCGTCCAGCTGCACCCGACCGGCATGGTCTGGCCGCTGTCGGTCAAGGGCATCCTGGTCACCGAGTCGGTCCGCGGCGACGGCGGCGTGCTCCGCAACAGCGAGGGCCAGCGGTTCATGTTCAACTACGTGCCGGACGTGTTCCGCGCGCAGTACGCGGAGAGCGAGGAAGAGGCCGACCGCTGGTACACCGACCCGGAGCACAACCGGCGCCCGCCGGAGCTGCTGCCCCGCGACGAGGTGGCCCGGTCCATCAACTCCGAGGTCAAGGCGGGCCGCGGCACCGAGCACGGCGGGGTGTTCCTGGACATCGCCTCGCGCCGCCCGGCCGACTACATCCTGCAGCGGCTCCCGTCCATGTACCACCAGTTCAAGGAGCTGGCCGACGTGGACATCACCAAGGAACCGATGGAGATCGGGCCCACCGCCCACTACGTGATGGGCGGCATCGAGGTGGACCCCGACACCCAGGCGGCCGGCGTCCCCGGCCTGTACGCGGCGGGCGAGGTGTCCGGCGGCATGCACGGCTCCAACCGGCTGGGCGGCAACTCCCTCTCGGACCTGCTGGTGTTCGGCCGGCGGGCCGGGCAGGCCGCCGCCGACCATGTGGACGCGGTCAGCGGAGCCCGGCCGGAAGTCAGCCAGGCCGCGATAGACGCGGCGGTGGCCGAGGCGCTGGCCCCGCTGGAGCGGGCCGGCGGCGAGAACCCGTACGAGGTGCACGCGGTCCTGCAGCAGCTCATGACCGAGCAGGTCGGGCTCATCAGGAACGAGGGCGAGCTGCAGAGTGCCCTGGCTGAGCTGGAGAAGCTCCGGGCCCGCGTGGCCCACGTCAGCGCGGAAGGCGGCCGGGCCTATAACCCGGGCTGGCACCTGGCCCAGGACCTGCGCAACATGATGCTGGTCTCGGACTGCGTGGCCCAGTCCGCGCTGGAGCGCCAGGAGTCGCGGGGCGGGCACACCCGCGAGGACTACCCGGAGATGTCACCGACGTGGCGGAAGATCAACCTGGTCTGCACGCTCCGCGGCGACGACCAGGTGTCCCTGGCCCGGCAGCCGATGATCCCGATGCGCGAGGACTTGCTCGGTCTGTTTGAGGTAAGCGAATTGAAGAAGTATCTGACCGAGGGTGAGCTGGTCGGCGTGTCAGCCGGCTCGGCCGCCGCGCCGGAGGAGACGCGCTGATGACCTATAAGGCAGCGCTGCGCGTGTGGCGCGGCGACGACGGGCGGGGCGAGCTGACCGACTACACGGTCGAGGTGAACGACGGCGAGGTCGTCCTCGACGTGCTGCACCGGCTGCAGGCCACGCAGGCCGGCGACCTGGCCATCCGGTGGAACTGCAAGGCCGGCAAGTGCGGCTCCTGTTCCATGGAGATCAACGGCCGCCCCGGGCTCGCCTGCATGACCCGGATGTCGACCTTCACCCAGGAGGAGACGCTCACGATCACGCCGCTGCGCACGTTCCCGGTGATCCGGGACCTGGTCACCGACGTGTCGTTCAACTACACCAAGGCCCGGGAGATCCCCTCGTTCACCCCGGATCCGTCGATCGGGCTGGGCGAGTTCCGGATGCAGCAGGTCGACGTGCAGCGCTCCCAGGAGTTCCGCAAGTGCATCGAGTGCTACCTGTGCCAGAACACCTGCCACGTGATCCGTGACCACCCGGAGAACGAGCGGGAGTTCGCGGGCCCGCGGTTCCTGATGCGGATCGCCGAGTTGGAGATGCACCCGGCTGACACCGCCGACCGCCGGGAGATCGCCCAGGACGACTTCGGCCTGGGCCTGTGCAACATCACCAAGTGCTGCACCGAGGTCTGCCCGGAGAACATCAAGATCACCGACAACGCGCTGATCCCGCTGAAGGAGCGCGTCGTCGGGCGCAAGTACGACCCTCTGACCTGGCTCGGCAGCAAGATCAGCCGCCGGCCCCATCACGACACGCCGGTCGTCCCGGCGGAGAAGAGCTGAACCCCTTTAAATTCCCGCAACGAAAACCGTCCCGGCCACTGCCGCCACCCCCAGCCTGGGTGGCGGCAGTGGCCGTGACACCCGTTGCCGGGCGGGAGTGTGGCGCCCGCCGGCGGGGCAGGCGCCGCACCTCGCTCAGGGGCCGTACTTCAGGAAGGCGGCCTGGCTGATGCCGTCGGGGTTGGAGTTGGGGAACGATGCCCCGCCTGCCCACGCGGAACTGCCGCCGGGGATCCAGGACAACGCGTTCAGCTGGGTGCTGCCGTTCTTCGCGGCCGGCACCGCCACCCGCTGCCAATGGCCGCCGTTGTCGTGATACAGGTACGGCTGGAAGCTCGCGGAGCCGTAGGCGGACAGCCAGACACCGCCCCGGCCGTCCTGGGTGATAGCGCCGGGCTGGACCGTCGGGTACGGCACGCTCACCCGCGACCACGCCTTCCCGTTCCAGTGCAGCAGGACGACCCCCGGCGCGACACCCATCCCCGCGCTCAGGTAGGCGTCGGCCCACACGTTGTCCGGTGCGATGGCAACGATGCCCGTCCCGTTCATCCGGTCACCGGCGGGCAGGCTCACCTTCGGCAGCCGCGACTGGGTCCAGGACGTTCCGTTCCAGTGCACGATGGCCATCGTGGACGATCCCTGGCCGATGGCCCAGATGTTGCGGGCGCCCAGCGCGCTGGCGTCCTCCGGGGTCACAGCGGCGGGAAATGACGCCTGCGTCCACGTGGTGCCGTTGTAATGCGCCACGTAGGGGGAAGACGGGGAAATGATCTGCCCGAAGGCCCACGCGTCGGCCTTGCCGATGACCACCGCCGCCGTCACGTCCGACCAGGCCGGGAAGTCGTGCTCACCGGTCCATGAGGTGCCGTTCCAGCGCAGGCCGATCGCCGTGTCAACGTCGTTCCCCTGGTTGGCGAACACCCATGCGTTGGACGGTGAACTGGCCGCGGTCACCGCTGTCCCCACTGACGTGCTGAAGCCGGCGGGCGGGGCGACTGCCTGCCACTGCGCGCCGGTCCAGTGCTCAGCCAGGAGATTCGTCCCTCCCTCGCATGGATCCCCGCAGGCCGTGCCGACCGCCCAGGCGTTGCCGGCGGACGTGGCCGCCACGCTGTAGACCTCGGTGGAGGCGGGAAGGAGGTCAGTGATCCGCCAGCCGGGGGTGGCCGCCTGGGCCGGGACGAGCCCGGCCACTAGGGTGAGCACCGCGGCCGCGGCGGGCAGCCCCGCGCGCCAGATTAAACCAGCGAGACGCGGCCGTGGGTGAGCAAGCATCGTGGTCCCCTTCTCCCGTCCCCCCACGGCAGATGGTAGAGAAGTTTGCTAGCGGTACGGGAAGAGTATGGCGAATCGCCCATAAGCTCGCGGGGAAACACGCCGCCCAGCGTGCGCGCTCAGCAGGTCGAATAGTCTCAGACAGGCTTCCGGATCCCGGCGGGTAGAAAGGCCGACATGTCCCATCTGACCTACCTCGAGGCTAGCGTGGTCGGCCTGATCCAGGGAGTGACCGAGCTCTTCCCGGTGTCCAGCCTGGGGCACAACGTGCTCATCCCGGCGCTGATCGGCGGCAGCTGGGCCACCGACCTGAACGTGGCCAAGCCTGAGTCGCCGTACCTGGCGTTCATCGTGGGCATGCACGTGGCCACCGCGATCGCCCTGCTGATCTACTTCTGGCGGGACTGGATCCGGATCATCAGCGGCTTCTTCACCTCGCTGGCGCACTGGCAGGGCTGGCACCCGCGGGTGGCGACCCGCGACGAGACCCTCGCCTGGATGATCATCCTGGCCACCATCCCGGTCGGCCTGGTCGGCCTGGTCGCCGAGCACACGTTCCGGGTCCTGTTCGGCAAGCCGATCCTGGCCGCCGTGTTCCTCATCGTCAACGGCCTCATCCTGTTCTGCGGGGAGAGGTTCCGCCCCCGCGCCTCGCGCCAGGCTGACCAGGTGGTCGCCGCGCAGCGGGAGGAAGCGATGATGGTGGCCCAGCCAGACCCCATCCCGGTGCCGGGCCAGCCGGGGGACGTCGTCCGCCCGGCCGCGGGCGAGGCCACCGGGCACCGGGGGGTCCGCGCGGAGGAAATCTCACACGGCCTGGCCTCCGACGAGCGGCTGGCCCGGATGCATGTCGGGGAGGCGCTCATCATCGGCTCGTCGCAGATCCTGGCCCTGCTCGCGGGCATCAGCCGTGACGGCGTGACCATGGTGACCGGCATGGCCCGGGGCCTGTCCCGGGAGGACGCGGCCCGGTTCGCGTTCCTGCTCGCCACCCCGGTCATCCTGGCCGCGGGGGCGCTCAAGGTGCCCGACCTGGTGGGCCCGCTCGGCCACGGGATCCACGGCCAGATCCTGGTCGGCAGCGTGCTGTCCGGACTCGGCGCGTACGTCTCGGTCCGGTTCCTGGTCCGCTATTTCCAGACCCGCACGCTGTACCCGTTCGCGATCTACTGCTTCGTGTTCGGCCTGCTCAGCGTGATCTATCTCGGCGTGATCAAGTAGCGCTTTCCGGCGTTTGCTTTTCCGTACGATGGGTCCTGCCGGCAGGGCGCCTGCACCCTGGCACCCCGCAGACTGAAAGGCTTCCATGACCCATCTGACCTACCTTGAGGCTGCCGTCGTCGGGCTCGTCCAGGGGGTGTCCGAACTCTTCCCGGTGTCCAGCCTGGGGCACAACGTGCTGATCCCGGCGCTGATCGGCGGCAGCTGGGCCACCGACCTGAACGTGGCCACGCCCCAGTCCCCGTACCTGGCGTTCATCGTGGGCATGCACGTCGCGACCGCGATCGCCCTGCTGATCTACTTCTGGCGGGACTGGATCCGGATCATCGGCGGCTTCTTCAGCTCGATCCGTGACCGCCGGGTGCAGACCCGCGACCAGCGGCTCGCCTGGATGATCATCCTGGCCACGATCCCGGTCGGCCTGGTCGGCGTGGTCGCGGACAAGCCTTTCCGGGAGATCTTCGGCAAGCCGATCCTGGCCGGGGTGTTCTTGATGATCAACGGCGTGATCCTGTACTGCGGCGAGCGGTTCCGCCCACGGTCCTCGATCTCGGCCGACCGGGAGGTCGCCGCGCAGCGGGAGGAGGCGCTGACGCCCGTGCCCGCCAGCGCGCGGCGGCCGCCCGGGCCCGCCGCCCCGGGGATGGCCCGGCAGGCCCGGCACGCGTCGGGCCAGCAGGCCGCGCGGCAGGAAGAGCTGGTGCTGGCGATCCAGTCCGACGAGCGGCTGGCCCGGATGGGTTATCTGCGGGCCCTGACCATCGGTGCGTCGCAGATCTTCGCGCTGCTGGCCGGGATCAGCCGGGACGGGATCTCGATGGTGACCGGCATGTCCCGCGGCCTGTCCCGGGAGGACGCGGCCCGGTTCGCGTTCCTGCTCGCCACCCCGGTCATCCTGGCGGCGGGCGTGCTGGAGCTGCCCAAGCTGACGGGTCCGGAAGGCCACGGCATCCACGGCCAGATCCTGCTTGGCAGCGTCTTGTCCGGGATCGGCGCGTACGTCTCGGTCCGGTTCCTGATGCGCTACTTCCAGACCCGCACCCTGACCCCGTTCGCGATCTACTGCTTCGCCTTCGGCCTGCTCAGCGTGATTTATCTCGGGTTCATCAAGTAGCCCCGCGCTGTCCGGCGCCGGGCCTGCGCAGCTCAGATGGTGATGACGACTTTCCCGCGCGCTTTCCCCGCCTCGAGGTAACGCAGAGCCTGGGGAACCTCGTCCAGCGGGTAGGTCGCACCAATGCTCGGGATTACGGTGCCGGCCTCGATGAAGACGGTGAGCCGGTCCAGGTCGCTGGAGCGCTGCCGGGGGGCGACCATGGTCAGCCGCTGGCGCAGGAATGGCGACAGGGCCAGCGCCCGGAACTGGCGGTCCATGCCGGTCCAGTTGCCGCCGTCCTCGCCACCCGTGATGACGGCCGTCCCGGCGGGCGTGAGTGCGCGGCGCAGTCGTGACAGGCCCGGATTCCCCGCGATGTCGATGATCAGGTCGTAGCGGTGGCTTCCGTCGGCGAAGTCGTCGCGGCCGTAGTCGATGACATGGCTGGCGCCGAGCTCGCGCACCAGGTCCAGTTTCGCGGCGCTGCAGACGCCGGTGACTTCGGCCCCGAACGCCCTGGCCAGCTGGACGGCGTAACTGCCGACACCGCCGGACGCGCCGGTGATCAGCACTTTCTGCCCGGCGGTGACATGGCCGGCGTCGGTCAGCGCCTGCAGGGCCGTGACACCGGAGACCGGTAGCACCGCGGCCTGCTCGAAGCTGGTGCTGGCCGGCTTGGCGGCGAGTTTGTCTTCGCGGGCGACGGCGTACTCGGCGAAGCTGCCCCGGCTGAACCCGAACACCTCATCACCGACCGAGAACCGGGTCACGTCCGGGCCCGCCGCGACGACGGTGCCCGCCACATCCAGCCCCGGCACCGGGTTGCGGGGGCCGCGGATACCGACCGCCAGGCGCAGCAGATACGGCCGGCCCGCCATCAGATGCCAGGTGCCCCGGTCCAGTCCCGCCGCATGCACCCGCAGCAGCACCTCGGTGCCGCCGATCGCGGGGCGGGGGATCCGCGCGAGTCGCAGGACGCTGGCCGAGCCGTACCCGTCCTGCACGATCGCCCGCATCGCCCCGACTGCCGCCGGCCGGCCCCTGCGCCGCCTGCCGCCGGCCGGGCCGCCTCGCTGCTTGCCGGCCGGGCCGCCTCGCCGCTCGACACCGCAGGCTGCCACTCAGATTCCATGACCGCTACTTCCCACGCGCCACGCACGACCTGCTTGGCCGTACTTAGTAAGTCACGCTACAGTACTAAGTACGAAAACGCTAGGGGCGGGGAGTGGCATGACCCAGGCAGTGAGTCAGAGCCGGGCCGAGCGTGCTCGGCTAAGCCGGGAACGGGTGCTGCGAGGCGCCGTCGCGGTCGCCGACACGGCGGGGATCGGGGCATTGACGATGCGCTCCCTGGCCAGTGAGCTCGGCGTCAAGCCGATGTCGCTCTATCACTACGTCGCCAGCAAGGAGGAGATCCTCGATGGGATCGTCGATCTGGTCTTCAGCGAGATCGAGCTCCCGGCGGCCGACGGCGACTGGCGGTCGCAGATGCGCCGCCGCGCGATCTCAGCCCGCCATGCGCTGCGGCGCCACCCGTGGGCGATCGGGCTCATGGAGTCGCGGGCCAACCCCGGCCCGGCGACGCTGCGCCACCACGACTCGACGCTAGGCACCCTGCGCGCCGCGGGGTTCTCGGTGGCCATGACGGCCCACGCCCTCGCCCTGCTCGACAGCTACATCTACGGGTTCGCGCTCCAGGAGGCCGCCCTGCCCTTCAGCTCGGAGACCGTCACCGAGGCCACGGAAGCAATCATGGACGGATTCACGGCCGAATACCCCCACCTGACCGAGATGGCGGCCGAGCACATCCTCCGGCCGGGCTACGACTTCGGCGACGAGTTCGAGATCGGGCTCACGGTCATCCTCGACGCCCTCGGCCGGTCCATCCCCAGCCCTGCTCACCCCTGACGGCGGCAGGACGTGCCCGGTCGCCAGCTCGCCGGGGTGCGGGTGCTCCCCGGCCGGGAATTGATCGAGCTGACGGCGCGGACGCAGCGGATGCCGTGCGGGCTACTGCTGGGGGCCCGCGGCGCCGTGGCCCCGGGCAGCGTGGTCCCCGGCAGCGTGGTCCTCGGGGCCGTGGTCCCCGGCAACGTGGTCCTCGGGGCCGTGGATCGATTTCCACCAGCCGATCCCTTCGAGCGTGCCAGTGGCGATCTGCTCGGCCAGTGTGCGGACGTAGCCCAGCTCGGCCTCGCGCAGCACGGTGCGATACTCCTCTTCCACCCAGGCCAGGCGGGGGACGTGCTGCTTCTCGGCCAGCTCGCGCGAGGCGTGCGCCTGGGCGATTTCCCGCTCCAGCTGGCGGCCCGCTCGCGCAGCAGAGTGGCCACGTCGGCGGGCGGGAGGGCCGGCAGGAAGGACAGGGCGGCCTCGAAGCTGGTGTAGTCCTTGACCGGCGTGGACAGCAGCTCGGTGAGCCAGTCGTGCAGCTCGATCCGGCCGGTGCCGGTGAGGTGGTAGACGGTGCGCTCGGGGAGGCGGCCTTTGCGCTCGGTCTCCTGGGGCGCGATGAGCTTCCGCTTCTCGAGGGACGCGACCACGGCATACAGGGAGCCGTAGTTGAGCCGGACGCTCTCGTGCTTCTGGCGCTGGCGCAGCGTGGTAGCCGCTTCGTAAGGATGCATCGGCCGCTCGGCGAGGCAGACGAGAACGGCCAGGGCCAGCGGATTGCTGCGATGGCGAGCCGGCATAGGCGTCAGCCTACTCTTTCCAGAGTATCTGGCTCAGGGTTCAGCCTCCGTGGGCATGGAGGGCCGCGGCGGCCAGCATCAGGGCGAACGCGCCGACCGCCAGCCATACCCGGACAGAATTCAGTCGCTCCCAGCGGTCGACCTGCGCCCGCCAGGTGGGCGGAGGTGCGTCCGGATCCCAGCCGGATGCCGCTTCGTTGATCGGCACCGTGCCCCCCAGCGTGATCGTGATCCAGGCCAGCAGGGCGAGGACCGCCCCGCAACGGAACACCACGCCGCGGCCCGCGCCGTCGAGGATCGTGTCTTCCGGCCCGGACGCATTACTGTGCCGGGCCGCCTCCCGGTTGAGCCGGGTGAGCCAGGCAGGGAGCTGGGCGGTTCCGGCAGGAGTCAGCGGGGTCAGGAAGCCGCGCTGCTGGACACTCGACGACGTGCACCCGGCGCAGCCGTGGCCGACGCAGCAGTTCTTCCAGGCCGCGGCGTGAGGTTCCAGGTGTTCATCGTGCCCAAGGCGGTATCTGTAAGCCATTGCCGCAGCGGTCAAAAATGGCTACCGTCCGTGGCGAGACTTCACCATGCAACAGGAGGAGGAGGGCAATCGTGGGTGCACGACACAGGACGTCCACGACAGCTGCCGGGGCGGCGATCCTATTGTCCCTGGCCGCGGGGGGCGGCATCATCGGAGCGCAGGCCGCCGGGGCATCTACTTCCGGCCGGACCCCGCTCCCGGGCAGTGCCATCACGGCGATCGGCGCGGAAGCTGCGATGGGAGCCGTCGCGAAGTCCGCTCCGGTGGACTTCGAGGTGGTGCTGAAGCTGCGCGACGCATCAGGGGCGAAATCGCTTGTGCGGGCGATCAGCTCCCCGGGAAGCGCCAGCTACCGGCACTACCTGACCGCTTCCCAGTGGGAAGCGCGGTTCTCCCCGACCACGAGCGAAGTCAGCAGCGCCCGCGCGTGGCTGGCCAGCGAGGGCTTCACGGTCGGCGCCGTGTCCAAGGACCGGATCACGATCTCCGCGGCCGGCACGGCCGCCCAGGTCGAAAAGGCGTTCGGCACCACGCTGAACAACTACAAGCTGCACGGCCATACTGTGCGCATGGCCGCCAGCACGCTGTCAGTTCCGGCCTCGCTCAGCGGCAGCGTGGCGGGCGCCCTGGGCATCAACCAGAACATCGCCACCACCGATGCCGCCGCAGGGAGCGCCGCCAGGACGAAGGCCGCCGCCTCGTCGGCCTCGACCAACCCGTTCCCCCCGGCGCCGGCGGCGTTCATCACCGCCCCGCCGTGCGGCAGCTACTACGGCGCCAAGAGCACGACGGTGAAGCCGCCGTTCGGGCAGGGTTACCCGAATACGGTGCCTGACCAGGTGTGCGGCTACAAGCCCGGCCAGTACCGCTCCGCGTACGGCGTCGGATCGTCCAGCACCGGCAAGGGCGTCACCGTAGCGGTCATCGACGCCTACGGCTCGGCGACCATCGCCAGCGACGCGACCCGGTACTTCAAGATCAACGATCCGGGCAACCCGTTCTCCAACGCGGGCTTCAGCCAGGTCCGAGCCTCCCTTCGACAACGAGGCCCTGTGCGGCGCCTCCGGCTGGGCGACCGAGCAGGCGATCGACGTCGAGTCCGTGCACTCGACGGCCCCCGGCGCTCGCATCCTCTACGTCGGGGCGAGGACTGCCTGAACGGGACTGTTCAACGCCGAGCAGAACGTCATCGACAACCGGCTGGCCGACGTGGTCACCAACTCCTGGGGTGACGATGCCGGGGACCTCCTGGACGACGCCGCGACCAAGACGGCGTACGACGACCTGTTCATGCTCGCCGGATCGACCGGGATGACGCGTCATGTTCTCCTCCGGCGATAACGGCGACAACTTCAACCTGGTCGGCTTCTCGTCCTCCGACTACCCGACGGAGAGCCCGTACGTCACGTCTGTCGGCGGCACGTCGCTCCAGATCGGATCCAAGGGCCAGCAGACCGGCCAGGTGGGCTGGGCCACCGGCCGTTCATGGAAGTGCACGGCCAATGCCGTGGGCGCCCTGCCCGGGTGCACCAAGGCCACGCTGAACACCTGGCTGCCGGTGACCTACGACGGCGGCAGCGGCGGATTCACCAGCTACTACTACACCCAGCCGTGGTACCAGGCGCCGGTCGTGCCCGCCGCGCTCGCGCTGCGCAATGAGAACATCTTCGGCCCGGTCCCCTTGCGGGTTAACCCCGACATCTCGATGGATGCCGACCCGGCGACCGGATTCCTCATCGGCCTGCACCAGACCTTCCCGAACGGCAAGGCGGTGTACTCCCAGACCCGCTACGGCGGGACCAGCCTCGCCTCGCCGCTGCTGGCCGGCGTGATCGCCGACGCGGACCAGGCCGCCGGCGTGGATGTGGGCTTCATCAACCCGGCGATCTACCGCCTCGACAGCACACCTGGCGCGATCGACGACATCCTGCCCGGGGCAAGCAGGCCCAGTACCGGACGGACCACGCCTCCTCGTACATCAACGCGAAGGGTTTCGTCTACTCATTCCGTGAACTCACCTACGAAGGGACCATCACCTACTGCGACGCGACCGGCAACTGTGCCACGCGGCCGAACACGCTCAGCACGGCCAGCGGCTACGACAGCATGACCGGGCTCGGCTCGATCGGGCCTGACTTCGTCACCGACCTGGCCGGTCTTAGGTCCAGCGGCGTAAAGACCGCGGCCCGGCGGGCACCTCACGGTGCCTGCCGGGCCGCGGCTCGTTCCCTGCGCGCCTTACCCTGTGCCCAGCCGGTGCGGATATCCCGACCAGCCTCAGGCGAGGAGCGCGCTATT
>CAVQEM010000086.1:0-33743 GCA_963711485.1 uncultured Actinomycetes bacterium
CGGCGTCCACCAGCCGGTAGGCGCCCGCGAGGACCTGGCGGCGAAGCACCGCGTCGCCCAGCCGGTCCCGCGCGGCCTGGAACGGCTGCTGGTCGATGGCCCCGGGTGGTGAGCCGGAAATAGTACGAGCCGTCCTCCATGACCGGCGCCCCGCCCCGGGGCGGGCCGGTGCGGCCGCGTTGGCCGTGGCGATGCCCTGCAGGGCCCCGCACATCAGCCAGTCCAGCGCGGTGGCGTAGGCGGGCTCGATGAACGTGACGCCGGGCAGTTCCAGGCCCACGGAGGGGGTGATGGTGGACTGGTGCGCGCCGCCCTCAGGGGCCAGGGTGACCCCGGACGGGGTGCCCGCCACGATGAACCGGGCGCCGGAGTACACCGAGTAGATGAAGGCGTCCAGCCCGCGCAGCACGAACGGGTCGTAGACCGTGCCGACCGGCAGCAGCGGCTGGTCCGACAGGTCCCAGGCCAGGCCGAGCTGGCCGAGCAGCAGGAACAGGTTCATCTCGCTGATGCCCAGCTCAATGTGGTGGCCGTCGGGGCCCTCGGCCCACTTCAGCACGGTGTCCTCGCTCCACGACCGCCGGCGTCCGGGCTGAATACCTTGGTGCGATTGATGAAGCCGGCCAGGTTGGTGGAGGTAGCCACGTCAGGTGCCGCGGTGACCAGATAGGGCGCCACGGCCTCGTCGCGGGACAGGTTGACCAGGATCCGGCCGAAGGCCTCCTGGGTGGAGAGTGAGCGGCCTGTGCGCAGGCCGGTGGAGTCAGGCACGGTCAGCGGCCTGATGGACTCGGGGTGCGGCGGGCGGGCCAGGTGCTCACGCCGCGCGGCCGCCCACTGGCCGGCCGGGGTCATCGGGTCGAAGCGGTCCCACTCCGTGTCCGCGGTCAGCCCCAGCCGGGCCCGCATCTGGTCGACCTGGCCCGTGGTCAGCAGCGCCGAGTGGTTGCGCGGGTTGCCGGCGATGGGCAGGCCCCAGCCCTTGACCGTGTACGCGAAGACCACGCTCGGCCGGTCTTTCTCGGCGTCACAGGCGGCGAACGCGCCGAGCAGCGAGCGCAGGTCATGCCCGGCCAGGTCGGTGACCAGGGCGGCCAGCTCGTCGTCGGCCAGGCCGGCGCAGAACCCGCGGACCTGCTCCGGGCGCCGTCCAGGAAACGGGCCCGGACGTCGGCCGGGGCCAGGCCGAACAGCGACTGGTAGTGCTCGTTGGGCAGGGCGTCGATCCAGTCCCGCAGGGCGCGCCGCTGGGCCGGGCGAAGGCCTGCCTGGAGCACCGCCCCGTACTTGGCCTCCACCACGTGCCAGCCGGCCGCGGTGAACTGCTGCTCCCACTGGGCGATCCGCACCCCGGGCACCACCCGGTCCAGCGACTGGCGGTTCAGGTCCACGATCCACATGACGTTGCCGAGCCCGTCGGTGGCGGAGTCGGCGACCGCTTCCCAGATGTTGCCCTCGTCCAGCTCGGCGTCGCCGATCAGGGAGACGAACCGGCTCCGCGGCCGGGGGCCGAAGTGCGCGTCCACGTACCGGCGGGCCGCCGCGGCGAACAGCGGAGCGGCCGCACCCAGCCCGACCGACCCGGTGGAGAAGTCCGGGCCGTCCGGGTCCTTGGTCCGGCTCGGGTAGGCCTGCAGGCCACCGAACGCGCGGAGCGACGGCAGGTAGCCGCGGTCCAGGTTGCCGAGCAGGTACTGGATCGCGTGGTACACCGGGGAGGCGTGCGGCTTCACGCTCACCTTGTCCGGCGCGTCCAGGTACGCGAAGTACAGCGCGGTCATCACGCTGACCAGGCTGGCGCTGGAAGCCTGGTGGCCGCCCACCTTGACGCCGTCCCCCGTGTCGCGGTCATGGTTGGCCGCGTCCACGATGCGGGTGGCCAGCCACAGAACCCGTTGCTGGATCTCGGCGAGGACGTCCAGATCGACCTGCTCGGTACCGGTCATGGCCATGATTCCACCCCAGTTGAGTGCTGGTCTGGCCAGCTTCGCATTCCTCTGCTCACTGGCCAGTCCCGTCCTGAGACGATGGACCGCGTGATCGACTCACCTCAGGTAACTCACGACCCAGACCGTTCCCGGTTCGAGTACCGCGCGGGCGGTTCCGTTGCGGAGATTTGGTACCGGATGCACGGCAAACGGATGGTCCTGCTGCATACCGACGTGCCCGGGACGCTGGAAGGTCACGGCGTCGGCGGCAGCTGGTGCGCGCGGCGGTCGGGTACCGGCCAGCGAGGGGCTGACCGTGGTGCCGGCCTGCCCGTTCGCCCGGGCCTGGCTGGACCGGCACCCGGACGTCGCGGCCCTGGTCCCGATCGGCGTGCCGGAATAGCAGGGCCGTCGTGATGGTGCCGCTATACGCGCGCTACATCGCCGCCCCGGTCGGGCTGTTTCTGGTGATCATCGACTGCATCAGCCTGGTCGGGACGCTGATCGTGCCGCGCCCGGTCAGCGGCCGGCTGATGATCTGGGTCGACCGGGTGGTGCATCTGGGGTTCCAGCTGCTGACCGCCCCGTTCAAGAACTACCACCGGCGCGACCGGATCCTGGCCGCCGAGGCCGCCACGCTGCTGGTCTGCCAGCTGCTGGCCTGGCTGGCTCGTGGCCTACGTCGGGTTCGGGCTGCTGCTGTGGCCGTTCGTGGCCGGCGGGGTCACGCTGTCGTTCGACACTGCGGGCCCGGCCTTCTGGTTCATCGGCGACTCGAGCGTGCACGGCGGGGTCGAGCGGGCGATCCAGTACGCCGCGGCGCTGATCGGGCTGGTCACGGTGACCCTGCAGATCGCCTACCTGCCCACCCTGTACTCGGCGTTCAACCGGCGGGAGACAGACGTCGCGCTGCTGAACGCCCGGGCCGGCGTGCCATCCTGGGGCCCGGAACTGCTGGCCCGCACGCACTACGCGCTGGGCTCAGGCGCGTCCACGATCAACACCCTGCCCGACCTGTACGACCAATGGGAACGCTGGGCCGCCGACATCGGCGAGAGTCACACCACCTACCTGCCGCTGGTCCGGTTCCGCTCCCCCAAGCCGCTGTCCTCGTGGGTGACCGGGCTGCTTGCGGTGCTGGATTCCGCCGCGATGTACCTGGCCCTGTCCCCGCAGGCCGCGCCGACCGTCGCGGCGCGGCTCTGCCTGCGCGGCGGGTTCCAGTGCTTCACCGAGGTCGCCCTGGCCATGGGCCTGTCCGTACCCGCGATGCCTGATCCCGCCCAGGGCATCAGCCTGACTTACCAGGAGTTCCTGGAGGGCATCGCCACCCTGGAGAAGGTGAACTTTCCCGTCGAGCGGTCCCCGGCCGACGCGTGGCCGGACTACGTCGGCTGGCGGGTCAACTACGAGCAGGCCGCCTACGCCGTGGCCAAGGCGGTGGACGCGGTCCCGGCGCTGTGGTCCGGCCCGCGGCGCCATTCCCAGAAGCAGATCCCGCCCATCCGCCCGCGGGCCTGACCGTTCCGGGCGCGCCCGGCGGCCGCATGACCAGTCCGCGGCGGCCGCATCATCAGTCCCCAGCGACCGCATGATCAGTCCCCGGCCCTACGCGGATCACCGTTTGAGTCGGTACGCTTCGTCCGACGGTGCCGGCCTGGCCGGTTCGCGGGGCGTTAGCTCAATGGTAGAGCAGCGGACTTTTAATCCGTCGGTTCAGGGTTCGAGCCCCTGGCGCCCCACCCGAGACATCGGTACCCTTCGGATGGCGTTCACTTGGCACTACGTGACGGGCGGGGTACCGATCGAAGCCTTGTATCAACTAGTCTGCCGGTCCATGGATGCGCTGTCCTTGCCGTGCCGCAACCGGGAGGCATCCCAGGAGGCTGCCTTCCCCGGCTGGTCCGCCCGGGATGCCCACCCAGCAGGTTAGCAAATTCCGGACACGTGTTCGATAGTCTCGCTGGGGACTTTTGCGCCCCTAGGTATGCTCGGCGGGGACGGGACGGCCCGGCAGGACTGGTAATCACGCGGAGGGTTCGGGGGATACCCCATCGCGGGCCGCCGGGCCGCCCCGTTAAGCACGCTACCTGGCAGTAGTTCATGCCTTAGCCACCTAAACCGTGAGCTAAGCCACAGGCTTAAACGAACCCCCGGGCCGCGAGCTTGATCATCTTGATAGGTGCCATGACGGGCACCGTAACCGGCTACCGTTCGGACCCGAACGTGCCCCACCCGGGCACCGGATCCCGCCAGCTATGCGCCGGTTAAGGGTGAAGACGGTCAGCATACGGAGACGGGCAGCGGTACCACCCGCGAAGTCGCGCACCAGGTAGTCCGGGCGATCCACGGCGGTCCGCGCCCGCGCGCCGCCCCGCGCGCCGCCCCCGCGGTGACCCCGCGCGCCGCCCCCGCGCCGACCCCGCGGTGACCCCGCGCGCCGCCCCCGCGCGGCAGCCCGCACCTGACCGGGGTCCTTAGGCCGGCAGGTAAGGACGAAAGCCCCGATGATAAATCCCCGCCAGTGGTCTAGACCTATAAGAAGAGAGGCAAGGTCAGAGCGATAGTAAGGCAGGCAGAATCGTGAGTGCGATCATCGAATCCATCCGGACCGAGGGCAGCGGCGTCCCCGCCGGCCCGTGGCAGGACTTCGCCACCGGCCGCTGGACGGACCGGATCGACGTCCGCGATTTCATCCAGGCCAACCTCACTCCGTACACCGGTGACGCGGCGTTCCTGGCCTGCCCGACGGACCGCACCCGAGCGGTGTGGTCGCGGCTGACCGCGATGTTCCCTGACGAGCAGGCCCGCGGCATCTACGACGCGGACACCCACACCCCCGCATCGATCACGAGCCACGCCCCCGGCTACATCGACCAGGAGCACGAGCTGATCGTCGGGCTGCAAACGGACGCGCCGCTCCGCCGCGCGATCATGCCCAACGGCGGCCTGCGGATGGTGGAGGGGGGCCTGGCCGCCTACGGCTACACGTTGGACCCGGCAGTCCGGGAAATCTTTACCCGGTACCGCAAGACCCACAACGACGGCGTCTTCGACGCCTATCCGGCCGACGTCCTCGCCGCCCGCCGCTCCCACATCATCACCGGCCTGCCGGACGCCTACGGCCGTGGCCGGATCATCGGCGACTACCGCCGGGTGCCGCTGTACGGCGTCGACCGGCTGATCGCGGCCAAGCAGGCCGAGAAGGCGGCCCTGGACGCGCACCCGTCCACCGCCGAGATCATCCGCGACCGTGAGGAACTTGCCGAGCAGATCCGCGCGCTGGGCGAGCTGGCCGAGATGGCCGCCTCCTACGGCCACGACGTGACCCGCCCCTCGGCCACCGCGCGGGAGGCGATCCAGTGGCTGTACCTGGCCTACCTCGCCGCGGTCAAGGAGCAGAACGGCGCCGCGATGTCGCTCGGGCGCACCTCGACCTTCCTCGACATCTACCTCGAGCGCGACCTGCGCGCGGGCCGACTCACCGAGCAGGAGGCGCAGGAGCTCGTCGACGACTTCGTGATCAAGCTACGGATCGTCCGGTTCCTGCGCACCCCGGAATACGACCAGCTGTTCTCCGGCGACCCGACCTGGGTCACCGAGTCGATCGGCGGGCTGGGCCGTGACGGCCGCCCGCTGGTCACCCGCACCAGCTTCCGTTACCTGCAGACGCTGTACAACCTGGGGCCCGCACCGGAGCCGAACCTGACCGTGCTCTGGTCACCGGCGCTGCCGGACGGGTTCAAGCGGTTCTGCGCCCAGGTCTCCGTCGACACCAGCTCCATCCAGTACGAGTCCGACGACCTGCTGCGGGCCCGGTGGGGTGACGACACCGCGATCGCCTGCTGTGTCTCGGCGATGGAGGTCGGCAAGCAGATGCAGTTCTTCGGCGCCCGGGTCAACCTGGCCAAGACGCTGCTGTACGCGATCAATGGCGGCCGGGACGAGAACAGCGGCGCCCAGGTCGGGCCCTGGCTGCCGCCGCTGACCGGTGACACGCTCGACTACGACGAGGTCGTGGCCCGGTTCGACACGATGATGGACTGGCTCGCGAAGACCTATGTTGACGCGCTCAACGTCATCCACTACATGCACGACAAGTACGCCTACGAACGGCTGGAGATGGCGCTGCACGACTACGGCGTGCTGCGCACCATGGCCTGCGGCATCGCCGGCCTGTCCGTCACCGCCGACTCTCTCGCCGCGATCAAGTACGCGACGGTGCGGCCGGTCCGGGACGACACGGGTCTCGTGACGGACTACCAGACCGACGGTGAGTTCCCGGCCTACGGCAACGACGATGACCTCGCCGACGACATCGCGGTGGGACTCGTGCGCACGTTCATGGACAAGGTCCGCCAGCACGAGACGTACCGCCACGCGCTGCACACCCAGTCGGTGCTGACCATCACCTCCAACGTCGTCTACGGCAAGCACACCGGCAACACGCCGGACGGCCGGCGCGCCGGCGCGCCGTTCGCGCCCGGGGCGAACCCGATGAACGGCCGCGACCAGCACGGCCTGGTCGCCGCTGCGCTGTCGGTCGCGAAGCTGCCGTACAGCCACGCTGAGGACGGCATCTCCCTGACCGAGACCATTACCCCGGCGGCACTCGGCCGCACCCGCACTGAGCAGGTCGGCAACCTTGTCGGCGTCCTCGACGGGTACGTGGCCTGCGGCGGGTTCCACATGAACGTCAACGTGCTCGACCGCGCCACCTTGCTCGACGCGATGGATCACCCCGAGCGCTACCCGCAGCTGACGATCCGGGTCTCCGGGTACGCGGTCAACTTCGTCCGGCTCACCCGCGAGCAGCAGCTCGACGTGGTCAGCCGCACCTTCCATGAGTCGGTCTGACCATGACCGTCGCCACCGCAGACCCGCCGCAGGCCCTGGCCGGCCCGGCCGAGATCACGGGTTCGGAGCACTCCTGGGATCTCGGCCGCACCGAGATCACGGGTTCGGTGCACTCCTGGGATCTGTCCACCGGGGTCGACGGCCCCGGCACCCGGTTCGTCGTGTTCACCGCCGGCTGCCCGCTGCGCTGCGCGTACTGCCACAACCCGGACACCTGGTCCGGCCGGAACGGGCAGCGGATGAGCGCAGCCGCCGTGCTCGACCAGGCCAGCCGCTACCGGCGGTTCATCGGCGCGGCCGGTGGCGGGCTGACCGTCTCCGGCGGCGAGCCACTGCTGCAGCCCGCGTTCACCCGGGCCGTCCTGACCGGCGCGAAGGAACTCGGCCTGCACACCGCGCTCGACACCTCCGGCTACCTCGGCAGCCGTGCCGACGACGAGCTGCTGGACGCCACCGACCTGGTCCTGCTCGACATCAAGTCGTTCGACCCGGCCATCGCCCGGCGGGTGACGGGCCGCAGCGTCGCCCCGACGCTCGCCTTCGCCCGCCGTCTCGCCGCCCGTCACCAGCCTGTCTGGGTGCGCTTCGTCCTCGTCCCCGGCTGGACCGACGACCCCGGCGACGTCGCCGCGATCGCCCGGTTCACCGCGTCCCTCGGCAACGTCGAACGGGTCGACGTGCTCCCGTTCCACACGCTCGGCGCGCCCAAGTACGCCGCGCTCGGCCTGGACAACCCCTGTGCCGAGGTGACCCCGCCGGCCGCCAGCCAGGTCGCCCGGGTTCGCGCGGCGTTCACCGCCGCCGGCCTGCCCGCCGTCTGACCGGCCTGCCCGCCGCCTGAGCGGCCCGCCGCGTGAGCGGCCCGCCGTCTGACCGGCCTGCCCACACCGCTGGCCGATCAGGCCTGGTCGGCTCCGGCCTTCATGTCCTTCAGCTCCTCCAGCACTTCCCCCGTCACCTCGGCCAGCTGTTTCGCCTGCTCAGCGGCCGCCTCCGCCTGCGCCTCCGCGGCCCGGTCCGCCTCTTTCAGGGCCTCGTTCTCGGCCTGGATCTCCGCGACCGTGGCCTTGGCCTCCTCGGTCTGCAGGTCCATGCCCGGCCGGTTCAGCCAGAGCCGACGGGTCCGTGCGCTCGCTCGATGTGGTCATGGCCGGACAAGTGTCCCGGGATCGGCCCTCTACTCGCGGCCGGCCGCGTCAATTCTGGCGACCGCGGAACGGTCCGCGAAGATGGCGCGGCACGACGGCATTCTCCCCGGTCGCTCGGACAGTCCCCGATGCGCCGGGCCTGCCCCGGATTCGGGAAGGCTGGCGCGAGCCGTTCCATGCTCGATGTGCGGTCCGGCACGCGGTGTACTGCCGGCATGGCTACCCTCCATCACCCCGCCATCGAGCACCGGGGCTCCGCCTCCCGCCCCATGGACACTCCCGTGTTCCACGCGGTCGAGCAGAAATTGCACGCCGGATGGCTGTTTGATCCACGGCTGCCGGCGCCGGGGCCTGCCATTCGCCGGCCTGCCCCGCGCCGCCGCCACGCCAAAGTCAGCCACCGGGCGCAGCCCGGGTCGTAGCGGGCTCCTCCGCCCGGCCGCCCGGGTGCGGCTCCGGCTAGCTGAGCTTCCTGAGCGCGTCCAGCACACGGTCGAGAACCTCAGGGGTCGGCGGGCATTCGGTCTCGACGGCCAGTTCCGGCCCGTCCGTGCGGACGTATTCCGGGAGGGTGAACTCAGGGAAACTGTCGGGCCCGGAGGAGGGCGGGCAGCCCGCTGACTCCGGCCACCCGGTGCCACTGGCTCCCGGGGTACGCTGCGGCAGGGTCTCCCGCGGGCCGACCGCGGCGGCGCGCGGCCACGGCACCCGATGACCCTTCTTCTCGTCCGCTACGGCAGCCTCCTCTGCTCGGCGCCGTGTGACCATGCCCGCGTGGTCCCGGGCAGCTCACCACAGCCAGAATCCGGTCCAGGTACGCATCGGTTACCCGGGGCGGCGCGAATCAAACGGTACCGGCGGGGCCGTATCGCCGGGGTAACCGGCGCCGTTCAGCCGGTCGGCGTGTCGCTCTCCCGCGGCAGCCAGAAGAACGGCGAGCCCAGCACCAACCGCGCGACGCCGGCCAGCGCGGGACGTGGTAAGCCGCTCCAATTCCCGTCCAATAACGAATTTACCGGCGGCAGCCCTCTACCCGGGGGCCCGGGCGGCGGGGTGGGCATGCAGCGGTGAGTCCGGGTGGCCGGGATCGTCTCAGCCAGGGAATAGCGGGAAAGGAGCACCGGCGTGAGCATGTTCGCAAATACCAGGGCCTTCAGCGGCTTCGCCGTGGGCGATCTGCAGGCGGCAGAGAAGTTCTACGGCGAGGTCCTCGGCATTGCCACCTCGCAGCGGGGCGGCCTGATGACGCTGCACCTGGCGGGCGGCCGGGACACGCTGGTCTACCCCAAGCCCGGCCACGTTCCGGCGGACTACACCATCCTCAACTTCCCGGTCGGCGACATCGACGCGGCCGTGGACGAGCTGAGCGCACGGGGCGTGACGTTCGAGCGCTATGACGGGCTGGCGCAGGACGGGAAGGGGATCAGCCGTGGCTCCGGGCCCGACATCGCCTGGTTCCGGGACCCGGCCGGGAACATCCTGGCCGTGCTCGAGGAGAGCTCCGCAGGCTAGAGCGTGTCCGGTAGAGCGTGTCCCGCAGATCATGAGACGGGATGGCGGAGCCAGGTCCTGATCGAGGCTGCGCCGGCGGTTCCGCGCCGGCAGCGCCGCGGCCAGGTCGCCGCGCAGGTAGCCGGAGTGCTCCAGGGCCGCGGCTGGCGCGGCACCCCCCGGCCCGGCCTGCCCCCTCACTGGCAGCTCCGTATCAACGGGGTAGGTTTTGCGTCACCCGCGGCGCAAAACCTACCCCGATCACGGCACGCCCGCAGCCGGGCCGGCCAGAGCGTGTCCCGTAGAACATGGGCCGGGATGGCGGAGCCAGATCCGGATGGAGGCGACGTCGATGGTTCCGCGCCAGACGAAGCCGCGTGTGCCGTATCTGGATGCTGTCGGCCGGGCACTCTAGGCTGACCGGCATGGAATTCCAGGACGTGATCCGGCGACGGCGGATGGTGCGCCACTACGACACGGACCGCCCCGTCCCCGGCGACGTGGTGGACCGTATCCTGCAGAATGGCCTGCGCGCGCCGTCCGCGGGGTTCTCCCAGGGCTGGGCCTTCCTGGTCCTGGACGATCCCGCCGACGTGGCCCGGTTCCGGGCCGCGGCCCGGCCTGCGGACGACCCGGACGAATACTTCGCGGCGCGGGTCGAGGCCCCGCTGCTGATCGTGCCGCTGTCACACAAAGACGCTTACCTCGACCGCTACGCCCTGCCGGACAAGGGGCACACGGATCGCAGCGACGCCTGGTGGCCCGCCCCCTACTGGGATATCGACACCGGGTTCGCTGCCCTGCAGATGCTGCTGACCGTCGTCGATGCCGGGCTCGGAGCGTGCTTCTTCGGGCTCCCGGCCGACCGGATCGAGGCCTTCCGCGCCGAATTCGGCGTGCCGCCCCAGTTCACCCCGATCGGGGCCATCTCCATCGGCTACAGCGACGAACCGCCCCGCGATCTGCGCGACCGGCGCCGGCCTACCGCGGAGGTGGTGCACCGGGGCCAGTGGGGCCAGCAGCTCGCCTCCAGCTGAAGTCGGCGCTGGCCGGACGGTCCGGCCGCTGGCCGGACGGTCCCGCCGCCCGGCAGCACCGGCCGGTCACGGCGTCATCGGGGCCAGTGCTAGGACTGCGCGCTGAACAAGTGCTCGCCCGCTGCCCCGGGCACCCAGCTCAAGGCCTTCTCGAAGTGCAGCGTGGTCCCGGCGCGGCCGTCGCCGGTCAGCTGGAGGTTGTCGGTCACCGCATCGATGATCTTCAGGCCGCGGCCGTGCTCGGCGCTCACCGGGACCGGCCCGGGCGAGAGAGACCGCAGGCTCGCGGCCGCGGGCACTGCCCCCTGGTCGCGGTCCGCGGTATTGACCACCTCGATGACGCATCGCCCGTCCCTGGCCGTGGCCAGGACCTCGTATTCCATCCCGGGCCCGGCGTGCTGGACGACGTTGGCGCACGCCTCGCCCAGGGCCAGGGCGATGTCGGTCCGGGTGTCGGGGGTCACGCCGAGGGTCTCCAGGCAGCTATCGAGGACTTGACGGCTCACCGGCACGCTCGCGGCGTCGCGAGGCATGAACAGCACCATCTTGATCTCCACGTCATCCACCTCCGGGGTACGGGTACCGGCCATCGGCATGCTCACTGCGCAATTCCCTGGAGCGGCGATCTCTAACTCACCGGACGGGCACCCGGACAACTCAACGGACGGGCACCCGGACAACTCAACGGCTGGGCACCCGAACCAGCAGCGCGGCGGGGCGCAGGGTGACCGTGAGCGACCGGCCCGGCGTGATGACCTCCCCGTCGACCTCCCGGGGGAGCTCCGCGTCGGCCTCGATCTCGATCCGCCGGGCCCGGTACCGCTCCATGTTCTGATCGTCGTGGCGGCTGCCGGTGAGCACCCGCCGGGCCACCCGGGCCCAGCCGGCCGGGCCTGCGGGGGCCAGGATGCCTACGTCGAGCAGCCTGTCGTCGAGCCGCGCGTCCGGCAGCAGCGCGAAGCCGCCCGGCAGCAGCCCGACGTTGCCCACTACCACGGACCTGGCGAGCCGGGTCAGCGGCGGGCCGCCGTCCAGGCGCAGGGTGAACCCGCGGCGCCGCCCGGCCAGCCGGGTCACTCCGCCGACCGCGTAAGCCAGCCAGCCGAGGTGGCGTTTGAGCAGGTCAGGAGTGCCGCTAACGACCGCAGCGTCGAGCCCGATCCCGGCCATGGCCACGAAGAGCAGCCCGTCGGCCTCGGCCAGGTCGATCGCGCGGTTCCTGCCGCCGAACCCGGCCGCGAGGGCGGCGTCGGGCCGGGCCGGTATCCCCAGCGCCCGGGCGGCCAGGTTGGCCGTGCCGCGCGGCACGATGATCAGCGGCACGCCGGTGCCGGCCAGGGCGTGCGCGCAGGCCCGGACGGTGCCGTCGCCGCCCGCCGCGACCACCAGGCCGGCCCCGGCCGCGAGCGCCGTGCGGGCTACCCCCAGGCCGTGGTCGCCCGGGGTGGTCTCGGCGAAGGTGGGCTCCCAGCCCGCCGCTCGCGCGGCCAGGCAGCACTGACGCCGGAACCGGGGCAAGTCCCGGACCCGGGTTCGGTTGATGATGATCGCTGCGGCAGCCATGGCGGCTCGATCAGGCTAAGCCACGCGCCGCCTGCCCGCCGCCAGGCGCCCCGGCCGGGCGTCAGCGGCGCCGGATCAGCATCTCCTCGTCGAGCCGCCAGGTCCGGCGGCCATCTGCGGAAACCTCACCTGTCCACCGGAAGAACTCCGGGGTGGGTCCGGGGGCGATGTCCCGGAAACACCAGCGTTCGGCGGGGTCGTCATCCAGCCCGTCGAGGATGATGTCGTCGCCCTCGGGCCGGCCAATGAACCGGCGGACCCGGCCGTTGAGCGGATCGATCCAGGTTGACCGCCACACCCCGAGTGCCGGGTCGCGGAAGCGGAGCGTGGTGCCGTGGAATGGCCGCAGACCGGGCGGCGCCACGCCCGAGGAGGGCACCCGCCATACGTCCTGGATCGCCCGCCCGCCCAGGACCCAGCCGAAGTGCAGGTCGCCGCGCATGGTGGCCGGGTTCCCGTCCCGGCCGGTGCCGTGCCACTCGATGTCCCAGGTCCCGGTGAACCGCCCGAAAAGGGCCAGCGCACCGGCCAGGTCCGGATCGGGGCCCGCGGCGAGCAGCGCGGCGGCAAGGTCGCCGGAGCTGACCGCTGGCTCGCCGTCGGAAGCAGCCATGCCGCCACGGTATCCGCGGGCACCAGGCCGGTCGAGCCAATTACCAGGTGGGCCGCAGTGGGCCGTGCGGGGCGATGCGCCGCAGGTCGTCCTCGAGCGCCGAGAGCCGCTCCTCGCCGAGGAGGGCGGCCCACGGGCGCACCGTGTCGGCCACCGCAGCGTCGGCGGCCCGGGTGCAGGCCCAGCCCCGGTCGGTCAGCGTGATCAGCCGGGCCCGGGCATCGTCCGGGTGGCGGCGGCTCTGCACGTAACCCTTGGCGATGAGCTCATCCACGAGCTGGGCCGCGGCCTGCCGGGTAACGCCGAGGTGCTCGGCAAGCTGGGTGATGGTCGCGCCGTCCGGGGCGAGCCGGGCGAACGCGAAGCCGTGCGCGGGACGCAGGTCATCGAACCCGCGGGCGCGCACCCCGGCCGAGATTCCGTCCACCAGGGCCCGGCTCACTGAGAGAAGCCCGACGGCCAGGGCCTGAGGGTCATGCTGCATGCTTCCAGCTTGACGTATGTAGGCAAGTAGCTTGAACATATGAGCAAGCTACTTGCCTACATAAGGGAGGAACGTCTCATGCCCGTCATCCGCGCCGCCCAGTCGGTCGTGCACCAGATGCACGGCACCAGCTTCACGTCCTACGCCAGCCCGGCCCGCGGCAGCCGGGAGCTGTGCGCCTGGCGGATCGAGATCCCGGGCGGGACCCAGGGAGTGCCGCATCACGTGTCCCGGGAGGAGGTGCTGTACGTGCTCAGCGGCACGCTCCGGGTCGCCGTGGACGGCGAGGCCGAGGAGGCCGCGGCCGGCGACGTGGTCCTGGTGCCGGCCGGCGCCCGGTTCGGGGCGAGCAACCTGGCCGCCGGGCCCGCCACCGCCTGGGTAACAACGACGGTCGGGTTCGCGGGCGTTCTCCCGGACGGATCCTGGTTCACTCCTCCCTGGACCCGTTGAGCGCGTCACGGCGGGTACCCTCACTCTGAGTGGATAAGGCCAGCGCAGACCGGGTCAACGTGGATAAGGCGGGCGACGCGCCAGCCGCTCCGCGCCGTCACCCAGCCCCACGCTTTTCCTGGCTCATCCCGGCCGGCCTGCTGCTGATCCTGGCCATCCTGACCGTCAACGTGCTGGTCCATGGCCCGCTGGTCGCGCTGGACGAGCGGATCCGCGACGCGGTGCTGCCCCGGGCCCACTCGCCCGCATGGCGGTGGCTCAGCGACAGCCCGCACGGGCCAGCTCAGCTGCTCACCGACCTCGGCATGACCACCGTGGCCGTGCCGATCCTCGCCGCGGTCGCGCTGGCCCTGGCCATCCGGCGGCACACGATCCGCCCCGTGCTCATCGCCCTGACCGGCGTCGCGCTGCTGCTCGGCACGGTCATCCCGGCCAAGATCCTGATCGCCCGGCCCGGGCCCGGCCTCCCCCCGGTTTCCCCCGGCGACCTGGGTGTCTTCCCGTCCGGTCACACCAGCACCGCGTGCATCTGCTTCTCGCTGGCCGTGCTGATGCTGGTGGCCGGGCAGCCTGCCCGGACCCGGTACCTGGCCCTGGCCGGCCTCGGGCTGCTCTGGCTGGGCGTCGGGGCCGCACTGGTCTGGTGTGACTGGCACTGGTTCACCGATGTGGCCGCGGCCTGGGCCCTGTCCGCCCTGCTCATCCAGCTCACGTTCTGGATCTGCCGGGCACGCACGCCGCCCGCTGGTCCCCCGGCCCAGCCCTCAGGGCATCGGCCGCGCTGAGGGACGCGGCGGATGCACCGCTGGTCCGCACCTGCCGCGAACCCTTTGACGTGGCCCCGGAGCAGGACAGCCCAGCGGCCGGCGTGACCCGGGTCTACGCGGCGCCTCGGTGAGGCACTGCGCCCGGCCAGCCTGCCGCTGGGCTTACCGCGGCGTGGCCGCCACTGGGCTTGGTACGGCGTGGCCGCCACTGGGCTTACGGCGTGGCCGCCACTGGGCTTGCTACGGCACATCCCACTGCGCCGCCCGGCCAACTCAGCGCATGAGACCGGCCAGCATGTCACGGTAACGGTCGGTGCCCGGGGCGGCAGGCGTGCCGTTGCCTGGCTGCGATCCACCAGGGGTCATGGCCGGAATCCCCGGTCGGGCCGTACCCAGACGGCCCATGGCGGGCCGGGAGACGGCCTGGCCTGGCCATGCCCGGCTTCATGCCCGGCTTCATGCCCGGCTTCATTGCCGTGCCTGCCTTCTTGGCCAGCGCCGGGTTCGAGGCCATCCGCGGACGGGCCGTCGTCCTCGGCTTGATCGCGGTCCGCGGCATTGCGGTCATGGGCTTGACGGACGTCCTCGCCTTGACGGACGTCCTCGGCTTGGCGGCCATCCCGGGCTTCGCGGCCGTCTTCGGCCTCGCAATCACCTTCGGCCTCGCTGTCATCTTCGAAGCCGCTGTCATCTTCGGCCTCGCTCCCGCCTTCGAACCCGCTGTCATCTTCGGCCTTGCCGTCATCTTCGGCCTCGCCCGCGCCCGGCCCGCGGTCCGGGACGACGCCGTCCTGGACGAGGCGACCGTGCGCGATGACGCCGTCCGAGACGGAGTCGTCCGCGGCTTGGCGGCCGTCGCGGTCTTTCGTGCCGTGGTCGCGGCCCGCGACCTGGACATCGACGCCGACGCGCCAGCCATCGTGCGAGACCTGGACGCGGTTCGCGGCCGGGCGGGCGCCTTGGACTTCGCGGCCGCCCCCGGCTTCGGCTTCGCGGCCACTCTCGGCCTCACGGCCGTCCTCGAACTCATGCGGTGCTCTTCGGCTTCGCCGTGCTTTTGCGCCTCGCCGTGCTCCTGGGCTTCGCCGTGCTCTTCGGCTTGGCCGTGCTTCTGGGCTTGGCCGTGCTCCTGGGCTTGGCCGTGCTCCTGGGCTTCGCCGCGCCTCTGGGCTTCGCCGTGCCCCGGCTCCGCGTCCCCGCGGAGCCGGGCGCCGATGGGGCCGAGATCGTCGCGGCCGCCCCGGTCAGCGCCTTGGCCGCCGACGACATGGCCTTGGTCGCCGTGTTCATGGCCTGCATGGCGGTGGACATGGTCTTGGTGGCGGTGTTCATCGCCTGCATGGCGGTGGACATGGTCTTGGCCGACGAGGTGGCCCTGGTGGCCGCCGCCGCCATCTGGGTCGCCGACGAGGCAACCTTCACGGCGGCGGAGGACACGGTCCTCGCAGCAACTCCTGTGGTCCGCATGCTCCTCGCCCCCGTGGCCGCGCCGCGCATTGGCTTGACGGCGGTCACCTTCGTGCTGGTCCTGGATTTCCGATTGCTGGCGGCATTGGTGGCCGCTCTGCTGCGAATAGCTCCGGTACGCGCGGTCGCCGCCGATTTGCGGCGAACGGCCGTTCGTGCCGTGGTTTGCACCGGCATTGATCTCCCCCCGTGATTGATCAATTACGCAGAGCTCTATTCCACGATTGGCGCGTTCTTACACCACCGCCGGGAAAGTGTTCATCGCACCGTGTTCAAGACACGGTGTTCAAGACACGCGCCGTTCAAGACACCACGTTCAAGACACCGTGGAAAGGAACTGGGCCAGTTCGGTGGCGTTAGGCGCAGTCGCCGGCCCGCGCCGGGTCACCGAAATCGCCGCCGCGGCATTAGCCCGGCGGGCCGCCTCCGGCCCATCGGCCCCCGAGGCCAGCGCCGCGACGAAGGCACCCGTGTGGGTGTCGCCCGCTCCGTTGGAGTCGAGTTCGGTGACCGGGAAGCCCGGCACCGCGAGCGGTTCCGTTGCGGAAAAAGCCAGCAGGCAGCCGTCCGGTCCGGTGCGGACCAGCAGGCCCGCACCGCGGCGGCCGTGACCGGCGAGACGGCCGGCCAGCGCGCGCAGCGCCGCGGGCGGGCTCTCCTCTCCGGTCAGCGCGGCCGCCTCGCGCGCGTTGCAGGTCAGCCAGTCGGCCCGGCGGAGCACCCGGTCCAGTGCGTCCGGTGGGATGGACGTGACCAGCGGGCCGGGGTCGAACACGACCGTGTTCGCCGCAGGCAGCCGGGCCAGCCAGCCGAGCAGCGCGCCGCGGTTGCTGGGGTGCACCAGGCCGTAGCCGGACAGCGCCACCGCGTCGCCGGGCCGGGCGGTCACGCCGGCCAGGTCCGCGGCGCTCAGCGTGGCCTCGGCGCCGGGGCTGGTCACGAACGTGCGCTCGCCCGTGCCGTCCACCACGGCGACCACGACGCCGGTGTCCAGGTCCGGCGTGGGCGGCTGGAGCACCTCGATGCCCTCGGCGGCCAGCCCGGCGCGGGCCAGGTCGGCGAACGGCCCGGTGCCGTGCGCCCCGGCGTAGGCCACGGGCAGGCCCTGCCGGGCCGCCGCCGCCATCACGTTGAACCCGCCGCCCGGGGTGAGCTGGGATCGGCTCGCCAGCACATCGCCGCCGCGCCCCGGCAGCGCCGGCACGTCCAGCACCATGTCCACGACGACGTTGCCGAGGTAGAGCAGCCGCTGGATGATCACGGGCCGCGCACCAGGAGAAGCCTGGCCGCCACCTCGTCCAGCCGCAGGCTGTTGACCGCGCTGACCGTGGCCCGGGCCTGCTCCGGGAAGGCCGCCGTCCCGTGGCAGGCGCCGCCGATCGCGCCGGTGATCGCCGCGATCGTGTCGCAGTCCCCGCCGGCCGACGCCGCCATCCGGCAGGCCAGCCACGGGTCGTCCGGGACGGCGGCCAGCATGGCGAACGCGGCGGGTACCGACTCCTGGGTGGCCAGGCTGGTGCCGACCAGCGTGTAGACGAGGTCCAGCACCTCCTCCACGGGGCGGCCGGCGGTCAGCCCGGCGGCCCAGGTGATCCGCGCCGCCACGTCGGCGGCCGCCACCCAGCGACCGCGCCCCGCGGCCCGCTGGGCGGCGGTCACCGCCACGCGGATCGCTTCGGGCACGGTGGCGCCGGCCACTCCGGCGCTGACCGCCGCGGCGACAGCGGCCGCCCCGGCCAGCGCGACCCCGGTGTTGTGCGTGACCCGGCTGGCCGTCACCACCCGGCTGACCAGCTCGTCCAGGTCCGCGGCGGAGGTGGCCACGCCCACCGGGGTGATGCGCATGGCCGCGCCGTTGGTGGTGCCGGCGCGGCCCGTCTCGTCCAGGGAGGCCCCGGCCAGCAGCGCGGACAGCGCGCGTTTGGTGGACGGGCCGAGCAGGCTGAGCGAGCCGCGGGCCCGCATGTCCCCTTCCCAGGCGAGGAGGCGCCCGGCGAACTCTGCCTCGTCGACCGCGCCGTCCCCTTCGATGATCAGGTCCGCGAGCAGCAGCGCCTGCTCAGTGTCGTCGGTGACGGTCCCGGCAGGCAGCCCCGGGGCGAGGGGCTGGTCCGTCGCGCCGGGCTGGAGGTCCTCCAGCAGCGGGCCGTACCGGGTCACGATCTCCGGCCTGGGCAGCGACTCGGTAGGCATGCCGAGCGCGTCGCCCACGGCCAGCCCGTACAGCGCACCGGCCGCCCGGTCCTGGCGGGCGGCCTCCTGCGCAGCCTCCTGGCGGGCGGCCTCCTGGCGGGCGGTCCTCGCGGGCAGTCATCCGCCCAGGACATCATCCAGCGTCACAACCTCGACCAGCGGGGCGTACAGCCGGAGGATGTCGAGTGCCTTGTGGTGGCTGTCGTCGTCCACGCCGGCGCACGCGTCCGCGACGACCCGGACCGCGACGCCCTCGTCGGCCGCCGCCAGGGCGGTGGACAGCACGCAGCAGTCGGTGGACACCCCCGCGAGCACGAGCTCGTTCCCCAGCCCGTCACGGCCCGCGGCCTGCACCCGCGGGGCCAGGTCCGCACCCCATTTGCTGAACGTGGTCGTGTCCACCGTGGGACCGGCAGCTGCGGCGAACTCGTCCACCAGCTCCCAGATCCGGGCCCCCGGTGGCTGGAGCGCGAAGGGCCACGCCTCGTAGTAGCGCCGCCAGGACCCCGCCGGGCGTGGCGGGCGCGACGAACCGGGTGAACACCACGTCGGGCTGGAACGCCGCCGCCAGGTCCCGGATCGGCTTGACGATCTCACCGAACCGCGGGGCCCGCCAGGGACTGCCCGGCTCACCGAACACCCGCTGCATGTCGATGACCGCCAGGCACCCCGCCGGCCTGGTCATGCGGTCGTCGCGGGCGCCAGCACGGGCCGGGACTCCTGGGCCCGCACCGGCGCGACGTCGAACGCCCACGCCGCGACGAACCCGATGGCCAGCGCGACCAGCACGCCCAGGTTGGCGAAGGCCCACGCGCCGGTCTTGCCACCCAGGCCGAGCGGGCCGAGCAGGTAGCCCTGCCAGGTGAGCCAGCTGGCGTAGGTGTTGGTGACCAGGCCCCAGCCCACCACGGTCGCGATCACGATGATGGCGAGCGGGGCAAGCCGGACGTCACCGTAGCGGCCGCGCCGATCGTACAGCTCGCGGTCGGAGTAGTCCTTCCGGCGCAGCATGATGTCGGCCAGCATGATCCCGCACCAGGCGGCGATCGGCACCCCCAGCGTGATCAGGAAGCCCTCGAACTGGTTGAGGAAATTGTGGGCCACGAACACCACGTAGATGGTGCCGAGCACCATCACGGTCCCGTCGATGAGGGCGGCGGCGTACCGCGGGATGCGCAGACCCAGGGTCAACAGGGCCAGGCCGGAGGAATAGATGTCCAGCACCGAGCCGCCGACCAGGCCGAGCACCGCCACGATCGCGAACGGGATCAGGAACCAGGTGGGCAGCAGGGTGGTCAGTGCCCCAATCGGGTCCGCGCCGATCGCGCTGCTCAGCTTGGCCGAGGAGCCGGCCAGCAGCAGGCCGAAGATCAGCAGGAAGATCGGGGCGATGGAGGAACCGAACGTGGTCCAGCCGATCACGCCCCGGCTCGAGGAGCGCCGCGGCAGGTAGCGGGAGTAGTCCGCGGCCGCGTTCACCCAGCCCAGCCCGAACCCGGTCATCACGAAGACCAGCGCGCCGATGAACTTCTGCGGTGAGCCGGACGGGATGGCGGACACCGTGTGCCAGTGGATCTTGTCCGCCACCAGTGCGATGAACACCACGGTCAGCACCCCGGTAATCCAGGTGATCACCGACTGCATGCGCATGATCAGGTCGAAGCCCATCACCCCGCCGGCCACGGTCAGCGCGCTCACCACGATCAGCGCGATCACCTTGACGCCGGTACCGCCGCCCCAGCCCAGCCGCTGGAACACGGTCGCGGTGGCCAGCGTGGCCAGGATGATCAGTACCGTCTCCCAGCCCACCGTGAGCAGCCAGGAGATCAGCGACGGGAGCTTGTTGCCGCGGACCCCGAACGCGGCCCGGCCGAGCACCATGGTCGGTGCCGAGCCCCGCTTGCCCGCCACCGCGATGAACCCGCAGAGCAGGAAGGACGCGATGATCCCGATCAGCCCCAGCGCGATCGCCTGCCAGAACGAGACGCCGAAGTCGAGCACGAAGGCGCCGTAGCCCAGGCCGAGGACGGACACGTTGGCCGCGAACCAGGGCCAGAACAGGTCCCGCGGGTGCCCCTTGCGCTCGGCGTCGGTGATGACGTTGATGCCGTTGGCCTCGATCTGCAGCGGTTTCAGCTCAGACTGAGCACCTTCGGTTGGCGGGTTAGCCATGGCGTGCCCCTTCGTGCGAGAAGTACCACGGGGAATCGGGGGAGGGACGAAGCCGGGTGCAAACGGCGCCAGGCCGCCAGCGCGGCCAGCGCACCGGCCGCCAGCGCGCCGCCGGCCAGCAGCAGTGCCGAGACGGCGCGCAGCCGCTTGTCGGTCAGCAGCCGATGCCGGCCAGCGCCTGGGTGCGGCCTGGACGGTCCTGGGCCGTGGCGCGGGCATCGGTCCGGGCAGGCCTGGGTCGCGAGCAGCTGCTCGACGTTGCCCGCGAACTCCTCCACCAGGCGCTGGCCCACGTCGCCGATCGTTCCCAGGGCGTACTCGGCGCCCTGGCCCCGGATCATCAGGTCGGCGCTGATCAGCACGCGGGTGGTGGCGCCGCGGGGTTCGACCCGCAGCGTCACGCTGGCATCAGCCCGGCCCCCGCCACCGCGCTCCCACCCCAACGCGCGCAGCGTGGCGGTGCCGGCGTCCCGGTCGGCGTTGTCGAGGTGCACGGTGCCGGTGTAGACGGCCTGCATCGGGCCGATCCGCAGGTGCAGCTCCCCCGCGTACGTGCCGTCCGCAACCTCGCCGATGAGGCGGCTGCCCGGCAGGCAGGCGGCCACCGTCCCGGCGTCGAGCAGCGCGTCGAGCACCTCGGGAGCGGCCGGCTGATACGGATCGCGCTGGTCAGCTGCACAGCCCGCGCCCCTACCGGTCCATGATCGCTTTGCGCTGGGCACCGTCCACCGGGACGTGGGCCCCGTTGACGAAGCTGGCCCGGGGCGAGGCCAGGAAGGTCACGAGAGCGGCGACCTCGGCAGGCTCGCAGATCCGGCCGAACGGAATGGACTCCTGGGCGAGCTCGTGCGCCCGCTCCTGGGTCACGCCCTTGTCCCGGGCGAACGCCTTCTCCAGCGTGTCCCACCGGTCGGTGTTCACCGGCCCCGGGTTGACCGTGTTGATCCGTACCCCGAACCGCCCGTACTGCTCGGCGACCGACGACGCGAAGTTGAGGTCCGCCGCGTTAGCGACTCCTGCGGTCATCTCCCAGTAGCTGGGCTTGAGCCCGTCGTTGCCGACGACCAGCACGATCGAGCCCGTGCCCCGCTCCCGCATCTGCCCGATGACGGCGCGCACCGAGCGGACGTAGCCCATGAACTTCAGGTTCAGGCTGGCCATCCACTGCTCTTCGGTCAGGTCTTCGAGCAGCCCGCCGGGCGAGCTGCCCGCGCAGGTCACCAGGATGTCGATGGGACCGAAGCGGTCCCCGGTGGCGGCCACGCAGCGCTCCACGTCGGCGGTCACGCTCATGTCGCCGGCCAGCGCCAGCACCGGCCGCCCGGTGGCGGCCTGGATTTCCTTGGCGGTGACCTCCAGCGGCTCGGCCGTCCGCGCGGTAATGGCCACATCGGCACCTTCGGCGGCGAGATGCTCAGCGACGTGCCGGCCAATGCCTTTGCTGGCCCCGGTGACCAAGGCCACCTTTCCGTCCAGCTGAAGATCCACCGCAGACCCCTTCCGCCGTGCGCTGGCCGCCGTGCGGGCGGCGCGCGCGGGCAAGCTGTCACGCCGTAGCGGTAACGCTCTCCGCAGTAACGCCTGTCAGGCCCTGCAACGCCTGCGGTGAGCTGCGCATGCCTTGGCAGGGCGCCTCCCGGGAGCGTGCTCGGGAGCGCGCTGGCAGGATGGTATACCAAATATCAGTTTGGCGGAAGGCTCGCGCTCTGGCCATATATAACGGACATATCGTCGAACGCCCTCAGCGTGCCAGGCCCGGCCCGCGGCTGGCCGGACAGTTGCGTGAGACGCGGCGACGCACCGCCCCGCCCCCCGCTGCTCCCCGGTCGGCCCCTCCCGCCGCTCCCCCGGCTCCCCCAAGTGGGCCCCTCCCGCCGCTCTCGCGGCTCCCCCGGTGTCCCCTCCCCGCGATTCCCGGGTGTCCCTCCCGCGACTCCCCGGCTCCCCTCGGTGTCCCCTCCGCGGCTCCCCGAGTGGGCCCCTCCCGCTGCACCACACACATCACCAGTCACATTGATCTTGAGTCGCCGACATTTTGATCTTGAGCCCGCCCACATTTCACGCGAAACGTGCGTTATGGAGGGTGATTTGTCCCGGTTTGCGCGAACGTTTCGCGTGAAATGTGGGCGAAGCTGCCCCGGGCCGGGATCGGAGGGGCCGGGACGGGCGGGGACCGCTAGAGGTCCGGGTGATCCGGGGGGTGGCCAGGTGCGGCGGTGAGGGCGGCCCGGTTCAGCTTGCCGAGCTGGTTGCGGGGCAGCGCGGCCACCGCGAACACCTGCTTCGGGCACTTGTAGGCGGCCAGCAGCGTCCTCGCGTGGGCGACCAGCTCCGCCTCGCTGACCACGGCGCCGGGGCGCGGCACGACCCAGGCGGTCACCTGCTCGCCCCAGCGCGGGTGGGGCTGGCCCGCCACTGCCGCCTCGCCCACCGAAGGGTGGCGCTCCAGCGCGATCTCGACCTCGCGGGGATACACGTTCAGCCCCCCACTGATGATC
Source organism: uncultured Actinomycetes bacterium (assembly GCA_963711485.1). Classification (GTDB taxonomy): domain Bacteria; phylum Actinomycetota; class Actinomycetes; order Streptosporangiales; family Streptosporangiaceae; genus RYN-230. Next base: position 22,672 of record CAVQEM010000086.1, read on the forward strand.
AGCTCCTTGATCCGGCCCCGGATGGCCAGGTGGCCTGTCGTAGGGTCCACGGCCCCGATGTCGCCGGTGCGGAACCAGCCGTCTGGCGTGAAGGCCGCCGCCGTGGCCCCGGGGTCGCGCCAGTACGCCGGCGAACACTTGCGGGCCGCGCAGCTGGATCTCGCCGTCCGTGCCGGGTGCCGCCTTGCGCCCGCCGTCTCCTTCCCCGGGGACCAGATCCGGCATTCCACCCCGGGCAGCGGCAGGCCGACGGTATCCGGACGGGACGCACCCAGCGGGTTGGAGACGTCGAGGCCGGTTTCCGTGGTCCCGTAGCGGATCAGCGGCAGCTGGCCGAGCAGCCTGGGCAGGCGGGCGGCAAGGGCGGGGCTCAGCGGTGCGGATCCGCAGACGGCGAGCCGTAGACCGTGCAGAAGCGGCGCCCCCGGGAGCGGCCGCTCCGGGAGCTGCGCCCCGTGGACCGGCGGCCGAGCCGCCCAGTCGAGCAGTGCCTGGTAGCTGGCGGGCACCCCGAAGAGCACGGTGCCGCCCTCGGCCCGGACCGTGGCGATGAGGTCAGCGGGGTCGAACCTGGACCGAAGGTGCGCGGTGGACCCGGCGATCAGGGTGGCGTGCACGCCGCCCAGGCCATGCTGATGGAACAGGGGCAGCGCGTGCACCAGCACGTCATCGGCGGTCCACCGCCAGGCGGCCATGGCGCCCTGGATGGAGGCGGCCAGCTGCCGGTGGGTCAGCGGGACACCTTTGGGCCGCCCGGTGGTGCCGGAGGTGTAGGCAAGCAGGGCGATGTCGTCAGCAGAAGGGGGTGCCCGGGGGGTATCCAGCGGCAGAGGGCGGGGCGAATCCCCCACCGCCACGATCGCGAGCCCGGCTAGCCGCTGGGCCGGGCCGGAATCAGCGACCGCGAGCCGCGCTCCGGAGTCAGCCACCAGGTGGTCCAGTTCGGCCGCGGTGCAGCCGGGGTTGGCCAGGACAACGATCACGCCCGCGCGGAGCGCCCCGAGGTACCAGCGCAGGAAGCCGAGGCTGGTGCCGGCCGTCAGCAGCATCCGCTCCCCCCGTGCCAGCCGGGCCGCGAGCCATGCGGCGGCCTCCCGGGCCTCCGCGTCTAGTTGCCCGTGGCTGACCGGCTCGCCGTCCACGCTCACCGCGACCCGGTCCGGAACCCGGCGCGCTGACTCAGCGGCTAGCTCTGGGATCGTGGCCACATCCACGAGTTCTTCACCCGCGCCCAGGTGAATCCGCCACCCGCGGCGGCTCCACTCAGCCCCTGAGGTCCACGCGTCGCGCGCGCCCTTCGGGTCCGTCACGCACCGCCCCACGCGCCCCGGTTCGCCGTGCGCTCCGCCCGCAACCGTTCCAGCAGCCCGCCTGACGACGCGATCAGCTTCACGCTGCCGATCCCGCCGGCGCCGCGGGCGGTCAGGTCAGCCGCCAGCATCGCCGCGGCTTTGCGCGGCTCGTCCTCGACCCGGTTCACCAGCCCCAGCCGCAACGCCTCGGCGGCGTCCACCCACCGGCCGGTCAGGCTCAGCTCCAGGGCCGCGCCCCGGCCTATCAGCGAGGGCAGCACCCAGGCGCCCACCGCCAGGTCACGGCCGGGCGGGCCAACCCAGCAGAACCGGGCACCCGGCCCGGCGATGCGCAAGTCAGCGGCGGCGGCGAGCTGGGCGCCACCGCCCACGGCCGGCCCCTCGACCACCGCGATGACCGGGCCGGGCCGGGTGACTATCACCTCGTAGCACTCATACAAGAGATCGGAGACCACAGCCCGCTCGCTGTCGGGAATGCTCAGGTCGGCTCCCGCACAGAATGCGCCGGAGTCAGTGCTCTCGATCAGCACCGGGATGGCGGGGTCGGCGCGGACAACGTCGAGCAGGGCGCGGGTCATGCCCACGTCGAGGGCGTTGCGGCGCTCCGGGCGAGCCAGCCGCACGCGAAGCCAACCTGGCGGCCCAGACTCTGGCCGCCCAGACCCCGGCGGCCCAGACCCCGGTGGCGAGAACTCGGCCAGGACAGACGGGTGCGGCATAGTCAACTCCCGGCAAGCGCCACCAGCGACATCCTTGACATATGGTATACCAAATCGGAGCACTCCCCTGGAGGGGAGTACTCCGAGTCACTCCCCCCGGGAGAGCAGCCCGAGTCACTCCCCCAGGGGAGCAGCCCGAGTCACTCCCCCAGGGGAGCAGCCCGAGCCGCTCCCCCAGGAGGGGGGTAGCCCCCGGGAGGAGGCCAGTTGAAGCCCGCCCCGTTCAGCTACTACCGCACTCGCTCTGTGCCGGAAACCGTCGCGATGCTGGCCGAACTCGGGGACGGGGCGAAGATCCTGGCGGGCGGGCAGAGCCTGGTCCCGATGATGAACTTCCGGCTGGCCCGGCCGGACGCGCTGGTGGACGTGACCCGGATACCCGGCCTGGAATACCTCAGAGCCGGTCACGATGGCCTGCGGATCGGCGCGCTGACCCGGCACCGCATGGTGGAACTGTGCCGTGACCCGTCGGTACTGGACGGCTTCGGGGTGCTGCCCCGGGCGGCCCGGTGGATTGGGCACTACCCGATCCGGGCCCGGGGCACGTTCGGCGGCAGTATCGCGCATGCCGACCCAGCCGCCGAGTGGTGCCTGCTGGCCGTGCTGCTCGAGGCCAACGTGGTACTGGCCGGCCCGTCCGGCGCCCGGACCATCCCGGCCAGCGAGTTCTTCGAGGGGTTCTACACCACCTGCGCGGAGCCCGAAGAGATGATCACGGAGCTGCACTTCCCGCGGGCTGCCCGGCACGCCGCACTGACCGAGTTCTCCCAGCGCCAGGGCGACTTCGCGGTGGTCGCCGCGGCCGTAATGGTGGAACTGGGGGACACGGACCCCGCAGCCCCCGCGGACCCAGCAGCCCTCGCGGACCCAGCAGGCCCCCCGGACCCCGCGGACCCCGCAGCCCCAGCGGCCTGCCGTTCGCTCCGCGTCGTCCTCGGCGGCGTCGGCCCGCTGCCGTTCGTGGTGGACACCGCGGACCTGACCGGCCAGCCTGCTGCCGAGGCCACCTGGCGGGCTGCCGGTGCGCTGGCCGCGGCGCAGATCGACCCGCCCGCCGACGGGCAGGGCAGCACCGCCTACCGCAGGAAGCTGGCCGCCACCCTGGTGGAACGGGCCCTCACCGACGCGGCCGGCACCACCACAGCCCGCACCACCACCCAGCCCGGCACCACCACAGCCCGCGCCACACACCACAGCCGGCACCAACACAGCGGCACGCCGGCCCGGCAGCCAGCGCAGGCGCACCGTGACCTGGGTCGGCGCGGCCGTGCCCCGCACCCAGGACCGGCGGATGCTGCTGGGCCGGGGCAAGTTCACCGGCGACCTGGCCCGCACCGGGACGCTCCACGCGGCGTTCGTGCGCAGCCCCTTCGCCGCCGCGACCCTGGGCCCGATCGACACCTCCCCGGCCCTGGCCCTGCCCGGCGTGGCGGCCGCGTTCACCGCCGCGGACCTGGGCGACCCGGGCATCCTGGCCGTGCTGGAGCGGCCCGGGTTCGTGCCAACGCCGCTGCCGTTGCTGGCCGTCGGCCAGGTCCGGCACGTCGGCGAGCCGGTGGCCGTGGTGCTCGCCGACGACCCGTACACGGCGGAGGACGCGATCGAGCTGATCGACGTGGACTGGTTCCCCGGGCCGGCGGTGGCCAGCCTGGACGCCTCCACCGCGCCGGGTGCCGCCCAGGTGCATCACCAAGCGCCCGGCAACTGCCTGGTGGACCTGACCATGTTCGATGACGAGCAGCTGGAGGGCATCTTCGCCGCCGCGCCGGCGGTGGTCACCGCAACCATGTGCAGCGGCCGGCTGGCCGCACTGCCCATGGAGGGCCGGGCCTGCCTGGCCGAGTGGGACGAGCGGGACCAGCAGGTCGTCATGCACGTGTCCACCCAGGTCCCGCACCAGGTCCGGTCCGCCGTGGCCCAGGCGTTCGGCGTCGCCGAGCAGCGGGTCCGGGTCATCGCCCCGGACGTGGGCGGAGGGTTCGGGATGAAGTGCGTGGCCGGCCGGGAAGAGGTCGCCGCTGGCCGGGATCGCGATGCGGTTGCGCCGTCCGGTGCGCTGGGTGGAGGACCGGCAGGAGAACCTGACGGCGTCGTTCCACGGCCACGAGCAGCGCTACCAGGTGCGCGCGGCGTTCGGCCGAGGACGGCCGGATCCTGGGCCTGGACGCCGACATCGACTGCGATGTGGGCGCGTACTCCGCGTTCCCGTTCACCTGCGCGGTCGAGCCGCTGATGGCCGCGACCGAGCTGCCGGGCATCTACAAGGTGCCCGCCTACCGGGCCCGCGGCCGCGCGATCGCCACCAACAAGGCGCCGACCGCCCCCTACCGCGGCGTGTCCCGGCCGCAGCTGGTGCTGGTCATGGAGCGGATCATGGAGAAGGCGGCCCGGCAGCTGGGCCTGGACCCGCTGGACGTCCGCCGCCGGAACATGATCGGCCCCGGCGAGTTCCCCTACACCGGCTGCAACGGCATCACCTACGACGAGGGCAGCTACGCCCAGTCGCTGGAACTGGCCGAGAAGCGGGTCACCGAGGCGGGCTGGCCCGGGGAGCGGGACCGGCTGCGCGCCGCCGGGCTGCTGGCGGGGATCGGCTACTCCTGTTTCTCCGAGCGGACCGCCTACGGCACCCCGGCCATGTCGCAGCGGCGGATGCGGATGACGCCCGGCTACGACACCGCCGCGGTCCGGATGGATCCCTCCGGTGAGGTCGTCGTCACCACCGGGACCTGCGGGCACGGCCAGGGCCACGAGACCACGTTCGCGCAGATCGTGGCGGACCGGCTCGGCGTGCATCCCAGCCAGGTCAGGCTCCGCCAGGGCGACACCGACCTGGCCTCCTACGGCTGGGGCACCTGGGGCAGCCGCTCGATCGTGATCGGCGGCGGCGCGGCCCGCCGGGCCGCGGACGGCGTCGCCGCCCAGCTACGCCAGGTGGCCGCGCACCTCCTGGAAGCCAGCCCCGCCGACATCGAGCTGGGCGATGGAATGGCCGCGGTCCGCGGTGACGAGAGCGCCGCCGTCCCCCTCAGTGAGCTGGCCCGGATCGTGCACTTCCAGGCGCACCGGCTGCCGGAGGGGCTCCGGTACGGCCTGGAGGCCCGCGAGTCTTTCGACCCCCCGGGCACGTTCTCCAACGCCTGCCACGCCGCCCTGGTCGCCATCGACCCGGGTACCGGGGAGATCCGGCTCCGCCGCTACCTGGTGGTGGAGGACTGCGGCGTGGTGATCAATCCGGTGATCGTGGACGGGCAGGTCCGCGGCGGCGTGACCCAGGGCGTGGCCGCCGCGCTGCTGGAGCAGGTCCGCTACGACCCGGACGGGCAGCCGGGCAGCGCCACGCTGATGGACTACCTGGCCCCGACCGCGGCGGAGATCTGCCCCATCGAGATCATCCACCTGGAGACGCCGTCCGCGTTCAGCGAGACCGGGGCGAAGGGGATGGGCGAGGGCGGCACCATCGGCGCCCCGGCCGCCGTGCTCAGCGCGGTCAACGACGCCCTCCGGGATTCCCGGCCCGACGCGGAGATCGACCACATCCCCGTCCGCCCCTGGGACATCCACGCAGCACTCTCTGACCCGAACCACTATCTGACCTTGCACCACGGGCCGGGGGGAGCACCCGATGAAGGACACGCACCTGATCCGGGTCCGGGTGAACGGCCGGGAACACGAGCTGGCGGTGGAATCGCGGCGGACCCTGGCCGACATGCTCCGGCATGACCTTGGCTATACCGGCACCCACCTGGGCTGCGAGCACGGTATCTGCGGGGCGTGCACGGTGCTGGTGGACGGGGTGCCCGCCCGGGCCTGCCTGATGTTCGGGGTGCAGGCCGACGGCCAGGACGTCGCCACGGTTGAGGGCCTGGCGGACGGGGATGACCTGTCCGACCTGCAGCAGGCGTTCAGTGACCGGCACGGCCTGCAGTGCGGGTTCTGCACGCCGGGGTTTCTCATGCTGGCCGAGGGCTACCTGGCCGAGCAGCGAGGAACGGGGACGGGACGGCCGGCGGCGAGCCCAGCGAGCAGCAGATCCGCGAGGTGGTCGCGGCCAACCTGTGCCGGTGCACCGGCTACCAGGGCATCGTCGAGGCGGTGCTGGAGACCGCCCGGCGGCGGCGCGCCATGGAGGCCCCGTGACCATCGGCACGAGCATCCCCCGCAAGGAAGACCCCCGGCTGCTGCGGGGCCTGGGCCGGTTCGGCGGCGACTTCGCCCGGCCCGGGCAGCTGTGGGCCCGGGTGGTCCGCTCCCCGGTGGCGCACGGCCGGCTGCGCCCGCCCGGGACTGAGCGCGCGGCCCGGGCGGACGGCGTGGTGACCGTGGTCACCGCGGCCAGCCTCCCGCCCGGGCTGGCCATCCCGGTCCGGCTCCAGGTCGCGGGCGCTGACCTGAGCGCCTACCTGCAGCCGGTGCTGGCCGAGGGCACGGTGCGGTACGTGGGCGAGCCGGTGGCGGTGGTGGTCGCCGAGACCCGTACGAGGCCGAGGACGCCGCCGAGCAGGTGGACATCGACATCGAGGAGGCGCCCGCGGTGCTGGACGCCGCGGCGGCCGCCGTCCCGGGCGGCCCGGCGCTGTTCCCGGGCGGGAATGTGGCCGCCGACTTCACCCTGGGTTACGGGGATGTGGCCGGGGCGTTCGCGCGGGCCGGCCGGATCGTGGAGATCGAGGTGGAGATCGGCCGGCACGGCGCGGTCCCGCTGGAGCCGCGGGCTCTGCTCGCCGACCCCGACCTGGCCACCGGCGGGCTGTCGATCTTCGGGATGACCAAGGTGCCGGTGTTCAACCGGGACCTGCTGGCCTCGCTGCTCGGCATGGACGAGACCCTGATCCACGTGCACGCGGTGGACGCGGGCGGCGGGTTCGGCGCGCGCGGCGAGTTCTACCCGGAGGACTTCCTGGTCCCGTGGCTGGCCCGGACGCTGCGGCGGCCGGTGATGTGGGTCGAGGACCGCGCCGAGCACCTGGTCGCGGTGAACCACTCCCGGCAGCAGGTCCACCGGATCGCCGCGGCGTTCGACGCAGGCGGGCGGATCCTCGGGCTGCGTGACGACGTGGTGCACGACAATGGGGCTTACTGCCGCACCCACGGGATCGTCGTGCCCGAGCTGACCCTGGCCATGCTGCCCGGCCCGTACCGGGTCCCCGCCTACCGGGGCCGGATCCGCGTGGTGCTGACCAGCAAGACTCCCTGTGGCACGTACCGGGCGCCCGGCCGGTTCGAGGGCAGCGCCGCGCGCGAGCAGCTGCTCGACGTGGCTGCGCACAAGCTTAAAATCAGCCGCAACGAAATCCGCTCGCGGAACCTCCTTCACCCCCGGGAACTGCCGTGCCAGCGGCCGATGAGCACCCTCGGCACCGATGTGGTCCTGGACGCCGGCGACTATCCCGCGCTGCTGGCGGCGGCCCAGGCGGAGGCGGACCGGCTCGGCTACCGCGCGCGAGGTGGATCGGGGCCGCCGGGCGGGCCGGCTGCGCGGGCTGGGCGTGGCCGCGTTCCTGGAGAAGAGCGGGCTGGGCCCGCAGGAGACCGCGGACGTGGTGGTCAGCCGGACCGGGGCGGTGCACGTGTTCTCCGGTGGCACGTCGCTGGGCCAGGGCATCGAGACGGTGCTGGCCCAGATCGCCGCGGACGCCCTGGGGGTGGACCCGGACCAGGTGAGCGTGGTCAACGGGGACACCGAGCGGCAGCCGTTCGGCGGCGGGTCATGGGCGTCCCGGTCCACCGTGGTGGCGGGCAGCGCAGTGCACGCGGCGGCGGGCGCGGTCCGCGACCGGGCCGCCGAGGTCGCCGCGCGGATGCTCGAGGCCGCCCCCGGAGACCTGGTCAGCGAGCACGGCCGGATCAGTGTCCGGGGTGATCCCGGCGCGGCCGTCACGCTGGCCGAGGTGGCCCGGGCCACCGCCCCGGGCGGCCCGTACCTGCGGCCCGGGGAGCCGGCCGGGCTGTCCGCGCGGCGCCGCTTCGAGGTCGCGCACATGACCTACCCGTACGGGGTGCACCTCGCCGTGGTGGACGTGGACCCGGGCACCGGCGCGGGTCCAGGTGCTGCGCTACCTGGTCGCTTACGAGGTGGGGCGGGCGGTCAACCCGGCGCTGGTCGGCCGGCCAGCTGCGCGGCGGCGCGGCCCAGGGCATCGGCGGCGCGCTGCTCGAGGAGTTCTGCTACGACGAGAACGGGCAGCCGCAGTCGGCCACGTTCATGGACTACCGCATGCCGACCGCGGCGGAGGTGCCGCCGATCGACGTGCTCATCACCCAGGACTCACCGGCCCCGGGCAATCCGCTGGGCGTGCGGGGGGCGGGCGAAGGCGGGGTGTCCGCGGCCGGCGCCGTGCTGGCCAGCGCGGTACGGGACGCGCTGGGCCTGGCGGGCAGCGTCGGGCGGCTGCCGCTCACCCCGGCCCGGGTACAGGAACTCGCCACGAACGGAGGCGGCAGATGACCACGGCCAGCGCGGGCAGCCAGAGCGAGGCCGGGCCGGGCCGGGTCATCCCGGGGCCCGGCTACGTGAGCAAGACCGACATGGTGGCGGCGCTCATCCGGGAGCAGATCATCACCGGGGAACTGGCCGCGGGTGAGCAGCTGCGGCAGCGGGACCTGGCCCAGCGGTTCCAGGTCAGCCAGACGCCGGTGCGGGAGGCGATGCGGCGGCTGGAGTCCGAGGGCCTGGTGATCGGCGACACCCACCGAGGGTTCACCGTGGTGGAGCCGGACGACGGCCCCGTCGAGGAGAACTTCCAGATCCGCGCGGCGCTGGAGTCGCTCGGCGCGTCGCTGGCCGCCCGCAAGATCGACGCGGCCGGGCTGGCCCGGCTGAAGGAGCTGAACGACCAGATGCGGGCCATGGCCGAGGACGACCCGGGGTACGCCGACCTGAACCGGGAGTTTCATTTCACCGTGTACGAGTACGCACGGAGCCCGCTGCTGCTGTCGCTGATGCGGCTGCTGTGGGCGTCGCTGCATGGCGGCCCGAAGGTGACCCGCACGCACGCCGAGTCGGCCCGCCAGCACGACGTGATCCTGGCCGCGCTGCGGGCCGGTGATCCGGCGGCCGCGGCGGCGGGCACGTACCAGCACATCATGGGGAGCCCGGACCGCCGATGACCACCCCAGGCCCGGTCACCGACCGGGCATCAAGACCAGGGCACCACCACGGCACCGACCACCGGCACCACCACCACCGGCACCACCGCCACGCGCATCACCACCGGCGACGGGATCGGCCTGCACGCGGAGAGCACGGGCCAGGGCACGCCACTGCTGTTCCTGCACGAGTTCGCCGGTGACCACCGGAGCTGGGAGCCCCAGGTCCGGTTCTTCTCGGCCCGCTACCGCTGCGTGACCTATGCGGCCCGGGGCTACCCCCCGTCCGGGGTGCCCGCGGATCCCGCAGCGCTACTCCCAGGAGCGGGCGGTGGCCGACGCGGTCGCCGTGCTGGACGGGCTGGGCATCCCGGCCGCGCACGTGGTCGGCCTGTCCATGGGCGGCTTCGCCGCGCTGCACCTGACGCTCCGGCACCCGGACCGGGTGCTGTCCACGGTGGCGGCCGGGGCTGGCTACGGCGCCGCCCCGGACCGGCCAGGCCGCGTTCCGCGCCGAGTGCGAGGCGATCGCGGCGGCGTTCGAGGCCGACGGGGCCGCGCAGGTCGCCCGGCTGGTACGCGCGTGGGCCCGGCGCGGGTGCAGTTCCAGAACAAGAACCCGCGTGGCTGGGCCGAGTTCGCCGCCGCGCTGGCCGGGCACTCGGCGCTGGGCGTCCGCGCTGACCATGCGCGGCGTCCAGGCGGGCCGCCCGTCGCTGTACGCGCTGCGCGACGAGCTGGCCGGGATCACCACGCCGCGTGCTGGTCCTGGCCGGCGACGAGGACGAGGGCTGCCTGGACACCGCGCTGATGCTCAAGCGGACCATCCCGACCGCGGGGCTGGCCGTCCTGCCGCAGCACCGGGCACACCGCGAACCTGGAGGAGCCGGACGTGTTCAACGCGGCGGTGGACCGGTTCCTGGCCGCTGCGGAGCGCGGTGCCTGGCCCGCCCGCGATCCGCGGTGCCTGTCCACCTCCACGACCGGAGCTCCCGGGCATGACATCCTTCCTCGGCCGGCTCTCCCCGCGCCGCCGCCTGTTCGTGGCCGGGGTGGCCACGCTGGCCGCGGTGATCGTGGTGGTGGCCGTGGTCATCGTCCTCGTCTCCGGCGGTGGCGCCAGCCAGGCTCCCCCGGCGGCGGGCACCCCGGCCCAGGACCGGCCCGGGCCGGTGCTGCTGGTGCCGGGGTACGGCGGCAGCACCGGGTCACTGTCCGTGCTGGCGCGCCGGATCCGGGCGGCCGGGCGGGAGGCGACCGTGGTGCACCTGCCGGGCAACGGCACCGGCAGCCTGATCGCCGACGCCAGCGTGCTGAATGCGGCGGTCAACCGGGCCCTGGGCGGCGGCGCGCCGTCGGTGGACGTGATCGGCTACTCGGCGGGCGGGGTCGCCACCCTGGCTCTGGGCCCGCCAGGACGGCGGCGCGCGCAAGGCCCGGCGGGTGATCACCCTGGGCTCCCCGTTCCACGGCGCCGAGCTGGCCTCCGCGGCCGAGGGGTTCGTGCCCGGCGCGTGCCCGGCCGCGTGCCAGCAGCTGGTGCCGGGCAGCAACCTGCTTACCCGGCTGGACGCGACCGCCGTGCCTGCCCGGCCGCGCTGGCTGTCCCTGTGGAGCACCGACGACAAGACGGTTACCCCGCCGGACTCGGCGCGGCTGGCCGGGGCCCTCAACGTGCCCATCCAGTCGGTGTGCCCAGCTCTGCAGGTCAGCCACTCCCAGCTGCCGACCAACCCGGCCGTCACCGCGATGGTGTTGCAGGCGCTCGGTTCCGGCCCGGTGAATCTGGCCACCCGGTCTGACTGCGGCTAGGACGTTCTGGCGGCGCTTCGCCGGCCCGGCCGCGGCTTGGCCAGCCCGGCCGCGCTCCCCAGGCCCCGCCGCGAGGTACGCATTTCCCGCGGGGACGCACGACCGGGCCGCCGGGCTTCCCGGGGATCCCGGGGTCAGC
>CAVQEM010000087.1:0-13724 GCA_963711485.1 uncultured Actinomycetes bacterium
GGCCTGACCGGCGCCCAGACCGTCCTGTTCATCGACGAGGTGCACCGCTTCAACAAGGCCCAGCAGGACGCCCTGCTGCCCGCCGTGGAAAACCGCTGGGTCTCGTTCATCGGGGCCACCACCGAGAACCCGTCGTTCTCGGTGGTCGGCCCGCTGCTGTCCCGGTCCCTGCTGCTCACGCTGGAGCCGCTCGGCGACGACGACATGCGCGAGGTGATCAGCCGGGCGCTGGCCGACGAGCGGGGCCTGGGCGGCGCGGTCACCCTGGACGACCAGGCGCTGGACCACCTGGTCCGGCTGGCCAGCGGGGACGCCCGGCGGGCGCTGACCTACCTGGAGTCGGCCGCGCTCGGGCTGCGCCGGGGCGCCACCATCGACACCGGCGTGCTGGAGCGCGCGGTGGACCGGGCCGCGGTCCGCTACGACCGGGCCGGGGACCAGCACTACGACGTGATCAGCGCGTTCATCAAGAGCATCCGGGGCAGCGACGCCGACGCCGCCGTGCACTACCTGGCGCGGATGATCGAGGCCGGCGAGGACCCGCGGTTCATCGCCCGGCGGCTGATCGTGCACGCCAGCGAGGACGTCGGGATGGCCGACCCGTCGGCGCTGGGCGTGGCGGTCGCCGCGGCCCAGGCCGTCGAGTTCGTCGGCCTGCCCGAGGCCCGGATCAACCTGACCCAGGCCACCATCCACCTCGCGCTGGCCCCGAAGTCCAATTCCGTGATCAAGGCGATCGGCGCGGCCTCCGCGGACATCCGCGCCGGGCTGGCCGGGCCAGTCCCCGCGCACCTGCGGGACGCGCACTACCCGGGGGCGGCACGGCTCGCCCACGGCCAGGGCTACGCCTACCCGCATGACTACGCCGAAGGCGTGGTCACCCAGCAGTATGCGCCGGACTCGCTGGCCGGGCGGACCTACTATGAACCATCGCGGCACGGTGCCGAGGCGCGCTACGCCGAGCGCTCCGTGCGGATCAAGGAGATCCTGGGCCGCGATGCTGATTCAGATTCCGCCGGCCAGGACGGTTCCTGACCCGGCCGCCTGCCGGGCCTGGGCGGTCGCGCGATGGCAGGGCCGCCTGCGAGATAAGGTCGGGCAGATGAGGGAGCAGGCATGCTGAACGCGGTATGGGTGGCCGTCATCATCGCCGCCGCGTGCTGGGCGGTCCTGGTGGCCGCCGCGGTGTTCGTGCTGATCAAGCTGTCCAGGCTGATCACGCAGACGTCCGCGACCGTATCCGGGCTGCGGGAGGACAGCGACGCGGTGATCGCCCGGGCACACGCCACGATCGACGCCACCGCCGGCCAGCTGGACCGCACGGATGAGATCACCGCGAGCATGGACCAGGTGGCCGCGGGCATGGCGGAGCTCACCGGGCGGGTGACCGCGCTCGCCCCGCTGGCCAGGCTCGCCGCGGCCACGTCCGGGACCAGGCTGGCCCGCGTCTCGGCGTTCGTGTACGGCGTGCGGCACGCCGCGGAACTGAGGACCGCGGCCGCCGGCGCCGCGGGCAGCTGTCGCGGGGGTCCGGGGGTCCCCAGGGGGTGAGGGGAGGCGCGCCGGAGGCAGTCTCGCCGAGCGAGCGGCGCGGGGGGTCGTCCGGGCCGGCCCCGGCCGGAGCAGAGCGCCCGGGGGTGCGGTCATGATCCGCCGGCTGTTCTGGCTGACCCTCGGGGCCGCGCTCGGGATCTCCGGGTACCGCCGGATGACCGCGGTGGCGCGGGCCATCATGCCGGCCCCGCGCGCCCGGGAGCTGGCCCGGTTCGCCGGGGATGTCCGTGAGGGCATGGACATCTACCGCCAGCGCCAGATCCCGGCGTCACGTCCCGCCCTCGAAGGGCGCACCGACCATGAAGAGGATGGCCGCTGATGGAGTCGGCAGAGATCGCCCGCCGTTTCCTTACCTATTTCTCCGAGCGCGGGCACACCGTGGTCCCGTCGGCGTCGCTGATCGCCGAGGACCCCACGCTGCTCCTGGTGAACGCGGGGATGCAGCCGTTCAAGCCGTACTTCCTCGGCCAGGCCAACCCGCCGTTCAAGCGGGCCACCAGCGCCCAGAAGTGCGTGCGCACCCCGGACATCGAGGAGGTCGGCAAGACCACCCGGCACGGCACCTTCTTCCAGATGCTGGGCAACTTCTCCTTCGGTGACTACTTCAAGGAGCAGGCCATCCCGTTCGCCTGGGAGCTGCTCACGACGCCGGAGCGGGACGGCGGCTTCGGGTTCCCCGAGGACCGGCTGTGGGCCACCGTCTACCACGACGACGACGAGGCGTTCCGGATCTGGCGGGACAAGGTCGGCGTGCCGGAGAGCCGCATCCAGCGCCGGGGGATGGCGGACAACTACTGGTCCATGGGCGTGCCCGGCCCGTGCGGTCCCTGCTCGGAGATCTACTACGACCGGGGGGCGGACTACGGCCGGGACGGCGGCCCGGAGTCCGACGAGGACCGCTACCTGGAGGTGTGGAACCTCGTCTTCATGCAGTTCCTGCGGGGCGAGGGAGCGGGCAAGGAGGGCTGGCCCATCCTGGGCGAACTGCCGTCCCGCAACATCGACACCGGCATGGGCCTGGAGCGGATGGCCGCGATCCTGCAGGGCGTCGACAACATTTACGAGATCGACACGTTGTGGAAGATCCTCGACCGGGCGGCGGAGCTGACCGAGCAGAAGTACGGCCGCGACCACCGCGTCGACGTGGCCCTGCGGGTGGTCGCCGACCATGTGCGCACCGCCGTGATGCTGGTGTCCGACGGGGTGCTGCCGAGCAACGAGGGACGCGGCTACGTGCTGCGCCGGATCCTGCGCCGCAGCATCTACAACCTGCGGCTGCTGGCCGGCGGCCAGCGCGGCGGCGGCAGCGACGGCCGCTACCTGCACGAGCTGGGCGACACCGCGATCAGCGCGATGGCCGACCAGTTCCCGGAGCTGCGGATCGAGGCGCCGCGGATCCTCGGGGTGATCGACGCCGAGGAGTCCACGTTCCTGTCCACGCTGCGCACCGGCTCGGCGATCTTCGACGCCGCGGTGGGCGAGACCAAGCGGCGCGGCACCGCGTCACTGTCCGGTGAGCAGGCCTTCCAGCTGCACGACACCTACGGCTTCCCGATCGACCTCACCCTGGAGATGGCCAGCCGAGCAGGGGCTCGCGGTCGACCAGGAGGGGTTCCGGCGGCTGATGACCGAGCAGCGCCAGCGGGCCAAGCAGGACGCCCAGGACAAGAAGACCGGCAACGCGGACATCTCCGTGTTCGCCAGCCTGCTGGCCCGGTCAGGCCCGGTCGAGTTCACCGGGTACTACGAGGTCACCGGCGAGGCCACGGTGGCCGGGCTGCTGGCGGGCGGGGTGAGCGTGCCCGCGGCCGGCGCGGGCACCGAGGTCGAGGTCATCCTGGACCGGACCCCGTTCTACGCCGAAGGCGGTGGCCAGCTCGCCGACACCGGCGTGATCCGGGTGGCCAGCGCCCCGGGGGCGGCCGGCGGTGAGGTGGAGGTCCGCGACGTCCAGGCGCCCGTGCCCGGGCTCATCGTGCACCGCGGCGTCATCACCTCCGGGGAGGTCGTGGTCGGCGCGCTGGCCGAGGCCGACGTGGACACGGGCCGCCGCCGGGCCATCTCCCGCTCGCACACCGCGACGCACATGGTGCACCGCGCGATCCGCGGGGCGCTGGGGAATTCCGCTGCCCAGGCCGGGTCGGAGAACGCGCCTGGCCGGCTGCGCTTCGACTTCACGGCCGCCGGGGCCGTCCCGCAGTGCGGTGCTCCGCGACGTGGAGGACGAGGTCAACCAGGTCCTCATCGACGACCTCGAAGTCCGGGCCTTCATCACCCCCATCGATGAGGCCCGGTCCATGGGCGCCATCGCCCTGTTCGGCGAGAAGTACGGCGACGAGGTCCGCGTGGTCGAGGTCGGTACCTACTCCCGGGAACTATGCGGCGGCACCCACGTGGCCCACTCCGGGCAGCTCGGGCTGATCAAGATCCTCGGCGAGTCGTCCATCGGCTCCGGCGTGCGCCGGGTCGAGGCCCTGGTCGGCACCGATGCCTTCCGCTACCTCGCCCGGGAGAACGTCCTGGTCAGCCAGCTGACCGAGCAGCTCAAGACCCGGCGGGAGGAACTGCCGGACCGCGTTGCGTCGCTGGTCAGCCGGCTCCGCGAGGCCGAGCGCGACCTGGACCGGCTGCGCAGCGCCCAGATCCTGGGCGGCGCGGCCGGGCTGGCCGGCCAGGCCGAGGACGCCGGGCCGGCCGCGCTCGTCGCCCACCAGGTCCCGGACGGCACCACAGCGGACGATATCCGCAAGCTCGCCCTGGATGTCCGCGGCCGGCTCCCGCAGCAGCGCCCCGCCGTCGTGGTCGTCGCCGGCGTCCCGGCCGACCGGCCCGCGGTCGTGGTGGCGGTCAACGAGGCCGCCCGGGCCCGGGGCCTGACCGCGGGGACGCTGGTCCGCAGCGCCGCCCAGGCGCTGGGCGGGGGCGGCGGCGGCCGCGATGACATCGCCCAGGGCGGCGGCGCACCGCAGGGCGATCAGGCCAGCCAGGCGATCACGGCGGCATTTGATGCGGTTCGTGCGGTTGTCAGGGACACGACGTGACCCTGTGGCGTACGGTTAAACCGTGCTGCAGCCAATCCGTTGCGCGAACGAGACCGCAGGGCTGCGGACCGCGTTGAGCGCGATTGAGGACTGGCGTGCGGCTCGGCATCGACCCTGGGTCGGTCCGCATCGGCGTCGCCCGCAGTGACCCGGACGGCCTGCTAGCCACCCCGCTGGACACCGTCCCGCGCGGCCCCGGCGACCTGGACCGCCTGGCCCGCCTCGTGCTGGAGCACGACGCGGTCGAGGTGATCGTGGGCCTGCCGACCAGCCTGTCCGGGCGCGAGGGTGCCGCGGCCGCGGCCGCCCGGTCGTTCGCGGACACCCTGGCCGGCCGCCTGGTGCCGATCCCGGTCCGGCTGGTGGACGAGCGGTTCACCACCGTGCTGGCCCACGACGCGCTGCGCCAGGGCGGCAAGGGCGGGCGGGCCCGGCGGCGGGTCGTGGACCAGGCGGCCGCCGCCCTGCTGCTGCAGGGCGCCCTGGACGCGGAGCGCGCGGGCGGCCGGCCGCCCGGCGAGATCGTTCCGGCTGACCGCGGGGCGAGAAGGGTGAGCCGGCACGGGCGGCGGGGGACTCAGGGGGAGCAGGACGACCAGTGGGGGCCAGGGGATTACCGCCCGCCGGACGGCGGCGAGCCCTACGCCCCCGGTGACTACGGCCAGGCCCGCGGCGGCTGGCCGCCCAACCCCATCGCGACCGCCGATACCGGCGACCTCCCGGTCGCGGGCTCAGGCCGCCCCCCGGCGTCGTACCCGCGGGACCCGGGCGGCCACCACAGCGAGGCGTACGAGTGGGGCCCAGACCCGCTAGGCCTCGGCGTGCGCAGCTCCGGCGCGCCGGGATACGGCGGGCGTCGCGCGCGGGGTCCGGCGCGCCGGGATCGGGCGCGCGGGGACGCGGGGGCGCGCGGGGCCCTGATCCGCTGGGCGGCGGCCGGGCTGGCGCCCAGCCCAGCCCGGAGCCCATGGCGCCGGATCGCTGGGCCCCGCCATCCTGGGAGCCCCCGTCCTGGGAACAGGCGTCGTGGGATTCGCAGCCGGACGGCCCGTCCGGCTGGGTCAGCCCGCCCGGCGGCCGCGCGGACTGGGCCGGGCACGGCGGCCCGCCCGGCGCCGCGCCAGGAGGCTTCGACGACCTGCAGGCGGGAGAACTCCCCCCGTTGCCCCCGGGCCCGCTGCCCGGGTCCGGGCACCCCTCCGGCCCTCTTCCGCCGCTGCCGGAGCCGGACTACCTGCGGGGTGAACCACCCGCTGGCCCGCCGCTCCCGCCGCTCCCGGCGGCCCCGCGGTCACGGCGGCCCGGGCCTGACCAGGACCGGCCCCGCCGCCAGTCCCGCCACGCGGCACGCCCCGCCGGGAGCGGCCCTGATCCGGCCGGCTACCCGCAGGGCCTGGCAGGCTACCCCGGGGACGGCGCTGGCTACCCGGAGGACGGCGCTGGCCACCCGGACAATCCGGCTGCCTACCGCCCTGAGGAGGACGAACCGGCGGATGATCCCGGCCCGCGCGGGCGCGGCCGCCGCCACCGGGGTGCCGCGCCAGATGTCGGCGGGGGTCATCCGGGGTATGAGGGCTACGTGGACGACCCACGTGACCTGGACATGGCCCCGGATCAGGGGCAGGAACCGCACGATTATGCTCCCTCCGGTAGCTGGTATCCGGATGATGAGGAGCCGCAAGCCTGGGCTGAGGACAGCCACGAAGGCGACCTGCTGCCCGGGCTGGACCAGAAGCAGGGATCCGCGGCGCGGGACCGGCGGGGGACCCGCCGGGCCGGTCCGCAAGCGGCGCAGGCGCGGCCGGACCGTCCTGCTCGTGCTGCTGACGGTCTTCGTCGTGTTCGTCGCGATCGTCGGGGGAGTCGGCTACCACTACTACCGCGTGTACATCAACCCGCCGGACTTCTCCGGCGCGGGCACCGCGAGCACCGTCGTCGTGCAGATCCACCCGGGCCAGAGCGCCAGCGCGGTCGGGGCCACCCTGGCCGGCAAAGGCGTCGTGGCCAGCGCGCGGGCGTTCGCCAACGCGGCCAAGTCCAGCCCGCAAGGCAACGCGCTCGAACCGGGCTATTACCAGGTACACCTGCACATGAAGGCCTCGCTGGCCCTGGCCCTGCTGCTCAAGCCGTCCTCACGGCTGCAGTCCAGGATCACGATTCCGGAGGGCTTCCGGGTCGCGCAGATCATCGCACTGCTGGGCAGGCAGACCGGGAACCTCAAGGGGTACGAGCAGGCCATCGCGCATCCCGCCGATCTCGGCCTGCCGGCTTTCGCCAACGGAAAACCCGAGGGGTACCTGTTCCCGGCCACCTACGACGTCCAGCCGCACAGCTCACCGGCCGCGGTGCTCAAGGGCATGGTCACGCAGTTCAAGGCGAACGCGCAGAGCATCGGCCTGCAGGCGCACTCGGCCCGGGCCCAGGAAACGCAGAACGGGGTCATCACGGTGGCCAGCCTCATCGAGGCTGAGGGCAAGCGGCCCCAGGATTTCCCCAAGATCGCCGAGGTCATCTACAACCGGCTCAACGCGAGCCCGCAGATCAAGCTGCAACTCGACACCACCGTCCTGTATGCGATGTCGCTGGCGCACAAGAGCGGGTTCAGCACCAGTTTCCCGTCCCCGTACAACACCTATGCGCACGCGGGCCTGCCGCCCGGGCCGATCGACAACCCGGGGAACATGGCGATCCAGGCCGCGCTGCACCCGGCTCACGGCAACTTCCTGTTCTTCCTGACCATCAACTCGAAGACCGGCGCCACCCTGTTCTTCAGCAACAGCACGGCCTTTAACAACGCGGTCGCCAAGTACGGGAGCACCGGCGGGGGCACGGGTTCACGCACGGGCTCGGGCTGAGCGCAGGGACCAGCAGGGGTCATGAGCGCCCCCGTCCTCGCGTATCCAGGAATCCGGCCTGCCGATTCGGCTGGCTTTAGCCGGGAACGGCCTCTACCGTGAGCACATGCGCGACGGGGTGATAGTTGCCGGGATAATCGGCCATGACCCCGCCAGCATGGCCACCGCCTACGACCAGTACGCCCCCGCCCTGTACGGCTACTGCTGGTCGCTGCTGAGCGACCCGGCCAACGTGGCGGGCGCGGTCCGGGACACGTTCGTGGTCGCCGGGTCGAAGCTGCCCGGGCTGCGGGACCCGAGCCGGCTGCGGCCCTGGCTGTATGCGGTGGCCCGGAACGAATGCCGCCGCCGGCGCCCCTATGACCCGGCCTCAGCCGGTGCCCGTTCCTCCCTGACCACCGGCGAGGACACCGCCGATTTCGGCATGACTCCCGAGCAGGCAGAACTGCGCGAGCTGGTGTGGGAAGCACTGGGCGGGCTGGACCCGGCGGACCGGGAGATCATCGAGCTGAGCCTGCGTCACGAGTTCTACGGCGCCGACCTGGCGGACGCGCTGGGCGTGCCGCGCAATCAGGTGCATGCGCTGACCACCCGGGCCCGGGCCCGGTTCGAGACCGCGCTGGGCGGGCTCATGGTGAGCAGGCCCGGGGTGCGGTCCTGCCCGTCCCTGGCCGCGATCCTGGAGAAGGGGAACGGGGACGACGAACTGAGCCTGGCGCTGCGCCTTCAGGTGCGCCGGCACATCGCCGGATGCGCGCAGTGCGGCCAGCGCGGGCGCAGCGAGATCAGCCCGACCGCACTGCTCAGCCTGCTGCCGGTGCCGGTCCTGCCGGCGGGCCTGCGGCACCGGGTGCTCGGCATCCTGGCGGACGACTCCCTGGACGCGGCCCAGGAACGCGCCGAGGTCACCGAGCGGGCCGAGCCGTTCGCCCGGTCCGGGTTCCCCGTCGCGCTGGACCCGCTGGCCGCGGCGCGCGGCCCGGCCGCGTTCGTGCCGGCCGCCGGGGTGCTGGTCGCGGCCTGCGCCGTGTTCGGCGGCGGGGCCATGCTCGCGGCGTCCAGCATGCACCACGCCACGCCCCCCATCACGTCGGCGCTGGCCCCCGCCGTCCCGTCCGTCACGGCGGCCCCAGCCGCCAGCCCGCCCGTGGCCGCCCAGGCCCAGTCCGGGCGCAGGCACGCCTCGGGCGGGGCGCGGCAGAGGGGCAGCCAGGGCACGGTGCCCGGCCTGGCGACGATGCGGAGGTCCGCGACGATAGTGCCGTCACTGTCACTATCACCGTCACCGTCACCCGACCGCAGCCCGGGCCGGTCGCCGCGCCCGGGCCGGGACCCGTCCCCGACGCCGACGCCCACCCCGACGGCGTCCACCCCCACCCCGACGCCCACGCCGACATCGACGCCCACCCCGACCCCGACCCCGAGCGGGCCGTCCACCCCGACACCTACCACCGGCACGTCAGGCTGAGCGGCGGCCAGGGACGGCCTGCCCGGACGGTTCGTTAGGGAACGAGAATGGCCGCAGCAGCGGTTGCGTCCCTGGCCGGGGCCGGCCGCGCGGCGGGGCGCACGTCCCCTGGGGGCCGGGGAACCCCTGCGGGGCCGGGGGAAACGCGCTTACGCTCCGCGTGGCCCGGAATACCCAGGGGGCCTGAATTGCTGTTACTCTTACCAGACGACCAGCCTGGCACTCGCGTGCCGGGCGTGTAAGCGGAGGACCACCTCCCACCTGGCCGGCCACAGGCTGGCGGGTACGGCTGCCGGCTTCCGGGCCGGGCAGCCAGGCCGGGCCTGCAGCCCCGATTCCCCAGCGGAGCCGGCGGCTGCCAGTCCGGTCCGCTGCGTCGCCGACGGGGACTGCGTCCCCGCCGGGCGGTGCGGCTTTGGTGGGCTCCGCACGCACTGGCGCGGGGCCTTTTTGCTTGTGGCGGCGGATCTGCCACCAGGCTGAAGCCCGCAGGATGGTCGCAGCGCACCCGCCCGGGCACCCGGCTCAGGCGGTAGACCAGACCCATGGAGGTCACATCAGCGCCGAACCCCGTATCAACGATCGGATTCGCGTACCCGAGGTGCGGCTCGTCGGTCCAAACGGCGAGCAGGTCGGGATCGTTGCCCTGAACGACGCGCTCCGGCTGGCCCAGGAAGCGGACCTTGACTTGGTGGAAGTCGCGCCCACGGCGCGTCCGCCGGTCTGCAAACTGATGGACTACGGCAAGTTCAAGTACGAGTCCGCGCTCAAGGCCAGGGAATCACGCAAGAATCAGGCACAGACGGTCATCAAGGAGATCAAGCTCCGGCCGAAGATCGACCCGCACGACTACGGGACCAAGAAGGGTCACGTTGAGCGGTTCCTCAAGCAGGGCGACAAGGTCAAGGTCACGATTATGTTCAGGGGGCGTGAGCAGTCCCGGCCCGAACTCGGGTTCCGGCTGCTGCAGCGCCTGGCCGGCGATGTGGAAGAGCTCGGCTTCGTGGAAGCCCAGCCCAAGCAGGACGGCCGCAACATGATCATGGTGATCGGACCCCACCGGAAGAAGAGCGAGTCCAAGGCGGAGCGCTCGTCGCGGGAGGCCGAGGCTGAGGCAGAGGCGGCGGCAGCGCGCCCGGTGCCCCGCCAGCGGCGGCCCGCGGCCGCACCGGCCTCGCAGGCTCACTCGGCCGGCCCAGCGGCCGGCGACGACGGCACGGACCAGGCAGGAGCCTGATCCGGGGCACCGCAGAACTCGCATAGCGTTGAGCGGCACGGGCACGGCCGGATCACGGCGTGCCCCGGCCGCGGACGACCAGCGTGCCCTCAGGCACACACGAAGATGGAGACGACGGCCACCATGGCGAAGATGAAGACGCACAGCGGCACCGCCAGGCGGTTCCGGATCACCGCGGGCGGCAAGGTGATGCGCCGCCGCGCCAACAAGAACCACCTGCTCGAGCACAAGCCGAGCCAGCGGACCCGGCGGCTGAGCAAGGACGTGGTGCTCGCGCCGTCAGACACCAAGAAGATCAAGAAGTTGCTGGGAAAGTAGCCCGGCCCGCCTCCAGGGAGATATGAAATGGCACGCGTGAAGCGGGCAGTCAACGCCCACAAGAAGCGCAGGGTCGTCCTTGAGCGGGCGAGCGGCTACCGTGGCCAGCGGTCACGGCTGTACCGCAAGGCCAAGGAGCAGGTCCTCCACTCGATGACGTACGCCTACCGGGACCGCAAGGACCGGAAGGGCAATTTCCGCCGCCTGTGGATCCAGCGGATCAACGCCGCCGCCCGCGCGGACGGCATCACCTACAACCGCTTCGTCCAGGGGCTCCGGCTGGCGGAGGTCGAAGTAGACCGCCGCATGCTCGCCGAGCTCGCGGTCCACGACGGGGCGGCCTTTTCCGCGCTCGTCGAGGTGGCCAAGGCCGCGCTGGCCGAGGCTGGTACCGACGCCGACTCGGCCGGCAGCGCAGCGGCCTGACGCCCTCGTGGTCTGGGTCACAGCGGCCTGCGCCTCGCTGCAGACCGGCGCCGCCTGATGCTGCCCGCCGCTGGCGAGCTCACCAGCATCCGGTCACCCCGCGTGAAGGCGGCCCGCCAGCTCGCCAAGCGGGCGTTCCGGCAGCGGGCCAGGTCGTTCCTGGCGGAGGGGCCGCAGGCGGTCAGCGAGGCGCTGGCCACCGGCGGCGCGGTGACCCAGCTGTTCGTGACGTCCGCCGCGCAGTCCCGCTACGCCGAACTGATCCGGCTCGCCGCCGCCCAGGGCGCGGGCGTGCAGGCGGTCAGCGGCGAGGTCATGACCGAGCTGGCGCAGACCATCACCCCGCAGGGGCTGCTGGCGGTATGCGGGTTCGTTGACGTGCCGCTGGCCCAGGTGTCCGCTGCGGCCCCCCGGCTCGCGGTGATCCTGGCCAACGTCCGGGACCCGGGCAACGCGGGTACCGTGCTGCGCACCGCCGACGCGGCCGGCGCGGGCGGGGTCATCTTCGCCGGGTCCTCGGTGGATCCGTACAACAGCAAGGCCGTCCGCGCCTCCGCGGGAAGCCTGTTCCACCTCCCGGTGGTCACGGGCGCGTCAGTGCAGGAGGCGGTGCGGGTCCTGCGCGAGCGCGGGCTGCGGGTACTCGCGGCGGACGGGGGCGCCTCCGCCACGCTGGACGATCTGCAGGCGGCCGGGCAGCTCGGCCGGCCGACCGCCTGGCTGTTCGGCAACGAGGCCTGGGGGCTGCCCGCCGACGTCCTGGACCAGGCCGACGAGGCGGTCGCCGTGCCCATCTACGGCCGGGCGGAGAGCCTGAACCTGGCCGCCGCGGCCGCGGTGTGCCTGTACGCCTCGGCCCGCGCCCAGGTGCCGCCGGTGTCCCCGGCGCGTTCCGGCGGCCCGGCGGCCAGCCTGACGGGTCCGGCCGCCGCCCGAACGGCCGGCCTGGGGGACTGCCGTTTCCCGCAGCGCAGGCGCTAGAGTCTGATCACGTTGCGTCATTCAAGGGGAACGTCAGCTCAGCAGCCGGACGGAGGCGGCGGTCTAGTGGACAGGTCCAGGCCCGATTCGGCGGTGAGCGCCCTGGCGAAGGTGCCCGCCGGCCAGGTGGTGGCCTCGGGCGGCCTGGTCTGCGCCGACGACCTGCCCGACGGGCTCGTGATGGCCGATCACGTCGGCCGGATCGTGGTGTTCAACAAGGCGGCCACCCGTCTCACCGGTGTCGCAGCGCTCAACGCGCTGGGCCGGGATGTCCGGCAGGTCCTGCCGCTGCGGGACGCGGAGGGCCGCGGCTGGTGGGCGAGCGTCAACCCGTACCGCGGGCTGTCCACCCGCACCCGGCATCCGGAACTGCCGCTCTACCTGCCCGACGGCTGCGAGTTCCTGGTCACCATGGGCTACGTGCGCGTCCCCCGGTGCACCCCGGCCGCCGGGCAGGACTGGCCCGGGCCGGTCAAGCCGGGTGACGTCCAGCGCCTGGCGATCAGCCTGCGCGGCACCCAGCAGCGGATACGGCTGGAACGCAGCCGTGCCGACCTGGTTTCCACCGTCGCCCACGAGCTGCGGTCGCCGCTGACCAGCGTGAAGGGCTTCACCGCCACGCTGCTGGCCAAGTGGACCCGGTTCACCGACGACCAGAAGCGGGTGATGCTCGAGACGGTCAATGCCGACGCGGACCGGGTGACCCGGCTCATCACCGAGCTGCTGGACGTCTCGCGGATCGAGGCCGGCCGGATCGAGGTGCACCGCCAGCTGGTGGACATCCCGCAGCGTGCGGAGAAGATCGTCGCGGGCCGGGTCGCCGCCGGTGACCCGCCAGGCCGCTTCCGGATCGTGGCCCCCGAGGAGCTGCCGGAGACCTGGCTGGACGCGGACAAGGTCTACCAGATCCTCGGCAACCTGGTGGAGAACGCGGTCCGGCACGGGGCTGGTACCGTGACGATTGTGATACAGCCGGTGGACGACCTTCCCGTCCGGGCGCTGGCCCATCCGGGTGGGACCGGCGCGGTCAATGGTTCCGTTGCGGCTCACGGGTCCGCTGGCGCCTCTGCGGTAGCGGTCTCGGTGCGCGACGAGGGTGACGGGGTGCCGCCCGAGATGGTGCCGCGGATCTTCCGGCAGTTCTGGCGCGCCAAGCGCCGCGGCGGCGCCGGGCTTGGCCTGTACATCGTGAAAGGCCTGGTCGAAGCGCATGGGGGGACGATCACCGTGCAGCGTGCGCCCGGTGGCGGCGCCGAGTTCCGATTTACCATGCCCGCCGGGCTGCCCGACTTCGGGTAGGCGGGGGGCGGAATGCGGCGGCCCGGGGCCAGGCCCCGCCGGCGGCCGGGTGGCCCGCGGGCCCGCTGCTCCGCGACTCGCCCCGGTGGGCCCCTGGCCAGGTGGCGGCCGCGCCGCACCCAGCCATTCGCGATGATGATGGGCGTAAGCCCGCCCCGACCTTTCCCTTTCCTAACCCGGCCGCAGGAAGCAGGACGATGTCCGCACCAAATAAGCAGTACGACCCGGTGGAGGTGACGAGCTTGTCTCCGGGCGAGGTCGCCCGCATGCGCGACGAGGCGCTCGCCGCCATCGCCGCGGCGGCGACGCTCGGCGAGCTCAAGACCGCCCGGCTGGCGCACGCCGGGGACCGCTCGCCGCTGCGCCTGGCCAACGCCGAGATCGGCGCCCTCCCCCCCGGGGCCCGGGCCGAGGCCGGCAAGCGCATCGGCGCCACGATGCGTGAGGTCAACGAGGCGCTCGCGACCCGCCAGCAGGTCCTGGAGGAGGAACGCGACCAGCGCGTCCTGATTGAGGAGGCCGTGGACGTCACGCTGCCCTGGGTC
>CAVQEM010000088.1:0-83845 GCA_963711485.1 uncultured Actinomycetes bacterium
TTGTGCCGCTTGATGCCGGTGCCTGCTGCCGTCCTGGTCCGGGCCTGGTCGGCGCGGTAGAACCGCTCGAACACGTGCTCCGCCTGGTCCTGCCGCAGGCCCGGGCCCTGGTCGGCCACCTCGAGGACGACGCTGGGCACCGGCTCGCGCGGGCCGGCCAGCAGCCGCACGGCGACCGGGGTGCCCTCCGGGGTGTGCGTCAGCGCGTTGTTCATCAGGTTGCCGATGACCTGGCGGAGGCGCACCTCGTCGCCGAGGACCAGGAACGCCGCGCCGGACCCGACGTCAAGGGTGATGTCGCGGCCCGGGGCGATGATCCGGGCGTCCTGCACCGCGTCGGCGGCCAGCGTGAGCAGGTCCACCGGCCGGTGTTCGATCGGCCGCTGCTGATCCAGCCGGGCCAGCAGCAGCATGTCCTCGACCAGCACGCCCATCCGGGCTGACTCCTGCTCGACCCGCTGCATGATCCGGTCCATGTCGGCCCGGGTGAGCCGGCCGTTGCTGCCCAGCTCGTTGCTGCCCAGCTCGTTGCTGGCCCGGGAGTCATGCCCGGCGTCCGGCGCGCCGGCCTGGTGCGCGGCGGGTGCGTCGTCCTGCATGCCGCCAAGCTGGCGGTAGTACTCCGCGTACCCGCGCATCGCGGTGAGCGGGGTCCGCAGCTCGTGGCTGGCGTCCGCCACGAACTGGCGCATCCGCTCCTCCGAGCGCCGCGCGGCCGCCTCGGACTGCGCCTGCGCGTAGAACGACGACTCGATCTGCGACAGCATGGTGTTGAGCGACCGCCCCAGGCGCCCGACCTCCGTGCCCGGATCCTGGTCAGGCACTCGGCGGGACAGGTCCCCGGCGGCGATGGCCCGCGCGGTGCGCTCGATGCCGGTCAGCGGCCGCAGGCTGGCCCGCACGATGGCCACTCCCACGATGGCCAGGCCGACGATGATGATCACGCTGACGATCAGGTCGATCCCGGCCAGCTGGCTGATGGTCCCGTTGATGTCGCCGAGGTCCACCCCGACGATCAGGGTGGCGTTCACGGTCCGGGACTCGCCCAGGTAGTTGGTGACCGCGCCGTTGAAGCGCTGTGTGATCACCCGCCAGTTGTCGCTGCCCGACACCGCGCCGACATTGACCATCCGGTTGCCGTTGGCCGAGTACCAGCTGCTGGACGTCGGCACGTCGGGGAGCGCCGCGTCCAGCGGGGGCCCGGGCAGCTGCTCAACTTCCGTCGCCAGCGGCGTCCCGCTCGGGATGATCGCGGTCAGATAGGGGCCGGAGACGTTCACGGTCGGGAACTGGGCGTGCGAGGAGTGAATAAGCATCACTTCACGCTGGTACAGCTCCAAAACCTGCTGGTTAGCGCGGTCTATCTGGTAGTTGCGGAACACCGTGACGCTGGCCACGCTGATGATGGTCAGCGCAATGGCCACCAGCGCCAGAAGCGCGGTGATCATCTTCACCCGCAGCGGGGTACGCCCAGACAGCCGCCTCAGGTTCTCCTGCCAGCGGTGCAGCCTCGACGTGGTCATGGCCAATCGGCTATGAGGGCAGGCGCAGCACGTACCCGACCCCGCGCAGCGTGTGGATGAGCCGGGGCTCGGTGGTGTCAACCTTGCGGCGCAGCACGGACACGTACGACTCCACGATCCCCGTGTCCCCCCGGAAGTCGTAGTCCCACACGTGGTCGAGTATCTGCATCTTGGATAGCACCCGGTTGGCGTTGCTCATGAAGTAGCGCAGCAGCTTGAACTCGGTGGGGGAGAGCTGGACGTGCTGCCCGGCCCGCCACACCTCGTGACTCTCCTCGTCCAGTTCCAGGTCGGCGAACTTCAGCCGGGGGGTCGGCTCGGCCCCGTCCCCGTGGGTCCGGCGGAGCACCGCGCGGATCCGCGCGATGACCTCTTCCAGGCTAAATGGCTTGGTGACGTAGTCGTCCCCGCCCAGGGTGAGGCCGCGGACCTTGTCCTCCATGGCGTCCCGGGCGGTCAGGAAGACCACCGGGATGCGGGCCCCCCCGCCGCGCAGGCGCCGGACCACGTCGAAGCCGTCCATGTCGGGCAGCATCACGTCGAGCACGATGAGGTCGGGCCGGTGCCGCTGCGCGGCCTGGACCGCCTCGGAACCGCCGGTCGCGGTGAGCACATCGAACCCGGCGTAGCGGAGGCTGGCGGACAGCAGCTCGAGGATGTTGGGCTCGTCCTCGACGACGAGAAGCCTGGCCCCCGGCTGCGTCCGCCCATTAGTGGACGGCATGGTCATGGCCTGCATTATCCGGACTGAACCTGAGTATTTCCTGAAGGCTGCCTGGGCCTGGCCTGATGATCAGGCGAGACCGGGCCGGGGCCGCTTCCGCCGGCCTGCGGGCCGGGGCGCACCACCTCCGCCGGCCTGCGGGCCGGGCCGCGCGACCTCCGCCCGGCCGGCCTGCGGGCCAGCCGCTCTCAGCTCGCGTCCCGGTCACCCCAGCGGGTGATGGCCGCCGCGCGGGACTGGGCGCCGAGCTTGGCGTAGATGCGGTTCACGTGGTTCTTCACGGTTTTCTCGGCGAGCACCAGCTGGGCCGCGATCTCGCGATTGGAATGACCCTCGGCGATGAGCGTCATGATCTCGGCTTCGCGCAGGGACAGGCCAAGCGGGCGGGCCAAGCTGGGGATACTGCCGGTCCTCAATCGAACCTCCGGGCCATGGCGACCAGCGGGACGGGATGCGACGCATGGTATGAAGATCGCCACACTGAGCGCAAGAGGCCTTCATGGCACAACTTGCACACGATTGCCCGCCCCGGGTGCGGGATCCCCGGTGCGGGCCGGTCAGCCGACCTTCGAGCCGGTGATCAGGCTCTTGGGCACGGGCTGGTCGTTCTTCATCGCGTCGAACAGGCGCAGCGCCTCCGTCCTGTTCCAGATCACCACGTCGCCGACGGCCAGGAGCGGCGTGCTGGCGATGGGCACCGTGGTGGTCTCCGGATGACGCAGCGCGAACGCGACCTGGACCAGCTGGTACAGCTGGGTGCCCTGGTCCACGGTGAGCGAGCTGGCGGCGCCATTGGCGGCCGGGAACGACGCGAACGGGTTGGCCAGCGTGCCGACGCTGGTCATCTTGGTCAGCAGCGCCTTGATGAACACCCGCTGGTCCTGCTCCCGCTGCAGGTCCTGGGTGGCGAACAGGTGCCGGGTCCGGACGAAGCCCAGGGCCTGCGCCCCGTTGAGGTTCTGGCAGCCCTTCTTCAGGTGCAGGCCGGACGCCGGGTCGTTGAGGTTCTGCGGGATGCACATGCGCACCCCGCCCACCGCGTTCACCACGTTGACCAGGCCGCCGAACCCGATCCCCATGTAGTGGTTGATCTTCAGGCCGGTAGCGTCCTGGACGGTCCTGGCCAGCAGCTTGGGGCCGCCGAAGGAGTAGGCGGCGTTCAGCTTGTTCATGCCGAACCCCGGGATGTCCACGTAGGAGTCACGGGGCAGGCTGACCAGCACGGACGGGCCGCCGTTGGACGGGATGTGCAGGATCATGACCGTGTCCGAGCGGTGCCCGCCGATGCCCACCCCGGTGGCCAGCTGGTGTTCCTGCTGGACGGTCAGTCCCTGACGGCTGTCCGAGCCCGTGATGAGCCAGTTCGTCCCGGCCGAGGCGACCGGCAGGCCCGGGTAGTCAACCAGCACGTTGGACCGGGTCAGCTTGGAGTTCAGGTAGAAGTACGTGACCCCGCTCAGCACCAGCAGGACCACGACGACCAGGGCGATGATGGCCAGGATGCGGCGCGGACGCAGCCACCGCCGGCCCCGGCCGGAAGAGCCCCGGCCGTCGGAGCCGCCGCCCGACCGCGGCACGCGGCCACCCTGGTACTGCGGCCGCGGCGCGGCTCCGCGCCCCCGGCCGCCGCCGCTCCCGCCCTGCAGCGGGGGCTGCTCGGGCCAGGCGCCCGGACCGCGGTAGCCGGACCCGCCGGGGTGCTGGCCACCGGACTCCCACACCGAGCCCCGGTTCCCGCCGCCGCGCAGGCTGTCGCTTGGCTCAGCGGCACCCGGGTAGCCGGGACCGCCCCGCCCGGATGACCGCGGCGCGGGGTCGCGGAACCAGTCGTCAGGCGCGTCGCTCACGCGGAACCCTCCCACCAGATCGTCACCACTGACCGCCCGGACGTGCCGAGGTCGGGAGGCGCGCCGAGGTGCCCCGCCTCGCGGAGCGCCGCTTCCACGTCGCTGGCGCGCTCGGGTGGCAGGCAAAGCCGGCGCCTGGTGGTATCCACCAGCTCACTCCCTGTCGCGTAGTCGGCCTGAGCCGGACGATTCCATTTAGTGTGCCCTGCCTGCAGGCCCATCGCGTCCAGGATCGCCAGGACGTTGCTGGCCGTTGGCCCTTCCGGCCGCTCCAGATCATGGAAGAGCAGCCACAGCGGGTTGAGGGAAATCAGCGGATGCGCGGCGGTGAGTTCCACGACCACCTGCCGCCGCGCGTGCCGGGTAAGCGCCTCGATGAACGGGGCCAGGTCCGGCACGTTGTACAGCACGTGGTGACAGGTGACGAGGTCGGCGGGCGGGGCCTGATCGGCCACGTCCGGCCAGCGGCCGGGCAGCAGCCCCGGCTCCAGGCCGGCCGCGCGGGCCCGCACGGCCAGCCGGGCCAGCATCTGGTCGTCGGTGTCCACCGCGGTCAGCGCGGTGGTCCGGCTGACCAGCGGGAGGCAGGCCGCACCCGCCCCGGCGCCCACGTCGAGCACGCTCCCCGGCGGCTCGAGCACGGCCCGCTCACGGTCGTAGGAGGGCCCGCCCGGCGCCTGGCGCAGGCGGTCCGCGCGGCGGGCGAACACATCCCGGGGCAGCACCCAGGGTGACTCCGTCACGGCGGAGGTGATGGGCTCGGGAATGGCCCAGCCGGCCAGGTCGTCCCGCCACTGACAGAGCAGGCGGCTCAGGGACGGCATTGGGAACCTCCCAGGTCCGGTGCGCCTCAGGGGACGCGCACACTATGCCGGGACCGGGCACGGCAACCACGTCCCCAGGGCCTTTCCGCGGTTCCCGCGCTACCCGAACTCTTGCCCGATCCGGGGGCGAAGTCCACCGGGGACGAGGGAAGGCCAGAAATCTGGGAATTTTGCGGCCACCGGGAAGCCGGAAGGTCCGGCCGCTCTTCCGGCCGGACCTTCCAACCTGCTGCTTCCCTGGGGTGAGCGATGGGATTCGAACCCACGACATCCAGGACCACAACCTGGCGCTCTAACCAACTGAGCTACGCCCACCATCGCCGGCGGCTGCATGAAGCATAGCGGCGCCGGGGCAGAACTCTGAACCGGATACCCGACTAGCCGCCCACGGACCCGGCGTTCGGGCCGCCCGAGCCGTCCCCGTCGGGAGCGGCCCGGCCTGCCACGGCGACACCGTAGCGGCTGGCGATCTCGCGCGCGGTGGCCGAGTCCGGGCCCGGCTGCGGGACGAAGATCGCTTCGCGGTAGTAGCGGAGCTCCTGGATGCTCTCCCGGATGTCGGCCAGCGCCCGGTGCCCGCCATGCTTGGGTGGGCTGGCGAAGTATGTCCGCGGGTACCAGCGCCGGGCCAGCTCCTTGATGCTCGACACGTCCACCATGCGGTAGTGCAGGAATGCGTCCAGTTCGGGCATGTCACGGGCGAGGAAGGCGCGGTCGGTGGCGATGGAGTTGCCGCAGAGCGGCACCTTCCGCGCGTCCGGGATGTGGCTGCGCACGTAGCGCAGGACCTGCTCCTGGGCCTCGGCCAGGGTGACCCCGGAGGCCAGCTCATCGATCAGGCCCGAAGTCGTATGCATGTCGCGGACGACGGGCAGCATCCCATCCACCGTGTCG
This sequence comes from uncultured Actinomycetes bacterium, assembly GCA_963711485.1. GTDB lineage: Bacteria > Actinomycetota > Actinomycetes > Streptosporangiales > Streptosporangiaceae > RYN-230. The sequence continues at coordinate 5,813 of CAVQEM010000088.1, forward strand.
GCTGGAGGCTTGATCACGAGATCCACCCCTTCATCGAGCACCGTAAGGTTACCGTCCGTAACCAGGCAGGCGATCTCGATGAGGGCGTCGCGGGCAAGGTCAAGCCCGGTCATCTCGCAGTCGATCCAGACGAGCCGGTCAGTCATCCCCCAAGACTAGAGCCTCGGCGACGGTCCCTCGCCCACGTCCCCCGCCAGGTCAGCGCCGTGGGGGCGGCCCGCCAGCGCCCGGATGTGCTCGGGGACGCCGATGCCCGGGGCCAGCGTAGGGTCCGGCTGCTGCTCACCGAACGTGAGGACCGCAGGCAGAACCCCTGCCCAGACGTCCAGCCCGTAGTCCTCCGGGTCGTCGCCAGGGGGCCCGGTCCGCACCTTGACCGACGCCTCGGCGAGCGGGACCTCGAGGACCGCGGTGGCGGCCATTTCCTTGCGGGACGGCGGCCGCGCGGCCGCCCACCGGCCGGGCACCAGCTGCTCGGTGATGACCCGCAGGGCGTTCATCCGCTCGTCGTCGTCCCGGACCAGCCTGGCCGTCCCGAAGACCACGGCGCAGCGGTAGTTCATCGAGTGACTGAACACCGCCCGGGCGCAGACGATGCCGTCGAGGTGGGTGACCGTGACACAGACCTCGTGGCCGTCGGCGGCCAGCAGGCTCCGGTTACCGGACGAGCCGTGCAGGTACAGCCGGTCGTCCTCGCGGCCGTACGCGGTCGGCAGCACAACCGGGACGCCGTCGATGGTCACGCCCAGGTGGCAGATCAGGCCCGCGTCGAGCACCGCGTAGAGGTCCTCGCGGCCGGTCCGGCCGCGTTCCTTGTGCCGGTGCAGGGCGGTCCGCTCCGTGCTGGACAAGCCCGTGCGGGACAAGCCAGTGCTGGACGAGCCCGTGGTGGACGGGCCCGTAGCGGACGGGCCCGTGGCGGATAGCGGGGTCTCAGTGCTCATGATGGATTACCGTACCGAGGAAGTGGACCGTTGACTGTAGCCACTTCACCGGAAGATCTGATGACCACTTTCTCCCGAAGGCTGGTGCGGGCCCCGCGACCGGCCTCCCCGCGGCTGGCCGTGGAGCTGGCCGTGGCCGCGGACCGGGCCGCTCTGCGGCCGCTCACCGGGCAGCTCGCGGCGCAGCTGCGTGACGCCTTGGCCGGCGGCCGCCTGGCCGCCGGGGAGCGGCTGCCGTCCACCCGCGCGCTGGCCGCCACCCTGGGCGTGAGCCGGACCGTGGTGACCGCGGCCTACACGCAGCTGTTCGCGGAAGGCTGGCTGGAGGGGCGGCACGGCTCCGGGACCTACGTGGCGCAGGGGGCCGCCGGGCCGCTTCCGGCTGGCCCGGCCGCCCCGGCCCCGCCTGAGGTCCCGTCGGTCCAGCCGGACCCGGTGCCCTCGGTGAACCTGTGCCCTGGCATCCCGTGGCAGGCCGGCGTCGACCCGGCGGCCTGGCGCCGGGCCTGGCGTCACGCGGGCACCGAGCCGGTCTCCGTCCAGCCCGATCCCCGCGGCCGCGGGACGTTGCGCGAGGCCCTCACCGGTTACCTGCGGCGCAGCCGTGGCGTCTGTGCCACCGCGGACCAGATCCTGGTCACCCGCGGCGTGTCGGCCGGTCTCGGCCTCGTCGCCTCCGCCCTGCTCCGGCCGGGTGACCGGGTCGGCGTCGAGGAGCCCGGCTACCAGGCGGCCCGGGCGGTGTTCGCCTCCCGCGGCGCACGGCTGGTGCCGTGCCGGGTGGACCGGGACGGCCTGGTGGTGGACGAGCTCCCGGACGGCCTGCGGCTCGTCTACACCACGCCCGCACACCAGTACCCGCTGGGCGGCCGCCTGCCGGTGCCGCGCCGCCAGGCGCTGGCCGCCTGGGCCCGGGCCACCGGGGCGCTCATCGTCGAGGACGACTACGACGGTGAGTTCCGCTACGACGTCGCGCCCCTGCCCACCCTGTTCGGCCTCGACCCGGACCTCGTCATCTACCTCGGCACCACCAGCAAGACGCTCACCCCGGCGCTCGGCGCGGGCTGGCTGGTCGCCCGGCCGGGCCTCATCCCCGCGCTCACCGCCACGGCGGCGGAACTCGGCGAGCGCGTGTCCGGGGCGGTCCAGCACGCGGTGACGGAGTTGCTGGCCAGCGGGGAGCTGGAGCGGCATGTACGGCGGATGCGCCACGAGTACGCCCGGCGCCGCGCGGTCATGGTGGCGGCCCTCAGCGGGCTCACAGGCGACACCGCCGGGATGCACATGGTCCTGGAGCTACCGCCCGGCTCGGCGGCGGCGGTCGCCGCAGCCGCCTCGGAACGCGGCGTCGAGGTGGCCACGCTGGACCGGTACTTTGCCGGGCCGCCTGCGCGTGAGGGACTGGTGCTCGGCTACGGCGCGGCCGACCTGGCCGCGGTCAGCCGGGGCTGCCAGGTCATCGCGGAGATCCTGGCCGGGCTGCCCGGTGCGCGGGGCGCCGGGGCGCCGCGCTGAGCACCGAGCGGGCCGGTCAGCTCCTCGATGTCGATGGCCCCGGGCCCGGCCCCGCTGCACCCGGGTACCTGGGAGGCGCCGAAATGGCCGCCGCGGGCCCAGTTGCGGCGGCGCTGATGCCCGGGCCGGGCGAAGCCCGGGAAGGGTGCGGGCCGCCCCGCGGGCCAGCCGTGGGCCACGTGCCACGAGTCGAGCCAGCTGACGATCTCACCTGCGTGCACCACCGGCCCGTCGGTGAACGGCGCCCACGGGTGACCGATCACGCCGATCTGCACGCACAGCCGGCCCTCGTTGTTGACCCCGGCGAGACCGTCCCGGGCGGGGGGCGCGGTGGGCTCTCCAGGGGACGGCCCCGCTGCCGCGGCCGTCTGCCGCTGGCCACGGCCGTGCGTCCAGCCGACGCCCTGTGTCCAGTCCGCCCCATGAGTCCAGCTTGTGTCCTGCGCCCAGTCCGGGTCGTCGGCCCGGTCCGGCTCCTGCGCCCACTCGCGGCCGCGCGTCCAGTCCGCCTGCCGTCTCCAGTCGCTGTCCCCGGCCCAGTCCCGGTGCCGCGCCCGGGATCCCGGGGCGGAATCCGGAGCCTGCGCCCAGCCGCATCCGGTGCCCCAGCCCGGCTGCCCCGCGCCCGGGCCCGGGCCCCAGCCCAGGCCGGCTGACCGTGAGCCCCATCGCGGTCCGTCGGCCCAGCCGAGCGCCCGCCCGGCCCGGACCGCCGGAATGAGCTGCGCCACCTCACCCGAAAGCGGATTCCACACCAGATGGGAGGGGCGGCCAAGTTCGATCAGGCGCTCGGCCGCGGTCCGGGCCGATACCCTCATGGGGTCGGCGTACAGCACCAGCCAGACCGCGCGGGGGGCGCCTCCTTTCAATCGGCCGCCGTCAGCCGCCGCTGAGAGTCGCTCGGCCCCCGGCATCCACGCGTCAGTCACTACGATCCTTCCGAGGGGTCCAGGCCCTGGCCGATCTGGCTCCCTTAAGTACCTACGCCTGGGCAGCGCAATAGTCCAGAGTGCGGGCGGGCGGCCCCGGGGCACCGACGCGGGACAGGAGTGAGGGCTGTGGCGGATGACGATGTCCCCGGGATCGATGACGTGCCGCGGCTCGGCCGGTGGCTGCACGAGAACCACGTCACGGCCACCGGGGCCCCGCCCCGGGTGCGGCTGATCGCGGGGGGCCGGTCCAACCTGACGTACCTGCTGGAGCCGGGCGGGGAGGCCGCCCCGCTGGTGCTGCGGCGGCCGCCGCTGGGCCATGTGCTGCCCACCGCGCATGACATGAGCCGGGAGTACCGGGTGCTCAGCGCGCTGGCGGGCACCGATGTCCCGGTGCCCGCGACGGTGGCCGTGTGCCAGGACGCTGACGTGATCGGGGCGCCGTTCTACCTGATGGCGTACGTGCCGGGCCTGGTGCTGCGCACGGCCGAGGACGGGAAGGGGCTGACTCCGGCTCAGGCGCGGCAGCTGTCCGAGAGCTTCACGGACATGCTCGCCGCCATCCACGGGGTGGATCTGGCCGCCACCGGGCTGAGCAGTTTCGGACGGCCTGAGGCCTACATGGAACGGCAGCTGGCCCGCTGGCAGCGGCAGTGGGAGCTGTCCGCCAGCCGGGAGGTGCCCGGGTACGACGAACTCACCCAGCGGCTAGCCGAGGGCCTGCCCGGCCGGTCCGCGCTCCCGCCCTCGGCCGGGACCCTGGTGCACGGGGACTACCGGCTGGACAACACGCTGGTCGCGCTGGACGCGGGTGACACCGCCCGGCCAGCCATCGCGGCCGTCCTGGACTGGGAGATGTCCACCCTGGGCGACCCGCTGGCCGATCTGGGGCTGGCCCTCGTCTACTGGACGGATCCTGCTGACAGTGACTCCCTGGACCTTGCCGTGGCCTCCGAGGTCACCTCCGGCCCGGGGTTCCTCACCCGGGCGCAGATCGCGGACCGCTACGCCGCGGCGACGGGGCGGGACGTGAGCGGGGTGGGGTATTACATGGCCTTCGGCTGCTTCAAGCTCGCCGTGGTGCTCGAGGGCATCCACGCCAGGTTCCTGCAGAACAAGACGGTGGGTGAAGGCTTCGAGAAGGAGGGCCCGGCCGTCCCGCTGATCATCCAGCGGGCCCGCCGGCTGCTCGACGAGGGTGTCTGAGCCCGGGACGTGAACGCCCGGGACGTGAACCGGGCCGGGCCGGGCCGGTTCACCATCCGGGCAAGGAAATGAGGCCCGGCACCCCGCTCTTGCCGGACCTCATGTTCCCTCCCCGGCTAGTGGCCCGGTGAAAACTCGCGCCGGGCCGACCGTGCCGGGGGGCTACCGCGAGGTCCGGCACCCCGCTCTGGCCGGACCTCGCGCCCTGCTCTCCGTCACGTGCCTGGTGGCTTCCGCCGCCCGGGACCATGCCGGAGAAGTACCGTGAGGCCCGACGCCCCGCTCTCGTCGGGCCTCACAAAGGAGACGCGGGGATCCGCAGGGGGGTTGTCATAACCCTGTAAGAATTTTTGGCCGGGCTCCCGTGGCCGTTTTGGCCGGGCTCCCGTGGCCGTACCGTGCCTGCTAGGTGCCACAGTTGGGGGAGCAGAGCCGGCGCGCGACCGCGCTGAAGAAGACCTTGCTGATCTGCGCCGGGTTGGTGATGTCGTAGGCCTGGCCGCCGGTGGCGCCCGCGATCTGCTGCAGCGTGTTGAAGTCCCCGGCGTTGCCGAACTTGATGACGATGATCTCGACCCGCCGCTTGGGGTTGTAGAGCGTGCGCAGCTGCCTGATCAGGTCCGCGGCGGAGATGTCACCCGGGGCGTTGTCCACCCCGGCCGTCATGACCAGCACCGCGTTGTCGTAGCGAGCCTGGTAGCTGCTGGTCATGGCCTTGAAGCCGGCCAGGATCGAGCCGTACAGGGCGGCGGGGAAGGGGACGGTCATCCCCGTCTTCGCCAGCGCCGCGACCTGCTGGCGGCGGGTGATCAGGCCGAGCGGGGCGGGCAGCGGGCCCACCGACACAAGCTGCTTGTAGGGCAGGTTCCCGTCCAGGTGACTGGCGAACGCCCAGTCACCCATCTGGGTGCTGTCCGGGAACTGGGCCAGGCCCAGCGTGGCGGCCTGCCCCAGCACCTGTTCCAGGGTCGGGCCGCCGGGGGCGACAGGCGTGGCCATCTGCTGCGAGATGTCCAGCAGCACGAGGTCACGGGACCCGAGGCTGAGACGCTGCCACGCCTGCAGGCTCGTCTCCGCTTCGCCAGCGGCAGGCGGCGGGGAAGCGGCGGGCTGCCCGGTGTCCAGGCCGTACTGGCCGATCCAGGCCGGCGCGCTCCCGGTGGCGGACCGGAAGCCCTCGTAGCGCACGTAGGACATCGCGTAGCTGGACCGGAGCGCCTTCTCGAACGCACGGGCCGCCTTCAGCTTGAGCGGGTCCGCGGTGGTGGTCACGTAGGGGTAGTCCAGCTGCGGCGAGCCCTCTACCGGGTAGCGGCCGGACAGCGGGTCCCGCGGATGGGCCCGGTCGAACTGCGCGACGGCCTGCTCGGAGGCGACGGTGACCGGGCGCTCGTCCCGGGGCGGCTGGGCCAGGCTGGCCAGCGTGGCCAGCGCCCCGTTACGGCCCGAGTCCCGGGTGACCTGCACGTTGAACACGAAGTCGGTGAACGCGGCCAGTTCCCGGGCCGGGTTCACCACCTTGCTGAGCAATTGCTGAAGCTGGATGAGCGTGGCCAGCCCGGCGGAACTCTGCGCCGGGTCAGGGAATTCCACGTGCAGCCCGAGACCGGAGGCGGGACCGCCGACCCGCTGCGGGAGCAAGAACTGCCAGCCCACCGAGGTGCCGAAGGCAGGCACCTGCGCCGCCACGGAGCGGGGCATCACGATCATGAGCGGGGACCTGGCCACGGTGACGCCGGTGGGCTGGACCAGCTGCGTCCCGGCCGGGGAACTGCGGGCCACGTCGACCCAGAGCGAGGAGTCCGGGATCCAGGCGTCGAACCCGGCGTGGCCGGACGGTGACTTCAGCCCCGACACCTCCGCGGCCGCGGTCGAAGGCTGCTCGCTGACCACGTGGACCACGGCGCAGTGCCCGTCCACGTCGTTGTGCTGGGCGTTGAAGTACCGGCCCACGTGCTCGATCGCCGGGGCGACCTCGTCGGCCGTGGCCACGTTGACCACGACCGGGTGATCCGCGCACGATGCCCGGGACACAACCGCCTCGGCACCGAACGCGACCAGCAGCGTCGCGGCGATCACGCCCGCCAGGCTCAGCGCGACCAGCGTGAGCCGGCGCGGCCGCCCTCGCCGGTCGCGGCTCTCCGGGTCCTGGGTGACTCCAGCGTTCACTGCGTCCCTCGGTCAGGAAGTCCGTGGTCCCCCACGGTCGTGACCCCCGACTTTAACGGCGCAATGCGGGCCAGATCAGGCCGTTCCCCGGTTTGTAATCTGTCAGGATGGCTGGCCCCATCGAGGTACGCGACCCGGCTGATCCGAGGCTCGCCGACTACGTCTCGCTCACCGACTCCGCCCTGCGCATCAGCATGGAATCGCGCGACGGGGTTTTCATCGCCGAAGGGGAAAAGGTCATCCGCCGGGCCCTGGCCGCGGGGTTCGCGGCCCGGTCCCTGCTGGTCACCCAGAGCCGCCTGGCCCAGCTGGGCCGCCTGGCGCAGGACTGCGCCGGCCCGGTGTACGTGGTGGCCGACGACGTCGCCCGGCAGCTCACCGGCTACCAGGTGCACCGCGGCGCGCTGGCGTCGATGGCCCGCCGCGAGCTTCCCGCGATGGCGCGGGTCCTGGCCGGCGCGCGGCGCGTCGTGGTACTGGAAGACCTGGTCGACCACGGCAACGTGGGGTCGATCTTCCGCTGCGCGGCGGCGTTCGGCACCGACGCGGTGATCTTGTCGCCGCGCTGCGCCGACCCGCTCTACCGGCGGGCGGTGAAGGTGTCCATGGGCGCGGTCTTCGCCATCCCGTACACGAGGATGACCGACTGGTACGGCGGCCTGGCGCAGTTGCGCGCGGCGGGATTCCGGCTGCTCGCCCTGACCCCGGACCAGTCCGCGACGCCGATCGGCGCCGCGCTGGGGCCCGGGAGCCGGGCCGGCGCACGGGTCGCGCTGCTGCTCGGCACCGAGGGCGACGGCCTGTCCTCACACTGGATGCACGAAGCCGACCTGTGCGTGTGCATCCCGATGGCCCCGCACGCGAGAGCGGCAGGCGTGGACTCTCTCAACGTCGTCGCGGCCGCCGCCATCGCCTGCCAGGCGCTCGCCACCCCGCCCTCCCCCGCGTGCTAACCCCGTCCCCCGCCCCGATCATGGCCCCGCGCCCACATCCCCCGCGAAACGTGCGCGAGGGCGGGTGATTTGTCCGGATCGGGCGCACGTTACGCGGGAAACGTGGGCGGGAGGGGCCCGCGTGAGCGGGCGGCCCGGGGGCTGCGTGGCTGGGCGGAAGGGGCCAGTGTGACTGGGCGCCAGGGGGCGTGACCGGGCGGCGGCTACATCCCGCGTGGGGGGCGGGCGCCCTCGGGTGGTCCTGGGTAGGCGGCGCGGAGTCGGCGCTCGGCCTCGGGGGCGGCGCCGGCCCGGTCCAGGCCGAGCAGGGCCGCGCCCGCGATCGGCGGCACCTGCACCACGCTGACCTCAGCGCCCGGCACCCGGGCGGCCAGCCGTTCGGTGATCTCGGCGAGGAGTTGCGGGTCCCGGGCGGTGAGCACCCCGCCCCCCAGCACGACCGGGACCGCCTGAGCGGTCAGGCCCAGCCGGCGGATCACCGTGCCCGCCATCGTGACGATCTCGCCGGCCAGCCGGCTGACCAGGTCGCGGGCCACCTGATCGCCCTGGCCAGCGGCGGACATCAGCAGCGGGACCAGGCCTTGCAGGTCGTCCTCGGAGATCTTGCCCAGGTGGATCGCCACCGCGACGTCGCGGACCCCGGGCACGCCGAAATGGGCCGCCACCACCTCGCGCAGCGCGGTCCGGGGCCCGCGGCCGTCCTCGGCCCGGATGGCCCACCACAGCGCGGCCCGGCCGAGGCCGTAGGCGCCGCCCCAGTCGCCGGTGATGCCGCCCAGCGCCAGGAACCCTGTGGTCCGCCCGTCCGGGGCGACGCCCACGCAGTTGATGCCCGCACCACAGGTCACGGCCACGCCCCAGGGGCGGCCCTGGGGCGTGTCGAGGCCGGCCCGCAGGACCGCGAACGTGTCGTTGGCGACCTCGGTGGTCGTGCTCCACCCGGCCGCCGCGATCATGGCGGCCAGCCGTTCCTCCTCCTCGGGCAGGTCGGCGTTGGCCATGCAGGCCACGGTGTGCGCGGCCACCGGCCAGCCGCCCGGCAGCCCCGCGCCGAGCGCGGCCGCGGCGATCACCTCGCCGATCGCGGCCAGCACGGGCGGCGGAGGGAACGTGCGCACCCCGGGACCGCGGCCTCCGGCGAGCAGCGTCCCGTCCGCCGCCACCAGCGCGATATCGGTCTTGCTGTTCCCCCCGTCGATGGCCAGGACGGCGGGCAGTTCCTCGGTCACGGGGCGGCCCAGGGGAGGAAGGCCTGATTCTCCGCGATGAGGCGGTCGGCCAGCCCGTCGGCCAGGTCGATCTGGCCGACCAGGGGATGGGCCAGCAGCGCGGCCCGGACCCGGTCCCGGCCGCCGCGCCGCGCGGCGTCCACCGCCAGTTCCTCGTACGCGGACACGTGCGCGATCAGCCCGCGCATCAGCGGCGGCAGCGGCGCGGCCGGCACCGGGCGGGCGCCGTCCGCGCCGATCACCGCGGGCACCTCGATCACCGCGTCGCCGGGCAGGAACGGGAACGTGCCCGCGTTCCGGACGTTGACCACCTGGATGTCCCCGGTGTCGCCGACCAGCGAGGCGAGCAGGGCCACCGCCGCCTCGGAGTAGAACGCGCCGCCGCGCTCGGACAGCAGGGCGGGCTTGTGGTCCAGGGCCGGGTCGGCGTACATGGCCAGCAATTCCCGCTCGATGGCCGCGACCTCCTCGGCCCGGGTCGGGCCGGTCCGCTCCTCCGCCACCACCGCGTCGTGGCTGTAGAAGTAGCGCAGGTAATAGGACGGCACCGCGCCCAGGTCATGCAGGACCGACTCGGGGAGCCCGGTGTGCGAGGCGATCTCCTCGCCGTGCGCCGCGATCAGCCCGGGCAGCCGGTCGGTGCCGTCCACCATGACGGCCCGCTCCCAGGTCAGGTGGTTGAGGCCGACGTGATCCAGCAGGACCTGATCCGGCCCGGTGCCGAGCAGCCGGGCGAACAGCCGCTGGAACCCGATCGCCACGTTGCACAGGCCGACCGCGCGGTGCCCGGCGTCCAGCAGGGCGCGGGTCACGATGCCGACCGGGTTGGTGAAGTCGATGATCCAGGCGCCCGGGTCGGCCCGCTGCCGGGCCCGCTCGGCGATGTCCGCCACGATGGGCACCGTGCGCAGCGCCTTGGCCAGCCCGCCCGCGCCGGTGGTCTCCTGCCCGACGCAGCCGCAGTCCAGCGGCCAGGTCTCGTCCCGCTGCCGGGCGGCCTGGCCGCCCACCCGCAGCTGGAGCAGCACCGCGCCCGCCCCGTCGAGCCCCTCATCCAGGCTCGTCGTCCAGCTGACCCGGGCCGGGTGCCCGTAGGCGCGCATGATGCGGGCCGAGACCGGCCCGACCGCCGCGAGCCGGCTCTCGTCCGGGTCCACCAGGACCAGCTCGCTGACCTTGAGGGCGCCCGTGAGCCGGGCCACCCCGTCGACCAGTTCCGGCGTGTAGGTCGATCCGCCGCCGACCACGGTAACTTTCACATCAGAACACCTTGATCTCCATCAGAACACCTTGATCCTCATCAGAACACCTTGATCCCCATCAGAAGGCCTTCACCTCCGCGCCGGCCTGGGCCACGAAACACGCCGCCGCGTGCTGCGGGCCCAGCTCGGCCAGGCCCGGCGTGGCCTCGTGGCACCGGTCGATGGCCAGCGGGCAGCGCCAGCGGAACCGGCAGCCGGGCACCGGGTCGATGACCAGGGGCGGCTCGCCGCGGCCGGCCTCCGCGGTGACGTCCAGCGGGGCCCGCGGGTCCGGCACCGCGGACAGCAGCAGCTGGGTGTACGGGTGCTTCGGCGCCGCCAGCACCTCCTCCACCGGCCCGGATTCTGCGATCTGGCCCGCGTACATCACGATGAGCCGGTCCGCGATGTAGCGCGCGCTGGCGATGTCGTGGGTGATGTACAGGATCGAGACCCCTTCCTCGTCGCGCAGCCGGGCCATCAGGTTCAGCAGCCCGATCCGGATCGACACGTCCAGCATGGACACCGGCTCATCAGCCAGGATCAGTTTCGGCCGCAGGGCCAGGGCCTGCGCGAACCCGACCCGCTGCCGCTGGCCGCCGCTCAGCTCGTGCGGGTAGCGCTGCAGCACCTCCGCGGCCGGGGCCAGCCCCACCACCTCGAAGACCCGCTCCGCCTCGGCGCGGCGCTGCTCCGCGGACAGTTCCGGCCGGTGGAGCTTGAGGCCGCGCATGACGCCGTGCGAGATCCGCAGCACCGGGTTGATGGAGCTGAACGGGTCCTGGAACACCATCGGGACCAGCCCCGTGTAGTTCAGGGTGTCGGCGCGGGAGCGCAGCCGCGACACCGGCTGGCCCTGGAAGTAGATCTCGCCGCTGGTCGGCTTGTACAGCTTGGCCAGCAGCCGGGCGATGGTGCTCTTGCCGCTGCCGCTCTCCCCGGCGAGGGCCACGATCTCCCGCTCCCCGATGTCCAGGCTCACGTCATCGACCGCGTGCAGGGTCAGGCGCGACAGCGCGTTACCGATCTTGAAGTGCTTGGTGAGCCCCTCCGTGCGCAGCAGCGGCCCGGTGCTGGCCGGGACCGGGCCGTCCTGGGCCCCCACCTCACTCATCGCGGCTGCCCTCCTCCGTGGTCACGCTCCCCGCGGCGCCGCCGGCCGCCACGCTGCTCACGCTGTCCGCGGGGGAGCCGGGCGCGAGGACCTCGTTGCGGGAACTATGCAGCAGGCAGCGAACCTGCACCCGGCCGGCCTGGTAGAGCGCGGGCGGCGTGGTCCGGCACTCGTCCATGACCTGGGGGCAGCGCGGCGCGAACCGGCAGCCCGCCGGGGGCCGGGCCAGGTCCGGCGGGCTGCCGGGGATGCCGGTCAGCGGCACGCGGGGCCCGCGGATCGAGGGGAACGCGTCCAGCAGCCCGGTGCTGTACGGGTGCTGCGGGGCGTCGAAGACCTGCCGGGTCGGGCCGAACTCGGCCACCTGCCCCGCGTACATCACCATCAGCCGGTCGGAGAAGTGGCTGACCAGGGACATGTCGTGGGTGACGAAGATGATCGCGAAGCCGAGCCGCTGCTGCAGGTCCTTGATCTGCACCATCAGCGAGCGCTGCGCCACCACGTCCAGCGCCGAGGTCGGCTCGTCCATGATGACCAGGTCCGGGGTGAACAGCATGGCCATCGCGATCATGGACCGCTGCCGCATCCCGCCCGACAGCTGGTGCGGGTAGCTCTTCAGGTGCACCGGGTCGATGCCGACCATGCGGAGTACCTCGGCGGACCGCCCGGCGATCTCGGCCCTGGCCGTGACGCCGTGCGCCCGCATCGCGTCGCGGAACTGGGCGCCGATCGACTTGACCGGGTTGAGCGCGTTCATCGCGCTCTGCATGACCACGGACAGGTCCTTCCAGCGCACCGCGGCCAGCTGCTTGTCGGTCAGCCCGACCATGCTGCGGCCCTGGAAGGTCACGCTGCCGCTGGTGATTTCGGCCGGCGGGACCAGCAGCTGGGCGATGGCGAACAGCATGGTGGACTTGCCGCAGCCGGACTCGCCGACCACGCCGATGAACTCGCCGGGGGCCAGGTCGAAGCTCACGTCCTCGACCGCGCGGACCGGGCCGCGCTCCATGGCGTACTCCACGGTCAGGCCCCGGACCTCAAGAACAGGGCCCTGGAGGATCGGGTCAGGCACTGGTCGGTCAGGCACCGGTCCGCCACGCGTCGGGTCAGGCACCGGTCGGTCAGGCATCGGTCCGTCACGCGTCGGGTCAGGCACGGGTCACCCGCTTCTTTCGCACCGGCCGCAGCGCGGGGTTGCCGATCTCGTCGAAGGCGTAATTGAGCAGGGCGAACGCGGCCCCGAGCGCGGCGATGCAGGCGCCAGGGGCGATGGCCCACATGGGCTGGCCGGTCTGCAGCGCCGCGTTGTTCTCCGCCCAGTACAGCATCGTCCCCCAGCTCTGCGTGTTCGGGTCGCCCAGGCCGATGAACTGCAGGCTGGACGCGAACAGCACCGCATACAGCGCGTTGGTCAGGAAGCTGGCCACGATCAGCGAGGTCATCGTGGGGATGACCTCCACCACGATGATGTAGAGCCGCCGCTCGCCGCGGACCCGCGCCGCCTCCAGGAAGTCCCGGTGGCGCAGCGAGAGCGCCTGGGACCGCAGCTGACGCGCGGTGTAGGACCAGCTGGTCACGGTGATGACCAGGATCAGCACCAGCGTGCCGCCGCCGTGCGCGTACCCGGCGATGATGATCAGCAGCGGGAACAGCGGGATGACCAGCAGCACATCGGTGAGCAGGCTCAGCGAGCCGTCCCACAGGCCGCCCAGGTAGGCGGCGGCCACGCCGATCAGGACCGCGATCCCGGTCGCGGCCAGGCCGACCACGAACGCGATGATCATCACGTTGCGGGTCCCGTAGACCAGCTGGGCCCACATGTCCTGGCCATACGCGGTGGTGCCGAGCAGGTGGGCGGTGGACAGGCCCAGTTTCGGGGCGTAGGCGTCCGCGCTGGGGCTGTCCTTCGCGATCAGCCCGGGGAACAGCGCGGCGAACAGGAAGATCAGCAGCAGCACGGTGCCCGTGGTCGCCTTGCGGTTGTGGCGGATCGCGCGGCCCATCCGGGCCAGCACGTGATCGGCCGGCGGGCGGGCCCGGCCGGTGCCGCTGACCAGGCCGGGCCCGGCGCCGGGCAGCTGACCGGTGGCGTCGGGGGCGGTGGGCACCCCGGAGATCGGCATGGACATGGCTACCCCGCCGTCCTCGTGCGCGGGTCGAGCAGCGCGGTGGCGATGTCGGCGACCAGGATGGCCAGCAGCACCGCGACGGTGATGAACAGGAACAGGGCCTGTTCCAGCGGGTAGTCCTCGCCCTGCACGGCCTGCAGCAGCAGGTAGCCGACGCCCGGGTAGTTGAACACGTACTCGATGAGGATCGCCCCGCTGACCACGAACCCCAGCGACATGGCGAAGCCGGTCAGGTTGGGCAGGATCGCGTTGCGGGCCGCGTAGTCAGTCATGATCCGGCGGCCGGGCAGCCCCTTCGCCCGGGCCATCCGCACGTAGTCCTCGGCCAGGGTAGTGATCATCGTGTTCCGCATGGTCAGGATCCAGGTGCCGATCGTGGTGATCAGCAGCGCCATGGCGGGCAGGAACGCGTGCGACAGCACGTCCTGGAAGAAGGTCAGATTGAGGCCGGGGCTGTCGGTGGAGACGTAGTAGCCGCCCTGGCTGGGCAGCCAGCCCAGGGTGACCCCGAAGATCAGCACCAGCACCATGCCCACCCAGAAGTACGGGATCGCCGAGGTGATCACGAACACCGGCGGCACGACGCTGTCCAGACGGCCCCCGCGGCGCCACGCGGACACGATGCCCAGCCCGGTGCCGAGCACGAAGGCCAGCACCGTGGTCACCCCGACCAGGCCCACTGTCCACCAGATCGCGCCGCCGATCACCGAGGTCACCGACTCCGGGTAGAAGTCCAGCGACGGCCCGAAGTTGCCGGTGAACACCTGATGCAGGTAGCTGACGTACTGCGCGGGCAGGCTCTTGTGCGTGTTGACCCCGAACAGCACCTCCAGCGCGTGCAGCGTGCCCGGGCCCATCTGCCCGTGGAACTTGGACAGCATGGCCAGCGCGGGGTTCCCCGGCATCAGCCGGGGGAGCAGGAAGTTGAGGGTCAGGGCCGCCCACAGCGTGAGCACGAAGAAGCCGAGGCGGCGCAGCGCGAACCTCAAGCCCGTCTCCTCGTGATCATGATCTGCTCCTCATCCGTCTTGTCCCAGTCTCGGGTCAGGGACCGGGGGTGCGTGCCCGGGGGTGGTGCGTGCCCGGGGGAGGGGCTCCCGGGCACGCACCCGGTCACTTCGCCCGGAGGTGGAGCAGCACCTGCTCCATGTCCGGGTAGGCGTACGCGGACGGCTGCGCGTAGGGGTTGCTGGGCGTGGGCCATCCGGTCAGCGACGAGTCGTCGTACTGGTACCAGTCCACCGCCTGCGTCACCGGGATGATGGGCAGGTCGGACAGCATGACTCCCTGGATCTGGTTCATGATCGAGTGCTGCTGGGTGGCGCTGGTCGAGGCCGCGTACTGAGTGAACAGCTGGTCCGTGGCCGGGTTGCTGTAGCGCTCGTAGTTGGTGGCCGCCTGCTGGCCGATGGGGGCAGTGCCCGCCGAGTCCAGCCAGTCCCGCAGCTCGTAGTACGGGCTGGGGCCGAACGTCTGCTGGTCGTAGTAGGCGAGCTGGTACTTGCCGTTGTACAGGTCGGCGTCGAAGTCGGTGTTGGACAGGTTGTCCGGCGTCAGCTGGATGCCGACCGCCTTGAGCTCCTGCTGGATCACCTGCACCGAGGCCACCCAGTCGGAGTAGTCGCCGATGTTGATGATGGTGAAGGCGAGCTTCTGGCCCTGGGCGTTGGTCATGATGCCACCCGAGCCCATCTTGAAGCCGGCCGACGCCAGCAGCTGCTTGGCCTTGGCCGGGTCGTAGGCGTAGTTGCCGTAGTTGGCCAGCTCAGACTTGTCCAGCCAGCTGGTGAACGTCGGCGTGACGATGCCGGCCTGGTTCGCGGGGGGCTCGTATCCGGACTCGCCGATCGAGGAGACCTTCGCCCGGTCGATCGCGTACGACATGGCCTGGCGGACCTTGACGTTGCTGAGCAGCGGGTTCTTGAGGTTGGGCACCACCGAGACGTTCACCGTCGGCGGGAACCAGTAATGGAAGCTGGGGCTCTTCGCCGTGTAGAACGAATTGATCGACGGAATGTACTGCGACCCCCACTGGGCCTGGCCGCTGGCCAGCTGGTCATTCGCCGTGTTGTTGCTGGTGTACGCCGGGTACTCCACCTTGGTGACCTTGGGCAGGCCCGGCTGCCAGTAATGCGGGTTGGCCGTGTAGGTGATGTTCGCCTTGGTGCACGGGTTCACCTTGTAGGGACCGGTGCCCACCGGGTTGGTGTTCGGGAAGGCCACCGGGTTGGCGATCTTGGACCAGATTGCTTCCGGCACGATCGGGGTCTGGCCCGCGATGTAGTAGAAGGCCGGGACAGCCGGCGACTTGAAGTTCATCGTGACCTGGTCCGAGCCGGTCTGGGTGACGCTGGACAGCACCGACCAGTCCCCGGTGAGGTCCAGGGCCGGGTACTTCTTCAGCAGGTTGAACGTGTACACCACGTCCTTGGCCGACATCGGGGTCCCGTTGTTGAACTTGACGCCCTGGCGGATGGTGAACACGAGCGACTTGTTACCGGCGCCCCATTTCCAGGAGGTGGCCAGCATCGGCGTGGTCTTGCCGCTCTGCAGCGGGTTGACGTAGACCAGCGGCTCATAGACGAACCCCACCGACAGCAGGGTGTCCGACCCGTTGAACGGGCTGAAGTCGCAGGTCCAGAGGGCGCCGTTCTCGTTGGAGATCGTGACGGTGTTCGTTGCCTTGGTACTGCCGTTGCCGTTGCTGCTGCCGCCCTTGCCGGCGCTGCAGGCGGCCGCGAGCACGCCGGCCGTGACGAGGGCCCCGATTGCCTTGAGGCGTCTCATGACTGAAGCCTTTCGGTGAGTGGATGAGGAGGTTGGGTGACCGGGGCGCCGTCGATGGCGCCATCGGCCCGGGCGGTGTCCGTCCGGGCGTTATCTGCGTGGGTGCTGTCTGCGTGGGTGCTGTCTTGGGCGGTCTTCGGGGCGGTGCCCGGCTGGGAGGCGGCCGCCCGGGTCGCCGGGCCGTTGAAGCTGCTATCCGCCCCCGCCGCGTCCGCAGCCAGGGCCACCGCGCCAATCAGCGGCGCATCTGCGGGGAAGCGGGCGGCGACCAGGCCGGGCGGGAACGGGGTGCCCGCCTTGAGCGCCTCTTCCAGGCCCGGCCGCAGCCGCTCCCAGGAGCGGACCAGGCCTCCGCCCACCGCGATCCGGGCTGGGTTCACGAACACCGCCAGGTTGACCACGTGAAAAGCCAGCTCAGAGACGAAGTCGCTGACCAGGCGATCCAGCCCGGGCTCGTCGGCGGCCGCGCCGAAGACGTCGGCGGCCGCCATCGGCCTGGGTGCCCGGCGGGTCAGGGCCTGGCCGCTGATCATGTCTTCCAGCGGGACCCGGGCGCCGAGCGGGAGGCCCACGTCGGAGAGGGCGCGGAGGTTGTAGCCGATCTCGCCGGCGGCGCCGTTCGCGCCCGCCACGACCTGGCCGCCGATGACCAGCGCCGTGGACAGCCCGGTGCCCAGGTTCAGGTAGATGGCCGGGTCACAGCCCGCCAGTGCGCCCCAGCGCACCTCGGCCTGGGCGGCCGCCTTGGCGTCGGTGGCCATCCGGATCGCCGCCCCCGGGAAAGCGGCGCGCAGTTCCTGGCCGAGCGGGAGATCACCCCAGCCACGGATGGCCGGGGCCAGGTCCACCCGGTCCTCGAACGGGATCCCGAAGGTCGAGACGCCGACCGCGGCCAGGGAGGCCCCGGGGGCCGCGGCGCCCAGCAGGTCCCTGGCGGCCAGCACGCCCCGGCTGAAACTGGCCTGGGCGCCGAGTTCGCCGCCGCTGCCCACCGTGGCCGAGCCGAGCCTGGTCCCGTCCAGGCTGCAGACCGCGACGGCGATCTTGGTGCCGCCGAAGTCGAGTCCCAGAATGACGGGGGACCGGAGCATGGCGCCTGCCTGGGATAACTCAGCCGATAGGACGTCCTTGCGAAAGATTGTTAGGACAGTATCCTAACTATCTGGGGGTAACAAGACCGGTCTGCGAAGTTCGTCCGGGCTCTCTCGGGCCACTCTCCGGCCACCAGCCGAGAGCGGCCGGACCGCCGGTCTAGGCCAGGCCGTGCCGCGCTGGCAAGGCCTGGCGGCCGCTGTGCTGGCACGGTCGTTGCGCTGTGCTGGGAGGCGCGGGAGGCCGTGGCGCGGCGCGCTGTGGCGGGACACGCCGTGGCGGGACACGCTGTGGCGGCGAGAGCTTCCCGCGCTGGTGCGGGAGGATGATACGGGAGGTGGCAGTGACAGTCACGTCGGTCGGCGGGCTGGATGGCGCAACGCCCGGCCTGGCCGGCTCGCTGTCCGCGGCGCGTCCCCCGCTCATCCGGGCCATGAACGAGCAGTTGCTGCTCGGCCACCTCCGGGACCTGGGCCCGATCTCCCGTGCGGACCTGGCCCGGCTGTCCGGGCTGTCCAAGCCGACCGTCTCACTGGCGCTGGCCGCGCTCGAGCGGGCCGGCCTGGTCCGTGAGGCCGGGCAGCGGACCGGGGTGCCCGGGCGGTCCGCCCGCCTGTACGAGGTTCGCCCGGAAGCGGGTTACGTGCTCGGCCTCGATATCGGGCACAAGTACGTCCGCGGCGCCCTCGCCGATCTGGCCGGCGGCATCCTGGCCTCCTCAGCGATCCCCTCACGGGCGTCCAGCGTTCGCGGGCGCGTCGGCGAGCTCATCCGGCTGGCCGACGAGCTGTGCGCCGACGCCGGGGTCGCGCGGCAGGCCGTCACCCAGACCGTCATCGGCAGCCCCGGGGTTTACGACCCGCGGCGCAACTCCATGGCCCTGACCGGCGGGCTGCCCGGCTGGGACCGGCCCGCCGTGCTGGCCGACCTGCGCGCGTCGTTCGGCGAGTCACTGGTGGTCGAGAACGATGTGGACGCCGCGGCGCTGGCCGAGCGGACCCACGGGCACGGCCGGGACGCGGACAGCTTCGCGTTCGTCTCGGTCGGCAGCGGGATCGGCATGGGCCTGGTGGTCGGCGGCCGGCTGCACCGGGGGATGCACGGCGTGGCGGGGGAGATTGCCTACCTGCCCATCTCCGGCGGGCTGGGCGCCGACCCGGGCGACGCCCGGCGGCGGGGGCCGCTGGAGGCGGCGGCCTCCGCCCCGGCGGTGGTCCGCGCCGCGCGGCGCGCAGGCCTGCGTGGGCAGGTGTCTGCCCGCCGGGTATTCGAGGCTGCCGCGGCCGGGGACGAGCGCGCCGCCGCCGTCGTGGCCGGGGAAGCCGAGCTGGTGGCCCGGGTGCTGTGCTGCGTGGTGACCATCGTGGACCCGGCTCTGATCGTGCTTGGCGGCGGGGTAGGCCAGGCCCCCGGCTTCGCTGCCGCGGTCACCCGCGAACTCGAGCAGATCGCGCCGGTCATGCCGGAGGTGCGGGTCAGCGCGCTAGGTAGTGACGTCGTGGTGCACGGCTGCCTGGCGGCCGGGGCGGAGCTGGCCTGGAAGCAGCTCACCGCGACGCTGCCGGCCGCGCTGGGCCCGGACACCACCGTGCCCGCGCAGGCCCAGGCCATGCCGGGCTGAACCGCGGTGTGAGCGGCCGGGCAGTGGCGTGAGCGGCGGGGAGGGGAGACGGCCTAGCGGGACGGCCTAGCGGGACTTCGAGGCGGCGATGTAAGCGCTGGATTCCCGCCGCCACAGCAGGATGATCGCGCCGAGGCCGACCAGCCAGACGAGTGCGAGCAGCACGATGCCGAGGGCCGCGTGCGGCCGGGCCAGGCTGCTGACGATGATCAGCGTGTTCAGGCCGAAGAGCACGGACGATACGATCCTGGCCCAGGACTTTCCGGCCTTATTCGCTGAGGCCATCCACAGCCACAGCCCGATGGTGATGACCTGGATAACCACTTCGTAGATCACGAGGGCCGTCGCTGCCTTGTGGACCTTGCTGGCCGAATAGCCCGGGAAGTCAGCGTGGATGGCGCTCCTGGTGCTGCCGATGGTCACCAGCGCGACGATGATGACGACCGCGCTGACGGCCGCGCCCGCGTACATGAGCCAGACGGCGTTCTGGACCGAGGGCGGCCGCTCAGGCGTCTGCGGCTCCGGCTCCGCTCCGCCCGTGGGGTACGGCTGGTACATGACAGCTCCTGGGTGGATTCCCGGTTGGCGTGCCGAACGGCTAAACCACGGTCACCTGGCCGGCAGCGGACTGAGCTTAGCGGCGCGTGTCACCGTGTGCCTAGGCCAAAAGAGGAGGCACGCCGGGCTGTGAGGCGGCCGGGCTGCCGGGGGCCGCTGATCAGGCGTCGGGGTGCAGCAGGGCCCAGACGACCTTGCCGCCGCCGTCGAGTAGGTGCCATCCCCACCTGATGCAGCACGACTCGACCACATTCAGGCCCCGGCCGTTTTCCGCGAAGGCCCCGGGGTCGCGCAGCACCGGGATGCCGGAGCCCGGGTCCGTGACCATGCACATCACGTAGGGGGCCTGGCCCAGCAGTCGCAGCCGGATCGGGCATTTGCTGGTGACCGGCGGGCCGGCGGGCAAGCCATGCCGCAGCGCGTTCGTCACCAGTTCCGAGACCACGAGGCCCGCCACGTCAGCCAGGTCGGCGAGGCCCCAGTCGCGAAGGACAGAGCGGGTGAAGTCGCGTCCCGTCTTCACTGCTTCGGCTACCGGGCGCAGCCCGCAGGTCGCGGACGGCTGGGTGGCTGCCAGTTCGTCCAGCATCGGAACCGGAGGGCGCAGCGGGCTCGCGTAGCGCATCCCGGTCGGCTCCCCCGCAGAGAGGAGCCACTCATGGCCCACGCTCATGACCTCCGTCTTGACTGGCGAGGCCGCCCGGTGTGCTGTCATCCGGGCTCCCGTCTGTCTCTGGACACTTGTCGTGCGTGTGGCGCGCAAGCGCTATCATCGCGTATGTACCTTGCAAGCGCAAGGGCGGATGCACGTGCAGATGAAAGTGCGAGACGCATGTGCGAGCCGTGAGGAGGCCTCAACGGGAGGAGTTGCTGGCGGATTCCTGAGATGGAGACCAGGGGGCATGGCGTGATCTCAGTTCAGCCGGGGAGCGGTCCAACAGTCCTGCGCATCCTTCTCGGTTCCCAGCTGCGGGGGCTGCGCGAGGCAAAGGGGATCACGCGCGAGGAAGCCGGGTACGCGATTCGCGCATCCGGATCCAAGATCAGCCGCATGGAGCTCGGACGAGTCGGGTTCAAAGAGCGCGACGTTGTCGATTTGCTGGAGATGTACGGCGTCAGCGATGAGACAGAGCGAGTCTCCCTAGTGGCACTCGCCAAAGAGGCGAATTCGCCTGGCTGGTGGCATAAATACGGGGATGTTCTGCCGGACTGGTTCCAGGTCTACGTGGGCCTGGAGGAAGCCGCGGCGCTCATCAGACTCTATGAGGTGCAGTTCGTTCCGGGCCTGCTCCAGACGGCTGACTACGCGCGGGCGGTCGTGGCGCTGGGCCAGCCTGGCGCTTCTGCCGAGGAAGTCGAGCGCAGGGTAAGCTTGCGGATTGCACGACAGGAACTGCTCCGCAAACCAGGGGGGCCGCGGCTGTGGGCCGTGGTGGATGAGGCCGCGCTTAGGCGGCCGATTGGTGGCGGGGAGGTGATGCGGGCGCAGCTCGAGCGGCTGATCGAAGTGACTCAAGAACCCAACATCACACTCCAGGTAGTGCCATTCAGCTCAGGTGGACACGCGGCCGAAGGTGGTGCGTTCACGATCCTCCGCTTCCCGGAGGTCGACCTTCCGGACGTGGTTTACGTAGAGCAGCTGACGAGTTCTCTCTACCTGGATAAGCGCGACGACGTGGAACGGTACACCGAGGTCATGGAGCGCCTCAGTGTCGAGAGCGAGTCGCCTGAGCACACCACGGAAATCCTGAGCGGAATGCTTAAGGAAGTCGATGGATGAACACATACAACGGAATGCCTGCAACCGACTTGGTTGATGCTCGCTGGCGAAAGAGCAGCATCAGCAACTCACAGGGAACCTGCGTCGAGCTGGCCCGCCTCACCGGAGGCGAGTTTGCCGTGCGGAACTCACGCAACCCTGAAGGCCCCGCCCTCATCTACACCCGGGCTGAGATCGCCGCTCTGATCGAGGGCGTGAAGCGCGGCGAATTCGACGATTTGCTGGTCTAGGACCAGGCCGTTTTTCCGCTTTTCCCGCGGGTACGCCAGGTTTCGGTGCGGGCCCGGCGCCGCGGGCAGTGGCTGTCGGCCGCCGTGTTCCTGCGCGACACGGCGGCCGGCACCTATAGCTCCTGCGCGACACGGCGGTAGCTCCTGCGCGACACGGCGGCCGGCACTTCTAACTGGCCTGCATCCCCCTTGTCGGGGGACGGGCCCGCTGGGGCGGGGCGGCTAGAGTCCTCACGTGGCTCAGGTGCAGGAGGGGCTCGGCCCGGTCCAGTTGACCCGGCGGCTGCTGGTCTGGGAGATCGTCATCGTCTTCGCGCTCTCCCTGGGTGGCAGCGCGCTGTTCGCCATCATCGACCTGATCGCGTCGCTGACGGCCAGCAAGGCCCTCGGCAAGCAGCAGGCCCTCATTGTCGGGTCTCTCGCCCCGGGCCGGCCGTTGCTGGACCTCGTCCTCCAGCTGGCCAACCTGCTGATCGGGCTCGCTCCCGTCGCGCTCGTCTGCTACCTGCTAGTCCGGGAAGGCACGACCCCGTCCGCCGCGATCGGCCTGGACGCGCGCGAGCCCGGCCCCGACCTCGCCAAGGGCGCCATCCTGGCCGCGATCATCGGCGGTTCTGGCCTCGCCCTGTACATCGCCGCGTTCAAGCTGGGGCTGGCCCTGAACGTGGTCCCGGAGAACCTGCCCGACGTCTGGTGGCGCATCCCCGTGCTGGTCTTGCAGGCTGCCCGGGATGGACTCCTCGAAGAGGTCCTGGTCATCGGCTACCTTCTCCGCCGCCTCGATCAGCTGGGCATGTCACCGGCCCGGGCGATCGCACTGAGCGCAGTGGTGCGCGGTTCCTACCACCTCTACCAGGGCTTTGGCGGCTTCCTCGGCAACGCCGTGATGGGCGTAATCTTCGCCCTGCTCTACCGCCGGTGGAAGCGGGTCACCCCGCTGATCATCGCGCACACCCTGATCGACACCGGCGCGTTCGTCGGCTACGCGGTCCTGCATGGCCACGTTTCCTGGCTCCCCTAGCCCGCCCGTTCATGATCGGGGTAGGTTTTGCGCCGCCCGCGGCGCAAAACCTACCCCGATCACGTGCGGGGCGGGGCGCGGCGGGGACGTGCGGGGGCGCGGCGGGGACGTGCGGGGCGGGCGGGCGGCGGGGCGGGGGGCGGTGTCAGCGGGCCAGGCTGGGGATGACGAGGGCGCCGGGCAGGTGCGCGACGGCCGCACCGGGCAGCACCAGCTTGGAACGCCGCAGGCCGCTGCCGATCACCACGGCCGGGGCCGCGGCGACTCGAGCGTCGACCAGGAGGGGCCAGTCGGCGGGCAGGCCGATGGGGGTGATCCCGCCGTACTCCATCCCGGTCTCGGCCACCGCCACGTCCATCGGCGCGAAGGACGCCTTGCGCACGTCCAGCTGGCGCCGGGCCGCCCCGTTGACGTCGGCCCGGGTGGTGGCCAGCACGACGCAGGCCGCGAACCGCGTCTCGCCGCCGCGCCGCCCGCTGATCACCACGCAATTGGCCGACGCGGCCGGTTCCACGCCGTAGCGCTCACAGAACGCCGCGGTGTCGGCCAGCTCGGGGTCGATCTCCGCCACACAAGCCGAGTCACCCGCCAGCGTCCCGTCCAGCGTGGCCAGCGCACTGGCCACGGCCGGTGCCAGCAGGTCTGGCCGGTCGAGAGCCGGGACCACATCAAGATCGCCCATGGTCATCTGCACCCGGCCATCCTGCCACCATGTCCGTGCCTCCCGCCGCATCCGGGGCCGGCCGCACCCGGGGCCTGCGCGGCCGGGAGCGGCGCGGCCGGGAGCGATGCGCCTAGCCAAACAGCAGCAGGGGTCAACGAGCAGGGGGCCAGCAGGACTAGCTGGTCACCTTGACGAGGAAGAGCCACGCGTTGACCACGCCGCCCAGGAGACTCGCCAGGGCGGCGGGGATCAGCCAGTACAAGCCACCACCGGCCTTCAGGAGAAAGGTGAGCCCGGCCGCGCCGACCAGCCCGGCGGTGATCAGGTTAGGGGAGAACTTCTCGATGTAGCGGGCCACGCCCTGATCCGAACCGTGACCAGCTCGCCGGTCCAAGATGCGCAGGGCTGTGCCCGAGACCACGGCCACGGCTAGCAGCTCCGAACCCAGGGCTGCCGATGGCTGAGGAGCCACCAGCAAGAGCCCGACGAGCACTGAGGTCATGAACAGCACCAGAGTTTGAGCGGCGCGGGAGCTGAGGCTGCGTGATGCGGCCAGCGCGTCACTCTTGACGGAGACCGCAACGAACAGCAGGCCCGTCAGTGCACCGGCGACGGCAGTGAGGGCCTCACCGAAGCCGAGCCACGTTGCGGTCGTGTACCCCACCTGATGACCTCCCAGATCCTCGGCTGCACAGACGAGCTGATTCAATCAACCACTGATGCGGACGTAGAAGATACGTCTGACTGTGCCGGGCCGTGAGTGGCCACTCGCCTCTCACGGATTGGGCAGAGGGCGGCAGGTCGCGGGCGCCTCAGGGCAAACGTCAGGGTTAAATCGGGGGTTTCCCCCATGGCCGCAAGCCGGCTCGTGGCTCCACACTGACTTCATGCGGCTGGGCGGCAACATGATCAGGCAGCCGCAGCGCACGGGGCGCCAGACCCAGCTACGAGCTGGCCAGGTGGTCCGTCTCGATATCGGAACAGGTCTCACAGAGAAAGCCGGCACCGCCATGTACGACGACGAAGACCCCCTTGTCGCAGCCGAGCAGCTCGCCAGGCGCGACCCGCGAGCCGGCGCCGAGGCCTTCCTGGCCATCGCGTGTGACGGGGGCGTCGATGATGGGCTGCGGCTGGAAGCGGCCGGGCAGCTGCCCGGGCTGGACCGGCGGGCCGCGGCCGAGGCGTTGCGGGCGGTCGCGTGTGACGGGGGCGTCGATGATGGGCTGCGGCTGGAAGCGGCCGCGCAGCTACCCGAAGTAGACCCGCGGGCCGCGGCCGAGGCGTTGCGGGCCATCGCCTGTGACGGGGGCGTCGATGATGGGCTGCGGCTGGAAGCGGCCGCGCAGCTACCCGAAGTAGACCCGCGGGCCGCGGCCGAGGCGTTGCGGGCCATCGCCTGTGACGGGGGCGTCGATGACGGCCTGCGCTGGGAAGCGGCTGAGCAGCTCGCCGAGCTCGACCCGCGAGCCGCCAGGTAGGCCCTCCGGATAACCTCCGGCCGGGCCTCAGGCCGCTTCGCGATCGACCGGCCGGCGCGGCGGGAATCGGCGACCCCGGATGGTCTTCGTTGCGGCACGAATTCAAGTGCGACATCAGCCGGTACCTGTGCGCACTGCCCGGCCATGCGCCGCGGTCGCTCGCAGCGCTCATCGACTTCAATATCCGCAACGGTTCGACCGTGCTCCCTCACGTCGGCCAGGAGATCTTCCTGCGGGCCGAGGCCACCGGCGGGGATCCGGCCGGCGGGCTGCCGTTCCCTGGCGCGGCGTGCAGCGGGCCCGTGCTGACCGCCCCGGCGCTGGCGTTCGAGCAGCGGCGCAGGCGCTGAGCTGGCCGTCCTTGCGGCCCACCCTGCCCGGCGACCACCCTGCCGGCTCAGCGGGATCGCAGCGGTAGCCTGCGCTCATGGACTCCTGGCGCGGCGTAAGCGTTCCTGACTTGCCGGGGCGTGGCCCCCAGCCCCTGGTTTTCGACACGGCGTCCGGCGAGCTGGCGGTCGCCGCGGCCGGCCCTGACGCCACCTTGTACGCGTGCGGGATCACCCCCTACGACGCCACCCATATCGGGCACGCAGCCACGTACATGGCCTGGGACCTGCTCGTCCGGGCCTGGCGCGACGCGGGTTACCACGTGACCTACGTGCAGAACGTGACGGACGTGGACGACCCGCTGCTAGAGCGGGCGGCGCGGGACGGCGAGGACTGGCGCGAGCTGGCCGACCGCGAGATCGACCGCTACCGCGCCGACATGGCGGCGCTGCGGGTGGTGCCGCCCACCCGGCTGGTCGGCGCGGTCGAGGCCCTCGGCGTCATCGAGCGGTTCGCGGGCCGGCTCAACGAGCGCGGCGCCCTGTACGACCTGGACGGCGATGAGTACTTCGCCCGGGCCAGCGACGAGGCGTTCGGGTCCGTGTCCCGGCTGGACCGGGCGGAAATGCTGGCCCTGTTCGCGGAGCGCGGCGGCGACCCGGGCCGTCCCGGCAAGAAGGATCCGCTGGACGCGCTGGTCTGGCTCGCGGCCCGGCCGCACGAGCCGGCCTGGGCGTCCCGGTTCGGCCAGGGACGGCCGGGCTGGCACGTGGAATGCGCGGCGATCGCCACCGAGTACCTCGGCACTACGTTCGACGTCCAGGCCGGAGGCAGCGACCTGATTTTCCCGCACCACGAGATGAGTGCCTCGCACGCCCGGGTGGCGCTGGAGCCGGACGCGTTCGCGCGGCGGTACGCCCACGCCGGGATGGTCCGCCTCGACGGCGAGAAGATGTCCAAGTCGCTCGGCAACCTGGTCTTCGTGTCGCGCCTGCTGGCGGACGGCCACGACCCCATGGCGGTCCGGCTGGCCATCCTGGCGCACCGCTACCGGCTCGACTGGGACTGGACCGCCGCGGGCCTGGGCGCCGCGGCGGAGCGACTGGGCCGCTGGCGGGCAGCGGTGCGTGTGGCTGAGGCTGGTTCCGGCCCGGCGGGCCCGGCGTCTCCCGGGCGCAGCCTGGCCGTGCTGGCTGCGGTGCGGGAACGGCTCGCCGACGACCTCGACGCCCCGGGAGCCCTGGCGGTCGTGGACGGCTGGGCCGAGGAGGTCCTCGGCGGCCCGGCCGTGGGGCCCGCTGAGCCTGGTGGCCCTGCTCAGGCGAGCGGCCCTGCCGAGCCCGGTGCTCCTGCCGAGGCCGGTGCTCCTGCCGAGCCCGGTGCTCCCTCTGAGCCGGGGGAGCGGCCAGGCGGCGGAACTGATCCGGGACACCGTGGACGCCCTGCTCGGTGTCGTGCTGTAGGCACGGCCTGCTGGCCGCCGCGGCGGATCGCTAGTCCGCCCTACTGGCCATTCGGGTGCTAGCGTGATATCGAAGAGCGATATCGCCCTTCCTGCCTGCGTCCGGAGTCACCGATGACTGACGTCCCCACGGATCCACCCGGCCCGCCAGACGACCCTGCTGGGCGGCCAGAGTTCATCGAGCCTTCTGGAGCCCCCGAACCGGCCGGAGCCCCTGAACCGGCCGGAGCCCCTGAGCCGGCGGGCCCCCGAGCCGGCCGGGGCTCCCGAGCCGGCCGGGGCTCCTGAGCCGGCCGGGGCTCCTGCGCCGGCCGGGGCTCCTGAGCCGCCCGGACCGCGGGAGGCGCCGGCCGCCCCGGGCGAGCTCGGGCCCTTT
Organism: uncultured Actinomycetes bacterium; assembly: GCA_963711485.1. GTDB lineage: Bacteria > Actinomycetota > Actinomycetes > Streptosporangiales > Streptosporangiaceae > RYN-230. The sequence continues at coordinate 32,644 of CAVQEM010000088.1, forward strand.
AACCCTCCGGGATCGCCCGGCCGATGCCGAGGCCATTAACGCTTCGCGGCTGCTCGTCCAGGCCGTCGGGCAGCTGCCCGAGGCCGACCGCGACCGGGTCTACGCCTGGCTGCTGCGGGCGGGGATGCGGCCGTCATCGGCGGGGGTCCCCGGCCCGCTGGCCCGGGGGCTCGGCTGGGCGCTCACCGCGCAGGCCGGTGTCCAGACGCAGACCCGGGAGTGGGGGGCCACGGTGGTGGCCGATCTGTTCCGCGGCTCGTCGTCGCCGGCCCAGCAGATGGTGCCGGTCCGGTTCTCGGCGGATCAGCACGCCCGGCTGCGGGCCTGGTGCGGGGAGCACGGCTTCTCGATGGCGACCGTGATCCGCGGCCTGGTGGACCATTTCCTGGAGAGCCAGCGGCCCGAGCGGGGCTAGGCCCCGGCTTACCTGCGGTTAGCCTCGCGGGCTGATCTCCGCCCGGCGCAGCAACTGCTGACCCGGCTCCAGTTCGACGGCCAGGGTGAGCCCGGCGTGCTCCCCGTCGAGCTGGATGACGGTGCTCGTCTGCCCGTTGCCGCCGCAGAACGTCCCGGGCTGGCACGGTCCGGCCCAGGCCCCCGCCATCCGCAGCTGGCGGAGCAGCAGGCCGGTGTCCACGAGCTCGGACACGGGCAGGTCCGCGGGCCAGGAGTGCAGGCCATCGGTGAGCGACGAGTTGATCAGGTTGACGAGCGCCTGCGTCTGCCGCCAGAGCGGGGAGTCGGCCGCAGGCGGCACGGTGAGCGCCAGCGACTGGACCCGGGGCGGGTTCTCGGGGGTGAGCAGGATCTCCACCTGCGTCTCGCCGTGCTCGCCGCGCAGCCACCAGCGGCAGTGCGCGGGAGAGTCGAACTCCGGCGGCCGCCCCGCCGCGCGGCCCTGTACCCCGGGGTCTTCTGCACCCGGGTCTTCGCCCCCAGGAGCCTGTGTTCCGGGTCCGGCTCCCCCAGGCGTTCCCACATCCGGGCGATCTTCTCGCGGCGCCGGGGCAGCGGCTCGTCCAGCGCGACGTTGTCCGCGAAGAGCTGCTCCGCCACGTCGTCCTCCCAGCGGGTGAGCAGCTGGGTGACCGCCTGCTGCGCCCGCAGGGTCTCCGGCCAGGGGGTCGCCTGGGCGGGCGCCGGGCCGCTCACCGTCGGCCGCGCCGGGTGATCGTCCTGCGCCCCGGCGGCCCGCAGCACCTCCTCCATGAGCCTGGCCGCCAGCACGGATGCGCCCGCGTAAGTGCTGTTGGCCAGCACGATCACGCCGAGGCCAGTCTCCGGGTGCCAGCGCATGTGACTGCCGAAGCCCGGGTATCCGCCGCTGTGGTAAACCAGCCGTCCCCACGCGCTGGTCTCCTCGGTGAACAACCCGAACCCGTACCCGTACTGGCTGCCCGCAGCGGGATCGCCCGGGAAGCGCGGCTGCGCCCGCGGCAGGGTGACGGCGGGCTGCTGCATCTCGCGCCGGGTGGCCGGGGACAGCGGATGAGCATCCCCGCCCCGCGTGCGCCGCCCGGGGGCGCCCGGCGTGCTGCCCGGCGGGGCATCCGGGTGCTGCCCGGCGGAAAGGCCGCGGCAAAGCCGTTCACCCAGCGGGCCAGGTCGCGGACACAGCTGAACACCCCGCCCATCGGGGCGAAGGCGCCCAGGGGATCCGGGGCGAGCTCGGTCCAGCCGTCCGCGCTGCGGGCGTACCCGCGGGCCAGCCCGGCGGGATCGAACTCCCCGGCCTCGAATCCGGTCCGGGTCATTGCGAGCGGGCCGAGGACCCGGGCCCGCACGAAGTCCGGGTAATCAGCCTCGGCCACGGCCGAGATGACCCGCCCGAGCAGCGCATAACCGAGGTTGGAGTACTCGAAGCGGGTGCCCGGTACCCAGGCCGAGCGCACGCCCCGGGCCAGGAGCGCCGCGAACTCGGGCAGCGGGGTGCCCTGCTGGCGGTCACCCCACGGATCGTCGGTCGGGAAGCCCGCGGTCATGGTCAGCAGGTGCCGCAGCGAGATGGGCGGTGAGTCGGCCGTCACCCCCGGCTGGCCGCGCAGTTCCGGGACGAAGTCCGTGACCGGATCGTCCAGCCGGAGCAGGCCGGCGTCGCGCAGCGCCAGCAACGCCGACGCGGTGAAACTCTTGGTCATGGAGGCGATGCGGAACACCGTGGCCGCGTCGGGCGGCGGGCCGCCGAGCCAGCGCTGGCCCACGCCACCCTCGTGGGCGAGGGACCCGCCGGCCACGATCCCGTACGCGATGCCGGGCTGGCCCTCACCGCGCTGGTAGCTCCGCACCAGGTCGTCGGCTGCCGCTGCAGCACCGGGCGGAAGTCCCCGCCGGGCCGCGGGACGGGCAGGGCGGGGCTCGGCTGGCCGGTCGGGCATGCCAGTCCTCCAGATCAACGGAGTCCTCCAGACAACGAACGAGACCGGGCCTGGGACCGGACCCGGAAAGGCGCTGCCACGTAATATGTCACCCGGTCCGGCGCTGACGGCTGGCGGACCGCCCTCGCCGGGAGCTGAAGGCCTGACTCGGCGCCCGGTCATGGCGCCCGCGGCCGCCGGGGGAGCCGGATGGCCGAGGCGGAGAGTAGGTGCGGTATGACGGCACGGGAGACCAACTGGGCCGGCAACATCGTCTACCGGGCCGCCCGGGTGGCCCGGCCCCGCAGCGTCAGCGAAGCCCAGGAGCTGGTCGCCGCCGGCGGGCCGGTGCGGGCGGTCGGCACGGGCCACTCGTTCAACCGGATCGCCGATACCCGGGGGGTGCTGATCTCGCTTGCGGACGTGCCCCCGGTCATCGACATCGAGCCGGGCGGGGCGGCGGTCACGGTGTCGGGCGGCATCCGGTACGGGGAACTCGGCGAGCGGCTCAACGCAGCGGGCCGCGCGTTGCCCAGCCTGGCCTCGCTGCCGCACCTGTCGGTGGCTGGGGCGGTCGCCACCGCGACCCATGGTTCGGGGGACGCCCACGGGAACCTGGCCACGACCGTGTCAGGCCTGGAGCTGATCGCCGCCGACGGCGGCGTGCGCACGCTGCGCCGTGACAGCGGCGGCGAGGAGTTCCGCGGGTCTGTGGTCGCCCTGGGCTCGCTCGGCCTGGTCACCGCGCTGACCCTGGACCTCGTCCCGGCGTTCAGCGTCCGCCAGTACGTGTACGAGGGCCTGCCCGCGGCCATCCTGCAGAGTCATTTCGATGAGATCTTCGGCAGCGCCTACAGCGTCAGCGTGTTCACGAACTGGCGCGGTGACCGGCACAGCCAGCTCTGGCTCAAGGTCCGCGACGGGGAGGCGGGCGCGCGGCAGCCGGCGTCGCGCTGGATGGACGCGACGCTGGCCGACCGGCAGGTCCACCCGATCCCGGGCGGCGACCCAGCCCACGCCACTGAGCAGCTGGGCGTGCCCGGGCCGTGGCACGAGCGGCTGCCGCATTTCCGGGCGGAGTTCACTCCCAGCAGCGGGCAGGAGCTGCAGTCGGAGTACCTTCTGCCCCGGCAGGTGGCGGCGGGCGCGTTCGACGCCGTGGCCAGCCTGGGCAGCCTGATGGCCCCCGTCCTGCAGATCGCGGAGATCCGTACCGTCGCGCCGGATGACCTGTGGCTGAGCCCGAGTTTCCAGCGGGACACCGTGGCCCTGCACTTCACCTGGATCAAGGACACCGCGGGGGTGACGCCGGTGATCGCCGCGCTGGAACACCTGCTTACCCCGCTGGGGGCCCGGCCGCACTGGGCGAAGGTGTTCGGCATGCCCCCGCACCTGGTGCGCGCCCTGTACCCGCGGTCGGCCGACTTCCAGGACCTGCTGTGCCGCTACGACCCGGACGGCAAGTTCCGCAACGGCTTTATCGACAAGTACCTTCCGGTCCGCCACTGACGGCACCCGCGCGCCCCGCCGGCGTCCGGGTGGCGGGCCGGATGCCGCCGGGTAGTTGTGCCACCGGGGTGCTGTCCCGCTGGGCTGGCTTCGGCTGGCTGGCTAGCTTCCGCTGGGCTGGGGCACGTGGCACGCGACCTTCGGATTCACCCCGACGTAGTTCAGGGGCCCGGCCAGGATCGTCACCACGATGGTGCTGGCTTTCGTGCAGCTCGAGATGGAGCCACTGTAATAGTGCCGCTGAGCTCCAGCGATAGCACCGATGATCAGCCAGATCAGCAGCAGGGCCGAGCCTAGGCGCACGGCTACCTCCGTAAGCGAGTTCGCTGGAGCGCGCCATGCGTCGCCCAGAATCCTGAAAATGTCGGGGTCAGAGTATCGCTCGAGCCCCTTCTCGTCCGCTCGTGTCCTGATAGTGCATCCTTGTTGTGATCGTGCCCTGCGTCCGGCCGCCGCCCGCCGCCCGCCGCCAGCTGCGCCGTTTGTCAAATCGATTTTCTGTTCGGTGGACAAATGTACGAACTCTGCGCCTGAAGTGCTGGATTACGCACAGAACGCCATTCTGTGCTGGCCCGCGGGGCGGACGTCCGGGCAGCCTGGGGTCATGGACAACACACCTTCTGTCTCAGGCTCCAGCGCGTTCTCCCGTCAGCCCCGGGTCCGGGTCAGTTCCCCCGCTGACGTCCTGGCCGTCGTGCCGCACCTGCTCGGTTTCCATCCCGGCAAGAGTTTCGTCGTGATGGGAGTCGGCCGGCCGCAGGCCCGGGTCCAGCTCGCCTTCCGCTACGACCTTCCCGACCCGCCGGACGCCGTCCACGCGGCGGACATCGCCGAGCACGCCGCCGAGGTGCTCCGGCACCGCCGGCTCAGCACCGTGATCGGCGTGGGGTACGGCCCGGGCGCGCTGGTCACCCCCGTCGCGGACGCCCTGGCCGCGGCCCTGCGGCAGGCCGGGCTGCGGTTACACGAGCTCATGCGGGTCGAGGACGGCCGCTACTGGTCTTACCTGTGCGAGAACCCCGAGTGCTGCCCCGCGGAAGGCGTGCCGTTCGACGTCCGCGCCCATCCGGCCACGGCGGCCATGACCGTGGCCGGGCTGGTCGCCTACCCGGACCGGGCGGCGCTGGCCGGAACCCTCGCCCCGGTCACCGGCGCCGGGGCCCGGTCCATGGAGCAGGCCACCAGCCGGGCTTGCGAACGCGCGGCGGACCTGATCGCGCAGGCTTCCCCATCCCCGGGCCGGGGCCCGGGCCGGGGGATGAAGTTGCTGGTGGACGCGGGCCGGCACGCCGTCCAGGAGGCCATCGCCACCTACCGGGCGGGCGGCCGCCTGGTGGCCGACGAGCCCGTGGCCTGGCTCACGGTGGTCCTGGCTCATCTCGCGGTCCGGGACGACGCCTGGGCGCGGATGGATCCCCAGCACCGCGTGGCCCACCTGCGTCTGTGGACCGACGTGGTCCGCCGGGCAACCCCGGCCTATCTTCCGGCCCCCGCGTCGCTGCTGGCCTTCACCGCCTGGCAGTCCGGCGAGGGGGCACTCGCCAACATCGCGATCGACCGGGCGCTGGCCGCGAGCCCGGGGTACTCGCTGGCCCGGCTGCTGCGGGACATCATGGATGCCGGCGTTCCGCCGTCGGCGGCGCGGGTCCCGATGACGCCCGAGCAGGTGGCGGCCAGCTACGACCTGGCGGACTCCGCGGCCCCGGAGCGCGCGGGCAGCCCGGCGAGGCCGGCCCGTGGACGCAAGGCCGCCCGCAGGCAGCCGTCCCGGTAGCCCGCGCCTTTCGGGCACCCTCCCTGCCCCGGCGCCGCACGCCCTGACCACCAGCCTCCCCAGGCCGTGGCTGAGCGGTGACCGGGGCGCAGGGGAAGGCAGGACCTGGGCGGGGGTTCAGCGCGGGGGCTACCGCGGGGTAAACTTCCCCAGCCGTTCGCCGGAGTCGGCCGGGAACTTGCCCACATGAGCCCGCTGCGTTCGCCCTCGCTGTCGAGGCCGGGCCGGCCCTGAGCGAGGAGAGGCAGAGTGACTGACTCTAGCAGTAGCGGAACCGGATCGCAGAGTAATCATGGCGGCTCCGTGGACGTGGATCCAGCCAGCGTGACGCAGCACCGGCCGGGGCCCGGGTCACCTCCCGCCGGCCCGGCGGGGACCCTGCCCGCCGGGGTACGGCAGGCGCACGAGGCCGCGGTGGCCACGCTCCAGCGGGCCTACCGGGCGGCCCCGGCCGGCGCGAAGATCAGGCTGGCCAAGCGCACCTCCAACCTGTTCCGCTTCCGCGATCAGCCGGCCGGTGCCCAGGCGGTCGAGCTGGACGTCTCCGCGTTCAGCCGGGTGCTGCACGTGGATCCGGCGTCCCGTATCGCCGTGGTGGGCGGCATGACCACCTATGAGGACCTCGCGGACGCGACGCTGCGGCACGGCCTGATGCCATTCGTGGTGCCCCAGCTGAAAACGATCACCCTGGGCGGCGCGGTCACCGGCCTGGGCATCGAGTCCACCTCGCTGCGCCTGGGCATGCCGCATGAGTCGGTCCTGGCCATGGAGATCCTCACCGCGGACGGCCAGGTGGTGACGGCCACCGCGGACAACGAGCACGCGGACCTGTTCCGCGGGTTCCCGAACTCCTACGGCACCCTGGGCTACGCCTTGTCGCTCACGATCGAGCTTGAGCCGGTGGCGCCGTTCGTGCACCTGCGGCACTTCCGCTTCAGCGACCCTGAGACATGCATGGAGGCCATCGCGCAGATCGCGGCCGAAGGCAGTTACGAGGGGCACCGGGCGGACTTCCTGGACGGCGCCATGTTCAGCCTGGACGAGATGTACCTGACGGTGGCAGCGTTCAGCGATGTGGCCCCCTGGACCAGCGATTACACCGGCAGCAAGATCTTCTACCAGTCGCTGCGGGGGCCCCGGGAGGACTTCCTCACGATCCGCGACTACCTGTGGCGCTGGGATACCGACTGGTTCTGGTGCTCCCGGCCGTTCGGGGTGCAGAACCCGGCGATCCGCAGGCTCTGGCCGCGCCGCTACCGCAGGTCGGATGTCTACCGCTGGCTGGTCGCCCTCGACCGGCGGCACGGCCTGTCCGGCAAGCTGGCCGATCGCCGCGGCCAGCCGCCGCGCGAGTTCGTGGTCCAGGACGTCGAGATCCCGGTGGCCCGCGGTGCCGAGTTCCTCCGGTTCTTCGCCGCCGACGTCGGGATGAGCCCGGTGTGGCTGTGCCCGCTCCGGCTGCGCAGCGATCAGGCCTGGCCGCTTTACCCGCTGACCCCCGGTGAGGTGTACGTGAACTTCGGCTTCTGGGGGACGGTTCCCCTCCCGCCGGGCCGCGCGGACGGCTACCACAACCGGCTGGTGGAGGACGAGGTGGCCGCCCTCGGCGGGCACAAGGGGCTGTACTCGGCGTCGTTCTACACCGAGGAGCAGTTCTGGGCGAGCTACAACGGGCCCGCCTACGCCGCGCTCAAGCAGCGGTACGACGGCGCGGGCCGGCTGGCCGGCCTGTATGAGAAGTGCGTGCGCGGCCAGTAAGCGCCGCACCGGAGCCGGACGCGGTGCAGCAGGACAGGGAAGCCGGACGCGGCAGGGCAGGGTACGCAGCAGGAGGGATGGCAGGAATGGCGCTAGCGGACGTGTTCGAGAAGGTGGCGGGCCCCGACGCCCCCGTGGAGTTTGTCGCCTACGACGGCAGCAGGGCAGGATCCGCGGGCGCCCCGGTGCGGATCACCGTGCGCTCCCCGGTCGCGGTGTCTTACCTGGCGCAGGCGCCGGGCGCGCTCGGCCTGGCCCGCGCCTACGTGTCCGGGCACCTCGACGTCGAGGGCGACATGTACGACGCGCTGTCCCGGATGGTCGCGGCCCAGCAGGTGCACATCGACCTGGCCGAGCGGCTCCGGCTGCTGCAGCAGCTCGGCGGGCCCAGGCTGCTGCTGCCCCGGATCCCGCCGCCGCCGCAGGAGGTCAGGGTGAACCGCCGCTGGATCGCCGGGCGGTTGCATTCCAAGAAGCGCGACGCCACGGCCATCTCGCACCACTACGACGTGTCCAACACGTTCTACGAGTGGGTGCTCGGCCCCTCGATGGCCTACACCTGCGCCTGCTACCCGCACCCCGACGCGACCCTGGAGGAGGCCCAGGCCTACAAGCACGACCTGGTGGCCAGGAAGCTGGGCCTGCGGCCGGGGATGCGGCTGCTCGACGTGGGCTGCGGCTGGGGCGGCATGGTCCGGCACGCGGCCCGCGAATACGGTGTCAAGGCACTCGGCGTGACCCTCTCCGCGCAGCAGGCGGCCTGGGCGCAGCAGGCCATCGAGAAGGAGGGCCTGGGCGGGCTGGCCGAGGTCCGCCACCTTGACTACCGTGACGTCCCCGAGGGGGAGTTCGACGCCGTCAGCTCGATCGGGCTGACCGAGCACATCGGCCGGGCCCAGCTGCCTGGCTACTTCGCCTTCCTGTACGGCAAGCTGCGGCCCGAGGGACGGCTGCTGAACCACTGCATCACCCGGCCCGACAACCGCCAGCCGGGCCGCGTGGTCGGCGGTTTCATCAACCGCTACGTGTTTCCCGACGGCGAGCTGGAAGGGCCGGGCTACCTGGTCTCCCTCATCCACGACACCGGGTTCGAGGTACGGCACGAGGAGAACCTGCGCGAGCACTACGCGACGACCCTGGCCGGCTGGTGCGCCAACCTGGACGCGCACTGGGACGAGGCCGTGGCCGAGGTCGGCGAGGGCACGGCCCGGGTATGGCGGCTCTACATGGCCGGCTCGCGGCTCGGGTTCGAGCGCAACGTGGTCGAGCTGCACCAGGTACTGGGCGTCCGGCTGGGCAGCGAGGGCCAGGCGGGCATGCCGTTGCGGCCCGACTGGGAGCCGCTGGCCCAGGTGTCGGCGGCCAGCTAGCTGCCCCGGCCGGCCGCCTCAGGTGGCCAGCCGCCGCCAGGCGGCCGGCCCAGCGGGTGAGGCGGCTCCGGTATCCAGGCCGGGTGTGGCGGGGACCCCTGTCCCGGTGCCGGGTGGGGGCCGGGGCGCGGGATCGGCCCTGTTCGGCGGCTGGGTACCGGCCCTGTTCGGCGGCTGGGTACCGGCCCTGTTCGGCCGCGTTCGGCGGCGCGGGTACGTGCGTGTGCGGGTCTTGCGCCCGGCGGGGCCGCGATGACGGACAATGGCGGCATGAAAGCAGCGCAGCCCGGGCCGGGCGGCCCGGTCCGTGACATCGTCCTGCTCGGCTCGACCGGCTCGATCGGGACCCAGGCCGCGGACATCGTGCGGCGCAATCCCGGCCGGTTCCGGCTGGCCGGGCTGGCCGCGGGCGGGGGAAACCCCGGCCAGCTAGCGGCCCAGGCCCTGGAGTTCGGTGCCGAGGTGATCGCCGTGGCCCGGGAGGACGCCGCGGGCGAGGTGCGCGAGGCGCTGCGCGTCCAATCGTCCGGGGCCGGCCACCCCCGCCCGCAGCCCAAGGTGCTGGCGGGCCCGGACGCGGTGGCAGAGGCCGCCACGTGGCCATGCGACGTCGTGCTGAACGCCGTTACCGGGTCGGTTGGCCTGGCCGCCACCCTGGCCGCGCTGGAGGCCGGCCGGACGCTGGCCCTGGCCAACAAGGAGTCCCTGATCGTGGGTGGCCCGCTGGTCGCGGGCAAGGCGGCCCCCGGCCAGATCGTGCCGGTCGATTCCGAGCACTCGGCCATCGCCCAATGCCTGCGGGGCGGCCGCGCCAGCGAGGTCGGCCGCCTGGTGCTGACCGCGAGCGGCGGCCCGTTCCTCGGCCGCGGCCAGGACGAGCTCGAGCACGTGACCCCGGCCCAGGCCCTGGCCCACCCGAACTGGAACATGGGGCCGGTTGTCACGATCAACTCGGCGACGCTGGTCAACAAGGGCCTGGAGCTCATCGAGGCACACCTGCTGTTCGGCATCGGGTTCGACCGGATCGAGGTGGTGGTGCACCCGCAGTCAGTGATCCACTCCATGGTCGAGTTCACTGACGGCGCGACCATCGCCCAGGCCAGCCCGCCGGACATGCGGATCCCGATCGCGCTGGGGCTGGCCTGGCCAGACCGGGTCCCCGGCGCGGGGCCGGCCCTCGACTGGGGGCGGGCGCACACCTGGTCCTTCCAGCCGCTGGACCACGAGGCCTTCCCCGCCGTCGGGCTGGCCCGCGAGGCGGGCCGCACCGGCGGCACGGCCCCGGCCGTCTACAACGCGGCGAACGAGATCTGCGTCGAGGCCTTCCGGACCGGCCGGATCGCGTTCCCCCGAATCGTCAACACGGTGGCGAAGGTAGTCTCTGAGCATGAGAGCGCGGCGCGGGACGCGGTGACCCTCGAGGACGTGCTGGCCGCGGATGGCTGGGCGCGGATCCGCGCCAGGGAACTGACGGCCGAAGGACGAGGCGGCGGGCGCGAGGCGCGCAGCGGGCCACGCGGAGAGGAGGAGTCAGCCGGATGACCCTGGTCGGCTGGATCATCTTCATCTTCGCCCTGCTCTTCTCGATCATGCTGCACGAGTTCGGGCACTTCGCCACGGCGAAGAGGTTCCGGATGAAAGTCACCCAGTTCTTCGTGGGCTTCGGCCAGACCCTGTGGTCCACGGTCCGCGGCGAGACCGAGTACGGTGTCAAGGCCATCCCCGCAGGCGGCTACGTCAAGATCGTCGGCATGACCGCCCTGGAGGACGTGGACCCCGAGGACGAGCCGCGATCCTTCCGCAGGAAGCCCGCCTGGCAGCGGATGATCGTGCTGGCCGCCGGATCGTTCATGCACTTCGCGCTGGCGTTCGTCCTGCTGTTCATCCTGGCCGGGGGGATCGGCCTGTCCAACACCAACTCTTCCACGATCGGGGCCATCGACCCCTGCGTCCCCAGCAGCATCACCGCCACCAGCTGCGCCAAATCAGCCCCCGCGTCCCCCGCGCTCAAGGCGGGACTCCGCACCGGTGACAAGATCATCGCGATCGGGACCACGCGTGTGCACAACTGGAATCAGCTCGGGGCGGCGATCCGGGCGCAGCAGCCGGGCACCCCGGTGACGGTCACCGTGCTCCGGAACGGCCACCAGGTTGTGCTGCATCCCTCGCTGGCCGTGGTGCACGGGCGCAAGGGCTCTTATCTCGGCATCTCCCCGGCGGTGCTCTACTCGACGGTGAACCCGATCCGGGCGGTCACCTATGCGGGCTCGGAATTCGGCCAGATCGTGGTCGGCTCCGTGCAGGCCCTCGGTAGCATCCCCAAGGCCATTCCCGAGCTGTTCGCGAAGAACCGCAGCAGCACCGCGGGCGGCAACGTGACCAGCGTCGTCGGCGCAGGGGAGTACACCGGCGAAGCGTTCGCGGCCCAGGTCGGCTGGCAGACCAAGGTTTCGATCGTGCTGTTCATCGTCATCTCGCTGAACATCTTCGTCGGCCTGTTCAACCTGCTGCCGCTGCTCCCCCTGGACGGCGGCCATCTGGCCGTGGTCATCTACGAGCAGATCCGGACCTGGATCGCCCGGCTCCTGCGCCGGCCAGACCCGGGGCTGGTGGACATGCGCAAGCTCCTCCCGCTCAGTGTCGGGGTATTCGCCGTGCTGGTCGGGTTCGGGCTGCTGCTGATCATGGCGGACCTCGTGAACCCGGTCCACATACCCCAGTGAGGGTGATGCGGAGGCGGGGGCCAGTCCCGGGACGTTCACAGCCCGGGGTGGTGGTTGGTGCAAGTGGTGCGGCCGTGATGACCGCAGACATCCGGATAACGTGACCCTTTGGCTAAGACACCGTTGATCAGGACACAGTGAGGGATAAAGGATCATGAGCATTGATCTAGGCATGCCCCAGCCCGCGGTCGAGCCCCTCGCGCCGCGGCGGAAGTCGCGCCAGATCATGGTGGGCAAGGGGAAGCACGCGGTCGCGGTGGGCGGCGGTGCGCCGGTGTCGGTGCAGTCGATGTGCACCACGGTGACCGCGGACGTGAACGCCACGCTGCAGCAGATCGCGGAGCTGACCGCGTCGGGCTGCCAGATCGTCCGGGTCGCCGTCCCGTCCCAGGACGACGCCGACGCTCTGCCCGAAATTGCCCGCAAGTCTCAGATCCCGGTGATCGCGGACATCCACTTCCAGCCGAAGTACGTGTTCGCCGCCATCGACGCAGGCTGCGGTGCGGTCCGCGTCAACCCCGGCAACATCAAGGCGTTCGACGACAAAGTCGCGGAGATCGCCCGCGCGGCGTCGGCGGCCGGGACCCCGATCAGGATCGGCGTGAACGCGGGCTCGCTCGACAAGCGCCTGCTGGCCAAGTACGGCCGGGCCACCGCCGCGGCCCTGGTGGAATCGGCGCTGTGGGAATGCTCCCTGTTCGAGGAGCATGGCTTCACCGACATCAAGATCTCCGTGAAGCACCACGACCCGGTCGTCATGATCGCGGCGTACCGGCAGCTGGCCCAGGCTTGCGACTACCCGCTGCACCTCGGGGTGACCGAGGCCGGGCCGGCCTTCCAGGGCACGGTCAAGTCCGCGGCCGCATTCGGCGCGCTGCTGGCCGAGGGGATCGGGGACACCATCCGGGTGTCGCTGTCCGCGCCCCCGGTCGAGGAGGTCAAGGTGGGCACGGCGATCCTGGAGTCGCTCGGCCTGCGCGACCGCGGCCTGGAGATCGTGTCGTGCCCGTCCTGCGGCCGGGCCCAGGTGAACGTGTACACGCTGGCCGACCAGGTCACGGCGGGGCTCGAGGGCCTTGAGGTGCCGCTGCGCGTGGCCGTGATGGGCTGCGTCGTCAACGGCCCCGGCGAGGCGCGCGAAGCCGACCTGGGCGTCGCCTCCGGCAACGGCAAGGGGCAGATCTTCGTCAAGGGTGAGGTCATCAAGACCGTGCCGGAGTCGCAGATCGTGGAGACCCTCATCGAGGAGGCCATGAAGCTCGCCGAGGCCATGCCGGGCGACCAGCCCCCCGCCGCGCCCGAGGTCAGCGTCTCCTGACGCCAGTCACGCGCCGGACCGCCGCGTGCACCACGGTGGCGCGGCGGCGCCCCGGCCCGGTGAGGCCTAGCTGACCTGGCCGTCGGGCTCGCCGTCCGCGAGGACCAGCTCGCCCACCCGCTCGCGGAGCAGGACGCGGGCCTGCTCATGAAGCCGGCCGTCCGTGATGAACGTGTCCACTTCGTCCAGGTCGGCGAAGGAGCTCAGCCCGACGATGCCCCACTTCGTGTGATCCGCGACGACCGTGACCCGCCGGGCCGCCTGCACGAAGGCCCGGTTGGTCTCCGCTTCTGCGAGGTTCGGCGTCGTGAGGCCGGCGACCGGGTCGATGCCATGACAGCCCAGGAAGAGCAGGTCCACGTGCAGGGAGCGGATCGCGATGTCCGCGATCGGGCCGACCAGCGCGTCCGAGGGGGTGCGGACCCCGCCGGTGAGCACGACCTGCGGGGTGGCGCCGAACTGGCCGGCGGCCCGGGGTGCCCCGAAGATGCTCGCTACCCGGACCGAGTTGGTCACGATCGTCAGGCCGGCCACGTCCAGCAGCTGCTGGGCCAGGGCGAACGTGGTGGTCCCCGCGGACAGCGCGATCGCGGTGCCGGGCATGACCAGTTCCGCGGCGGCCCGGGCGATAGCCTCCTTCTGCGGCTTTTCCAGCACCGACTTGGCCTCGAAGCCGGGCTCGTGGCTACTCGGCGAGCCCGGCAGCACCGCCCCGCCGTGCACCTTCTCGATCAGCCCCGCCTGGGCGAGCGCCTCCAGGTCGCGGCGGATCGTCATGTCCGACACGCCGAGGCGCTGGGTGAGATCGCTGACCCGCGCACTCCCGGCCCGCCGGATGTCTTCCAGGATCAGCGACTGGCGGTGTCTGGCGAGCATCCCTGACCTTCCTTCCCCCCGGGGGGCGGAACTGACAGCGTGCGCTGCCGACCTGTGATGACGCCGGAACCGGATCTTTATATCTTGTGCGTTGACGATCGAGTCTGTGTGTTTTAGCTTAAGGCTCCAGCAAGGGGCGCGAGTTCCCGATCTTGAACCGGATTGAGAGCGCTAACCTGGGGGCGGACTGAGCCGCTCGGGCCCCGGATGTGGCTGAGCACCGGAGCTCCGCGGCCGCCCAGCCTCGGAACACGACAACGATTCGAGGACAGGCGATGCAGCGAATGCGGCCCAGGCTGGTTGCTGGGCCTCATCGTCTCGCGGAGCCCGTCGGGGTGCCTGGGACCGCGGGGTCCCCGCGTCCCGGAGCTTTCCCGCGTCCCGCAGTTTCCCCGCTTCGCAAAGCTGCCCCGCATCCGCGGCAGCTTTCGCTGGCCGGTCCCCCGGGGGGCGGGCCACCCAACCGCTTTCCCGGTGCGCCGCGCTGTGGCGGCACGCCGAGCACTGAGGTACTTCTCCTGGAGGTAGATAGATGAAAATCGACCCCAAGGTCGACGAGGCCATCGAGACCCTCAACATGAAAGACGGCCCGACCCGGCGGCGCCTGCTCGGCAGCGCCGGGATCGTCAGTGCCTCGGCGGCGGCGGCTGGCCTGCTCGCCGCCTGCGGTGGGTCCAGCACGTCCAGCAAGGCAGCCGCGAGCACGGCGGGGAACTTCCCGAAGACCCCGGCCTGGCAGTTCTGGTACGTGAACCACGTCACCACGAACCCGTTCTTCGTGCCTACCCAGTACGGCTTCCAGGACGCGGCTGCGCTGCTCGGCCTGCCCACCCCCAAGTGGGGCGGCTCGCAGACCTCGCTGGCCTCGGAGATGGTGAGCTACTTCAACACCGCCATCTCCGCCAAGGCGTCCGGGATCGCCTACGCGGGGATCGACGCCACCTCGTTCAAGACGCCGACCACGAACGCGATGAACGCCGGCATCCCGGTGATCAGCTACAACGCCGACGGCCTGATCAACAAGGGCGTCTCCGACATCGGCACCAACCGGCTGGCCTACGTCGGCCAGGCGCTCTACATCTCCGGCCAGCAGCTGGGCACGAAGATCAAGTCGCTGATCCCGGGCGGCGGGGACATCGCCATCTTCATCGCCACCCCAGGCTCCGGCAACATCCAGCCCCGCTACGACGGCGCCGTGTCCGTGCTCGGCAGCAGTTACACCGTGCACGAGGTGGCCACCGGGGCGGCCACCGGCCAGGAGCTGTCGGCGGAGAAGGCGTTCCTGACCGGGCACAAGACGATCAAGGGCGCGTTCGCGGTGGACGCGGGCTCCACCGAGCTCCTCGGTCAGGCCCTGGGCGAGACCGGACTGTCGAGCATCCCGAACGGCGGGTTCGACACCACGCCAACCACGCTGTCCAACCTCCAGTCCGGGAAGACCAACTTCACCATCTACCAGGACCCGTACCTGCAGGGCTTCCTGCCGACCTTGTACTTCTACCTGTACAACATCTCCGGCGGCACGATCAGCCCGCCCGACACCGACACCGGCCTCACGTTCATCACCAAGTCCAACGCCAAGCCGTACACGGCCAGCAGCCGGTTCCAGGGCTCCACGAGCGCCCAGAAGTACATCGCGCGCCCGTCCGGCGCGATCAGCAACCCGCCCGCGACCACCAGCACCTGATATTCGGATATCCGGGGGTACTGGCACGTATGACCGGCGGCGGGGCAGACTGGCTACTAACTGCCAGCCTGTCCTGCCGCCGGTTGACGTGGTGAGCTGAGGGAACTGGAGTTGACATGAGCGAGATCACTGAGCGCACACCGCAAAGCGTGTCGCCGTCCGGGGGCAGCCCGCGGGGGGGGCGGCGAATCCGCTCCGCGGCGCGTTCGGCCTGCTGGCCCGGCAGCGCGAGGCGACGGTCTTCGTGGTGGCGGTGGTGCTGCTGCTCTACTTCGGCATCAGGTACAACTCGACGTTCGTCAGCCAGACGAACCTGGCCAACCTGCTGTCGGAGACCGCGTCACCGATCATCATCATCGCGATCGGCGAGGTGTTCCTGCTGATCTGCGGCGAGATCGACCTGTCGGCCGGCTTCGTCTACACGTTCGCGCCGTTCCTGATGCACTACCTGATCGACTTCTACGGTGTGCCCGTCATCCCGGCGATCATCATCGGGCTGCTGTTCGGCGTGGTGGTCGGCTGGGTCAACGGCTTCCTCACCGTCACCATGGGGCTGCCCTCGTTCATCACCACGCTGGGCACCGGCTTCATCCTGCTCGGCCTCACGCTGACCACCTCGCACGCCTACCCGGCCAACATCCCGACGAAAGCCGTGGGCATCGGGCGCTGGATCGGCGCGGCGCCGTGGTCCCAGTTCATCTGGGCGATCGCGCTCACGGCGATCTTCTACGTCGTCCTGAACCGGACCAAGTGGGGCCTGTATACGGTCGCGACCGGCGGGAACGCGCTGGGGGCCCGCGAGTCCGGCATCAAGACCGGCCGGATCAAGTACGGCAACTTCATGCTCACCTCCACCCTGGGCGCGCTGGTCGGCCTGCAGAACGCCTTCTACACCCAGACGATCGACCCGAGCGCCGGCGGGTACCAGCCGATGTTCTACGCGGTGACCGCGGCGGTCATCGGCGGCACGGCGATGCTCGGCGGGCAGGGCACCATTCTCGGCGCGTTCCTCGGCGGGATCGTGCTCGCCACCCTCATTAACGGCCTCAACGTCGCCGGGATCAGCGCCAACCCGCTGGACATCGTGTTCGGGCTGGCCATCCTGCTGTCCATGATCGCCAACGTCCGGCTCGCGCGGCTGCGGGCGGCAGGGAGAAACTGATGAGCGCAGAGCCGGTACCCGGCACCGGAGCCACCGCCTCGGCTGACCCCAGCGGTGATGCGCTCCGGGCTCGAGCACATCAGCAAGCGGTTCGGCGCGGTCACCGCCCTGCACGACATCAACCTCCACCTGGGTCAGGGCGAGGTGCTCGGCCTGCTGGGTGACAACGGCGCGGGCAAGTCCACGCTGATCAAGATCATGTGTGGCTTCCAGCCCCCGACCTCGGGCCGGATCATCCTGGAGGGGAAGGAGGTCTCGTTTAAGTCGGTGGACCAAGCCCGTTCCATGGGTATCGACACCGTGTACCAGGACCTGGCGCTGATCAACGAGCTCACCGTCTACCACAACATGTTCCTGAACCGGGAGCGGACCCGCTGGTCGCTGCTGTCCAACCGGAGCATGCGGACGGACCGCCCAGGAGCAGCTGGACCGGATCGGGGTGAACATCCCCTCGGTGGACTCGGAGGTGGCCAAGCTGTCCGGTGGCCAGCGCCAGGCCATCGCGGTGGCCCGGGCGGTGACCTCGAACGCCAAGGTGCTGCTGCTGGACGAGCCGCTGGCGGCGATGGGCGCCAAGGAAGGGGCGATGATCCTGGAACTGGTCAAGGACCTGAAGCGCCAGGGCCAGGTCTCGATCATCATGATCATGCACAACTACGGCCAGGCCCTGGAGGTATGCGACCGGATCAACCTGCTCCAGCACGGTGAGATCACCTTCGACAAGCTGGCCAAGGACACCTCGGTCCAGGAACTGAACGACATCGTCATCGAGGAGTACCGGCGGGCTCTGCTGGAGCAGCAGCGGCAGAGGACCGCCTGACCCTGCGCAGCCCGTCCGCGGTGGCCTGCCCCGGCCGTGCCGGGCAGGCCACCGCGTGATTGCGCCACGGTAAGGCGGGCCATGCCGGGCCGGCCGGGGCGGGCTAAACCGGGTCGCCGCATCGGGCAAGATGACTGTCATGCCAACGCGCCGCCGGATGAACCGGACCCGCTGGGCGAGACCGCCCCGTACCGCCCGCTGGACCTGGCCGGCGGCTGCGGTCCTGGGCGCTGTCCTCGCTCGCCGTGTCGGGCTGCACGCCGTCGAGCGGGGCCACAGCCGGTTCATCCGCATCCACGGCCGCCCCTGGTTCCGGTTCTGCCGCGGCCGGGACCTCGGCCCTGCACTGGCACTCCTGCTCCGTCGGCGGCGCGGGCCTGCAATGCGCCAGCCTCAGGGTGCCGCTTGACTACGCGCGCCCGCACGGCCGCGCCATCACCCTGGCGCTGTCCCGGGTGCCGGCCACCGCGCCGGCCAGCCAGCAGCAGGGCGACCTGCTGGTCAACCCGGGCGGCCCGGGCGGCAGCGGCCTCAGCCTCGCGGCGTTCGTCGCCGACGGGCTCAACCCCTCGGTGGCCGCCGACTACAACATCATCGGCTTCGACCCGCGCGGGGTGGGTTCCAGCGTCCCCGCCCTGACCTGCGATCCCTCCTTCTTCTCCGGGGAACGGCCGGATTACATCCCGGCCAGCGCCACGGCGGAGCAGACCCTCATCAACCGGGCCAGGAGCTACGCGGCGGACTGCGAGAAGCGTTACGGCTGGCTGCTGCCGTACATGACGTCCGTGAACGTGGCCCGGGACATGGACTCGATCCGGTCCGCGCTCGGCGTTCCGAAGATCAGCTACTTCGCCTACTCCTACGGGACGTACCTGGGCCAGGTGTACGCCACGCTGTTCCCGCACCACCTGCGCCGCATGGTGCTGGACAGCACGGTGGACCCCACCGGGGCGTGGTACGCGGACAACATCGCCCAGGACTACGCGTTCGAGGGCCGGATGGAGGCGTTCTTCACCTGGGTCGCGGCCCACAACGTGACCTACGGGCTGGGCCGCACCCGGGCGGCGGTGGATCAGGCCTGGTACCGGGCCCGGGCGCGGCTGCAGGCCCACCCGGTCGAAGGCCGGATCGGCGCGGACGATTTCGACGACACGTTCCTGCAGGGTGGGTACAGCAACGCGCTGTGGCCCGGCCTCGCCTCGGCGCTGGCCGCGTATCTGCACAGCGGCGCCACCAGCCAGCTCGTCAGCCAGTACCAGCAGGAGGGCGTGCAGAGCGCGAACGAGTTCGCCGTCTACAACGCGGTGGAGTGCAGTGACGTGAACTGGCCGCGGAACTGGGCCAGGTGGAACGCCGACACCCGCCGGGTTTACCGGACCGCGCCGTTCCAGGCCTGGGACAACGCCTGGTTCAACGCCGCGTGCGCGTTCTGGCCCGTGCGCGGGCCCGCGCACCCGCTGCAGATCAAGGGGGCGGGCCTGCCGGGCATCCTGATGCTGCAGGGCACCCTGGACGCAGCCACCCCGTACGCGGGCGCGCAGGTCGCCCACCGGCTGCTCCCGAGTGCCCGCATGGTGGTGGTGGTGGGCGGCGGGAACCACGGCCAGTCCCTCGCCCAGCCGCCCAATGCCTGCGTTGACGGCTACCTGAACCGTTACCTGGCCACTGGCGCGCTGCCCACCCGCCCGGGCCTGGTCAATGCCACCTGCCCGGCCCTGCCGCCGCCCTCGCCCGCCAGCTGACCGGCCTTGGGGGGGCATTCCTGATGACAGACCTATACGCTGGGAGGGTGCTGCGCACTAAGGCGTCGCGGTCCTCGTCGCTGCGCCTGCTGAACGACCGCGATCGCGACGACGTGCTCGAGTTGTGCGACCGTGACCCGGTAGTGAACGTCTTCGTCAGCTCCCGGGTCCATGAAGCAGGCCTCGATCCGGTCCGGCTCGGCGGCCAGATGTGGGGCTTCGCGCCGGGCGGCAAGCTGACCTCAGCCTGTTACGCCGGGGCCAACCTGGTCCCGGTCGGGGCGACCCCGGCCGCGGCCACCGCCTTCGCCGGGCGCGCCCGGCTGCAGGGCAGGCGCTGCTCGTCCATCGTGGGCCCGGCGGACGCCGTCGGGCAGATGTGGGAACTGCTGCGCCCCTACTGGGGCCAGCCCCGGGAGATCCGGGAAGCACAGCCGGTCATGGCCATCTCCGGGCCGCCGCGGGTGCCCGGCCGACTCCGAGCTCCGCCGGGTCCGGCCCAGTGAGCTCGACGTGCTGCTGCCCGCTTCGGTGGCCATGTTCACCGAGGAAGTCGGGGTGTCTCCGCTCGGGCCGGACGGCGGGGCCGCCTACCGGGCCCGGGTGGCCGAGCTCATCGCGCTCGGGCGCGCGTTCGCCCGGATCGAGGACGGCCGGGTGATGTTCAAGGCCGAGATCGGGGCGGTCACCCCGCACGCCTGCCAGGTCCAGGGCGTATGGGTGCGGCCGGACCTCAGGGGCCGGGGCTCGCCGTCGCGGGCATGGCCGCGGTGGTGCAGGAGCGCGCTGCGGTCCGTCGCACCCGTGGTATCGCTCTACGTCAATGACTTCAACGCGCCGGCCCGCGCCGTCTACCACAAGGTCGGTTTCGCTGAGCTCGCCACCCTGACGTCGATCTTGTTCTGAGGAGACAGGGAGCGGAGGATGGCCACGGGCCTGCCGGAAGATGGTGGAAGGTTAGGCGGTGCGCCCAAGGCGCGTCCTGCTCGGCCACTGCGAGCTGCCGACCAGGCGGGGCGCGCCGCCGACGTGTTCCCGCCGGGGACGCGGATGGCCGGGGTCCAGGGGGGCCGCCCCCCCGGAAAATACAGCGCCGGAAGGGACGGGCCTGCCGACAGGCGGCCCGTCCCCCGGCCCCCTGTCGCCGTCTCGCCCGTAGCCCGAACATCCCCTCCCGGCGAGATCTGGGTCGTACGCTAGACCGCGTACTTCGCACTAAGTTCGCAGACCGCGGCAAACAGCAGATTGAGCTGACCGTGACTGAGCCGCAGCTCGCGGCCGGCCGTGAAGCCGCCGGGCGGTACCTGCGCGAATTACTGCTGCGCCCGGGCCGGTACCGCCAGCTCTGGGAATCGCACGCGCAGCGATCGCGGCCCGGTGCGATCAATCACCTCGCCGTGGCGGACGTGCTCGCGCAGCACCTGTGGGAATCACCCCGGGCGGCAGGCCATTCCGATGTGCTGGCGCATCAGCTCAAGGACACCGTCGGCCGGGCGCTGTCCGGCCGGCTGCTGAGCCGGTCCACCCTGGACCTGTTCGTCGCCGCGTTCGGGTTCTCCAGCCAGGAGCAGGAGCGGCTGTGGCGGCTGTGGCGCGGCAGCGGCCGGATCACCGTCCTGGCCGGGCCGAGGGCGATGCGCTCCGGCGCCGCCGCCGAGGTGGCCGGGGTGCTGGGCCCGCGGCGGCACCAGACCGTCTCCCTGCATGATCACGTCTACGCCGACGCCGACCGCAGGCTGGCCCGGACCCGGACGCTGCAGGTCGTCGAGGCCCTGGCTGACGGCCTCGACGCGATCCCGTATCTCTACGACACGAGCGCGGTCACGCTGGAACTCGGGCAGGGGTGCGCGGGCGCGCCCGGGCCAGTGCGCCGGATTGGCGAGCTCTACGGCACCGACATCCGCCTGGCCCGCTCGCTCGGCCTGGGCGAGACGATCGACCCTGGAGTACTGGACCTCCTACCACTACGGCGCGAACTCCGCCGATCCGTCGGAGCGGCAGTACCGCCGGGCGGTGATGGACACGCTGGAAAACTTCGACATGCGCATCCAGTTCCACCCGGACCAGGTACCGGACGCGGTGTGGTGGGCGGTCTGGGACGGGGTAGAAGGCCGGGTGCTGGAACAGGAGCAGGTCACCCCGGACAGCCAGTACTCGGTACACCGGTACCTGCGGTCCCTGGAGCGGTCGGTCGTGGGCTTCCACTGGCACTGGGAGCCAGCCGGCACCATGCCCTAGCATCGGCAGCGTGTCTGATGCACAGAAGGCGGTGATCGCCGCCGGTGAGGCCGCCCGGGACAGCGCCGCCAGCCTCGCCCATGCCTCCGACGAGGTCATCGACCAGGCGCTGCGGGAGATGGCCGCCAGGCTCACCGAGCAGGCCCCGGAGATCCTCGCGGCCAACGCCGGGGACATGGCCGGCGGCGAGCGGCCGCGGGTCTGGGCCAGGGGCTGCTGGACCGGCTGCGCCTCGACCCGGGCCGGATGCAGGAGATGGCCCGCCAGATCGGGCTGCTGGCGGACGCGCCGTTCCCGCCCGAGCTGACCCCGCTGGGCGACCTGCCCGGCGGCCCGTCCGGGGGCAGGCTCCGGCTGGCCGAGCGGCGGGTGCCGGTCGGGGTGATCGGCGCGAACTTCGAGGCCCGGCCCAACGTGACCATCGACATCGCCTCCCAGCTGCTCAAGTCCCGCAACGCCGGGGTGCTGCGCACCGGGGGCGCCGCGCTGCGATCCGCGTCGGCCCTCGCGGACCACGTGATCGCCCCGGCCGCGCAGGCCGCCGGGCTGGATCCGCGGGTCGTGCAGCTGGTCCGGTCCGCCGACCGGGAAGCCGCGGTCGAGCTGGTCCGCCAGCCGGGACTCGATCCCGCTGGTCATCCTGCGCGGCAGCGGCGACACCACGCGCAGCCTGGCCGCCGAGGCAGCCCGGGCCGGGGTCCGCACGCTCGCCCACGCCGACGGGGGCGGCGTGCTCTACCTGGATCGCGCCGCCGATCCGGCGCTGGCCGCCGAGATCGTGACCGCCAGCCTGGACCGGCTGGGTGTCTGTAACCGGCTGAACCTCCTGCTGATCTGCACCCAGGCGTGGGATGAGCTGCTCGGGGTGATGCTCGGGCCGGTCCGCGACCTGGGCATCACCGCCTCGCTGCCGCCGCACGACCACCCGCTGGGCCACGAGTGGGCCCTGGACAGCGGCCACGAGGCCACGCTGACCATCGCGCCGGCGGACAGCCCGGCGGCCGCGGCCAGGCTGGCTAACGAGCTGCACGTCCGGGCTGGCGGCTCGGCATCGTCACCGCCGATCCCGCCGCGGCCCGGGAGTTCCTCGGCGCCTACCGGGGGACCGGCGCGTTCTGGAACGCCAGCACCCGGCTGCTCGACGGGTTCAAGCTGCGTGGTGTCCCGGAGACCGGCATCAACGTGGACCATGTGCCCGGCCCGCGTGGCCCGGTCACCTTCCAGGATCTGTGCCTGCGGCAGTACGTGGTCATCCCCGCCTGAACAGGCGCCTGAGCCGGGTGAGGGGGAGAGGCCGCAGCGGGCGTGCCCGTGCCTCCTCAGCCGGGTCCTGGCCCCCCGACCTGCGGCGGATTTCACGGCAGTAGCCTCCCGGCCCGGCGGCAGTTATCCTGACCGGGCCATCGGCCACAGCCAGCCGGCCACAGTCAGCCCGGCCACAGTCAGCCGGTCTGAGCTAGATGGTGCGCTAGGGACACGGCCTGACCCGGCGCCGGAGCCGGATCTGCTCGTGCGTCATGACGGAGACGCTGGTGAGCTGGTGCAGCCGGTCGGCGGAGCCGCGCGGTCGGCCCCCTCTGCTCGGGGTCAGCGGGTGCACCGAGAGCTTCGGCCCCCTCATCGTCCTCCGCGAGGTCAGCCTCCGGGTCGGCCACGGTGAGATCGCCGCCGCGGCTGCCCATCGCGCGGGGAATCGTCGAAGCGCACGATGGCACCCTCGTGGTGGCGGCACCGTCGTCTGGGCGTCCTTCGTGGTCGCGCTCCCGGCCGATCCGCCGACCAGGTCCACCGGCGAGCCGGCCGGGGCATCCTGGTGCGTGGTGGAGGAACCGGAGGAAGAACGTGGTGGCTGACAAGACGGTCGTCCTCATCGTGGAGGACGACCAGAACATCGTCGACCTGGTCCGGTCCAACCTCTCCGCCCGCGGCCACGACGTGATCGTGTCCAAGGACGGGACCGGGGTCGGCGAGGTTCTCCAGGCGCGGCGCCTCGACGTGGTGCTGCTGGACCTGATGCTGCCCGACGCGGGACGGTTTCGAGCTGTGCCGGGAGATCCGGGAACAGTCCGGGGTCGGCATCATCGTGCTGTCCGCCCGCCGCGCCGAGACCGACAAGGTCCGCGCGCTCAACCTGGGCGCCGACGACTACATGACCAAGCCATTCGGCATCGAGGAACTCCTGGCCCGGATCAACGCGACGCTGCGGCGCAGCAAGCCGTCGGCCGACGGCCGGCCGGAGCCGAGTGTCGTGCGGATCGGGGACGTCGAGATCGACCTGGAACGCCGGCGGGTCACCAAGGCCGGGCGGCCTGGTCCACCTGACCCCGACCGAGTTCGCGCTGCTCCGCCAGTTCGCGGTCAGCCCGGGCGAGCTGCTGACCCACGCGACGCTGCTGCGCCGGGTCTGGGGCCCCGGCTACGAGACGCAGACCGAGTACACCCGGGTATACGTCGGGCGGCTGCGGGCCAAGCTCGAGCGGGCCGGGGATGAGCCGCTGTTCATCACCGAGCCGCGCTCCGGCTACCGGTTCGCCACGGCATGACGGCGCCCCGCGCGCCCGCCGGCCCAGCGCAGAGCAGCAACCCAGCGCAGTAAAACGGAATGACCGGCCCCGGTGGGGTTGCTAGGATTCTTGGCTCTTGTGCCCGCACCCCACCACATCGAGGTGATGACCCATGCCCGCGGCCAGCGGGACGCAGCAAGACCCGCCGCCCGATCCCCCCACCCTGACCCCCGCCCCGGCGGCCGCAGAACCGGACAGCGGCCCTGGCCCCGATCCGGTCCTCGTTGCGGAGAGTGAATACCTCAGCCGGTCGCGGCAGTTTCTCCGGCTGATGCGCGAGGACGTGCTCTCGCTCCGGGCTCTGGGCGGCGACCCAGTTTCCGAGGAATACCTGAAAGCCGACCTGTACCGGCGGGCGGAAGCACTGAGCGACCTGCCGGACACGCCCCTGTTCTTCGGCCGGCTGGACTACGCCCGAGGGGCAGACGGCGGCGAGTTCGCGGGCGAGCGCTTCCACGTCGGCCGGCGGCACGTGCACGACCCAGACGGCCATCCGGTCGTGGTCGACTGGCGGGCCCCCGTGTCCCGCCCGTTCTACCGGGCCAGCCCGGCCGACCCGATGGGGCTGGAGCTGCGCCGCCGGTTCGGCTTTTCCGGCGGCGAGCTCACCGCGCACGAGGACGAGCTCTTCGCCGGCGGCCCGGGCGCTGATTCCCGTGACCCTGGATCGGGCGGAACCGGCGCTACCGCACCGCAGCCCGCGGTCAGCCGCATCCTCATCGAGGAGATCGAGCGGCCGCGGTCCGGGCCGATGCGCGACATCGTGGCCACCATCGCCCCGGACCAGGACGACATCGTCCGGGCCGGTCCGGAGCACACGCTGTGCGTCCAGGGCGCCCCCGGGACCGGGAAAACCGCGGTCGGCCTGCACCGGATCGCGTACCTGCTCTACGCCTTCCCCGGCCGGATGACCCGGGGCGGAGTCCTGGTCATCGGGCCGAACCGCGCCTTCCTGGCCTACATCCGCAACGTGCTGCCCGCCCTCGGCGAGGTCGACGTCACTCAGACGACGCTGGCCGACCTGCTGGCCCGGGTTCCGGTCCGGGCCCGCGACACCGAGCAGGCCGCGCAGGTCAAGGGCGACTCCCGGATGGCCTCGGTCCTGCACCGGGCGCTCTGGGCCGGGCTGCGCGAGCCCGTCGAGCCGGTCGTCGTGGTCCGCGGCTCCCGGCGCTGGCGGGTCAGCCCGGGCGAGCAGGCTGAACTCGTCGCGGAGCTGCGCGACCGCGGGGTGCGCTACGCCGCCGGCCGGGAAATGCTGGGCCACCGGCTCGCGCACGTCATCCTGACCCAGATGGAGGCCGCCGGTGAGACCTGCGACGACCGGACCCACGAGGCCGTGCGGCGGACCCGGCCGGTGCGGGCTGCGGTGGACGCCATCTGGCCCAAGGCCGACCCGGTGCGTCTGGTGCTGCGGCTGCTGTCGGACCAGGCGCTGCTGGCCCGGTCGGCGGGCGGGCTGCTGGACGAGTCCGAGCAGGAGGCCGTCCGCTGGGACCCGGCGCCCCGCGGCCCGGCCTCGGCCCGGTGGAGCACGGCGGACGCGGTCCTGGTCGACGAGGCCGGCGACCTGATCGAGCGGACCCCCAGCCTGGCCCACGTGGTGCTGGACGAGGCCCAGGACCTGTCCCCGATGGAGTGCCGCGCGATCGGCCGGCGGTGCGCGACCGGGTCGGCCACCGTGCTCGGCGACCTCGCCCAGAGCACCGCCCCGGCCGCGGCCGGCAGCTGGGCCGGGCTGCTCGGCCACCTGGGCAAGCCCGGCGCCGAGGTGCGCGTGCTGGAGACCGGGTACCGGGTGCCGCGGCAGATCCTCGACTACGCCAACCAGCTGCTCGGCGCGCTCGCCCCCGGCCTGGCCCCGGCCCGCTCGCTGCGCCAGGATCCGGGCGCTCTGACCGTGCGGCACGCATCCCCGGGCGCGCTGCCTGCCGCCCTGGCTTCGGCCTGCGCGGCCGAACTGGGCGCCCCCGGATCCACCGCCGTCATCGCGGCCGATGACCAGGTGCCGTCGCTGGCCCGCACGCTCGGCGCGGCCGGGGTCCGGCACAGCGTGCTGGACGGATCAGTGGACGGGCTGGCCGGCGGCCTGGTCGTGGTGCCGGTCACCCTGGCCAAGGGGCTGGAATTCGACCACGTCATCGTGGTCGAGCCGGGCCAGATCGCCGCCGCCGAGGCCCGCGGCCTGCACCGGCTCTACGTCGCACTGACCCGGGCCGTGTCCCGGCTCACCGTGCTGCACACCGAACCGCTGCCCGCTCTGCTAGCCCGGGGGGCGCGCCTCCCTCCCCGGCGAGCTACTGGTCCTTAATCACGGAGGTGATCAGCCGGGCTGAGTCCGCGAAGGACAGCGCGGTGGCACGGAGGTGGTTGAAGAACATGTTGTAGCGGTCCACTTCGTCGACGTTCTCCACGTACAGCGCGCTGGTCAGGTCCTCGAGGTAGACGACATCCGGGTCGGCCCGCTCGGGGAAGGCCAGGATCACGAACGGCCGTCCCATGGCCGGGTGCGCCCCGGCACCGAACGGCAGCACCTGGATGGCGACGTTCGGCAGGGCGCTCATATCCAGCAGGCGCTCCAGTTGCAGCCGCATCAGCCCGGATCCGCCCACGCGGCGGCGCAGCGCGGCTTCATCGAGCACGGCCCACAGCTGGGGCGGCTCCTCGGTGAGCAGGGTGGGCTGGCGGGCCATCCGGACGGCGACGTTGCGCTCCACCGCCTCCGGCGCACCGTCCAACGCCCCCGCGGCGATCACCGCGCGGGCGTAGTCCTCCGTCTGGAGCAGCCCCGGGATCAGCGTGACCTCGTAGATCCGGATCTCCGACGCCGCGCTCTCCAGGCCGATGTAGGTGGCGAACCGCGGCTCGATGGCGTCGCTGTACGCGTGCCACCAGCCCTTCTGCCGCGACTCGCGGGCGAGTTGGACCAGGCTGTCCTGCTGTGGCCCGGGCACGCCGTAAAGCTGCAGCATGTCGCGGACGTCCCGGGGTGAGACGGACACGCGGCCGGTCTCGATCCGGCTGATTTTGGACGTCGAGCATTCCAGATGCTCGGCAACTTCCTCACAGGTCAGGCCGGCCGCATCGCGGAACCGGCGCAGCTCCAGCGCCAGCCGGCGACGCCGGACCGTGGGGCTCTGCTGAGTGGCCGTCGGGATCTCCTTCTGTCCGGTATAGCCGTGCCATCAGTGTGGCACCTGCCGCAGGCCCCCCGTACCGCTTAGCCGCAGAGCGCCGCGTTGCCGGCCGGATAAGTCCTCACCTGGGCATTGGCGGTTCCGGGACAGCTGTCATGCCTGGCCCGTTACAGGGCATTCGCCGGCGCTGCGGGCCGGGGATTGGGCCGGCGGGCGTGTTCCGGCCCGCTGTGCTCTGGCGCCGGGCCTGCCGGCCGGCCGCCGCGTTCTGGCGGCGGACCTGTCGAGACCGCCGGCTAGCGTGCGGCAGAACGCGCGAAGTTCTGGATGCATGTTGCAAACAGCAAACACAGGCGTCATTCTGTTGTAGAAACTCTTCGCTGTCGTCTGACTACTAGAGGTGATTTCGATGGTCATGGGAGCTCCTCATGTGAGTTCCCTGTCGCCGCCGGACCAGGCCTACCTGGACCAGCTGGACAGGTTGGCACCCGAGCTGGCCAAGCAGGGGATGACCACCAACCTGATGGCGCCCGCAGGCCGGGTGCCGAGCCTGCGCGTCGTCAATCCCGCTGCACCGGCCCTCGCCGAGGACGTCTACGCAGGCTGCTGCGAGGACGGCAGCTGGTGGTTCTGGTGGTCCTGGGCCGAGCGGATCGCGGTTTCCACCGAGCTGGAGCGCGCGGCCCAGCGGGTCGCGCACGTGCTGTCCGCGCCACACGGCAGCTGAGTACCGGCGCCTGAGCAGCGGCGCCTGAGTATGGCCCTGAGTTATGGCCCGAATAGCGGCGCCGGGGCGGACGGCCCCAGGCGATGCGCCCGGGGAGCAGCACCGCTGGCTGGTGCGCGGGGCTGGCCCCCGGACTGGCGCCCTGGACTGGCGTGGCGGACTGGCGCAGCGGAATTACGGCGAGGCCGAGGGCTGGTCGCCGCCTTGCCTGCTCCGGAGGGCAGCCCGGGAAAGGCCGCGGTCCGGCCCAGCCAGGTCGTCGCGCGCAGCGCGCAGGCCCGGGCCTGCGCGGCACCCCAGGCCCGCAGCCGCGGGTCGTCCAGCGCGACGATGCCCAGGTAGGCCGCGGCGACCTGGTTCTCCAGGTAGCCCGCGAGCGAGATCGCGGCCCGGCTGCCGTGCACCGGGAAGGGCAGCTGATAGGCGGGCTGCGCGGCGACCGGCTTGACACCCAGCGAGGTCAGCATGGCTTCCAGCTGGTCCCGGGCGACCTCGTGCTGGGTCCAGTCCCGCAGCGCCAGGTCCCGGCGCAGCGGCGCCCAGCTGCGCACCCGCCACCCCGTATCCGTAGATGGCCGCGTTCTCCGCGGCGAGCGCGGACTGCAGCGCGGAGGCCGTGCGGCCCGTGGCGCTGGTCATCCGGCCGCCCCGTGGGTCCGCAGCAGCAGGGCGTGGCTGGCCTCGGAGGCAGCGATGCTGGCCAGCAGCTGGGCCAGGGCGGGCGGGGCCAGGTCCAGCCGGGCCGTCAGCGAACGGGCCGCGTCAGTCTCGGCGGCCTCGAGGCCGGCGAGCGTGACCGCCGGGGCGGACCCCGTGCCTCCCGTGGCCGGGGACGACGGTGCGGCCCGGGGGGTCGGGCTGCGGCCGGGCGGCTCGACCAGCATCGAGGTAAGCCGGGCCAGGTGCTCGCGGTGCTGGGCGAGCAGCGGGCCGAGCGTGCCAGCCAGCCCCGGCGACCCGGCCATGGCCGCCCGGTACCGCTCGATCAGCGCCCGCTCGGTGCCGATCGCGCCGCGCAGCACAGCCACGTCCGGCCCGGCCTTCGGCGGCGTGCCGAGCCCGCCCACGCCTTTGCAGCCTGCTGCCAGCAGCGGCACCGTCGCCACGGCCGCGGCGAGCACGCTGCGCCGTCTCAGGTCTGCCCGCACCGCTCCTCCAGTCCCCTGTCCCCGGGTGCTCCCGCTGAGCGTAGGGGCAGCGGGGTAGTGCCCGCGGGGCGCCACCCCGGCGGTGTCCCCGGGCTTTCCGGGCGGCGTCCCCGGGCTTCCCGGGCGGCGTCCGCTTCCCGCCCCGGGCTTCCCGGGCGGCGTCCCCGGGCTTCCCGGGCGGCGTCCCCGGGCTCCGGAATGGCACTGCATCCCGGGCGGCCTCTCCGGGCTCCGGAATGGCACTCCCCGCCCGGAGGATGGCGGCCAGGCGGTCTGCGGCGGTGCAAATCTCAACTCCCGGGCGAGCCGGGGCGCGGACCGGGCGAGTCCCCTGCGCGGGGCGGTTAGGCTAGATCGCGCCAGACAACAGCACAGGTCGCGGACGAGGAGGTCGTGATGCGTGGTGAATCCCGT
Source organism: uncultured Actinomycetes bacterium (assembly GCA_963711485.1). Classification (GTDB taxonomy): domain Bacteria; phylum Actinomycetota; class Actinomycetes; order Streptosporangiales; family Streptosporangiaceae; genus RYN-230. Next base: position 61,965 of record CAVQEM010000088.1, read on the forward strand.
CACGTACCGTCACGCCCGCGTTCAACAGGCCGTGCCGACAGCGCCGCCGACACCTCACGAATCACCCGGGTGCTCGAGCCGGTCGTCCGGTCTTCGGGCCTGGACCTGGAATCGGTCAAGGTGGCGGCGGCCGGCCGGCGCCGGCTGCTCCGCATCGTGGTGGACGCGGACCGCCGTCCCAGTCTGGATGACATCGCAGAGCTCAGCCGCTCGCTGTCCAAGGAACTGGACGACTCGGGGGTAATGGGCGAGGCCGCGTACACCCTGGAGGTCAGCTCGCCGGGGGTCGACCGCCCGCTCACCGAGGCACGGCACTGGCGCCGCGCCCAGGGCCGGCTGGTGCGCGTCCCGCTGGCTCCGGGTGCTCCGGGGCACCCGGGCATGGTCGAGGGCAGGGTGATCAGCGCCCGGGCGGGCGGAGTGGTCCTGGACGTCGCCGGCCAGCAACGCGAATTCGGCTATCAGGAACTGGGACCCGGCCAGGTGCAGGTCGAGTTCGGCGGCGGGGGCGCCGCCCACGACGACGAGCCAGGGGACGAGGGGGAGCCTGATGGACATTGACTTGAGCGTCCTGCGCAGCCTGGAGAGCGAGAAGGACATCTCGATGGACCTGGCCATCAAGGCCATCGAGGATGCTCTGCTGCGTGCCTACCACTCCACCTCGGGCGCCGCGCCCACGGCCAGGGTGGAGATCGACCGCGGCAGTGGCCACGTCACGGTCTGGGCCAGTGAGCCCGCCGAGGATGGCACGGTAGGCCGTGAATACGACGACACCCCCGATGGTTTTGGCCGGATCGCCGCGACCACCGCGCGCCAGGTGATCCTGCAGCGGCTGCGAGACGCGGAGGACGAGCTCACCTTCGGTGAGTACGCAGGCCGGGAGGGCGACATCGTCGCGGGCGTCATCCAGCAGGGCAAGGATCCGCGGGCGGTGCTCGTCAACCTGGGCAAGATCGAGGCCATCCTGCCCCCCACGGAGCAGGTTCCGGGGGAGCGCTACGCTCACGGCGAACGGCTGCGCTGTTACGTGCTGCACGTGCGCAAGGGGTACCGGGGGCCATCGATCACGTTGTCGCGTACCCACCCGAACCTGGTGAAGAAGCTGTTCGCGCTGGAGGTACCGGAGATCGCCTCAGGTGCGGTGGACATCATGGCCATCGCACGCGAGGCGGGCCACCGCACGAAGATCGCGGTCATCTCGCAGCAGCCGGGAGTGAACGCGAAGGGGGCCTGCATCGGGCCGATGGGCAGCCGGGTGCGCAACGTGATGACCGAGCTGCACGGGGAGAAGATCGACATTGTCAACTACTCCGACGATCCGCCCCAGTTCGTGGCCAACGCACTGTCCCCGGCCCGGGTGCTGCGGGTCAACGTGGTGGATGCGCAGGCCAGGGTGGCCCAGGTGATCGTGCCGGATTACCAGCTCTCGCTGGCCATCGGCAAAGAGGGGCAGAACGCGCGTCTGGCTGCCCGGCTTACCGGGTGGAAGATCGACATCCAGCCGGACAGCCCGGCCGACCCGGGCGCGGCCAGCCCGGTCGCCCGGACGGCAGCAGCCAGGGAGCAGGCCGGCGCCAGGGAATCAGGTGCCAGGGAATCAGGTGCCACGGAACGAGGTGCCACGGAACCAGGTGCCAGGGAGCAGGCCACCGGGGAGCAGGCGGGCCCGGAGCCGGGTGCCGCGGCACCGGCGGGCATTCCCCCGGATCCGGCGGACGCCACGGCCGGCGACCCAGGCAGCGGCGGGCGCCAGCGGCGAGGCAGGTAGCGGCGAGGCAGGCAGCGGCGAGCCAGGCGGCGCGAGCCGGCCAGGAAACCGGCCTGGGGCCGGGCGCACCGGGGACTGTGCGCGGTGGCGCCGACGCGCCGGCGAGGTAAGCTTGCAACGACAATGGCCAGACGGTCCCCGCGGCTGGTGCGTTCCGCGCCTGCGATTCGCACCTGCGTAGGCTGCAGGGTCCGTGCGGCCAAGTCTGACCTGCTGCGTCTGGTGGCGGTCGGGGGCGACATCGTCCCTGATCCGCAGGCGCGGCGGCCCGGCCGGGGCGCGTATCTGCATCCCAGCCAGGAATGCTTCGAGCTCGCACAGCGCCGCAGGGCACTACCGCGGGCGCTGCGCCAGCCGGCACCGCTCGGTGCCGGCTCGCTCGAGGATTACCTGGCGGGGCGGTATGGTACTGGCTCTCACGGGTTGCCGGGTGAGTCCCCAGGACTGACCCGGCTGGGTGAGACGGTCGAAGCTAAAACGGCAGCAGTGCCGGGAAAGCGGGATCAGTTGTGATGAGCGCGCGATGAGAACTCGGCGATGAGAACCAGAAGCTGAGGTCGGCCGGAGCACGCGCTGCCCCGGATCGGCCACGATGGCCCGGCTGAGCCGGGCCGAAGAGGGAGCGTAGTGGCGAAGGTCCGGGTATACGAACTCGCGAAGGAGTTCGGGGTAGAAAGCAAGGCCGTGATGGCCAAGCTTCAGGAGATGGGCGAGTTCGTCCGTTCGGCGTCATCCACCATCGAGGCGCCAGTAGTCCGCAGACTTAAAGACGAGTTTGGGTCCCAGGGCCCCAAGGCCCAGGGCAGGAGATCCCAGGGTCAGAGCGCGCCGGCCCCCGGCCGGCCGGGCCGACGGCAACGGCGGGCGCCCGGCGCCCCGGCCCGGCCCGGCCCGCCCGCAGGCACCTGCCGCGGCGGGTCCCCAGGTCAGTGACAGTCCGCAGGCCAGTGCGCCGCCGGCCGCGAGCCCTGCGGCGGCCAGCCCGGAGGCACCCGCCGCCGGCGAGGCTACCCGGCCTGCCAGCGCGGGTCCCAGCAGCCCGGCACCGGCCACGCCCCGGGCCCCGGTTCCCCCGGTGCCCTCGGACGGTGGCGCGCCGGCCCGTCCCGGCTCAGCCTGGCCGCGGCCCCGTGCCCGGGCCCAGGCCCAGCGCCCCGCGACCCGGTGGGACCGGCGCAGGGCAGAGCGGCCCGGGGCAGAGCGGCCCGGGACAGGGCGGTCAGGCTCAGGGCGCGCCCCGGCCTGGGACCCCCCGGCCCGGTGGCCGCGGTGCCCCCCGGCCTGGCCCGCGTCCCGGTAACAACCCCTACGCTCCTGTCGCGTCCGGCATGGGCTCCGCTCCGCGTGGCGTGCCACCCCGCCCGGGTCAGCCCGGGCCGGGCAGCGCCGGCCCGGCGTCCCCCGGTCAGGGTGGCTCCCGTCCGGGCGGCCCCCGTCCGGCGGGCCCGCGAGGCCCCGGGCGGCCCAGTCCGGCGGACATGGCCCGTCCCGGCGGCCCGCGTCCCAGCCCGAGCAGCATGCCGCCGCGGCCCGCCCGTGGCGGTCCTGGTGGCGGTCCCGGCGGTCCTGGCCGTGGCGGTCCCGGCGGCGGTGCCGGCGCGGGCGGACGCCCGAGTGGCGGCGGCCGTGGCGGTCCCGGCACGGGTGCACCCCGTCCCGGTGGTGGTGGCGGCGGTGGCGCCGGACCTCGTCCCGGGATGACGGGCGGGCGGCCTGGCGGCGGTGGCCGTGGCCGCAGCGGCACCCAGGGTGCCTTCGGGCGGCCCGGTGGCCGTCCCTCGCGGGCCCGGAAGTCACGCAAGGCCCGCCGTCAGGAATTCGACAACATGCAGGCGCCGGCGATTGGCGGCGTGTCGATCCCGCGCGGGAACGGCCAGACCATCCGGCTGTCGCGCGGCGCGTCGCTGAGCGACTTCGCCGACAAGATCGGGGTCAACCCGGCCTCGCTCGTCCAGGTCATGTTCCACCTGGGCGAGATGGTCACCGCCACGCAGTCGGTGAACGACGAGACTCTGCAACTGCTCGGGGCCGAGCTCAACTACAACGTCCAGGTGGTCTCCCCGGAGGAAGAGGACCGGGAGCTGCTGGAGTCGTTCGACATCGAGTTCGGTGAGGACGAGGGCGGCGAGGAAGCCCTGGTGGCCCGGCCGCCGGTGGTGACCGTCATGGGTCACGTGGACCACGGCAAGACCAAGCTCCTCGACGCGATCCGGCACACCAACGTGGCCGCCCGCGAAGCGGGCGGGATCACCCAGCACATCGGTGCCTACCAGGTCACCACGGAAGTGGACGGCCAGGAGCGCAAGATCACGTTCATCGACACCCCGGGTCACGAGGCCTTCACCGCCATGCGGGCCCGCGGCGCGGAAACCACCGACCTGGTGGTGCTCGTGGTCGCGGCCGACGACGGCGTGAAGCCGCAGACGACGGAGGCGCTCAACCACGCCCAGGCGGCGGGGGTGCCGATCGTGGTGGCGGTCAACAAGATCGACAAGGAGGGGGCGGACCCGCAGCGGGTGCGTTCCCAGCTCACCGAGTACAACCTGGTCGCTGAGGAGTTCGGCGGCACGACGCTGTTCGTGGATGTCTCCGCCCGTGAGGGCATCGGCATCGAGGAACTGCTCGAGGCCGTCGTCCTGACCGCGGACGCCGAGCTGGACCTGCGGGCCAACCCGAAGCAGCAGGGCCAGGGCGTGGCCATCGAGGCTCATCTGGACCGCGGCCGTGGCCCGGTGGCGACCGTGCTGGTCCAGCGCGGCACGCTGCACGTCGGCGACTCCATCGTCGCGGGCGAGGCGTTCGGGCGGGTCCGGGCCCTGCTCGACGAGAACGGCGCCTCGGTGCCGGACGCCCCCCCGTCGCGGCCCGTCCTGGTGCTCGGCCTGACCGCCGTGCCAGACGCCGGGGACAGCTTCCTGGTCGTCAATGACGACCGGGTGGCCCGGCAGATCGCGGAACGCCGGGAGGCCAGGGAGCGCAACGCCATGTTCGCCCAGCGGCGGCCCCGGGTCACGCTGGAGGACCTGGAGTCGGCGCTCAAGTCGGGCGAGCGGGAAGAGCTCCTGCTCATCATCAAGGGCGACGTGTCCGGGTCGGTCGAGGCCCTCGAGGACGCGCTGCTCAAGATCGATGTGGGCGAGGAAGTGAACCTGCGGGTCATCGGCCGGGGCGTCGGCGCCATCACCCAGGACGACGTCAACCTGGCCATCGCGTCCGAGGCCGTGATCGTGGGCTTCAACGTCCGGCCCGCTGGCCGGGCCGGGGAACTGGCCCAGCGCGAGGGCGTGGACATCCGCTACTACTCGGTCATCTACCAGGCGATCGAGGAGATCGAAGCGGCCCTCAAGGGCATGCTCAAGCCCGAGTTCGAGGAAGCTCAGCTCGGCACGGCCGAGATCCGGGAGGTCTTCCGGGTGCCCAGGGTGGGCAACGTGGCGGGCTCCCTGGTCCGCTCCGGCGCGATCCACCGCGGCAGCAAGGCGCGGCTCATCCGGGACGGGGTGGTGATCTCGGACAACCTGACCGTGGAATCGCTGCGCCGGTTCAAGGAAGACGCGACCGAGGTCCGCGAGGGCTACGAGTGCGGTATCGGCATCGGGTACAGCGACATCCGGGTCGAGGACGTGATCGAGACCTTCGAGATGCGGGAGAAGCCGCGGGCCTAGGACAGGTGCCCCTGGTCCCGGCCACGGCCGGGACCAGGGAGCCGCGGCCGGGAGGGGCGTCGTGTACCTGGGGGCCCTGACGCTGGATCTGCTGCTGGGTGACGTTCGTTCCCTCAAGCAGAAGAGGTCGGCGGTGGCTTCGGTGGTCGCCGAGGTGCGCCGCCGATATCCGGGCGTCGCGGTGGCTGAGAGCGGGCACACCGACCTGCACCGCCGCGCGGAGATCGGGGTGGCGGTAGTGTCCTCCACGGCCGCTCACGCCGTCGAGGTCCTCGAAGCCTGCGAGCGTCTGGTAGCGGCGCGCCCCGATATTGAACTGCTGTCCGCGCGGCAGCGGCTGCTGACCGAGGAGGAGTGAGCTAGCCATGGTGGACCATGCCCGGGCACGGAAGCTCGCCGACCGGATCGCCCAGATCGTGGCGGAGATGCTGGAGCGGCGGATCAAGGATCCCCGGCTCGGCTTCGTCACGGTGACCGAGGCCCGGCTCACCGGCGACCTGCGGGAGGCCACCGTCTTCTACACGGTCTACGGATCCGCCGAGGATCGGTCCGCCACCGCGGCCGCGCTGGCCAGCGCGACCGGGGTGATCCGGTCCGAGGTCGGTCACCAGACCGGCCTGAAGCACACGCCCTCCCTCACGTTCGTGGCCGACACCCTCCCCGAGGGCGCCCGGCACATGGAAGACCTCGTGGCCCGCGCCCGCGAGGCGGACGCCAGGCTGGCCGAGGTGCGCGAGGGCGCGGTGCCGGCCGGGGACCCCGATCCGTATCGCGAGCCACCGGGCCTGGCCGACGACGAGGATGACCTGGACGAGGACGACCTGGACGAGGACGGCGTCCGTGACGACCTCGGCGACGACCTGGACGGGGACGAACTCCGCGACGACCTCGGCGACGACCTGGACGGGGACGAGCCGGAGAACGCCTCACCTGGCTCCCGGTCGCCCCGCAGTCTTCTCGGCGGAACCTCCGCCGCCGGCGATCACGGCGCGGGATACTCACGTCCGTGACTGCCGCGCCGAGCCTGGCTGATTCCGCGAACCAGCAGGCGAAGGCTCTGGCGCTGCTGGACGCGGCGGACGAGGTGTGCCTCGCCTGCCACGTGCGCCCGGACGCGGACGCGCTCGGGTCCATGCTGGCGGTCGCGCACGCGCTGCGCGCCCCGGGGCGCCGGCCCCAGCGGGTCGTCGCCTCGTTCGGCGATGAGCCTTTCGAGGTCCCGGAGATCCTCCGCTTCCTGCCCGGGCTCAGCCTGCTCAGCCCGCCGGGTGCCTACCCGCACCGCCCCGAGCTCATGGTCACCTTCGACGCGGGCAGCATCGACCGGCTCGGGATCCTGGCCGGGCACGCCTCCCGCGCCGACCAGCTGATCGTCATCGACCATCACGCGTCCAACACCCGGTTCGGCACGGTCAACCTGATCGACCCGGGAGCGGCCGCCACGGCGATGCTCGTCCTGGGCCTGATCGACGCCGCCGGTGTCGGGCTGACCCGGGAGATCGCGTTCGGCCTCTACGCCGGCCTGGTCGCCGATACCGGCTCCTTCAAGTACTCGGCGACCACGCCCGCGGTGCACCAGGCGGCCGCGCGCCTCCTGGGCACCGGGATAGAGCCGGGCACGGTGGCCCGGGAACTCTGGGACCGGGCCCCGTTCGGCTACCTGGGGCTGCTCTCGGCGGTGCTCGGCCGGGCCACGCTCGAGCCGGACGCGGCCGCCGGCCACGGCCTGGTATGGACCTCGGTCACCCGGGGCGACCGGGCCGCGCACTGCCTGTCCCTCGACGCGGTCGAGTCCGTCATCGACGTGGTGCGCCGCACCGACGAGGCGGAGGTGGCCATCGTGCTCAAGCAGTCCGACGACGGGCTGTGGCAGGCATCCGCCCGGTCCAAGGGCAAGGTGGATGTGGGCCGCGCCTGCGCCCGGCTGGGCGGGGGCGGGCACCGTAACGCGGCCGGCGTGACGCTGGCGGGCAGTGCCGAGGACGCCATCGCACAGTTGCGCGGGCTGCTCGCGGAAAGCGACTAGGCCGTGGCCCGGGACGCCCGGGGGAACGCTCCGGGCGGGCTGATCGTGGTGGACAAGCCCGGCGGCCTGACCTCCCATGACGTGGTGGCGCGCATCCGCCGGCTGGCTGGCACCCGGCGGGTCGGGCACGCTGGCACGCTCGATCCGATGGCGACCGGGGTGCTCATCGTCGGCGTGGGGCAGGCGACGCGGCTGCTCGGTCACCTGGCCCTGACCGACAAGGAGTACCAGGCCACCATCCGGCTGGGCCAGGCCACCGACACGGCCGACGCCGAGGGCACGGTCACATCGGGCCGCCCGGCGAGCCAGCTGACCCTGGCCGAGGTGCAGGCGGCCGCGGCCGCGCTGACCGGAGAGATCCAGCAGGTGCCCCCCGTGGTCAGCGCGATCAAGGTGGCCGGCCGGCGGTCCTACCAGCTGGCCCGCGAGGGAACCCCCCCGGTGCTCGAGCCCCGGCCGGTGACCGTGTGGTCGTTCACCGTCCAGGCCGTCCGGCCCGCAGAGGGTGACCTGCTGGACGTCGACGTCGTGGTGCGCTGCTCCAGCGGCACCTACATCCGCGCCCTGGCCCGCGACATGGGGGATGCCCTGGGCGTGGGTGGCCACCTCACAAGGCTGCGCCGGACCCGGGTCGGCCCGTACGATCTGAGCGCGGCGCACGGGCTGGACGAGCTCGCGGAGCGGCTGGACGTGCTGCCGCTGGCCGAGGCCGCGGCGGCGGCCTTCCCGGTCCGCCAGCTCACCGAGGACGAGGCCCGCTCCCTCTCGCACGGCGGGCGGCTGGCCGCCCTGGGCCAGGGGGCCGTCCCGGGCCAGGAGGCCGGCCGGGCGGGGACACCGGCCTGGGCCAGCGGGCCGTCCCGGGCCAGGAGGCAGGCCGGGGCGGGGACACCGGCCCGGTGGCCGCGCTCGGGCCCGACGGCACGCTCATCGCGCTGGTCCAGGAGGAAAACGGCGTGGCCAGGCCCCTCGCCGTGTTCGTTTCCTGACCGCCCGCGGGGACCGGCCCGTGACGGTTTTCGTTGCGGCGAATGAAACCGGCGTCGGGCCGGACGGCTCACGCCGGACCGGGGCCGGACGGCGTGCGCTGGTCCCTGATCACGCGGCCCCGTCCGGCAGAATGGCACATGCGGGCAGCCCGCTCGCGGGAGGAGAGCCCCATGCCGCACACCAGCGATACCCGGATCCTGGGCTATGAGCCGTTGCTCTCGCCCGCGGCGCTGCTGGAGGAACTGCCGCTCGGGCCCGGCGAGGCCGACATGGTCGAACGGTCCCGCGCCGAGGTGCGCGCCGTGCTGGACGGTGAGGACGACCGCCTGCTCGTGGTGGCCGGCCCCTGTTCGGTGCACGACCCGGCCGCCGGGCTGGACTACGCAGGCCAGCTGGCCGCGCTCCGTGACTCGCTCGCGGATGATCTGCTGGTGGTCATGCGGGTCTACTTCGAGAAGCCGCGCACGGTGACCGGCTGGAAGGGGCTCATCAACGATCCCGGCATGGACGGCACCCACGACGTGCACCGGGGCCTGCGGATGGCGCGCCGGTTCCTGCTCGACGTGGTCTCCCTCGGCCTCCCGGTGGGCTGCGAGTGGCTGGACCCGATCACCCCGCAGTACATCGCCGACGCGGTGGCGTGGGGCGCGATCGGCGCGCGGACCACCGAGAGCCAGGTGCACCGGCAGCTCGCCTCGGGACTGTCCATGCCGATCGGGTTCAAGAACGGCACCGATGGCGACGTGACCGTGGCGGTGGACGCCTGCCGGGCCGCGGCCGCCGGGCACACGTTCTTCGGCGTCACCCGGGCCGGGGCGGCGGCGGTGGTCACGACCGCCGGGAACCCGGACTGCCACGTCATCCTCAGGGGCGGCCGCCCAGGGCCCAACTACGAGCCCGGCCCGGTGCGCGAGGTGCTGGAGATGGTCGCGAAGGCCGGGCTGGCCCGCCGGGTGATGGTGGACGCCAGCCACGGCAACAGCGGCAAGGACCACCGGCGCCAGACGGTGGTGGCCGGGGTGCTCGCCGGCCAGATCGGCGCGGGAGAGCCGGGCATCGTGGGCCTCATGCTGGAAAGCTTCCTCCAGGCCGGGCGGCAGGAGCCGGGGGACCCGGCGACGCTGGTCTACGGGCAGAGCGTGACCGACGCGTGCATCGACGTGGCTGCCACCGCGAAGGTGCTGCGCGGCCTGGCCGCCGCGGTCCGCCGCCGCCGTGAGGCCGCGCCGCCGCGCGCGGCCGCCGGGCACGCCGCCGCCCCGGCATCCTGACACGGTCCCGGGGTGGCGGCGCGCCCGCGCCGCAGCACCCGCGCCCGCTGCGCCCGCGCCGCAGCACCGGCGCCCGCGCCGCAGCAGGCCCGCGCCGCAGCACCCGCGCCGCAGCACCCGCGCCCGGGGCGCAGGCGGGGGCCCGGGCATGGCAGTCTTGGGGGGGCCGGGTCTTGAGGGCGCAGACCCGCGGCGGCCACACGCGTCGAGCATCGAAGGAGCAGCACCGTGCAGCGCTGGCAGGGCCTGGATGACGTGCCCGGAGACTGGGGCTCCTCGGTTGTCACCATCGGCGTGTTCGACGGCGTGCACCGAGGCCACCAGCGCATCGTGGGCCGCGCCACGGAGATCGCGGCCCGGCTGGGCCTGCCCGTGGTCGTGATCACCTTCGACCCGCATCCGATGGAGGTGGTCCGGCCTGGCTCGCACCCCCCGCTGCTGACCAGCGTCCGCCGCCGGGTGCAGCTGCTGGGCGGTGAGGGCTGCGACGCGGTGTGCGTGCTGCCCTTCACGCTGGACTTCTCCCGGCTGGGACCGGATGAGTTCGTCCGGGCGGTGCTGGCCGACCGGCTGCACGCCCGCCGGGTCGTGGTGGGGGAGAACTTCCGGTTCGGCCACCGGGCCGCCGGCGACGTGCCGCTGCTGGCCGAGCTGGGCGAGAAATACGACTTCGGGGCGGAGGGCGTGCCGCTGCTCAGCGAGGAGGGGGACGGGGACGGCGAAACGATCTCCTCCAGCAGGATCCGGGACCTGCTGAACCAGGGGAATGTGAGCGGTGCCGCCGGGGACCTGGGCCGCCCGCACCGGGTGGAGGGAATCGTGGTGCGCGGCCAGCAGCGCGGCCGGGCGCTCGGCTTCCCGACCGCCAACCTCGAGACCGCCCGCTACACCGCCATCCCCGCCGACGGCGTGTACGCGGGCTGGCTGGCCACCCTGGACGCCGAGGGTCAGGAGGAGCAGCGCTGGCCCGCCGCGATCTCCGTGGGCACCAACCCGACGTTCGATGGCCGGGAACGGACCGTCGAGGCCTACGCGCTGGACCGGGACGACCTGGACCTGTACGGCATGCACGTGGCGGTGGACTTCGCGGCCCGGCTGCGGGGCATGGTCCGGTTCGATTCCGTGGGCGCCCTCACCGAGCAGATGCAGCGCGACGTCGATGAGGCCCGCGACCTGGTGGGCGGCCCCCCGGAGGACGCGCCGGGGGCAGCCGGGCGACCCGGCGTTTACTGACCGCCCCGCGTGATACCTTTAGGTAACGGCCGGCATGTTCCGGCCTGGTTAGCTGCACCCTCAAGTGGCTGGCCGAGGGGTTTCCCCGCCGTCTGGTTCTTTCCGGGCCGCGCCGAACCCCGCCCCGTAACCTTGCGACAAAGATAGGAAAGCCACGTGCCGCTGGACACAGGCGTGAAGAAGGAGATCATCGCGGACAACGCGACCAATGAGGGTGACACCGGCTCGCCGGAAGTCCAGGTTGCACTGCTGACGCGACGGATCAATGACCTGACCGAGCACCTCAAGGTGCACAAGCACGATCACCACAGCCGCCGCGGCCTGCTGCTGCTGGTCGGGCGCCGCCGGCGCCTGCTGAAGTATCTGGCTAGCACGGACATCGAGCGCTACCGTGCGCTCATCGGCAAGCTGGGCCTGCGCAGGTAGGTCCGGACAACTCAAGGAACGACTTCCCGCGGCCCCCGATCCCGGAGCGCTCAGGGCGCCAGGACCGGTCCTCGGTAGTGGTTCTCGGGTCGGCACGTGTCCCCGCAGGGGGCGCACCGCCGGGCCGAGGGCTTCGATCGAAGACCGGGCCGGCCGCTGGCCGGGCCAGACGGAACGGACTGGACGGGCCACGCCACACGGCGTGACCCCAAGAGCACCGGCCGGACGGTACCAGCCACGGCCCACCGGCGGCGGGCGGAGCGGGACCTCAGTCAAGGAGGTCTCACCCATGGAGGGTGTGTTTACCGCCGAAGCCGTTATCGATAACGGAGCCTTCGGCACCCATACGATCAAGTTCGAGACCGGCAGGCTGGCCCGCCTGGCCGCCGGATCCGCCGTCGCCACACTGGACGAGGAGACCGTCATCTTGTCCGCCACCACGGCGGGCAAGCACCCCAAGGAGGGGCTGGACTTCTTCCCGCTCACCGTGGACGTCGAGGAGCGGATGTACGCGATCGGCCGCATCCCCGGCTCGTTCTTCCGCCGGGAAGGCCGTCCGTCCGAGGACGCGATCCTCACCTGCCGGCTGATCGACCGGCCGCTGCGCCCCTCGTTCGTCAAGGGCCTGCGCAACGAGGTCCAGGTCGTCGAGACGATCCTCGCGCTGAACCCGGAGCACCTCTACGACGTCGTCGCCATCAACGCGGCGTCCCTGTCCACCATGCTGGCCGGCCTGCCGTTCTCGGGGCCGATCGCCGGCGTGCGGGTCGCCCTGATCAAGGGCCAGTGGGTCGGGTTCCCCACCCACGAGCAGCTGAACGACGCCACCTTTGACATGGTGGTCGCGGGCCGGATGCTGCCCGACGGCGACGTGGCGATCATGATGGTCGAGGCGGAGTCCACCACCGGCACGATCGGGATGCTGGCCGACTCCTCCAGCGGCGCGGTGGCGCCCACCGAGGAGACCGTGCCGGAGGGCCTGGAGGCGGCCAAGCCGTTCCTCAAGCTGCTCTGCGAGGCCCAGCAGCGGGTCGCCGACCAGGCCGCCAAGCCGACCGGCGAGTTCCCCGTGTTCGCGGATTACCAGCCGGACGTCTACGACGCCGTGGCCCGGGAGATCTCCGACGAGCTGGCCCGGGTGCTGACCATCGCGGGCAAGCAGCAGCGCGAGACCGAGACCGACCAGGTCAAGGCGCTCACCGTGGAGAAGCTGGGCAGCTCGTTCGAGGGCCGCGAGAAGGAGATCAGCGCGGCCTTCCGCGCGCTGACCAAGAAGCTGGTCCGGGAGCGGGTCATCCGCGACGGCCTCCGTATCGACGGCCGCGGCCTGACCGACATCCGCCAGCTGTCCGCGGAGGCGCACGTGCTGCCCCGGGTGCACGGCTCGGCCCTGTTCGAGCGGGGTGAGACGCAGATCCTCGGCGTGACCACGCTGAACATGCTCCGGATGGAGCAGATGATCGACACGCTCAACCCGGAGCGCACCAAGCGGTACATGCACAACTACAACATGCCGCCGTACTCCACCGGGGAGACCGGCCGGGTCGGGTCGCCCAAGCGGCGCGAGATCGGTCACGGCGCGCTGGCCGAGCGGGCCATCCTGCCCGTCCTGCCGAGCCGCGAGGAGTTCCCGTACGCGATCCGGCAGGTCTCCGAGGCCATCGGGTCCAACGGCTCGACCTCGATGGGCTCGGTGTGCGCGTCCACCATGTCGCTGCTCGACGCCGGCGTCCCGCTGCGGGACATGGTGTCCGGCATCGCGATGGGCCTGATCTATGAGGGCGGTGAGTATGTCACGCTCACCGACATCCTGGGCGCCGAGGACGCGTTCGGCGACATGGACTTCAAGGTGGCCGGCACCAAGGACATCATCACCGCGCTCCAGCTCGACACCAAGCTGGACGGGATCCCGGCCGCCGTGCTCGGCGCCGCGCTGCGCCAGGCCCGCGGGGCCAGGCTCACGATCCTGGAGGTCATGCGCGAGGCGATTGACGCCCCGGGCGAGATGAGCCCCCAGGCGCCGCGGATCATCACGATCAAGGTCCCGGTGGACAAGATCGGCGAGGTCATCGGGCCCAAGGGCAAGATGATCAACTCGATCCAGGAGGACACTGGCGCCGAGATCACCATCGAGGATGACGGCACCATCTACATCGGTGCCACCGACGGCCCGTCCGCCGAGGCCGCGCGGACCACGATCAACGCGATCGCCAACCCGCACATGCCCGAGGTGGGCGAGCGGTTCCTCGGCACCGTGGTCAAGACCACCACGTTCGGCGCGTTCATTTCCCTGCTGCCGGGCAAGGATGGCCTGCTCCACATCACCCAGCTGCGCAAGCTGCACGGCGGGGCCCGGATCGACAACGTTGACGACGTGGTGAAGGTCGGCGACAAGATCCAGGTGGAGATCCGCGAGATCGATGACCGCGGCAAGCTGTCGCTGGTGCCCGTCGAGGTGGTCGAGCGTGAAGCCTCCGCCGGAGACGGCGACGGCGCTGCGGGCGGCTCCGTCCGGCCCGGATGGCGGCCGGAACGACCGGGCCGCCGAGCAGGGTGGCGACAGCCACCGGACCCGGCACCGCGAGCGCCGGCACAGCAACAACTCGTGAGCGTGCATACCGAGCAGGTGGCTGACGGCCTGAGCAGCATCCGGCGCAGCGTGCTGCCGGGCGGGCTCCGGGTCATCACCGAGGCCCTGCCGTCGGTCCGCTCGGTCGCGTTCGGCATCTGGGCGGGGGTGGGGTCCTGTGACGAGGACCTCGCCCACGCCGGGGCCACCCACTACCTGGAGCACCTGCTGTTCAAGGGCACCAGGCAGCGGACCGCGCTGGAGATCTCGGCCTCGATGGACGCGGTCGGCGGGGAGCTGAACGCGTTCACCGGCAAGGAGTACACCTGCTACTACGCGCGGGTGCTGGACGCGGACCTGCCGCTGGCCATCGACGTGCTGTCCGACATGGTGACCGGCTCGCTCATCGAGCCGAAGGACGTCAACGCCGAGCGCGGCGTGATCCTCGAAGAGATCGCCATGAACGACGACGATCCCTCCGACACGGTGCATGAGGCGTTCGTCGGCAAACTGTTCGGTGACACGCCGCTCGGCCGGCCGATCCTCGGCACGGTCGACTCCATCAACGCCATCACCCGGGACGAGGTCGCCGGGTACTACCGGTCCCGGTACACCCCGGACCGCCTGGTCGTGGCCGCGGCGGGCAGCCTCGACCACGACACGGTGGTGGAGCACGCCCGGCACGCGTTCGCCCACGTGCTCCGGGGCGACGCCCGCCCGGCCGGGCCCCGGATGGCCACCCCGGGCGGCCCGCCGTCCGCCGTCGGCGCGGTCCCGGGCGACCCGGCCCGCGGCGTGCGGCTGGTGTCCCGGGGCATCGAGCAGGCCAACCTGGTCCTCGGCTGCGAGGGGCTGAGCCGGACCGACAACCGGCGGTTCGCGCTGAGCGTGCTCAACGCGGCCCTCGGCGGCGGCATGTCGTCGCGGCTGTTCCAGGAGGTGCGCGAGAAGCGCGGGCTGGCCTACTCGGTCTACAGCTTCACCTCCCAGCACGCCGACACCGGGATCTGGGGGATCTACGTTGGCTGCCTGCCGTCCAAGGCCGACGAGGTGCTGGCGATCTGCCGGGAGGAGATCGCGAAGGTGGTCTCCGGCGGGCTGTCCGACGCCGAACTCGACCGGGGCAAGGGCCAGGTGCGCGGCTCCATGGTGCTCGGCCTGGAGGACCCGTCCTCGCGGATGAGCCGCCTGGGCAAGTCCGAGCTGGTGTACCCGCGGCTCGAGCCGGTGGACGAGATCCTGGCCTCGATCGAGGCGGTCTCCCACGACGCGGTGCGCGGCGTGGCTGAGGAGGTCCTGACCCGGCCGAAGGTCCTCGCCGTGGTCGGTCCGTACGACGACGACGCGCCGTTCACCAACGCGCTCGCGTAGGGACGCGCGATGATCAAGGTCGGGGTGCTCGGCGCACGGGGCCGGATGGGCAGCGAGGTCGGCCGGGCACTGGCGGCCGCGGATGATCTCGACCTCGCGGCCGAAGTGGACGAGGGTGACGCCCTGGACGGGCTGACCGGCTGCGCCGTGGTGGTCGACTTCACGCACCCCGGCGTGGTCCTGGACAACCTGCGCTGGTGCATCGGCCACGGCCTGGACGTGGTCGTCGGTACCTCCGGGTTCGATGAGGCCCGGCTGGCCCAGGTCCGGGCCTGGCTGGCCGATGCCCCCTCGGTCCGCGTGCTGATCGCGGCCAACTTCTCGGTCGGCGCGGTGCTGATGATGCGGTTCGCGGCCCAGGCCGCCCGGTTCTTCGAATCGGCCGAGATCATCGAGTTGCACCACGCGGGCAAGATGGACGCCCCGTCCGGGACCGCGTCCCGGACCGCGTCCCTGATCGCCGCGGCCCGGTCGGACGCCGGGCTGGGCCCGTCGCCCGACGCGACGGTCACCGCCGCCCCCGGGGCGCGCGGCGCCGAGATGGACGGGGTCCACGTGCACTCGGTGCGGCTGGCCGGGCTCGTCGCCCACCAGGAGGTCCTGCTGGGCGGGCACGGAGAGACGCTGACCATCCGGCACGACTCGCTGGACCGGGCCTCGTTCATGCCGGGCGTGCTGCTCGGCGTGCGCGGGCTGGGCTCCCTGCCGCCGGGCCTGACCTTCGGGCTCGAACCTCTTCTCGGCCTATAACCTGACAGCATGTGCCGCAGCATCAAGACCCTGCGCCCGCCCTACGCCGAGCACGTGACCGACGAGGATGTCCGGGCCGCAGCGCGCCAGTACGTCAAGAAGATCAGCGGGTTCCAGCGCCCGGCCAAGCACAACGCGGAGGCGTTCGAGCAGGCCGTGGAGGCGGTGGCCAGCGCGACCGAGGTCCTGCTCGCCCAGCTTGAGATACGGTTAAAGAAGACGCGCGCGGCGAGTCGAACGGGGGGACGGGCATGCTGAGAACGATCCTGAACGTGATCTGGCTGGTCCTGTGCGGCTTCTGGATGGCGATCCTCTACGCGCTGGCCGGGCTGGTCTGTTTCGTCCTGTTTTTCCTGGTCGTGACCATCCCACTCGGGATCGCGGCCTTCCGCATCGCCGGCTACGTGCTGTGGCCGTTCGGCCGGTCGATCGAGGTGCGCCGGGACGCCGGGCTGGGCTCCGTGATCGGCAACGTCATCTGGATCGTGCTCTTCGGCTGGTGGCTGGCCCTGGGGCACCTGACGACCGGCATCGCGCTGTGCCTCACCATCATCGGCATCCCGCTGGGCCTGGCCAACTTCAAGATCATCCCGATTTCGCTGGTGCCGCTGGGCGTCGAGATCGTGCCGTCCGGCCAGCTCTACCCGGGCTATAGCAGCTGACAGGGGCCGGAGCCGTCTGCCGGCCCGCGACGTGAAGCGCGCCGCCCAGCGTGAACGCCGCCGCGGGTGGCGGCCGCAGCAGGACCGGCCACAGCCGCCGCTGCGCCCCGGCTGGCCAGCCCTTCCCCGCCCCAACGGCTTGACCGGCGCCCCCGGCTAGGACCGGGCTGGCCGGCGCGCTGGATGCCGTTCGTGATTTCGCGGTGCGGGGGGCTCGCGCGGCGGCGCGGACGTCCGATTAGGGTTGGCTGAATGGAGCTTCGCGTACTCGGCCAGACCGGAGTCAAGGTAAGCCCGCTGTGCCTCGGGGCGATGATGTTCGGCGCCTGGGGCAATCCCGACCACGACGATTCGGTCCGGATCATCAACCGGGCCCTCGACGCGGGAATCAATTTCGTCGACACCGCCGACGTGTACTCGGGCGGGGAGTCCGAGGAGATCGTGGCCAAGGCGCTGGCCGGCACCCGGCGCGAGAACATCGTGCTGGCCACCAAGGCGAACGGCGCCATGGGCCAGGACCCGAACGAGCGCGGCAACTCCCGCCGCTGGCTGGTCCGCGAATGCGAGAACAGCCTGCGGCGGCTGGGCACCGACCACATCGACCTGTACCAGATCCACCGGCCCGACCCCGATACGGACATCGACGAGACCCTGGGCGCCCTCAGCGACCTGATCCGGGCCGGGAAGATCTGCTACGCGGGCAGTTCCACGTTCCCGCCCTCCCAGATCGTCGAGGCCCAGTGGACCGCCGAGCGCCGCGGGCGGGAGCGGTTCGTGTGCGAGCAGCCGCCCTACTCGATCCTGGTCCGCGGGGTCGAGACCGAGGTCCTGCCGGTCTGCCAGCGGTACGGGATGGGCGTCATCCCCTGGAGCCCGCTGGCGGGGGGCTGGCTGTCCGGCCGCTACCGCAAAGGCCAGGAGCTCCCAGTCAGCCGCCGGGCCGAGCGGCTGCCGCAGCGCTACGACATGTCGCTGCCGGGCAACCGGGCCAAGCTGGACGCGGTCGAGCAGCTGGCCGTGCTGGCCGAGGAGTCCGGCCTGACCCTGATCCAGCTGGCCATCGCCTTCGTGGTCAGCCACCCCGCCGTCACGGCGGCGATCATCGGGCCGCGGACCATGGAGCAGCTGGAAAGCCAGCTGGCCGCGGCCGACGTGGTACTCAGCCCCGACGTGCTGGACCGGATCGACGAGATCGTGCCGCCGGGCACCAACATCAACCCCCCGGACCGCGGCTACGACCCCCCGTCCCTCACCGACCCTGCCCGCCGCCGCCGCCGCACCTGACCGCCGCCTGCCCGCCGCCGCCCTACCTGCCCGCCCTCGCCGGGTGCCGCCGCCCCACCGGCCCGCCGCCGTCGGGTGTCGCTCCAACGCTGATGATCATGAAAGCGTGGTCCGGGCCGCATGGGAGGGGGCGCCGACCCACACTCCTGCACCACTGGTCTCCCTGTCCCACAGCCCTCGCATCACGTCCGGCTCGTCGACGCGCCAGGGTCGTGCGAGGTGCGGGTGCCCGGGGTCTGCCGCCGCGCCACTTCCGATCCCACGAGTCACACGGGCCCCTCCCGTCCACGTTTCCCGCGAAACGTTCGCGCAAACCGGAACAAATCACCCGCCACGGCGCACGTTTCGCGGGAAATGTGGGCAGAGCAGCGGGCGCTGACCATGATCAATGTGACCCATGATGCTGGTGATACGGAGCCGCCCCGGGGCCCAGTGCAATGGATCCAGTGCATGGATGGTGATGCCATGGCGAGCCCTGGGGCATCAGGCTGTGGCGGTGCTGGCGGCGTCCTCGAGGCCCAGTTCACCGATGGACGTCTCGCGCATCCTGAACTTCTGGACCTTGCCGGTCACCGTCATCGGGAACTCCCCGGTGATCCGCAGGTACCGGGGGATCTTGTAGTGCGCGATCTGTCCCTGGCAGTACTCCCGCAACTCGTCCTCGGTCAGGGCCTCGCCGGGGCGCAGCTTGACCCACGCGCAGATCTCCTCGCCGAACCGGAGGTCGGGTACCCCGATGACCTGGACGTCCTGGATCGCCGGGTGGCGGTACAGGAACTCCTCGATCTCCCGGGGATAGACGTTCTCGCCGCCCCGGATGATCATGTCCTTGATCCGCCCGACGATGTTGAGGTACCCGGCCTCGTCCATCACGGCCAGGTCGCCGGTGTGCATCCAGCGCGCCTGGTCGATCGCGGCCGCGGTCTGCTCCGGGTTGTCCCAGTAGCTCAGCATCACGGAGTAGCCCCGGGTGCACATCTCCCCCGTGACCCCCCTGGGCACGGCCAGCCCGGTCTCCGGGTCCACGATCTTGACCTCGACGTGCGGGTGCACCCGGCCCACCGTGGACACCCGCCGCTCCATGTCATCGTCGGCCGTGGTCTGCGCGGACACCGGGGACGTTTCGGTCATTCCATAGCAAATCGTCACCTCGGTCATATGCATCTCGCTGACCACCCGCTTCATCACCTCGACCGGGCACGGGGACCCGGCCATGATCCCGGTCCGGAGGGTGGACAGGTCGTAGGTCGCGAAGTCGGGGAGGGCCAGCTCGGCGATGAACATGGTCGGGACCCCGTACAGAGACGAGCACTGTTCCTGCGCGACGGCCCGCAGGCTCGCGGCGGGATCGAACCCGGGGGCGGGAATGATGATCGCTGACCCGTGCGTCGTGCAGGCCAGGTTGCCCAGCACCATGCCGAAGCAGTGGTAGAACGGCACCGGGATGCAGACCCGGTCGGCCTCGGTGTAGCGGCAGCCCTCCCCGATGAAGAACCCGTTGTTCAGGATGTTGTGGTGGGACAGCGTGGCCCCTTTCGGGAACCCCGTGGTGCCGCTGGTGTACTGGATGTTGATCGGGTCATCGAAGCCCAGCACGGCCTCCCGCTCGGCCAATTGGTCCTCCCCGCCCGCGATCGGCATGGCCCCGACCACGAACAGCTCGTTCCAGTCGATCGAGCCCAGGTAGATGACCTTCTCGAGGCCGGGCAGATCCCCGCTGACGTCCTCGATCATGGCCCGGTAGTTGCTGGACTTGAACGACTCCGCGCTGACCAGCAACCGCACCCCGGACTGGCGGAGCACATAGCCCAGCTCGTGGCTGCGGTAGGCCGGGTTGATATTGACCAGGATGATGCCCGCCTTGGCCGTGGCGTACTGCAGCAGCACCCACTCCGGGCAGTTCGGCGCCCAGATGCCCACCCGGTCGCCCGCCTTCATCCCGGCCGCGATCAGGCCCCGGGCCAGCGTATCGGTGTCCGCGTCGAACTCGGCGTACGTCCAGCGTCGGCCGGACGGCACATCGACGACCGCTTCGCGGCCGCCGTGCGCGACCGCGATGCGCCTCAGGTTCGCGCCGATGGTCTCGCCGAGCAGCGGTTGCGGCGAAGTTCCGTGACTGTAAGACAGCGGTGCTGCACTGGTCATGACATCCTCCGACGTTGGATGGCACCATAATTCCCGGTCCGGGCCCGAGTGGGAATGCTGGCCCCGGGCTGACCTACGGTGCCGGCCCGATCAGGGCCGTAGCCAACGCTCGAGCAGGCTGGCCGCATCCGCCGTCAGCCGGGCGGGGTCCGCCGTCAGCCGGGCGGGGTCCGCTGTCAGCCGGGCGGGGTCCGCCGTCAGCCCGGCCGGGTCCGTGGCCGGAACAGGGCTGCGCAGCGCCTCCAGGCCAAGCCCGCGGAACAGCACCATGAGCAGCCGGGCTGCCCGGTCCGGGTCCAGTCCGGCCCGCACCTCACCGCGGCTGATGCCGGTGCGCACCATCGTGGCCAGGTAGGAGTGCCAGGCCGCGTCGAGCCGGGCCAGCGCGGCGGCCACGGCGGGATCGCGGGCGGACCGGGACTGAAGCTCGGTGAGGACCCGGAACAGCCCGGGCTGCTGCTCGAGCCGGACGGCGATATCGGCGAGTTCGTGGCGCAACTGCGCGATGGTCCCGGCGCCCGGCGCGGGCGCCGGCGTCGCCCGCGAGACGAGCAGCATGAGCAAGTGATCGACGACCGCCTCGATCAGGTCTTCCTTGGTCGGGCAGTAGTGCAGCAAGGTGGCGTGGTTGATGCCCGCCTCCCGGGCGACCTCCCGGATGCGCAGTCCCTCCAGGCCGCGTGCGGCAATCTGGGCGTAGGCCACGGCGGCGAGCTCACCCCGCCGGACCCGGCCGGCCGGCGTTACCGAATGCTGCCTGGCCACCGCCCGCTACCGGCGCGCCGGAAGGAGGTACAACCCGGCCAGGTAGCAGGCCAGGGCGCCCAGCGCGAGCAGGGCCATCAGCAGCGAGCTGATGTTGTGGCCGAAGTTGACGAAGCTGGCCCCGTTGAAGCCTGCGCCGATGACGAGCAGGCCGCCGACCACTGAGGTGACCGCTGCCCAGCCGGTGCGGGCCGCCGCGGCGTACACCGCTACGACGATCGCCATCAGCACCAGGGCCAGGCCGAGTGAGGCGTGGACAGCGAGCCAGGCCGGACCCTGGCTGACGCTCCACCCCAGGCTGCGCGTGGAGCCCGTTAAGTAGCTCGCCGGGTTCGCGCCGGGGTGATGGGCCGGCACGGTGACGTACAAGTTCACCACCATGCCCAGCGCGATCTGGAGGATGACCAGCAGGGCGGTCGCCAGGGTCATCCGGCGCAGGGCCAGGCTCCGGCGCTGGTGGCTGGGGCGGGCGGCCACCGGCGCTTCAACCACCTGGTTGACGTTAGGCGGCTCGTGCGCCTCCTGTCAACCACCTGGTTGAAGAAAGCAGGCCGGGACTTCGGCGGGTGGCCCTGGTTCCCGGGCCAGCGAGGCGGTGTAGCGGCAGGCGGGGCCGGTTTCCGAGGGTGGTTCGGGGCTTGGACCTTCGATCGCTCGCGGTGGCGGCCCGGCGGGGTTACTGTCGAGTTGGAGGGCCGGGCGGCTGGTCGGTGCGCACGCCGCGCACGCCGCCGCTCCCGCTCCCGGGAGTAGCCATGGGGTCCTGGATTGTCTGGCTGGTCCTCGCCGCGGTGCTGGGGGTCGCCGAGGTCATGACGACCACGCTGGCCTTCGGGCTGATCGCGGTCGGGGCGGTGGTGGCCGCCGTCGTCGGCGCGGCCGGCGTGGGCCTGCCCTTCCAGCTGGGCGCGTTCGCCGTGGCCGCGGCGGCCGGGCTGGTCGTCGTCCGCCCGATA
>CAVQEM010000089.1:0-77500 GCA_963711485.1 uncultured Actinomycetes bacterium
CGCCCTGGCCGCCGAGCCCCGCCTGCTGCTCCTCGACGAGCCCGCCGGCAGCCTGTCCGAGACCGAGATCGGCGGGCTCCGCGAGCTGATCTCCAGCCTGTCCGCGGAGACGTCGGTGGTGCTGGTCGAGCACCGGATGGACCTGGTGATGGCGGTGTGCGACACGGTGGTGGTCCTGGACTTCGGGCGCGTGATCGCCCGGGGTACGCCGGACGACGTGCAGGCCGACCCGGCGGTCACCACCGCGTATCTCGGCGTGGAGGACTCCGGTGATCAGCCGGCCGCACTGGCGGTCGAGGAGGTCGTCGCCAGCTACGGCGGCGTGATCGCCCTGCAGAGCGTCACGATCACCGCCCGGCCGGCCACCGTCACCGCGGTGCTCGGCGCGAACGGGCAGGCAAGACGACCCTGCTGCGCGCCATCAGCGGGTGATCCGGCCGCGCCGGGGCCGGGTGCTGGTCGGCGGCAGGACCTGACCGGCCGCAGCGCTGAGGACATGGCGCGCAGCGGGGTGGCGCACGTGCCCGAGGGGCAGGGCGTGATCGCGGAGCTCGCCGTGCAGGAGAACCTGCGGCTCGGCGCGCTCTGGCGGCGCGGGCGGGGCACCCGGGTCGCCGCGCTGGCCGAGGCCTGCCAGCGGTTCCCCGTCCTCGCCGGGGCCCGGAACCGGGCCGCAGGGACCCTGTCCGGCGGCGAGCGGCAGATGCTGGTCATCGCCCGGGCCCTGATGGCCCGGCCGAGGGTGCTGCTGCTGGACGAGCCGTCGCTGGGGCTGGCGCCGAAGATCGTCTCCCAGGTCATGGAGCTGACCGCGGGACTGCGCGAGACCGGCCTCACGGTGCTGCTGGTCGAGCAGAACGCGCGCAGCGCACTGAGCATCGCCGACCAGGGAATCGTGCTCAGCCTCGGCCGGGTCGTCGCGGCGGCGGACGCTGCGACGCTGGCGGCCGACGTCGGGCTCCGCCAGCACTATCTGGGCTTCTAGGAGGCGGCCGGTGACCGAGTTCCGCGAGCTGACGCTGGGCGGGATCAGCGTCGGCATGATCTACGCCGCGATCGCCCTGTCCCTGGTGCTGATCTGGCGGGCGACCCGGATCCTGAACTACGCCCAGGGCGGCATGGCGATGTTCACCACCTACATCGCGCTGCTGGTCATCAACCACACCGGGTCGTACTGGGCCGGCTTCGCCGTGGCCCTGGCGGCCGGGCTGGTGCTCGGCGGGGCCATCGAGCGGCTGGTCATCCGGCCGGCTGAGGACAAGCCGCCGCTGAACGCCATCATCATCACGATCGGGCTGCTGGTCTTCCTGGAGGGTCTCGCGGGCATCCTCTACGGTGGCCAGTTCCGGTCGTTCCCCGCGGCGTTCTCCATCACCGGGCTGCACGTCGGGTCGGCCGCGCTCGGCGTCTCGGCCAACGACGTGTTCGTGGCGGTGGCGGTGCTGGCCGCGGCGCTGCTGCTGGCCGCGGGATTCCGGTACACCCCCGCCGGGCTGCAGTTGCGCGCGGCGGCGTTCAGCCCGCCGGTCGCCCGGCTGCTCGGGGTCCGGGTCGGCCGCATGCTGACCCTGGGCTGGGCGCTCGCCGGGCTCATCGGCGCGCTCGCCGGAGTGCTGGTCTCGCCGTCCACCTTCCTGTACCCGAACAGCATGGACTCCATCTTCGTGCTGGGGTTCACCGCGGCGGTCATCGGCGGCCTGGACAGCCCGGTCGGCGCGGTCGCCGGCGGGCTCATCCTCGGGGTCGCGCTCAGCTACGTCGGCGGCTACCTGGGCTCCGACCTGGTGCCGTTGTTCGGCCTGGCCGCGCTGGTCGTGGTCCTCATGGTCCGGCCGTCCGGCCTGTTCTCCCCGGCCGCCACCCGGCAGGTGTGAGATGACCCTGGCCCGGCACGTGGCCGCGGCGGCCGCCCTCGCCGTGCTCCTCGTGCTCATCAGCACCGCGGTGAATCCCTTCCGCGACTATCAGATGGCGGAGATCGCCTGCTACGTGGTGGCGGTGGCCGGGCTCACCGTGCTGCTCGGGCTGAGCGGGCAGATCTCGCTGGGCAACGGGGCGTTCATGGCCATCGGCGCGTACGCCGCCGCGCTGCTGCTGCTGCACCTGCACTGGCCGCTGGCCGTGGTGCTCCTCGCGGCCGTGGCCATCGCGGCGGCCGGCGGCGCGGTCGTCGGCGTGGCCGCAGCCCGGCTGCGCGGTCCCTACCTGGCCGGCGCGACCCTCATGCTCGCGGTGGCCGTGCCCTCACTGGCCCTGCGGTTCGGCGTGCTCGGCGGGGACCAGGGGCTGACTGTGGTGGTCAACGGTCCCGGCTTCCTCGGCCCGAATTTCCCGGTCACCCGCTGGCAGGCCTGGCTGACCTGCGGTTGCGCGCTGATCACCCTGGTGCTGCTGGCCAACCTGGCCCGCAGCCGGGTCGGGCGGTCCTGGCGCGCCGCCAGGGACGACGAGGTGGCGGCCGCCCTGGCGGGCCTGAACGTGGCCCGGCTCCGGGTGCTGGCCTTCGTGGTGAGCGCGGCCTGCGCCGGGCTGGGCGGCGCGCTGCTCGCCGTGACGACCTCGATCGTCTCGCCGGGCGCCTTCACCCTGACGCTGTCCGTCGGCCTGCTCACCGGCGCGGTGCTGGGCGGCCTGGGCACCCTGCCCGGCGCGGTGTGGGGCAGCCTCGTACTGGTCCTGGTCCCCACCTACGTGACCGACGTGGCCACCAGTCACGGCCTGTCCAGCTCGGCCGGGTCGAACATCCCGGTCGCGGCCTACGGCGTCGTCCTCGTCGTCGTCATGCTCGCCTTCCCCGACGGCATCCAGGGCGCCCTGCACCGGCTGTACCGGCCGCTGTCCGCCCGCCTCCCGGCCCGGCCCGGCGCGCCCCGACGGCGCCGCCCGGGCTCCCAGCTCCACGCCCCAGCCAGTGAACACCAGGAAGAAGGCTCGCTATGAACAGATCTCACCGGGTCGGCCTGCCCGCCCTCGCCGCCGTGGCGGCCCTGGCCATGGTGGTCAGCGCCTGCAGTTCGGGCAGCAGCGGATCAGGGTCGAAGAGCACCAGCGGCGCCCTGACCGCCTCCGCGCCGGGCATCACGGCCAGCACCATCACGATCGGCAGCCACCAGCCGCTGACCGGGGTGGCCGCGCCCGGGTACGACGAGATCGCGCCCGCGTCGAACGCGTACTTCCAGTACGTCAACGCCCACGGCGGGATCTACGGGCGCAAGATCGTCTACAAGTACCTCAACGACCAGTACAACCCGACCGACACGGTATCGGTGGTCAAGCAGCTGGTACTGCAGGACAACGTGTACGCCATCTTCGACGGGCTGGGCACCCCGACGCACCTGGCCGTCGCGCCGTTCCTGAACTCCGAGAAGGTGCCCGGACGTGTTCGTGGCCTCCGGCTGCGAGTGCTGGAACGCGCCGTCCACCTGGCCGGAGACCTTCGGCTGGCAGCTGGACTACGTGCGCGAGGGCAAGATTCTCGGCGCCTACATCAAGCAGCACTTCGCCGGCCAGAAGATCGGCTACTTCTACCAGGATGACGAGTTCGGCAAGGACGGCGTCAAGGGCCTGGACGACGAGATCCCGCAGGCGGACGTGGTCAGCAGGCAGAGCTACGATCCCACGAACATCAACGTCGGCCCGCAGGTGGCCGCGCTCAAGGCGTCCGGGGCCAAGGTGGTCGTGTCGTTCTCCGTCCCGGCCTTCACCGCGCTGCTGCGGCTGAACAGCCTCAAGCTCGGCTTCAGCCCGACCCTGGTGGTCAGCGACGTGGGCTCCGACCCGATCACGCTCGCTGGGCTGCTGGAGGCCTACGCCAAGCAGGGTGGGGCCACGGTGTCCGGCAACCAGCTGACCCAGGGCATCATCACCGATGGCTACATGCCCACCCTCGGCGACACGAGTAACAGCTGGGTCGCGCTGTTCGAGAAGATCCACAACAAGTACCTGCCCAAGCTCCCCTTCGACGGCAACGTGGCCTTCGGCGAGGCGGTCGCCTACACCTTCGTGCAGGCCATGCTCAAGGCGGGCCGGAACCCGACCCGGGCCGACCTGGTCAAGGCGATCGAGGGCGGGCTGCCGCAGGGGCCGGCGGTCGCGCCCTACGCCTACTCTGCCTCCGATCACGCCGGGATGACCGGGGCGTTCATCGGAGTGATCAAGAACGGCGTGATCGTCAAGGAGGGCCCGGTGCAGGTCACGAACACGTCGGCCACCGGGGCGGTGCAGAGCTACACCGGCACGCAGCCCCCGGCACCATCCAGCGGGATGCCTTAACATACGCTCGGGCTCCCGGCGCGTAAGGGCCCTGGTCATGGGTCCCGGACGGGGGTAGGAGGGGTGGGCGTCGCGATGAGCCGGCGGCTGCCCGACGACCGCGGGCAGCCGCCGGCACAGCGGCTGCTCGCGGCCGCGGAGCAACTCTTCGGGGAGCGGAGTTACCAGCGCACCACGGTGGCCGACATCTGCGCCGGGCGCGGGCATGGCGACTGGCAGCTTCTACGCGCACTTCGGCTCGAAGGCGGAGATCTTCGCCGCCGTGGTCCGGCAGCTCAACGCGGACCTCCGGAGGGCGATGAAGCAGGCCATCGAGCGGGCCGGCCCGGGCAGCGGGAGATCGAGCGGGCCTCGTTCCGCGCCTTCTTCGACATGCTGTCCGAGCGCCCGTGGATGGACCGCATCGTGCGGGAGTCGGAGTTCGTGGCGCCGGGCCTGTTCCGGGAGTACTACGAGCACCTGGCCCGCGGCTACGCCCGCGGGGTACGCCAGGCGCAGCTCAGCGGTGAGGTGGACGCGCGCTACGACCCCGAGGTCATCGCGTTCATGTACACCGGGATCGGTAACTTCCTGGGGATGCGCTGGGCGGACTGGACGGCCGGCGGGCAGGTGCCCGACGACGTCCTGGACGATCTCCTGGAGGTGCTGCGCCGGGGACTGCCGCCCGCCCGGCCCCCGCGCTAGCCGCCGTGGCGCAGGACCGCCCCGGGCGGCCTGGTCCCGCTCACGGAGTCATGAGTCCGTGACACCGTGACGCGAGACGTGGCCAGGGGGGCCGTGGTCGTGGCCGGCCGCCTCCGGGCTGCCGCCCATCATCTTCAGCATGGTGCCACCCCCGGACCGGAAGAAGCGCACCACCAGCGCCGCGGCCATGATGATGAACACGATGTTCAGGTACGTGGTGTAGTTCCACGCGATCGCCGGTCTCCCCGACCTTCGCCGTGCGGTCCGCCGGGACCAGGCCCAGCCCGCTGAAGACGAACTCGACGATGTAGCCGGCCAGCACCATCGTGACGTAGAACACGCCGCCAGCACCAGCATCATCCGGGTGCCGTAGTACTTCCGGTAGATGAGCAGGATCGGGATGATGATCAGGTCGGCGAAGATGAACGCGATCACGCCGCCGAAGCTGATCCCCCCGTTCCACAGCACCGCGGCCAGCGGCACGTTGCCGATCGAGCAGACGAAGCTGAGCAGCGAGATCACCGGGCCGATGAGCGGCCCCCAGATCCGGGCGGCGACTGGATGGCCAGCCAGGAACAGGTGCTGCCAGAAGCTGTCCGGGACCCAGGCGCCCACCGCCCCGGCGATCAGCAGCCCGATCACCACGTCGCGCAGGACCGCGGCCCACTCCATGACGAAGATGCGGCTGACCGACGTGTAGCCCTCCCGGCTGAACAGGCGCCGCCAGAAGCTGCCGGTGGCGGTGATGCTCATGTCCATGGCCGCGTGGCCCTCCATGGACCCGGCCAGTCCCCGGTTGGCCTGGCGCCGCGCCTCGTCGATCAGCTGCTGCCGGACGACGAGGCGGAAAGCCACCGCGAGCAGCACGATCATGATCGGGCCGCCGACGAACTCGGCCAGGGTGAACTGCCACGAGATCAGCAAGGCCAGGATGATCCCGAGCTCGATGACCAGGTTCGTGCTGGCGATCTCGAACACCATCGCCGCGGTGAAGCTGGCGCCCTTGCGGAACAGCGACCGGGCCAGGGCCACGGCCGCGTAGGAGCAGGACGAGGAGGCCGCGCCCAGCGCCGTGGCCCGGGCCAGCGTGACCGGCCGGTCGTCTCCGAGCAGCCGGACCACGGTGGACCGGCGCACCACCGCCTGGACCACCGCGGACAGCGCGAATCCGAGCAGCAGCGACCAGGTGATCTGCCAGGTCATCGACCCGGCCACGGCCAGCGCGTGGCCGATCGCGTCAAGGGCGCGCATCGTCGGGCCCCGGCGCGGCGATGGTCAGCAGCTGGCGCAGGCAGTGCTCCAGCAGCGGATGCGGGAAGCCGTCGCTGAGCCGGTAGTAGACGACCCGGCCGTCCTTGCGGAAGCTGACCAGCCCGGCCAGGCGCAGCATCTTCACCGCGTAGGACACCTGATCCTCGGTCACCTCGAGCACCAGGGCCAGGTCCCCGACGCACAGTTCACCGGCGGCGACCAGGGCAAACAGGATCCGCGACCGCACCGGGTCGGCCAGCAGCCCGAGCAGCCCGGCCAGCCGCCCGGCGTCTCCCACCGACAGGGCACCGCCCCGGGCCGCAGCCACGCCCGGCTCACTCACCGGATGATCATGATCTCGCGGCATGTCCACACCTCCGTACGTCCGTATAGTCACACGGATGTACGGGGACGTCAAACGCGCCATCCGGGGTGGCCCGGTCCCGGCTCGCCGGGACTCGGGGATGCCGTTCCCGGGCCACAGGGACTCGGAACGGCGGCCCCGTTCCCGGACCGCCGAGAGGGCGTCCGTTCCGGGCCGCCGTGACTCGGAGGCGGCCCCGTTCCCGGGCCACCGGGACTCGGGGGTGCCACCGTTTCCGGCACCGGGACACGATCGGCTGGTGTAGTAGCTTCGGCGCATGAAGGCGAACCCGGGCGCGCCGGGGGACAGCCCGGCCGGCCGTGACGCAGCCTCCCCCGCCCCTGCGCCACGCCGGATGGTGCTGCGTACCGCGCTGCTCGGCGGTGCGGCAGCGGCCCTGGCCTCCTGCACGGACACCCGGGGCAGCACCATCCCGGAGCCCGCCGCTCGCCAGCCTCGCCGCCCGGGGGGCGGAGCGTACGACTTCAACCAGGGCTGGCTGTTCGGCGGCGGCTACCGGCCCGGATCCGCCGACCCGGGGTACGACGACGGTGGCTTCACCCCCGTCACCCTCCCCCACACCGTCACCCCGCTGTCCTGGCGCAACTGGGATCCGGCCCGCTGGGAGCAGGTGTGGATCTACCGCAAGCACTTCGGCCGGCCCGGCCGGCCGGGCGACCGGGTGTTCGTCAACTTCGACGGGGTCATGGTCAACGCGACGGTGCTGCTCAACGGCACGGTGGTCAGTTCCCACCAGGGCGGTTACCTGCCCTGGTCCACCGAGCTCACCGGGGCCCTGGTCACGGGCCGCAACGTGCTCGCCGTCGTCGTGGACTCCCGGTGGCTGCCGGTACCGCCCGACGGGGCCACAGGTGGCGCCCCGGCGGTCAACTTCCTGCAGCCCGGTGGCATCTACCGGGACGCCACGCTGCGGGTGGTGCCGGACGTGTTCGTGTCCGGCGTGTTCGCGAAGCCGGTCAACGTGCTCACCGCCGGCCGGGCCGTGCACGTCCAGGCCACGATCGACGCGGCCAGGCTCCCGGCCGGGCCGGTACGGGTCACCGCGGAACTGCTGGACGGCCCGCGCACGGTGGCCACCCGCGCCGCCTCGGTCCGGCTGACCGCGGCGGGCCCGGCGGTGGCCGGGTTGCGCCTCACCGGCCTGGGCGACGTCACGCTCTGGTCGCCCGACACGCCCAGGCTCTACACGATCCGCACGACGGTGTCGTCCGGTCACGCCGCGCACAGCGTCGCGACCAGGATCGGGTTCCGTGAGGCCGTGTTCCGCCCGGATGGCTTCTTCCTGAACGGGCAGCGGCTGGAGATCTTCGGCCTGAACCGCCACCAACTGTTCCCTTATACCGGGATGGCGGCCTGCGCACGACTGCAGCGCCGGGACGCCGAGATGCTCAGGTACGAGCTCAACTGCGTGATGGTGCGCTGCTCGCACTACCCGCAGTCGCCGCACTTCCTGGACGCCTGCGACGAGATCGGCCTGATGGTCTGGGCCGAGCCCCCGGGCTGGCAGTACGTGGGGGACGCGACCTGGCAGGACCTGGCCGTGGGCAACACGCGGGACATGGTCCTGCGCGACCGCAACCGGCCGTCGGTGATCGTCTGGGCGACCCGGCTCAACGAGACCGCCAACTATCCCGGCCTGTACAGGCGCACCCGCCGGGTCGCCCGCGCTCTCGACGGGACCCGGCAGACCACCGGCGCCATGGCCCGCTATTCCACCGCGGGCTGGGACGAAGACGTGTTCGGTTACAACGATTACCACTCACGCCAGGGTCACGCTGAGCTGGAGCCGCCGTTGCCCGATGTGCCCTACCTGGTCAGTGAGGCGGTAGGGGCGCTGGACGGCGCGCCGCGGCCTACCGGTGGACCGACTCCGCGGAAGTGCTCGCCGTGCAGGCCCTGATGCACGCCCAGGTGCACGACATCGCCCGGGGAAATCCGCGGTACGCCGGGCTGCTGGGCTGGGCGGGCATCGACTACGCGTCGCTGAACGGCGGGCGAACGGTCTGGGACGCGCTGAAAACCCCGGGGTGACCGACGTGTTCCGGGTGACCAAGCCCGGCGCCGCGTTCTACCGGTCGCAGGTCGACCCCCGGATCCGCCCGGTCATCCTGCCGGTGTTCTTCTGGGACTTCGGTCCCGGCTCGCCGCCCGGTGGCCCCGGCCCCGGGGCCATGATCGCCACGAACTGCGACCGGCTGGAGATCTACGCCGGTGAGGGGCATATCGCGACGGCACGCCCGGACCGGCAGGCCTTCGGCAACCTGGCCTATCCGCTGGCGTTCGCCGACCTGACCGTCAACGGCTCCGGCCTGCCGGAACTGCGCATCGAAGGCTACCTCGGCGGCCAGCAGGTGGCGTCGGCCCGGATGTCGGCCGATACGACCCGCGACCGCCTGGGGCTGGCCGTCGAGGACCGCGCGATCGAGGCCGATGGGAGCGGACGCCACCCGGATCACGTTCCGGGCCCTCGACGCGTACGGGAACCAGCGCCCGCACGTGACCGGCCCGGTAACGCTGACGGTGACCGGTCCCGCCACGCTGATCGGCGACAACCCGTTCCCGTTCGCCCGGAGCGGCGGGGTCGGCGGTGGCTTCATCCGGTCCCGGCCCGGCCAGACGGGCATGGTCACGGTCAGCGCGACTCACCCGTCCCTGGGCCGGGCACTGGCCCGGCTGGCCGTGACGCCGCCGGCCGCGCACCGGCAGTTCCGCTGAGCGGCCGGGCCCGGCTGCGCAGACCGGCCGCAGGGAGCCGTAACCCTGCCACCCAGGCGCCCGGCGGCGGAACCGCGTCACCCTCCGGTCGGGGTACCGGGATTCGGGTTCGCGGCGGGCAGGCCGGAGCAGATGTTGGCCGCGGCGTTGCGGGTCTGCACGGTGGTCTGGCTGGCCGGGCTGACGCTGCCCCCGCCGCTGCCGGCCGCCGCCTTGGCCTTGCCCTTCCCGGCGGCCTGGAGCGGCGCGGCGGGCGGGTTCACGCCCGCGAAGTCACCGCCGAGCACCAGCGTGACCGGGCCCGGCTGTCCGGTCTGCGGGGCCGGCTCGGCCAGCAGGTTCTCGCGCGGCCGGGGTGGCCTTGAGCGCGGTCATCAGCGTGTAGGCGCTGTCGGCCTGCGCGGTGCCGGAGTAGGTCACGGTGGTGGTGCTCGTCGCCGCCGCGTCCCCGGTGCCGATCACGTCGAAGCCGAGCCGGGCGAGCCGCCGGGCGGTCTGCGCGGCCAGGCCCGGGATACCGGTGCCGTTGAGCACCCGCACCTGGACCTGGCGGTGCGGGCAGCGTGGGCAGCCCGTGATGCCAGGTCTGGCCGTCGAGGATCATCTGGAAGATGACGTCGTCGGCGGGCTCCTCGGGCAGCAGCCGGTTGATGTTGGCCGGGTCGGTGATCGTCGGCATGGTCAGCAGGGTCACGTTCTTCGCGTGCAGCCCGGTGAGGCTCTTGGCCAGGCTCAGCAGCTTGCTGACCGAATCGAGTCCCTGGTCCACGGTCAGCGCCCGGGTGGCCACATCCGCGATCTTGAGCAGCTGAACCGAGTTGCTCAGGATGCCCTGGCTGTTGACCTTCTGGATGACCGAGGATATGAACGCCTGCTGCAGCTCGATCCGGGGCAGGTCACCGCCGACGTCACCCTCGGCCTGGACGCCGTGCCGGGTGCGCACGTAGGCGAGCGCCTGGTTGTAGGTGAGCAGGTGCTTGCCGCCGCTGAGGTTCAGCCCGCTGTAGGGGTCGTGGTATCCGCTGCGCGGGACGCAGACCTCCACCCCGCCGATGGTGTCCACCATCGCGCGGAAGGAGTTGAAGTTGAACATGACGAAATGGTCGAGCGTGATGCCGGTCAGGTCCTTGACCGTGCTGACCGCGCAGGACGGGCCGCCGATGTTCATCGCCCCGTCGATGATCGCGGACTGGTAGGGCCCCATGATGCCGGTGCCGACGCTGCGCCGGGCCTTGCAGCCGGGCTCGTAGACCATGGTGTCCCGCGGGATGGACAGCACGGTGGCGTGGGTGTGCGTCGGGTCGAGGTGGACCAGCAGGAGGTTGTCGGAGTTGCTGGTGTTCAGGGCGGGGTTGCTGCCCAGATCGCCGGCCCGCTGGCCTTCCCTGGTCTGCGAGCCGAGCACCAGGATGTTCTGCGCGCCGTACACCGAGCGGTGACTCAGCCCGCTGACCTTGACCACGCTGATGTTGCCGTCCAGCCTCCGGTAGATCGCGTAGGCACCCAGGCTGGCCACGACCACCGCCACGACCACGACGGTGCCGGCGATGTAACCGGCCTTGGCCAGGCGGCTCAGCGGCCGGCCAGTGCTTTGCATGGTGACTCCCGTCTGCAGCCTTCCCGGCCAAGCCCCCGGGGCAGCGTCGGGGTGCAGCGGCCGGCGGGAGCATACCGGCGGGATCCTCCGGGACGGCTCATATCAGACAGGCGTTGACCATCCATGGTCTGGCCGGGAGCGGGCCCCGGCCGGAGGCCGGTGCCGGCCGGGAGGCGGGTGCCTGGGGCAGCCCGGCCGGGAGGCTGAGCGCCGGGCCGGTCAGCCCGGGCCGCCGATCCACAGCGGGACGTCGCGCCGCGGTAGGTGCCCCAGCGGAACCCGTAGTCCCGGGCGCTGGTGTGGTAGTAGCGCAGCCTCATCCGGGAGAAGTAACTGCACTCCCTGGTGCGCCGCGACCCGCGACAGGCTCACCTCGGCGGGGTACTTCGCGTACTGGCCGGCCGCGCAGTTCGGGGTGCAGTTATCCGCCCACAGCGTGCCCCGGCCGAACGCCGAGCGGGCCGTCCAGGACGACCAGTGCTGGATCCGCACGAACGTGTCCGGGCCCCCCACGTAGAGGGTGGGCAGCCGGAGCTGTCCCCTGGCTCCAGCCATCCTGCCCGTTGTAGGCCACCGGGAGCTGGAGCCGGTCCGCGACCGCGACCGGGTTCCGTGCGTCCCGCGTGGTGAGCGCGGCGGCGGCGCCCGCCGCCAGGAACGCGAGCACGACCGCGGCCAGCGCCGCGATGCCGACCTTCTTCACAAGCAACGTCCCCCCGTGCCTGAAACCCGTGCCTGAGAATATGTGCCTGAAACCCGTGCCTGAAACCCCCCGTGCCTGAAACCCCGTGCTGCCCGTGACGGTCCGGCCCCCGGCCGGACCAGCATAATGCCTGGCCGCGAGCCTGGCTCAGGCGATGACCCGGGCCGTGGAGGAGCCGTCGGCCAGGCGGCGGACCTCGAGCCGCTCCGGGACCCGGTCCTTCAGGTCGGCCACGTGGCTCACGATGCCCACCACCCGGCCCCGGTCACGTAGTTCGTCGATGACCGCCATCACCTGGTCGAGGGTCTCCGCGTCGAGGGTGCCGAAGCCCTCGTCGATGAACAGGGTATCCAGGTCCACCCCGCCCGCCTCGGCCTTGACCACGTCGGCCAGGCCGAGGGCCAGCGCCAGCGAGGTATAGAAGGTCTCGCCGCCGGACAGGGACCGCGGGCTGCGTTCCGCGCCGGTGTGCCGGTCGATCACGGCGAGGGTGAGCCCGGTCCGTTCCCGCCGGCCCCCGCTCTCGTCGGTGCGCCGCAGCTCGTACCGGCCCGCCGACATGGCCCCGAGCCGGACGTTGGCCGCCGCCACGACCTGCCCGAACCACTGCCGCAGCACGTAGGTGGTCAGCGCCATCCGGCGGTGCCCGTCCATTCCCTTGGCCAGGCCGGCCAGCCGGATCACCGCCGAGGTGTCCTCCTGCACCTGACCGAAGGCCTCCTGGGCGTGCTGCACCTCGGCGAGCCGCTGGTCCAGCCGCCCCACCCGGGCCTGCGCCGCGTCGCGGGCGGCGCGGACCTCCTGCTCGGCTTCCTGGGCGCGGGCCAGGGCGGCCGCCGCGGCCTGCGCCGCCGTGTGCACCGCGCCAGCCTGCCCCGGATCCAGGCCGGCCAGGTCGTCCGCGGCCGCGGCGGCCCGGAGCGCGGCCAGGTCAGCGGCCCAGCCGGGCGACCCGGTCGTCGAGGGACGCCTGGTCCCCCGGGCTGAGCAGCGCCGCGCTGGCCAGGTCGGCGCTGCTCAGCGCGGGAGAACCGGCGGCGAAGCCGCGGGCGGCCGCCTCACGCTCGGCACGCTCACCCGCCCGCCGCTCGTCAGCCCGCGCGGCCGTCAGCTGGTCCAGCGCTGCCGCCAGGGACCGGTTCGTGTCCGCGGCGCGGCGCAGGGCCACCTGCCGCTGCGCCACGGACGGATGCCCCTGGGCGGCCCCGGCCAGCTGGCGCTGCAGCTGGCTCAGCTCGGCCTCGGCCGCGGTGGCCTGGGCCTGGGCCGTGGCCAGCGCGGCGGCCGCATCCTGGAGTTCCTCGGCGACCCGCTGCTGCTGCCCGCGGTGGCCCGCGAGCCCGGCCTCGAGGCCGCCGACGCCGGCCGCGGCCCGCTCCGCCCCGGTCACCAGGTCATCCACGGCGGCGGCCTCAGCGGCCAGGCCGTCCGCGGTGCCGCCGTCCGCCACCGCGGCGCTGGCCGCCGCCGCCGCGGCCACCTCGTCGCGTTCACGGGTCAGCTGGGCGCGCGTGGCTTCCGCCTTGTCACGCCGCGCCGCGGCCGTCGCGAGGTCCCGGTCGGACACGAGACGGCCGGCGGCCTGGGCTGGGGCGGGGTGGGCGGTGGAGCCGCAGACCGGGCACGCGGTCCCGGCGGCGAGCTGCGTGGCCAGTTCGGCGGCCATGCCGTCCAGCCGGGCCGCCATCAGCCCCAGGTGGGCTTCGGTCAGCGCCTGGTGGCTGTCCACGGCGCTGGCCAGGGCCGCGTTCCTGTCCGCGAGCAACGGCTCCAGGCGGGCCAGGTCAGCCGCGGCGGCGGCGCGCCGCACCAGCGCGGCCTGCTGCTCACGGGCGGCTCCCAGGCCGGCGGCCAGGAGCCGGGCCGCGGCCAGCTGCTCCTCTGCGGCCTCGATCTGGCCGGGCAGATCGGCGCGGGCCATCTCCAGGTCGCGGAGCCGGCCGGACGCACTCGCGACCGCCTGCTGCACCGCCCGCAGCGCGGTGACCCGGCCGGGCAGGGCCGCTTCGGCGTCCGCGAGATGCTGCAGCGACGCGGCGTCCTTCTCGGCCGCCTCGGCGCGCACGAAGGCCTGGGGGCCGCCGTCGCCTGCGAGCATCTGCTCGTCGGGGTCCGGGACCAGCCGGAGCAGGCCCTCGCGGGCCTCGCGGACCGCCTGCTGGGCCTCGTGCCGCGCGGTGAGCAGCGGCCGCACTGGTTCCGCGCGGCGGGCCGCGGCCAGCCGCGCGGCCCGCTGGTCGTGCCCGGGCCGGGAGGCCTCGTGCCCCTGCAGCCGTCGCAGGGCCTCGGTCAGCCGGGTCATCAGGCGCGCCTGCTGCTGCTCCTGCTCGCAGGCGGCCAGCCGGGCGGCGGTCTCGGCCGCCGCCACCTCCAGCCCCTCCGCGCTGACGGCTGCGCGCTGCGCGAGGTCCGCGCCGGTCTGCTTCAGGCGGGTGGCCCGCTCCGGGGCGGGCAGCTCCAGCAGCTCGGCCCGGGCCCCGGCGTCCAGGCCCGCGGCCTCGGCCGCCGCGGAGGTGGCCGCGTCGATCGCGGCCTCGGCGTCCAGGCGCTGCCGGACCGCGGCGGCGCGGCGCCGGTCCAGCTCGGCCGTGATGCGGTCGTACAGCTGGGTGCCGAACAGCTTGCTGAGCAGCAGCCGCCGGTCGTCGTCCGCGGCCTGCAGGAACTTCGCGAACTGTCCCTGGGGCAGCAGCATGACCTGGGTGAACTGCGCCCGGTTGAGCCCGATGAGCTCGGTGATGAGCTCACCGGCCTCGGCCTTGTTGGCGGACAGGCTGACCCACCTGCCCGCCTCCTGCCGCTGCAGGTGGACGTGCGCCGGCTCGGTGGTGAACCCGTCGCCGCGCCGCTTCGGCCGCCGGTGCTCGGGGACCCGGGTCACCCGGTGCCGGACGCCGCGGACCGAGAACTCCAGGCTGGCCGAGGGCTCTGCGTCGGGCGCGGCGAAATGCGAGCGCAGCCGGTCCTCGGCGGAC
This sequence comes from uncultured Actinomycetes bacterium, assembly GCA_963711485.1. GTDB lineage: Bacteria > Actinomycetota > Actinomycetes > Streptosporangiales > Streptosporangiaceae > RYN-230. The sequence goes on from CAVQEM010000089.1 coordinate 14,583, forward strand.
TCGTCGCCGGCCAGGCCGCCGTACAGGGCGAACGTGATGGCGTCCAGAATGGTCGTCTTGCCCGACCCGGTCGGCCCCTCCAGCAGGAAAAGGCCGCTGCCGGACAGCCGGCCGAAGTCGATCCGCTGCGCGCGGGCGTACGGCCCGAACGCCGCCAGCTCCAGGCTGTGCAGCCGCATCAGGCGGCCGACTCGGCGCGCTGCGCGCTCTCCACGGCCGCACGGAGCACCGCGCGGTGCGCGTCGTCGGCCGGGCCCCCGCTGGTGAACTCGACGAACAGGCCGCAGATCTCAACCGGGTCGCGCGCCGAGGCCAGCCGCTCCAGGTCGGCGTCGGAGCTGGCCAGCTGCCCCTCCGGCGCGAAGTCCAGGATCAGCGTGTGCGGCCACTTCTCGCGCAGCCGCTCCATCGGGGCCGACGGCCGCACGGTGTCGGTCAGCACCACCTTGACCCAGGCGCCGGCCAGGTCCGCGAGGTCCGCCTCAGCCCGGGCGAGGAGGCTGTCGAGGGTGCCGCGCACCTCCCGCAGCGGCCGGGGCACGGGCGTCGGCAGCGCGGTGGCGCACACCCGGCCCGCAGCGTCGATCTCGGCCAGCGTGACCGACTTGACGTGGTCCTTCTCGGAGAACGAGAACGCCAGCGGCGACCCGGAGTACCGGATCACAGTGCTCTTTGGTTGCGGAGCTGTTTGCCATGGAGCTGCTGGCCATGGCGCCCTCCGGCACCGGCCGCTCCGGCCAGGCCGGCCCGCTGCGCGCCGTGCAGGTGGCCGAGGGCCACGTAGCTGAACCCGGCGAACACGGCGGCCGGCACGTCGGCCACGCCGCCGACCCGGATGTCGCGCTCGGATTCGGCGGGCTGGCCGCCGGTCACGAACGCGTGCGCGGCGACCACGGTGCGGGCGGCGCCCCGGGCGGCGGCGTCCGCCCGGATCAGCCGGGCCGCCTCGGCCAGCACCGCCTCGTGCGTCCGGCTCTGGACGCCGAGGTCGGCCATGACCGCGTCAGGCAGCAGGTAGGGGACGCCGTAGATGGCCACCGGGCCGTGCTCGTCGGCCAGCAGCACCGGCCGGGCCAGGTCCGCCACGGAGGTGCGCAGGTGGATCCCGGCCGCCTCGCTGAGCCCGGCGCCGAAGCCCAGCCGGACCGCCGAGTCATGATTGCCGCTGATGAGGATCACCGGGATGCGCGCCTGCGCGAAGCGCAGCAGGGCCGCGTCGAGCAGCCGGACGGCGTCAAGCGGGGGCACCGCGCGGTCGTAGACGTCCCCGGCCACCACCACCGCACCGGCCCGCTGGCGCACCGCCTCGTCGAGCAGCCAGCGCAGGAAGCTCTCCTGATAGGGCAGCAGGTTCTCGCCGTGCAGCGTGCGCCCCAGGTGCCAGTCCGAGGTGTGGATCAGTCGCATCGCACCGCCGTGGACTCATCGTGCTGGCTGGCCGCTCCGGCCAGGCGGCGGATCGGTGGGATCGTGACGCTCGCCATGATGCCGGACTGTTGCGACATCCTCGGTGATCCCGGTTCCGTCCGCGTGTCGCCGTCACCGCGCCCGGTTCGCCCGGGCGCGATCCACGCTGGCCGGGGCGTTCCCGGTCCCCGGGGGCGGGCCCGCCAAGGACCCTAGAGCTGGCCCACGTCGGTGACCCGGAGCACCGCCTGGCCGGCCTCCTCGGAGGCGGCCAGGTCCACCACGGCCGAGATACCCCAGTCGTGATCCCCGGCCGGGTCGTCGAAGATCTGCCGCAGCGTCCAGGCCTGCGGGCCCTCGTCGATGATGAGCAGGGCGGGCCCGCGGGCGTCCGGCCCGGTGCCGATCTCGTCGTGCACGTCGAAGTAGGGCTCGACGGCCGCCTCCCACGCCGCGGCGTCCCAGCCGTCGCCGGAGTCCAGCTCGCCCAGTTCCTCGTAGTGGCCGAGCGCGGCCAGCTCGACCCGGCGGAACAGCGCGTTGCGCACCAGGACCCGGAACGCGCGGATGTTGCGGGTGACGGCGGGCGGCCCCGTCTCCGCCTGGGCCACCAGGACGCCCGACGGGTCGCGCAGCTGCTCCCACTCGTCCAGCAGGCTGGAGTCAACCTGGCGGACCAGTTCCCCGAGCCATTCGATGAGGTCGGTGAGCTCCTCGGTCTTGGCCTCGTCGGGGACGGTGTTCCGGAGTGCCTTGTACGCGTCGGCCAGGTACCGCAGCACCAGGCCCTCGGAGCGGGACAGGCCGTAGAACCCGACGTACTCCACGAAGGTCATGGCCCGCTCGTACATGTCGCGCACCACGGACTTGGGGGCCAGCGCGTAGTCGGCGACCCACGGGTGGCCCCGGCGGTACATGTCGTACGCCGCCTCGAGCAGGTCCTCCAGCGGCTTCGGGTGGGTCACGGAGTCCAGCAGGTCCATCCGGGTCTCGTACGTCGACGCCATCGGCTTTCATCTGCGCGACGGCCTCGCCGCGCGCCTTGAACAGCTGGGCGGAGATCACCGTCCGGGGATTTTCCAGGGTGGCCTCGATGATCGACACCACGTCCAGCGGGTAGGACGGCGACTCGTGGTCCAGGAGTTCGATGGCGGCCAGGGCCAGCGGGGACAGCGGCTGGTTCAGCGCGAAGTCGAACTGGAGGTCCACGGTGAGCCGCGCCCGGCGGCCCTCGGCGTCCGGCTCGTCCAGCTTTTCCACCACTCCCCCGGCCAGCAGCGCCCGGTAGATGGCGATGGCCTGGTGGATGTGCCGGCGCTGGGCGGCCCGGTCCTCGTGGTTGTCGGTCAGCAGGTGGCGCATGGCCTCGAACGCGTCGCCCGGCCGGCTGATCACGTTCAGCAGCATGGCGTGCGTGACCTTGAAGCTGGACGTCAGCGGCTCGGGGTCGGCGGCGACCAGCCGCTCGAACGTGGGCTGGCCCCAGGCGATGAACCCCTCGGGCGGCTTCTTGCGGACCACCTTGCGCCGCTTCTTCGGGTCGTCACCGGCCTTGGCCAGCAGCCGCTCGTTCTCCACCACGTGCTCGGGGGCCTGCACCACCACCCGGCCGGTCGTGTCGAAGCCGGCCCGGCCGGCCCGGCCGGCGATCTGGTGGAACTCGCGGGCCTGGAGCAGCCGGGTCTTCGAGCCGTCGTACTTGGACATCGCCGTGAACAGGACCGTGCGGATCGGCACGTTGATGCCCACGCCCAGGGTGTCGGTGCCGCAGATGACCTTGAGCAGCCCGGCCTGGGCCAGGGTCTCCACCAGCCGCCGGTACTTGGGCAGCATCCCGGCGTGGTGCACGCCGATCCCGTGCCGGACCAGCCGGGACAGGGTCTTCCCGAACCCGGCGGTGAACCGGAACCCGCCGATCAGCGCCGCGATCTCGTCCTTCTCCGCGCGGGAGCACACGTTCACGCTCATCAGCGCCTGGGCCTGCTCCAGCGCCGCGGCCTGGGTGAAGTGCACCACGTAGATGGGGGCCTGGTGGGTGCTGAGCAGCTCTTCCAGGGTCTCGTGCAGCGGGGTGGTGACGTAGTTGTAGAGGAGTGGCACCGGGCGCTCGGCGGACTGGACGACGGCGGTCGGCCGCCCGGTCCGCCGGGTCAGGTCGGCCTCGAACCGGGTGACGTCGCCGAGGGTCGCGGACATGAGCACGAACTGGACCCGGGGCAGCTCGATGATCGGGACCTGCCAGGCCCAGCCCCGGTCGGGGTCGGCGTAGAAGTGGAACTCGTCCATCACCACCTGGCCGACGTCCGCATCGGCGCCGTCCCGCAGCGCGATGCTGGCCAGCACCTCGGCGGTGCAGCAGATGATCGGCGCGGCGGCGTTGACGCTGGCGTCGCCGGTCATCATCCCGACGTTGGCCGGCCCGAACGCGGCGCACAGCGCGAAGAACTTCTCCGACACCAGGGCCTTGATCGGCGCGGTGTAGAAGGACCGCAGCCCGCTGGCCAGCGCCGCGAAGTGCGCGCCGGTGGCGACCAGGCTCTTGCCCGAGCCGGTCGGGGTGGACAGGATCACGTTGGCCCCGGTCACCACCTCGATGAGCGCCTCTTCCTGGTGCGGGTAGAGGGCGAGGCCCTGCTCCTTGGCCCACCCGGCGAACACGTCGAAGACCGCGTCGGGCGCAGGGTCAGCCGGGAGAAGGTCGGTGAGGGTCACAAATATGAAATGCTAGCGGCCCGGTTAATGTTCCCGCCTGCCTGCCCGGCAGCATTCAGCAGGCGGGAGGCTGGCCCAGGAGCTCCCGCAAGGCGCGGGCATCCCGCACGGCATTCGCATCGCCGTCGTTGTTGAAGTAGGCGAAAACGTCATGGCCGGCCGCGTCCCATTCCCGGATCCGGGCCGCCCACCAGGACAGATCGGCGCCGCTATACGAACCCCCGTACAGGTACTGGTGATCAGGGCCGTGCAGCCGCACATAGGTGAAATCCGCGGTGGCCCGCAGAACGCACGGCAGGTGCGCGCCGCTCATCACGCAATAGGCCGCCCGGTGGGCCTCCAGCAGGGCGAAAACCTCCTCGCAATGCCAGCTGGAATGGCGGAACTCGACCGCCACCCGCATCCATTCCGGGACCAGCCGCAGGAAATAGGCCAGCCTCGCGTCGTCGCGCGGCTGGGCGGGCCCGAGCTGGGCCAGCAGCACGGCCCGTTTATCGCCCAGCTCGTGCCAGCCCGCGCCGATGCGCTGCAGCCAGGTTTCCGGGCCGTACAGTTTCCGCCCGTGGGTCAGACCCCGCGGCGCCTTGACCGACAGGCAGAAACCGTCAGGCAATTTCCTTCTCCAATAACGGAACGTCCCGGGCCGGGGCCAGCGGTAAAAGCTGCTGTTCAGCTCGGCCGTGCCGAACGTGGCCGCGTAGCGGTCCAGCCGGGCGGCGGCGGGCAGCCCGGGCGGGTACAGTTCCGGCTCCCAGTGGGCGTAACTCCACCCCGACGTCCCGATCCTGACGGCCACCGGGGCTTACGCTCCGGGGCTGTCCCCGCCGGGCGGCTGGTCGCCGGCTGGCCCGGGGCCGGGCGGGTCAGTCTGGTCTTCGTTGCGGAAAGTTTTTTCACCCGGCAGGTTCGCGTCCACCAGCGCGGTGGACCCCGCTGGCCGGGAGGTGGTGTCCTCGGTCCGCTCCCGCAGCCGGCCCAGCGTCTCGGCGTCACCGAGCGGGATGGTGGCCTCCAGGCGGGCGCTGTCCTGCACCTCGGGCAGGTCCACGACCGCGTCCACCAGGTCGGCCCGGCGGCCCGGGGTCACGTGCCCGGACCTGGCGTGCAGCGACGCGCGGGCCGTCCCGCCTGGCTGCGGCGAGACTTCGGCCGTGGCCACGGTCTGGTCGCCGTCCTTGATTTCGACGCGCCGGGCGTCCTCGGGATCGGTCATGGAACACCTCCTCAAGAGTTCGTTACCGTGCCGCTGCCCGGTCCGGCGTCCGTGAAACCGCCCGTCCGGCCAGCGACCGGAGTTTCCGGCCAGGCCACCCGGGGCTCGCGCCGGGGTGGTTCCTCGTTCGGCTTGATCAGGAGCGTGGCCGCGGTCAGCCAGAGCGCGGCGAAGATCAGGCTGCCGGTGATGTCGGTGGGGTGGTGCTCGCCGCGGTACATCCGGGACACCGCGATGAGGATCGGCATGACGACCGCCGGGACCAGGAACAGCCAGCGCCACCAGCCCCGGGCGTGCCCGAGGCCCAGGATCGCGATCGCGATATAGAGGCAGCAGGTGGCGGCCATGTGCCCGGACGGGTAGGCCGAGGTGGGGAGGTGGTGGTCGAGGTGGGGCACGTAGGGCCGGGGCCGTTGGACGATGCGCTCCGAGACAAGGAACGCGCCGAGTTCGCCGAACATCACCACGGCGAGGAACACGACGGGCCGCCAGTGCCGGGTGACGATCAGGAACGCCGCGCAGGCGGTCACGGCCACGATGAGGATCCCGGTGGTGGCGCAGGCCACGCTGATGTAAGCACTCCACTGGTTTCCCAGCGGCGTGCGGTGCGCGGCGAACCAGCGCGGGATCGTCGTGTCGCCCAGCCAGTGGCCGTGGCTGTCCTTCACGACCAGCTCGCCGAACCCGACGATGATGCCGAGAATCAATACCCAGGCCACCACAAGGCCGGCGGCGATACGGGCGCGATGGGTGGCGGCAGGTCTTGTCACGGGGGTCTCCGGGTGGGTAGGCAGGCCGGGGAGGGGGCCGGGATCGGCACAGGCCCCGGGTTCCAGTCCTTCGGCCAGCGGATGGGTGACGGGCTGGCCTTCCGCCCGCCGGGTCAGCTCGAACGCGAACGCGGTGAGGCCGAGCCAGGCGATGCCCAGGCTCCAGCCGCCGAGCACGTCGGACAGGTAGTGCACGCCGAGCAGGATGCGGCTGATCCCGATCAGCGCCACGAGCGTGACGAGCGCGGCGGTGAACGCGGTCCGCCCGCGGCCGCGGGTCGCGGGCAGGAAGACCAGCAGCACCGCGCCGTAGCACACGATCGAGCCGAGCGAGTGGCCGCTGGGGAAGCTGTTCCCGTTGCCGTGCGCGAGGGGGTGCGCCACCACCGGCCGCAGCAGGCCGACCAGCGACTTGAGGATCGGGTCCATGACCAGCGCGCCCGCGGCCGTGACGAGCAGGTAGAAGACCAGCCGCCAGCGCCGCCGGGCGGCGAGGAAGGCCGCCGAGACCCCGATGACCGTCCACAGCACGCCGTCACTGCCCAGCCAGGTGACCGCCTTCACCACCGAGACCAGGGCGGGGTGCCCGGAGACGAGCCCGTTGATCCGGGTGGCAGCGCCGTGGTCAACGGACTCCAGCGGGCGCCACTGCAGGCGGACCAGCAGCAGCAGGATCGTGAAGACCAGGGCGGCGCCGGTCACCGTGAGCAGCGGGGTGAGGCGCCGGGGCCCCGGCCGGGGGGGCTGGCGGTCGAGGGCGGAGGCGGGCACGGCGGCCAAGTGCCCGCCGCGGGCGGGTTCATGCACGAGGACCCGCCCGGCCGCGGGGTCAGCCGAAGAAGCCGCTGCGTCAGCCGAAGAAGTACACCCGGAAGGCCAGGACGATCACGACCAGCAGGATGCTGCCCACGCACTTGACCGCCAGCCCTCGCTCGTAGCGGACCGCGTCGCTGACCTCGTCCTCGAAGACCTGGGTCTGGCGCGCCGTCACCGGGTCCGCCGGGCCTGGCTCCGCCTCGCTCACGTCGGCACCACCATCTTCCCGGTCTTCTCGGTCTTGTCCCACGTCGCCTCGGCGTGCCGGAGTTCCTTGATGTAGGCGGCCGTGGTGATCGCGCACAGCAGGGGGCCGTAACCGCCGATGTACACGAACAGCGGCCCGAGGACGCGGCCGAACCTGCGGGACTCGGCGATCTTGCCGAGGAACGCGACGCCCATGCAGGCGGAGAGCCAGATATAGGTGAACAGCTCGAGGCCCAGGATCCAGGCCGAGGTGACGCCGACACCGGCGGCGGCGGCGAGCTGGTGGCCGACCCAGCTGATCGGGCCGGGCAGGATGGCGGCGGTCAGGATGAGCACGTTGATCGCGCCCGGGAACAGGATCGCTTCTTTCCAGGTATAGCGGCCGACGTCGGGGTCGATGGTCAGCGTGTAGGACGTGATGAAGATGTAGGTGACCACGTTGGTCAGCCACAGCACATGAAAGGCGGCGAAGGCCAGCTGGTAGTCGATGAAGAACAGGATGACCAGGGACCCCGACGCGAGCAGCATGAACACCGGCAGCAGCAGCAGGCAGAACCACAGCAGGCCGAAGCTGATGCTGCCCAGCCGGTTGTTGGCCTGGTGCCGGAACCAGACGCTCTTGAACCGCCGGGTGACCTGGACGTTGCCCCGGGCCCAGCGCAGCCGCTGCTTCCAGAGCGCGACGATGCTGCCCGGTTCTTCCGCCCACACGGTAGCGTGCGGCTCGAAGATGACCCGGCGCCCTCCCTTCTGGGTCTCGAATGTGGTGACCGTGTCCTCGGCCAGCGTGGCGGTGTCCACCCGGCCGCCGATCGCCTCGATGTTGGCCCGTGAGTGCAGCTGCGCGCCCCCCGCCAGGCAGGCGATCACGCCGAGGACCTCCTGGCTCCGCCGGGCCGCGGCCTGGGCGGTGATGTACTCGTAGCCGATGAACCGGGTCAGGTAGTTCCCCGGACGGCTGCCCTCCTTGATGTAGGCGGTGACCGAGCCGACCCCGGGATCGGCCAGGTGCCGGGTCATCCGGCGCAGCGAGCTGCGCTCGTAGATGACGTCCGAGTCCATGATCAGGATGGCCTGCATCCAGTCGTCGGCCAGGATCTCCGCCAGGCCGTGGTTGAGCGTGGCGGCCTTGCCCTCGCCGCCCGTCTCGCGGCGCAGGTGCATCACGTTGCCCGGGTACTCAGCCGCCTTGGCCTGGACGACCTCCGGGGTGGCGTCGGTGCTGGCGTCGTCCACGACATAGATCCGCAGGCGTTCGCGCGGGTAGTCCAGCACCATGAGCCGGTCGATCGAGGTGCCGATGACCGCCTCCTCGTTCCAGGCCGGGATGAGGATGGCGGTCCGCGGGAAATAGGCCCGGGATTTCGCGTAGTGCAGCCGGCGGAAGTGCAGGCCGACCAGGAGGAACTGGTAGTTCGCGACCAGCAGCGGAACCGCGCCGAGGATCACGAAGGCCACCAGCAGGGTCTTGATGGCGAGCAGGAAGTCCGTCATCCCGGCACCGCCCCGCGCAGTGCGCCGTCCAGGATGGCCCGGACCCGCCGGTAACGGCCGATGGTGGCGCAGTCGTGGCTGTCGGTGCTGGCCACCAGGGGCACTCCGGCCGCGGCCAGCGCCCGGATGGTGCGCGCGGACGGGCAGCCCCACTTCTCGTTGACCTCCACCCGCGCCCCGGCCCGGACACAAGCCTGGGCCAGGTGGTCCAGGGCCGGGCCGGGCACGCCCGCCTCATCCAGGCCCATCTTGGGCAGCAGGCTGAACAGGTGGGCGAGCTGCGGCCGGGCCACCCGCTCCAGGGCGCCGTGGATGGCCTCGATGAGCCCGTCGATGACGTCGCCCGCCGAGCACTGCTGACGCCCGAGCGCGTCCCGCATGTCCTGGGGCAGCACCGGACCGTACTCGCCGGGGTACTGGTGGTCCGCGATCAGCACCCGGTCCACGCCGCGCAGGGCAGGCGGCAGGTCCAGTTCCCCGGCCGTGTTGAGGATCTTGGCTTCCACCCCGGCCAGCACCTCAATCCCCGGTGTCGGCTGGAACTCGCGTACCGCGGCCACGAAGTCGGGCACCCAGGTGGAGCCCTGGCGCACATGGTCGGCGAGGCAGAGGACCCGCAGTCCCCGGCCGCGGGCGGCGCGGACGTTCTCGGTCACGCTGCTGACCGCGTCGTCGGAAAAGGTCGTGTGGACGTGGTGGTCCTCATCGAGGGCCGGGAGGCCCGAGGCTGCGGGTCCGCAAGCTGCACTCACGCGGCGACCTTCTGCACCTCGCTGAGGTCCATGAAGCGCTCCTCGAGGAAGCGGACCATGGCCACTTCACGGAAGTCCATGTGCTCCGGCACCGGGAGACCGCGCAGCGCGTCGAGGGCCAGCCTCGGCATGTCCACGCCGCTGGCCATGGTCAGCGGCAGCGCACCGGGCGCCCGCGGGTTGACCTCGAGCAGGGCCGGGCGGCCGGCCACGTCCCGGCGCGCCTGCACGTTGGCGATGTAGGTCAGGCCAGTGACGCTGGCCACCGTGGCCCCGAAGTGCTCCAGTTCCGGGTCGTGCACGGTGCGCCCGGCCACCGAGACGCCCGAGTCCACCCGGGTCCGTACCCGGGGCACCGAGGCGATCACATGGCTCCGGGTGTCGGCCAGCACGTCGATGGAGTACTCCTCGCCGGGCAGGTACTCCTGCACGATGAACTCCGCGGACCGCTCCAGGGCGGCCAGTTCCCCGGCCGAGGTCACCACGGAGATATCCCGCGAGCCGCTGCCGGTGCGCGGCTTGAGTACCACCGGGTAGTCCCACGACGCCGGGTCCAGCTCCTCGTCGAAGCACTCGGTGCGCGGGACGCGGACATGCCCGGCACAGCACTGCGCCAGGGCGAGCTTGTCCAGGGTCAGGTCCAGCGCCCGCGCCGGAGCCAGCATGAGCTCGATCCCGGCGGCGCCGTACTCGGCCCGGGCCCCGGCCAGCGGGCGCATCTCGGCGTCCACGGTCGGGATCAGGACGTTCACGCCCAGCGCGGCACAGCGAGCCAGCACGGCCGAGGCGAAGTCCGGGTCCAGGCCCGCCGGGATGAGGGTCCGCGCGTCTGGCGGCAGCAGGTAGAGGCGGGCCGCCCACGCGTCCATGTCCGCCGCCAGCAGTTGGACGGTGGGGTCGAGCTTGAGCGATTTGATGACGGACACTGCCGCCGGTCCCCCGGCCCCCGTGACCAGCACCCGGATCTGCTGCTGACTGATGTCATGGCGCGGCATCTGGCCCTCCCTGTAAGTTCGCCCCTGTAAGTTCGCGGTCTGCTCTGGTACTGGCTCCGAGGCCAGATTTGGTACTTGATCATCGGGCCGGGGCCGCCTGCGCCGGTCCGGCGCGGCAGCCCCGGCATTGTTCTCGCCGCGCACGACGCCCTTCGCCGGAGTCAGCTCGTGCTGCCCCGCCACCGCCGCCTCCCGGACCACCTCGAACGGCTCGGCGTAGCGGCCCTCGCAGTAGCGGGACCAGTAGCGCGCGGTCGATGCGATCAGGTCGGGCTCCAGGTAGGCCCGGATCTCAACCTGGGAGGCGAACGCGTCGATGGCCTGGAGCTTGCGGTCAAGCTGCTCGTCGATGGCGACGAAGCGGGTGGGGCGGAAGTCCACGGTGGCCGACGGCGACTGGAAGCAGTACACCCGGCCCACCTGGCGCACCGCGACCAGCGCCGCCAGGTGCGTGTTCCGGTGGTCCTGGTGCACGTCGTGCAGGGAGTGGGTGTAGATCACGGTCGGCCGCACGGTCTCGACGATGCGGCTGATCACGCTGATCGTCGGGTCCCCCTCGCGGATGCTGGTGTCCTGCAGATCCTCGTGGTACAGGGTGGCGCCGATGACCTCCGCCGCCTTCCGTGACTCGCTGGCCCGGGTGTCCTCCGTGCCGCCGCGCGCACCGCGGCTGAGGGTCAGGATCGCCACCTCGTGTCCCATCCGCCGGTGCATGGCCAGCGTGCCCGCCGCGCCGATCTCGACGTCGTCCGGGTGCGCCCCGATGGCCAGCACGCTCTGCCGGGCGGCCTCGCGGGCCGCCCGGCCCTTGGCCACCAGCGCGCTCACGGTCTCGACGAGCTTGTCCGGGCGGACCGGCTTCTCCAGGAACTCGTCCGCCTTGTTACGCAGCGCCCGGACGGCGTAGTCCACCGACGGGTGCGCGGTAACCACGGCCACGGGAGCTGCGGGGATATCTCCCGGACCGCTTCCAGCAGCTCGATCCCGGTCATGCCGGGCATCTCCACGTCGGTCAGCACCAGATCCCAGCGTTCCGCCGGGCCCGGTCCAGCGCCGCCGCCGGGTCCGCGATGTGGGTGACCTCGAACCCGCCCCGGGTGCGGAGCACGTCGCAGGACGTACCCGGCGGCCTCGGGATCGTCCTCGACCACCAGGATCCGGCCGGGCGACTCGTTCGGGTCCATATGACCTCAATTACGTTGAGTTACTAAGTACAACTATAAGTAGTCATTCTGGTTTCGCCCCGGCACCCGGTGAATCACCCAGTGCGGGCAGGTACAGATGGACGGTGGTGCCGGAACCCAGCGTGCTGGTGACCTCCACCCGGCCGCCGTGCAGCTCGGCGACTTCCTTGACGATCGACAGGCCCAGGCCCGATCCGGGACGGCGGCCGCGGCGGCGTTCGAGGCGCGGAAGAAACGGTCGAACAGGTGGCCGATGTCGTCCGGCGGGATCCCGATCCCGGAATCCTGGACATCGATCCGCCAATCCTGGCCGTCCGCCGCCGCGGTCACCCGGACCTGCCCGCCCTCGTCGGTGAACTTGACCGCGTTGGCGATCAGGTTGTCGATCACCTGGACCAGCCGGGCCCGGTCGGCCAGGACCGGTGGCCCGTCCGGGGCCGCACCGTCCAGCGCGACGCCCTTGTCCGCCGCGCCTGGCCCCGCGGCCTGCACCGCTTCGGCGATGACCTCCGCCACGGAGAGCGGCGCCAGCTCCAGCGGGATGATCCCCGCCTCGATCCGGCTCAGCAGCAGCAGATCGCCCACGAGCTTGGTGATCCGCTCGGCGTTACGGGAGATGACGTCCAGGAAGCCCGACGGGACCGGGGGGAGCACGTTCTCCTCCCTGATCAGTTCGGCGTAAGAGACGATCGAGGTCAGCGGGGACCGCAGCTCATGGGACACGGTGGCCAGGAACCGGGTCTTGAGCTCGTCGAGCTCGCGCAGCTCGTCGTTCTGCTCGGACAGCTCTTCCCGGGCGGACTCTGCGGCGTGCCGCGAGGCGAGCTCGGCCTCCAGCCGGCGGTCACGCTCCTGCTCCCGGGCGGCCCGCTCGGACATGTCCCAGAGCAGCAACAGCCCGCCCCGGTCCTGGCCACGGGCGGAGACCGGCCAGTAGTCGCACTCCAGCACGCGGCCGTCCACGCACGGGAACCGGAGGCCTTCGACCCTCTGCCGGTCCGCTGTGTAGCGGGCCATCTGCTCAGAGACCTCGGCGGGCTTGGCGAAGGTACGCGCCAGCGGCCCACGGAGCTGCTGCCCGCTGACCCCGCTGAGCGTGGCCGGCGGCTCCTCGATGCCGAGCAGGTCGCACAGGCTCTGGTTGATCTGGACGATCACGTCGTGCTCATCCAGCACCAGCACGCCGGGGATGGCCGCCGCGAGCAGGCTGTTCAGCCGCTCGGTCTGGTCGGTGAGTTCGCGGACCGCCGCCCGCTCGGCGGCCAGCAGCCGGTCCCGCTCCTGCTCGGCCCGCTTGCGGGCGGTCACGTTGGTGAGGGCGACCATGAACCCGCGGGGCAGGTCCGCCTGATCCGGCAGGGCGGTGACGGCCGCGTGTGCCCACAGCGGCTGGCCGGCGTGACTGCGCAGCCGGAAGTCGGTGCGCAGCTCCGAGCTGGCCGCCCGGGCGCGCGCCCAGGACCGCCGGACCTGCTCCACGTCGCCGGGATCGACCGCCTCCAGCCACGAGGTGCCAAGGATGTCCTTCGCGAGCTGGCCGTTCATCGCGCACCAGCGCTCGTTGACGTACACGCATGTTCCCGTGTCGTCGGTCCGCGCGATACCCACCGGGGCCAGCTCGGACACCAGCCGTACCCGGGCTTCGCTCGCCTCCAGCGCCGCGTTCGCCCGCTCCAGCTCGGTCAGGTCCCGGGCGAAGCTGCAGAAGTAGACCTGGCCGGCGACCAGGAGTGGCAGCGGGGTCAGTTCCACCATCCGCTCGGTGCCGTCACCGCGCAGGATGGGCAGGTGCATGCGGCCGGTGAACTCCCCGGGGTCCTGGCTGAGCAGGAATTGATCGGTCGTTTCCAGGAAGAGGCCCCGGTTGCGTTCCGGGATGAGCAGCTCCGCCATGCCCTGGCCGAGCACGTCGGCGCGCCGGCGGCCGTACAGCTCCTCCGCGGCCGGGTTGAAGGCGACGATCTTCCGTTCGGCGTCGGCCACGACCACGGCATCCGGAGCCGCGTTGATCAGCGCGTCGGTGACCGTCCGCCGTTCCGAGATTTCCCTCCTGTCGTCGACCCGGCGGATCCGGGCCGCGATCACGGTGGCGAGAGCACGGGCGGCGGACCGCGAGTCAGCGGTCCACACAGACCGCTGCCCTGCCAGGGCCAGGGCAGACGGTGAGGAATCGCCTGGCAGCCGGGCCACGGCGATCAGCGCCCCACCCTGGTTCCGGCCTGGCCCCCGCCCGGGCCAGGCCACCCGCCCCTCGATGCAGCCGCCCGCCGAGGCCACCTCGGCGTGACCGGCCAGCAGCGCGGCGATCTGCGCCATCAGGCCGGGATCCACCGCCGCGAGCGGGTACGCGGCGACGACCGCGGGTTCTCCCGGCGCGAGCAGCCGCAACGCGACAGCCGCCTGCGCGCCGAATCCTGACGCGCAGCGCCGGAGCAGTTCGGGCAGGGCGGCGTCGGGCGCCGCAGCGTCCTCGCTGACGGCCTGGCTGACCGCGAACTCCAGCAGCGCGGACGGTGAGGTGCGGGTGCCGGGCTGCGCGGCAGCCGGTGAGGTCGCTCGAGATACCCCCATAATCGAGCGCTCCCCCCTTTATGAGTAATCAGACGATTACTCTACGCACATAGTACCCGCCGTGGCGGCGTCCACGTGGCCTGCGGGAACACCGGCCCGCCGGAGGCGGTTGCCCGGTTGACAGCGGCGGGTGGACGGCAGCGGCGCGGAAGGCGGCCGCCACGCGGCGCCGGCCCGGCGGCGAGGGAGCGGACTGAATGACCCAGCAAGCGCGCGACCAGCTCGGGCGGTTCGGGATCTGGCGGGGCGAGCGCCAGGTCACGCCGGAACTGGCCGCGACCATCGAGGAACTCGGGTTCGGCGCCCTGTGGCTGGGCTCGGCCCGCGGGGACCTGGCCGCCGCCGAGGAGTTCCTGGCCGCCACCACGACCCTCACCGTGGCCACCGGCATCGTCAACATGTGGCAGTACGAGCCGCACCAGGTGGCTGCCTCGTTCCGGCGGGTCGAGGAGCGGTTTCCGGGCCGGTTCCTGCTGGGCGTGGGCGCGGGCCACCCGGAGGTGACCCAGCAGTACGCCAGGCCCTACGACACGCTCGCCCGCTACGTGGGCACCCTGCTGGACGACGGCGTCCCGGCGGGCCGTCTCGTCCTGGCCGCGCTCGGCCCGAAGGTGCTGCGGCTGGCTGCGGAGCGCACCGCCGGCGCCCATCCCTACCTGGTGACGCCCGACTACACCGCGCAGGCCAGGAAGATCCTCGGCCCGGGCCCGCTGCTGGCCCCGGAGCAGAAGGCCGTCATCAGCACCGACCCCGCGCAGGCCCGGGCGATAGGCCGCTCCCGGGTGGAGAAGCCTTACCTGGGGCTGGCCAACTACACCGCCAACCTGCGCCGCCTGGGGTGGGCAGACGCCGACCTGGGCGGCGGCGGCAGCGACGCCCTGATCGACGCGCTGGTCGCGCACGGCAGCGCGGCCCAGGTCGTGGCCCGGCTCACCGAGCATCTCGGCGCCGGGGCCGACCACGTGAGCATCCAGCTGCTCACCCCGCCCGGCGCCGACCTGGCCGACGGCTACCGGGAGCTGGCCGGGGCCATCCAGGCCCGCTGAACCTGGGCGGTCCCCGCCCGCCACGGGCCCCGGCCACTGGCCGGTCAGCCCGGGATGACCAGCACCTTGCCGCTCGCTCCCTGCTCCACGGCCTCATGTGCGGCGACGATCTCGTCGAGCGGATACGTGTGCTCCGGCAGCGCGGTCAGCGCGCCCGCCCGCAGCGCGGTGCCGGTATCGGCGACTCCCTGATCCCTGGCGGACTGGGGCATCGTGTAGAGCAGGATGAAGCGGAGCACGATATTGGCCGTCATGCAGGCCCGGACGGGCAGGACCGGGTCCTGGGGCTCAGCGGCGTAGCAGGCCACCACGGTGCCGGGCCGGGAGATGGCCAGGTCCAGCGGCAGGTTCGCGCCGAGCGCCACCTCGACGATCCGGTCGACCGGCCCGACCGCGGCGGTGATCTGGCTGGCCGCGCCGGGGTCCCGGTAGTTCACCACGTGACCGGCCCCGGCGCGGCGGGCCAGCTCGGCTTTGGCCGGGCCGCTGGTGGTCGAGACCAGGCGGGCGGCCCCGCCCCAGGCGGCGAACTCGAGGGCGAAATGCCCGACCGCGCGGGCCCCGCCGGCCACCAGCACGGTGGCGTCCTTGACCGGTCCATCCGCGAAGACCAGGTGGTGCGCGGTAAGGGCGGCACGCCCAGGCTGGCCCCGAGTCCCATGCTGATGCCGTCCGGCAGTGGCACCGCGTGGGTCTCCGGGACGACGGTCCACTCGGCGGCGGTTCCCCAGCGGCGCCCGGCGGCGGCGAGGTACATCCAGACCCGCTGGCCGATCCGGTCCGCCGGCCCGCCCGGGCCGACCGCGTCGATCATCCCGGCGCCGTCCTGATGCGGGATCTGGAAACCGTCGATGGGCCGGGAGGTCGCCCCGCTGCGGCTCTTGACGTCGGTGGGGTTGATGCCCGAGACGTCCACCCGGACCCGGACCTCGCCCGGCCCTGGTTCCGGCCGCTCGATATCCACCACCCGCAGCACCTCGGCCGCCGGGCCGGTGTGGTCGTAGATAGCCGCTTTCACGCTGCACCCCTCACTGTGGCCACCGTCGCTCTGGCGCCCGGCCTTCCGGTACGCCCCTCCCATTCTTGCCCGGCGCCATCCGCGCGGCGCGGGGACCCAGGCAGACGCGCGCGGGCGGGGACGCGACCGCGTCCCCGCCCGCGCGGGTGGCTTGGTGACGGTACGCCGGGCCGGGGCGGCCGGGCGGCGCCGCTGGCCTCAGGCCTTGAGCACGGCCTCGATCTCCAGCTGGATGCCGATCTTGTCGCTCACGACCACGCCGCCGGTCTCCATCGGGGCGCTGAAGTTCACGCCGAAGTCGCGCCGGTTGATCTCCGTGGTGGCGGAGAAACCGGCCCGCGTGCCGCCGAACGGATCCGGGCCGAAGCCGTTGAGCTCCACCGTGAGCGGGACGTCCTTGGTGACGTCCTTGAGGGTCAGCTCGCCGTCCAGGATGTAGTGGTCACCCTCGGCCCGCAGGCCGGTGGAGCGGTAGGTCATCGTGGTGTACTTGTCGACCTCGAAGAAGTCGGCGGACCGGATGTGCTGGTCACGCTGCTCGTTGCCGGTGTTGATCGACGTCAGGTCGATGGTGGCGGTGACCGACGAGTCCAGCAGCTTCTCGCCCGTGACGAGCTCGCCGGAGAACGTCGTGAACCTGCCACGGACCTTGCTGACCATCATGTGCCGGGCGGTGAAGCCGATCTCGGAGTGGACCGGGTCGATCTCCCACGTGCCCGCGACGTAACCCGGGATGGCGCCCGCATCGGTGTTAGCCGTCATGGGGAATACTCCTGTCGTTCATATTGACGGGGTTCATATTTGAACCCTCAACGAATACCACGTCCCGCCGGGCGTTGTCAAGCGTTCAACTATTACGGGTATGCTGTCCTCATGACTGATCCTGGACCGCGCTGGCTGAGCGCCGGCGAGCAGCACACGTGGCGCGAGGCCATCGAGTCCTGGCAGTGGCTCCTGGCCTCCGTGGACGGCCAGCTGCAACGCGATTCCGGGATGCCGCTCGCCTACTACGAGATCCTGGTGCGGCTGTCCGAGGCACCGGACCGCGCGCTCCGGATGACTCAGCTCGCCGAGGCGTCCTCGTCCAGCAAGAGCCGCGTGTCACACGCCGTGGCCCGGCTGGAGGAGCGCGGCTGGGTCCGCCGGATGGACTGCCCGACCGATCGCCGCGGCCAGATCGCCGTGCTGACCGACGAGGGCTTCGCGGCGCTCAGCGCGGCCGCGCCGGGCCACGTCGAGCAGGTCCGGCAGGTCCTGTTCGACGCGCTGAGCGTGGAACAGCTCCGGCAACTGGACGGGATCAGCGCCGCAATCCTGGCCAGGGTGGCCAGCACCCCGGCGGACGCGGACGGCTGTTCCGCCGCGTAACCCGGCTGACTCCCCGCGGAGGCCGGGCCGGACCAGCGTCCTGCTTCACGGTCACGGCGCCCGCCCCTGGCGCTGCTGCGGCACCCGCCGCGTGCCCGCCGGGCTGGCCCGCCCGGGCCGCGCCGTCACTACACTCAGCCCCTATGGAGAAGCGCATTCTGGGCAAGACAGGCAGGGCAGTCTCGGTCGTGGGCCTGGGCACCTGGCAGCTGGGAGCTGACTGGGGCCAGGTCGGCGAGAAGGATGCGCTGGCCGTGCTGGACGCCGCCGCGGCGACCGGGATCACGTTCCTGGACACCGCCGACGTGTACGGCGACGGGCGCAGCGAGCGGATCATCGGCCAGTTCCTGGCCGGCAACCCGGGAGCGGAGTTCACGGTGGCCACCAAGATGGGCCGCCGGGTGGCGCAGGACCCGGCGTTCTTCACCCTGGACAACTTCCGCGCCTGGACCGACCGCTCCCGGGCCAACCTGGGGACGGACCGGCTCGACCTGGTGCAGCTGCACTGCCCGCCGACCTCCGTGTTTTCCTCGGGCGCGGTCTACGACGCGCTCGACACGCTGGTCGCCGAGGAGCGCATCGCCGCCTACGGGGTCAGCGTCGAGACCTGCGGGGAGGCCCTCACCGCCATCGCCAGGCCGGGCACCGCCACCGTGCAGATCATCCTCAACGCGTTCCGGCGCAAGCCCCTGGATGAGGTGCTGCCCGCGGCGCACGCCGCCCGGGTGGGCATCATCGCCCGCGTCCCGCTCGCCTCGGGGTTGCTGTCTGGCCGGTACACCCATGAGACATCCTTCGCCGCCGACGACCACCGCACCTTCAACCGGCACGGCGAGGCCTTCGACGCCGGGGAGACGTTCTCCGGCGTGGACTTCGACACGGGCGTGGACGCCGCCCGGGAGTTCGCCGCGCTGGCCCCGGCCGGCGCCACCCCGGCCCAGGCCGCCCTCCGCTGGGTGATCCAGCAGCCAGCTGTCTCAACCGTGATCCCGGGCGCGCGCAACCCGGAGCAGGCCGAGCAGAATGCTGCCGCGGCCGGGCTGCCGCCCTTCAGCGACGCCGATCTGGCGGCCTTCGCGGACCTGTACGACCGTCGCATCCGGGCCCAGGTCCACGACCGCTGGTAGAGGCTGTGCCAGCCCGGGGGCCCGGGCCCCCGGTGCCTGCCACGGAGGTTGTCATGATCGTCATCACCACGCCGACCGGGCAGATCGGCCGTCAGGTCCTGGACCGCGTCCTGGACAGCGGCGAGGCGGCCCGCGTGATCGCCCGCGATCCCTCCCGGCTGTCTGCGCACGTGCGCGCCCACGCTGAGGTGGTGCCGGGCTCCCACGGCGACACCGGCGCGATCACGAAGGCGCTCGCGGGCGCTGACCGCATGTTCTGGCTCGTGCCCCCGCCCCCGTTCAGCCACCCCGGCCGCGCCGAACACTATTACCTGGACTTCACCCGGCCTGCCTGCCAGGCGGCCGCGAGCCAGGGAGTCCGGGTGGCGGGCGTCTCGACCCTTGGCCACGGGTACCAGGGCAAGGCCGGGCTCCTGTCGGCCGCACTGGCCATGGACAGGCTGATCGAGGGCACCGGCGCGGCCTACCGGGCGCTGGCCCTGCCGTTCTTCATGGAAAACCTGCTCCGCCAGGCCCAGGCGATCAAAGAGCAGGGAGCGTTCTCCATGGCGAACGCCGCAGGCCGGCCGCTGCCGGCCGTCGCCACCCGGGACGTCGCCGCCGCAGCAGCTGCGCTCCTCCTTGACACCTCCTGGAGCGGCCAGGCCAGCGTCCCCGTGGCCGGCCCCGACAACCTGACCCCCGACGACATGGCCGAGGTCATCTCCGGCACCCTGGGCCGCACGATCCGCTACCGCCAGGTCCCTGTCGCGGACTACCAGGCCGCGCTGCTGCGCCGCGGCGCCAGCCAGGCCATAGCGCAGGACATGGCAGACATGATCGAGGCGCAGAACAACGGAATCTACGACGCCGAGCCCCGCGACCCCGACTCCGCCACCGCCACCAGCTTCCGCCAGTGGTGCCAGGACACGCTCAAGCCAGCCGTCCAGGCCTGACACCCCAGCTCACGCCGCTCACATAAATTCGTTCCCTGCGCCGGGCGAGCAGAGTCAGTCGGGCTGCGTCATCAGGGCGGCGACCCCGGCCGGACCGGGGCCGGGCTCGTCGGCCAGGGCCGCGACCACGCCGGCCTGGTCCTCGGCACCGCGGTTCTGGCTCAGCTTGTACTTGGCCTCCACGGTGGCGATGCTCAGTTCCACCCCCACGATGCCGCGGAGCTGGCCGTTGATGTAGTCGGGCGGTGCGTCGGTCACGGCCCAGGGCGCGGCCCGCTGGTCCTCGTGCCGGCGGGTCAGCCGGGTCACCACGTCACGCAGCCACTCCGGGTCACGGTGCACGGTCAGCGGCCCGGTGAAGTGGACCGTGACGTAATTCCAGGTCGGCACCACCCTTCCGTGCCGGGCCGTGCTCGGATACCAGGACGGGGAGACGTAGGCCTGCGGGCCGTGCACGATGGCCAGCGCGCTGGAGCCCGGGGCTATCGACTTCCACTGCGGATTGGCCAGGGCGAGATGGCCGAGAAGCCGGCCGTGCCCGCCTGCCTCCCGGTCCCAGATGACCGGGATGAGGCTGGCGACAGGCTTGGCGCCGTCGAATGTGACCAGGTCGGCCGAGGCGGCGGCCGCCACGAAGGCGGCGACGTCGGCGGTCTGCGGGGCGCTGAAGTGGTCGGGGAGGTACACGCCTCCGAGGGTACGCATCCCGCGCCCTGGGCAGCCAGTCCCAGTTGCGCCGTTCCCAGACGATGAGTCCGGCCGCCCCGTAACGTCCAAGGTAGTGACACTGACCAGGCGTTGCGAAGGGAACCATCATGCCCGTACGAGACACCGCGCCCGCCGGGGCGCCTTGCTGGGTCAACCTGCTGACCTCCGACCCCGAACGCAGCCGGGACTTCTACGGCCAGGTGTTCGGCTGGACCGCCACCGAAGCCCAGGAGCAGTTCGGCGGCTACTTCAACTTCTCCTCCGGCGGCGTCCTGGTCGCGGGCGGCGTGCCCAAGCAGCCCGGCATGGAGGTGCCGGAGACATGGTCGGTCTACCTGGCCACCGATGACGCCCAGAAGACGCTCGACGCGGCTGCGGCCCACGGCGGCCAGGTCGTGCTGCCCGCCATGCAGGTGGCCGACCTCGGCACGATGGGGATGATCACCGACGCGGGCGGGGCAGCGATCGGCGTGTGGCAGCCGGGCCTGCACAAGGGCTTCGGGGTAGTGGCCGAGGCGGGAGCGCCCAGCTGGTTCGAGGTGTACACCCGGGACTACGCGGCCACCATCGCGTTCTACCGCGACGTGTTCGGCTGGGACACGCACACCATGAGCGACACGCCCGAGTTCCGCTACACGGTCGCTCAGCACGGCTCGGATCAGCTGGCCGGCATCATGGACGCGACCGGGTTCCTGCCCGAGGGCGCTCCGGCTCACTGGGCGGTTTACTTCGGCACCGAGGACACCGACGCCACACTGGCCACGATCACCCGCCTCGGGGGCTCGGTGATCAGGCCCGCGGAGGACACCCCTTACGGCCGACTGGCCGAGGCGGCGGACCCGGCCGGCGTCCACTTCAAGCTCGTTGCGCCCAACGCGGCCATGCCGGCGCGGTAGTCCTGGGCTCGCGGGAGCCCGGATACCGGCGCGCCGCACGAGGGAGGGGATTGGCGCCACGGGGGCGGCGCCAATCCCCCCTCGTGCGGCCCTCGCACGTCGTAGCGGGCAATCTCGTGGAGGGCAATGTCATAGCGGGCAATAAGGCCGTCCCATACTGGTGTGTTTGTCGTCAAAGGCATCGGCCGCGTTGGTAAATTGGCTCCGGCGGCACGCGTTTTTGCCGGGGGACGCACGAGGATTGGGGACACCGCCGTGTCACGGGTCAAGCTGTCTCATCTGAGCGTGTCCGGAATCCGCCGGTGACCGGCCGTGGCTGATGGTCCGGGCCCCGCGGCGCCCGGCCCGGCCCGGCTGGCCGGCAGCCTGGCGCGGCACCGCTGGATCGCCGCCGCCGGGATGACCGCCACTGTCGCGGCCGTCGGGGGCGGCGGCGTGGCCCTGGCCCTTCATGGCAGCTCCCCCGGCCGGTCCGGGGATTGCGGGCTGGTGTCCTGCGCCGCGGCGCTGCCCGCCGCGGTGCGGTCCAGTGCCACCGGGCCCGCCAGCGGGGCCGGGCCAGCCAGCGCGCCCGCGGCCGCCGCACCTACGTCCCCCCAGCGGGCCGGAAGCACCCCCGCCGCGGCTCCGCCTCCGCCGGCGGCGAAGACGCCCGCCCCCGAAGACGCCCGCCCCGAAGACGCCCGCCCCGAGGACGCCCGGCCCGAAGGCCACTGCCCCAACGACGACCGCCCCCAAGGCGACCGCCCCGGAGGCCGCCGGCCCGGTCTTCGCGCCGGAACCGTTTCAGGCCCCGGTTGCCTGGTCGGCTGGGCAGGCCGTCTCCGCTGACCACGCGATCGGGGTTCGCTACGAAATCACCGAAGACGGCCGGCGCGGCGTCCACGGACAGATCGTCATTGCCAATAAAGGCTCCGCCCCGGTCACGGGCTGGCGGGTAACGGTCGTCCTCCCCGGAGACACCAATTACCAGGTGCTGGACGCCGGGAACCGCTCGGCTGGGGGCGCCCTGGTCGTGGCGGCCCCGGCGGGCGGCCCGGCCCTCGCCTCGGGCGGCACCGAGATGATCGCGTTCACCGCGCAGGGCACCACCAGCACCCCGGTCCGCTGCACGTTCACCGATTCCGCCCGCCGGCACCGCGGCCACGGCGGCACCGGGGCCTCCGCCGGGGCGGATACCAGCCCCGCCGCAGGCGGCTGGCCGGGGCCCGGCCCTCGCGGCCACGATGGCTGGCCGGGCCGCTGGCGGAATCCGGGCTGGCTGAAGGGGGGCTGGCTGACCGGGGGCTGGCTGAACCGGGGCTGGCCCAGCCGGGGCGGTGCGGGCGGGGGCTGGCCGGGGGACGGCCAGGCGGGGCAGGGCCACGGCTGGCCCGTCGGCCGCTGACGTTGGCGCCGCGGCCGCAGGCCCGTGGCCCGGCGGGCGCTGACGGCTGACCGTGCCCCAGCCGCCCCGCGACGCCCGGTAGGGTTCGTCCCATGACTGACCGGGACGCCCTCGAAGCCCTCTCCTCCCAGGAACTTCATGACCGCGCCGTGCGCCGGGCCGTGCGGCATCTGGACCTCAGGTTCCTGTGGCAGCTGCTGCGGGAGATCCCGGAGGGCGAGGCCGTCGCCGGGCACATCGACGAGACCGCGGCGGACGAGACCCAGCTGTCCGCGGTGCTCGACGATGCGTTCGGCCACCTCGACCCGGGCGTCGCGGATGCGCTGCGCCCGGTCTACCTGGACTACCTGGAAAAGCACGGCGACTGAGCCGGCGAGTGGGGCTGATCTCCAGGGTCAGGACGAAGGCCCGGCGGGCGGCCTCAGCGGCGGGACGGTCGAACCGGGCTTGACCTGGCGGCTGCCTGAGGCCCAGCCACTGCCCGACGCCCCCCGGTGCAGCATCTGGTCGAGCGCCGAGCTGACCCCGCCGTCCTCGTTGACGATGCGGCGAACCACATAGATCAGCGCGGGAATGGCCCAGAAGTCGCCGCAGACCCACAGGATCGCCGCGCCGATCTCCTGGTCCGCGTACGGCGGCAGGGTCACCCCTGGGACGTGAGCGTAGACGGAGTACCAGGAGTCCTGGGAGAAGATGCTCATCGACATGGCCAGGATCCACATGACCACGTTGGTGGCGATCAGGGCGGCGGCCTGGGAGACCAGCGGCATCCGGCGCTGGAACGGTGGCGATGGTATGAACTGGAGCCAGAACAGCACCCCGGCCAGGAAAAAGCTGGAGTGCATCAGCCAGATGTGCACGGCCTGATTGCGCTCCGCGAGGTCATACGGCGCGGGCAGATGCCAGACCACCATCACCACGCTGAACAACGTCACCGAGACCCAGGGCCGGAGCAGGAACCCCGCGATCGCCCGCAATGGCCGCGACCAGGTGTCCCGGAGCACCGCGGCGGTCGCGGTCCGGCCCGCCCGCCCGGGCAGCCCATCGAGCAGCGGCTGCCAGGGGGCGCCGGCCACCACCAGCGTGGGCGCGGCGAACATGAGCAGCAGGTGCTGGAGCATGTGCACGAAGAAGTAGTCGTCCGACCAGTAGTCGATGGGTGATTCGACTGCGAGGAGCAGGACCGCGAGACCGGCGTAGAACCACAGTGAGCGGAGCCTGCGCTGCCGGGTCCGCTCCGGCCGGGACCGGCGGGCCAGCCGGGCCAGCCCGATCTCGTGCCAGATCACCAGGACCAGCACCACGAGGAGGAACGGGTCGTAGGACCAGTGGTCGACGAGATAGCTCACGCGATCACCTCACGACGACGAGCCGTAGGGAATGGCCACCCTGACAACCTGGGACCGGCTCCACCCGGAACCCCTGGAGGACAGGGCCCAGACCGACAGCTGGCTCTCCCGGGCGCTCAGGGCCTCGAAACCGCCTCCCGGGGCCGCGGCGAGAGTGACCCCGCCGTCCGGGACCGACGACGCCGTGGCGGGCAGGGCGGGCAGGGCGCGCCAGGCCGCCCCGGGCCCGCTGCAGGATACGGCCCGGCCGCCGGACAGCAGAACGCCGAGCGACTCGCCGGCGAACGCCGCCGAGAGGGGCCGCGCCGCACCGGGCTGGTACGGCTGGGACAGGGTCCACGAGGTGCCGTCCCGGTTGGACCAGGCCCCGAGCAGGCGCGCGTCCCTCCCGCGGCCTGCGGCCAGCAGCGCCGCGAGCGTGTGGCCCGAGCGGACCATCTGCAGGACCTCGACGTCCTGCCGGGCGAGCGACGCGGGCAGCGCGGGCCCGGTCCGGGACCAGCGGCCGCCGGCCAGCCGGAAGATCCCGACCTCGCCGGCGCGCGCGCAGCGCGCCCGCCACCACCGGGACGCCGGACGGGCTGTAGGCAACCGAGGTGAGCTGGGCCGGCTGGCAGACGCGGCCTGCGGCCGTGACCACCGCATGTTCGCTGGCCAGCCTGGCCCAGGCCGCCCCCGCGCGGGCCCTGAGCTCGACGTCACCGGCCTTCGTCAGCGCGATCAGCCCGCCGTCGGGAGCAGGCGCCAGGGCGTCCGGGTATCCCGCGAGCCGGGCGTCCAGCAGGCCGGACTGGACCCACTTCGCCCCGTTGTCGCTGCTGCTCGCCAGCGGGGAGAAGGACAGGTCCTGGCTGGGCCGGACCGCGGCGGCCAGGGCGGGCCCGCCTTCGGCCACCACCGTGATCCCGCCGTTGCTGGCCACACCGAGCGGCGTGGCCAGCTTCCAGCCCCCGGCCTGGCCGGGACGGACGAAGACCTGCCAGAAGTTGTCGTGCTCGGCCGCGGACCCGCCCATGACGAGCACCGCCCAGCTGCCATCCGGGTACTCCCCGGAGGTGGCCAGCGACACGCGGGCCGGCGGGGCGGGCTGCGCAGACGGCCCCGCCTGGCCCGCGGACGTGCTGCCGCAGCCGGCCAGCGCGCCGGCGGCCAGGATGGCGGTGGCCAGGAGAGCCGCGGCGGCGGCGCGGCCGGGCCGGCCGATCACGAGGAACCCAGGTTCTGCTGCGCCGCGCTGGACAGCTCACCCGCGAACGACGCCTGGGTGCTGGCCGTGCCCGGGCCGGGATCGAAGTTCAGCTCGGTGCGGGTCCAGCCGGACCGGTCGATGACGTAGGCGATGTCGCTGTGCCCGATCATGCCGCCCGCGGGGAGGACCTGGGCCGCGATCCCGTACTGCCGCCAGACCTTCTTGAGCTGGGCGGCGCTGCCGGTCAGGTACTGCCAGTTCGGCAGGGTGTCCATGTGCTCCTGGCGATCGAAGGCCTGGGTGTACGCGGGCTGGGTGTAGAGCGGGTTGGTGACCACCGCGACCAGTTCCACCTGCCGGGACTGCCCGGCGAGCAACTGGTCCGCCTGCCGGAACTCCTGGGCGATCAGCGGGCAGTCCGACGTGCACACCGGGTCGAGGAAGGTCAGCAGGACCACCTTCCCGCGCAGGCTGGCCAGGCTGACCGCCCGGCCGTGCTGGTTGGTCAGGGTGAACGCCGGGGCCCTGAAGTTCAGCGGGGCGCTCGACCCGTCCAGGGCCTGGGCGAGGATCGGCGAGGCGCTCGCGCTGGCCGACGCGGCCGCCAGCGGGATGACCCCGATGATGGCCACCCCCAGGGCGCCGACGGCCCCCAGGGTCCGCGGGCTGGCGTTGCCGATGACGGTGGCCAGGCGGCGCGGCCGGATCCGGTCCCGCCAGCCGCGGGCCGGCGGCGTGACCGGATCGCCGGGGACGGCTGGGGCGTTGCCGCGGCGGCCGAGACGGCCGACGGCCGACGGGCGCTGCCGAGACGGGCGCATCTGCCGCGGCGGGCGCATCGGCCCGGGCGGGCTCCGCGCTCGCCCCGGGGGCCGCCGCGGCCGCGGGCGCCTGGGCGGGGGCGGTCGCGGTGGCCGGCGCGGGCGCGGAGGCGAAGGCCAGGTAGCCGCCCACCACCACCAGGGCGAACGGGATCATGCTGTTGGGGTCGGTGCCGAGGCCGCCGAACACGCCCAGGTCCTGGACCAGGACCCAGACCACGGCGCAGAGCACCAGCAGGAGTGCGGCCGCGGGCCGCAGCACCGCGCGCTGCCCGCTGGCCAGGGCGAGGCCGGTGGCAGCCAGCGCGACCACCACGACCAGGTTGACCGCGAACCCGTGCGCGGCCGCGACCGTCCCGAACGCCTGCACCCAGGACGACAGGAACCCGGGCTGGGAGGTCTGCGCCATGCTATGCACCATGCTGGCCAGGACGCCGGATTGCCTGCCCACGGTGCCCTGCCAGAACCCGCGCCCCGGCCACGCCTGGAGCAGCGCCATCCCGGCCAGGAACAAGCCCGTGACCGCGAGCACGGCCCGGCCGAGCC
Organism: uncultured Actinomycetes bacterium; assembly: GCA_963711485.1. Lineage (GTDB taxonomy): Bacteria > Actinomycetota > Actinomycetes > Streptosporangiales > Streptosporangiaceae > RYN-230. The sequence goes on from CAVQEM010000089.1 coordinate 41,094, forward strand.
GCTGCCCGATCCAGGCCCGGTCGGGCAGCGCGATGAGACCGCCGGCCACGGCGTACAGGAGGGCCGCCCCCGGAGCGCCGAACAGCCAGCTCAGGCCGGGAGCGAAGATGCCGCCGAACGCCTCGCCGAAGATCCACACCACCAGGCCCCAGCCCACGCTGGCCAGTCCGCCCAGCCTGGACCAGGGGCCGCGGGCGGCGGTGAGCAGCCAGATACCGATCCCGATCTGGATCCAGACCGCCGCGGCGGCCGCGCTGACCGGGTGGTAGGTCCACCCCGTGGCCGCGAAGTCCACCAGGCTGCGGACCCAGCCGGGTGACCCGTCAGCCGCCGGCTGCACCACGTTGCTGGCCAGGCCCAGCGGCATGGCGGGCTGCGCCTGGAGCAGGCCGTCGAGGATCCATAGCACGCCGAACCCGATCCGGAGGACCTGCCGGGCCCGCGGCTCGGCCGCAAGGTCCCCGGCCGCGGGCCGGAACGAGGTCCGTGATCCGGGCACCCACTCCCGGACGCTGACCCAGAGCATCGCGAGGAGGAAGAAGATGAGAAGCGCGATGATCCCCTGGTGGATGAGCGCGGACTGGAAGGCCGCCACCACCGTTGGATTGTTCAGCTGGAGGGTCGAGCCCATCCCGGACATACACGTGACTCCCTTATTCACCCCAGTTGGCTCTGCCTGCCACTCCCGGTCCCAGAGGGGTGACACAACCGCCATGGCGGCGGGATTACGCTGACGCGATCCTACGCCGCCGCTGGCCCCGGCGGTCACGGTATCGTCCCCGGCCAGGCCGCCACGGTGGGCCCGCCCGCCGACGCTCAGCAGGCCGCCGGCTACATCGGACGGCAGGCTCACGAACCAGCCGCTGCCGATGAGGTGCTAACCGGCTGCGCCTCATCAGGCGTCAGCGCCAGGCTGGCAGAGGCAGTCAGTCCGGGTTCAGGTACTGACCGCCCCACGTCTGCGGGTCTGTGTCCGCTAGCGTCTCGGTGAACGTCCACCGATGACCGGCGAAGTCCTCGGCGCCATACTGCCGCTCGCCATACATGTAGTCCGCCGGCTCCGCCAGGATGACCGCGCCATGTGCCCGGGCGCGCTCGCAGTGAGACCGCGCGTCCGTGACCCGCACCATCACGTACTGGGCCACCGCCTCGCGACTCGGCGGGCGGTGGTAGCCGCCTGGCTCGGCCACGATCACGGCCCCGTCGCCGACCCTCAGCTGAGACCGGTGGTTCTCGCCGATCCGTAGCCGCTCGGCAAACCCGAATGCCGCAGTCAGCCAGGCAACCGCCTCGCGGACGTCCGGATAGATCAGAACCGGGATGACCGTGGCCGCTGGGACCGAGCGGTTGACCTTCATTCCGCCAGGCTAACGACATGCACGCCGGCAGGCCACGGACCGCAGGGAAGCACTCGTCTAGATCGCATCACGTGCCCACACCGGACAAGATCTCGGGCTGCGGCTGTAAGTACTAGGCCATGATTCATTTGTCTCAGCAATGGGGGCCTTTGGCCCTGCTGCGCGAGGGTGTGGGGAGCATAGACCTGAGGCAAATCCGAAATTAGAAGCGACGGTAACACGGTCGCGAAGACATCACAGTTGAGGCGCCGTGCGTCGGCTTCAGCGTCACATGGACCCGCGGGAAGTGACTAACAGCACAGGGCCGTCGCCAGCGCCAGGGCCCAGGCCATGAAGAACGCCATCGCCGCCGCCACCCGCAAGGCAGACAATGCCATCAGGGACGCCAGGCAGGCCAGGCAGCCAGCATCGGCTCCCGTGGTCGTCCAGCCCGCACCCGTGGTCGAGCCAGCCGCCGCACCCGCTGGGCTCGCCGCCTGCGGTACCGGCAGCCAGGGTGAGGAAGTCTACGCAGACTCGTCCACCACAAGCTGCGCGTTCGCGCTGAACGTGGAGTCGGACTACTGGCAGACATCCGCCATGCAGTTCACCTCGTACAGCCCGGCGACCGGTCAGTCCTACGTCATGTCGGCCACGGATAACGGCACTTCCGTGACGGCCACGGGCGGCAGCGGCGCGCTGGTTGAGTTCAGCGACGGTAACTGAGCACCGGCCACCGGACCGGTCACCGGACCCGGTCATCCGGACCCGGTGAGGGTTGATCCGCCGGGGCCAGCGCCGGAACGAGAAGCGGGGCCGCCAGCTCGCAAACTGCACGCCCGGCCCGTTCCCCGGCCCGTCCCGCCGGTCTCCCGGACCGGCCCCGACACGCTGAGTAACCGCATACAGTGTCTTGTCAGCGTGATCACAGGTCCCGCCTATGGCTCTCCGGGCCAGTCACCCGCACAATGAACTAAAGGGGCCCAGTGATCAGAGTGACGCGTGCGCCCAGGTGGGAGGGCTAGATGCGGGGAAAAATACGGCGGTATGCCGCAAAACCGCCCCGCCGGGGGTTGCGGGCCGGGTCAGCGACATGGGGGGCCGGGCTGGCCGCGGTGGTCACCCTGGGCGTGATGGTGACGTCACCGAGCGTGCACGGGGCGGAGCGGCTGGCAGGCAGGCTCGCCGCAGCGGTCAAGGCGCTCCCCCGCAGGGCCTCTCCCGTTCCGTCCGCCCTGGTGCACGGGCGGTTCTATAACGGCACCCCTGCCGTCGGGGCCTTGTTCACCGTCAGTAACGGCCAGCTTGGCCAGCACTACTGCTCGGCGAGCGTGGTAGCCAGCCGGGTCAAGGACCTGGTGATCACCGCGGCACACTGCCTGAACGGCGAGCAGCCGGGTCAGGTGGCCTTCGTCCCGGAGTATCACCGGCACACCGAACCGTATGGCAGCTGGACGGTCACCCGGATCTTTGTGGACGCGGCCTGGGCGTCCTCGGAGAACCACAATGACGACGTGGCCTTCCTGGTCGTCAGGCAGCGGGGGAACTCCACCCCGGTCCAGGAGCTGACCGGCGGGGAGAAGCTGGCCACCGGCTGGAAGGCGGCGCAGCGGGTCCAGGTCATCGGCTACCCGAACGGCAGGCAGCGGCCGATCACCTGCACCGCCGAGACCCGGGCGTTCGGCCCGCGGCAGCTGGAGTTCGACTGCGGCGGGTACACCAACGGCACCAGCGGCGCTCCCTTCCTCGCCCACGTGCACGCGGCCACCGGCCTGGGCGCCGTGACCGGCGTCATCGGCGGCTATGAGCAGGGCGGGGACACGCCGTCGGTCTCCTACTCCATCCGGTTCGGCCAGACGGTGCGGGACCTCTACAACGAGGCGGTCAGCAAGAACTGACCGAAGGGTCAGGACCCGGGCCCGGGCGGCGGGACAATCTGGTCCAGCTCGGCCAGCGCGTCCTGCGGCGGGATCCAGTCCGCCGCGGCGGCGTTCGCCTTGACCTGATCCGGAGAGCTTGCCCCGGCGATCACTGAGGCGCAGCCTGGCTGGGCGGCCAGCCCCCCGATGGCCACGTCGAGCAGGCTGAGCCCGTGGTCGGCGGCCCACCGGGCGAGCGTCTCCACCCGGTCCAGCTTCGGCTCGGTGATGTAGCCCTCCCGGCTGGCCAGCCTGCTGCCAGGCGGCGGGGCCTGGCCACGCCGGACCTTCCCGGTCAGCAGGCCGTTGGCCAGCGGGTAATACGGCAGCACGCCGAGGCCGCAGTGCCGGGCCGCGGGCACGACCTCGGCCTCGGCCTGCCGCTCGAGCAGCGACCAGTGGTTCTGCGCGGAGATGAACGCCTCCGCACCGGCCTCCCGCGCCACGTGCGCCGCGTCGGCGATCTGCCAGCCGGCGAAGTTGGAGTGGCCGATGTAGCGGACCTTGCCCTCGGCGACCAGCTCGCTCAGCGCGTGCAGGGTCTCGCCGACCGGCGTGACCGGGTCAGGCGTGTGCAGCTGGTACAGGTCGAGGTAATCGGTGCGGAGCCGGCGCAGCGACTGCTCGACAGCCCGCCGGATATACGCCCGGCCGCCCTTCGCCCCGGCCGCCGGGCCGTACCCCATGTCCACCCGCCGGTGGCCCCACTTGGTGGCCAGCACGATCTGGTCGCGGCGGGCGCCGAGCACCTCGCCGAGCATCTCCTCGGAGCCGCCGCCGCTGCCGTAGATGTCGGCGGTATCGAACAGCGTGATCCCCGCATCGATCGCCGCGTCCACCACGGCGCGGGTCTGCTGCACGTCGAGCCGGCTGCCGAAGTTGTTGCAGCCGAGGCCGGCCACCGAGACGAGCAGCCCGCTGTCACCCAAGGACCTGTACCGCATGACCCTGCCTTCATGATTGTGACGCGTTCCGGCCTGTGCCCAGGCTACCGGCCGGTTGCGGACCGCCGCCGCGGGGTGCCGCCGCGGGGTGCCAGCCAATGGCTCAGGCGATACAGTGGCCGGGTCAGCAAAAAAGGCGACTTCCCCGCGTATTTCTCCCCCGCGTAGCGGCGAGGCACGTTGCGGTAATGCCGAAGCCCACCTGGACCAGCCCGGGTGCCTGCTTTCTGGCTGCCGTCACCGGAGAGGAAGTGGGTCGATGGCAGATGCGGTCGGCGGCCCGACAGTTCTGCGCCTGCTGCTCGGGGCCCAGCTGCGCCGCCTGCGCGAGTCGCGGGGAATCAGCGCCCAGGAAGCCGCGCGGGCCATCCGGGGCTCGGAATCCAAGATCAGCCGCATGGAACTCGGCCGGAATGCTGTCCGCGAGATCGACATAGCCGACCTGCTCACCTTGTACGGGATTACCGACAAAGCCGAGCGGGAGCAAATGCTGCTGCTGGCCAGCCGGGCGAACCAGCCGGGCTGGTGGCATCGCTACCACGACGTCCTGCCCGCATGGTTCCAGGCCTACATCGGGCTGGAGGAATCGGCCCAGTCGATCCGCACCTACGACGCCCAGTTCGTGCCCGCCCTGCTGCAGACCGAGGACTACGCTGCCGCGGTGCTGGCCCTCGGTGACTACTCACTCGACGAGGCGGAACGCCTGATCGTGCTGCTCAAGGAACGCCAGCGCCGCTTCGCGGTCGGCGGCACCCGCCTCTGGGCGATCATCGACGAGGTGGCGCTGCGCCGCCCGCTCGGCGGCCCGGGGGTCCTCTGCGCCCAGCTGGAACACCTGCGCGACGCGGCCCGTCATCCGTCGCTCACCCTGCAGGTGACCCCGTTTCCCGTGCTCAGCTACGCGGCCCCCGGCTCGTTCAGCATCCTGCGCTTCGCGGATGCCGACATGCCTGACATGGTCTACGCGGAGCAGCTGACCAGCGCCACCTACATCGACAAACGGGGCGAGGTGGAGCGTTATCTGCTGGCCATGGAGCGGCTCAGTGTCGTGAGCGCTTCCCCGGCTGAGTCCCTCGACCTCATCACCAGCATCCTGACCGACCTGGATCAGGCAACGTCATAGGCGGCGGCGGATGGGGTCTTTCCTCCCGGCGTTCATGGTGCCCGGAGGAAAGACCGTACCGCCGCCGCCTAGGCGAGCTGATCCAGCGGGCGGCCGGAGGCTAGCGAACGGGCATGTCGAACTCGCCGTTCCGCACGCCGGCCAGGAAGGCCGTCCACTCACGACTGTTGAACACGTGCGGTGCCTTGCTCACGTCCTTGGAATCGCGCAACGCCACCAGCCCATTAGGCAGGTGGGCCACTTCCACGCAGCCCGTGACGCTCGAGGCACTGCTCTTGAACCAGCGGGCATTGGTGAAATCCGGAGTCATCCCCACTATCCCTTCTACGGAGGTTAGGAGCATTCGTCTCAGGTGATGTCGCCAGCCATTCGCTCGATGAATGTGACAGTGTCGGCTGGTGACAACGCTGCTGCCCGGAGAAGATCGAAAGCCTCCGCGCAGGAGCGCACCTCGACGTCTCTTTCCAGATAAGCGTGGCCGGCGACGCCCTCGGTATAGACCACGTCCTGATCACCGCGCTCGGGGAACTCAAGGATGCAGAACGGTCCGTTCAGGGCGGGGTGCACGCCGCTGCACAGCGGTAGCACCTGCAAAGTCACGTTCGGCAGCTGGCCGACCTCGAGGAGCCGGGCCAGCTGCTCGCGCATGACCTCCGGGCCGCCGATCATCCTGGATATGACCGGCTCGTTGAGGATGCACCACAGCTTCAGCGGGTCCGTTCCGGCGAGCACCCGCTGCCGGCCCATCCGCAGCTCCACGGCGCGGTCGATCTGCTTGGTGTCCTGCCAGCGGCGGACGGAGGTCATGACCGTGCGGGCGTAACCTTCGGTCTGCAGCAGGCCGTGGACCACCTGGTCCTCGAAGACCCGCAGCGCGGCTGCCTCGGCCTCGAGGCCGACGTAGACATCGAACCCGGTGGGGAGCACGTCGTCGTACACGGCCCACCAGCCCTTGCGGTGGCCTTCCCGGGCCATCTCGATGAGCACCTGGCGCTGGCCAGCGTCGTCCACGCCGTACATCTCGAACATCGTCATCAGGTAAGCGGTCCGGGTGGGCGCCTTCCCGGTCTCGATGCGGGACAGCGTGGAGGCGGCCAGGCCCAGCCGGTCCGCGGCCTCTTCGAGCTTGAACGAGTGCGTCTCGCGCAGACGCCTTAACTCGGAACCGAGCCGCCGCCGCCGCACCGTCGGACCGATCGACACGGGCATCTCGCCTCCTCGAAGGCAGATCCGGCAGGATCCCGTCCCCGGTTCAGGGGCAGGGTTCACGGCAGCTCTTGCGGTACATCAAGTAACGATACCGGACTTGCGAAGGGGATGAGATCTCATCTGAAATTTCGTCTGCGATATTTGTGCTACGCACTTGCGTGAGATGCACACCCGCCCCCATCATAGATCTGACACGCCGTATCTGACCGGCTACCGTCGCGGACCCAGGCGGCGGGGCGCCACGCTCGTGGCGGACCCGCTGGCCGAGTCAAGGGGGGGACGCGCGGACCGGGGAGGAGCGCACCAGGGATGGGAGCCACCGCCTCTGCGGCGGCCGGGGGGACACGCACCGGCGGCCGGCGGACAAGAACCACGGACGTGCCGCAGGCAACTGCGGCGGCAGGCACTCCCGCATCGGTCATCGCGGGCAGCCTGACCATCGCGGGCCAGACGAGGAACGTCGCCGAGGCCCGGGCGTTCGTGGCCAGGACCCTCGGCGCAGCACATCCCTGCGTCAACGAGGCCGTTTTACTCTGCTCTGAGCTCGTCACCAACGCCGTGCTGCACAGCGAGTCGGGACGGCCCGGCGGGAGCGTCACCGTGGTCGTGCTCCGCCTCCCCGGCGCGGTCCGGGTGGAGGTCGTGGACAACGGCAGCGCGCGCAGCACCCCGGTGGTCAAGGCCGAGGTGTACGAACCCCACGGGCATGGCCTGTTCCTGGTCGAGCAGCTCGCCGAGAACTGGGGTTATACCCGCGACGAAGTCGGCACCACGGTCTGGTTCCGGCTCATCTGCTGATATCCGGCACGAACCGCCGGCCATGAGACACCGGCCGCCCTCCCCAACTCGCTCTGCGCGGCCCCCGGGGGGAGGGCGGCCGGTTCGTCCTCCCCGGGGGCGGGCGACAGGTTCAGTCCTCCCCGGGGAGCGGGCGGCCGGTTCAGTCTTCGCGCCGCGCCCGCGCCCGCGCCTCGCGTCGCGGGGGCCCGCCGCCCCGGCCGCCACCGGAACGGCGTTCCCGCAGCCGCAGTGACAGCCGGATCGGGCTCCCCTCGAACCCGAACTCCTCACGCAGCCGCCGCTCGAGGAAGCGGCGGTAGCCCGCCTCCAGGAAACCCGTCGTGAACAGCACGAAGTGCGGGGGCCTGATGCCCGCCTGGGTCGCGAACATGATCCGCGGCTGCCTGCCGCCGCGGGACGGCGGCGGGGTGGCGGCCGTGACATCGTTCACCCAGGCATTCAGCCGCCCGGTGGGCACCCGGGTCTCCCAGCTCTCCAGGGCCAGCTCGATGGCGGGCACCAGCCGGTCCACGTGCCGTCCGGTCACCGCGGAGATGTTCACCCGCGGCGCCCAGCGCGCGGTGTGCAGCTGCCGGTCGATCTCCCGGTCCAGCTGCAGCCGCCGGTCCTCATCCACCAGGTCCCACTTGTTGTAAGCGATGACCAGGGCCCGGCCGGCGTCAATCACCATCGAGATGATCCGCAGGTCCTGCTCGGTCAGCGGCTCGCTGGCGTCCACCAGGACCACGGCCACCTCGGCGCGCTCCAGCGCCCCGGCGGTGCGGAGCGCCGCGTAGAAATCAGCTCCCTGGTTCTGGTTCGCCCGCCGCCGGATGCCGGCGGTGTCCACGAACCGCCAGGTGGTGCCGCCCAGCTCGATCAGCTCGTCCACCGGGTCGCGGGTGGTGCCCGCCACCTCGTCCACCAGCACCCGGGTCTGCCCGGCCAGCTTGTTCAGCAGGCTGGACTTGCCCACGTTGGGCCGGCCGATGAGCGCGACCCGCCGCGGCCCCCCGGACTCGCCGATCCGCTCGCTCGGGGTCTCCGGCAGCGCGTCGAGCACCGCGTCAAGCAGGTCCCCGCTCCCCCGCCCGTGCAGCGCGCTGACCGGCTGAGGCTCGCCCAGGCCGAGCGACCACAGCGCCGCCGCGGCAGGTTCCGCAATGGTGTCGTCCACCTTGTTTGCCGCAACGACAACCGGTTTCCCGGCCCGTCGGAGCACGGCGGCGACAGCGTCGTCCGCGTCGGTGACCCCGACTATCGCGTCCAGCACGAACAGCACCGCGTCCGCGGCCTCCACGGCCACCCGGGCCTGGGCCGTGACCTGCTCGGCGAGTTCGCGCCGCTGCTGGCCTTCCTCGGCGCCAGGGAACGGCTCCCAGCCGCCCGTGTCCACCACCGTGAACGCGCGGCCCCGCCAGGAGGCGTCGTAGGTCACCCGGTCCCGGGTGACCCCGGGGACATCCTGGACCACGGCCTGCCGGCTGCCGAGAATGCGGTTGACCAGAGTGGACTTGCCGACGTTGGGCCGGCCGACCACGGCGAGCACGGGGACGCGGACACCGGACCTGCTGTCACCGGCTTCCGCGGGGTCACCGGCGTCGGCCCAGAAGTCTTCACCGTCGTAGTCCCCGGTGTCGTAGTCCCCGGTGTCGTAGCCCCCGGCGTCGTGGTCCCCGGTGTCGTAGCCCCCCGCGTCGTGGTCCCCGGTGTCGTGGTCGCCAGCACCGGCGGGCGCGCGCTCGCTCACCGTGACCACACCGCGTCGGCCCGCTCGCGGGCCAGGCCCTCGATCACCCGGATGACCTCATCGAGGCCGAGGGTGCTGGTATCGATCAGCACCGCGTCCGGCGCCTTGGCCATCTGGGCCGCGTCGGCCCGGTCCCGGCGCTGCTGCTCGGCCCGGGTCAGGGCCACGGTGGCCGCGGGATCGGCGGCCAGGTCGGCGCTGCGCCGCTGGGCACGGATGGTCTCGCTCGCGGTCAGGTACACCTTGACCGGGGCCTGCGGGGCGACGACGGTGCCGATGTCCCGGCCCTCGGCCACGATCCCCCCGCTGTCGGCGCAGGTCCGGGCGATGATGGCCCGCTGCATGGCCACCAGGCGGGTGCGTACTTCGGGAACGGAGGCGACGGCGCTGACCGCGTTGGACACTTCCCGGGTCCGGATCTGGGCGGTGACGTCGGTGCCGTCCACGCTGACGGAGGGGTGGCCGGGGTCGGTGCTCACCTCGATGACCGGCTCCTGGGCGTGGCTGGCCACCGCTGCGGGGCTGTTCACCGGCCCACCGCGGGAGAGCATCCACCAGGTCAGGGCGCGGTACATGGCGCCGGTGTCCAGGTAGCGCAGGCCGAGGCCACGTGCGACACCGCGGGCGGCACTGGATTTGCCGGACCCCGCGGGGCCGTCCACGGCAATGATGAGGCAGTCGGTCACGAGGGCGATGCTACCGGCGTACGGGCCATCCATTGGCCGCGAGTGCCTCGGTCAGCCGTCCGACAGCCTCCGGGTGGACGGTCAGCTCGGCCACGCCGACCGGCAGGCCGGGCGAATGCTCGATGCCGATGTCCTCGATGTTGACCCCGGCCTCGCCCGCGGCCTGGAACAGCCGGGCGAGCTCTCCGGGCCGGTCGGGGATCACGACCTGGACGGCCGCCTCGGCCCGGGCGGGGGCGCCCCGCTTGCCCGGGATCCTCGCCACCCCGGCGCCTCCCTGCTCCAGGAGGGCGGCGAGGACCTTCAGGTCCGGGCCCGCGGCTCCGGTTCCTGGGCCGGTGCCGGTGCCGGTGCCCGGGCCGGCGCCAGGAGCCTGCGTGGTATCGGCCAGCGCCTCGGCCACCGCCGCCAGGTCGGCCGCCACCGCGGCGAGCACGTCCGCGACCGGGGCCGCGTTGGCCGCCAGGATCTGGGTCCACAGCCCCGTATCACCCGCCGCGATGCGGGTCACGTCGCGCAGTCCCTGGCCCGCGAGGGACAGGGACCCGTCGCTGGCGTCGGCCAGCCGGGCGGCCATGGCTGCGGACAGCACGTGGGGCGCGTGCGAGACGAGGGCCACCCAGCGATCATGCTCAGCGGCGCTGACCTCGGCGGGCTCGGCGCCGCAGGCCCGGGCCAGGGCCCCGATGGCCGCGAGGCCCGCGGCCGGGACCGGCGGACCGGGGCAGATGACCCAGGGGCGGCCGAGGAACAGGTCCGCGCGGGCCGCGGCCGGGCCGGACCGCTCCCGGCCGGACAGCGGGTGCCCGGGCACGAACGAGGCCATGTCACAGCCGGCCGCCTGAGCCTGCCTGACCGGCAATGTCTTCACGCTGGCCACGTCCGTGTACCAGCGGGCCAGGCCCGCCGCCTGGGCGCGGGCCAGAGTCGGCGCCACGGCCTGCGGCGGGACGGCGAGAACGGCCACGTCGGCCGGGCCGCCGGGCGGGGGTGCGGCCAGCACATCACCGGGAAGCACCCTGCCCGCCCCGATGTCGGCGGCCAGCCGGGCTGCCGCCGGGTTGGAATCCGCGAGCCACACGGCCACGCCCCGGGGCCGGAGCGCGAGCGCGACCGAGGTGCCGATCAGCCCGGTCCCGATCACGATGACGCTGGCCAGGGCCGGTGCGGTCGTCGCCACGGGCGCCCCCGCCGCCGGCGTCCGGTCGGCCGGCGTCCGGTCGGCCCGCGTCCGGTCGGCCCGCGTCCGGTCGGCCGGTGAGCGGTCAGCCGGGCGTCGCGGTACGGCCAGGCGCCCGGTCGGCCGGTGAGCTCACTGCGCGATGTCCAGCCGGAGCGCCGCCGCCCCGCGCAGGTAGACGTGCTGCATGGCCGAGCGCGGCTTGCCGGTCTCGATGTGCATCATCAGCCGCACCACGCGGGGCAGGGCATGCGGGACCGCGATCTCGGTGCCGCACAGCAGCGGCACATCCTGGAAGCCGATCTTGCGGGCGGCCAGGGCCGGGAACTCGGCGGTGAGATCGGGGGTGGTGGTGAACACCACGCTGATGACGTCGTCGGTGACCAGACCGTTACGCTCCATGACCTCGGTCACGAGCTCCGTCGTGCCCTCGAGGATGGCCTCCCGCTCGTTCTCGTCCACCTGGACCGCACCGCGGATCGCCCTGACCGCCACCAGCCTGCTCCTTCACGCCGTCAGGTCCGAGGACTTCCTCCTGGCCCGCTGATACCCGCCAGGTTACAGACCGACGGTACCCGCCAGGTTACAGACCGACGGCCGCGTACAGCTCACCTATCTCGCGCGTGGTCAGCGGGCGCGTCGTGCCGGGCCGCTGCGACCCGAGCGCGATGGGCCCCACGTGGGTCCGGACCAGCCGGCTGACCGGGTGTCCCACCTCGGCCAGCATCCGCCGCACGATGTGCTTGCGCCCCTCATGCAGGGTGAGCTCCACCAGGGCCCTGGAGTTGGCCTGCTCCACCACCCGGAACTTGTCCGCGCTCGCCACGCCGTCCTCGAGCTCGACCCCGCTGAGCAGCCGCCGCCCCACGTCCCGGGGCAGCGGGCCGGGCACATCGGCCAGGTAGGTCTTCAGCACGCCGTAGCTGGGGTGGGCCAGGCGGTGGGCCAGTTCGCCGTCGTTCATCAGCAGCATCAGGCCCTCGGTGTCGTAGTCCAGCCGGCCCACGTGGTACAGCCGCTCCGGATAGTCCTCCAGGAAGTCCGCGATCGTCGGCCGCCCCCGGTCGTCAGACATCGTCGTGAGGACCCCGGCGGGCTTGTTCAGGGCGAGGTAGACCACATCCTGGCGGGACGGGATGCGCATCCCGTCCACGCGGATGATCTGATGCTCCGGGTCCACCCGGGCGCCGTACCGGCGCACGGTCTCGCCGTCCACCTCGACCCGGCCCTCGCCGATCAGTTCCTCGCAGTGCCGGCGGCTGCCCACGCCCGCCGCGGCCAGCACCTTCTGCAGCCGCACGCCGCCTGGCACGTCGATGAGGCTGTCCCGGTCGTCATCCAGGCGCTCGTCCCCTCCCGGGCCAGCCTCACCGGCGGGGGGCCGTGCCCGCGGACCCACAGGGTCAGGTCCCCTGGCGCTCATCAACCGCATCCTCGACGTCCTCGACATGCTCGGGCAGGAACGGGGCGAGATCCGGGAGCTCCTCCAGGCTGGCCAGGCCGAGCCGCTCCAGGAAGTACCCGGTGGTGCGGTACAGGATGGCCCCGGTCTCAGACTCGGTGCCCGCCTCTTCGACCAGGCCACGCAGGGTGAGCGTACGCAGCACGCTGTCGCAGTTGACCCCGCGGACCGCCGATACCCGGGCCCGGTTCACTGGCTGCCGGTAGGCCACCACCGCCAGCGTCTCCAGGGCGGCCTGGGTCAGCCGGACCTCCTGGCCGTCCCGGACGAACCGCTCCACCACTGGTGCGCACACGGCCCGGGTGTAGAAGCGCCAGCCACCCGCCACCTCCCGCAGGTCGAAACCACGCTCCTCGGCGTCGTAGGAGGCGGCGAGGTCGCGCAAGGCCATCGCGACCTCCCCGCGGGGGCGCTCGAGGACCTGCGCGATGACGATCTCCGGCACCGGCTCGTCCACCACGAGCAGGATCGCCTCGAGGCTGGCCCGCAGTCCAGGACCATCTGCCCCTTCGGCCGGGCCGCCCTCACCCTCGGTCAGGTCGTCCTGCGGGGCGGCCTCGCCGTCCGCGGTCCGTTCCGCGTCCTCCGGTGACATCGCACCGTCGTCGCCCGCCGGGCCTGCCCGGTCCTCCATGCTCACCCGTATTCCTCCTCGCCGTCGGCGCCTGTCCCGGCCCCCGCAGCAGGCTCCGCCCCGGCCACCCAGGTCACGTACAACTCCCCCAGGGGGGTCACCTGGTCGAACGAGACGTTACCTTCCCGGTAGAGCTCGAGCAGGGCCAGGAACCGGGCCACGACCTCATAGGTCCCCAGGCAGTCCGCGGACAGGCGGCGGAACGTCGCCCGCCCGAGCCGGCGAAGCCGGGCCGCCATGATGTCCGCCTGCTCGCGGACGGTCGTCGTCGGCGAGTGCAGGTGCTCGGTGGACACCTCAGGCACCGGGCGGGGCGTCAGCGCCCGGGCGGCGATCGCGGCAAACTCCACCGGGCCCAGGCCCAGCAGGACCTCCGGGAGCAGCTCGGCGAACTCGGGCTCCATCGGCACCCGCCGGGCGAAGCGGCGGCCCTGCACCGACATCCGGCCCGCGAACACCGCCGCGACCTCTTTGTAGGCGCGGTACTGCAGCAGCCGGGCGAACAGCAGGTCCCGGGCCTCCAGCAGGGCGAGGTCTTCCTCGTCCTCGACCTCGCCGCTGGGCAGCAGCCGGGCGGCCTTAAGGTCGAGCAGGGTCGCCGCCACCAGCAGGAAATAGCTGGCCTGATCGAGGTCCCAGCCGTCGGCCAGGGCCCGGATGTAGGCGATGAACTCGTCCGTGACCTGGGACAGGGCGACTTCGGTGATGTCGAGCTTGTGCTTGGAGATCAGGCCGAGCAGCAGGTCGAAGGGCCCCTCGAAGACGTCGAGGTGCACCTCGAACCCGCCCTGGCCGGTGCCCTGCGCAGCCTCACCGCCCGGCTCAGCTGTCACCGCACGCATCACCGCCAGCCCGCCACCTCACGTAGTATCCCGCAATCGCCCGGCCAGCAGACTCGCCTTGCCCTCGGCGTCCAGGTCGGCCAGCAGCACGGCGATGGCCTCACGGACCAGCCTGCCACGATCCACGGTAATCCCGTACCCGCGAAGCGCCAGCCGGGCCCGCTCGAGGTCGAGGAGCTCGGCGGCGGACAGGTACACCGTGATCTTCTGCGGGTGAGCTTCACGCCCGCTGGCCTGACGGCCATCCCCGCTGGACGGGCCTGACGCGGACGGGCCCGGCCTGGCCGGCCGGAGCAGTTCGGCGACACCCGGCAAGCTCACCCGCCGTGGACGGGACCCGTGCGTCCTGCCAGCCGCCACCGCTCCAGTACCTCCCGTGCCAGCTCCCGGTAGGAACTCGCTCCCGTGGACGAGGGGTCGAAGTTGGTGATCGGCTCACCCGCGACGGTGGCGTCGGGGAACCGCACGGTGCGGTTGATCACCGTGTGGAACACCTTGTCGCCGAACCCCTTGACCACCTCCGCGAGCACCTCGCGAGAATGCAGAGTCCGGGAATCGTACATGGTGGCGAGCAGCCCGTCGATGCCCAGCCGCGGATTGAGCCTGCTCGACACCTTGTCGATGGTCTCCAGCAGGAGGGCCACACCCCGCATGGCGAAGTACTCGCACTCCAGCGGGACGAGCACCCCGGCCGCGCAGGCCAGGGCGTTCACGGTGAGCAGGCCCAGGGACGGCTGGCAGTCGATGAGGACGACGTCGTACTCGGGGAGCAGCGGCTCCAGTACCCCACCGAGTACGAACTCCCGCCCCACCTCGTGCACGAGCTGGACCTCGGCCCCGGACAGGTCGATGTTGCTGGGCACCAGGTCCATGCCGTCCACCGTGGTCTTGAAGACCACGTCGGCCGCCCGCAACCCGCGTTCCATCAGCAGGTTGTAGATCGTGTACTCGAGCTCGTGCGGCTGGATACCCAGGCCGACGGACAATGCGCCCTGCGGGTCGAAGTCCACCAGGAGCACCCGGCGGCCGTTCTCAGCCAGCGCCGCACCCAGGTTGATAGTGGTGGTGGTCTTGCCCACCCCACCCTTCTGGTTGCAGACCGCGACGATGCGCGCGGGGCCGTGGTGGAGCAACGGTTCCGGGTCGGGGAAGGCAGGCACCGGCCGTCCAGTGGGCCCGATGGAGCCTGGTTCAGCGTGAATCAAGTGCGCCCCTGCTACCATCTGCTGCACCTCCCCGGCGGACTGGCAAAACCTCCGCTGGAACCGGGACTTTAGGGCCTGCCATGGCCGCCGGCAAGCCGACTCACCGGAGCGTTGCTCAATAACGGAAAGCGAGCACCGGCTCCGGAGGCCTGCGCGAGAAGCCGGTGCGGGCCCCGCAGACCCGCGCGAGAAGCCGGTGCGGGCCCGCGCAGGCCGCGCGAGAGGTCGGGGCGGGCGTCCGCCCGATGACGGGACTGCGAGGTCAGCACCGTCTGCGCAGCTAATCGGGGCCAATCGGATCGGGTTGGCCGAGGGCGCGCGGATGGGCGGCAGAGTACACCTCGCGGAGCTTGTCCACGGTGACCATGGTGTAGATCTGCGTGGTGGTCACGGAGGCGTGCCCCAGCAGCTCCTGGACCACCCGCACGTCCGCGCCGCCGTCGAGCAGATGCGTGGCGTAGGAATGCCGCAGCGTGTGCGGCGAGACACCGCCCAGCCCGGCCCGGTCGGCGGCCGCCTTCAGCACACCCCAGGCGCCCTGCCGGGTCAGCCGCCCGCCGCGGGCGTTCAGGAACACCGCGGGGCTGGCCGACGCCCGGCGGCCCGCGGCGGCCAGCGACGGCCTGGCCCGGACCAGGTAGGCCTCCAGCGCCTCACGGGCGTACCGGCCAACCGGCACGACCCGGTCCCGGCCGCCCTTGCCGGCCAGCCGGACGGTGGCAGGCGGCGCATGCTGTCCCGCGCCGGCCCTGTCCGTGCCGACCCCGGTGGCCAGGAAGCCGAGGTCGTCGACGTCGAGCCCGACAGCCTCGGAGATCCTGGCCCCGGTCCCGTACAGCAGCTCGAGCAGCGCCCGGTCGCGCAGCGGGCGCAGCGCATCGCCGCCGTCGCCGGTTTCCGCAGCACTGGCCCCGGCGGCGGCGATCAGCCGTTCCGCCTCCGCCACCCCGATCGCACGGGGCAGCTTCCGCGGGCTGGCGGGCGGGTGGACCAGGCTGGCCGGGTCGGATCCGGCCAGCCCCTCGGCGGCGGCGAACGCGTGCAGCCCGCGGACCGCCACCACGGCCCGGCCCGCCGAGCTGGCGGCGAGCGGCGAGTGGTCGTCATCCCCTTGGCGCAGCCCGGCCAGGAATGCCGCCACATCGCCGGTGGTGACCTCACCGATCACTGTCCGGCCGCGGGCCGCCAGCATGACCTGGTAGCGGAGCAGGTCATGCCGGTAGGCCGCCAGCGTGTGCGCGGCCAGGCCGCGCTCCACGGTGAGGTGATCGAGATAACGGCCGACTGCGGCCGTGACGGTGGCAGGCCCGGCTGTGGTCAGCTGAGGGCCTCGGTGAGCGGCATGGACGGCAGGCCGTGCGCGTCCGCGACGGGCTGGCAGGTCAGGCTGCCCTCGTGAGTGTGCAGTCCGAGCGCCAGCGCGGGATCGGCGCGCAGCGCGGCGCGCCAGCCCTGGTTAGCCAGCTCCACCACGTAGGGCAGGGTGACGTTGGTCAGGGCGTAGGTCGAGGTGTGCGGCACGGCCCCGGGCATGTTCGCCACGCAGTAGAACAGCGAGTCGTGTACCCGGTAGGTCGGATCGGCGTGCGTGGTCGGGCGCGAGCCAGCGAAACAGCCGCCCTGGTCGATGGCGATGTCCACCAGCACGGAGCCGGGCTTCATCCGCGACACCAGATCGTCGGAGATCAGCTCGGGAGCCTTCGCGCCCGGCACCAGCACCGCACCGATGACCAGGTCGGCATCGATCACCGCCCGCTCGATCTCGTAGGCGTTGGACGCGACGGTCTGGCAGTGCCCCTGGTAGATCGCGTCGGCCGAGCGCAGCCGGGCCACGTTCTTGTCCACCAGCAGGACCTCGGCCTGCATGCCCAGGGCGATGGCCGCCGCGTTCATGCCGGAGACGCCCGCGCCGAGGACCACCACCTTAGCCGCGTAGACGCCGGACACCCCGCCCATCAGGACCCCCCGGCCGCCGCCGTCGCGCTGCAGGTGATGCGCGCCGACCTGGGGGGCCATCCGGCCTGCCACCTCGGACATGGGGGCCAGCAGCGGCAGCGACTTGTCCGGCAGCTGGACGGTCTCGTAGGCGATGGCGGTGATACCCGACTCGAGCAGCGCGTCGGTGCAGGGCCGCGAGGCCGCGAGGTGCAGGTAGGTGAACAGCACCTGGTCCTTGCGCATCCGGTGGTATTCCTCGGCCACCGGCTCCTTGACCTTCAGGATCAGGTCGCCCGTCTGCCAGACGTCGTCCGCGGTGGGCAGGATGGCCGCGCCCGCGGTGACGAAGTCCTCGTCCGGGATGGAGGACCCGGTTCCCGCGTCACGCTCGATGAACACCTCGTGGCCGCCGCGGGTCAGCTCATGAACGCCGGCGGGGGTGATGGCCACCCGGTACTCATGGTTCTTGACCTCTTGGGGAACGCCTACCTTCATGGCTGCAAGCCCTCTCTTCGTAACTCCGCATCCGGCCCCATTGCCGGGTGCGGCGAGCCTGACGGGCTGAGCGCCTGGCGGTCCCAGTGTCCTGGCAGACCCAGTGTCCTGGCAGAGTCGCCACCGATCAGCCGTCACCCGCGTCCGCGGGCCGCAGGCCGGTGAATCCGCTGCTCCGAGCGGCATACGCGGACAAGATACCCACCGCGGTAGAACCATTGTGCAGGTCGCCCGCGATGAAACGGTCCAGCGCCTCGTCCAGGCCCGCCCAGCGGATCTGCAGCTGGGTCTCCTCGTGCCGGGGAACGAAGTCGCGCTGGGCCGCGGGGACCTCCACCAGGTCGCGAGCCAGGAAGACGCGGATCCACTCAGTGCTGATACCCGGGGAGGAGTAGAAGTTGACCAGGATCCGCCAGTCGCGGGCCCGGTATCCCGTCTCCTCCAGCAGTTCCCGCTCGGCGGTGGCCCGCAGCGGCTCCCCGCGTACGTCCCGCAAGCCCGCGGGCAGCTCCCAGAGCACATGGGCCACCGGGTGCCGGTACTGGCGGATCATCAGCACCTGGCCCGCCTCGTCCAGGGCGACGATCACCACCGCGCCCGGATGCTCCACCACCTGCCGGTCCGCCACCTCGTGATCGGGCATCTGCACCCGGTCGCTGCGCAGCGTCACGATCGGGCCGCGGGCCTGCACCACCGAGGAGAGCACCGGCCAGCTTTCCGGTATGTCGCGCAGCGGAGCCGGCTCCTCCGGCCGCGGCCCGGGCAGCGAAGCTTCCTCGCAGGTCATGCGCTGGCCGCGGCCGGGTGGCCGAGAGCTGCGCCGCCGCGGCTGAGCGACTTGGCCCGCTCCCGCGCCGCGGCTACCAGCCCGGCGAAGAGAGGATGCGCCCGGGTGGGCCGGGACAGGAACTCAGGATGCGCCTGGGTGGCCACGAAGAACGGGTGGGCCTCCCGGGGCAGCTCGACGAACTCGACGAGACGCCCGTCGGGCGACAAGCCGGAGCTGACCAGCCCGGCCTGTTCCAGGACGGGGCGGTAGGCGTTGTTGACCTCGTAGCGATGCCGGTGCCGCTCCTCGACCAGGTCCGTCCCGTACAGCTCGTGCACCAGGGACCCCTCGGACAGCACGGCCGGGAACAGGCCCAGCCGCATGGTGCCGCCCATGTCGCGCTCGCCCGCGACCACGTCCTGCTGGTCTGCCATCGTGGCGATGACCGGATCGGGGGTGTCGGGGTCGAACTCGGTGCTATTCGCGTAAGGCAGCCCGGCCACGTCCCGGGCGACCTCGATCGCGGCGCACTGCAGTCCGAGGCACAGGCCCAGCAGCGGGATGCCGTTCTCGCGGGCGTAGCGGATGGCCCCGAGCTTCCCCTCGATACCACGCACCCCGAAGCCGCCCGGGACGAGGACCCCATCCACGTCGGCAAGCTGGCGCGCCGCGCCTTCAGGGGTCTGGCAGTCGTCGCTGGTCACCCACCGGATGTTCACCCGGGCGTCGTTAGCGAAGCCGCCCGCCCGCAGGGCCTCGGCGGGCGACAGGTAGGCGTCGGGCAGGTCAACGTACTTGCCGACCAGCGCGATCGTCACGCTGTGCGCAGGCCGGTGCACCCGGCGCAGCAGGTCATCCCAGTCGCTCCAGTCCACGTCGCGAAACGGCAGGCCGAGCCGCCGTACCACGTAGGCGTCGAGCCCCTCGGTGTGCAGGACCTTGGGGATGTCGTAGATGGACGGGGCGTCGACCGCGGAAACGACGGCCTCCTCGTCCACGTCACACATGAGGCTGATCTTCCGCTTGAGCCCGTCGCTGATGGGCCGGTCGCTGCGGCACACGATCGCGTCGGGCTGGATGCCGATGCTGCGCAGCGCGGCCACGGAGTGCTGGGTGGGCTTGGTCTTCAGCTCCCCGGACGGGCCGATGTAAGGCAGCAGCGACACGTGCAGGAAGAAACAGCGGTCCCGGCCGATCTCGTGCCTGATCTGCCGGATGGCCTCCAGGAACGGCTGCGACTCGATGTCACCCACGGTGCCGCCCACCTCGGTGATGACCACGTCGATACCCGGGCCGCCCATGTCGATGATGCGGGACTTGATCTCGTTGGTGATGTGCGGGATGACCTGCACGGTGTCGCCCAGGTAGTCTCCGCGGCGCTCCTTCGCGATCACGCTGGAGTAGATCTGCCCGGTGGTGACGTTGGCCGAGCCACGCAGCCGCGTGTCGAGGAAGCGCTCGTAGTGCCCGACGTCCAGGTCGGTCTCGGTCCCGTCGTCGGTGACGAACACCTCGCCGTGCTGGAACGGGTTCATGGTGCCCGGATCGACGTTCAGGTAGGGGTCAAGCTTCTGCATCGTGACGTTCAGGCCACGGAGCTTGAGTAGCCGTCCCAGGCTGGAGGCGGTCAGCCCCTTGCCGAGGCTGGAGGCAACTCCGCCGGTGACGAAGAGGTGCCTGGTCGGAGTTTGCCGAGATATGTGCGGTGCCGCAGCCAACAGAAGGCTCCCGTGGTCGGTGTGATGCGGGAATCCCGCCGGTCCACGGACCCTCAGAATATCAGCCCTCATATACCGCTCGACGGCCAGACACGCAAGGCGTCCCCGCGACCCCGCCCGATTCCAGCTAGCCCAATTCCGGTACTCTAGCCCAATTCCAGCTAGCCCAACCCCCGCTAGCCCAGTTCCACCGTAGACCAGCCACGGGCCTCAGCACACCGCGGAGATCACACTGGCGAGGTGCTCGGCTCGCCGTCCTTGTGCTTCAGCCGCGCCTCCGCCCGGTCCACCGTCGGAGTCCTCGCCCGCCTCGCCGAACCGGGCCAGGAGAACCGCGCAGGTCACCGCCAGCACGAAGGCCGCGACCCCGACCACGGCCAGCCCGGGCCTGGTGTGGTCACCAAGGAAGATGATCCCGATGAGAGCGGGGGGCGCGGTCTCGGTCAGGACGACGCCGGCGGTGGCCACGGTGACGCTGCCGCTTTCCAGCGCGGTGGCGTACAGCATGAAGGACACCACACCCGCCGCGACGAGCGCGTACGCGGCCGGGTCGCGGATCAGTTCCGCCGGGGAGTACCCCGGCAGCACCCGCGCAGCCACGGCAACCACGCCGTAGCCCAGCCCGGCGACGGCGCCCAGCGTGGGGGTGCGGGCCGGACCGCGGAGCCGGGAGGCCAGGACACCGGCCACGGCCACGCAGGCGACAGCCAGGATGAGCGCCAGCTTGAACTGCCCGCTGACCGCAGTCGCCCCCTCGGCCCCGGCTGACACGCCCAGCACGCCCACGCCGACCACGACCCCGGCGACGGCCAGCCACTCCCGCCAGGCCAGTTCCACGTTGATCAGCCAGGCCGCCAGCACTGCGGTCACGGCCAGGCTGCCGGCGATCATGGCCTGGACCGCGAAGAGCGGCAGCCGCCGCAGCGCCACCAGCTGGGCCACGAACCCGAACAGGTCCAGGGCCAGGCTCGCCACGAACCGCCACTGGCGCAGCATCCGGACGACGAGGCCGGGATCCACGGTCCCGAGCGCGATGCCGGGCGGCCCGCCGCCGGCAGGCTGGCGGCTCGCCGCGCGCACCGCCACGGCCTGCATGACCGTGGCGATCCCGTAGCACACGGCGGCCACGACCCCGGCCACCAGGCTGACCAACACGTCTACGACCCTACGCGGGCCATCAGCCTGGCGCGATGCCGTGCCGGGCCAGGCCGTCGCGGGCGGCAGCGGCGTCGGTGAACTGAACGCTCCTGATGCCCAGGGCGGCGGCGCCGGTCACATTGTCGGCCCGGTCGTCCAGGAAGACGACGTCCCCGGGGTCGGCGTCCAGCAGCGCGAGCGTGGCCCGGAAGCACTCCGGATCGGGCTTGGCGGACTTGAGCGCGCAGCTGAACACCAGGTGCTCGAAGTGACTCGGCCAGCGGCAGCTCCCGGACAGCCTCGGCCACATCGGCCGGCGCGTTGGACAGCAGCGCGAGCCGCTGGCCCGTCGCGGCCAGGGCGGTGATCAGGTCCACGGTGCCGGGCTGCAGGGTCAGCCAGGACGCCCTATCCAGCCTGCTGAGTTCCGCGATCTCCGTGTCGGTGTAGGAGCGGCCCAGGTCCGCCGCGACGCGCTGCCAGTACGCGGTGACGTCTAGGGCGGCACGGTCGTAGTCCAGCCGGTACCGCCAGTAGGCGGCCTCGAAGTCCGCGGCCGCGGCGCCGGACGCGCGGGCCAGCCGGGCCCGGTCCGCCTCGGGCTGGGGCTCGCAGATCACGCCGCCGTAGTCGAATAGCACCCAGGTCATGCTCACCCTCCGGCTGGTATCAGGCTCTGCGAACCTACCAGCGCCGGCGGTGCCCGCCGCCGGGCGCGTGCCTGACCGGGGGGCCCGTGCTCTACCCGACCGGGCTGACGCCGGGCCTGACCATCCCGGTGCCTGGGCGGAACGGGCTGGTGTGGGGCCTGGCCACCCCGGTGCCTGGGTGGCCCGGGCTAGTGCCCCGCAGCGCCGCGCCGCTGCTGATGCCCATGGCGTGCGCCAGGACGGTCCAGAACCCGGGTGAGCGGTCGGCCGAGCGCACCGGGCCGGCCCCGGTCACCCCCGCGCAGCCCCCGGCGCTGACGGTGACCACGGGAAAGCTCCTGGTGCCTGCGGCGAAGCTGAGCCGGTAGCTGACCCCCAGGTCAGCGGGGCAGTTCATGACCGCGCGGGGCATGGCGGGCAGCCCGCAGACCGCCTCGGCCACCGCGCGCGCCCGCGCGGGGCTGGGCACGGTGATCCCGGCCGGGAAGGCGAAGTGCAGGTGGTTCTGCGGCAGGGCGCTGGCCCGGCTGGCCACCAGCCGGGTCACCGCGGCCGCTGCGGAGCACAGCGCCGCGGCGGCTTCCGGGCGGCGGTGCCGGGCTCGCCGGCCGGGCTGGTTCCCGTGCTGGCCGTGCTGGCGGTCCCCGTGCTGGCGGTGCTGGCCGGCTGGGCCGCGCTGGACGTGATGGCGGCCTGGCTCCCGCAGGCGCCCATCAGCATCGTGGCGCCCGCGGCGGCCAGCACAAGCAGTCCCGGGCGGGTGAGACGGCCGGGCCGGGTTCCGGGCACGCCCATGGTGTTCTCCGTTCCCTGGGCAGCCAATCGGCCGGAAAATCAGTGTGTCCAGGGCACTGAGCAGCGGCCTGGACTGCTCAGTGCCCTGAACTACAAAGCCTTGGACGTGTGGGAGGCGCCGGCGGTTCCGCTCGGCGAGAACCCGCCACCATCGGTGGCCCCAGCCGTGCCCGCCGCCGCCTCGCGTTACCCGCGACGCGGCCCGCTGGGATGCCCGCGGCCTGCCCTGGCCAGCACAAAACGGGTCAGATCAGACCCCTGCCGCCTGCATCCCCCGCAGCTCCTGCTTCAGTTCCCTGATCTCGTCCCGGATCCGGGCCGCCACCTCGAACTGCAGCTCTGCCGCGGCGGTGTGCATCTGCTCGGTCAGCTGGGCAGATCAGCGCGATCAGATCGCCCCGCGCGGCGCCGCCGCCTTCGCCCTCGCCCGCACCGGCGGCCGAGGCCCGCACCCGCGAGGACAGTCCCGGCACCGGGGTCTTGCCCCGGCTCTGCTGGCGCCCGCTCCCGCCGATCAGCTTCTCGGTGTCCGCGTCCTCCCGGACCAGCTGGTCGAGGATGTCGGCGATCCGCTTGCGCAGCGGGGTCGGGTCGATGCCGTGCTCGGTGTTGTAGGCGACCTGCTTGGCCCGCCGCCGGTCCGTCTCGTCGATGGCCCGCTGCATGGACGGGGTGACCGAGTCGGCATACATGTGCACCTGGCCGGAGACGTTCCGCGCGGCCCGGCCGATGGTCTGGATGAGTGAGGTGCCCGGAGCGCAGGAAGCCCTCCTTGTCGGCGTCCAGGATGGACACCAGCGACACCTCGGGCAGGTCCAGTCCCTCGCGGAGCAGGTTGATCCCGACCAGCACGTCGTATTCGCCGACCCGCAGCTCACGGAGCAGCTCCACCCGGCGCAGCGTGTCCACCTCGCTGTGCAGGTACCGGGCCCGGATGCCGAGTTCCAGCAGGTAATCGGTCAGGTCTTCGGCCATCTTCTTGGTCAGCGTGGTGACCAGCACCCGCTCGGACCGCTCCGCCCGCGTCCTGATCTCGTCCACCAGGTCATCGATCTGGCCCTTGGTCGGCTTGATGATGACCTGGGGGTCGATCAGCCCGGTCGGCCGGATCACCTGCTCGACTACGTCGCCGCCCACCCGCTGCAGCTCGTAGGGGCCGGGGGTGGCCGACAGGTACACGGTCTGGCCGATCCGCTCGGTGAATTCGTCCCAGGTGAGCGGCCGGTTGTCGATCGCGCTGGGCAGCCGGAACCCGTGCTCGACCAGGGCCCGCTTCCGCGACACGTCACCCTCGTACATCGCCCCGATCTGCGGGACGGTGTTGTGCGACTCGTCGATGACCAGGAGGAAGTCCTCGGGGAAGTAGTCGAGGAGGGTGTTCGGCGGGCTGCCGGCCTCACGGCCGTCGATGTGCCGCGAGTAGTTCTCGATGCCCGAGCAGCTGCCCACCTGGCGGAGCATCTCGATGTCGTAGGTGGTGCGCATCCGCAGCCGCTGCGCCTCCAGCAGCTTGCCCGCCCTTTCCAGCTCCTCCAGCCGCTCTTCCAGCTCGGCCTCGATCCCCGCGATGGCCCGCTCCATCCGCTGCGGGCCCGCCACGTAGTGCGAGGCGGGGAAGATGTACAGCTCCTCGTCCTCGCTGATCACCTCGCCGGTCAGCGGGTGCAGCGTCATCAGCCGCTCGATCTCGTCGCCGAACATCTCGATCCGGACGGCGAGTCTCTTCATAGACCGGGATGATCTCGATGGTGTCGCCGCGGACCCGGAAGGTGCCCCGGGTGAACGACAGGTCGTTGCGGGCGTACTGCATGCCGACCAGCCTGCGGAGCAGGGCGTCCCGCTCGATGGTGTCGCCCGACCCGGAGCGGGACCATCCGGTCCACGTACTCCTGGGGGGTGCCCAGCCCGTAGATGCAGGAGACCGAGGCCACCACGATCGTGTCCCGGCGGGTGAGCAGCGAGTTGGTCGCCGAGTGCCGCAGCCGCTCCACCTCGTCGTTGATCGAGGAGTCCTTCTCGATGTAGGTGTCGGTCTGCGGGATGTACGCCTCCGGCTGGTAGTAGTCGTAGTAGGAGACGAAGTACTCGACCGCGTTGTGCGGGAGCATCTCGCGCAGCTCGTTCGCGAACTGGGCGGCCAGCGTCTTGTTCGGCAGCATGACCAGGACCGGCCGCTGCACCCGCTCGGCCAGCCAGGCCACGGTGGCGGTCTTGCCGGTGCCGGTCGCGCCCAGCAGGACGGTGTCCCGCTCGCCGCCGTTCACCCGGCGCTCCATCTCGGCGATGGCCCTCGGCTGGTCACCCGACGGGACCATGTCCGTGACCACCTCGAACGGCGCCACCCGCCGCTGCAGGTCACTCACTGGTCGCACGTCATTGCCTCCTCCCGTCGCTAAACTCCCGCAGACCTCCACTGTATTTCCGGGGTCGGACAGAACCCGGCGGGGGCTCGAGGACTCCAGCGCGATTTGGTCGAGACAGAACCGGCGGGGTTCAGGAGCTCCTGCGCGGCGTTCGCCCGGCGGCAGAGTTCGGCCCACAGCTCCCCGACCTCGCGGTCGAGTTCGGCCAGGGACCCGGAGTTGTCCAGCACGATGTCCGCGATGGCCAGCCGGTCATCCCGGCTGGCCTGGGCCGCCACCCGGGCCGCGACCTGCTCGCGGGTCATGCCGCGGTCCCGGATCAGCCGGTCCTCCTGGATCCGGGGCGGGACGTCCACCACGACGACGAGGTCGAACAGCCCGGCCATGTGGTTCTCGGCGATCAGGGGGACGGCCTCGACCACGATGGCGCCAGGGTCGGCGCCCTGTTCCAGCTCGCGGATGCGCTCGCGGACCAGCGGGTGGATGATCGCGTTCAGCTTGGCGCGCAGCTCGGCGTCGTGGAAGACGATCTCGCCGAGCCGCTGCCGGTCCAGGGTGCCGTCACCGGCCAGCACTCCCGCGCCGAATACGCCGACTATCTGGGCCAGGCCCGGGGTGCCGCAGCTCGACGACTTCCCGGGCCACCAGGTCCGCGTCGATGATCAGCGCGCCGTAACCGGCCAGCCGGCGGGACACCTCGCTCTTGCCGGAGCCGATGCCGCCGGTCAGGCCGACCTTAAGCATGCTGCCAGCTCACCGATCCATGATCGCCACGGCCCGCCGGCCGTGGCCTCAGCGGTACCAGGGGCGATCATGGATCGGTGCCGGGACCAGTGAGTTAGCTCTGGCCCCCGGACAGCTTGTCGCGCAGCGCGGCCAGCGCCTCGTCCGAGGCTAGGGCGCCGCCGCCGGCACTGCCCCGGTCCGGGGTGCCCGACGTGTGCGTGCCGGCGCCGCCCGTGTCGCCGCCGCCGTCCTCGCCCTCGGCGCTTTCGCGCCTTGCTGCGGGCCTCGGCGATCTGGCGGCGGTGCGCCTCGAACCGGGACCGCGCCTGCGCGTACTGCCGCTCCCACTCCTCGCGCTGGGTGTCGTAGCCCTCAAGCCACTCGCCGGTCTCGGCGTCGAAGCCGTCGGGGTAGACGTAGTTACCCTGGTCGTCGTAGGTGGCGGGCATGCCGTAGAGGGTCGGGTCGAAGTCGTCGCCGACCGCCTCGCCGACCGTGCCCTCGTTGGCCTGCTTGAGCGACAGGCTGATCCGCCGCCGGTCCAGGTCGATGTCGATGATCTTGACGAAGATCTCGTCGCCGACCTGCACGACCTGCTCGGGGATCTCGACGTGCCGGTCCGCCAGCTCGGAGATGTGCACCAGGCCCTCGATGCCCTCCTCGACCCGGACGAACGCGCCGAACGGGACCAGCTTGGTGACCCGGCCAGGCACGACCTGGCCGATCTGGTGGGTCCGGGCGAACTGCTGCCACGGGTCTTCCTGGGTGGACTTCAGCGACAGGGAGACCCGCTCCCGGTCCATGTCCACGTCCAGCACCTCGACCGTGACCTCCTGGCCGACCTCGACGACCTCACCCGGGTGGTCGATGTGCTTCCAGGACAGCTCGGACACGTGCACCAGGCCGTCTACGCCGCCGAGGTCGACGAACGCGCCGAAGTTGACGATGGAGGAGACGGTGCCCTTGCGGATCTGGCCGCGCTGCAGCGTGTTCAGGAAGTTCTGGCGGACCTCGGACTGGGTCTGCTCCAGCCAGGCCCGGCGGGACAGGACCACGTTGTTGCGGTTCTTGTCCAGCTCGATGATCTTGGCTTCGATCTCCCGGCCCACGTAGGGCTGCAGGTCACGGACCCGGCGCATCTCCACCAGCGACGCGGGCAGGAACCCGCGGAGGCCGATGTCGAGGATCAGGCCGCCCTTGACCACCTCGATGACGGTGCCGGTGACGACCCCGTCATCATCCTTGATCTTCTCGATCGTGCCCCAGGCGCGCTCGTACTGGGCACGCTTCTTGGACAGGATGAGGCGGCCCTCCTTGTCCTCCTTCTGGAGGACAAGGGCCTCGATGTGGTCGGTGACCTTGACCACGTCGTGGGGGTCCACATCGTGCTTGATCGACAGCTCACGGGAGGGGATGACCCCCTCCGTCTTGTAGCCGATGTCGAGCAAGACCTCGTCTCGGTCGACCTTGACGACGGTGCCTTCGACAATGTCGCCGTCGTTGAAATACTTGATGGTCTCGTCGATCGCGGCGAGGAAGGCCTCCTGCGACCCGATGTCGTTGACCGCCACCTTGGGGGTCGGGCTGGCCTCTGTGCTGCTCGTCATGTGTTGGTTGGCTCCGGCGGACAGAAAGTAGTTTGGGGCGCGCCATACCGAGGGCCCGTCAGGTGGGCCTACAGGGTGCACTGGATTTGGCTGGCCGACCCGGCGAGCCACGGAGGAGCCTCACGGCCACCCGCAACTCTGCCTGGCCACGGCGGAC
Organism: uncultured Actinomycetes bacterium; assembly: GCA_963711485.1. Taxonomy (GTDB): domain Bacteria; phylum Actinomycetota; class Actinomycetes; order Streptosporangiales; family Streptosporangiaceae; genus RYN-230. The sequence goes on from CAVQEM010000089.1 coordinate 68,520, forward strand.
TGCACCAGAACACGGCGCAGCGCTCAGGATATGAGAGCCAGCCACCCGGTCAATCGGAGACCCCGATCGCCGCATGATCGTTACCGCTCGCACCGACCCTGCACGCTGCAGTTTTGCAACGCGATCTCGCGGCGTTTTAGTCCCGGTCTCAATCTGAGAGCCACGCCGGGGAGGGGAGGCGCGGCGCGGGGGTGTCCCCTCGGGGCAGGTCGCCGGGGAGGGGAGGCGCGGCGCGGGCGTGTCCTCGCCGGTCGCCGGGCCGCGCCCGCAGGCCGGAGGGGACGCCCGCACGCTGGCCTGTGCGGACTCGCCGGGCCGCGCGCAGGGCTCCGCGGGGGTCGCCCCCCGGGCTGGCTCAGTGGCCGGCCTCGGCCCAGCTGCGGCCGGTGCCGAGCGACACTTCCAGCGGTACGCGCAGGTCGAAGGCGCTGCGCATGGTCCGGGTGACCAGTTCGCGCAGCCGGTCGAGCTCTCCGGGGGCGACCTCGAAAACCAGCTCGTCGTGCACCTGGAGCAGCATGCGGGAACGCAGGCCTTCCTCCCGGAGAGCCTGGTCGACGCGGAGCATGGCCACCTTGATGACGTCGGCGGCGGAGCCCTGGATCGGGGCGTTGAGCGCCATCCGCTCGGCCATCTCCCGGCGCTGCCGGTTGTCGGAGGTCAGGTCGGGCAGATAGCGCCGGCGGCCGAGGACGGTCTGGGTGTAGCCGTCCCTGCGGGCCTGGTCCACCACCGCGTACAGGTAGTCCCTGATCCCGCCGAACTGCTCGAAGTACTCGTCCATCAGGACGCGGGCCTCGTCCGGGGTGATGTGCAGCTGCTGGCCCAGCCCGTAGGCGGACAGCCCGTAGGCCAGCCCGTAGTTCATCGCCTTGATCCTGCTGCGCATCTCGACCGTGACCTCGTCGGCCGGGACCCCGAAGACCCGGGACGCCGTCTCGGTGTGGAAGTCGCGGCCCGGACGTGAACGCCTCCTCCAGCGCGGTGTCGCCGGACAGGTCGGCCATGATGCGCAGCTCGATCTGGCTGTAGTCGGCGGTGAGCAGCGTCTCGTAGCCGCTGCCGACCACGAAACCCTGCCGGATCCGGCGGCCCTCCTCGGTGCGGATCGGGATGTTCTGCAGGTTCGGGTCGGTCGAGGAGAGCCGCCCGGTGGCCGCGATCATCTGGTTGTACGTCGTGTGGATCCGGCCGTCCTCGTCCGCCATCGGGATCAGCGAGTCCACGATGCTCTTCAGCCGGGCCACGTCCCGGTGCCGCAGCAGGTGCTCCAGAACCGGGTGGCCGGTCTGCGCGAGCAGGCTGGTGAGCGCCTCGGAATCGGTGGTGTAGCCGGTCTTGATCCGCTTGGTCTTGGGCAGGCCCAGCTCGGTGAACAGCACTTCCTGGAGCTGCTTGGGTGAGCCGAGGTTGAACTCGTGCCCGATGATCCCGAACGCCGCCTGCTCGGCCGCCTTCACCTCGCCGCCCAGGCTGGCGGACATGTCGGCGAAGTGGTGGGTGTCGGCGGCGATCCCGGCCCGCTCCATCCGGGCCAGCACGCCGACCAGCGGCAGTTCCACGTCGCAGAGCAGCTGCGCGGCGCCGCGCTGCTCCAGGTCGGCGTCCAGGGCGTCGGCCAGTTCCGCGGTGGCCCGGGCCCGCAGGACCAGCGCCACCGCCGCCTCGGCCTCGCCGTCGTCCTCCCCGTCTTCCCCGGCGGACAGGTCCAGGGTGAGCTGGCCGGTGGCGGTCCCCCCGTCCCGCAGTTCCTTGCCCAGGTAGCGCAGGGCCAGGTCGGCCAGGTCGAACGAGCGCTGGCCCGGCAGCGCCAGGTACGCGGCCAGCGCCGTGTCGGTGGTCAGGCCGGCCAGCGCGAGACCCTGGGCGGCCAGCGCGTGCATCGGCCCCTTGGCGTCGTGCAGCGCCTTGGGCTGGTCCGGGTCCGCCAGCCAGGCGGCCAGGGCCCGCTCGTCGTCCTCGGTCAGCGTGACCGGATCCACGAACGCCCCGGCCCCGTCCGCGGCGGCCAGCGCCAGCCCGTCCATGGTCCCGGTGCCGCGGCCCCAGGTGCCGTGGATCGCGACGCCCACCCGGCCGGTCCCGGTGGCGTGCTCCTCCAGCCACGTGGCCAGCTCATCCGGGCCGGGCACCGACACCGCGACCTCGAACCCGCGAGCCGGCCCCGACGCCTCAGTCCCGGCCGTGGCGGCCGGGCCGGTAATGCCGTTAGGGAGCGTGCTGTAGAGGCGGTCACGAAGGACGCGGAACTGGAGCGTGTCGAAGAGCTGATGGATCTGGTCACGGTCCCACGGCACCGGCTGCAGGTCAGCAGGGACCGACTCGAGCGGGACGTCCCGGGCGAGCTCGGTCAGCTGCCGGTTGCGGAGCACGTCGCCGAGGTGCTCACGCAGCCTCTCGCCCGCCTTGCCCTTGACCTCGTCAACCCGGTCGACCAGCTCGGTGAGCGAACCGAACTCGGAGACCCACCGGGCCGCGGTCTTCTCCCCGACCCCGGGGATGCTCGGCAGGTTGTCGCTGGGGTCGCCACGCAGCGCGGCGAAGTCCGGGTACTGCGCGGGGGTCAGGCCGTACTTGGCCTCGACCTCCTGCGGGGTGAACCGCGTCATGTCGCTGATGCCGCGCCGGGTCATCAGCACCGTCACGTGGTCGTTGACCAGCTGCAGGTTGTCGCGGTCACCGCTGACGATGAGCACGTCCATGCCCGCCTCGGTGGCGGCCACGGTCAGCGTGGCAATGATGTCGTCGGCCTCGTAACCCGGCACCGAGAGCCGCGGGATGCCGAGCGCATCGAGCACCTCGAAGATCAGGCTGAGCTGGCTGCGGAAGTCGGCCGGGGTTTCCCGCCGGTTCGCCTTGTACTCCACGTACTGCTCGTGCCGGAAGGTCGGCTCGCTGCGGTCGAAGGCCACCGCCACGTGGGTGGGCTGCTCGTCGCGCAGCACGTTGATCAGCATCGCGGTGAAGCCGTAGACCGCGTTGGTCGGCTGCCCGGTCGTGGTGGAGAAGTTCTCCGGCGGCAGCGCGAAGAACGCACGGTAGGCCAGGGAGTGTCCGTCGAGCAGCAGCAACCGCTCCCGCCGCGCCGCTGGCTCGGGTGCGGATGCGGGTGCCTGGGTCGCCTTCGTCGCCACGCAGGAAGTCTAGTAGCAGGGACCGACACCAGCGGGCCCGCATGCCACGACCCGGGGGCCACCGGGAAGGCGGCGGCCACCGGGCCGCGGCGCAGGCCGGCCTGCGGCGCCGTTAGCTGGCGTCGCAGGCGGCCGGCCCGGACTTCAGGAGTTGAACGCGAAAATCGTTGTTGAGTTGAAGGTCTTCCCGGGGCCGAGAACGGTGGTCGGGAAGGCCGGCTCGTTGGGCGAGTTCGGGAAGTGCTGGGTCTCGAACGTGTACCCCGCGCCCTGCCGGTAGGTGTGGCCGCTGATACCCACCAGCGTGCCGGTGAGGAAGTTGCCGCTGTAGAACTGCACGCCCGGCTGGTCGGTCCAGACGGTGAGCAGCCGCCCACTCGACGGGTCAAAGGCGCGGGCGGCCAGGTTGAGGCCGTCCGGGCCGGTGGTCGCGCCGGTCTGCTTGTTCAGGATCCAGTTGTGGTCGTAACCCTGGGCGATGAGCAGCTGGCTCTCGCCGCCGGTGAGCGACGCGAAGCTCGCCGGGACGTTGTCCGGCGCGCTGACGTCATCGATCCGCGACCCGATCGTGTGCGGCGCGCGGAAGTCGAACGGCGTGCCCGCGACCGGCACCCCGTTGGGCAGCGGGAGCGGGATCTGCGTGTTGTCGGTCGGCGAGTAGCGGTTCGAGTTGATCTGGACGAACTGCTTGTAGGCCGAGCCTGCCGGCGAGCTCTCACCGGCCAGGTTGAAGTAGCTGTGGTTGGTGAGGTTGAGCACCGTTGACAGCTTCGAGTCGTTGTTGGTGGCGTTGTAGTGGATGCCGAGCTGGTCGGCGTTGTTCAGGGTGAACGTGACCACCACGGTCAGCTGGGCCGGGTACCCGGTGCAGCCAGTCGGGCAGCCGGGGGACCCGGGGGCACCGCTGGAGTCACCGTTGGGGCTCACCAGCGTGAGCTGGACACCCACTGAGCGGGGGCTGGTGACCTCTTTCGAGGACCAGATGTGGTTCCCGAAGCCGACCAGCCCGCCGTGCAGGCTGTTGACGCCGTTGTTGATCGGCAGGGTGTAGGTCTTGCCGTTCAGCTGGAACGTGCCCTTGGCGATCCGGTTGGCGTACCTGCCGACCGTCTCGCCGAAGTACGGGCCGCCGTTGGCGGTCACGGGCGGGCTGTCGTACTTGACGTAATCCTGCAGAGTCCTGAAGCCGAGGGTGACGTCGGCCTCCTGGCCGTTACGGCCCGGCACGGTGATCGACTGCACGATGCCGCCGAAGGTGAGGACCCTCACCTGCATTCCGCGGCTGTTGCGGAGCGTGTAGCGGTAAACCGGACTCGGCGTCGTGGACGGCGGGTTAGGGGTGCTGCCGAAGTATTGCTTGGTGATGCTCAGACCACCGCCCCCGCCTGCGGGCGCGGCCGGAGCGGACCGCATGGCGGCCAGCGAGGTCACGCTCGCGAGCGCAAGCGCCGCGATCGCGCCAATGCGCAGACCTGATGTGCTGATCTTCCCTCTTAAAACCGGACGCATGGAGACTCCCCTTCGTTGGGTTCCCGGGGCTGGCACAGACAGCCCCCGGGGGGCTGGCACAGACAGCCCCCGGGGCATTGTTAACGCTCACCTGCATGTAACGCCAGTGTTTCGGGACAGAACGTCTGATCTTTTCCCGCTATGTAACTGGATGGTGATCTCGCGGGCCGGGTAACCCGATATCGCTCCCCAAACCACGCATAGACGACTCTAGTCACTTGGGTCGCTACGTCCCCATGAGTCACGGGGACCGCGCTGCCGGGGTCTCGGCGCTCTCAACGGGCCTCGGCCTGGGTCCCCCCCGCCCGGTGAGCCCCGGCCCGGGTGACCCCTCGGCCCGGGTGACCCCTCGGCCCGGCGGACCTCGGTCCGGTGGGCCTCGGCCCGGGTGACCCCTGGCCCGGCGGACCTCGGCCCGGTGGCCCTCGGTGCGGACCGCGGGCTGCGTGATCCGCCTAGGCTTCCCCTACGGCGCGGCGAGCGCCGGGTGGCTACTCGGAGGCGTGGGTGGATCGAGACGGGGAGAAGCGGCCGGGCCAGGACGGCGCGGGACGCGCAAGCCAGGTCGGCGCGGCACAAGCGGATGAGGACGGCGCAGCAAGCTCAGGCCAGGACGGCACAGCGCCAGCAGGGCAGGACAGCGGAACGCCAGCGGGGCAGGACAGCGGAACGCCAGCAGGGCAGGACAGCGGGACGCCAGCGGGGCAGGACAGCGGGACGCAGATCATCGAAGGCTTCGCCCGGCTCAGCGAGGGCACCCTGTCCAGCCGCATGGGCATCACGGTGACCGCCGCCAGCGCGGAGCGTGTCACCGGCACCATGCCGGTCGAAGGCAACATCCAGCCCTACGGCCTGCTCCATGGGGGTGCGTCCTGCGTACTGGCTGAGAGCCTGGGCTCACTGGGCGCGGCCCTGCACGCCGGTCCCGGGAGGTTCGCCGTTGGCATCGAGATCAGCGCCACGCACCACCGCGCGGCGACGGCGGGCCTGGTCACCGGCGTCGCCACCCGGGTTCACGGCGGCCGGACTGCCGCCACCTACGAGGTCGTGATCAGCGACGACCAGGGTCGCCGGATTTGCTCGGCCAGGCTGACCTGCCTGCTCCGCGACCAGGTCCCGCCGGGGGGCCATGACCCAGGCGATGTCACGGCGGCCGGAGAATGACCACGCCGGCCTCCGTACAGGCGGGGAAACGGCATCCGGCCCGGCGTTTATCACAAACCGGCCAGGGAATGGCCGCCCCTTTGCGCGGCGCGGCCACACCTCGCTACCGTGGTGCCGAGAGCCCGGGGAGCTGAGTAGAGAACATGTCGGCCCGGGGAAGGCCGACACGGCACCAAAAGTTCCCCGGGCTCGATCCCGGGGGAACGGCCCAGGTCTCCACGACGCGGGCGGACCAGAGTCGGGGTCAGCCCGCGCTGCGGCGCTGCGAAAAGGGTCAGGCCCCAGAATCCGGCCGGGCGGCCGCCGCATCGGTGGCGTCCGCGGCACTGGTGCTGGCGGCGCCGCTGTTCGCGGGGCCACCCGGGGCCATGCTCCCCTCGAGCACCCGCTCCGCCACGGCCCGCATGGCCAGACGCTGGTCCATGGATGTCTTCTGGATCCAGCGGAACGCGTCCGGCTCGGACAGTCCCTGCTCGGTCTGCAGTTTGCCCTTGGCCCGGTCGAGGAGCTTGCGTACCTCCAGCCGCTCCTTGAGCGTGCCAACCTCGCCCGCCAGCACCGCGACCTCCTGGAAGCGGCTGACCGCGATCTCGATCGCGGGCACCAGGTCCGCCTTGGTGAAGGGCTTGACCAGGTAGGCCATGGCCCCCGCGTCGCGGGCCCGCTCGACGAGCTCGCGCTGGGAGAACGCGGTCAGGATGACCACGGGCGCGATCTGATCGGCGGCCACCTGCTCGGCGGCCGATATCCCGTCCAGGACCGGCATCTTCACATCGAGGATCACCAGGTCCGGCCGGAGACTGAGGGCGAGGTCCACGGCCCGCTGCCCATCGGCGGCCTCACCGACCACTGAGTAACCCTCTTCCTCAAGCATCTCCTTGAGGTCAAGCCGGATCAACGCTTCGTCTTCGGCGATCAAAACGCGCAATGGGGTCTGACTCACGTCATGAGCGTACCGGTAGCAGGTAGATTGACGTTCGGCCGAGCCAGCCGTGGACCGTCTGGCAGCGGCGCCCCGGTAGACCAACAGGCAGAGTCCATGGTCTCAAAAACCATGCAGTGTGGGTTCGAATCCCACCCGGGGCACCCCAGGTCAGCTGCGCCGTCCTCCTCAGGGGCCTACGAATTGGTTTATACCACCCTAGGGGGATGCCCTGGCCCGCCGAAACTCACTGCGCAAGGTCACCGAACAGTGATCCGACGTCACGGGGCAGCGACACGGGCGCGGCTGAGTGCATCACGGATCTGGGCTGCCACCACGTCCGGCTCATCCCGGACCACAAAAGCCGGGAATCGCAACACCCGCAGGCCGCTGATGATCAGATCGTTGCCCCGCCGCATGTCCGCCCACCACGCCGTGGCTTCCATGTGCCACAACCCGTCCACTTCCACCGCGAGGTGCGCCTCCTCCCAGTAGGCGTCCAGCCAGCGGCGTCGCCCGTCCCGGTCTAGCCGTATCGCCTGGCGGTCCGGAGCCGGCAGCCCGTAGCGCCGGGTGAGCCGGGCGAAGTCGAGTTCGGAAAGCGCCTGCGCGCCGCCCGCGATGTCCGCCAGCGTGGCCGAGATGAGCGCATGTCGCCGCAGCCGAGGCCGTCGGTCCAGCGCCGCCTCGAGCTGATCTGGACGGACCAGGCGCTGCTGCACCCCCGCTGCCAGCACCGCCCGGGCCCTGTCGCCTGACCCAGACCACGCGGCGGCGTCCAGCAGTGAACGCGCGAGCCTGGTCCGTGGCGGCAGCCGGGCCGGGTGCACGTCGTCCGGGCCAAGCACCCGCGACCGATGCACCACCACTCCCGGCAGACTTGTCCTGACCTGGCAGCAGGCCGGGAGCAGAAGGTGAGTCGCGCGACCGCCGAATCCCGTGAGACCGTCCAGCCGCGCCGCAGTCAGGCCGCCGAGCACCGCCTGCGGCCCTGCGCCCAGCACGACGATCCATAGCCATTCAGCGTCACTGATGCCCCCCGAGTGGGTAACCAGCACGCCACGGCACGGGCGCTGCCACCGCCCGCTGTGCAGCCGCCAGCGAACGGCCGGTTCCCCGATCATGGCGATGGCAGAAGCAATGGTCAGCACGGCAGGCGAGGGGCTGCGGCCGTCGACCGTTGGATCCCTGGACTAAGCGTGCGGCGCTCATGCCACGATGCTGGGCTCCGCTCCGCCAGAGCGGCAGCCCATGTCGTCCACCTGTGGACAGCCGGGCACGACATGGGTCCGCTGTGGACAGGCCGTCCGCAAATGTCGGCCACCGTCGCGATAATTCGCCCGCCCAGCGCCGCAAGTCCCTCCCCAAGGCGGACTCCGGCCACGGAAAGACCGTTAATGATGTTCGTGGCCGGTACGTGTGCGGAAAACGCTGTGCCCGCAGCGGTTTCAGCACACAGTCGAAGCGGCCGACGAGGGGCGGGCAGATCGTGTGTGTGAAACGTCGCCATGACACCGGCATGACAGCGCGCATGACAGCGGTTTCCGCACACGATGGCTCCGCACGCAATGGCTCCGCAGCACGATGGCTTCGCACACGTTGCGCACAGTCGGCGGGCGGCGGGCAGGCGCCGGGGCGGGGGCCCGGCACACCGCCCAGGCGTCCGAACCGGCGAGCTCGCCAACCGGGCCCGGCGCACCAGTCCCGGACTGCGGACTCAGGATAGGGGCCCCGGATAGCGGACTGAGGGCAGCAGGCGCGGAGGCGCGGGGACTCAGACCAGGGAGCGGGCGGTGGGCGGGATGGGAGCGGGCAGCATGCTGTCGCCCTCCAGGTACGTGTCCACGGCCGCAGCGGCCGAGCGTCCCTCGGCGATGGCCCAGACGATCAGCGACTGGCCGCGGCCCATGTCCCCGGCCACGAACACCCCGGGCACCGAGGTGGCGTACACGCAGTCGCGGGCCACGTTCCCGCGCGCGTCGAACTCGACGCCGAGGTCGGTCAGCAGGCCCGCCCGGTCCGCGCCGGTGAAGCCCATGGCCAGCAGCACCAGCTCGCAAGGCAGTTCCCGCTCGGTCCCCGGGACCGGAGCGAACTTGCCGTCGGCCAGCTCCACCTCGACCAGCCGGAGTCCCTTGACCCGGCCGGCCCCGTCGCCCACGAACTCCTGCGTGGACACGGCGTAGACCCGCTCCCCGCCCTCCTCGTGCGCGCTGGACACCCGGTAGATCATCGGGTACGTGGGCCACGGC
>CAVQEM010000089.1:80000-204467 GCA_963711485.1 uncultured Actinomycetes bacterium
ACGCGGGCCCGCGGGTTGGCGTTCTTCAGGTCATGGATCAGCTGGGCCAGGTCCTCGATGGAGTAGATGTCGTGATGCGGCGGCGGGGAGATCAGGCCCACGCCCGGGGTGGAGTACCGGGTCTTGGCGATCCACGGGTACACCTTGTGGCCGGGCAGCTGCCCGCCCTCCCCCGGCTTGGCTCCCTGGGCCATCTTGATCTGCAGGTCGTCGGCGTTGACCAGGTACTCGCTGGTCACCCCGAACCGGCCGCTGGCCACCTGCTTGACCGCGGAGCGGCGCAGGTCACCATTGACGTCCGGCACGAACCGGTCCGGGTCCTCGCCGCCCTCTCCGGTGTTGGACCGGCCGCCCAGCCGGTTCATCGCGATAGCCAGGGTCTGGTGCGCCTCGGCCGAGATGGAGCCGTAGGACATCGCGCCGGTGGAGAACCGGCGGACGATCTCGCTGACCGGTTCCACCTCGTCGATGGGGATCGGGCCCCGCGGCTCCGGCCTGGGCGGCTGGGCCGCGGCCGCCGGCGCCGCCACCACCGGCCGTCCGACCGGGTGCGGGCCGGTCGGGTGGAGTCCGGCCTGGCTGCCGTTCCTCCGGGGTTCCCTCCGGCGTCTCTCCGGGCGTGCTCTGCGGGCGTCTCTGCGGGCGCCCGAGGGGCGTGAGGCGCGCGGGCCGGGAGCGACGCTGCGCCCAGCCCACGCGGGTCAGTGGGCTCATCGACGCCGCGGATGCGGAGCAGGCCGCGCAGCGTCATGAGCCGGGCGGACTGGTCGTCCACCAGGCGGGTGTATTCCTTGAAGATCTCGTACTGGCGGCTCCGGGTCGCGTGCTGCAGCTTGAACACGGTCTCGGGGTTGAACAGGTGCGCCTCGCCCTCGCGGCGCCACTGGTAGTCACCGCCGGTCTCCAGCCGCCGGTGATCCGGGCCGGCGCCCCGGGGCGGGAAGGCCCTGGTGTGCCGGGCCGCGGCCTCGGCGGCCAGCACCTCGAAACCGACGCCGCCGAGCCGGGAGGTGGTGCCGGTGAAACAGGTACTGACCACCTCCTCGCCCAGCCCGATGGCCTCGAAGATCTGCGCCCCGGTGTAGGAGGCGGCGGTGGAGACGCCCATCTTGGACATGATCTTCAGCAGGCCCTTGCCCAGGGCCTTGACCGTGTTCTCCGCGGCCTTCCCGGCCGTCACCCCGTCCAGCAGGCCGCGGCGGACCATGTCCCGCTACGGTCTCCAGGGCCAGGTAGGGGTTGACCGCGGCGGCGCCGTAGCCGATGAGCAGCGCGATGTGATGGCACTCGCGGGCGTCGCCGGCCTCCACGATCAGGCCGGCCCGGGTCCGGGTCCGCTCCCGGATCAGGTGATGATGCACGGTCCCGGTGAGCAGCAGCGACGGGATCGGCGCCAGGCTGGCATCGGCCGCCTCGCCTCCCCCGCGGTCGGACAGCACGATGATGCGCGCGCCGCGGGCGATCGCGGCCGAGACCTCGGCGCAGATCTCGTCGAGCCGGTCACGCAGCGCGGCACCGCCGCCCGCGACCTGGTACCGGCCGTCCACCACGTGGGACGCGAAGCCCGGCAGGTCGCCGTCATCATTGATGTGGATGATCTTGTTGAGGTCGTTGCGGCTGATCACCGGGAACGGCAGCACGATCTGGCGGCACGACGCCGGGCCCGGCTCGAAGAGGTTGCCCTCCGGGCCGGTGGAGGACTCCAGCGAGGTCACCAGCTCCTCGCGGATCGCGTCCAGCGGCGGGTTGGTGACCTGGGCGAACAGCTGGGAGAAGTAGTCGAAGAGCAGCCGGGGGCGGTCGGACAGCACGGCGATCGGCGTGTCGGTGCCCATCGAGCCGACCGGCTCCGCCCCGTTGCGGGCCATCGGGGCCGAGCAGCACCCGCAGCTCTTCCTCGGTGTACCCGAACAGCCGCTGCTGGGTGGTGAGCTCCGCGGCGGGCGGCAGGGCGGCCCGGTCGGGCAGGTCATCGAGGTGCAGCGGCCGGCGTGCAGCCAGTCCTCATAGGGGTGCTCGCTGGCCAGCTCGGACTTCACGTCCGCATCCTCCAGGATGCGGCGTCGGCCGGTGTCGGCCAGGAAGATGCGGCCGGGCTGCAGGCGGCCCTTGCGGACCACGTCCGCCGGGTCGATGTCGAGCACGCCGACCTCGCTGGCCAGCACCACGAACCCGTCGCGGGTCACCCAGCACCGGCCCGGGCGCAGCCCGTTGCGGTCGAGCACCGCGCCGATCACGGTCCCGTCGGTGAACGCCACGCAGGCCGGGCCGTCCCACGGCTCCATCAGCGTGGAGTGGAACCGGTAGAAGGCGCGCCGGGCCGGATCCATCTCGTCGTGGTTCTCCCACGGCTCGGGGATCATCATCAGCATGGCGTGCGGCAGCGACCGGCCGCCGAGGTGCAGCAGTTCCAGGCACTCGTCGAAGCTGGCCGAGTCGCTGCCGGTCTCATCCAGGATCGGCAGCAGCCGCTCCATCCCGCGGCCGTCCGCGACCGCGGGAACAGGTCGCTGGCCAGCATGGCCTCGCGGGCCCGCATCCAGTTCCGGTTCCCCCGGACCGTGTTGATCTCCCCGTTGTGCGCGATGTAGCGGTACGGGTGGGCCAGCGGCCAGGACGGGAACGTGTTGGTGGAAAACCGCGAGTGGACCAGGGCCAGCGCCGAGACGTACCGCGGGATCGGACAGGTCCGGGTAGAACGGCTCCAGCTGGAGCGCGGTGAGCATGCCCTTGTAGCCGATGGTGCGCGAGGACAGCGTGACGACGTAGCAGTCGGTCTCGTGTTCCACCCGCTTGCGCAGGCAGTACGCGCGCCGGTCCAGCGCGATTCCGCTTTCACCACCCGCCGCAACGAAAACCTGCCGCAGGGTCGGCAGCACATCCCTGGCCCCACGCCCGCAGTGCCGCGGGTCATAGGGGGTGTCGCGCCAGCCGAGGGTGGTCAGGCCTTCCTCGGCGGCGAGCCGTCCACCGCCATGGCCGCGTCCGCGCTGGCCTGATCGTCAGCGGGCAGGAACACCATCCCGGCCGCGTAGCCGCCAGGAGGGGGAGCTCGAAGCCGCACACCGCGCGGAAGAACGCATCGGGGATCTGGGTCAGGATGCCGGCCCGTCGCCCGTGTCCGGGTCGCTGCCCTGGGCGCCGCGGTGCTCAAGGTTGCGGAGCACGGTCAGGGCCCTGGCCACGGTGTCGTGGGTCGGCATCCCGGAGAGATCGGCCACGAAACCGACACCACACGCATCGTGTTCGAAGCTGCGTCGTAGAGCCCCCCGGCCTCCACTGAAGCGGCAGGTGCCATCCGCACTCCTGTCGTCTCGTCCGAATTCGCGTTCTCGCATGCGGTCGGGACGACGTCGCCCGCCATGAACCCCGGAAAGGGGGTATCGCTGGCTCCCTCGAGCTACCGCTCGTAGGTTACACGGAGATTACGCCACCAGTGCAATCATCCCCGCTTCGTGAGGTTCGCGAAACACCTGGCTCGCGAGAAACAACCACTTTCGTGAGGATTGTCCCCTCGATATGCCCGGGCGGGGCGGGCAGGCGGAAGGCAGCCATCGGGAGTAAGCCGCGCGAGAGCCGCTTGTGAAGTCCGATGTGACCAGTCTCCCGTCTGCCTGTGGTGATCACGGTCAGGCTGACTAACAGCAGCAGTCCAGACGCGATGCCTGGCCCACTGGTGGCGCTCGCGGGCCAACGCGCTGGTAGGTGCGAAGTGGAATCGCCGCGACCGGACGGCGAAGCTGCCGGTGGCGTCACCCCCGCCGCGTAGAGCGCGAAGACCCGGTCGCCGGTCAGCCGGAAGCGTCGCATGGCCCAGATCAGCGCGAGGCCGAGGGCCAGGTCCCACAGGGATTCGTAGAGGAACGCGGGCTGGAAGGTGGCGTAGTTCTCGTAGGGGATCACCCGGTGGGCCGGGTCGATCTCCACTGCCCAGGGCAGGCTGGACGGGCGGCCGTAGAGTTCCTGGCTGAACCAGTTACCCCAGCGGCCGATGGCCTGCCCGAACGCGACGGCCGGGGCCGCAGCCCCGGCCACCGGACCGAACCTCACCCCGGCGCGGCGGCAGCCGAGCCAGGCCCCGAGGGTGCCCGCGACCACCGCGCCGGGCATGCCGATCCCGCCGTCCCAGACCCGGAAGATGTCGATCGGTCGCGGCCCGGCTGAAGTACAGCTCATAGTCCATGACCACGCTTTCGACCCGGGCGCCGGGGTCAGGCCAGGCCGGGACCGCCCAGGTGGCCACGTCGAGGATCACGGCCCCGCGGCCGCCCAGCCGCTGGTACCTGACGCTCGCCACGCGGACCGCGACCAGGATGCCAAGCACGATGCACAGTGCGTAGCCCCGGACGGGCAGCAGCCCGAGATGCCAGGTCCCGGGGCCCGGGCTGGGCAGGAACGCGACCGTAGTGCCGGGGGATGCCACGCCAGGTGAGGCTATTGCGCCTTCAGGTAATTGGGTGGTCGGCATTACAGGTTAATGGTGGGACGGCGACCCCCTGGCCTGAGCCGTACCTAGCTGACCGGGGTGCGGACCCCGGCGGCGAGCTCGGCGGCCAGGTCACGGACGGAGTCCAGCCCCGCCTGGGCGTCTGGCGCGGCGAGCAGCCGCTGCACGAACGCCGACCCGACGATCACCCCGTCCGCAAAGCCGGCCACTTCCGCGGCCTGCACCCCGTCGCGCACGCCGAGGCCGACGGCGACGGGCAGGCTGGTGGCCTCGCGGAACCAGCTGACCAGCCCCGCGGCTGCGGCGCCGACGCTGTCCCGGGCCCCGGTGGTGCCCATCAGCGACCCGGCGTACACGAACCCGCGGCAGTCCGCGGTGATCCGCTCGATCCGCGCGGCGATCAGCTCGGCGCGACCAGGAAGACCCGGTCGAGCCCGCAGGCATCCGACGCTTCCAGCCAGTCACCCGCCTCCTCGGGCGGGAGGTCCGGGGTGATCAGCCCGGCCCCGCCGACCCCCGGCCAGGTCACGCGCGAAGGCCGCCACGCCGTAGTGATCCACCGGGTTCCAGTACGTCATGACCAGCGTGGGCACGCCCGCGGCGGCCACCGTCTCGACGGTGCGCAGCACGTCGGACACGTGGGTGCCGCAGGCCAGCGCGCGGTACGTGGCCTCCTGGATGACCCGGCCGTCCATCAGCGGATCGGAGTACGGCAGGCCGATCTCGATCACGTCGGCGCCCGCCTGGGCGATCGCCACCGCCGCCTCGGCGGGTCGGGCCACCGAGGGGAATCCGGCGGGCAGGTAGCCGATAGGGCAGCCCGGCCGCCCGCGGCAGCCTTCTCCGAACGCGACGCTGACTCTTTTAGCCCGGGGGGGGGCGACCCCCGGACCCCCGATTCCCTGGCTCGGGGGGGACACGCCTCCGGCGCGCCCCTCCTCGCCAGCGAAATGAGCCGCGCTCATTGAACTAGCCCGGGGGGGCGACCCCCGGACCCCCGGGCTGGCCGACGCTCATAGGGCCTTCTCACCGTCTTCAAGATGCCCGAACCAGCGGGCGGCGATGTCCACGTCTTTGTCGCCCCGGCCGGACAGGTTGACCAGCATCAGGGCGCCCGGGCCGAGTTCGCCGCCCAGCTGGAGGGAACGGCCAGGGCGTGGGCCGACTCGATGGCCGGGATGATGCCCTCGGTCTGGCACAGCAGCGCGAACGCGTCCATGGCCTGAGCGTCCAAGATGGACCGGTAGCTGGCCCGGCCCGTGTCATGCAGCCAGGAATGCTCCGGGCCGACCCCCGGGTAGTCCAGCCCAGGCCGAGATCGAATGGGTGGGCAGGGTCTGCCCGTCGGCGTCCTGGAGCAGGTAGGTGCGCATGCCGTGGATCACGCAGGCCGAGCCCGGCCACCAGCGTGGCCGCGTTGCGGGCGTCCTCCGGGCCCTCACCGCCAGGGCCTCGCAGCCGATGAGCCGCACGGACTCGTCGGGGATGAACGCGTGAAAGGCCCCGATGGCATTGGAGCCGCCTCCCACGCAGGCGATGACCGCGTCCGGAAGCCGCCCGGTCATGGCCAGTACCTGCTCGAGGGCCTCGACCCCGATGATCCGCTGGAAGTCGCGCACCATGGTCGGGAACGGGTCGGGGCCCATCACTGATCCGATGCAGTAGTGGCTCGTCTCGACCGTCGTCACCCAGTCGCGGAACGCCTCGTTGATGGCGTCCTTCAGGGTGCGGCTGCCCGTGGTGACCGGGACCACCTCGGCACCGAGCATCCGCATCCCGGCGACGTTTAGCGCCTGGCGCTGGGTGTCTTCCTCGCCCATGTAGACCACGCAGTCGAGGCCAAGCAGCGCGCAGGCCGTCGCGGTGGCCACCCCGTGCTGCCCGCCCCCGTCTCGGCGATGACCCGCTTCTTGCCCATCCGCTTGGTCAGCAGGGCCTGGCCCAGCACATTGTTGATTTTGTGCGAGCCGGTGTGCGCCATATCCTCGCGCTTGAGCAGGATCCGGCAATCCCCGGCCCGGGCCGCGAACCGCGGCACCTCGGTGACCAGCGTCGGCCGTCCCGCGTAACCGCGGAGCAGCTCGGCGAGCTCGGCCTGGAAGGCCGGGTCAGCCTGGGCCGACGCGTACTCGGCCGCCAGTTCCTCCAGCGCGGACATCAGGCCTGGGAGCGAACGGCCACCGTAGGGCCCGAAGTGGCCAGCTTCCCGGGCCGCTCCCGGGCCGAAAAAAAAAAGGGCGGGCGGTTACGAGGGGGTCATCCGCGGTCACCCCGCAGGGCCGGATGCGAGCCGGCGGTGACCAGGTCGGCCACGGCCGAGCGCGGGTCCTTGCCGGTGACCAGGCTCTCCCCCACCAGCACCGCGTCCGCCCCGGACGCGGCGTAGGCCAGCAGGTCGTGCGGCCCCCGGATGCCCGACTCGGCGATCTTCACGACGCCGTCCGGGATCCGGGGGGCGAGCCGCGCGAACACGGTCCGGTCCACCTCCAGCGTGGCCAGGTCGCGGGCGTTCGCCCGATCGCCTTGGCGCCCGCGTCCAGGGCCCGGTCCAGTTCCTCGTCGGCGTGCACCTCGACCAGCGGGACGAGGCCGATCGAGAGGGCCCGCTCCACCAGCGAGACCAGCGCGTTCTGCTCCAGCGCGGCCACGATCAGCAACACCATGTCCGCGCCATACGCCCGGGCCTCCCAGAGCTGGTAGGAGCTGACAATGAAGTCCTTGCGCAGCACCGGCGACCTGCACCGCCGCCCGCACGGCCGCGAGGTCGGCGAGGCTGCCCGCGAACCGTCGCCCCTCGGTCAGCACGCTGATCACGCTCGCGCCGCCGGCCTCGTAATCCACGGCCAGCGCCGCGGGATCGGCGATCGCCGCCATCGCTCCCTTGGACGGGCTGGCCCGCTTCACCTCGGCGATGACCGCCACGTCCTCGCCTTTGAGCACCGCCATCGCGTCTTTCGGCGACGGCGCCCGCCCGGCCATGTCCTTGAGCTGGTCGAGCGTGACCTCCCGCTGCCGGGCAGCGAGGTCGGCACGTACCCCGTCCAGAATCTCGTTGAGCACGCTCACGCGGTTTCGCTGTCCCCTCGGTTTGGGTTCCTTGCGCCCCGATCGTAGCGAGGCTGCTTCTCTCCGGATACGGGCCCCCTCCAGGCTGCACCCGCACGTGCCCGGGCTGCGTACGCGGTACGCGGCCGGATCCGGAGCGCCGGAACACCGGCCGCCCGCTCGCCCGCGGTGACCGCACCAGCGTCCGCCTGCCGCCTGATCAGGCCCGACCCAGCTCTCCGTCGCGGGGGACGCTGGGGAGAAGCTTCTGCCCCAACGCCCTCACCTCCCATGGCCGCCAGCTGCCTACTGTTCAGCGTAACCTGCGCCGTCGGCCCGGGCCGGCCCGTGACCGCCCGATGCCGCGCTGGAGGTCCCCGATGCCGCGCTGCTGGTGGAGTCCCCGATGCGATCCTGGAGGTCCCCGATACGGCCTCGGATCCGGCGGTCGGGGCCGCGGAGTCGGTCGGATCGAGGCCCCGGCTCAGCGATTCCCAGAGGCCGGCCGGGTCCGCGGCGGCGACCGGGTTCCGGCGGGCCGGGTCAGCCGCGGCGACCGGCTTCTGGCTGGCCGGCTGGTCGTACCGGCTGGACATGACCGGCCAGCGGGCGCCGCGCCAGGCGACCAGCAGGCCGGTCCCGATCACCAGGAGACCGCCGGCCAGCACGGCCCAGCGCCACGGGAACGCGGCCATCTCGACGTGGCTGGCCAGGGCGAGACCCGCTACTGGAGCCGCCGGTGCCCGGCGTGGTCCCGCTGCCGATCGTGCTCCCGCCCGGCACGGGAACTGGCCTGCTGTGGCCGTGGCGCCTGCCGCCGCGCTGCGCACCTGCGCCGAGGTCACCGGCAGGCTGACGGATGCGGCGATGGCCACGCCGAACGCGGCGAGCAGCCCTCCGACGATCCGGCGGGCGATCCCCCGGGTCGCCAGCACCGCGGCCAGGCCGGCCAGCGCCGCCAGCCCCAGCGCCCCCGCCGCGGGCACCAGATCCTGGCCGCTCACCGCGTCCCGCGACTCGGGCAGCGGGCGCGGCTCGACGGTCACCACGTGGGCCCAGCCCTGGCGGGAGGCGAGCAGCACGACCGCGGCGCCCACCGCGCCCGCCAGCAGCGTGAGCAGGTACTCGCGCCGGGCACCCGCGGTGGGGCGGCGGGGGCCCGGCCGCCCGGCCACCGGGCCCGGAGCCGTCATCCCGTCACCAGTCATTCCACCACCAGGGCCGGCAGCGGGTCCGCGTCGAAGCAGGTGCGGTCGCCGGTGTGGCAGGCGCCGCCGGTCTGGTCCACTTTCACCAGGACGGTGTCCCCGTCGCAGTCGAGGGCGACCGCTTTCACCTGCTGCAGGTGACCGGACGTCTCGCCTTTCACCCAGTACTCCTGCCGGCTGCGGGACCAGTAGGTGCACCGCCCGGTGGTCAGGGTGCGGTGCAGCGCCTCGTCGAAAATCCAGCCGACCATCAGCACCTCGCCGGTGTCGTACTGCTGGGCCACGGCGGGGACCAGGCCTGCGACGTCGCGCTTGAGCCGCGCGGCGATCTCGGGGGCCAGCGCGGACGGGCACCGGGGGCCGCTGACCGCGCTCGCTTGGGTGTTCATAGCCCGATTGTCTCAGTTCCGCCGGCGCGGACGGGTGTCCTGGCCATTAGGGGACTGGCCATTCCGCTGGCCCATTCCGCTGCCGCTGGCCCATTCCGCTGGGCCCGGCTGGTGGCTACCATCGCGTGATGACTCTCGCCCGGGATGAGCGCCTGGCGCTGTGCGCGCTGCTGGAGCAGGCTGGCCCGACCGCGCCCACGCTGTGCGACGGCTGGACCACCCTCGACCTGGCCGCTCATCTGGTGCTGGGAACGCCGTCCGGACGCGGTGGCAGGCATCATGGTCGGCGCGCTGGAGGGCTACACCCGGCGGGTGCAGCACGGGCTGGCGACCCGGGAATCGTTCGACGGCCTGATCACCGCCATCCGCAGCGGGCCGCCGCGGCTGTCGCTGTTCGGGCTGCCGGGCGTGGACGAGCGGGCCAACCTCGTCGAGTTCTTCGTGCACCACGAGGACATCCGGCGCGGCACCCCCGGCTGGGCCGAGCGGAAGGTCACCCCCGCGCTCTCCGAGGCGCTGTGGGACCGGCTCGGCATGGCCCGGTTCGTGCTCCGCAAGGCCCCGGTCGGGGTGGAACTGGTCCGCGACGACATCACCACGGACCCGGGCGAGGGGCGGGTCCGGATCACCGCCAAGGCGCGCACCCCGGTCGTGACGGTCACCGGCGCACCCGGGGAACTGACTCTCTGGACATCGGGCCGGCGGGCCGCCGCGCAGGTGCGCCTGGACGGTACCGAGGCGGCCATCCGCACCCTGACTGCATCTCGCTGGGGCCTCTAAGCCCCGGCGGCGCTGGACGCCGAGGTCCGGCTGCAACTGCGTGAGCAGATCCGCTCCCTTCACCAGCGGCTCGGGACGACCACCCTGTTCGTCACCCACGACCAAGTGGAAGCCCTGCCGATGGCGGACCGGGTGGGCGTGATGCACAACGGCAGGCTGGAGCAGATCGCCACTCCGGACGAGCTGCGCTCGCCGGCCGCTAATCCCCAGGCACCGGCCTACGAGGCAGTGCTGACGCCGGCCAGCGGGAGCAGGTCGGAGATCGTGTCCAGCACATGCGGGGCCTTGGCCCTCTCGAGCTCGTCGCGGGTCGCCCGGCCGGTGAGGACGCCTGCCACCAGCCCCGCTCCGGCGCGCCGGCCAGACTCGATGTCGCTCGGCGTGTCGCCGACCACCGCGAGTTCGCTGACCGCTCCGCCGCCCAGCCGGAGCAGCGCGGTGAGCGGCAGGTCGGGCCAGGGGCGGCCGCGTCCCGCGTCGGCCGGGGACAGGGCCAGGTCGATCAGCGGCTGCCAGCCGAGCCGGTCGATGATCGCGTCGCGGGTGGCCGGCGAGAACCCGGTGAGCAGGCACACCTGGATGCCGGCGTCGCACAGCGCGGTGATGGCCTCGGCGGCCCCGGGCAGCGCGGTGATCCGCCCGGCTTCCACTTCCGCCGCGTACCGCTCCTCGAACACGTCGTTGGCGCGCTGGGCGGTGGCCTCGTCGCCGAGGATCTCGCGGAAAACCTCGATCTTCGACTGGCCCATGGTGGCGTGCACGATCCGCATCGCCTCGCCGTGCGCCGTGCTGCCCGGGGCCGGGCCGAACCGGTCCAGGGCGGCGGTAAACGCGGCCATCACGCTGCCGTCGTCGGCGACCGTGGTGCCCGCCATGTCCAGGCACGCGATCGTGATGCTGCTCATGGAACCCTCCCGGGACTCAGCGGCCTGCGGTCAGCCGAACGCCTGTTCGCCAGTGGCCGGGGCGCAGGTCATGCCCCGGCGCCCGGGCCGGTGACCAGGATCACGCCTGGCGCCACCTCGGAGCGGTGGTAGAGCCCGGTGCCGGTGACCTGGCTGTACACCCCAGCCCAGCGGCGCCGGACGGGCGGAAGCGGGGCGCCCAGCAGCCGCCCGGCCACGGCGAGCAGGTGCTCGTAAGCATTCTCCTCGACGTCGAGCCCCCAGTCAGACGTCGCGCGGTGACGCGGCGCTGAACACCGGGTACCCACCGGCTCAAGGCGGGAAAACATCGCCCTCCGGGGCCATAATCCAGGCAGCCCGGGTACTACATGGTCAGCCGATGGCACACGATAGAGGTGATCTCCCCGCTCCGGCCGCACGCCGGGGCGAGTCGCGGGCGAACGGAGGGCTGTGCAGTGCAGGTACTCGGCATCGACATCGGCGGCACCGGGATCAAGGCGGCGCCGGTGGACACGGTCACGGGCACGTTGCTGGCCGAGCGGGTCAAGGTGGAGACGCCGCGCCCGGCCAAGCCCGACCCGGTCGCGGCCGTGGTGGCCCAGCATGTGAAGAACTTGCACTGGAGCGGGCCTGTAGGCATCGCGTTTCCCGGCGTGGTGGTGGACGGGGTCACCATGACCGCGGCCAACCTGGACCCCGCCTGGGTCGGGCTGGACACCCGGGCCCTGTTCAGCAAGGCCGCAGGCGTACCCACGACGCTGATCAACGACGCCGACGCGGCGGGGCTGGCCGAGATGACGTTCGGCGCCGGCGCCGGCCACCTGGGCACGGTGCTGATGCTGACGTTCGGCACCGGGATCGGCAGCGCCCTGTTCCGGGGCGGGAAGCTGGTCCCCAACACCGAGTTCGGCCACATCGAGATCCGTGGCCGGGACGCGGAGGAGCGCGCGTCGGAACGGGCCAAGGAGCTGCACGACCTCAGCTGGGGCAAGTGGGCCGGGCGGGTGGACGAGTACCTGCATCACGTGGAGAGCGCTCACCTCGCCGGACCTGGTCATCATCGGCGGCGGGATCAGCCGTAAGGCGGACAAGTTCCTGCCGCTGCTCACGTCGCTGCGGGCCACCGTGGTGCCTGCGGCGATGCACAACGACGCCGGCATCGTCGGCGCCGCCCTGTCGGCCGGCCTCGGCACGCCCGTGGGCTGAGCCCGGCTGGCTGGAGCCACCGCCCTGGGCGCCGCGCGGCGGCCGGGCGGCCTCCTGACCGGGCGACCCAACCGGGTAGCCGCCATCGCGCAGCGCATCCTTCACCTCGCCGATCCGCAACTGGCCGAAGTGAAACACGCTGGCGGCCAGCACGGCGTCCGCACCGGCCCCGACCGCCGGGGCGAAGTGCGCGAGCTCGCCGCTCGCCGCTGCAACGATGGGAATGTTCACCACCGCGCGCACCCCGCGGATGAGTTCCAGGTCGAAGCCCGCCTCGGTGCCGTCCGCGTCCATGGATGAGCAGGACTCGCCGACGCCAGCTCCGCCCCGCGGGCCGCTCACTTCACCGCGTCGATCCCAGGCCCCGGCGTCCCCCGTGCGCGGCCACTCGAAACGCGCGGGCCCGCCTGGCCATCCCCGGGAGCCTGCGCGGGAGACCACCCGCGAACTTCCCCGGGTCGCCGGCCGCTATCCGACGGGCGTCCACGGAGAGCACCACGCACGGCGAGCCGACCGGTGGGCGGCCTCCGCAAACAGCGTGCGGGTGATGGCCGCGGCGTTCAGCGACACCTCGTCGGCGCCGGCCGCAGCAGCCGGTCCACGTCAGCGACGCTGCGCACCCCGCCGCCCACGGTGAGCGGGATGAACACCTGGTCAGCGGTCCGGCCCACCACGTCGATCATGGTCTCCCGGTCGCCGCTGGACGCGGTGATGTCCAGGAACACCAGCTCGTCGGCACCTTCCGCGTCGTAGGCGGCGGCCAGTTCCACCGGATCGCCCGCGTCGCGCAGGTCACGGAAGTTGACGCCCTTCACTACCCGCCCGGCGTCCACATCCGGCAGGGAATCACCCGCACCGCCACGGTCATGGCGTCCGCCGTCCCGCCGTCCGGCCCGTCCTGCCCGGCCCGGGCCGTGCCTCTGGCCTCGCCCCGCCGGCGGCCAGGCGCTCCTGCCCACGCTCAGGGTGCCCTGCCCGCGGGCGCCGCATACCCCACTCCCGCCATCCCACCTGCCCCGCAAGACCAACCGGGCCGCACGCCACGTTCGTGATCAACTGATTGGTGCTGCTCTGGCGACACCAATCGGTTGATCACGAAAGGGCGGGCCGGGGCGGGGCGCGGGGGCGGTGTGCGCGGGCGGGGTGGCGGGGGCGGGGGGCTCGGGGGCGGGGGACCCGGGGGCGGGGGTGGCGCGCCGGGCTCGCGGAGGCATCAGGCGCCGATCCCGGGACGGTAGGCGACGGCCTCCACCTCGACCAGCATCCGGGGGTCCACCAGCCCGGCTATCTCGATCATGGTGGCGGCGGGCATCGTGTCGCCGAACGCCTCACGATGCGCCCGCCCGTACTCCTGCCAGCGCGAGATGTCGGTGACGAGGATCCGGCTGCTCACCACATCGGCGAGACCCAGGCCCAGCTGCCCAAGGGCGGCCGCCACGTTCCGCAGCGCCTGCGCGGTCTGCGCGTACGCATCATGTTCGTGGACGAACTCCGCGCCCAGGACCGAGGTGAGCTGGCCACGAACACATAGTCCCCGGCCGCCACCGCGCGACTGTAGCCGACCACCGGCTCCCAGTCCGTGCCGGTGAAGACCCGGCGCGTCATGCCGCCACCGCCTTGAGCGCCTCCTCCAGCGTGAACGCTCCCGCGTACAGCGCCTTGCCCACGATCGCGCCCTCCACCCCGTCCGGTACCAGGGCGGCGATGGCCTCCAGGTCGGCCAGGCTCGACACGCCGCCGCTGGCGATCACCGGCCGCGCCGTCCGGGCGCAAACGTGCCGCAGCAGATCCAGGTTCGGCCCGGACAGCATGCCGTCCTTGTTGATGTCGGTCACGACGTACCGGGCGCACCCGTCGGCGTCCAGCCGGTCCAGCGCCTGATCCAGCTCGCCGCCCTCGCGGGTCCAGCCCCGGGCGGCGAGGCGGGTGCCGCGTACATCCAGGCCCACCGCGATCTTGTCGCCGTGCGCGGCGATGGCGGCCCGGACCCAGTCGGGGTTTTCCAGCGCGGCGGTGCCGACGTTGACCCGGGCGCAGCCGGTGGCCAGCGCGGCGGCGAGCGAGACGTCGTCGCGGATGCCCCCGGACAGCTCGACCGCGATATCCAGCCGTCCCACGACCGAGGCGAGCAGTTCCGCGTTGGACCCGCGGCCGAAAGCGGCGTCCAGGTCCACCAGGTGCAGCCACGCGCGCCCGCCGACTGCCAGGCCAGCGCGGCCTGCAGCGGCTGGCCGTAGTCGGTCTCGGTGCCGGCGGCGCCCTGGACGAGCCGGACCGCCTTGCCCCCGGCCACGTCCACTGCGGGCAGCAGGGTAAGGCTCCGCTCCCCCGAACCACCGCCCCCTGAAGCAGCGGCTCCCGAACCACCGCCCCCGAAGCAGCGGCTCCCGAACCACCGGCTCCCGAACCACCGGGCGTCATCGCACCATCTCCAGCCAGTTCGCCAGCAACGCGGCGCCTGCGTCGCCGGATTTCTCAGGGTGAAACTGGGTCGCGCACAGGGGACCGTTCTCCACCACCGCGATGAACGGCTCCCCGTGCGTGGCCCAGCTGATCAGCGGCGGCGTCATCCGCCCGGACGGCGGCATCGGCAGGTCGCGGGCCGCGTAGGAGTGCACGAAGTAGAACCGGGTGCCGGGATCGAGCCCGGCCAGCAGCCGCGACCCGGCGCCGCACGTCGACCGTGTTCCAGCCCATGTGCGGCAGCACCGGCGCGTCCAGCCGCTGCACCGTGCCGGGCCACTGGCCGCAGCCCTCGGTGTGCAGGCCGTGCTCGACGCCCTCGGCGAACATCACCTGCATGCCGACGCAGATGCCGAGGCACCGGGCGGGAACCCGCCAGCCGCCGGTCGATCATCTGGTCGCCGCGCACCGCGCGGATCCCGGCCATGCAGGCCGCGAACGCGCCACCCCGGGGACCACGAGGCCATCCGCGTTCAGCGCGGCTCGAAGTCGGCGGTCACCTCGGTGTCCGCTCCGGCCCGCTGCAGGGCCCGCTGGGCGGAGCGGATATTTCCGACCCGTAGTCCAGGACCGCGACCGGGGCCGGCCTGCTCACAGGACGCCCTTGGTGCTGGGGATCCCGGGCGCCCGGGGGTCCGGGGCGGCGGCCGCGCGCAGCGCCCGGGCCACCGCCTTGAACTGCGCCTCCACCAGGTGATGCGGGTTACGCCCGGTCACCTCCAGGTGCAGGCAGATGGCCGCCGTGGAGGTCACGGACTCGAAGAAATGCCTGGTCAGGGTGGTGTCGTAGGTGCCGATCAGCGGGGCCATGCCGTCCGGCTCGGCGTGCACCAGGTAGGGCCGCCCGGACAGGTCGATCGCGGCCCGGGCCAGCGTCTCGTCCAGCGGGACGGCGGCGTCACCGAACGGCAGATGCCCGACTTGTCGCCGAGCGCCTCGCGCAGCGCCTGGCCCAGGGCGAGCGCGGTGTCCTCCACCGTGTGGTGCGCGTCCACCTCGATGTCACCGGTAGCCCGCACGGTCAGGTCGAGCAGGCCGTGCTTGGCCAGCTGGGCGAGCATGTGGTCGAAGAACGGCACCCCGGTGCTGACGTCGGCCGTGCCGCTGCCGTCGAGGTCCAGCTCGACCAGCACGCTGGTCTCCTTGGTGACCCGCTCGACCCGCCCGGTCCGCCGCACGGCCGGCTCCGTCTGTCGTTCATCGTGCGCCCTGCCTGCTGGCCGCGCCCGGCTGACCGGCGTCAGGTCCCAGCGCTCAGCACCGCGTCCAGCGCGTCGCGGAACGCCGCCATCTCGGCGGGCGTCCCCGCGCGTGACCCTCAGCCAGCCCGCGGCCCGGTCTCGCGGATCAGCACGCCCCGGTCCAGCAGCGCCTGCCAGATCACGTGCCGGTCGCCGAACTCGCCGAACAGCACGAAGTTGGCGTCGGAGTCCGCCACCCGCAGGCCCCGCCCGCGCAGCCAGGCGACGAGGTCATCCCGCTGCTCGCGGAGCGCCGCCACGGTGGCCAGCGGCTCAGCGGCCAGCGCCAGCGCGGCCCGGGCCACCGCCTGGGTGACCGCGGACAGGTGGTAGGGCAGCCGGACCAGGAGCAGCGCCTGCGGCACCGCCGGGTCGGCGGCCAGGTACCCGACCCGGGCCCCGGCCAGCGCGAACGCCTTGGACATGGTGCGGGTCACCACGAGCCGCGGGCAGCGGGGCAGCAGGGTGAGCGCGGTCGCGGAGTGTCCCGGGCGAACTCGGCGTAGGCCTCGTCCACGATGACCATGCCCGGGGCCGCCGCGCAGACCGCCTCGATCACCTCGGGGGCCAGCGCGGTCCCGGTCGGGTTGTTCGGCGAGGTGAGGAAGACCAGGTCGGGCTGGTGCGCGCGGATCGCGGCCACCGCGTGATCGGGCTCGAGCCCGAAGTCGGCGTCCCGGGCCCCGCTGACCCAGCGGGTGCCGGTGGCCAGCGCGATCAGCGGGTGCATCGAGTACGAGGGCTCGAAGCCGAGCGCGGTCCGCCCCGGGCCGCCGAACGCCTGGAGCAGCTGCTGGATGATCTCGTTGGAGCCGTTGGCCGCCCAGACCTGGTCCGCGCCCAGCCCGTGGCCGAGGTAGGCGGCCAGGTCCCCGCGCAGCGCCACCGCGTCCCGGTCCGGGTAGCGGTTCAGCGTCCCGGCCACCTCCGCGACGGCCTGCGTGATCGCCTGGGCCATCGCCGGGGACGGCGGATAGGGGTTCTCGTTGGTGTTCAGCCGGACCGGGACGTCGATCTGCGGGGCGCCGTAGGCGGTGTGCCCGGCCAGGTCCTCGCGGAGCGGCAGCCATGCCGGAAGCGATGCGGCCCGGCGCCGGGGACCCCCCGGGGCACCCGGGCCCCCGCCTGCGGCGGGATCCGGCGCGGATAACGGCTCACGGCTCGGCCCTGGGGATGCGCACCCGCACCGCGGCGACGTGCGCGGCCAGGTCCTCGGCCCCGCCGAGCGCGTCGATGTGCGGCGCGACCTCGGCCAGCGCGTCCCGGTCGTATTCGACCAGGTGGATGGCGCGCAGGAAGGTCAGCACGGACAGGCCCGCGGTGTGCCGGGCGGTGCCGCCGGTCGGCAGCACGTGGTTCGAGCCCGCCAGGTAGTCGCCGAGCGAGACCGGGGCGTACGGGCCCACGAAGATGGCGCCCGCGTTGCGGACCCGGCGGGCCAGCGCACCCGCGTCCTGGGCCTGGATCTCCAGGTGCTCCGGCGCCCAGGCATCCGAGATGGCCAGCGCCGCGTCGGTGTCGTCCGCCAGCACGCAGGCTGACTGGCCGGCCAGGGCGGCCTCGCACCCGCTCCCGGTGCCGGGCCGCGGCGATCTGCGGCGCCAGCGCCTTGTCCACCCGGTCGGCGAGACCCGCGTCCGTGGTGATGAGCAGGCAGGCGGCCAGCGGGTCGTGCTCGGCCTGGGCGATCAGGTCGGCCGCGACGAACTCCGGATCCGCGGTGTCGTCCGCGATGATCGCGATCTCCGTCGGGCCGGCCTCGGCGTCGGTGCTGATCGTGCCGAGCAGCAGCCGCTTGGCCGCGGCCACGTAGATGTTGCCCGGGCCGGTGATGGTGTCCACGGCGGCGCAGTCGGCCGTGCCGTACCCGAGCATGGCGATGGCCTGGGCCCCGCCGGCCGCGTGCACCTCCTCGATGCCGAGCAGCGCGCACGCGGCCAGCACCGCCGGGCTGGGCAGGCCGTTCGCCTGCGGGCGGCGAGGCCACCGCGATCTGCGGGACCCCGGCCACCTGCGCGGGGACCACGTTCATCAGTACCGAGGACGGGTAGGTGACCAGGCCGCCCGGCACGTACACGCCCGCCCGGCCCACGGCGACATACCGCTCGGTGACGGTCGCTCCCGCGCCGAGGCTGGTCACGACGTCGGCCGGCCGCTGGGCCCGGCAGACCAGGCGGAGCCGGCGGACGGTCTCCTCCAGCGCCGCCCGCAGGTCCGGGTCCAGCGCGGCAGCGCCCCGGCCAGCGCGGCCGCCGGGACCCGGGTGCTGGCCAGGTCCACGCCGTCGAAGCGCAGCGTGTACTCACGGACCGCGGCCGCGCCGCGATGGCGCACGTCGTCGCAGATCGGCCGGACCTTCTCGATCGCGGCCTCGACATCCAGCTCGGCCCGGGGCAGCACCGGGGCAAGCTTTTCCCTGCTCAGCTGGGCAGCCGACGATCCGCGCAGATCAATCCTGGAAAGCACCCGCCCAGTGTACGGAGCGGGCCGGCGCGGTGCCGGGCCCGTCCGCATCGTGGACATTCCGCCGGCGGCTGCGTGCCGGCCACGCCAGCCGGGCGGGATACGTCCCGGACTCCCGCCTGGGTCGACGGGCGTCCCGGCCGGCCGGCCCGGCCGGTCAGTCCGGGGCCAGGGCCGACCGGACGCAGTCCCCTGGCGGTCGCGCAGCAACGCGGCCAGTTCCATGCCGCCTGCCATCAGCCCGGCCGCCCAGCGGCCAGAGCGCGATGGCGCTCCGGGCCCCCAGGGACAGGGCGGCCCGCAGCCGGGCGCCCGGCGGCAGGGTGGCGAGCAGGTGATGATAGCTGGCCAGCCCGACGTGCTCGCCGATCCAGAGGGTGACCAGGGCGGCGGCCAGCGCGCTGACCAGGACCATGATCATGGCGACCGGGCCGTAGCTGCGGACCGCGAGCAGATAGCCGAACAGCCCGCTGAGCACGCCCGCCGGCCAGGCAGATGAAGCAGTACCAGCCGTCCGCCGCGATGAACGCGCTGGTCTCGGCGTTGATCACGGCGGCGGCGCCGCGGCCGGTCATCACCAGCAGCGGCCGCGGGGCCGACCGCGGCCCACAGGAAGCCCGGCCACCACCCCGAGCAGCGCGGTCCCGGCCGCCACGGCCAGGCAGGCCACGACCCGCGGCGGTCCGGGGGGCGCCGCGGCCGCCGGGGCGGGAGAGGGCTGGCATTGGCTCGGTCATACTCCGCAGCAGCGTACGTGACCGCTGCCGCGGCGAGCCGGGCACCGGACCCCGCCCGGCCGCCCGCACCGCGCGGCGTGCCCGGATGCGGGCCCGGAGAATCGGCGGCCGCAATTCCTTGGTACCTTAGGTTGTGGGGGCACGGCATGACGGCGCAACCAAGTCGGCCAGGCCGTCTCAAGGGGAAATGATGATTGAGGCACGGGACCTCACTAAGCGCTACGGGGAAAAACTCGCCGTTGACCATTTGTCCTTTACCGTGGAACCGGGCCGGGTCACCGGGTTCCTCGGGCCGAATGGCGCAGGCAAGTCCACCACGATGCGGCTGATCCTCGGCCTGGATCACCCGCAGTCCGGCACCGCGACGATCAACGGCCTGCGTTACGCCGACCTCGCCCAGCCGCTGCGCACGGTGGGCGCGCTGCTCGAGGCCCGGGCCATGCACCCCGGCCGCAGCGCCTACAACCACCTGCTCTTCCTCGCGCAGACCCAGGGCCTGCCGCGGTCCCGGGTGGACCAGGTGCTGGAGCTGGTCGGGCTGCGCGAGGTGGCCCGCAAGCGGACCGGCGGGTACTCCCTCGGCATGGGGCAGCGGGTCGGCATCGCCGTGGCCATGCTGGGTGACCCGCAGGTGCTGCTGCTGGACGAGCCGGTCAACGGGCTCGACCCGGAGGGCATCCTGTGGATCAGGAACCTGATGAAGCAGCTGGCCACCGAGGGCCGGACCGTCTTCGTGTCCAGCCACCTGATGAACGAGATGGCCGTCACCGCGGACCACCTGATCGTGATCGGCCGCGGCAAGCTCATCGCGGACACCAGCACCCAGGAATTCATCGAGCGGAGTTCCGAGAAATATGTGCTGGTACGCTCGCCGGACGCGGCCCGGCTCGCCGACCTGATCGCGGCGGAAGGCGGCAAGGCGACGAGCCGGGACGAGCCGCCCGGGAGCCGGCCGGAGCCGCCAGCCGGGGACGCCACGGTGCCCCGCGACCCGCGGGCCAGCTCCGGAATGACGTCACCGGCCTCGACGCGCCGCGGATCGGCGAGATCGCCGCCGCCGAACCGGATCGTGCTGCACGAACTCACGCCGCGGCTCGCCTCGCTGGAGGAGGCGTACATGGAGCTGACTGCGGACAGCTCCGAGTACGGGGCTGGCCGGCGCCGCGCGCCGCCGGCGCGGGCCGCCCGGGCCCGGCCGGGCAGCGGCTCCCCCGGCTCGACATCCCCGGGGAGCAGCCCCAGGATGACCGTCCGCAGCCCGCAGCGCGCCGAGTGACCACCACCAGCCCGGCGTCCCGGCCTCCCGGCCCGCCGTCCCGGCCGCCCACCGCGGGCTTCGGCCACCTGATGCTCCGGAGTGGACGAAGATCCGGTCGGTGCGCTCGACCGTGTGGACGCTGGTGCTGTTCGTCGTGGTGACCCTCGGCTCACCGGCCTGTTCACCTGGCTGACCGTGCCTGCAGTGGACCAGAGCGAGGCGCGCGCCGGGCGCGCAGATCGTGGCCGACCCGACCAGCTCATCCTCGGACCGGGCTTGGGTTCGGCCAGCTCGACCATTTGCGTGCTGGGCGTGCTGGTGATCACCAGCGAGTACTCCACGGGGACATCCGGGCGTCGCTGCTCGCCGTGCCCGGCGGCTCCCGATGCTGGCGGCCAAGGCGGCCGTGTTCGCCGTGCTGGTGCTGGTCGTCGGCGAGATCGTCGCGTTCGCGTCGTTCTTCATCGGCTCGGCGCTGGCGCACAGCCTGGCCGGTGTCGCTGAGCGACCCGGCGTGACCCGCGCGGTGTTGGGCGCGGGCCTCTACCTGACCGTGCTCGGCCTGTTCGCGCTGGCCATCGGCAACCTGATCCGGCACACCGCCGGTGCGATCACCAGCGTGATCGCCCTGGTCCTGGTGATCGGGCCGCTGCTGGCGCTGCTCCCGGACAGCTGGGGGCGCACATCCACGAATACTTCCCGACCGTGGCGGGCGCGCTGATCACCGCGGACCACCAGCAGTCGAATCCAGCTGCTCTCGCCCTGGCAGGGCTTCGGCGTGTTCTGCCTGTGGACCGCGCTGCTCCTCGCCGCGGGCGCGTACCTCCTGCAACGCCGCCGACCGACCTAGCGCAGCCCGCGTTAGCCCGACGCAGGCCGGGCCTAGGAGCTGCTTCAGGTCGGCCAGCAGGGCGGGCGACGGCTTGACCCGCAGCTTGTCATCCAGCCGGACGATCGTCGCCCGCGGGCCATTGCAGAGTTTCAGGTGCACCTCGGACAGCCCCGGGTGGGTGCACAGCACCTCGCGCAGCCGGTCGACCACGGGCGCGACGCAGCGCTGGACCGGCATCGACACGACGAAAGGGCCGGCCTGGTCCACCGTCAGGTCCGGTGCGCTCACCTCCTGCGCGATGAGCTTGGGCGTCTCATCGCGCCGGTCCAGGCGGCCTTTCACGATCACGATCGCGTCCTCGGCCAGCAGCAGCGAGCACTGCTGGTAGGCGGCCGGGAAGCAGAGCACCTCGATGGCGCCTTCCAGGTCTTCCAGCGTGGCCGTGGCCCACGGGTTGCCCTGCCGGGTGACCTTCCGCTGCACCCCGGACAAGATCCCGCCTAGCGTGACCATCTGCCCGTCGGGACGGCCGCCCCGGGCCGCGCGCTCAGCGGGTTCCTCACTGGCGGAGCTGAGCAGCTCGGCCACCGAGCAGTCCGTGTTCGCGGCCACGATGTGCTCCACGCCCAGCAACGGGTGGTCGGACACGTACAGGCCGAGCATCTCGCGCTCGAAGGCGAGCAGGGTGGTCTTGTCCCACTCACCGTCCGGCACCGGGACCTCGAAGGTGGCCTCGGTCTCAGCGTCCCCGCCGAACAGCGAGTCCTGCCCGATGGCCTCGTTACGCTTCACGTCGATCACGGTGTCGATGGCCTGCTCGTGGATGATGGCCAGGCCCTTGCGCGCATGCCCGAGCGAGTCGAACGCCCCGGCCTTGATCAGCGACTCGATGACCCGCTTGTTGCACACGTTGACCGGGACCTTGCGCAGGAAGTCGGCGAAGCTGGTGAACGCGTCCTTGGCCGTGCGGGCCTCGACGATCGCGTCCACCACGTTGGTGCCGACGTTGCGGACCGCGGCCAGGCCGAACCTGATGTCGCCTGCCCACCGGCGTGAAGGTGGCCGCCGACGCGTTGACGTCGGGCGGAAGGACGGTGATCCCCATCCGGCGGCACTCGTTCAGGTACAGAGCGCTCTTGTCCTTGTCGCCGGACACCGACGTGAGGAGCCCGGCCATGTACTCGGCCGGGTAGTTGGCCTTCAGGTAGGCGGTCCAGTAGGAGACCAGCCCGTAGGCGGCACTGTGCGCCTTGTTGAACGCGTAGTCGGAGAACGGGACGAGGATGTCCCACAAGGTCTTGATCGCCGACGCGGAGTAGCCGTTGGCCTTCATCCCGGCCTCGAACGGGCGCGAACTCCTTGTCCAGGATCTCCTTCTTCTTCTTGCCCATGGCCCGGCGGAGCAGGTCCGCGCTGCCCAGGCTGTACCCGGCCACCTTCTGCGCGATGGCCATGACCTGCTCCTGGTAGACGATCAGCCCGTAGGTGTCGCCCAGGATCTCGGCCAGCGGCTCGGCCAGCTCGGGGTGGATCGGCACGACCGGCTTGCGGTGGTTCTTGCGGTCCGCGTAGTCGTTGTGCGCGTTGGCGCCCATCGGGCCGGGCCGGTAGAGCGCGCCGACCGCCGAGATGTCCTCGAAGTTGTCCGGCCGCATGCTGCGCAGCAGGGCCCGCATCGGGCCGCCGTCGAACTGGAAGATGCCCAGCGTGTCGCCGCGGGCCAGCAGACTCGTAGGTGGGCTTGTCGTCGAGGGGCAGGGTCTCCAGGTCGATGTCGATGCCCCGGTTGGCCTTGCACGCCGCGGACCGCGTCGTCCAGCACGGTGAGGTTGCGCAGGCCGAGGAAGTCCATCTTGAGCAGGCCGAGCGACTCGCAGGCCGGGTAGTCGAACTGGGTGATGACCGCGCCGTCCGCCTCCCGCTTCCAGACCGGGACGTGGTCGATGATCGGCTCGCTGCTCATGATCACGCCAGCCGCGTGCACCCCGGCCTGGCGGATCAGCCCCTCCAGCCCGCGGGCGGTGTCGATGACCTGCCGGACCTCGGCCTCGGCCTCGTACAGCGCGCGGATCTCGCCGGCCTCGCCGTACCGGGGGTGGGCGTCGTCGAAGATCCCCGACAGCGGGATGTCCTTGCCCATCACGGCGGGCGGGAACGCCTTGGTGATCCGGTCGCCGAGCGCGTACGGGAAGCCGAGCACCCGGGCGGAGTCCTTGACCGCCGCCTTGGCCTTGATGGTGCCGTAGGTGATGATCTGCGCGACCCGGTCATCGCCCCACTTCTCGGTGACGTAGCGGATCACGTCACCCCGCCGGCGTTCGTCGAAGTCGATGTCGATGTCGGGCATGGACACGCGCTCGGGGTTGAGGAACCGCTCGAAGATCAGCCCGTGCTTGAGCGGGTCCAGGTCGGTGATGCCCAGGGCGTAGGCGACCAGGCAGCCTGCGGCCGAGCCGCGGCCCGGGCCGACCCAGATCCCGTTCCGCTTGGCCCACATGATGAAGTCGGCCACGACCAGGAAGTACGAGCAGAAGCCCATCTGGGTGATGATGCCCATCTCGTACTCGACCTGCTGTCGCGGCGGCGCTCGTCGTACCCGCCGGGGTAGCGGCGGTCCATGCCGCGCCGGACCTCCTGGCGCAGCCAGCTCTCCTCGGTCTCCCCCTCCGGGACGTCGAACAGCGGCATCAGGTTCTTCGGCTGGAAGGCCACGTCCGCCCGCTCGGCGATCGAGCAGCGTGGAGTCGCAGCCGGACTGCCATTCCTCGTCGGGGAAGGCCGCCCGCATCTCCTGCGGGGTCTTCAGGTAGTAGCCCGAGCCGTCGAACTTGAACCGGCCGGGGTCGGCCATGTTGGACCCGGTCTGCACGCACAGCAGCACCTCGTGCGCCTTCGCGTCGGCCTCGACCGAGTAGTGCGAGTCGTTGGTGACCACGAACGGCAGGTCCAGCTCTTTCGCGATGCGGCGCAGGCCGTCCCGGACCCGCTGCTCGATGCTCAGCCCGTGGTCCATGATCTCGACGAAGAAGTTGCCCGCGCCGAAGATGTCGCGGTAATGCGGCGGCCGCCTGCGAGCGCCTGCGGGTACTGGCCGAGCCGCAGCCGGGTCTGCACCTCGCCGCTGGGGCAGCCGGTGGTGGCGATGATGCCCCGTGGCGTGCTCGGCGATCAGCTCGCGGTCCATCCGCGGCTTGCGGAAGTAGCCCTCCAGCGAGGCCAGGGAGGACAGCCGGAACAGGTTGTGCATGCCCTCGGTGGTCTCGGCCAGCAGCGTCATGTGCGTGTAGGCGCCGGCGCCGGACACGTCGTCGTCCTTCTGGGCCGGGGTGCCCCAGCGGACCGGCTGGCGGTGCCGGCGGTGCTCGGGCGCGACGTAGGCCTCGATGCCGATGATCGGCTTGATCCCGGCCTTGGTGGCCTTGGACCAGAAGTCGTAGGCGCCGTACAGGTTGCCGTGGTCGGTCATGGCCACGGCCGACATGCCCGCCCGCTCGCACTGGGCGAACATGTCCTTCAGCCGCGCGGCCCCGTCCAGCATCGAGTACTCGGTGTGCACGTGCAGGTGCACAAACCCGTCCGGGTGGCCGGTCTGGTCCGCTGCGGCTGCCGTCACGAACTACCGCCTCCTTACAGGCATGCAACGAAAACCCTCGCGGGCGCGATCACCAGGGCCGGGGGAAGTGGCCGGTGCTGCTCTGGTCAAGGGCCTGCCCGGCCGCGGAATTCCCCGGCCGGAGGACGCCGCGGCAGTGGCGCACCGGCCCGGCGGAGTCGAGCCTACCGAGGCCGTGCAGGCGCGGCGACCCGCCACACCGGATGGCCGGTTATCCCGTTTTGCACCTCCGATCCGGCCCTCGCCGCGCACCGGCACGACCGCGTGGCCCATCCTGGCCGCCCGCCGCACCGGCCCGCTTTCCGGGGTCCTTCTTATCGGTGCAGCCTGACGCCAGGCGCCCGGCGGATACCCCGATCGGGCGGTGGCATCAGGCTGCCCCCCGGCTCACCCGGCAGAGCCGCCGGGCTGGATGTTCTGGTTGACGTGGAACGTGTTGTCCGGGTCGTACCGCCGCTTGACCTGGGTGAGCCGGTCATAGTTGCCACGGTAGGACGCCTTCACCCGGTCCTGGCCCTCGTTCATCATGAAGTTGATGTACGCGCCGCCGGCTGAGGTCGGATGCAGCTCCTGCCAGTAGTCCTTGGCCCACTCGGAGATGACGGCGGCGTTGGCCGGATCGGGATCGACGCCGACGATGACGCCGGCCCAGCCTCCGTCGCGGTAGGCGAACGCGGTCGCATCGGCGGGCACCCGGCTGGCCGCCCCGTCGATGGGATACAGGTGCATGGTGGAGTGCCCGGTGGGCAGCTTCTCGCCGTACTTGACGTGCACGTCGATCGCGGCGTCGGAGATCTCGTTGAAGAAATCCGCCCGCCAGTACCACTGCAGCCCGGCCGGGTAGAGGGCGTCGAACGCACTCTGCAGCACGCTGAACGGCATCTCCATAAGGCCGGTCAGCAGCGGCGAGCCGAACGACTTGACGGGCTCGAGTACCTCACCGGCCCGGTCGTGCGACCCCGTGTAGCACCAGATGATGCCGCACGCCTTGCGTCCCCAGAGTTCCTCGGGGAACGGCGGGGCCGGGGGGATGGTGAGCAGGCCGATCCAGCCGCTCAGCTCTTCCGGCAGCGAGGGCAGCAGTTCCCGGTACCAGCGCATTACCTCGGGGGTATCGGCGATGTCGTACAGCACCGGGCCGCCGATGATCACGCCGTTCTCACCGATGTCGTGGCAGCGGAACGTGAACGAGGTGACGACGCCGAAGTTCCCGCCCCCGCCGCGCAGGGCCCAGAACAGGTCGCTGTGCGAGTTCTCGCTGGCGGTCACGAACGTGCCGTCGGCGAGCACCACGTCCGCGGCGAGGAGGTTATCCACGGTCAGGCCGAAGCGGCGGGACAGATAGCCGATGCCACCGCCGAGGGTCAGGCCGGCCACGCCGGTGGAGGCGAGGAAGCCGGAGGGCGTGGCCATGCCGAACGCCACGGTCGCATGGTCGACATCGCCCCACGTGCATCCGGCGTCGACCCGCACGGTGTGACCCTCAGGGTTCACGGTCGTGCTGCGCAGCTGCGACAGGTCGATGACCAGGGCGTCGTCCGCCACCCCGAGGCCGGCCGCGTTGTGACCGCCGCCCCGGACGGCGATCTCGGCTCCGTGCTTGCGGCCGAACCGCACGCAGGTGATGACGTCGGCTACGTCGCGGCAGCGCACGATGGCGGCCGGGCGTTTGTCGATCATGGCGTTGTAGACGGCGCGGGCCTCGTCGTATCCGGGATCTCCCGGGCGTATCACGGCGCCGCGCACGGTGGCGGCCAGGTCTTCGTACGGCGCCGTGGCGGGCGCTGATGTTGCGGTCATTGCGGTTCCCCCTTCGGATAGGTCACCGGCGAGGTGACAGACCGGACGCTAGGGACCCGCGCGTTCGCGGAGCGTTCGCGTTCCGCGTCCGGGTCAGGCGGTCGGGAGAACGCTGCCCGCCGGGGGGAGGGCGCCTCGCGCGGCGAGGTCACGCTCGCAGCGCCGGAGCAGCGCGGCACTGCCGTGGGCCCCGGCCAGCTGGGCCGCGGAGCGCAGGCGGGCGACGGCGCCGTCCGGGTCGTCGTGCGCGGCCCGCATCCGCATCACCTCGGGCAGCCACCACAGGTCGTCCCGGGCGTTCGCGTCGGCCAGCGCGGCGTCCAGGATCGCCCTCGCGGCGCCGGGCTGGCCGGCGCGTACCGACAGGTCGGCGAGCAGTGACAGCCAGTACGGCATGCGCGCAAACGCGCCCTCGGCCCTGAGGTGGTCGATGCCCTCCCGGGCCAGGGCGATACCGGATCCGCCCGGGCGGGACCAGCCGTCCAGGATCAGCGCCCACTCGCGGTAGTAAGCGAAGGAGTACCGCTCGCAGAGCTCGCGCAGCTCCGCGACCGTGCGTCTCAGCTCGCGGGCGTCCCTGAGCCCGGGTCCCTCCCCCGGCCCAGCCGCAGCTGCGACCCCGCTCGCACCGGAGCTCATCTGGTACGTGATGCCGGCGTAGGCCAGGGCCACGGCGAGGTTGTACGGGTGATCGATGGACCGGGCCAGCTCGATCGCGTTGCGGGAGGCGGACAGCGCCGCGTCGCCGTCGCCGAGCAGCCAGTGGGCGTGGGCCGACCACGCCGCGGCGTGCACCCTGGGCCGGGTGCCGATGCTCAGCGATACAGCATCACTCGCCAGTTCCGCGGCGGTCCCGAGGTGCCGCAGGCCCTCCGCGGGCATGCCCAGGCTGATGGACGACCCGCCGACGCCGAAATGAGCCACGCCGCTCAGCTCGGAGCCGGGGTCGGCGAGCGCCAGGGCGCGGCTGGCTGTCCGGTACCCCTCCGCCGTCCGTCCCTGGACGAACTGCGTCCCCCACAGCGCGACCATGCCGCTGACCCTGGAGCCCGTGCGGCCCAGCGATCCGGCCAGGTGGATCGAGCGCTCGAGCGTCTGCTGCAATTCCCGGGACGAATAGCCATACCGGGCGTTGAGCGGCGCGGCCATGCCTTCGAGAACGGCGAGTTCCTGGCTGTCCCGGTCCTTCCCGGGGGGCAGGTCGCGGACGATCGACAGCGCCTCCTTGTGCAGCCGGACCGCCTCAGCGTGAGCGAACACACCCGCCGCGAGGTCGGCGGCCCGCCGGTAGTAGACCACGGCGCGGGCCTGCCTGCCGCCGCGGGCGTACTGCTCCGCGAGCTGAGCTGCGACCAGGTCCGTGTTCCCGGCGTGCAGCAGTTCGAGGGCCTGGGCGATACGCCGGTGCAGCAGCCACCGCTTGGGCGGGCTGACCTGCGCGTAGGCCGTGTCACGCACCAGGTCGTGGGAGAAGTCGTAGCCGTCACGGAACTCGCGCATGATCCGGCGGCGCCACAGCTCGTCCACCGCTCCCACCACGAAGTCGGCGTCCAGGTCGCTGGCCTCGGTGAGCAGGTCGAGGGTGAAGTCCCTGCCGACCGCGGCGGCCAGGCTGGCCACCTCGCGGGCCGCCACCGTCGCCTGCTCGAGCCGGTTGCGCAGCACCCCGGTGAGATCCCCGGGGGGACGGGTGGTCCGGCCGCGGTCCGCGGTGCCGCGCACCGCCTCCACGACGTACAGCGGGAATCCTCCCGTCGTCGCCTGCAGCAGCGACGCCTCGTCTTCCTCCAGGGGCTGGCCGGCGATCGCCTCGGCCAGGCGGGCGGTGTCGCCCGCGTCGAACGGCCTGAGCGTCAGCTCGGTGAGCAGTCCGGTGGCCCGCATCCCGTCGGTCCAGTCCGCGAGCACAGGATCCACGCCAGGATGGTCATCGCGCAGCGTGC
This sequence comes from uncultured Actinomycetes bacterium, assembly GCA_963711485.1. Taxonomy (GTDB): domain Bacteria; phylum Actinomycetota; class Actinomycetes; order Streptosporangiales; family Streptosporangiaceae; genus RYN-230. Next base: position 108,331 of record CAVQEM010000089.1, read on the forward strand.
CGGCCACCAGGAGCTGGGCATCCGGGGCCAGGCCCAGGCAGAACGAGAGGAAGGCCAGCGTCTCCTGGTCGCACCACTGCATGTTGTCGAGGACCAGCAGCGCCGGGCGGCCGGCGGCCAGCAGCGCCCGCGCCAGTCCCTCGAAAAAGCGCAGGCGCTGCCAGGCATCGGCCATCACTGTCGAGCTGCCGCGTTCGTCTCCGGACGGCACCAGCCGGTGGACTTCGGTGCGCCACGGCTCGTCGAGACGCGCCGCCGCCGACTGGACCGCCGGAGCGCGGACCCAGTCCGCCACGGGCGCCAGCGCGAGCCGCCCGGATGTCCCGAAACACTGGCTGCCCGCCACGACCGCACCTTGCAGCCGGGCCAGCCTGGCGATCTCGGCCACCAGGCGGGTCTTCCCCACGCCGGCGCCCCCCCGGACCAGGACCAGGCCCGGCTGGCCCGCCACGGCGACCCGCCACTGTTCCTGCAGGACCCCGAACTCGCGGGACCGGCCGACGAGCCGCGCCGCCATCCCGGAGCGGCCGGGGCCGGGTCCCGGCGGCACCGGCGCCCCGGCCGGGCCGGAGTGGGCCATCAAACGCTCGAAGACGTGGCGGGTCGCCGGGTCCGGGAGGATGGCTAGCTCACGCTCGAGGACCGACGCGCAGTGATGGTAGGTACTCACCGCGCCGGCCCGGTCGCCCAGGTCCGCCTGCAACCGCATCAGGGTGCGGTAGCCGGCCTCCTCCAGCGGCTGCAAGTGGATGCGCTGCCGGGCGGCCGCCACCGCCCCGGTCAGGTCCCCGGTGCGCGCCCGCACCGCGGCGACGAGGTCGCACAGGTCCACGCACCCGCGCTCCAGCTCCGACCGGATGTCCAACACCCAGTCCTCGTACGCGCCGGGAAGGAAATCACCCCGGTACTGCTCGATGGCCAGGCTGGCATGCCGCAGCACCGCCTCGTCATCCTGGGCGTCAGCCGCGGCCCGGGCCTCTTTGCGCCCGGTCTCGAAAACCCGGACGTCAACGCGGCACGTGTCCGTATCACGCCAGCACAGGTCCCGCGGCGTCACGACCAGGGAGGTGTCATCCCGCAGAACCTGGCGTACCTGGTGCAGTTCGCGGCGCAGGTTGGTCAGCGCCTGGCCGTCCGCGGACTCCGGCCAGAACAGGCCCGCGATCCGCTGCCGGGCCTGGGGCACCCCCGCGTGGGCGACCAGGAAGGCGATGAGGGCAGTCCCACGGGACGAGCGGGACCGCACCCCGGTCCGGTCGTCGGCGATGGACTGCTCCCCCAAGAGGGACACGTGCAGCATTGAGACGCGGCCTCCTGGAACACCAGGGTAGACGGGCGAACTGCCCGGGCACACCCTGCGTGAAGTGCGTGCGTCACGTGGCCCTGATCGAGGGCGGCGGGCCGGGCTGGCGCCTGTCCCCCGGGCTCCGGCGTCTCCCCCGGCCCCGGCGTCGCGTAGCGTGCTGACCCGTGGCACCGTCGCTGACATTCGGGGTGTTCCCGCTGGGCCTGGCCGGCAGTCCGGACGGGGTGGCTGCGGGGCCACCGGATGACGTCGATCAGATCGTTAGGGCCGTGCAGGACCTTCAGGGCGGCGGCCCGCCGCTGCTGGCGCGGATGTACGTGAGCTGGACCGGGGCTGCCTCGACGGCTGCCGCGCTGGCCCAGGTGCAGGAACTGGCGCAGATCCCCTGGGACCTCGTGCTGTGCTACCGCGACCCGGCGGGCGACGTCGCGGGCTGGGCCAGGTTCGCCGCCGACGTGGTGCGCGGGCACGGCCATCAGCTGGCCGCGATCCAGGTGACCGGGGAGGCCAACCTGGCGGGCATCCCGGACGCCGCCGACGGTGCCTTCCCCCGCGCGGACGAGGCACTGGTCCGCGGGGTGCTGGCCGCCGCGGACGCGAAGCGGGACTGCGGCGCCACGGCCGCCATCGGGTTCGCGGTGAGCCCGGAGGTGAACCCGGCCGGGGGCGCGTTCTGGCCGGCCGTGGCCCGCCTGGGCGGCGCGGCGTTCGCGGACGCGGTGGATTACGCCGGGCTGGACATGTACCCGGACGTGTTCGGGCCGCCGGTGGCCCTGGACCGGCTCGACGGGGCCGTGGACTGGCTGCTGCGCAGCTTCCGCGAGGAGGTGCTGCCGATCGCCGGCATCGGCCCCGGCACCCCGATCCGGATCTGCGAGAACGGCTGGCCGACCGGGCCGGGCCGCACCCCGCAGCGGCAGGCGGACGTGCTCGAGACCATCCTGCGGGCCGTGCACGCACGGCGCGGGGAACTGAACGTCACGCACTGGGAACTGTTCACGCTGCGCGACGCGGACAGTAGCCGTGACGGGCTGTTCTACCAGTTCGGCGTGCTGCGTGACGACTACTCGCCCAAGCCGGCGTTCGGGCGGCTGCGCCGCCTGTTCCGCGAGCTGCGCTAGGCGGCGCCAGCCGGGTCACGGCCCGGCCGGCCGGCGGCCCCGGCCGTCATCCCGCTGGTCAGCTCTCGGCGCGGAGGATCGTCAGCGCGTGGGCGAGGTCCGGGGAGTACTCGCTGGTGAACTCGACCCGGCGCCCGTCGGCCGGATGGGCGAAACCAAGCCGGACCGCGTGCAGCCACTGCCGGGTCAGCCCCAGGTGCGCGGCCAGCACCGGGTCGGCCCCATAGAGGCGGTCACCGGCGCAGGGATGCCGCACCGCCGCCATGTGCACCCGGATCTGGTGGGTCCGGCCGGTCTCCAGGATGATCTCCTCGAGGCTGGCCCCGCGGAAGGCTTCGAGCGTGTCGTAGTGGGTGATGCTCGGGCGGCCGCCGGCCACCACCGCGAAGCGGCCGTCCCCGGCCGGATGGCGGCCGATGGGCGCGTCGATGGTCCCGCGCAGCGGATCCGGGTGGCCCTGCACCAGGGCGTGGTAGCGCTTGTCCACCTCGCGGTCGCGGAAGGCCTGCTTGAGCACGCGGTAGGCGTGCTCGCTCTTGGCCACCACCATGAGCCCGGAGGTGTTCGCGTCGAGCCGGTGCACGATGCCCTGTCGCTCCGCCGCCCCGCTGGTGGCGAGGATCTGCCCGGCCCCCAGCAGCCCCTCGAGAACGGTCGGGCCGGTCCAGCCGGGCGTGGGGTGGGCGGCCACCCCCGGCGGCTTGTCCACCACCACGATGTCGCTGTCCTCGTACACGATCTCCAGGCCGGGCACGGTGCGCGGGACCGGTGCCGTGGACACCGGGGCGGGCAGCGTGACGTCCAGCCACTCCCCGGCCGGCACCCGGTCCGACTTGGCCGCCGGACGGCCCCCGATCAGCACCTGGCCCCCGCTGATGAGTTCGGCCGCGCTCGTCCGGGACAGCCCGAACATCCGGGCCAGCGCCGCGTCCACCCGCTCCCCGTCCAGCCCGTCGGGAACCGGCACCCGGCGCTGGTCCGCCCCGGTCACGGGCTGCCGTCGCCCGGCGTGGACGGCCGGTCGGGGACGGCCCGGGCGGCGCCGTCGCCGATCCCGGGCCCGGTTCCCCCGCCGGACCCGGCGGGCGGGCGCCGGGCGCGTTCCGGGTGCCGTCGATGGAGACGCCCCGGGCGGCCAGGAGCACGGCCAGGACCCCTCCGCACACGATGCACGAGTCAGCCACATTGAACACGGGCCAGTGCGGCAGCTCGATCCAGTCCACCACGTGCCCGCGGAGGAAACCCGGGGACCGGAACAGCCGGTCACCCAGGTTCCCGGCCGCCCCGCCGAGCAGCAGCCCGAGCGTGACGGCCCAGGGAACGCTGCGCAGCCGCCGGGCGGTGCGCAGGATCGCCACGATGACCCCGAGGGCGATCAGGGTGAAGACGATGGTGACCGAGGTGCCGATGCTGAAGGCCGCGCCGCTGTTACGCAACTCCCGCAGCGTCAGCAGGCCGCCGAGCAGGCGGACGGGGTCCCGGTGCGACAGGGTGGCCACGACGATGGTCTTGGAAACAAGATCCGCAACGAAAACCACCGCGGCGACCGTGAACAGCAAGCCGACCCGGCGCGGCCGGGATGCCGGACCGGGGCCGCCCGCCCCGTGATCCAGTTCCGCGGGACTTCCCGCGCCGTTCAGCGCCGTTCCTCGCGCTGCTTGCAGGCCACGCACAGGGTGGCCCGGGGGAAAGCCTGCAGGCGTGCCTTCCCGATCGCCTGACCACAGGACTCGCAGACGCCATAGGTGCCGTCTGCGATCTTGGCGAGCACCCGCTCGGTCTGGCCCAGCAGCTCGCGGGCGTTCTGGGTCAGGGCGAGCTCGTGCTCGCGCTGGAACGTCTTGGCCCCGGCGTCGGCGGAGTCGTCACCGGCGTCGCCGACCGCATCGCCGAGCCGGTCCGCGATCTCGGACTCCGCCGCCAGGATGTCCCGGCGCAGCCCGTCGGCCTCGTCCTGGAGTTCCCGGCGGACCTCGGCGAGTTCCTTCTCCGTCCAGTGCTTCTCACCAGGCCGGACAGGCAGAGCCGCGGCACCCGAACGTGCGGTTGCTGTCATCTCGGCCCCCTTTGACGCGACTTGTCCACTATGCAAGCTGCCACCAATCGATCTTGAACTGGCGGGCAGTCACCGGAGAATAGACCGGCCTCCCTGGCACTGCAAACACATCTGGGCCCGGCGATAATCCGCAGCGCCCTGACCGCTCACGGCCATCACGCCGCCCGGTCCGGCCAGCCAGCCCGGTTCCCGCGAGATGGCCCGCCGGCTTCCCCGCCGCAGACGCGCCGGCATGGCCGCGCAACGAATGTCCCCTGATACTGGGAGGGAAAAACCCCGGCCCCCGGATGGAGACCCCGATGGCCCAGGCCACCGCCCACTCGCCCCATACGTCGGTCCGCCACCCTCTCGCCCCGCTGACGGCGGCGGAGGCCAGCCAGGCAAGCCGGCTCGCGCTCGCCGCCGCGGGCCCCGGCAGCCGGCTCGCGGACTGCGCCCTGGCCGAGCCCGCCAAGCAGTCCGTCCTGGCCTGGGACGGCCGCCCGCTGCCCCGGGAGGCCCGGTGCGTCCTGTACGAGCGGCCCGCCCGGCAGACCTGGGTGATCACCATCTCGCTCGATCAGGCCGCCGTGATCAGGAAGGTCCTGGTGCCGGACGTCCAGCCGCCGCTCATGACGGAGGAATGGATGGCGAACAGTGAGCAGATCAAAGCCGACCCGGCCTTCCGGGCCGCGCTGGCCCGGCGCGGTATCACCGACATGTCACTGGTCCAGGTGGATCCCTGGCCGGCCAGCAACTTCGGGCTGGAGGTCGACGCCTCCGGGCGCCGCCTGGCCCGCGGGGTGGCCTACCTGCTCGACGGTCCGGGCAGCAACCCGTACGCGCGGCCGGTCGAGAACCTGGTGGCCGTGGCGGACCGCGACACCGGGGAGGTCCTGGAGATCCAGGACGGCGAGGTGGTGCCCATCCCCCGGGAGGCCGGGCCGGTACGACGCGGCCAGCGTGGGTGATCTCCGCCAGCTTTCGCCGCTGCAGATCCTGCAGCCGGACGGCCCCGGGTTCACGGTGGACGACGGGTGCCTGACCTGGGGACCTGGCAGATGCGGGTGTCACTGCACCCGATCGAGGGACTTGTCCTGCACCAGATCGGCTATCACGACCAGGGGCGGCTGCGGCCCCTCATCTACCGCGCCAGCCTGTCCGAGATGATCGTCCCCTACGGCTCCACCGCGATGAACCACTGGTGGAAGAACGCCTTCGACGCCGGTGACGTCGGCCTGGGAAAGATGGCCAACCCGCTGGGACTGGGCTGCGAGTGCCTCGGCGAGATCGTCTACCTGGACGGCGCGGCCGTGGACGAGGACGGCGCGGCCCGCGTCCTGCCTCAGGTCATCTGCCTGCATGAAGAGGATTACGGGGTGCTCTGGATGCACCGGGACGCGGCGAACCAGGCCGCGGAGACCCGCCGTTCCCGGCGCATGGTGGTGTCGTCCATCGCCACCGTCGGCAACTACGAATACGGCTTCTTCTGGTACTTCTACCTGGACGGCACGATCCAGGCCGAGGTGAAGCTGACCGGGATCATCCAGACCCAGGCGGTCCGGCCGGGAACCCGGGCCAGCTACGCCAACCCGGTGACCCCGGAACTGGCCGGGCCCCATCACCAGCACCTGTTCAGCTTCCGGCTGGACATGTGCCTGGACGGCCCGGCCAACTCGGTCTACGAGGTGGACGCGGTGCCCGTCCCGGCCGGTCCCGACAACCCGTACGGGAACGCGTTCGCCGTCCAGGAGACGCTGCTGGAGACCGAATCCGCCGCCCAGCGGATGGCCGCGCCCGAGCGGAGCCGGACCTGGAAGATCGTCAACCACGGCGTGCGGAACGCCTGCGGTGAGCCGGTGGGGTACACGCTGGTGCCGACGCACGCCACTGCGCCGCTGCTGGCCCAGCCGGCCGCCGCCATCACGTCGCGCGCCGCGTTCGCCACCCGGCACCTGTGGGTCACTCCCGCCCGCGACGATGAGCTGCGGGCCGCCGGGGAGTTCCCGAATCAGCATCCGGGCGGCGCCGGGCTGCCCGCCTGGACCGCGGCGGACCGCCCGGTCACCGACACCAGCATCGCGCTGTGGCCCACGGTGGGCGTGACCCACTTCTGCCGGCCGGAGGACTTCCCCGTGATGCCGGTGGAGTACACGGGTTTCAGCCTGCGGCCGGCGGGGTTCTTCGACCGCAACCCCGCCCTGGACCTCGCCCCGCCCGGCCCCGACCCTACTCACTGCGCCCCCGCCCGCGACCAATAGGGCGCCCCTGAACCCCCCACCCCGCCCGGCCCGGCCTGGCCTGGTCCAGCCTGGCCTGACCTGGCCGGCCTGGCCTGGTCCAGCCTGGCCTGGCCTGGCCTGGTCCAGCCTGACCTGGCCTGGTCCGTGATCTAACGATTGGTGTCGCTAGGGCAACACCAATCGTTAGATCACGAACACGAGAAGCCTGGCGCAAGACCACAACGGTAACTCGAGTCACACCGGACGCAGGAGTTACGGGCGGCGAGAACCCGCCAGCCGCCGGGGCTGGGTTGCGGGCGTCCCTGGTCACAGGAGCGGCCATTCCCGCTCACGATCGGGTAAGGGCTCGGAGCAACGACGCGCCCGCCTCCGGGCCGGGCGGGCGCCGCGGGAGAGTGGCGCGCGGGACCGGAGGCGGGGGAAATGGCGTCGGCTGGGGGCGAGGGTATCGGCTATCGTGGTAGCGGCAAAGGCGTTGATGGGGACAGCTGCCGCAGCAGGCAGCCAGGAGCGACCCGGGGATGGTGCGAGCCCGGGGGCAGGCCAGCGGACCAGATCACCCCAGAGCCGCCGGAAGAACAGCAACGGGCCAGGCACGATGTCGCCAGCAGGCTAGCCCGCGAGCCCAGTAGAACCGGCCGCCAGGCATGAATAGAGAGGGCCGCTCTCCCTCACAGGGCGCGGCCAAGGAGGGTGGTACCGCGGGGCCGCCGCCGGCGCGCCTCGTCCCTCCAGCGAAGCCGCGCGAACGGGCCGACGTACAGCCCGCGAGCGCCACGCAGGAGGACCACCCACCATGGGGCAAGCAGACAGCAGCGCTCACCCAGGGCAGCCGCAGCCAGGCCACCCACAGCCGCGTCCAGCCCGAGGCGCTCCAGCCCGAGGCGCTCCAGCCCGAGGCGCTCCAGCCCGAGGCGCTCCAGCCCGGCCTCCGGGGAGGCGGCCCCGCCGATGCCGGGCCCGCGGTACTTCCCTGACCTGCCGCCCGCCATCGACCTGCCCGCCATGGAGCATGATGTGCTGGCCCGCTGGCAGGACGGGAAGTTCTTCCAGCGATCGCTGGAGGCCACCGCCGGCCGCCCCCTCTGGACGTTCTACGAGGGCCCGCCGACCACGAACGGCATGCCCGGGGTGCATCACATCGAGGCCCGGGTGTTCAAGGATGTCTTCCCCCGCTTCAAGACCATGCAGGGATTCCACGTCCCGCGCCAGGGCGGCTGGGACTGCCACGGGCTCCCGGTCGAGGTGGCCGTGGAGCGCGAGCTGGGGCTTTCCGGCAAGAAGGCGATCGAGAGTTACGGGATCGCGGAGTTCAACGCGCGCTGCCGCGAGTCGGCGCAGCGGCACGTGGACGCATTCGAGGAAATGACCGTCCGGCTGGGCTACTGGGTGGACCTGCAGCACGCCTACCGGACCATGGACACCAGCTACATCGAATCGGTGTGGTGGTCGCTGAAGGAAATCTTCACCCAGGGCCTGCTGGTCAAGGACTTCCGGATCAGCCCGTACTGCCCGCGCTGCGAGACCCCCCTCTCGGACCACGAGATGGGCCAGCCAGATGTCTACCGCCTGGTGACCGACCCGGCGGTCACGGTCCGGTTCCCGCTGCTCAGCCTGCCGGACGGGGCGAACCCGTTGCTGGACGGGGCGGACTTGCTGGTGTGGACGACCACGCCGTGGACCCTGGTCTCCAACACCGCGGTGGCGGTCCACCCGGACGAGAGCTACGCGATCGCCCGCAAGCCCGGCGACGGCGACACGGTCGTGGTGGCCGAGAAGCTGGTCTCCCGGGTCCTCGGGGAAAGCTGGCACGTGGTAGCCACGGTGCCGGGCGCGGCCCTGGTCGGGGCCACCTACCGGCCGCCGTTCAACCTGGTCGAGATCGCGGGCGCGCACCGGGTCGTGCCCGGCGGCTTTGTCACCACCGAGGACGGCACCGGCCTGGTGCACCTGGCGCCGGCCTTCGGGGACGACGACATGGAAACCGGCCGGGCACACGGGCTGCCGGTGGTGAACCCGGTCCGGCCGGACGGGCGGTTCGAGGAATGGATCCCGCTGGTCGGCGGGATGTTCTTCAAGGACGCGGATGAGCCGCTGGTCCGGGACCTGACCGAGCGCGGCCTGCTGTTCCGGGTCGAGCAGTACGAGCACAGCTATCCGCACTGCTGGCGCTGCCACACCCCGCTGCTGTACTACGCGCTGCCGTCCTGGTACATCCGGACGACCCAGGTCAAGGACCTGATGCTGGCCGAGAACGAGCGGACCAACTGGCAGCCGCCGACCATCAAGGATGGCCGGTACGGCGAGTGGCTGCGCAACAACGTGGACTGGGCGCTGTCCCGGACCAGGTACTGGGGTACCCCGCTGCCCATCTGGGAGTGCGGCGAGCAGCACCTGACCTGCGCCGGGTCGCTCGCCGAGCTCAGCGAGCTGGCCGGACGGGACCTGTCCGGGCTGGACCCGCACCGCCCGTACGTGGACGAGGTGACGCTGACATGCCCGGAGTGCGGCGGGGAGGCCCGGCGGGTGCCGGAAGTGATCGACGCCTGGTACGACTCCGGGTCGATGCCGTTCGCCCGCCTCGGCGCGCCGTGGCAGAACGCGGAGGAGTTCCGGCGGACGTACCCGGCGCAGTTCATCTGCGAGGCGATCGACCAGACCCGCGGCTGGTTCTACTCACTGATGGCGGTCGGCTGCCTGGTGTTCGGCCGGAACGCCTACGAGAACGTGGTCTGCCTCGGCCTCGTGGTGGACGAGCGCGGCCGCAAGATGAGCAAGCACCTGGGAAACGTGCTCGAGCCGCTGCCACTGATGGAGGCGCACGGCGCGGACGCGGTCCGCTGGTTCTTCGCGGCGTCCGGCTCGCCCTGGTCGACCCGGCGGATCGGCAACACCGCCCTCGACGAGATCGTCCGCAAGGTGCTGCTCACCTACTGGAACACTGTGTCGTTCCTGGTGCTGTACGCCAACGCGGCCGCGGCGCAGGGCCAGGCGTGGGGACCGGCGCAGTCCGCGCAGGCACCGCCCGCCTCCGACCGGGCGCTGCTGGACCGCTGGCTGCTCAGCGAACTCCACACCACCACTGCACGAAGTGACGGCCAGCCTGGAGGGCTTCGATACGGCCGCCGCGGGCCGCCGCCTGGCCACGTTCATCGACGACCTGTCGAACTGGTACGTGCGCCGCTCGCGGCGGCGGTTCTGGGAAGGACCGGCCACGCCGGACGGCTCGTCGGCGTTCGCCACGCTGTACGAGAGCCTGCACGTGCTGACCCGGCTGATGGCGCCGCTCACGCCGTTCCTGGCGGACCATGTGTGGGCCGTGCTGCGCGGCCCGGACGACCCGGAGTCCGTGCACCTGGCCAGCTGGCCCGGCGCGGACGCAGGCGCTTATCGACCCCCGGCTGTCCACGCAGATGGCGCAGACCCGGCGGCTGGTGGAACTCGGCCGGTCGGCCCGGGCCGCCGCCTCGGTCCCGGTCCGCCAGCCGCTGCCCCGCGCCGTCGTGAGCGCCGCCGGGTTCGCCGAACTGGCGCCGGAGCTGCGGGCCGAAGTCGCCCGCGAGCTGAACGTGCGCGCGCTGGAGCCGATGGCCGCGGTCGGGGAAGACCTGGTCGACTACGTGGTGAAGCCAAACTTCCGCACCCTGGGCCGCCGGTTCGGGAAGGGCACCAAGGCAGTCGCGGCGGCGATCATCGCGGCGGAACCGGCGGTGCTCGCCGCCGAGCTGAGGTCGGAGGGCAAGGTCTCGGTCGGGGTCGATGGCAGCCCGGTCGCCGTCGGGCCGGACGACGTGATCGTGACCCAGACACCCCGGACGGGCTGGACGGTCGCGTCCGAGGGCGGTGAGACCGTCGGCATCGAGGTGCTCATCACCCCGGAACTGCGCCGCGAGGGCCTGGCCCGGGAGGTCATCAGGCTGATCCAGGACGCGCGCAAGTCCGACGGGCTGCACGTGAGTGACCGGGTCACGGTGGCCTGGGAAGCCACGGACCCGGACTTGTCCGCGGCGCTGGCCGAGCACGGGCAGCTGATCGCGGGCGAGGTGCTGGCCGACCGGTTCGGTCCGGCCACGCCCGCGGACACTGATCCGGCCCGGGGCGCCCATCAGCACGCCGAGCCGGACCTGGGCCTGACGTTCTGGCTGACCCGGGCCCGACCTTCCGGCTGACCCGGGCCTGACCAGGCGCCCGCTCCCCGCCCACGCCGGCGGGGACGCCTGGCCGGGCCCGGCTGCCTCGGGCTGGCCGGGCTGGCCGGGCTGGTCGGGCTGGTCGGGCAGGCAGGCGCGGCAGGCCATGAACTTGGCCTCTTCCGCCTCCTGCCTGGTCATGATCTCCAGGTCATCCGCGCCGAGGAACCTGATCAGGATGCAGCGGCTGCGGTGGTAGCGGGCCACTCCGGGCACCACGGCCACCTCGACCCGCCCCGCCGCTGGCGGGGCGGCCGCTCCTCGGCCCCGGTCCCCCTGCGGGGGACTCCTGGGCAGCAGGTTCCTCCGGCCGCAGGGGCCGGGGCCACAGGTTCAGGGGCCTGGGCCGCAGGGGCCGGGGCAGCAGGTTCAAGGGCCTGGGCCGCAGGGGGCTGGGCAGCAGGTTCAGGGCCTGGGCCGCAGGGGGCTGGGCAGCAGGTTCAGGGGCCTGGGCCGCGGGTTCCGCGGCCGCCTGCCCGGCCACCGCGGGAGCCTCGGTTTCCCCCGCCTGGTCGGGCAGGTCCGCAGGCGGGGATTCGTGGTCTGGGGATTCGTGATCTGGGGATTCGTGGCCGGGAAGCGAGATGATCCACCGGGGCCGGTCAGGGCCGGAGTCCGCTCGCCCGGTCCGTCCTCCGGGTCTGACCGCGCGGCTCCGTCTTCCGGAGCCGAGGCGGCGGCCCCGTCTTCCGGAGCCGAGGCGGCGGCCCCGTCTTCCGGAGCTGAGGCGGCGGCCCCGTCTTCCGGAGAGGCCGGGGAGGCCTGGTCGTCCGTCATGCCCGGACGGCCTGGTCGGCGTCCCGGGCTGGTCCGGCCGCTGCCGCGTCCGGACCCGGCTCGGCAGCCTCCTCGGCCGCCGGCTCGGCGTCAGCCGACCCGGAGCCGTCCGGTTGAGGGGTGTCAGGTCCCGGGCGGTCCGCCTCCGCGGTCCGCCTCCGCACGGTCCGCCGCCGCACGGTCCGTGTCGGGGGTGCCCGCGTCCGGGGTGCCCGTATCCGGGATGGCCGTGTCCGGGGTCGCGGGTGGCGGCCAGCCGGCTGCGGGTCCCCATATCCAGGCCCTGGTTCCCGTAGGGGGGCATCCTGCGGGCCGGCCGTTCGGGCGGCGCCGCCTGCTCTGAGGAGCCGGGCGGTTCAGGCGGGACAGGCCGCTCGATGCCCGGCCAGCTCAGCGCACCAGTATCGCGCCTGCCCGTGGATCCGAGCTCCTCTTCGACCCGCTCCCACAGGTCGTTGACCCGCCCCGCGACAGGAACCTCCACCGGGGGACGCGCAACATCAACCGGAGGAGCGGACGGACGATCCCCGGCATCCTCGCCCCCGGGGGGCTGGTCTTCCCGGCCGGCGGTTCCTGCACCCTGGCCACCAGTGACCTGGGCGCCCGCAGGCCTGGGCGCCCGAGGCCTGGGCGCTGGCCAGTACCGGGGTAGTGACCTGCACCTGCGGCGCTGACCAGGCCCCCTGCACGCTGGCCGGCCGGGGCTCGCCCCGGCCGAATATCTCCGACCAGTGCGTCAGGACCCCGACCGCCAGGAGCAGCGCCGCTACCGCACAGACCCCGATGGAGACGTACACCATCAGCAAGCTACTGGCGACGACACCGGCCACGAGCAGGCCGATCGCCAGAGCAACCAGGAGAGCGCTGGCTTTGATCACGTGCGCTCTCCGCGGGCTGTGCGGGTCATGCTGCCAACCGAGAAGCAAACGCTGTTAAGCGGTGGAACCGACTGCGGCGGAGCTGGCTAACCGGCTACCGGTGGTCGTGCGGCGAGCCATCCGACGGGTGGAACCCGCCGTGGGACACAGGCTCCGGCGCGCCAGCATAGGCACTGGCGATGGACGGCTGGCCATTCCTGGCCTCCATGCGGGACATGCCCGAGGAAACGGACGAGTCGGGCCCGCTACCCATGGCCGGGAAGGCACCACTGTCAGTCGCGCCTGCTTCCAGGTCACGCATCTGCCCTTCCAGGTACGCCTTCAGCCTGCTGCGGTACTCCCGCTCGAAGGCACGCAGGTCATCAACCCGCCGCTCCAGCTCTTCACGCTGCTGGACCAGCGAGCCCATGGCCTGGCGGTGCCGCTCCTGGGCGTCCCGCTCGAGGCTTTCCGCGCGGGCCCGGGCATCGCTGGTGATCTGCTCCGCCTGGCGGCGGGCCTTGCCCAGGATGTCATCGGCCTCACGGCGGGCCCGGCCGAGCGTCTCGTCGGCCTCACGTCGCGCATCGGCGATCGCCTGGTCGGCGGTCTGCTGCGCGAGCGCCAGCACGCGCGCGGCCGTGTCCATGTTGTCCTCGGCCGGGGGCATGCCCATCATCGGCGGCTCTGGCCTGCGCTCAGGCTCCTGGCGCGGCGGTTCGGGCGCCATCATCTCGGGAGCCGGGTCGGCCAGCGGCGAGCTGAGCGCGGACATCGGTACCTTGCCCCCCCGCAGGCTCTCCGCCAGCTTCGCCCGGAGCTCTTCGTTCTCCTGGATCAGCCGGTCGAGCTCGACCTCGACCTCGTCGAGGAAGGCGTCAACCTCTTCCTCGTCGTAGCCGGGCCTGAGCCTGGTGGTACTGAACTGCTTGTTCCGCACATCCGCGGGCGTCAGCGGCATCTCGTCTCCTCGGCACGCCTTGAACGGTGTTCCTGTCGGACGCTACCTGATCAGAGCAGCTGCACGGCCTGCATCGCGAAAATGACCACGAAAAACAGCACCATGAAGCTGAGGTCCAAGGCCAGACTACCGATCCTGACCGTGGGGATGACGCGTCTTAGCAATCTCAGCGGAGGGTCGGTGGCAGTAAAGACCAGTTCGGCCAGGATGAGCACGATGCCCTTGGGCTGCCAGCGGTCCGGCCCGCGCGAGAACGCCTGGATCCAGCTGAGGATCAGCCTCCCGATGAGAAGCACGAAATAGATCGTGAGCACGTAGAACAGAACGATCTTTACAATCCCCACAACCCTGCCCTGCCTTCACCGGCGCTGCCTTGGTGGGCACCGGGATGACTACCGCGGGTGCCGCTGCCGCGGGTGCTGCTGCCGCGCGCTCGTCACCGCGGGTGCTGGCGGCGAGCGTCTAGCTCTGGTTGAAGAAGCCTCGTTCAGCTATCCGCGCCTTGTCCTCCGCCGTCACCTCGACGTTGGCCGGGCACAACAGGAAGACCCTGTTCGTCACGCGGTCGATGCTTCCGTGCAGGCCGAAGATGAGGCCTGCGGCGAAGTCGACGAGCCGCTTGGCGTCGCTGTTGACCATCTCCGTCAGATTCATGATCACCGGAGTGCCCTCACGAAAGTGCTCTCCGATGGTACGGGCTTCATTGTACGTGCGCGGGTGCAAGGTGGTGATCCGGGCGAGATCGGTGGCATGGGACGGCCCGGGCGACGTGCGTGCTGGCCCGCGGGGCGCGCGGGCGGGGCCGGGTCCATGAGGAACTCACTGCGGGCCGCGGGGTACCGGGCGGTCGGCCTCCGGCTCGGCAGGCTCGGCAGGCTCGGTCGGCTCGCCGTACTCTTCCTCATACTCCTGATAGGAGTCATAGCCCTCGTCATACCGCGGATCGTCCTCGACGAGGCCGAGGTAGACCGCCATCTTGTGCATCGTGCCGGCCATCGGTCAGACCTCCGTCATCACTGTCATGCAGCCCCGGTGCGTCGGACATTACCTGACGAAGCCCGGCCGACCGCCGAGCAACGCCGTACCGACCCGCACGTGTGTCGCGCCCGCGCTGACGGCGGCCTCCAGGTCACCGCTCATCCCGGCGGAGATCATCGTCGCCGCCGGATGCGCCGCGCGTACCTGGGCGGCGATGTCGGCCAGCCGCCAGAACGCGGCCAGCGGGTCGGCGTCCTGCGGCGCCACTGCCATGACCCCCCCCAGCTCAAGGCCCTCCTCACGGGCCACCGCGTCCGCGATGAACGGCACGTCCGCCGCAACGGCCCCGCCCCGGCCGGGCTCGCCATCCAGGCTGACCTGGACCAGGCAGGTCAGCCGTGCGGCCGGCTTTCCGGGCCGCCGCACCCAGGGCGGTCACCAGCCGGAGGCCGGTCCACCGAGTGGATCACGTCGGCGTAGCCGCACCACGCTGGCCACCTTGTTGGTCTGCAACTGCCCCACGAAGTGCCAGGTGAGCCGGTCACGCAGATCCGCGCAGTCGCGGCGGCCTTGGGCGCCGCCTCCTGGTCGCGGTTCTCCCCCACGTCCCGCACGCCCAGCGAGCTGAGCACCCGGACGTCGCTGGCCGGGAAAGTCTTGGTGATGGCGATCAGGGTGACATCGCCTGCCGGCCGCCCGGCCACCCGGCACGCCGCGCCGATCCGGGCCCGGACCCGGGCGAGCGAGGCGGCCACCTCACCAGCGCGGTCAGGGCCGGGGCCCTGCTGGCCCAGCGGGCCGGGCGGGGCAGTCACCGGGTCCGGCCGCTCGCTACTTGAGGAAGTCGGGGACGTCGAGCTCGTCATCCTCTTCGAACACCACGGAGCGGCGGCGGGTGGTCGCCGCGTCGAAGACCCGGGCCGCCGTGGCGGTGTCCGTCCGTGGCGCCGCCGTGACCGGGTCGGGACGCGGCCGACCGGGGCGCGGGCACGGCGTCCATTCCGCTCTCCTCCGAGTCACCGGGCCGCGCTCGGCATCGCGGAATCCGCCGCGTCCCGGCCCCCGGTCTCGGCGCTGGCGCGTGAGGCACGGGCTCCGGCTCCGGGTCATTGACCGGCTCAGACGGCGCGGCCCACACGTCGGCGGGTACCGGGGGCCCGGCATGGCCGGGGCCTGGTAGGTGTCCGCGGCAGGCGCCGCCGGGCGGGATCCGTGGCGAAGCTGGAGGCCGCCCGGGCCGACCGGGACCGGCGGTTGCCGCCTTCGTCGAACCCGGCCGCGATGACCGTGACCCGGACCTCGTCGCCGAGCGCGTCGTCGATGACTGCGCCGAAAATGATGTTGGCTTCCGGGGCCGCCGAGTTGGAGACCAGCTGGGCCGCTTCGTTGATCTCGAACAGGCCCAGGTCGGAGCCGCCCTGGATGGACAGCAGGACACCATGTGCCCCGTCGATGCTCGCCTCGAGCAGGGGGCTGGAGATGGCCATCTCGGCGGCCGCGACGCTGCGGTCGTCGCCGCGGGACGACCCGATTCCCATCAGCGCCGAGCCCGCCCCGGACATGACCGATTTCACGTCGGCGAAGTCCAGATTGATCAGCCCGGGCGTGGTGATCAGGTCGGTAATTCCCTGAACACCGGAGAGGAGCACCTGGTCAGCCGCCTTGAATGCGTCCAGCACGCTGACGTGGCGGTCCGAGATAGACAGCAGCCGGTCGTTCGGGATCACGATCAGCGTGTCGACCTCATTGCGCAGCCGCTCGATGCCCAGCTCGGCCTGTGCAGCCCGGCGCTTGCCCTCGAACCCGAACGGCCGGGTGACCACGCCAATGGTCAGCGCGCCCAGGGACCGGGCCACGTTAGCGACGATCGGCGCCCCGCCGGTTCCGGTGCCGCCACCTTCCCCCGCGGTCACGAAGACCATGTCGGCCCCCTTGAGGACCTCCTCGATCTCCTCCCGGTGATCCTCGGCGGCGTGCGCCCCGACTTCGGGATTGGCTCCGGCGCCGAGACCGCGGGTAAGTTCCCGGCCGACGTCCAGTTTGACGTCGGCGTCGCTCATCAGGAGCGCCTGGGCGTCGGTGTTGATCGCGATGAACTCAACGCCTTTGAGTCCCTCTTCGATCATCCGGTTCACGGCGTTGACGCCGCCCCCACCGATACCGACGACCTTGATGACCGCCAAATAGTTCTGCGGTGCTGCCACGAGGAGGGACCTTTCCGCTCGTTTGCCTCTGTCGCGTTTCTGCACACGGCTTTTAGTGCCGGAGAGAGCGCCCTTTCCTGGAAACCACCGCGAAAATCACCGCCGAGCAGCAGCCTGCCGAAAATCGCCCCCAATTGATCCGGCCGGGCCCGCCCCGCGATTTCCAGTGAGTTAACCCTCACTCTCAAGTTGAGATTTACAGTTATGTCATCCTGGCGATTGATACGGACAGTAGGGTTGGAGCGGGGCAGGGTCAACTAGCCACGCGCGAAGCGGGCCGGCGTGTCGTCGCCTGGCCCGGATATTCCCGGCCGCCATTCACCCGCCGGTCACCACCGTTCCCGGCGCGCTCACGTTGTAGGTCCGCGCATGCGTGCGCATCAGCAGCGCGAGTTCCCTGGCCTTCTCGGCCGGCCGGTCCGTGCCACCCCACACGATCGTGATCCCGCGGGCGAGCTTGAGGGTCACCTCGGACGCGCTCGGGGCCTGCACGGCACCACCGCCCGGGCCAGCGAGCGCGGCAGTTCATGAAGGATCACCGCCGCGGCGTACACCGCCGGGCTGCCGCGCAGCGCCGGGACGGACACCGCCCCCGCCGGCCCCCTGGAACAGGCGCAGGCCGGGAGGGGCGGCGCGGCGATGGCTCCACGCGACGCCGTACTTGTCGATGAGCTGGTATCCGTCGCCGGACTGAACGGCCAGGGCGGGCATCCGCTCGGTGACGGTGATCGTGACCCCGTCCGGCCAGTCCCGGCTGACCTGCGCGGACTGGACCTGGCGGATCTGCTCGACCCGGTGCGCGATCGCGGCACCGTTCACCCTGATCAGCGGCAGCCCGGGCGGGATGGCCGCAGCCGACCGGACCTCGGACCCGGTGACCAGGTGCGTGCCGGCCACCTGACCGAGCGGACCACGAAGAACCGCGAATCGAGCAGGGCCCAGGCCACCCCGGCCACGATGGCCACCGCGGCCAGCGCGAAGAAGGCCGCCCGCCACGGCTGGTGCCCGCCCGGCCGCGAACCCGGCGGCCGCGGCCGGCCGGGCTGGGCGCTGTCCGCGCCCGCGCCACCCGGGCCCCCCGGCCTCCTGGTCGCGGCCCTGCTGCGTGACGTCCCCGGCCGGACTGCTCATCCGGCCGGCCCGCCGCGGGCGCGGAGCGCGTCGAGGACCGGCTGGCCCAGCGCGGTGACGTCACCGGCGCCCATGGTCAGTACCAGGTCGCCGGGCTTCGCGGTGGCCGCCACCGCGCCGGGCACGGCCCCGCGGTCCGGCATGAAATGGGCCCGGGCCCCGGGCACGGCCACGGCGACCAGCTCCCCGGTGACGCCTGGCTCCGGGTCCTCGCGGGCCGGGTAGACATCCAGCACGAAGGCCTCGTCGGCGCGGCCGAGGGCGGCGCCCAGCTCCCCCGCGAAGATCCGGGTCCGGCTGAACAGGTGCGGCTGGAAGATGGCGATGACCCGGCCGCCGTCCGCGATGTCCCGCGCCGCGGCGAGGTCGGCGGCCAGCTCGGTGGGATGGTGCGCGTAGCTGTCCAGCACCCGCACCCCGTCGGCCTCGCCCTTGAGTTCCAGGCGGCGCCGCGCGCCGCGGTAGGCGGCCAGCCCGCGGGTCACCCCGTCCACCGGGAAACCGAGCTCCAGGCACGTGGCCAGCACCGCCGTTGCGTTGAGGGCATTGTGCCGGCCGGGGACGCCGAGCTGCACGCGCGCGGCGACCCCAGCCACCGGCGCCGCGGGCCCGGCGCTGACCTCGAAGCCGACCGTCATGCCGCGCGGGAGCCACGGCGGTGACCCGGTAGTCGGCGTCCGGGGCCTCGCCGTAGGTCCGGACCCGCAGCGGGAGGTCCCGGGACGCCTCGGCGAGGGCCCGGGCGCCCGGGTCGTCGGCGCAGGCGACCAGCAGCCCGCCCGCGGAGATGCGCAGGGCGAACGCGGCGAAAGCGGTCTCGATCTCGGCCAGGCCCGCGTAGTTGTCCAGATGATCGGCTTCCACGCAGGTCACGATGGCCGCCTCGGGCGAGAGCATGAGGAACGAGCCGTCGCTCTCGTCAGCCTCGGCCACGAACAGCTCGCCGCTGCCCTCGTCCGCGCCGAGGCCGGTCTCGGTGAGGATGCCGCCGATCACGTAGGACGGGTCGGCGCCGCAGTCCCGCAGCACGGTGGTGAGCATGGACGTGGTGGTGGTCTTGCCGTGCGTGCCGGCCACCGCCACCGTCCTGCGGCCGAGCATGACCGAGGCCAGCGCGGCCGCGCGGTGCAGCACCCGCAGCCCGCCCTGCCGCGCGGCCACCAGCTCGGGATTGTCCGGGCGGATCGCGGTGGACACCACCAGCGTGTCCGCCCCCGTCACGTTGGCGGCGTCGTGCCCGACCCGGATATCCGCGCCGAGCACGGCCAGCTCGTCGAGCAGCGCCGAGCCGGCCGCGTCGCTGCCGGACACGCTGACCCCCCGGGCCAGCATGATCCGGGCGATCCCGGACATGCCGGCCCCGCCGATGCCGGTGAAATGCACCCGGCCGAGCTGGTCGACCGGGACCGGGTCCACCGGGGTTACCAGGCCCATCCCGCCATCCTCATCTGCCGCTGGTTCATGCCCTGCGCCTGCCCCGGCTGGCACTGCCCCGGCTGCGCACTGCCTCCGCTGGCGTGACCTCCGCTGGCGTGACCTGCCGCTGGCGTGGCCCCCGCCGCGTGACCGCTTCGGGGTAGCCCGCACCGCCCCGGCCCCGCGGCCGGTCCTGGGCCCGGGCCGCGACGATGCCGAGGACCTCGGCGGCCAGCCGGGCGTCGGTGTCGCGATGGCCGATCGCCGCCGCCGCCTGCGACATGGCCGCCACGAGCTGCGCGTCCACCAGGATGGGCAGCAGATCGGAGCGGATCCACTCCGGGGTCAGGTCCGCGTCGGCGATGATCAGCCCGCCGCCGGCCGCCTCGATCGGCGCCGCGTTGAGGCGCTGCTCGCCGTTGCCGTGCGGCAGCGGGACATAGGCCGCGGGCAGGCCCACCGCGGTGAGTTCCGCGCAGGTCATCGCGCCGCTGCGGCAGATCGCGAAGTCGGCCGCCGCGTAGGCCAGGTCCATCCGGTCCACGTACGGCAGCGTGATGTACGGCGGGCCTTCGGCGGGCAGCCGGACGTCGATATCGCTGCGCGGCCCGAGGATGTGCAGCACCTGGAGGCCGGCCGTGCGGATCGAGTCGGCGGCGTCGAGCACCGCGTAGTTCAGCGAGCGGGCGCCCTGCGAGCCGCCGGTGACCAGCAGCACGGGCAGGTCCGGCCGGAGCCCGAAGTGCGCCCGGGCCTTGTCCGCCAGGGCCAGCCGGTCCAGGCTGGCGATCTCGTGGCGCAGCGGGATCCCGATGTAGCGGGCGTGCGGGAGCTTGGTGTCGGGCTGGCCGGTGAACACGTGCGTGGTGAACCGGGCGCCGAGCCGGTTGGCCAGCCCGGGCCGGGCGTTGGCCTCGTGGACCACGATCGGCACGTGGTGGCGCCGCGCGGCCAGGTACCCCGGGGTGGCCACGTAGCCGCCGAACCCCACGAGCACATCCGCGCGCGTCTGGTCCAGCACCCGCGCCGCGGCGCTCACCGACGCGCCCAGCCGGCCGGGCACGCCGAGCAGCTGCGGCGTCAGCTGGCGGGGCAGCGGGACGGGCGGGATCAGGGCCAGCTCATAGCCGCGCATCGGAACCAGCCTGGTCTCCAGGCCGCGCTCGGTCCCGAGGCACACGATGCTGAGCTGGGGGTCAGCCCGGCGCAGCGCATCGGCGAGGGCCAGCGCGGGCTCGATATGGCCCGCGGTCCCCCCGCCCGCGAGTACGACGCTCATCGCCCGGCACTCCCTTTCTCACCGACGGCGCCCGGGCGCGGCTGGCTTCTCCCGCCAGGCCAGGCCCAGCCAGCTTAGGACGCGCAGCGGCACGCCGGGGCCAGCCTCGGCAAGGGCCTGCGCCGCACCGGGCTCCCGCTTCGCGAACGACATCAGCATGCCGAGCGCCACCATGGTCACGAGCAGGGAGGACAGTCCCTCGGAGATCAGCGGCAGGGGCACCCCGGTAATCGGCAGCAGCCCCAGGACCGCGCCCATGTTCACCATCGCCTGGAGCACGATCCAGGCGGTGGCCGCCCCCGCCGCCAGCCGCATGAAGGTGTCCTGCACCCGCCGGGCGATCCGCAGCCCGGCGTAGGCGAGGCCGCCGTAGAGGAACGTCACGCAGAGCGTGCCGACCAGGCCCAGTTCCTCGCCGAGGATCGCGAAGATGAAGTCGGTCGTGGATTCCGGGACCCAGCCCCATTTCTCCCGGCTGGCGCCCAGGCCCACGCCGAACCAGCCACCCGAGCCCACCGCCCACTTGCCCTGGATGCTCTGCTGGTTGGGGCCCACCGGGTTGCCCGCGGGATTCAGGAAGCCGGTCAGCCGCCTCGAGCCGCCACGGCTCAACCACCACGATCATCAGGAGCACCAGCGCGATCATCGCCAGCATGCCCAGCATCAGGCGCCCTGGCGTCCCGATGATCCACAGCAGGGCCAGGAAGATGATCAGCAAGACGAACGTGGTGCCCAGGTCATCGCCCATCATCACCAGCAAGGCCATGATGACGACCCCGGGCAGCAGCGGGATGAGCAGCTGCCGCCAGTCATCGAGCTGGCCGAGCTTCTCCTTGCGGGCGAGCAGGTCCGCGCCCCACAGCAGGAACGCGAACTTGGCCAGCTCGGACGGCTGGAACTGGACGCCGCCGAACTGTATCCAGCGCGCCGCGCCGCCGCTGTACGCCGGCGGCGGGATGACCAGGACCACGACCAGGCCGAGGAGTGACACGAACATCAGCGGGTACGCAGCCGCGCGGAACCGGCGCGGCGAGCACCTGGCCGCCACCCACATGCAGGGCAGCCCGATCAGCACGCCGAACAGCTGGTGCTGCAGGCCGGACCAGGGCGAAATGCCCTGCATCAGGCCAGCCGCGGACGAGGTGGACAAGCACCATGACCAGGCCGAGCGCCAAGCAGCAGCGTGGTGATGCCGAGGACCAGGTAGAAGGAGGTCAGCGGCCGGTCCAGGAAGGCGAGCCGGGCCGACACCCGGTTCCGCGCCGTCTCGCTCCACGACCCCGCATCGGCCGAGGCCTGGCGGGACGGCTGCGCCGACACGTCTGAGACCATTACCCAAGTCTCGGTCTCCACGGGCCACCGGGACGGGGACATCCGGCGCGTGTCGCGCCTATTTAGGCATCCACTCCAGGTGACGATGCCGGGCCAGGCGGGGCGGGACGCGGCGGCGCCCTACTTCGGCATCCACTCCACGTAGAAAATGCCCAGGCCGAGGGCGACGAACATGGCGGAAATAAGCCAGAATCTGATCACGATCGTGGTTTCCGCCCAGCCCTTCAGCTCGAAGTGGTGCTGGAGCGGCGCCATCCGGAACACCCGGCGCCCGGTCATCTTGAACGAGCCGACCTGGATGATCACGGACAGGGCGATGACCACGAAGATTCCGCCCAGGATGGCCAGCAGCAGCTGGGTCTTGGTGCACACGGCCAGCCCGGCCAGCACCCCGCCGAGGGCGAGCGACCCGGTGTCGCCCATGAAGATCCGGGCGGGCGGGGCGTTCCACCACAGGAAGCCGAAGCAGGCGCCGAGCACCGAGGCCGCGACCACCGCGAGGTCGAGCGGGTCACGCACCGAGTAGCAGTGCGGGGCGAGGAACGTGGTGCAGTCGTTGCGCAGCTGCCAGTTGCCGATCAGCACGAAGGCGGCGAGCACGAGGCATGCGCAGCCGGTGGCCAGGCCGTCCAGGCCGTCGGTCAGGTTCACCGCGTTGGACGTGCCGGCGATCAGGAAGACGATCCACAGGATGAACGCGGTGACGCCGATGGGCGGCCCGAAGTCACGCAGGAAGGACAGGTGAGCGTCGGCGGGCGTCAGGTCGTACCCGTCGGCGAAGTGCTGCTGCACCACGAGCAGCGCGAACACCGCGCCGACCACGGCCTGGCCGGCCAGCTTGGCCCCGCTGCGCAGCCCCAGGCTGCGCTGCTTGTAGATCTTGATGAAGTCGTCAATGAAGCCGACCGCGCCGAGACCCACCATGAGGAACATGACCAGCACACCGGAGACGGAGGGCTCCTGGCCGGTGAAGAGGTTGCCGACGAAATAGCCGATGACCGCCGCGATCACGATGACGGTCCCGCCCATGGTGGGGGTGCCGCGCTTGGTCGCGTGGCCCGCCGGGCCCTCCTCCCGGATCAGCTGGCCGTAGCCGCGCCGGGAGAAGATCCTGATCGCCAGCGGCGTGCCGAACAGCGAGAGCAGCAGGGAGACTCCTGCCGAGAACAAGATTGTCCTCACGGTGCCGTCTCCCCGGTCAGGGCGAGCGCGACCTGCTCCAGGCCGGCCGAGCGTGATGCCTTCACCAGTACCACGTCTCCGGGCGCCAGCCGGTTCCCGAGGGCGTCCAGGGCGGCGCTCGCCACGGCGGCGTGGACCAGCTCGCCACCCCAGGACGGCTCGGCCTTGGCCCCGGTCGAGGATGGGACCGGCCTCCTCGCCGACCACGATGAGGCCGGTCAGGCCGGTCCGGGCGGCGTACCCGCCGATCTCCTCGTGCCGGGTCCGGGAGTGCGCGCCCAGCTCGCTCATCGGTCCGAGCACCGCGAACGAGCGGCGGCCGCGGGCCAGCACCGCGAGCGTGTCCAGGGCGGACCGGACGGCCTCGGGGTTAGCGTTATAGGCGTCGTTGAGCACGATGACCCCGTCCGGCCGCTCGGTGACCTCCATCCGCCACCGGCTGCGGGCCTCCGCCTCGGACAGCCGTTGCGCGATCTCCGCCACGGGCATGCCCAGCTCACCGGCCAGCGCGGCGGCGGCGAGCGCGTTGTGCACGTTGTGCTCGCCGTACAGGCGCAGCTGGACCGGGCCGCTTCCGGACGGGCTGACCAGCCGGAACCCGGGCCGTCCCCGGTCATCGAGCCGGACATCCTCCGCGCGCACGTCGGCCGGGCCGCGGCCGAACGTCGCCACCCGCGCCGCCGTCCGCGCCGCCATCGCCATGACCCGCGGGTCATCGGCATTCAGCAGCGCGACCCCGCCGTTCTCGGGGAAGCGCGGCGGGCAGCTCGCCCTTGGCCCGGGCGACCTCCTCGATGCCGCCGAACTCGCCCTCGTGCGCGTGGCCCACGTTCAGCACCACGCCGAACTGGGCGGCGCGATCTGGCACAGGTGAGCGATGTGCCCGGGTCCCCGGGCGGACAGCTCGAGCACCAGGTAGCGGGTCTCGGCGGTGGCGCGCAGCACCGTCAGCGGATGGCCGATCTCGTTGTTCCAGGACGCCCTCGGCGCCACGGTGGGACCCAGGGCCTCGACGAGCTGGGCGGCCAGGTCCTTGGTGGTGGTCTTGCCCGCGGACCCGGTGATCCCGGCGATCCGGAGGGCAGGCAGCGCGTCCACCACGGCGCGCGCCAGGCGGCCCAGGGCCTCGGTCACGTCGGGCACGATCAGCGCGGGCACCCCGCACGGCCGGGTGGCCAGCACCGCGGCGGCCCCGGCCGCCACGGCCTGCGGGGCGAAGTCATGCCCGTCCACCCGGGTGCCGGGCAGGGCAGCGAACAGGGCACCCGGGACGGCGGCCCGCGAGTCGATGATCACCGGGCCGGTGATCAGCGCGGCCGGTTCGGGCTCCTGGCCTGGTGCGGCCCCGCGGAGCCGGGCCCCGGTGAGCTGGGCCCCGGTGAGCTGGGCGATCCCCGGTCGGCCCGTGAGGCGAGCAGCGGGATCACGCGTCCTCCCCGATGGCCCGGTCTCCCGGGCGGGCCGGGCCGGAACTGAGATCGGGCCGCGCCGGGCGCACCCGGACCCGGGCCGCATCCCGGCCGCCCCGGTCGGCCAGCACCTCGGCCAGGGCGTCGGCGGCGACTTCCCGGTCGTCGAACGGGGTGACCTGTCCCCCGGCGTACTGCCCGCGCTCGTGGCCCTTGCCCGCTACCAGCACGATGTCCCCCTTGCCCGCGGCCGTGATGGCCAGGCCGATCGCGGCGGCGCGGTCCGGCTCGATGATCACCCGTCCGCGGCGCTCGGGCGGGATGGTCAGGACCCCCTGGAGCATCTCGGACAGGATGGCCAGCGGGTCCTCGGATCGGGGGTTGTCACTGGTCAGGATAGCCAGGTCGGCGAGGCTCACCGCCGCCGCGCCCATCAGCGGCCGCTTGGCCCGGTCCCGGTCACCGCCGCAGCCCAGCACGATGGAGAGGCGTCCCTGGGTGACCGGCCGCAGCGCGCGCAGCACGGCCTCGACCGCGCCGGGCTTGTGTGAGTAGTCCACGAGCACGGTGAAGTCCTGGCCGCACTCGACCCGTTCCATCCGGCCCGGCACTCCTGGCGCCGCCGCGATCCCGGCTACCGCCGCGGCCAGGCTGGCCCCCGCCTCGACCAGGGCGACGATCGCGCCGAGCGCGTTGGAGACGTTGAACGGGCCGGGCAGCGCCACCGACGCGTCGGCCTCTACCCCGCCCGGGCCGACGACCCGGAAGGTGCTCCCGTCCGCGCCGCCCCGCACGTCAACCGCGCGCCAGTCGGCGCCCGGGTCACCGGCGGCGGAGATGGTGGTGACCGGGATCTGCGCCCGGCGGGCCAGCTGCGGCCCCACTCGTCGTCGGTGTTGACCACACCGACCCGGGCGAAGCCCGGGGTAAACAGGCTGGCCTTGACCTCGAAGTACTCGTCCATGCTGGCGTGGAAGTCCAGGTGATCCTGGGACAGGTTGGTGAACACCACCACGTCGTACGTGGTGCCCGCGACCCGGCCGAGGGCCAGCGCGTGGCTGGAGACCTCCATGGCGGCGGCGGTCACGCCGCGCTGCACCATCTCGGCCAGCAGCGCCTGCAGGTCGGTGGCCTCGGGCGTGGTGAGCTGGCTCGGCGCGACGGTCCCGGCCACCCGGGTCTCCACCCCGCCCAGCAGCCCGGTCACGTGGCCGGCCCGGCGCAGGCCGGACTCCAGCAGGTAGGTGGTGCTGGTCTTGCCGCTGGTGCCGGTGACCCCGATGAGGGTCAGCCTGCTGGACGGGTTCCCGTGGATCCAGGAGGCGACCTCGCCCAGCCGGGCGCGCGGATCAGAAATAACGAAAACCGGCAGGCCGCAGTGCCTGGCCAGGCTCTTGCCGTCCGGGTCGGTGAGGACGGCCACCGCCCCGGCGCCGGCCGCGTCGTCACAGAACTGCGCGCCGTGATGCTGGCTGCCCGGCAGGGCCGCGTACAGGTCACCCGGCCGTACCCGGCGCGAGTCGTGGGTCACGCCAGAGACCGTGACCGGGCCGCCCGGCCCGGCCAGCGGATCAGGGCCAGCGTGTCCGGTGCTCAGCCCGAGCAGCATGGCCAGATCGGACAGCGGACGCGGCGGGACATCGCGTGGAAGGAGAGCCGCAGGCACGGGCCGAGGTTACCTCTGATCACGGTGCCGTGAGCCTGACGTTGGGACGCTGCCCCCGATCGGGCGGGATCTTCATCGTCGTCAGTGCGAATTTCATGACCTTATAGAAGACCGGGCCCGCCACCTGGATGCCGAAGTAGCCGCCCTTGCGCGGGTTCTGCACGTTCACCGCGACGACCAGCTTGGGGCTCCCGGCCGGGGCGATGCCGATGAAGCTCGACCCGTACAGGCACAGGCAGCCGCCCTTCTTGGGGTCGGCGATCTGCGCGGTCCCGGTCTTGGCCGCGACCGAGTACCCGGGAATCTCCCCCCAGGGCTCCCCCACCTGCCCGTCCACCCAGGGGACCTGCTGCAGGATGCCCATCAGCTCGTGGGCGGTCTTGGCCTGGATGACCCGGTGGGCCGCGGGCCGCGGCGCGGGCACGAACTGGCCGCTGGAGTCCGTGGTGCCGTCCACGATCGAGGGGGTAACCCGCACCCCGCCGTTCGCGATCGTGGCGTAGACGCTGGCCATCTGGACCGCGGTGACCGCGACGCCCTGGCCGAACGACAGGGTGTACCGCTCGTCGCCCCACCACCTGTTCGTCGGGTAGAGGATGCCGTTGCTCTCCGCGGGCAGGCCCGGCACGCTGGGCTGCCCGATGCCGAAGTTCCTGAAGTACTGGTACTGCGTCTGAGGGGTGACGTGCTGGACGACCTGGACCATGCCCACGTTGCTGGAGTGGGCGATGATCCCGGCGATGGTCCACCTCTCGGTCGGGTGGTACTCCGCATCATGAAAGCCGAAGCCGTCGATGGTGATCGATTCCGGGACGGTGTAGGCGCTCATCGGGGTCTGGCCGCCGTGCTCCATCGCGGCGGCAGCGGTGATCACCTTGGCGGTGCTGCCGGGATCGAACACGTTGGAGACGGGGATGTCCGTGGTGTCGGCCAGGCTGGCCGGGTGCGAGGGGTTGAACGAGGGCGCCTGGGCCATGGCCAGGATTTTCCCCGTGCCGGGCTGCATGATGACCACGGTGCAGTTGCTGGCGTCGGTTTTCTTGACCTCCTGGGCGCAGGCCTGCTCGGCCTCCCACTGCAGGCCGGCCACGATGCTCAGCCGGACGTTGTCCCCCGGTACCACCTGCCGGGTGGTCTGCCCGGCCACCGGGATCGGCTGCTGGTTGGTGGCGACCTGCGCCTCCTGCTGGCCCGGCCGGCCGGCCAGCAGCGAGTTATAGGACTGCTCGACGCCGGCCTCCCCCTGCAGGGCGCCAGAGGCGGTGGTGTTGGTGAAGCCGACGATGTTGGCGGCCAGGTCCCCGTTCGGGTAGACGCGGGTGTACGACGGGGTCGCCGCGATGCCCGGCAGGTTGAGCGCGCTGATCTGCGACGCGGTGGTCGCCGGGACGCGTTGCTTCAGCACCACATAGTCCGGCGACTCGGACGGCGGATGGGAAAGGAGGGTCAGGATGGACGCAGGCGTCATCTGGAGCGGGGCGGCCAGCGCGTTCGCCACCGAGCTGAGTGACCGCTTCGCCTGCGCGATCATCGGCGGGTCCGCATGGACCAGGTCGGTCTGCACGGTCATCGCGAGCGTGGTGCCGTCCGCGCTGGTGATGCTGCCGCGGACTGCGGGCACGGCAATCGTGGTGAGCCGGAAATGATCGGCCTCGGTCCGGTACGCGGAGCCCTCCACCCCCTGCAGCTGGACAAGCCGGCCGGCCACCAGCGAGAGCACGAAGCCGACGCAGAGCATGGTCATGCGCAGCCGGCGGGACGGGCTGCCGAGGGTCAGCGTGTTGCGGCGTCGCCAGGCCTGGCCCCGTGCCTGGCCCGGGGTGCCCCGGGCTGGCATGTCCCGGGCCGGCGGGCGCGGCGCGGCACCCGGGCGCGGCGTCCCGGTTCGTGACCCATCCCGGCCCGTCCGCCGCCCGTCCGGGCCAGGACGCGGGAGCCGGCCGTGGCCGGCCTCACCGCGGCCGCCTGGGCTGCCGTCACGCGACCGCCTCGCCCCGGCGGGCCGTCGGGGCCCGGTTCCGGCCGGCGGCCGCGAACCCCGCGGGCCGGGGCGGCCGTCGGCTTGGCCGTCCCTCACGGGGTCCATCCCGGGACCACGGGAATGCCCGGATCCGTGACAGGCTGGCGGATGATCCGGCCAGAGTTGAGGTCGAGGAACTTGGTCAGGGGCGGCTCGACCATGCCGAGCTCGGCCGCCCGCTTCGCGATCACCGAGGGGGCCGAGTCCTCAGCGACCTGCTGCTTGAGCACCTGCACCTGCTGGGCGCGGGCCGCCTGCGCCTGCTGCAGGCTGGTGATCTGGTACGAGCCGGTGGCGAGGATCGTATTGATGACCAGCAGGCAGACCAGGCCCCCGCCGAGCAGCACGGTCACGAAGATAATGAACGGCGTCCGCGCAATGGCGGTGGAGGGCGCACCGGCCCACGGCCCAGCCTGGGACGCAACTCCACCCGGACGGGGCACCGTCCCGGTGGCCCGGTCCGCGGCGGTGCCGGCCGGGCGGGCTGGCCCTGGCCCTGGCCCTGCGGGGCGGGCCGGCCGGTTCCGGCCGGGCCGGACCGGGGACGGCGATCCCGCCGCGGCCCGCGCCCGCTGGCTTGACGGTGCCTGCCCCCGCGCACCCTGGCCGCCCGCACGCGGCCCGTCAGCACTCTGCCCGCGAGCCCCCGGCCCGCGAGCACCCTGTCCCTCAGCGCCCTGTCCTCCGGCACCCCGTCCGCCACCCTGCCCGCCAGGGCCGGGTGCCCGGACGCCGGGCGGCCGTGGCCGGACCCCCGTTCCCACGTCAGTGCCCACGCTCACTCCCGCGTCCCCCTTGCGGCCGGATTAGCCTGCCCCGCCCCGTAATGCCCTGTTGCCTGGCCCGATGTTCCCTGGGGCCCTGTTGCCTGGCCCGCTGTTCCCTGTGGCCCTGTTGCCCGGTGCCCTGTCCCCTGGGACTGTGCTCCGCGGGGCCCTGTCCCGCCCCGGTCACGCCGCGTCCCTGATCCGCTCAGCCGCCCGCAGCCGGGCGGGCGCAGCCCGTGGGTTACGGGCCAGTTCCGCCTCCGAGGGCCGTCGCGCGCCCCGGGTGAGCAGCCTGAACCGGGGCCGCGCCGACTCCAGCGGCACGGGGAGGCCGGCTGGCGTGGTGTCGGCCGACGCCTCAGCCAGCGAAGTCTTGACCGCCCGGTCCTCGAGCGAGTGATAGGCCAGCACCACGATTCGGCCGCCTACGGCCAGCCGGTCCAGGGCGCCGGGCAGTGCGGCGCGCAGCGCGTCAAGTTCCCCGTTGACCTCGATGCGCAGCGCCTGGAAGGTCCGTTTGGCGGGATTACCGCCGGTCCGCCGGGCCGGGGCCGGAATGGAGTCCCGGACGATCTCGGCCAGCTGGGCGGTGGTGGAAAGTGGGGCGCGGGCCCGCTCGCGCACCACGGCGTCGGCGATCCGCCGGGCGAACCGTTCCTCGCCGTAGTCGCGCAGGATCCGGGCCAGCTGGCCGGCCGGGTAGCTGTTCAGCACCTCGGCCGCGGTCAGCGTCCTGGTCTGGTCCATCCGCATGTCCAGCGGGGCGTCATAGGAGTAGGCGAAGCCGCGGGCCGGATCATCCAGCTGTGGTGAGGAGACGCCCAGGTCGAACAGGATGCCCTGGACGCGACGGCTGCCGCGGCGGGACAGGACCTCGGGGATCTCGTCGTAGACCGCGTGCACCAGGGTGACCCGGTCACCGTAGGGGGCCAGCAGCCGCTGTGATTCCTCCAGCGCCTGGGTGTCGGTGTCCACCCCGATCAGCGCGAGTCCCGGGTGCGCGTCCAGCAGCGCGCGGGCGTGGCCGGCCCGGCCCAGGGTGGCGTCCACGAGGATCGCGCCACGCGGCCGCAGCGCCGGCTCGAACAGGGCCAGGACTTCGTCGACCATCACCGGCAGATGCCCGGCTGCCGACTCGCCCATCGGACCCCCTTTCGCCCCGCCGCACCCTCCCGGGATGCGGCGGGCGGCGTGCCTGCCTGCGTGGTGCCTGCCTGCGTGGTGCCTGCCTGCGTGGTGCCCGGCCAGGTCCCCATCCGCGCGACGCACGGGCCTGGACGTCTCCTGGCGCCGGGGAAGTGACGCCAGCCGACGTGATCGCCCAGGCGCGGGTGGAGACCTCGCCGAGCACCCGGTACCGGAACCGGCACCGCTTAGAGCACCCCTGGCAATCCCTCCTCTGATGCTGCGGAGAAGGCGTCCTCCTGCTCCGCCAGGTAGGACTCCCATGCGGCGGAGTCCCAGATCTCCAGGCGCGTGTTGGCGCCGATGACCGTGCAGTCCCGGGCCAGCGCCGCGTACTCGCGCAGCGCCGGGCGGGATCGTGATCCGGCCCTGCTTGTCGGGGATCTCGTCAGAGGCACTGGCAAAGAACACCCGGCTGTAGTCCCGTACCGCTTTCGAGGTGGTCGGGCGCGCGCAGAGCCGTCCGCGATCCGGCCGAACTCGGCGACCGGGAAGACGTACAGGCAGCGCTCCTGGCCCTTGGTGATCACTAGCCCTCCACCGAGCTCCTCGCGGTACTTGGCCGGCAGGAACAGCCGGCCCTTCTCGTCGAGGCGTGGCGTATGAGTGCCCAGGAACACAGGCCCTCACCTCCCGCCCCCCGGAGTAGCGTGCCCCATCGCGCTCCACTGTACTCCACAATCCCCCACCGTCAACGCCGCACGAGCGCCCAGATAGCGGATAAATACAGCGTATGGCGCAGGTCAGAGGAGGGGGAGCAAAGTGGGGGGACGGTGAGTGGCCGACGGCGGTAGGTCAGGTCCGGTCCTGCATCGCGCGCCGGGCTGTCCAGGACGTACTGTCGGTACGCACCAACACGTCGGCCGGCCGGCGGCCCAGCGCCCAGCGGCGGCTGCGGCTGTCGGCCACGGGCCCAGCTGACCAAGGAGGACAGGTGGTCTTGGATATGGGGGCCGGCGCCGAGCGGACGCTCGACGACCTGGTACGGGTGGCCCATCGCATCGGCACCGCGATCGAGTCGGTCATCGAGGGAAAACCGGACGCGATCCGGCTCGCCCTGACGGTGCTGCTCGCCGAAGGGCACGTACTGATCGAGGACGTCCCCGGCGTGGGGAAGACAATGCTGGCCAAGGCGCTGGGCCGGTCGACCCAGTGCGCGGTGCAGCGGATCCAGTTCACCCCGGACCTGCTGCCCAGCGACATCACCGGGGTGAGCGCGTTCAACCAGGAACGCCGCGAGTTCGAGTTCAAGCCGGGACCGGTCTTCGCGAACATCGTGGTCGGCGACGAGATCAACCGCGCGTCCCCGAAGACCCAGTCGGCGCTGCTCGAGTGCATGGAGGAGCGGCAGGTCACGGTGGACGGCACCAGCTACGCCCTGGAACGGCCGTTCATGGTCATCGCCACCCAGAACCCCATCGAGATGGAAGGGACCTATCCGCTGCCCGAAGCGCAGCGGGACCGTTTCACGGCCCGCATCTCCATGGGCTACCCGAGCACCGACGCTGAACTGGCCATGCTCGACGTGCACGGCTCGAGTTCTCCCCTGGACTCCCTGGAGCCCGTCGCCACGGCGGGGGATGTGCGGGACCTGATCGCCGCGGTGCGCCGGGTGCACGTGGCCGACGCGCTCAAGCAGTACGTCATCAGCCTGGTCAGCGCCACCCGCTCCGCCCCCGAGCTCCGGCTCGGGGCATCACCCCGCGCGACGCTGCATCTGCTGCGGGCCAGCCGGGCCCGGGCGGCGCTGGACGGCCGCGACTTCGTGATCCCCGATGACGTGCAGGCCCTGGCCGGCCCGGTCCTCGCGCACCGCCTGCTGCCGACCGCGGAGGCCATGGTGGAGCGCCAGCTACCGGACCGGGTGGTCGGGACCATCGTGGAGCAGACGCCGCTGCCCCGGATGCGCTGAGCTCCCGGCCCGCACCCTCCGGCAGCACCTGCCGCGCCCCCCGGAGCACCTGGCGGCCCGCGCCGCGCTGACTTTTTCCCCGCTGCGCAGCCGCGCGAACCCGTGGCCAGTTCGTGACGTAAGTTAGAGCAACGGGGCAGAGGAAGGTCCAGGATGCGGGCGCTGTTCGCCGGGTTGACCACACGCGGGAAGTCATTCCTCGCGGTGGGCTTGGCTGCGGGGGCGCTCGGGCTCGGCCTCGGGGAACGGGCCCTGCTCAGCATCGGGATCGTGCTGCTGGCCCTGCCGCTGCTGGCCGCGCTCGCGACCAGCCGGGCCCGGTACCGGATCCGCTGCGCGCGCCGGATCAGCCCGCCCCGGGTGCCTGCGGGGCACAACGCCGTGGTCACGCTGCGGCTGGAGAACATCTCCCGGCTGCCGACCGGGCTGCTGCTGGCCGAAGACACCCTGCCTTACTCGCTCGGCACCCGCCCGCGCTTCGTCCTGGAGCGGATCGAGCAGGGGGGCTGGCGCGAACTGACGTACCCCATCCAGTCCGGCGCCCGGGGCAAGTACACGATCGGCCCGCTGCACGTGCGCGTGGCCGATGCGTTCGGCCTGGTGGAACTCACCCGCTCGTTCGCCGCCCGGAGCACGCTGGTGGTGACACCCGCGATCATCGCGCTGCCGAGCATGCCGCTGGCCGGGAACTGGCGCGGGGAGGGTGGCGGCCATACCCGGACCGCGGATACGGCCGGGGAAGACGACATCATCCCCCGTCCGTACCGGGACGGTGACGAGCTGCGCCGGGTGCACTGGCGGTCCACCGCCCGGCACGGCGAGCTCATGGTCCGGCGTGAGGAACAGCGCTGGCGGAACCGCGCGGTGCTGCTGCTCGACACCCGCGCCCGGGCGCACAGCGGCGCCGGGGCGGGCTCCTCGTTCGAGTACGCGGCGAGCGCCATCGCGTCCATCGGCGTCCACCTGGCCCGCAGCGGGATCGACGGGCAGCTGGTCACCGACGCCGGGCCCGCCACCTCGCCCGGGTCTTTCGAGGATTCGCTGCTCGACTCGCTCGCGGTCATCAAGCCGTCCAGCCAGGCCGGGCTCGCCCGTGCCATGGACCTCGTGCAGGGCGGCACCGGCGGCCTGTTCGTGGTGGTGGCCGGGCGGCTGTCGGCGGAGGAAGCCAGCAGGCTCGCCGCCGGGCGCCGGGACGCGGGCCCGGCGATGGCGCTGCTGCTCGCGGTGTCCACCTGGTCGGGCCGCGGGCCGGCCGCCGGCCAGCCAGACGAGACGGACGTCCCCACGGCGATCCTGCGCGCGGCGGGCTGGCGGGTCACCACGATCAGCGCCGACACCCCGCTCACCACGGCCTGGGACCGGCTGCGCGCCTCCTCCGGGCTGCTCGGCGCGCCCGGGCACGAGCAGGGCCGCTTCCGGGCTGGGGCGGGCCGGTGAGCCAGCGACTCACCGTCGCGGCGGCCGTGGCCACGATCGCAGCCTCTTTGTCTGCTCTACCCGCTGGTGTCGGGCTGGCTCTGGTTCTGGGAGGGCGCCGGGGCGGTCGCCGTGGTCGCCCTGGCCGGGGCCCTCACCAGGCTGCGGGTGCTCCCGTGGGCGCTCTGCGTACCCGTCGCGCCTGGCCGCCCTCCTGCTGTACGTGAACGTCCTGTTCTCCAGCGCGCAGTCACTGGGCCGGATCATCCCGACGGCCACCTCCCTGCATCACCTGTGGCGGCTGGCCCGGCAAGGGCTGGACGAGACAGCCAGGTTCGCACCACCCGCCCCGGCCGGCCACGGGATCCTGATCCTGACCGTGGGCGGTATCGGCGTGGCGGCGGTGGCCACCGACCTGCTCGCGGTGCGGCTGCGCAGGCCCGCCATAGCCGGGCTGCCTTTGCTGGTGCTGTTCTGCATCCCCCTCACCACCGACGCCCACCAGGGCGTTTTCGGGGCCATGACCGTGTTCGGCCTGGGCATGGCCGGCTACCTGGCCATGCTGGCCGTGGACGGCCGGGAACGACTGCGGCTGTGGGGGCGACTGGTCACTATGTGGCATCGCGGCCAGGAGCCTGCGACGGTGCCGCGAGCCACCCCGAACACCAAGGAGCTTGCCGCGGCGGGCCGCCGGATCGGGCTGGCCGCCGTGGTGATCGCGCTCTTCGTCCCGCTGCTGGTGCCAGGGCTGCGCAACCACAAGCTGTTCTCTGGCGGGGGCGGCGGTGGCGAGGATCTGGTCACGCTGCCCAACCCGCTGGTGCAGATGAACAGCGAGCTGCACCGGACGGTGCCGACGCATGTGCTCACCTATCAGACGA
Organism: uncultured Actinomycetes bacterium; assembly: GCA_963711485.1. Classification (GTDB taxonomy): domain Bacteria; phylum Actinomycetota; class Actinomycetes; order Streptosporangiales; family Streptosporangiaceae; genus RYN-230. The sequence goes on from CAVQEM010000089.1 coordinate 142,602, forward strand.
CCGACCCGGACCCGCAATACCTGCAGGTGTACGTGCTGAGCAACCTCACCGCCAGCACCTGGACGCTGGCCCCCTCCCGGGGCGAGCCGGTGCAGAACGGGAAGCTGCCCGCCGCGCCGGGACTGAGCCGGGGCACCCCTACCTCGGCCGAGACCACCAGGGTCACCCTGGCCAAAGGGCTGACCACCGGGGCGGGGAAGGCCAGCTTCCTGCCGCTGCCGTACCCGGCCCGCAGTGCCAGTGTCGGCGGGGACTGGCGCACCGACCCGCGCACGCTCACCATGTTCTCGGCGGGGAGTCTCTCCGGCCTCAGGTACACGGTGTCCAGCCGCGAGGTCTCCCCGTCTGTGCGGCAGCTGGAGCAGTCCGCCGGGGTCCCGAACAGCATCGCGAACAACTACCTCAGCGTCCCGGCGGCGTTCCTGCCGCTGAGCAAGCTCGCCCAGCGGGTCACCGCGGGGCAGAACACGCCCTACGGCGAGGCCGTGGACCTGCAGCACTGGTTCACCCAGTCCGGCAAATTCACCTACAGCCTCGACGTGCAGGAGCCGGACACGGCCAGCGCGCTGATCAACTTCCTGACCAAGGACCGGCGAGGTTACTGCCAGCAGTTCGCGTTCGCGATGGCCGTGCTGGCCCGGCTGCTCGACATCCCCTCCCGGGTGGCGGTGGGGTACACGGAAGGCTCGCCGATCGGGCACGGCCGCTGGGAGGTCCGTACCAGCGACGCCCACGCGTGGCCGGAACTGTACTTCCAGGGAGCCGGCTGGCTGCGCTTCGAGCCCACCCCCTCGGGGTCCGGCGGCCAGGCCACCGCGATCCAGCCCGCCTACACCCTGCCGCCGCTGCTTGCCGCCCCGGACGGGAACCAGAGCGTGGCGACGCCGGCCGCCACAGCGCCGCAGACCGGCGCCACGTCGGGACAGTCCGGGGCGCTGGCCAAGCTGCGCCGCCTCGGCGCCGCGGGCGCCGGAGGGGGATCCAGCGCCAGCCACTCGGGATCCATCTGGCTGATCGCCGTGGCGGTGGTCGTCGTGCTGCTTACCACACCACGCCTGGCCAGGTCGCTGACCCGGCGGCGGCGCTGGTCGCGGGCGCGGGGCGACCGGGAGCGGGCCCAGGCGGCCTGGCAGGAACTGCTGGATGACCTGACCGACCATAAGGTCGCCTGGTCTGCGAGCGAATCCCCGCGCGCCCTCGGGACCAGGCTGACCGGGACGGTGCGGCTCAGCCCCGAGGCGGCGGCCGCGCTGACCCGGATCGTGCACGCCACCGAGCGGGCCCGGTACGCCCGGGACGCTGCGGACTCGGCCACGTTGCGGGCCGACACCGACCTGGTCCGCCGCGAGGTGGCCGCGGGCTCCGGCAGGCTGGGACGCTGGCGGGCCCGGCTGCTTCCGCCTTCATCCTTGCTGCCGGCACGCGCGGCCGTGCAGCACGGGCTGGACGTGTTCGGCTGGATGGACGTGGCCGCGCACCGCACGAGCGTCTGGTCCCGCCTGCAGCCGGCGCGCCGCCCGCAAGGCGCGGGCGGCCTGACCAGCGGGCGGCCTGACCAGCGGGCTGACTAGCGGAGCTAGGTCCTGCTCGTCTGCGGGCGTGCCGTGATCGGGGTAGGTTTTGCGCCGCGGGTGGCGCAAAACCTACCCCGTTGACGCGGAGCTGTGAGTGATGGGGCAGGCGGGGCCGCAGGGGCGGGCGTGCTGTGCCAGCCGCGCCCTTGGAGCACTCCGGCTACCTGCGCGGCGACCTGGCCGGGGCGCCGCTGGCGCGCAACCGCCGACGCAGCCCCGATCAGGATCTGGCTCCGCCATCCCGTTCCATGATCCACGGGACACGCTCTAACCAGGGTGCTGCCTGCGCGACGAGAGCCCGGCCGGCCCGCCGCTCATCACGGCTGCACGACAATGGCCTGCCTGATCACGAATGCCTGCCAGGCACGCCATCAGCTACGAGCCGCCTGCGGGGAGGGCAGGCCAGGCGGATGAAGCGGGCCTAGCGGTCCCGCTCCTGACGACGGCGCCAGCGCTCCTCGAGCCGTTCCATGAACCGGGACCGGGAACCCGCCGGCGGCCGCGCCCGGCGGTCACGGGCCAGTCCAGGGCGCCCGGCCGAGCCACCGGACATGTGCCGCCAGCTGGACAGGGCCCACATCGAGCAGGCCAGCATGACCACGAAGCCGGCCACGCCGATCAGGGTCAGCTTGGAAATGACGCCGGCCAGGAGAAGGCCCACGCCGAGCAGGAAGCCGATCGCCGCCTCGGCCACCCGGCGCTTGTAGTGCACCCGTGGATCTTTCGCGCGCACCGCCTGCGCGAACTTCGGATCCTCGGCATAGAGCGCACGCTCGATCTGATCGAGCTGACGCTGCTCGTGCTCAGACAGCGGCACGGCGCCTCCCATGAAACCTCGCGCGCGGGGACGGGTGCGATGAGTTCATCTCACGGTCCAGGGTTCTTGCTTCCAGAATACGAGTCCGGCTGGTCTGGGTGGAAGGGTAGTGAGAGGGTAAAGGATTTCCGGCTCCTGCCAGCACCCCGGACCTCCTCTGGCGCCTGCCGCAGCCATCTGCCCGGCGAGCCGGACGTCAGCCAAACGCAAATTCGAATTAGATCCGCGTAAGGGCGAGTATATCAGCGTTCCGCGGGCGGGCGCCGGGCTGGTCCGGCAGGCTCCCGGAAGGCCTGACCCGGCTGCTGGCGGGGGACGTGGTCCGGCTGAGGCCGGGAATGTGACCTGGCTGACACTCCGGAATGTGCCGGGCCCGGTCTGGGGCCCGGCCCTGCAGGCGGCCCCGCCTCCGCAGACGGCCCCGGCCGCCGCAGGCGGCCCCGCCTCCGCAGGCGGCCCCGCCTCCGCAGGCGGCCCCGCCTCCGCAGGCGGCCCCGGCTCCGCAGGCGGCCCCGGCGCCGCTCGGCCCGGCCCGGGCCCCGGTTCATCCCGCTGCCCGGTCACCAGGGCGGCGGGCCGGACCGTGTCGGCACCAAACCGCCCGCTGATCTGGTCCAGGGCGCGCTCGGCATCGCGCCAGCCGGCCGGCCGATCGCCGAACGCCAGCTGGGTGGCGGCCCGGGACGCGGGCACCAGGCCACTCGTGCGCACCCCGACCAGGCGGAGCCGGGCGCGGGAGTCCAGCCCGGCGGCGCCGTACAGGGCGCAGGCGGTGGCGTAGATGGTGCGGGCCACGTCGGTGGGCTCGGGAAGCGTCCGTGATCGGGTAATCGTGGTGAAGTTGGCCAGCCGGAGCTTGATCACCACAGTCCGGGCCATGGCCCCGGCCGAGCGGAGGCCGCGCGCGGTCCGCCCGGACAGGCGGAGCAGCTCGCGGCGGATCACTTCCGGGTCGTCGACGTCGCTGGCGAACGTCTCCTCCGCGCCGATGCTCTTCTCCGGGCTGCTGCTCACCACCGGGCGCTCGTCCCGCCCCCAGGCCAGCGCGGCCAGGTGAGCGCCCAGCGAGGGACCCAGCTCGCGCTGCAGGGTGCCGACCGGGATGTCCGCGATGTCCCGGACCGTGCGCAGACCGAGCCGGGCCAGCACCTGCCCGGTCTGCTCCCCCACGCCCCACAGCGCCGCCACCGGCAGCGGGTGCAGGAACTCCAGGACGCCGTGGGGGGGCACGACGAGCAGCCCGTCCGGCTTGGAGCGGGTGGACGCGAGCTTGGCGATGAACTTGGACGGGGCCACCCCGACGGAGCAGGTGATGCCCTGCTGCTCGGCGATCGTGGCCCGGATCAGCGCGCCGATCCGGGCGGGCCGCCCGAGCCGCCGGATGGCCCCGGACACGTCCAGGAACGCCTCGTCCAGCGCGAGCGGCTCCACCTCGGGCGTGACCGACCGGAAGACCTCCATGACCTCCTTGGACACGGCGGCGTAGACGTGATGCCGGGGCGGGATGAATACGGCCTGCGGGCACAGCCGCCGGGCCCGCGTCACCGGCATGGCCGAGCGCACCCCGAACTCGCGCGCCTCGTAGGACGCGGAGAGGACCACGCCGCGGCTGGCGGTCGCGCCCACGATCACCGGCCGCCGCGCCAGCTCGGGGCGGTCGCGGATCTCGACGCTGGCGTAGAAGGCGTCCATGTCCACGTGCAGGATGTGGCAGCCGGTGTCCGGCTGCCCGGGGCCGGGGCCGCCGTGGCTCATCGGTACCCGAGCACGTGGAACTGGGCGGCGAAGTCGTGGAAGGCCGGATGGGTGGAGGCGGCCTGCTCCAGGGCCAGCAACGCGTCCGCGGCGCCCGGGTCCACGTCCGCGAAGGAACCCGGCACCAGGTCGGTGAAGACCCGGATACCGTGCGCGGCGCCCGGACGCAGCCCGGCTCCCTCGATCAGGCCGGTCACCTCGGCCAGGGTGAACCGGCGCGGCCCGGCCCCGGCAGGCCATCGGCCCGCCCCCGGGCCGGCCATCGCCGGCACCGGGCCGCCATCAGGCCCGCCCCTGCCGGCTGTCGGCCGCGCCCGCCGGGCCGACCACGGCCAGCAGCCGCCGGGCCTCATCGAAACGCCCGGCCAGGGCCCGGTGGATGACCGCCGCGACGGCGCTGGTGGCCAGCACGCTCACGGCGCCCCCGGCCGCAGCACGCTGGCCACCGTGGTCATGGCCGCCGCCGGTGAGTCCACGTACTCCAGGACACTGTGGCACAGCACCAGGTCAGCACCCTGTTCCCCGACGACCGCGGCCAGGTCGCCGACGTCGCCCTGGACGGCCCGCAACTGCACGCTCATCTCGGCGGCCCGGCGCTGAGCGGCCGCCAGCGAATCCGGGCTCGGGTCGATCACGGTCACCGTGTGCCCCTGCCCGGCCAGGGGGACCGCGGACCCGCCGGTCCCGCCGCCGGCGTCCACGATGTCCAGCCGCGATCGGCCGGTGTCGGTCACCAGCCCGGTCACGGCGGCCCGCAGCACCTCCCGGATGACGGCCGTGCGCGCGTCGTCGTACCGGTTCCACCGCTGGCCCGCGCCGGTCCCGGTTGGCGCACCCGTCCCGGCCGGCACCCCCAGCCCTCCGCCACGACGCTCGCTGGCCACGGCTCCTCCTCGCTCACGGTCGGGTCCCAATGTAGTGCGCCGCCACGACAACCCCCCGACTTCGCCACGGCCCCGCCCGGGCACCGCCACCATCCGCCCCGCGCCCGCGCCGCGCCGACGGCCGCTGAGTAAAACCTGAGAGATCGCCTTGGAAATGCTCCGAGTTTGTTACCGTGCTTTCCGCCGGCTTACCGCTGAGCTTCCCGCAGATCCCGTGCCCGCTTGGGCCGCGCCCCGGGAAGCCCGTTCCGGCGGCCCGAAATTCACCCGGGCTACCCCGCAGATTCCGCGATTACCAGCCCCTTCGCAGGGAAATACATAGCCCAGTGCCATGCGTCGCGAAGCGGTGCGGGCGCGCCGTCGCCAGGGGGATGGGTGGGTGGATGTGCTGCGGTGCATCTGCCGGGCAGGCGGGGCGTACCACCTGTTCCGCGAGGCGGCACGGGGCGGCCTGGCTCCCGCATGGAGCCGGGCGTTCTGCGGGCTGGAGGTCAGCGCCGACGTGACGGTCCATGAGGTACGCGTGATACCTGAGCCAGTCTCCGGATACGGCGACAATGCGTTTACTTGCAGTTTTCCTCAGCGGAACCTCTGCGAATGGTCATCCATATCCAAACGGGTCTCACTCACGAGACTCACCGCCTAGGCTCTCCCCATGGTCGAGCACTTGGAGCTCCCCCGCCCGCTGCGACTCATTCGCTGCACCGGGTTGAGCTTGAGCGAGTCCCTTGGTCTGCCGCTCGCTGCCTACTTCCTGGGCGCCTGGCTGGGCGGCCGGAACGTCGGGCTCATCGCGGGCGTCGTGGCGATCTGGCTCACGGCGGTGATCCGCAAGATCGCCTGCGGCTCGGTGCCCAGCCTGCTGACGATCTCGGCCATCGTGCTCACCCTGCAGACCGTCGTGGTCCTGGCCACTGGCGTGTTCTGGATCTTCCTGCTCCAGTTCCCGCTCGGCTACGCGGCCATGTTCATCCTGTTCGCACGCACCGCCCGCGGCCCCAACCCGATCGTGGCCAAGCTCGCCGCCGAGGTGGTGGCGTTGCGCCACCCGGCGCACCATCCCGGGCTGCAGCGCTTCTTCCAGGGCGCGACCTGGCTCTGGTCCGGCATCTTCCTGATTCTCACCGCCGGCCTGGGGGTGATGATGTGGACCGAGCCGGCCAACACGTTCCTGTGGCTCTCCACGCTCGCCACCGTCGCCGGGACCGTGGCGGGCATCGGCGCCTCGGTGCTGTGGTTCTGGTCAGTCCTGCGCAAGAACGGATTGCGGGTGCAGTTCAGCCCGGCGTGACGGTTTTCGTTGCGGAGAATTTGACCTTGAGAATTTGACTGTCAGGCGATCAGCGTCGGCTTCAGTTCCAGCAGATGAGCCAGCAGGCCGTTGACGAACGCGGGAGACGCGTCGGTGGACAGGTCGCGGGCCAGCTGCACCGCCTCGCTGATCGCCACCGCGTCCGGGACGTCGTCCGCCCAGAGCATCTCGTAGAGGCCGATGCGCAGGACGTTGCGGTCCACGATCGGCATCCGGTCCAGCGTCCAGCCCTCCGCGTGCTCTTCGAGCAGCTCGTCGATGCGCTCGCGGTGGGCCTGGACGCCGCGGACCAGTTCAGCCGCGTACTCTCCCACCGGGGGGCTGGCCGCGATGATGCGCTGCTCCAGCATGTCCAGCACCGGCTCGCCACGGACCTCGGCCTCGAAGAGGACGTCCAGGGCCCGCTTGCGGGCCTTACTGCGCGCGGACACGGAACCAGTTCGCTGCGCATCCAGGCACGGGGAACCGGGCACGGGGAATCCAGGCACGGGGAATCCGGGCACGGGCCGGGTCACGCGCGGCCCATGTAGTCACCCGTGCGGGTGTCCACCTTCACTCTTTCGCCCGTGACGATGAACAGCGGGACCTGGATCTGCGCGCCGGTCTCCAGCGTGGCGGGCTTGGTACCGCCGGTGGACCGGTCCCCCTGCACGCCCGGGTCGGTCTGGCTGACGGTCAGCTCCACCGAGGCGGGGAGTTCCACGTACAGCGGGGTACCGTCGTTGAACGCGACCGTCGCGGTCTGCTCCTCGAGCAGGTAGTCCGCGGCGTTGCCCACGGTCTGCCGGGGGATGCGCGGCTGGTCGTAGTCCTGGGTGTCCATGAAGACGAAATCCTCGCCCTCACGGTAGAGGTACTGCATCTCGCGCTTGTCAACGTTGGCCACGTCGACCTTGACGCCGGCGTTGAAGGTCCGGTCCACGACCTTGCCGGACATGATGTTCTTCAGCCGGGTGCGCACGAAGGCGCCGCCTTTGCCGGGCTTGACGTGCTGGAAATCGACGACGTTCCAGAGCTGGCCGTCGATGTTCAGCGTCATGCCGTTCTTGAGGTCGTTCGTGGTGGCCACGTCTGCGTGTCTCCTGCGTGCGGGTGCACCCGCCCCGCCGCCGATGGCCGGCTACAGGACGAGCAGTTCCCGGGTGGTAGTGGTGAGTAGCTCCTGCGGTGCCGCCATCCCCATGCCGGCGCGCACCACCAGCGTGTCCTCGATCCTGACGCCGCCTTGCCCGGGGAGGTAGATCCCGGGTTCGACGGTGATGGGGACCCGGTCCCCGAGTGTACCCGTCCGGCCGTACCCCAGGATCGGGGCCTCGTGGACTTCCAGGCCCACACCGTGGCCCAGCCCGTGCTGGAAATGCTCGCCGTGGCCGGCCCCCGCGATGAGGTCGCGGGCCGCCGCGTCCACGGCCCGCACGTCCGCGCCGGGCACGGCCGCCTCGATCCCGGCCGCCTGCGCCGCGGCCACGAGGGCGTAGATGTTTCGCTGCCATGCGGCGGGCTCGCCGAGGACCACCGTCCGGGTCATGTCGGCGTGGTACCCTGGTACCGGGCGCCGCAGTCGACCGTGATCATGTCACCGGCCGCGAACGGGCGGGCGGACGGCACGTGGTGCGGGATGGCCCCGTTCGGGCCGCTGGCCACGATGGTGTCGAAAGCCAGCCCGTCCGCGCCCAGGTCGGTCATGGCCCGCTCCAGCGAGATGGCCAGCTCCCGCTCGGTCACGCCGGGCCGGATCAGGGGCACGATCTCCTCGAACGCGCGCGAGGTAATCTCGCAGGCCCGGGCGAGCAGCGCGATCTCCTGCTCGTCCTTGGCCATCCGTATCTCCTCAACGGCCCGGCCCAGTGGCACCAGTTCGGTCCCGGGAACCGCCTCGGCGAACGCCTGGTAACGCTCCACGGTCATCTCGTGTGCCTCGAACGCGAGCCTTCGCACCCCCCGGGTGGCCGCAACGCGGGCCAGGGCGGGCTCGATCGCGCGATCGATGAGGATCTCGAGGTCGGGGGAGGCCTGGCGGGCGGTGCCCGCGTAGCGGGAATCCGTGGCGAGTAGCGGGCCGGTGCCGGGACCTGCCCCGGTGCTGGCGCTGTCACCCGGGTCGGCGGCCGCCGTGGCGGGCAGGAGCAGGGCCGCGTTGGAGCTGGCCAGGCCGGTCAGGTACCGCACGTTGGCGGGGCTGGTGATCAGCGCGGCGTCCGCGCCGAGCGCGGCCAGGGCCGGGCGCAGCCGCTCCCGCCGGGCCCGCTGAAGCTCAGGCATGCCCCGACTGTAACCGTGACCCCGCCCCCGTACCCACCCGCGGCGCCCCCGCCCACCGGCCCCGGCCACCGAGCCCTCACATCCCACCTGTCGCACCCCCGGCTCAGGGTCGGGGGCCGGCTGGGGACACGGTGGCCCGGGCCAGGACGGACAGGGCGGCGGGGCGGAGTGAGTCGGTGCGGTCCCACAGCGCGGCCGGGATTGCGTCGCGCTGGCGGACGTGCTCGATATGGCCCAAGCCGTGCCGTTCCAGAAGGGCCGACATGTGGTCCGGGGCCAGGAACGTCAGCCACGGCTCACCCCACTCGGAGGCCGTGGGCGCTACCAGGTGGACGTAAGCATCGCCGGTCTCGTCGCGCAGGGCGGCGGGCAGCATGTAGTCGGTGATGAGCTGCGTGCCCGGCGCGAACCCGCCGACCTCCGCGAGGGTCTGGCTGATCGCGGCCGGGGTGAGGTACATGGTCACGCGAGCCAGCTGATCACGGCCGGGCGGGACGGGTCGAACCCGGCGTGGCCGAGGCGGCAGGGCGAGGGAGTCACGCTCGAAATCCATGGGCGTGAAGCTCACGTGATCCGGCACGGGTATCCGGGCGGCCGCGAGCCGCTCACGTTTCCACTGCTGGGTAGCGGGGTGGTCCCAACCTCGAAGACCCGGTCCAGGTCCCGCCCGCTCCGGGGCCATCAACTCCGCCGGTAGCGACGATCGCGGCCGGCGCCGAGGATCACGTACCGGCTCACGCCGCCGCGGACGCGGGCGGCCAGGTGGTCCTCGGTGAACCGGCTCCGGCAGACCGCCTGGGCCCGGGCGCCGGACAGCACCAGGTGCATGCCGTGCAGCCGGTGATAGCTGATGAACTCCTCGGCCCGCTCGCCGAGCAGGATGGCGGCCAGCTCATCGGCGAAGATGGCGGGCTCGTGGTCCACGATGAGGTGGGCCGCCCGGGCCGCGGCGGCGGTCAGGGCGGTCTGACTGGGCAGATCACTGGTTTCCACGCCGCGGACAATAGCTGATAGTTTCCCAAACAATACCACATAAATAAAATTTCCGGAAGCGTATTCGAATTACAATTAGGGATCATTAACGGTAAAGGGTGCCATTCACGGCGGTACTATTACTCACCCCGGGCCAAGCCGACGATGGCCCGCTGCTGCTCAGCGGTCAGCCTGCTGAGCAGGTGACGGCGGACCGCAGCCGCGTGGACCGGCACCGCCTCGGCCAGCACGGCCTGCCCCGCCCGGGTGAGGCGGACGGTCACGGCGCCGCCGGAGGGCTGGCGCTCGACCAGCCCCCGCTGCTGCATGCGGGTGAGGTGGTGGGATAGGCGGCTCTTGTCCCAGCCCATCGAGTCCGCGAGGTCCTGCTGGCGGAGCTGGCCGCCACCGAGATCGGCCAGCCGCGACAGGACGCCGTAGTCGGGGTCGGACAGGCCGGTCACCGCGGCGACGTCCCGCACCACGCGCTGGCGGATCTGGTCGGCCGACTGCTTCCAGGCGTGCCAGACCTCGAGCTCCGCGGGCGACAGGCGCTCGGTTCCCATGGGGCCGAACTTACCGTTCACCCAGTTCCGGCGGACCGGAGTGGCTTTCCCGGTCCCCAGGGGCCGGGCCGGTCCGGCAGGTTGACATGACAACTGCGTGGAGTACCCTGGTTGTCATGTCAACCAAATCAGGCCGGCGGGCCTGATCGCGCTGGTGACCGGAGGCAACAAAGGCATCGGCCGGGCCATCGTCGCGGGACTGGCCCGGCGGCCTGACCGTGTTCCTCGGCGCACGGGATCAGTCCCGCGGCGCCCGGGCCGCGGCGGGCCTGGCCGGCGACGGTGACGTCCGGCCCGTGCGCCTGGACGTGACGGACCCGGGCTCGGTCCAGGCCGCCGCCGACATGATCGGCGGGGACTTCGGCCGTCTCGACGTGCTGGTGAACAACGCGGGCGTCAACGCCGGCTACCGCAAGCCGTCCGAGGAGACCGCAGACGATCTGCGGTACGTCTACGAGACGAACGTGTTCGCGGTCGTCGCCGTGACCAACGCCTTTCTCCCCTGGCTGCTGAAGGCACCCGCCGGACGCATCGTCAACGTGACCAGCAAGCGCGGATCGATCGGCGAGGAAGGGGCGTGGGCCGGCCAGCCCTCCATGGCGTATTCGAGCTCCAAGACCGCGCTCAACGCCGTGACCGTGCACTACGCGCGGGAACTAGGCGGCACCCCGGTCAAGGTCAACGGTGCGGCGCCGGGGCACGTGGCCACCGATTTCAACGGGTTCAGCGGCACGAGGACGCCCGAGCAGGGCGCGGCGATCGCCATCAGGCTGGCCATGCTGGGCGAGGACGGCCCCACGGGCGGCGTTTTCGACGACGCCGGGCCCCTGGACGCTGGTGATCGCTGGCCTGGTGATCGCTAGCCTGGTGATCGCTAGCCTGGTGATCGCTAGCCTGGTGATCGCTGGCTTGCGGTACCGTTCGCGGGCGGGCCGGTCAGGTACTTGGCCAGCAGCAGGTCATCGACGTAGCGGCCCTCGATCAGGTACTCGGCCCGCAGTAGCCCCTCACACTCGAAACCGAACCTGGTATACAGCCGGATGGCTTCCGGGTTCGTGCTGAATGTCCGCAGGCTCAGCTTGCGGGCCCCGCGGGCCCGGACACGCTGCTCGGCCGCGGCCAGCAGAGCCGTGGCCACTCCCCTGCGCCGCGCCTCCGGCGCCACCGCGAGGCCCAGCACGCTGCTGACGTGGGCGTTCTCCGGTAGCGGCAGCGGGGATCCGAGCCGGATGTACCCGACCACCACGCCGTCGATCTCTCCGACCAGGAAGGCCTGCGGTGGGCTCTCGGTCAGGAAGAACACCGTGCCCGCCTGCTGCATCACCGACGGGAACCCGCTCTGCGGCGACCACGAGATCCGGTCCAGCCGGGCCAACTGCGCCTCGTCGGAGGCGTGCGCGACCCGGATCTGGACCGAGCTGACTGGTTCGGACATGCGATCATCTTTTCGCACGCGCCGCCGTGGGTTCGCGCCGAGGCCGGGTCCGGGTCCGGGTCACCGACCCGCGCCGCCACTGCCGTCCCGTCGGTACCTGATGGCAGGATCGGGGGATGACGAACTCCACCGCCCCGCCGGACCTGGCCGCGGGCGAGGGTGATGTCACTCCCGACCAGCTCCGGATCACCGCCGAGCGGGCGGCCGCCCAGTTGCTGTCCGGCCCGCCTGCGGGCTGCGCCGAGGACGTCGCGGGGCGGTTGCTGGCTATCCAGGGCCAGGACCCGCGCGGCGCCCGGCTGGCGGTCCGGGTCCGGAGCCAGGGGCTGTCCGCCGCGGATGTCGATCGTGCGCTCACCGTGGACCGGTCGCTGGTAATCAGCTGGCTGAACCGCGGCACCCTGCACCTGGTGCGAAGCCCGGACTACTGGATGCTGCACCGGCTCACCACCCCGCAGCTGGAGACAAGCTGCGCCCGGCGGCTCGCGCAGGAGGGCATCCCGCCCGCGGAGGCGGACCGCGCGGCCGGGCTGATCGAGCGCTTCCTCAGCGACGGCCCGCTGACCCGCGCGCAACTGGCCGCGCGGCTGGAATCCGCGGGGGTCCGGACTGAGGGGCAGGCGCTGGTGTTCCTGCTCTTCCTGACGTCGCTCCGGGGCATTACGGTGCGCGGTCCCATGATCGGCAAGCAGCACGCTCACGTGCTGGCCCGGGACTGGCTGGGCGCGCCGCCCGCCGCCGACCCGGACCCGGGAGCGGCGCTGGGCTGGCTGGCCCGCCGTTATCTGGCCGGCCATTCCCCCGCCACCGACCGCGATCTGGCGAAGTGGGCCGGGCTGCCGCTGCGCGACGCCCGCCGGGCGCTGCGGGAAATCGGGGGCGGCCTGGACGAGGGCGAGGACGGCCTGGCCCGGCTGGCCCAGCGAACGGACGGGGGCGCGCGGGCGGGCCGGGGACGCCGGGGTCCGCGGCCAGAGCTGGCCCTCCCGCCGCCCCGGCTGCTGGGCGTATTTGACCCGCTGCTGCATGGCTGGCAGTCCCGCGGCCCAGTCCTGGGCCGGCACGAACCCGAGATCGTCCGGGGCGGCATGTTCCGCTCCTTCGCGTTGGTGGACGGCCGGGCGGCCGGCACCTGGAGTGTGACCGGCGACCAGGTCTCGCTGACGCTGCTGGAACCGCTGAGCGCCGCGCACCGCCGGGCCCTGGAGACCGACGCGGAAGACGTGCGGCGCTTCCTCGGCCTGGCCCGGCCCGGCCGCACATAACCATCGGCCTGGTCCCCAGCGGAGCCCAGGCCGGCTCCGGGGCGGGCCGGGGCCGCGGGCCGGGGGGCCCGGGCGGCTGCGGGCGGGGATCCGGCAGAGTCCGGCGGGCCGGGGGATCCGGGCAGAGTCCGGGCAGGGATCCGGGCAGAGTCCGGGCAGGGATCCGGGCGGGGATCCGGGCGGGGAGGGTCGCGGAGAAAACTCGCGATATAGCTTGTCATTCCCCCCGGTTACTCCATATACTCGGCTACGAATATACGTACACGAGGAAGCAGGCGATCGCCATGGTCGGCAAACGGCGGAGGGTGTCCAACCCCCTGGCGCTCGCCGTCCTGGCCTCGCTGCGCGAGCGCCCTATGCATCCGTACGAGATGGCTGCCACGATGCGCTCGCAGGGCAAGGAGCGCAGCATCAAGCTGAACTACGGCTCCCTGTACACCGTGGTCAACAACCTGGCCAAGCACGGCCTGATCGAGGCGATGGAGGCCAGCCGGGAGGGGCGGCGCCCTGAGCGCACGGTGTACCGCCTCACCGATGAGGGCCGCGCGGAGCTCGAGGACTGGCTGACCGAACTGCTCGGCACGCCGGTCAAGGAGTACCCGCAGTTCGAGGCGGCGCTTGCGGAGATCGCGGTGCTCCCGCCTGACCAGGTCCGCGACGTGCTCGAGCACCGCGTGAAGATCCTGGCGGAGGCGATCGCACAGGAACGCGCCGAGACCGCACAGCTCACCTGGCTGCCGCGCCTGTTCCTGCTCGAGAACGAGTACCACCTGGCCGTCCAGGAAGCCGAGCTGGCCTGGGTGCGCGGCCTGGCGCAGCAACTCCGGGACGGCTCCTTCCCCCTGATGAAGGAGTGGGACCACTGGACCCGGACCGGGGAATTCCCGCCGGGCCTGCCTGCCGAGCTCTACGAGGCGGCTGGCCTGAGCGAGCTTGCGCAGGGAGACGGCGCCGAGAAGGCGGCCGACCCCGGGCCTGGCGCCGGCTCCGGGGAAGGGAGCCGCTGAACTGACCCAGGACGCGCAGGCCCCCGGCAAGGTGCGGGAACACCTGACCAGGGGCCGATCCTCGACCGATCCCGCGGAAACGAGATCCGATCGGGTTGTTGCAGCTCAAGGATACTCGGCGAGTTCCGCGCGGACCGGTTCAACCAGCCGACCTGCACGGAGGAAACACGCACATGAGTACCCAGGCGCAAGACGCGGGCCCGGCCCGTGCCACGCACGCCCGAGCCCTCGCCATCGACGCCCGCGAGCTCGTCAAGACTTACCCCAGAGGGGTCCGCGCCCTCAACGGGCTGACTTTTGCGGTTCAGGAGGGCACGATCTTCGGGCTGCTCGGCCCCAACGGGGCCGGGAAGTCCACCACCGTCAAGATCCTCACTACCCTGGCGCAAGCGGATTCCGGGTCGGCCAGCGTGGCCGGCCTGGACGTGCGCACCCAGGCCGCCGCGGTGCGCCGCGCCATCGGCGTCGTCGCCCAGCGATCAGGAGCCGACCCGACCGCCACCGGCCGGGAGAACCTGCTGCTGTCCGGCCGCATCCAGGGGCTGCGTGGCCAGGACCTGGGCCGCCGGGCCGACGAGTTGCTGGAGCGGTTCGACCTGTCCAGCGCCGCGGGCCGGATGGTCAGGACCTACTCCGGCGGCATGCAGCGCCGCCTCGACGTGGCCATGGGGCTGATTCACCGGCCGGAGGTCCTGTTCCTCGACGAGCCCACCGCGGGCCTGGACCCGGAGTCGCGCTCGGCGATGTGGGATGAGATCGCGCGGCTGTCCGCCGGCGAGGGCCTCACCATCCTGCTGACCACGCACTATCTCGAGGAGGCCGACCGGCTGGCCAGCCAGCTGGCCATCGTCGAACGCGGCGCCGTGGTCGCGGCGGGCAGCCCGGACGAGCTGAAGGCCCGGCTGCACGGCGACTCCGTGCACGTCGCGCTGGCCGGCCCCGGCGACCCCGCGCAACTGGACGAGGTCTTGCGCCTGGTCCCGGAAGTGCGCGACGCCAGCGTGACCGGGACCCTGCTGAGCGCCCGGGCCGACGACGGGGCCACGACCCTGCCCGCGCTGCTCATCGCGCTGGAACGGGCGGGGATCGGGGTGCACGGGATCACCGCCGCCCGCCCCACGCTCGACGACGTGTACCTGCACTACGCCGGGCGGCGGTTCGCCGAGGCCGAGGAGACAGCCCCGGGCGCCAGCCAGCCCGCCCAGACCCCGTCCGGAGGAACCCGATGACCGCGATCGCCGCGCATACCACCTGGATGACCCAGCGCCAGCTGAAGGCGCTGGTCCGCCAGCCCGCCTACCTCATCATCCAGATCATCCAGCCCGCGATCTGGCTGTTCCTGTTCGGTTCGCTATTCCGCAAGGTGGCGGAGCTGCCCGGATTCGGCGCCCCGTCCTACCTCGACTACCTGGTGCCCGGGGTCGTCGTGATGAGCGCGCTGTCCACCAGCATGTGGAGCGGCATGACGGTGCTCGAGGAGATCGACCGCGGCATCATGGACCGGTTCCTGGTCCTGCCGCTGCACCGCTCAGCAATCATCAACGCCTCGGTCGTCATGCAGTCGATCGGCACGGTGATCCAGTCGCTGATCATCGTGGGGCTGGGCCTGGCCGCCGGCGCCGCTACCCGGGCGGCGCGGTCGGCCTGACCGTCTTGCTGGTGGTGTCGGTCCTGGTGGCGGTGGTGTTCAGCGCACTGTCCAACACCATCGGGATGCTGGCCCGGCAGCGCGAGACCATCATCGGCCTCAGCGTGTTCCTGCTGCTGCCGCTGACCTTCCTGTCCACCGCGTTCATGGCCCCGGCCCTGATGCCGCACTGGATGCGCATCGTGGCGGACTGCAACCCGGTCAATTGGGCCCTGGAAGCGGGGCGGGCCGCGATGAGCGCCACCCCGGACTGGGCACGAGTCTTCGCCCAGGGCGGCGCGCTGCTCGCTCTCGCGGTCGCGGTCACCGCGCTGTCCGTGCTGACCTTCCGCGCCTACCAGAAATCCGTCTGATCCGGTGAGCCGTCGGGTCCCCTGACCGGGGACCTGACGACCGTCACCGAACCCAATCCCAGACCCATGGACCCAGAGATCACGTGGTCCGTCACGGACCCATACCCCACAGGCCCACAGGCCCCACAGGCCCCACAGGCCCCATCGAAGGGTTAATGATCAACCGATTGGTGCTGCTACAGCAGCACCAATCGGTTGATCACGAAATGGGAAGGGAGCAAGGGGCAGCTCCGAAGGCCCATCCGGGACACCGGGCCCGGGCCCGGGGGGGACGCCGGAGCCGCGGGACCCGGGACGCCGATGCCGGCCCCCGGGACGCCGGGGACGCGGCGCCCGGGACGGCCGAGCCGCGGGTCCGGGCCCGCTGGCCCCCGGGACGGCGGAGCCGCGGGACCCGGGCCGCCGCCCCCCAGCCCCGGCCCGAACCGCGGGACCCTGGCCGGGGGCTGGGGGGCGGGAGGCCGGGGGACCAAGGAGGAGTGGGGTCAGGCGGTGAGGTCGCGGACCTGCTCGATGAGCCGGAGTCGCTCGGAGTGGGTGCCGGCCAGCGGGGTGACGTTGAGCGTGGTCACGCCCGCCTCCTTCATGGCCGCGAGCCGCTCGGCAACCAGGCCTTCGGGCCCGATCAGCGAGGTGCCCTCGAGAAGTTCGGCGGGCACCAGGGCCGCGGCCTCCTGCTTGCGGCCCGCCAGGTACTCGTCCTGGATCCGGTCGGCCGCCTGCTCGAACCCGAACCTCACCGCGAGCTCATGGTAGAAGTTGTGGCCCTTATCCCGGTGCGGGCCCATCCCGCCGATGTACAGCGCGAAAATGGGGCGGCTCAGGTCCAGGTACCCGGACGCGTCCGCGCCGATGGCCAGCGGAGCGGACGCCACCACGTCCAGCGGCCCGAGCGACGGGTCACGGCGGGCCTGGCCCGCGGCGAGTGGCTCGGCCCAGGCGGTAGCCGCCTTCTCCGGGTAGTAGAAGATCGGCTGCCAGCCTTCGGCCAGTTCGGCCGCCAGGGCCACGTTCTTCGGCCCCAGCGCCGCGACCATGATCGGGATCCGTTCCCGGACCGGATGGTTGATCAGCTTGAGTGGCTTGCCGAGCCCGGTGCCCTGCTCAGGCGGGAGCGGGATGGTGTAGTGCTTCCCGGCGTACTCCAGCCGCTCACGGCGCCAGACCTTGCGGCAGATCTCGATCAATTCGCGGGTGCGGCCGATCGGGGCGTCGTAGCGCACGCCGTGCCACCCCTCGATCACCTGCGGGCCGGACGCTCCGAGCCCCAGGGTGAACCGGCCACCGGAGACGTAGTCAAGCCCGGCCGCGGTCATCGCGGTGAGCGCGGGGGTCCGGGAGTACAGCTGGAAGATCCCTGAGCCGATCTCGAGCCGCTCGGTCTTGGCCGCGATGAACCCCAGCTGGCTCACCGCGTCAAAGCTGTAGGCCTCGGGCACGAATACGATGTCCAGCCCGGCCTTCTCGTAATCGGCAAGCTCGGTCACCGTCTCGGCGAAACCGCCAGCGTAGTTGAGATGCATCCCGATGCGCATGATCCGGCCTTTCGCGAGGCAGCCGAGCCCGGATGCCGTTCGGCTCAGGTGATGTCGAGAGTAACGGCCACCGCCCGGGCAGCGTCAACCATCAGCCGGCGCCGCGCCGGCTTCCGCGGACACCGTGTCCTTCCCGGCGGCCGCCTGAACCGCCGCGAGCTCGGCGATCGCCTGGAGCGCAAGCTGGTAGGACATCAGGCCGAAGCCGGTCACCGTCCCGTCCGCCACCGCTGCGACCACGGACGTGTGCCGGAACTCCTCTCGCCGGGCTGGGTTCGTCATGTGCACTTCGACCAGCGGGGCGGTGCGCATGGCGAGCGCGTCGCGGAGTGCGTAGGAGTAATGAGTGAACGCGGCGGGGTTGAGGACCACGGGCATCCGGGCCGCGGCCGCCTCCTGCACCCAGGCAATCATCTCGGCCTCGTCGTCGGTCTGGCGGACTTCGACGTGCAGGTCCAGCGTGCGCCCTGTGAGCCGGCAGGTCTCCACCAGGTCGTCAAATGTCTGGGTGCCGTATACGTCCGGCTCCCTGGACCCCAGCTGGGCGAGGTTGGGTCCGTTGAGCACGAGTACCTGCTTCACCGTTCACACACCTCCTGGTAGGCCCGGCGCAGCAGGTCCTCGGATGGCGCGTCCAGCGTGCCAGGCTGGGCGAGCCCGTCCAGGACGACCAGCCTGAGCTGGGCGCCGCGGGCCTTTTTGTCCACTGTCATGGCTTCGCGCAGGTCAGCCCACACATCGGCGCGGTACACCGTGGGCAGCCCGACCGCCTTGAGCACCCTGCGGTGCCGCGCGGCGGTCCCCGCGTCCAGGCGGCCCTCCAGCCGGGCGATTTCCGCGGCGAATACCATGCCGATCGCCACGGCCTCGCCGTGCCGGATCTGGTAGCCCTCCACGCGCTCGATCGCATGGCCGAGCGTGTGGCCGTAGTTCAGGATCTCCCGGCGCCCCGCTTCGCGCAGGTCCCCGGAGACGACGTCCGCCTTCAACCGCACAGCCCGCTCGACCAGCTCCCGGGCCGGACGCCCGTGCGGGACGACAGCTTCCGCGGGGTTTTCCTCGATGAGCTCGAGGATCACAGGATCGGCGATGAACCCGGCCTTGATGACCTCGGCCAGGCCGCTCACGTACTCGGCACGCGGCAGCGTTTCCAGCACGGTCAGGTCGGCGAGGACTCCGGCGGGCGGGTGGAACGCCCCGACCAGGTTCTTCCCCTCCGGGATGTCCACGGCGGTCTTGCCGCCGACCGCGGCGTCGGTCATGGCCAGCAGCGTGGTCGGCACCAGCACCACCCGTACCCCGCGCAGCCAGGTGGCTGCCACGAAGCCCGCCAGGTCCGTGGCCGCCCCGCCGCCAACGCCGACGATGGCGTCGCTGCGGGTGATCCGGCTGCTGGCGAGCTCCGACCAGAGCGCGGCGGCGACGTTGATGTCCTTCGCCGCCTCGCCCGCGGGCACCTGCGCCGTGTGCACGTCATACCCGGCGTCCCTGAGCGCCCGGCAGACCGGCCAGGCGATCTCATCCAGCCCCTCGGGCGCGATGACCATCACCGACGACGCGTGCTTCCCGACGAGTGAGGGCAGTTCGCCGAGGACGCCGGTACCGATGACGACCTCGTAGGGGTCCTCGCCGCCGACTGGGATCCGGGTAACGCTCACGGCTGCGGGGCCGTCGCCCCGTGGCCGTTCCCGCCGCCCCGGGCGAGCCGCACGGCGATCTCCTCGGCGATGTCCTTCGGCTCACGGTCATCGGTCGGCACGGTGATCCAGGCCAGCGCGGTGTACACCGGGAGCCGTTGCTCGAGGAGCGCCTTCATCCTGGCCCGCGGGTTACCGAGAAGCAGCGGGCGCCCACCATCAAGCCCGGTCCGGTGCACGGCCGAGACGAAGCCAGTCTCCAGGTAGACCACCCGGCGGCCGGCCAGCAGGTCGCGGGTGCCTGGGTCGAGGATGGCGCCGCCGCCGAGCGCGAGCACGCCGGGGTGGCTGGCGATCAGCCGGGCCGCGGCCGTGCGCTCGAGCGCACGGAACGCGCCCTCGCCGTCCTGGATGAAGATGTCGCTGACCGGCTTGCCAGCTGCCTCCTCGATGACCGTGTCCGAGTCCACGAAATCCAGCCCGAGCAGGCCGGCGACCAGCGCGCCGACCGTGGTCTTTCCAGCGCCGGGCGGACCGATCATGATCGCGGCCGGCTGGCCGTGAACTGGCTGGCCGTGATCAGGCTGGCCGGGAACTGCCTGGCCGGGAACTGGCGTGCTGGGCTCGTGCGCGGTCATTTCATCACCAGCGAGTTCAGGTAGCCGGACCAATTGCGGTGAGCCTCGGCCACCGAGTCCCCCCCGAACTTCTCCGCCGCAGCTCCCGCCAGCACCAGGGCGACCATGGCCTCGGCCACCACTCCCGCGGCCGGGACCGCCGTCACGTCGCTGCGCTGGTTGATGGCCCTGGCCGGGCGTCACCGGTGCGCACATCGACCGTGGCCAGCGCGCGCGGCACAGTGGAGATTGGCTTCATCGCCGCCCGCACCCGCAGCACCTCTCCCGTACTCATGCCCCCCTCGATCCCGCCGGCCCGGTTGGTCTTCCGCCGGATCCCGCCCTCGGCCAGTTCCATCTCGTCGTGGGCCTCGGAACCACGGCGCCGGGCCGTGGTGAACCCGTCGCCCACCTCGACACCCTTGATGGCCTGGATGCTCATGAGCGCCGCCGCGAGCCGCCCGTCGAGCCGGCGGTCCCAGTGCACATGACTACCGAGGCCAGGCGGCAGGCCGTAGGCCACCACCTCGACGACCCCACCGAGGGTATCGCCGTCCTTGCGGGCCGCATCGATTTCCGCCACAATCGCCGCGCTGGCGTCCGGGTCCAGGCAGCGCACCGGGTCCTCATCGATCCGGTCCCGGTCGGAGGGTTCCGGCAGGGTGCCCTGGGGGACGCTCACCGGCCCGAGCGCGACCACATGGCTAAGCAACTCGATGCCGTACGCCTGGCTCAGGTACTGTCGCGCGACCTCCCCGAGGGCGACCCGGGCGGCGGTCTCGCGGGCGCTGGCCCGCTCCAGCACGGGGCGGGCATCGTCGTGACCGTACTTCTGCATGCCCGCCAGATCGGCATGGCCGGGCCGGGGCCGGGTCAGCGGCGCGTTACGGGCCAGGTTCTCGAGTTCCTCGGCCGGGACCGGGTCGGGTGACATCACCGTTTCCCATTTCGGCCATTCGGTGTTGGCGACCCGGATTGCCACGGGCCCGCCGAGTGTGCGCCCGTGCCGGGTGCCCCCGGTGATCTCCACCTCGTCCTGCTCGAACTTCATCCGCGCCCCGCGCCCGTATCCGGCCCGCCTGCGGGCCAGCGCCGCGGCGATGTCCGCCGTGCTGATCTCGACGCCTGCGGGCACTCCCTCGCAGATAGCCACCAGGGCACGCCCATGCGACTCTCCAGCGGTCAGCCAGCGAAACATGTCCCGATCCTCCTACGGACGGCCCGGTGCAGGCCGGTCATGTGGTGCAGGCCGGTCATGCGGACTCCGCCGTCCCGCCGGCTTGCACCACCGATACCTCGACGCCGCGCCGCAACCGGTCGCCGGTGGCGGCCAGCAGGGCGTCCGCCGCCCGGCGGACGGCCGCCCCGGCGGCAGCCGGGTCACATCCGGCGGCGAGCGTCACCTGGAGCGCAAGATCAGCCCCGGGAGAGTCAGCGGCGGCGGCGTTCTCTTCCTGGACGGGGCTGCCCGGGCCGGTGTCCGCCAGTCCCGCTTCCAGCATGTCTGGCTCACCCGGGTCCCCCGGCGGGCCATGATCACCCTCCGCCGTCACAGGCCAGCCCGGGACGCTGGCGGCCGCAGGTCCGGGGCGCGCGCCGCCGGTGGCGGTGACACGCTGATCGGGTGAGGTCACGGCGGCCGCCACGATCAGCGGTTCGCGCGCCAGCGCCGCCTGCAGCGCGGCCAGCACCTCGGGATCCTGGTGCGGCAGCGGGACCGGGCGCCCCGCCGCGAGCGCAGCGAGCCGGGCGCCGTCCACGGCGAGCGGGACGGGGCCGCCCACGTCGATGACCACCGCGCTGGCGTCCTGGGTGCCGGCCAGCCAGGCTCTGGCCGCGGGGACCGGCACCGGGCGTGCGTCGCTGCGCCACCGCTTGAGGGCATCGAGGCAGGTGAAGGCGAGTATGGCCCGGCTGCCGTCCTGGGCGACCAGGGTGGGCAGGGCCATCTCCGTGGACTTCTCGCCTCCCTGGTCGTCCGCCTCAGCCAGCACGGCTACCACGGGCACCAGCAGGCGGGACTGGGCCAGGGCGGTCAGTGCGGCGTGCTCGCTCCCCTGACCCGCGGCGTATGCGGTCAGCGCGGCCTGCACCGCCGGGTCGGCGGTGCCGTCGTCTCCTGGGAATTCAGGCCCTGCCACGGTCAGCCCCTGCACGCCCCAACCCTAGGCCATCTCCGGCGACACACAGACGGCTGGCGCTGTCCCCCCGTAAGCTCTAGCCGGACGGCCCCGCCGTGGCGCAGTCGCGCCAGGCCCGGATGTGCACCGTGGTGTCCCGGGCCAGCCGCTAGTGTCACGTCCGGCGGTGCCCCAGATAACTCAGCAGGCATGCGGCAAACAGGCCATCACCGGGCCAGAATGCCCACTGCAGGCGAAGCAGTTGAGGCGGAAATCGCCGTATGAGAGTCTTTTGAACTGCACCCGAGGCCGACCGGAGGGGAGCGTGTGACAGAGGCTGAGCACATGGTCAGGATCATCGAGCCGGGAACGCCGATGCAAAAGGTCATACCGCCCCGCCTGGTCGAGCCCTATCTGACCGGACGGCGCTCGGTGATTGCTGGGTATGTGTACCGGGCCAGGGACTGCGCCTTCCACGGTCCCGCGAATTTCTATGATTCGCTCAACCTTGGCTATGAGGGCTCAGACTTCACCGCCGAACTTGCGGAGATCTACGTGATGCGCTGGCTCGCCCTGGAGATGGGTTCCTCCCTGGCCCCTCCCCCGGAGGACGGCCAGAACAGCCTGCCTTCCATCCCCGAGTTCTACACGCTGCCGATACCGGTTCCGGTGGGAGCGGAGATCCACCGGATCGTCCTTGGCGGGGAGGAGTTCATCGCCCGCTACGACGGGCAGTCCTGGCTGCGGCCGTCCAGGGGGCTGTAAGCCATGCGCTTCCGGCTGATGGCGACCTATCGCGGAGTGCCGTATGAGGTAGGAGTCGGCCCCTCCAGTTCCGATGTGGTCTTGTTCGCGGCGTGCCCGCCCCCCGAGGAACTGGGCTTCGAGCCCGCTCCCGGGCACTGGCGCAAGCACGTCATCAGGGCGGAGGTCGACGTGCTGTGGGAGTCGCGGCCGGTTGGCACCTTCCATGGGGACCCCTGCCTGGTGCTCGATGACCTGGGCGACCGGCTGCACATCGCCTACCTCGGCAAGGACGGCCGGCGGGCCCGCGAACTCGGGTACTGGCAAGTTGACCGGGGCGTGTACGAACTGCTGACCCCGCGCGATGAAGTGACCGGCCTGACCGAGGAGAAGGCGGAGAAGAACCTGCCCCGCCGGGCGCTGGCGAGAGGGGCGCACCCGATGCCGTCCTATCCGTACGGCTCGCCCGAGCGGCCGCCCGCTGTCCCCACTGGCCCGCCGGACCGGCGCGGAAGGGATGGCGGGGCCGGCTATGTGGGCGAGCCGGCTATGGCACCGGCCGGCGCGTGGAATGGCAATGGCTCCCCCGTCAGTACCGGGAACTGGAACGGCAGCGGTCCCCCCGCCGACACCGGCGGCTGGAACCGCGACGGCACCCCCGCCGACACCGGCGGCTGGAACCGCGACGGCACCCCCGCCGACACCCATGACTGGGGCCGCAACGGCGCACCGGGGACGGGGGCTGGGTCGAACCGGCACGGCATGGCCAGCTGGAATGGCATGGCCGGCCCCGACGGCATGCTCTACGCCCCCGCGGCGCCTGGCCCCGGACGCAGGCGGCAGTCACCGAAGATGGGCCGGCGATCCGCCCGCAAGCAGCGGGTCCCCACCCGGGCGATCTTCTCGGAACTGGCTGACCTCGCGGCCATCCCGCGGTCGGCCTACGCGCTGGAGCAGGAATCGGACGGCGCGATGTGCCTGCTGCGGACCGAAGAAGGGTTCGAGGTCTTCAGTGCGGCCGATGGCGCCCGGCATGAGGTGCGGTCCTTCGAGGACGAGGAAGCGGCCTATTTCTACCTGTTCGGCGTCCTGGCCGCGGAAGCCGTGCGCAACGGCTCGCTGATCCCGCCTCGCTGACCGGCTCCCGGCCACCGGCGTTCTCGCTCACGGCAGCCGCCGGCTGGGGGAAGCGGAGCCCGGCCCGGCGGAGCCGTCCCGGCCCGGTTAGACGGCGGCGGGCGAGGCGATCAGGACGCTCAGCCGGCGCAGCCCCCGCGCGGTCCGGGCCTTGATGGTGCCCAGCGGCACGTCCAGCCGCTCGGCGATCTCCCGCTGGGTCAGGTCCGCGTAATAGGCCATCTCGATCGCCTCGCGTTGCAGATCGGGGAGCCGGGCCAGCGCCGCTTGCATGTCCCGCGTCCGCTCGACCTGGCTGGCGATGTCGCGCCCGTCCGGGCCGGCCATCGAGGCCGCGTCCTCGAGGGGCACGGTTTCCTTGTGCCGGGCGCGCAGATGGTCGATCGCCCGCCTGCGCGCGATGGTGAGCACCCAGGCCTCCAGGCTCCGTGACGGGTCGAAGCGGCTGCGGAACCGCCACACCTCCACGAACACCACCTGGACGACGTCATCGATGTCCGCGTCCGGGACCCTGCCGCGCAGGTAGCGCCGCAGGATGGGGCCGAGTTCGGCGTAGCAACCGTCGAACGCCTCCTCGTTGGCCCCGGCCAGGCGATGGCCGAGTTCCCTCATCTTGTCTGTGCCCACCCGTGCCACCGTCCTTCCCGGCCGGCTCCCGATTCGGGCCCTGGCCCAGCCGTCGCCAAAATCGCTTCAAAAGTTATTCATAGCCGAGAATGAGGCTGCGCGCAACCGAGCGCGGCGCCGCCGCCGAAAACAGGTGAGCCGGAAAGCAGAACAAACCCTGCACAGGGCGCAGACGGACCAGCCCAGACAGGGGCAGTCGGGACAGGGAAGCCGGACACGCCCGGGGAGACCCGGGCCGGAAGCGCGGGAGGCGTGAGCGGTGCGGCGGGATTCGACGAGGCAGCCCGGTCAGGCCACCGCTACCTGCCATGCGGGGGGAGCGGGGGGAGCCGGAGGAATCAGTAGCCGAGGGCCGCCGCGACTTCGGACAGCGCCTCGGGCAGGGTGTCCGCGAGCCAGGCCGCCGCCGGAATCCGGTCCCGGTCCCAGCCCGGGCCACCCAGGATCAGCCGTGCGCCCGGGCGGCGCGGGGACAGGTCAGGCAGGACGGCCGGATCACCGGTGGCCGGAACCTGCGACCACAGGAAGACCACCCCCGGACCGGTGCGGCGGACGGCGGCCGCCAGCGCGGCGTACGGGAGGTCGGAGCCGAGCATCCGGCTCTCGATCCCCCGCTCGGCCAGCGCGGCCGCCAGTGCGTAGAGCGGCAGGCTGTGCTGCTCGCTCTCGGCCGAGGCGAGCAGGACCGCCCGGTGCTCTGCCCGGCCGGGCAGGTCAGCGGCGCGCCGGGAGAACGCGGCCATGATCGCGACCGACAGCAGGTGCTCAGCCTCGACGCACGACCCTGTCTGCTCGAAGCGGCTGCCCAGGCCGGACAGTACCGGAAGCAGCAGTTCCTCCCAGGTGCGGACGCTGCCGTCCTGGGCCAGCGTGGCCCGGATGTCCTCGGTGATCTGTTTCTCGTCCAGGGCCAGTACGGCGCGGGCCAGGCCGCGGGCCGCGGCCGACGCGCCGGGCAGCGCCAGTCGCTGGCCGCCGGAGCCGTGCCCGGGCCCCGGGCGGGAGGCGGGGAGTCTCTCGCCGGGAAACCCGTCCCCGTCGCACCCGTCGCCATCCGCCCGGTCCGCACCGAGCCCGGCCCCCGCTCCCCCGGCCACGAGCACCGCGACCGGCCGCCCGCCGGGCTCCCCATCTGTCCCCTCCACCGGCTCCGCCTCTGCGCCAGCCGCCCCGGCCTCGGCCGGGACCAGCGCCAGCGGAACGGCGAGGGCGGCCCGGGCCGCATCGGCCGGGGCCGCGCCGCGCAGGATCAGCCGCTGCATGTGCTCGAGGCGGGTGATGTCCTCCGCCGTGTAACGCCGGTGCCGCCCGGGGCTGAGTTCCCGGGCACCGATCCCGTATCGCCGGTTCCAGGTGCGCAGCGTCGATGGCGCCACGCCGAGACGGCGGGCCACCGCTCCCACACTGAAACCAACTGTGTCCGTCATGACCTTCCCGAAGTGACTTATGCCACCGACCGCCGCCGGTAATCCCGGGCCCGGTTCTGGGACCAGAACCGCTATTCAACTCCGACCACGCACCGCCGGACAAACCAGGCCCGGGCCGGTCAACCCGCATCGGGCCGCCACGGTGGCCGGCTGGGTCGCGCTCGGCGCCATGGCCGTGACCCAGGTGGTCTCCTCCCGGGCCGGGCATCTGGAGATCTTCGTCACGCTGATCGTCGCGGCGCTGGCCGTGGCCAGCGTGTCGTTCACCGCCATCGGGTCAGGCTGGCCGCGCGCCGTCACCGCGGCCGCCACCGCGTTCGCGCTGGGGCTGACCGCGGAGTGGGCCGGGACCAGGACCGGGTTCCCGTTCGGGGCCTACCGCTACACCGGGCTGCTGCGCCCGGCCGCAGGGACCGTCCCGCTGGTGGTCCCGCTGGCCTGGGCCGCGATGGGGCTGCCCGGCTACGCGGTCGGCGCGGCCATCGCCCGCAGCCGCGCCGGGCGGATCGCTCGCGGGCGCGGTCGCGCTGACCGCGTGGGACCTGTTCCTGGATCCGCAGATGATCCGCAACGGGTTCTGGCGGTGGGCTCACACCGGCCCGTACCAGGGCGTGCCGCTCACCAACTTCGCGGGCTGGCTGCTGGTGTCCGCCGTGCTGATGGCCGTGTTCGACGTCCTGCTCGCAGGCGCCCCCCGGCCGCGCCTCCCGCAGGCCGCTCCGCGCCTGACGGCCCCGCAGCACCAACCAGGGCAGATAACGGATCGTCCGGGCCTACTCGCCACCTACACCGTGATGGCCGTTATGGAAGCAGTGGGGTTCGCGGCGATCTTCCCGCACGGGCGGGCGGTCGCGGTGGCCGGTGCGCTCGGCATGGGCATCCCGGCCGCGCTGGCCTGGGCCCGTCGTCGTACCCGCCACCGGACCGGAGGAACGCAGCCCGCATGAGTGATGTCGTGGTGATCGGCGGCGGGGTGGGCAGCATGGCCACCGCGATCCGGCTGGCCGCCCGGGGACACCGGGTCCAGCTGTTCGAGCGCCGCCATGAGCTGGGCGGCAAGCTGACCGAGCTGCGCCGGGACGGCTTCACGTTCGGGCTCGGCCCGTCCCTGCTGACTCTGCCGGACCTGTTCGGCGCGCTCGCCGCCGAGGCGGGCCGCAAGCTGGATGAGCTGGTGACCCTGGCCGAGGTCGATCCGGTGTGCCGGTATCACTTCCCGGACGGCAGCGTTCTGGACGCGCGCAGCGATCCGGGCGCGATGGCCGCGGAGGTGGAGCGGTTCTCACCGGGGCAGGGCCGGGCCTGGCAGCGGTACTTCGAATGGGGGGAACGGTGCTGGGCCGCGAGCGAGCGGGCCTTCCTGGCCGGCCCGCTGGACCTGCCCGGGCTGGCCCGCCGCCAGGCCAGCCTGTCCGACCTGTTCGCCAGCGCACCCGGGCAGACGCTGGCGGGGCTGGCGCGCCGGTTCTTCACCGACCCGCGGCTGATCCAGTACGTGTGCCGGTACGCGACCTACTCCGGGTCCTCCCCCTACCGGGCGCCCGCGGCGGTCGGCTGCATCCCGTACCTGGAGCACTCCCGGGGAGCCTGGTACGTGGAAGGCGGCCTGGCCCGGCTGCGGGACGCGCTGGCCCGGCTGCTGGCCGAGACGGGCGTGGTGGTGCACACGGGGACCACGGTGTCGGGGGTCCTGACGACCGACGGCCGCCCGGCGGCGGCGCGGGCCGCAGGCTGGCCGCCCCGCCGCGTCGGCGGCGTGCTGGTCGCCGGCGAGCGGGTGCCTGCCGACGTGGTGGTCTGCGGCGCGGACTCGGCCCGGCTGTACCGGGACCTTGCCCCGTCCCGCCCGATGCGCCGCCGGATCGCCCGGATCGGGCCGTCGTCCTCGGGGTTCCTGGTGCTGGCCGGGGTCCGCGGGCGGACCCCCGGGCTCGCGCACCACAACGTCATCTTCGCCGCGGACTACCGCGCCGAGTTCGCGGACATCTTCGGCCGCCGCCGGCCGCCCGCCGACCCGACGATCTACGTGGGCTGCCCGGCGGCCGAGGACGGCGCCACCGCCCCGCCCGGGCACGAGAGCCTGACGCTGCTGGTCAACGTCCCGGCCGCGAGCCCGCGGGGCTGGGGACGGTCCGCGGCGGACTACCAGGAACTGCTCCTGGACAAGCTGGCCGCCGCGGGCGCCGGCGTGCGGGGCCGCGTGCTGTTCACCGAGACGCTGACCCCGGCCGACTTCGAGCGCCGGTACGACGGCTGGCTGGGCTCGATCTACGGCACCTCGCACAACGGGCGGCTCGCCCCGTTCCGCCGCCCGGGCAACCGCGGCCCGCTGGCCGGGCTGTACCTGGTCGGCGGGTCGGTCCATCCGGGCGGCGGGCTGCCGCTGGTCGTCATCGGATCGCGCATCGTGGCGGATCTGGTCACCCGGGATCTCGCCACGGGGAGGATCTGACCATGAAGCTCGTCACGGCGGCCCAGGCGGCCGCCGCGGCCGTGGTGGTGACCCGGCTGTCGCGGGGCCGCGAGATGCGCCCGCCCCTGCGCGCCGGGGTGCTGCCCTCCGGGACCACCGTGTCGGCCGTCATCCCGGCCCGGGACGAGGCGGCGCGCATCGGCCCGTGCGTGGCCGCGGCCCGCGCCGACCCGGGGGTCAGCGAGGTGATCGTGGTGGACGACGAGTCCACGGACGGCACCGCCGCGGTGGCAGCCAGGGCCGGGGCCAGGGTGATCCCGGGCCGCCCCCTGCCGCCCGGCTGGGTCGGCAAGCAGTGGGCGCTGCAGCAGGGCCTCGAGGTGGCGTCCGGTGAGTACCTGCTCACCCTGGACGCCGACGCGCGGCCCCGGCCCGGGCTGGCCGCGGCCCTGGTCAGGGCGGCCGCCGCGGGGTCCTTCGACCTGGTGAGCGCGGGTCCCCGGTTCATCTGCGACAGTGCCGCCGAGCAGGGCCTGCACGCGGCCATGCTGGCCACCCTGGTCTACCGCTTCGGCCCGATCGGGCCGGCCCGGCAGCCACCCCCGGGCCGCGTGGTGGTCAACGGGCAGTGCCTGCTGACCCGCCGGGCCGGGCTGGCCGCCGCGGGCGGCTTCAGGCCGGTCCGCGAGCACCTCACCGACGACATCGCGCTGGCCCGGGAGCTGGCCCGGCGGGGCTGGCGGATCGGCTTCCTCGACGGGCGTGACCTGCTCGATGTTGACATGCACGCGTCCGTGGCCGAGGTGTGGCGGGAGTGGGGCCGGTCGCTGCCGATGACGGACGTGACCAGCCCCCCGGGCCAGGCCGCCGACCTGGCCGTGCTCGGGCTCACCACGGCGCTGCCGCTGGCCCGGCTGGTGGCCGGCCGCGCGACGCCGCTGGATCTCGGGCTGCTCGCGCTGCGGGTGTCCCTGCTCGGCCCGCTGAGCCGCAGTTACGCGTCGCCGGGGCTGGGGCTGTACTGCTCGCCGCTGGCCGACGTGGTCGCGCTCATCCGGATGACGGGTGGGACGATCCGGCCGGTCCGGTCCTGGCGGGGCCGCCGCTATCCGGTGTCCCCGGCCCGGCCGGGCGGGGCAGCGGCGGCGCCGGGCCGCGGGGTCGGGCCAGACGCCGGCCGGGCCGCCGGCCGGGCGGATGGCCGGGGCGTGCCGGGGCGCCGGACCTTCTGGCGCCCGGAGGTCAGCGCCGCCGTCGCGAAGCGGACCCCGATGAGCGACATCAGCGCACCCGTGGCCGCGACCTCGAGGGCGGGGGTGAAAATCAACTGCAGAAACGGAACCGCGAACACGCCGGTCCTCGCCCCCACCGCGAACGAGCGGGTGAACAAGGCCACCCCGGCGCACAGGGCGATGCCCAGGCCGAACGCGGGCGGGCAGATCACGGCGAACCCGCCGGCGAAGGTGAGCACGCTGCGGCCGCCGTGCAGCCGGGCGAAAACGGGCCACGCATGGCCGATCATGGCCGCCGCGACGGCCGCGTACACGAGGGCCTCGCCGCGGGGCGCCCCGGAGCCCGGCAGCCCGGCCCGCAGGAACCCGGGCGGCAGAAACCCGTGGGCCAGGATCAGCCCGAGCAGCCCGGCCGCCGTGCCCTTCAGCGTGTCCCCGGCCAGGACCGGGGCGGCCCCCGCCCAGCCCAGCTGGTCCTTCATGTTCCAGAAGCCCGGGTTCTGGTCCCCCACCTGGCGCGGGTCGAACCCCCGGGCCCGGCCGGCCAGCACCGCGACCGGAATCGAGCCCAGCAGGTAGCCGCCCGCCACAGCCGTGGCGGCGGCCGTCCAGGAGTCAATCATGATCGCCTCTTTTCACCTCACCCGGTACCCGCGGGAGCACGCCCAGCGCGCGATCAGCCGCATGGCCTTCGACCGGCCGCTGCTGGCCAGGACCGCCGGGCTGCGGTTCTGGCGGCTGCTCGGCACCGGGCGGGGCAACGCGATGAGCCTGGGCGCTGACCTGCGCCGCTGGGCAATGTTCGCTGTCTGGCAGGACGACGCGGCCCTGGACCGGTTCCTGGCGCGGTCGTCCGTCCCGGCTGAGTGGCGCGCCCACGGCCAGGAAACCTGGATGGTCCGGCTCGGCTACGCGGGCGGCCACGGCCAGTGGGGCGGCCGCGACCCCTTCGAGGGCATGACCGCTCAGGCGCTGGCCCCGGGGCAGACGGTGGCGGTGCTGACCCGGGCCGCGATCAGCCCCCGGCGGCTGGCCCGCTTCTACCGCGCGGTGCCCCAGGTGGACAGGGCCCTGGGGGAGGCGGACGGATGCGTGCGCGCCGTGGGTATCGGCGAATGGCCGCTCGCCCGGCAGGCAACGTTCAGCCTGTGGCGGGACACCAGCGCGGTGCGCGGCTTCGCTTACGCGGGCGGCACGCACGCCGCGGTGATCGCCCGCACCCGCACGGAGGGCTGGTTCAGCGAGGAGTGCTTCGCCCGGTTCGTCCCGTACGCGTCGGACGGCTCCTGGGACGGCACCGATCCGCTGGGCAGCGCCTGAGCGGTTCACGACCGTCCCGTTCACGACCGGGCCGTCCACGACGGTGCCGTTCACGACCGGGCCGTCCACGACGGTGCCGTTCACGACTGGGCCGTCCACGACGGGGCCGTTCACGACTGGGCCGTCCACGAGCGTGCCGTTCACGACAGGGCGCTGGCTGGCGAGCCGGCGACGGTCTGGCCGGCCTGCCAGGTGATCCCCGTCCGGGCCATCACCCGGGCCAGCAGGCAGGCCCGGGTGATGGCCCGGGCCCGGGCCGAGCCGTGCGCGATGACGACGGTGCCACCCAGTCCGAGAAGCACCGCCCCGCCGCGGGAGTCGGCGTCGAACCGTTCGGCCAGGCGGCGCAGCCGGCCCCGGTTGGCGAACTGGGCCACCGTCCCCGCCGGCCCGGCGGTCAGCGCCGCCCTCGTCTCGGTGAGCGCCAGCCGCAGGCTGCCCTCGATCGTCTTCAGCACCACGTTGCCGGTGAAACCGTCGGTGACCACCACGTCCACGGCGCCGGCCAGCGCGTCCCGGCCTTCCACGTTCCCGGTGAACCGGACCGGCGCGGAGCACAGCAGCGGCTGGGCCCGGCGGGCCAGCCGGTTGCCCTTGCCCGGCTCGGAGCCGATCGTGAGCAGGCCCACCGTGGGCGACTCCAGCCCCAGGGCGGCGCGGGCGTAGCCCGACCCGAGCACCGCGAACTGGGCCAGCATCTCCGGGGTGGGGTCGGCGGTGGCCCCCGCGTCCAGCAGTACGGTGCCGCCGCCCGGCCGTAGGCAGCAGCACCGCGATGGCCGGGCGGAGCACCCCGGGCGCGCAGCCGAGCGTGGACACCGCGGCGGCCACGGTGCCGCCGGTCGAGCCCGCGGACACCAGGGCGCCCGCCTGGCCGCTGGCGACGAGCCCGCAGGCGACCGCCGCGCTGGTGCGGGGCAGGCCGCCCATCCGCACCCCGCTATCCCCCATGGGGATGACCTCCGCCGCGTGCACGACCTCGATGTCGCCTGCGGCCCCTGCTCAGCCAGCAGCGGCCGCAACGTCCGGGTGTCCCCGGCCAGGACGACCTGGACACCATGCTCGCGCACCGCCGCGACGGCCCCCGCGACCTGCTCACGGGGCGCGTGGTCGCCACCCATGGCGTCCAGCACGATCGGTGCGTCGGATCCCGGCATCGGCCCTCCTCGCGGTGTGCGTGGTGTAGCTCTTCCCGCTGACTTATCCCGTCGCTTTATCCCGTCGCCGCGAACGCGCAGCCGGCCAGCTCGGTGGCCGCCTCGTCCAGCGAGCCGGCCCGGTGCGCCCCGGAGGCCGGCGGCCCGTCCTGCCATCCGGGGCCGCCGATCACGATCCGCGGTCCTGCGGGCAGGCTGTCCAGGAGGCCGGGCCGGGCGGTCGCCGGTACCTGGGACCAGACGAACACCGCGGCCGGGCGGACGGTGCTGACGGCATGGGCCAGCGCCTGCCGGGGAACCCGGCCGCCGAGCTGCCGCACGTCCACGCCCCGCACGGCGAGTTCCGCGTGCAGCGCGTACACCGGCAGCACGTGCTGCTCTTCTTCGGAGCAGGCCAAGACGACCGGCCGGATCGTCCGGGCGGGCGGAGCCAACGTGATCACCGCGAGCAGCGTGGTGAGCAGCGAGCCGGACAGCATGTGCTCGACCGCCCCGTGGCCGACGGCAGCGGGATCGCGGGCGCCAAGTTCCCGCAGTGCGGGGACGGCCAGTTGCTGCCACGCGGCGATGACCCCGTGCCGGGCGAAGGCATCGCCGAGGATCGAACACAGCAGCGGCGCGTCCAGCTGCATCGCGGCGCGGATCAGCAGCGCGGGCGAGATCATCGTGTCCGCCAGGGCATGATCGGCTGGCCCGCCGGCGGCCAGCCCGGCCAGCCCGGCGGCCTGGGCGGGGGGCACGCCGGTCTCCACCAGCGTCCGCATGGCCCGCAGGCGGACCAGGTCCTCCGGGGTGTACCGGCGGTGCCCGCCCGTGCTACGGCCGGACGGGCCGATCCCGTGCCGGCGTTCCCAGGTCCGCAAGGTGGCGGCGGGGACGCCGAGCTGCCGGGCGGCGCCACTCACCGTGAACACCGGCCCGGGCGGGGATGCGGCGGCCGAGCTCACGATCCGGGCAGCCGGACGACGACCTGCCGTTCGCGGCGGGCGGCGCGGGCCGCCGCGGTGAGGTGACGCGCGAAGATCGCGGCCTTGCGGTGGCGGGACAGCCGGATCCGGCCGTGCAGGACCTGGTAGTTGCGGCGCTCCAGCTCGTCCAGGATGCCGCCGTAGAGCTCCAGCGCGGCCCGGATGCAGGGCCGCGAGGACGGCGCGAGCAGCTCCACGCCGGGCAGCGCGGCCTGGTAGTGAACCCGGGCCCGGGCGCCCTCGAACGCGAGCAGGTCCCGGACGGCCGCGGTGGGCTCTGGGCGGGCCAGGTCCGCCGGTGCCACCCCGAACTGGTCCAGGTCGGCCACCGGCAGGTAGATCCGGCCGCGGCGCAGGTCCTCACCGACGTCCCGGATGAAGTTGGTGAGCTGGAAGGCCAGGCCCAGCTGGCGGGCGGGCTCGCGGGCCCGCCCGGGGTCGGCGGACTCCAGCACGGGCAGCATCATGGTGCCGATCACCGCGGCGGACCCCTCCATGTACCCGAGCAGGTCGTCGTAGCTGGCGTACGACGTCACCGTGAGGTCCATCGCCATCGAGCTCAGGAAGGCGCGGAAATCGGCCTCGTCGATGCCGAACGAGCGGACGGTGTGCACCACGGCGGCCAGCACCGGGTCATCGCAGCGGCCCGCCCGCAGGTAGCCGAAGAAGCGCTCGCCCCAGTCCGACAGGGCCAGGGCGCGCTGCGCGGGGCTCAGGCCGTTATCGGTGTCATCGACGATCTCGTCGGCGTACCGGGCGAAGCCGTAGAGTGCGTGCACGTGCGGCCGTTTCCAGTCCGGTAGCAGCCTGGTCGCCAGGTAGTACGAGGTGCCGTGCCGGCGGTTCAGCTGGCGGCAGCGCTCGTAGGAGGCGGTCAGGGTGGCCAGGCCGGCAGCCGCGCTCGGTGTTCCGGGCTGATCGGGTCCAGGTCCGGCCGGGCCCGGCGCGCTCAGCCCCGGCGCGCTTCTCGCTGCCCGGCTCGCTCAGCCCCGGCGCGCTCAGCCCCGGCGCGCTCAGGCCGGCGGCGCCCGGGCCCTGCTCGCTGAGGCTCTGCCCGCCTGGGCCCGGGCCGGGCCGGGACGCCTCCGCCACCCGGTCCGCCCGCCGCTGATCTTGCGGTGCCTCGCTCAGCTCCGTCATCGGGTGCCGCCCAGGACGGCCTCAGCGGCCAGCCGGCCCGAGATCAGCACCATGGGGACACCTATCCCGGGGGCGGTGCCCGCTCCTGCGAAGTGCAGTCCCGGAACCCGCCGGGCCGAGCGGCGCGGGCGCAGCCACGCGGTCTGCGAGAGCCGGTGATCCAGGCCGAACGGGGTGCCGGCACTGTGCCCGCGCGCCGCCCAGCCGGGCGGGTCCACGACCAGCTCGGCCGGGGTCCGATCCAGGTCCCCGTAGCCGAGCCTGGCCAGCCGGGCCAGCAGCCGTCCGCGCAGCCAGGGTGTGGTGACCGACCAGTCATGCCCGCCGAGCAGGTTCGCCGTCGGCTCCAGCACGCTCAGCGTGGCGTGGCCCGCCGGGGCCGCGTCCGGGTCGTGGCCCGGCGAGGTCACCAGCAGGCTGGGGTCCGGGCCGGGCTGGACATCGCCGCGCCGGGTCAGCGCGTCGAAGGTGCCCGCCCAGTCCGCCCCGAGGTGCAGTGTGTGGTGTGCCTGCCCTGGCAGCTGGTGATCCAGCCCGAAGTGGGCGACCAGGGCAGGAGGGCGCGAAGTGCGGACGGAGCAGCCGCCAGTCCGCCGCTCCCGGCGGCAGCAGGTCACGGTGCGCGGCGGGCAGGTCGGTGGCCACGATCACGCTGGACGCGGGGAGCAGCTCACCACCGGCGAGCCGCACGCCGGTCACACCGGACGCGCCGGTCAGCACTCGCTCGGCCGGCGTGCCGTAGCGCAGCTGGGCCCCGGCCTTGGCGGCCACGTCCGCGAGGGCGAGCGGCACCGCGTGCATCCCGCCGCGGGCCGGGATGTGCACGCCGCCGATGGTGTCCATGGTGGAGACGATCGAGTAGATCCCGGGGGCACGGGCCGGGTCGAGGCCGACGTAGAGCGCCTGGAAGGTGTGCGCGCGGATCAGCCGCCAGTCGGTCAGGTAACGCTCAGCCAGGCTGCTCATCCGGCGGAGCGCACCCAGGCGGGCCAGCCTGATCATCGCTCTGACCTGGACGAGGTCGCTCAGGTGCTGGAAATCCCGGGCTACGAACGGTTCCCACTCCGCCTCCAGGAGCAGCTCCAGCTGGCGGCGGAAGCGCAGGTAGCGCTCGGCTTCCCTGGCCCCGGACAGGCGGTTCACCTCGGCGGCCATCCGGTCGGCGCCGGGCAGCACATCCAGATGTGATCCGTCGTGGAACGCGAGCCGGTAGTAGGGATCCAGCTCGGTCAGCGGGAGCCAGCTCGCCAGCTCCTCGCCGGCCGCGCCGACGGTCTCCTCGATCACCCCGGGCATGGTGAGTACCGAGGGGCCGGTATCGAACCGGTAAGGCCCGACGCTGGCCGTGCCACAGCATCCCCCCGGGCCGTCACTGGCTTCCACCACGGTCACGTCGCGGCCGGCCGCAGCGAGGTGGATCGAGGCCCCCAGGCCGGCCAGCCCGGCGCCGATCACGACTACCGGCCCGGTCATCTCAGCAGTCCCGCCGGGTGGCCACGCTGGCCAGCTGCAGCAAGCCGGCCCGGGCGGCGTCCGGGATGTCCGGCTGGGCCTCCAGCGCACTACGGGCCTGCCCGGCCAGGCCGGCGATCCGCCGCTCGACCTCGTCCAGGGCGCCGCAGCCGGCCAGGATCGTGCGGACGCCGGCGATGTCCGCCTCGGTCGCGGCGGGGTTGCCGGGGACCGTCGCGAGCACCCGCTGTTCCGCCGGGCCTGCCATCTGCCTGGCCAGCACCAGCAGCAGGGTCTGCTTGCCCTCGCGGATGTCCTCCCCGGCAGGCTTGCCGGTGCTCCCGGGGTCGCCGAACACCCCGAGCACGTCGTCCCGCAGCTGGAAGGCCTCCCCCAGCGGCAGGCCGTACCCGGACAGGAAACCCTCGCCGTCAGTCCCGGAGACCGCGGCGCCCAGCTGCAGCGGGCGTTCCACCGTGTACTTGGCTGATTTGTAGCGGATGATCCGCTCGGCTGCCCCGATCAGCTCCGCGGCCGGGGCGGCCGCACCGGCGGCCGCGATCCCGGTCCCCGCCGCCCCGATCCCTGCGATCCCGGTCCCCGCGGCCCCGGTCCCCGCGGCGCCCGGCGGGGACGGTGCCGCGCTGGGCGTGGACCACGTCGAGATACTGGCCGCCGATCACCTCGGTCCGCAGCGTGGTGAACAGGCGCAGCACGGTGGCGAGCCGGTCCGGGCGCAGCCCGGCATCGCACAGGGCCGCGTCCGCCCAGTTGAAAGCCTGGAGACCGAGGACGAGCGCCGCCGCCCGGCCGAACTCAGGGCGCGGTCCCGGCCAGCCGTGTCCACCGTCCGGACCGGCCAGCCGAACGTGCGCGGCGGGTTCCCAGCGCCGGACGGCCGAGCCGTCCATCAGGTCGTCGCAGATCAGCGCGCAGGCGTGCAGGAACTCGACCGCGCAACCCACTCGCAGAGCGGCGTCGGCATCGGGCCCGGTGGCCGCGCCCCCGGCAGCCCGGTATCCCCAGTAGACGAAGGCCGGGCGGAGCCGCTTGCCCGGACCGAGGACGAGCCGGCCGAGCACGTCGGCGAAGGGGGCGATATCGGCGCCCAGGAAATCCAGTTCAGCGAACCGCCGACCGAGCATCGCGGCCAGTTCCGCCTCGATGAGCTGGCCCGGCCAGGTCACGTCGGTGGCCGCGGCGGGAACCTCACCGACTTGCACAGTCACGATCCGGCGATCCTCTCTTCTGCGAAGGCTGCGGGGAATGCCATTACCGGGAGATTCGGCCGCAGCCGGCCCGGGCGGTTGCACACGCGGGCGGCCTGCCAGACCGGCGGCCGGGCGCGGTCGGCCGACCAGGGACCGCTTGCCGGGGCGACTGGACCCGGGACGGCGGCGCAGAGGACCGGCTGACCGGGAGCACTGACCGGCCCCTGACCGGGACGGCGCGCAGAGGACCGGCTGACGCCCGAGGACGGCGCGCAGAGGACCGGCTGACCGGGGCCCCTGACCCGGGACGGCGCGCAGAGGACCGGCTGACCGGGGACCACTGACCGGGCCCGCTGACCCGGGACGGCGGGCAGAGGACCGGCTGACCGGGACGCCGAGGTTCTTACAGGCCCTATTACCATCGCGGCCACAGCGGCCGCGCCAGCGACTCCCGGGTCGCCAGCGGGCCGGCGTTTCGGTGGGATACCCTCAAGCCGCCCACCTGGTATTGGCCCCTTAAAGTATCCGAGTGATTACCAATCAAGACGAGAAGGTGCATGTGAGCGCACTACAAGCGGGGTTGATGAACTTCGCCCGCATGCGCGGCCCAGGCCGCTATGGTTCAACTGCCGGCGGGGCTGACGGTCCCCCGCTCCCCAAGCAGCCCCGCCGGCACTCGACCGCAGCCCGCCCGTCCCAGCACCCGGGATGCCGCGGGCCTGCGGACGCGCAGGGAGGCTGATCATGGTCTCACTCACCGGCGCCCAGATCCCGCTGACCGGCGCACAATACGACCTCTCCGCGGGCGACTACCGGGCCACTGTCACCGAGCTGGGTGCCGGGCTCCGCCACCTGGAACACCGGGGCCAGCCCGTCATCGTGGGGTACGAGCCGGACACGCTGCCCCCCGGCGGCGCCGGCCAGCTGCTCTGTCCCTGGCCGAACCGGGTGGACGGCGGCCACTACGTCATCGACGGCGCGGACTACCAGTTGGACCTCAGCGAGCCGGCCAACCGGAACGCAATCCACGGGCTGACCCGCTGGGCCTCCTGGGCGCCCGGACCGGCCCCCGCATCTGCAGGCGAGGACGAGATCACCCTCCGGCTGGTGCTGCTCGGGCACCAGGGCTACCCGTTCGCCCTGGAACTCGACGCCTCCTACCGGCTGGAGGCGGACCGCGGCCTGCAGGTCAGCGTCAGCGCCCGCAACCTCGGCACGGTCGCCGCCCCGTACGGGACCGGTTCGCATCCCTATCTGACCACCGGGGCGGCGACGGTGGACGACTGCGACCTGGGCCTCCCGGCCGGGCTGTGGCAGCCGTCCAGCGAACGGGGCATCCCGGATGGCGCTCCCAGGGACGTGACCGGCACCGAGTTCGACTTCCGCACGCCGCGGGCGATCGGCGGGACCCAGCTGGATCACGCGCTGACCGGCCTGGACCGGGATGCGGCCTGCCGCGCCTGGGCCCGGCTCAGCAGCGCGGGGACGCAGGTATCGCTCTGGGGCGGCCCGGGCTACGAGTGGATGCAGGTGTTCACGGGCGACACGCTCGGCCCGTCGCACCGCCGGAAGGCCGTGGCCATCGAGCCGATGACCTGCCCGCCGAACGCCTTCGTCTCCGGCGTGGACCTGCTGATGCTCGAACCGGGCGACAGCGTGACCCACACCTGGGGCATCGAGGTCACCCCCGCCTGACCACCTCCGTCCCCGGGTCCGGGGTTCCGGGTTCCGGGTCCTGGTCCCCGGTCCCCTGGTCCTGGGGGTCCCGGGTTCCGGGTCCTGGTCCTGGTCCTGGCCCGGGTCCCTGGTCCTGGTCCTGGGTCCCCGGTCCCGGGTCCCGTCACGCCCCTCCCCGCCTGCGGAAGCCTCGTGATCTAACGATTAGTGCTGTCCCAGCGACACCAATCGTTAGATCACGTCGACGGGCTGGAGTGGCTGACGGGGCTGACGGGGCGGTGGGTGGGTTACGGGTGGGACTGCGACCCGGTGCCACGCCCACGTGGTCGCCCCAGTGACCCCGTCTCACCGACGTGGATCACGCCGATGTGGGCTGGAGGGGCTGAAGGGATTCAGGGGTTAGGGGGTTCAAAGGGCGCTGCGGGGTTCCAGGGGGCGCTGGGGTGTGTGCTGGGGGTTCTGGGGCCGGTGGGGCGGGTGAGGCGAGCCAGATCGTCGGTGGTGTCCACGTCGTCCGGCCGGCCGGTGTCCGCACACTCCACCAGGGTGACCAGATCCGGGTGCGCGCGCAGGAACGGGCGGGCGCCCACGTCACCTGCGGCCAGATCGATGACCTCCGCCCAGTGCTCGCGGGCGATGAGCACGGGGTTGCGGGGCTGGCCGTCGTAGGCGGCCACCGCGACCTGGGCGCCGTCGGCGTACGCGGAGATCAGCCGGGCCACCGCTTCGGGCCCGATCAGCGGCTGGTCCACCAGGGCGACCACCGCCGCGGCGCAGCCGTCCGGGAGCGCCCGCAGGCCGGCGGCCAGCGAGGATCCCATGCCGGTGGCCCAGTCAGGGTTGAACACGCTGATCACGGCGGGGGGCAGGCTGACCGGCGCGGCGCCCGTCACGACCACCAGCGGGGACGCGCCGCCCGACTGGAGCAGCCAGATGCCCCGGTCCACCAGCCGCACCCCGGCCACCTCGACCAGCGCCTTCGGGCGGCCGAGCCGGGAGCCCGACCCCGCCGCCAGCAGCACCCCTGCGACGCTGCCCGCCGCGGACAAGCCACCCGCGAACAGGCCACCCCCGGACGGGCCACCCCCGGGCAGGCCACCCCCGGGGCCGACGGGCCACCCCCGGGCAGGCCACCCCCGGGCAGGCCACCCGCGGACGGCCCACCCCCCGGCAGGCCACCCGCGGGCGGCCCACCCCCAGGCAGGCCATCCGCGGACGAGCCAGCCGGAGGCTCAGTGATGGATCCGCCCGGAGGTTGAGGTCAGCGGCTGGCCTGAGCCACCCCAGCGGAGCTGGATCAGCTCCGCGGCGACGGACACCGCGGTCTCCTCGGGCGTCCGGGCCCCGAGATCGAGACCGATCGGCGAGCGCAGCCGGGCCAGCTCATCCTCGGCCAGGCCGGCCTCGCGGAGCCGGGCGAGCCGGTCCTGGTGCGTCCGGCGGCTGCCCATGGCGCCGATGTACCCGGCGGGCGTGCGCAGCGCCACTTCCAGCACGGGCACGTCGAACTTGGGATCGTGGGTGAGCACACAGATCACCGTGCGCGAGTCCACCGGGGTCCGGGCCAGGTAGCGGTGCGGCCACTCGACCACCACCTCGTCGGCGTCGGGGAAGCGGGCCGGGGTGGCGAAGATGCCCCGGGCGTCGCAGACGGTCACCTGGTAGCCCAGGAACTTCCCGGCGCGGGCCACGGCCGCGGCGAAGTCGATCGCCCCGAACACCAGCATCCGCGGCGGCGGCGCGAAGGAGTGCACGAACACGGCCAGCTCGTCACCGAGCCGCTCGCCGTCCGCGCCGTAACGCCGGGTCCCGGTCAGGCCCTGGGCCAGCATCCCGCGGGCGTCGTCGTCTACGGCGGCGTCCAGCCGGTCACCGTTGCCCAGGGTGCCGCCCGCCTTGTCTTCGGCCCAGATCGCCCGGCGGGCGCCGACCCGGCCCGGGCCCTCGATCACGCTGGCCACCGCGACGGGCTCGCCGGCCGCGATCGACGCCGACACGTCGCCGAGTTCCGGGTAGAGCTCGCGGCTGACCGGCTCCACCAGCAGGTGCAAGATGCCGCCGCAGGTCAGCCCGACCGAGAACGCATCGTCGTCGCTCACCCCGTAGGTCGCCAGAACCGGCTGCCCGGTCTGGCAGACCTCCTGGGCGACCTCGTAGACGGCACCTTCCACGCAGCCGCCCGACACGCTGCCGACCACCTCGCCTTCAGCGGACACGGCCATCGCGGCGCCGGGCTCCCGCGGTGCGCTGCGGAACGTGCGCACCACGGTGGCCAGGCCGAACACCTCGCCCGTGTCCCACCACTTCGTGATCGGGTCCAGGATGTCTCGCAACCGGCTTCACCTCGGCACTAGGGTCACTGCCGCCCCGGGCACTCCAATCACGCCCGGCGGGCGCCAGGTTACGGACCGCCACGCCGGCATGGCCGGGACATGACCTCAGGGTACGTTCACGTCACCGGCCCGCGCTATGCCCGTAACCTGGCGGCTGCCGGGCGCGGCGGTTCCGGTGTCCTTCCGCACCCGGCTCGGCGCCATCCCCGTACCCGGCTCCGCGCCATCCCCGCACCCGGCTCCACGCCATCCCCGCGACCCGGCTCGGCGCCATCCCCGCCCCCGGCAACACGCCATCCCCGCACCCGCAGGACCCCGTCCTGACGGCCTGCCGAGGCTCCGGGCCCAACCCGCGGGACCCCCGGCCCTGGCAGGTTAGGTTAGCCTAAGCTATCGTCGGTTCCCGGTTCAGCGGCGATCCCTGCTCCGCGGAGCGGGCCCGCCGGAGGCGACGAAGAAAGGGCAACTGGCTGATGGCAAGGCGATGGGGCCGTGTTCCCAGAATGACCACGGCCACCCTGGCCGTGGCGGGCCTGGTGGCCGCCACGATGACGGGCTGCTCGGCGTTGTCCGGCCCGGCGTCGGCGGGCGACTCGAACACCATCACCTTGTACAGCGGGCAGCACCCGCAGACCACCCAGAAGCTGGTCGCCGCGTTCGAGAAGGCGACCGGGATCAAGGTCAGCGTGCGCAGCGACGACGAGGACGTGCTGGCCGACCAGATCGTGACCGAGGGCGGGCACTCCCCGGCCGACGTCTTCTACACCGAGAACTCCCCGCCGCTGGAGTTCCTGCAGGGCAAGGGCCTGCTGTCGGCGGTGCGCAGCAGCACGCTGGCGGCCACCCCGTCGAAGTACAACTCCCCCCAGGGCGACTGGGTGGGCGTGTCCGCCCGGGTCAGCGTGCTCATCTACAACCCGCGCCTGATCAGCCCGAGCCAGCTGCCCACCTCGGTG
This sequence comes from uncultured Actinomycetes bacterium, assembly GCA_963711485.1. Taxonomy (GTDB): domain Bacteria; phylum Actinomycetota; class Actinomycetes; order Streptosporangiales; family Streptosporangiaceae; genus RYN-230. The sequence continues at coordinate 184,155 of CAVQEM010000089.1, forward strand.
ATGCAGCTCGCCGACCCGAAGTACCAGGGCAAGCTGGCCCTGGCCGCCGGCGAGACCGACTTCCAGCCGATCGTGACCTCGGTGCTGCGTGCCCACGGCGGAGGCCGCCACGGTGAAGTGGCTCAACGCCATCAAGGCGAACGCGGCCGGGCACATCTACCCCGACAACGAGACCATCACCAGCGACGTGAACCGGGGCAGCGCCGCGCTGGGCATCATCAACCAGTACTACTGGTACCGGCTGCGCGCCGAGATCGGCGCCGGCGCCATGCACTCGAAGATCGCCCATTTCGCGCCGCACGACCCCGGCTACGTCCTCGACGTCTCCGGCGCCGCGGTGCTGAAGTCCAGCAAGAACCAGGCCGCCGCGCAGCGGTTCCTGGCCTTCCTGGTCAGCAAGCCCGCCCAGGAGATCATTGGCGGCCATTCACTCAGCTACGAGTACCCGATAGCCTCAGGCGTGACTACTGCGGCCCCGGAAACCCCGTTCAGCCAGCTCCAGCCCAACTCCATCACGATCGCCGACCTCGGCACCGGGTCCGCGGCCATCGCCCTGCTCCGCCAGGCGGGCCTGCTGTGAGTCAGGCCGGGCCGTCCGTGGCGTGGGGGATGCCGATGACGTCCTCCCCCGTGCTGGACCGCCGCGGGCCGGGACCGGGGCAACCCGGTGAGGACGGGCCGGGCTTCGTTGCGGCAAAAAAGGCGAGGCGGGCGCGGCGCCCGCGCGCGCTGACCGCCGCGGCCATGCTGATCGCGGCGGTCCTGGCGCTGCCCCTCGTGTTCCTGCTGGTCGAGGCGAGCGGCAGCGGCGCCGGGGCGGACGCGCGGCTGATCCTCCGGCCGCTCACCGGGGAACTGCTGTGGAACACGGTCCGGCTCACCGTGGTGGTCACCGCCCTGTGCGCGGTGATCGGCACCGCGGCCGCGTGGTGCATCGAGCGCACCAACGTCCCCGGCCGCAAGATCTGGGCCGTGCTGGTGGTCGTGCCGCTGGCCATCCCCGACTTCGTGGTCAGCTTCGGCTGGGCGTCGCTGTGGTCCTGGATCCACGGCTTCCGCGGCGCGGTCATCGTCATGACCCTGGCCGTGTACCCGCTGGTGTACCTGCCGGTCACGGCGAGCCTGCGCGGCGCGGACCCGGGGCAGGAGGAGGTCGCCCGCAGCCTGGGCTCCGGCCGGATGCGCACGTTCGTCCGGATCACCCTCGGCCAGGCCCGGGGGGCGATCCTGGGCGGCTGCCTGCTGGTGGCGATGGTGATGCTGGCCGAGTACGGCGCGTTCGAGATCGTGGGCTACCAGACGTTCACCACCGAGATCTTCACCGAGATCAATGTGGCCTTCAGCCTGCCCGCGGCCTGCGCGCTGGCCCTGGTCCTGGTGCTGCTCAGCCTCATCGTCCTCGGCGCCGAGGGGAGACTCCGCGGGCGGGGCCGGGTCAGCCGGTCCGGCGCCCTGGCCCAGCGGGTGACCGCGCGGCACCGGCTGCGCAGGTCCCGGATCCCGGTCCTGGCGGGCCTCATTGCCCTGACCGGCCTGTCTCTCGGCGTCCCGGTCGGGTCCTGCCTCTACTGGATGGCCGCGGGCGGCCGGGACTCGCTCACCGGCGTGTCGATGCCGATGGCGGCGCTCACCACCGCCCTGTACGGGCTGCTGTCCGCGGGGCTGGCCACGCTGATGGCGCTCCCGGTGGCCCTGCTCGCGGTGCGGCACCCCGGCGGGGCCCGCCGCTTCCTCGAGCGCAGCACCTACCTGGTGCTGGCCATGCCGGGGGTGGTCATCGCGCTGGCCCTGTCCTACTTCACCGAGCGCTACCTGGGCGGGTTCGGCTACCAGACCGCGCCGCTGCTGATCCTGGCCTACGCGATCATGTTCTTCCCGCTCGCCCTGGTCGGGGTCAAGGCCTCGCTGGCCCGGGCCCCCGTCGGCCTGGACGAGGTCGCCCGGTCGCTCGGCCAGCCCCGGTTCAAGGTGCTCTGGCGGGTCACGCTGCGGCTGACCGGGCCGGGCCTGGTCGCCGCGTTCTGCCTGGTGTTCCTCTCGGTTATCACCGAGCTCACCGCCACGCTTATCCTGATCCCGACCGGAGTCCAGACCCTGGCCTCGCAGTTCTGGGTGTACGAGACGAACCTGTCCTACGGGCAGGCCGCTCCGTTCGCCCTGGTGATGATCGCCGTGGCGGCCATCCCGAGCTGGGTGCTGGGCCGGTTCTTCGATCGCGGCACGGCGGACCCGAGGATGATGACATGACCCTGCTGGCGGTCGCCGGGCTGGACAAGCGGTTCGGCGCCCACCAGGTCCTGGCGGGCCTCGACCTCGACGTGCCGGCAGGCTCGCTGACCGCCATCCTCGGCCCGTCCGGCAGCGGCAAGACCACCCTGCTGCGGATCCTGGCCGGGTTCGAGCATGCTGACTCCGGCACGGTGCGGATCGGCTCCGCCGTCGCCGACGGCCCGGGCGTGTTCCTGGCCCCGGAACGGCGGCGGATCGGCTACGTGCCCCAGGAAGGCAGCCTGTTCCCGCACCTCACCGTGGCGGCCAACGTCGCGTTCGGGCTGAGCGGCCGCAAATGGGGGCGGGACCGGCGCGGCAAGCGCTGCGCGGACCTGCTGGAGGCGGTCGGGCTCGGCGGCCTGGCCCGCCGGTACCCGTACCAGCTCTCCGGCGGGCAGCAGCAGCGGGTCGCGCTGGCCCGGGCGCTCGCCATCGTGCCGGAGGTCGTCCTGCTCGACGAGCCGTTCGCCTCGCTCGACGCCAACCTCCGGGCCAGTGTCCGGGCCGACGTGCAGCGGCTGCTGAAGCAGTCGGGCACCACCACCGTCCTGGTCACCCACGACCAGGACGAGGCGCTGTCCACCGCGGACCGGGTCGCGGTGCTGCGCGACGGCCGCATCGCGCAGTGCGCCGCCCCGCAGGAGCTGTACTCACGCCCGATCGACGCGGACATGGCCCGCTTCATCGGCGAGGCCAACCTCATCCCCGGCATCCTCAACGGCTCGTCCGTCCAGACTCTCCTGGGCGTGCTGGCGGTGACGGGTGCGGACGCCGGCGGGGACGGGGCGGCGGCGGGCACCGCGCGGCGCGGCACTGAGGGGGCCGGGCATCGCCCGGCCATGGTGCTGATCCGCCCCGAGCAGGTGGAGCTGGTCCCCGGCACGCCCGGCACCCCCGCCCCCGCGGAGCCGGGCCCGGCCGGCGGCGATGACAGCGGCGGCCTGACCGGCCGGATCACCGGCTACGGGTACCACGGGCACGACGCGGTGGTCACGGTGCAGCCGGAGCGGGACCCGCAGGGTCCGCCGCTGACCGTGCGGACGCTCGGCGGCCAGGCACTGTCCCCCGGCTCCCGGGTCACCCTCCACGCCCGCGGCCCGGTGATCGCCTGGCCCCAGGGCGCCGACTGACCGGCACGGGACAGACCCGGGCGCCTACTCGACGATCTTGGAGATCGGGATCTCCAGGATGTCCCGGGCCCCGGCCGCCTTCAGCGCCGGGATCAGCGTGTTGACCCCGCGCTTGGGCACGACCGTCTCCACCGCGTTCATCCCGCCGCGGGCCAGCGTGGTGACGGTCGGGGAGGACAGCGCGGGCAGCATCGCCGTCACCGCCTCCAGCTGGGCCGCGTCCACGTTGAGCTTGAGCAGGACGTGGCCGCGGGCCTGGATGGCGCCGCGGAGCAGCAGCGCGATGTCCTCCATCGCCCCCCGCTTCTCGGCGTCGGCGTGCGCGCTGGTATTCGCGATCAGCTCGGTGTAACTGGTCAGCAGGGTGTCCAGGATGCGCAGGCCGTTACGGCGCAGCGAGGACCCGGTCTCGGTCAGGTCAACGATCGCGTCCACGATGTCCGGCACCTTGGCCTCCGTGGCGCCATGCGAGGGGATGACCATCGCCTTGACGCCGTTGGCCTCCAGGTACCGGGCCGTGGTCGCGGGCAGCTCGGTCGAGATCCGGACCCCCTCGGGCAGCTCGGTCACGGACTGCCAGGGCGAGTTCTGCGGGACCGCGAGCACCACCCGGATCGGCTGCGACGTCGCCTTGGAGTAGTGCAGTTCCCCCAGGGAGGCGACCTCCGCGCCGGTCTCGGTGATCCAGTCCCGGCCGGTGATGCCCAGGTCGAACAGGCCGCGCTCGATGTAGGAGGGGATCTCCTGCGGGCGCAGGAAGCGCACCTTGTCGATCCGGGGGTCGTCGATGGACGCGTGATAGTCCCGGTCGGAGGACCGGCGGACGGTCAGGTCCGCGGCGTCGAACAGGTCGAGGGTGGCTCGCTCCAGCGAGCCTTTGGGCAGGACCAGGGAAAGCACGGTGAGAACCTTTCTTCCGCAACGAAAACCGGCCGGGCCTGAGCATCACGCCGGGTCAATGTCGTTGCGGGTTCCCGTCGCCGGGTGGGCCCCCGCGCAGGGAGCGCAGCACGAGCGCGGTCTCGAGCGCGGCCACGACCGCCTCCCATCCCTTGTCCTCGCGGCTGCCATCCTGCCCGCTGCGTTCGCGGGCCTGCTCCAGGGTGTCACACGTCAGCACCCCGTTGCCAACTGGTTTGCCCGCGTCCAGCGCGACCCGCACGATGCCGTAAGTGACCGCGTCGCAGACGTACTCGAAGTGCGGCGTGCCGCCCCGGATCACCGCGCCGAGGCAGGCCACCGCGTCGTGGTTGCGGGCCAGTTCGGCGGCGACCACGGGCAGTTCGACCGCGCCGGGCACGCGGACCACGAGCGGGTCGTCAACGCCGCACGCCTTCGCGGCGGCCAGCGCGCGGTCGGTCAGCGCGTCCGTGATCTCGGCGTGCCACCGGGTCACCGCGATGGCCAGGCTCAGCCCGGCGGCATCGACGGTCTCGGCGGGCGGCCGCGGCGCCGCTCATGGTGTCGCCCCGGCGCTCGCACCGTCCGGGACAACCCCCACCGGCCGCTCACCCGGGCCTGACGGCCCGGGCTCGCTAGTCCGGTACCGGACGGCGCTCACCGGCACGCCGCCAGGGCCGTGCCGCCGCCGGCGCCGTTCCCGCGGGCGGCGCTGGCGCCGTTCCCGCGGGCGGCGCTGGCGCCGTCCCTGCTGGCGCCGTCCCTGCTGGCGCCGTTCCCGCTGGCGCCGAGGTTCCCCTTCTCGGGGCTCCCGCTGGCGGGGCTGGCGCCGGCCGGGCTGGCGCCGGCCAGGTCAGCGCCAGCCAGGTCAGCGCCAGCCAGGTCAGCGCCGGCCGGGCTCCCGTTGAGGGTGGCGGGCAGGCCGTCGATCAGGTGGCCGAGCCGGTCCCGCTTGACGGTCAGGTAGCGGAGGTTCTCCGCGGTGGGGGTGACCGGCAGCGCGACCCGGCCGGCCACCTCGATGCCAAATCCGGACAGGCCGCTGACCTTCGCCGGATTGTTGGTGAGCAGGCGCACCGAGCGCACGCCGAGGTCGGCGAGGATCTGGGCGCCGGTGGAGTACTCGCGCGCATCCGCAGGCAGGCCGAGTTCCAGGTTGGCGTCCACCGTATCGGCGCCGGCGTCCTGGAGCTGGTACGCGCGCAGCTTGCTGAGCAGGCCGATGCCCCGGCCCTCGTGGCCGCGCAGGTACAGCACGACGCCGCGGCCCTCGCCGGCGATCGCGGCCATCGACGCCTCCAGCTGGTCCCCGCAGTCACACCGGCGGGAGCCGAACACGTCCCCGGTCAGGCACTCCGAGTGCGCCCGGACCAGGACGTCCTGGCCGTCGCCCAGGTCGCCGAGGACCAGGACGGGGTGCTCGGTCTGGTCCACCAGGTTCTGGTACCCGAAGGCGCGCCACTCGCCGTAGGAGTTGGGGAGCCGGGTTTCCACCACCCGGCGGACCATCCGCTCGCTGTGCCGCCGGTACTCGATGAGCTGGGCGATCGAGATCAGCTTGAGCCCGTGCTCGTCAGCGAAGGCGCGCAGCTGCGGGAGCCGGGCCATGGTGCCGTCGTCGTTGACCACCTCGGCCAGCACACCGGCGGCGGGCAGGCCGGCCAGCCGGGCCAGGTCAACCGCGGCCTCGGTGTGCCCTGGCCGGCGCAGCACGCCGCCCTCGGCGTAGCGGAGCGGGAAGATGTGCCCGGGCCGGACGATCTCGTAGGGCTCGGTGGCCGAATCGACCAGGGTGCGCACGGTCCGCGACCGATCCTCGGCGGAGATGCCGGTGGTGACGCCGTCCCGGGCATCGACGCTGATGGTGAACGCGGTGCGCATCCGCTCGGAGTTGTGCGGCGTCATCAGCGGGAGCTGGAGCCGGTCCAGGTGCGCCCCGGGCAGCGGCACGCAGATCACGCCGCTGGTGTGCCGGATCATGAACGCCATCAGGTCAGGAGTCATCTTGCTCGCCGCGACGATGATGTCGCCCTCGTTTTCCCGGTCGGCGTCGTCCACGACCACGACCGGGCGGCCGTCCGCGATGTCCCTGACCGCCTGCCCAATTTCGTCAAGCACTGGCTCGTCGAGCATGGTGTCCTCGCTGCTCATGACCTGGCTCCCGGCTGCTCATGCCCGTCCTGGCTGGCGCTGACGGGGCTGGCTGATACGGCTGTCGCTGGTGGGAGCGTCCCGGGCGGTCCGCTGGCCAGCAGGCTCTCCACGTACTTGGCGATCACGTCAACCTCCAGATTCACCTGGCTGCCGGGCTGGAGCCGGCCGAGCGTGGTCATCTCCAGCGTGGTGGGGATCAGGCTGACCTCGAACCAGGCGGCGGGGCCGGCGGCGCCGTCCGTGCCGCCTGTCCGGCCGAGGGCGGAGACGGTCAGGCTGACCCCGTCCACGGTGATCGAGCCCTTCAGCACGATGTACCGGGCGAGCTCCGGCGGGGTGGCGATGCGCACCACGTCCCAGTGCTCCCCCGGGGTGCGGGAGAGGATCTCCCCGGTGCCGTCGGCGTGCCCCTGGACGAGGTGGCCGCCGAGCCGGCCGCCGAGCTCGACCGGGCGCTCGAGATTGACCGGGGACCCGGGGCTGAGCCCGCCCAGCCCGGTCAGGCGCAGCGTCTCGGCCATGACGTCCGCGGTGAAGGTCTTGTCCGAGGAGTCGGTCACGGTCAGGCAGACCCCGTTGACGGCGATGGAATCGCCGTGCGAGGCCTCCGCGGTCACCCGCGGGCCGCGTACCGTCAGCCGGGCTGCGCCGGGCAGTCGCTCGACGGTGACGACCTCGCCGAGTTCTTCCACTATGCCGGTGAACATCCGCGGTTCCTCTCCTCGGAGCCGTTAGGCCACTCGGCTCCGGGGTGCGCGGACGCGCAAACACGGTCGGGCGGCCAACGCCGCCACCGCGCGCGTGCTGCCTCCCATCCGGACTTTAACCGTCGGTCCCGGAATCTCACCGGATCAGCCGGCCGCTGGCGCTTGGCGCCTTGGCCGGGTCGCGGACTGTCACCGCCGGCTCGGAATTTCACCGACCCCGGAGCACGCTTAACTGCAGCAACTAGTGTGGCACGGGACGTATTCCTGCCCGCAACCACCCTTTCCGTGACCCTCCGCGCAACCCCGGGCCGCGGGGCCCTCACCGGCCCCCGGCCAGGGCCCGGCCGGGGCCGGGGCCGGGGCCGGCAAACGGCCGCCCGGGGCCCGGTCGGGGCCCGGCAGCGGCCGGCCGGGGCTCAGTGGCCGCCAGCCCAGTTCCGCCGGGGACGTCCGCCTGCCCCTCCATCCCCGGCGGGGCTGGCCGCCGGGCCGTCCGTGCCTGGCAGGGCTGGCGTGAACCACCAGCACCATGAGTCACAAACGATCATGGCCAGCGCCCACATTTCCCGCGGACGGTGCGCCTTTCGGGGGTGATTTGGCCATTTTGGCGCACGATCCGCGGGAAACGTGGGCGGGAGGGGTCATGGTGACCCGCAGGACCAGGAGCAGTGTGGCGGCACAGCGGATGGACGACCGGGCAGGGTCGGTGGACCCAGCTGCGGCCCGGGGCCACGAAGCCGGTCACCGAAATCCGGGAGACTGACCGCGGCGAACCGTCTGCCCGGGGTCACCCGCCGGGCGCGACCTCCGCCAGGCGGCGGGCGAGGAAGTCACGTTCGGGCTGGTTAGGGGTGAGCTCGAGGGCGCAGCGGTATGCCTGCGCCGCTTCGTCAGCCCGGCCGAGCCAGGCGTAGCAGGTCGGCCTTGGCGGCGGGCAGGTACCGGTAGCCGGCCAGGCGGCCATCCCGTTCGAGGTCCCCGATCGCGGCGAGGCCTGCCTCGGGTCCGTCCGCCATGGCCAGCGCGACCGCCCGGTTGAGGGTGACCACGGGCGAAGTCCATGCCTGCTCGAGCAGGTCGTACAGGCGCAGGATCTGCTGCCAGTCGGTGTCGCGGTAGCTCGGGGCCTGAGCGTGCAGCGCCGCGATGGCGGCCTGCAGCGCGAACCGGCCCGGGCGGCCGCCGCGCAGCGCGGCCCGCACGAGCGCGGTGCCCTCGTCGATGGCGGGCCGGTCCCATCGCGCGCGGTCCTGTTCCTCCAGGAGCAGCAGCCGGCCGTCCGGAGCGCACCGGGTCGCACGGCGGGCGTCGGTGAGCAGGAGCAGCGCCAGCAGGCCGCGCACCTCAGGCTCGTCCGGCATCAGCAGGCGCAGCATCCGCGCCAGGCCGATCGCGCGGTCGACCAGGTCGTCCCGGACGAGGCGGCCGCCACCCGGTGCCGTGTGCCCGGTGGTGTACAGCAGGTGCACCACGGTCAGGACGGCGTCCAGCCGGTCGGGCAGTTCCGCCGCCCCGGGCACCCGGTAGGCGATGCGCGCGGCGGAGATCTTCTTCTTGGCCCGGGTGACCCGGGCGGCCATCGTCGGCTCGGAAACCAGGAAGGCCTGCGCGATCTCCACCGTGGACAGCCCGCAGACCAGCCGGAGCGTCAGCGCGACCTGCGCCTCACGGGCCAGCGCCGGATGGCAGCAGGTGAATATCAGCCGCAGCCGGTCGTCGGGGATCACGCCGCTGCCCTCCTCCCGCCCCGGCCGCCGCATCCGGCCCGGGCCCTGCAGGCTCCACGAGCAGCGGGAGTTTCCTGCGCAAGGTGGTGTCGCGGCGCAGCAGGTCGATGGCCCGGCGCCGGGCCGTGGTGGTCAGCCAGGCACCGGGATTGCGCGGCACACCTTGCTGGGACCAGGCCTCCAACGCCGAGACGTAGGCGTCCTGCACGCACTCCTCGGCCAGGTCGAGGTCCCCGGCGACGCGCGCCGTCGCGGCGAGCACGAAGGCCCACTCACGACGGTGCGCGTCCGCCACGGCGTCAACCGCCGTCGGGCGGTCCTTCCCGGCCCCCGATCCGGTGCTGGGCCCGGGGTCGGCGGGAAGGGCGCCCGCGGTGGATCCGGTCACATGCCGTCAAAGACCATGATCGGCCGGACCTCGACGCCCCCGAAGCGCGCCGGGCAGAGCTTGCCGATCGCGAGCGCGTGGTCCAGGTCGCGGGCCTCGACCAGGTAGAAGCCGCCCAGCGCCTCCTTGGTCTCGGCGAACGGGCCGTCGGTCACCACGTCGCCGCGGATGGAGGTGGCGGTGCTGGTGGGCTGCAGGGCCCGCCCGCTGACGATCGACCCGCCGGTCTCCTCCACCTGCTTGGCGAAGCGGTTGTGCGCGTCCATCACCTCCTGCAGCACCTCAGGCGACGCGGTGGCGTAGCTGCTCTCGTCTTCGTTGATGAGGATCAGGTACTCAGCCATGACGGCATCTCCTTCAGGTTCTCGACTCGTCCGTCACCAGTCCGACGAACGGCCCCCGCGATATCGACAGCGTGCGCGTGAGTTCTTCCGTTGATTATCGAGTGACCGCCGGCCAACCCGTCGCAGCCGCCGCCGGCCTCGGCGGGCGGGCGAGCCGGCCTGCGCCCGCGGGCGCAGGCACGGCCAGGCCGCATCAGGGTAACAGCGCGCCGGGGCGGGCACCCCGGCGCGAAGCCCACCGCGGCCAGGACGATCCCGGCGCCAGAGCCGCCCAGGTCCGGGGCGCCGGACCTGGGCGGCGCCAGGCGTACCCGGTTCCACCGGGGGCGCGGCATCCGGGCGGTGACACCCCAGGTGTCCTGCTGGCGGCTGATGCCCGGGGGTGGGTGCTCAGCAGCGCCAGGGCGCCCGCGCGGTGGCCTGCTCGGCCTGGGCGCGGAGGGCCTGGACGGCGGCGGCCGGGTCGTCGGCGGAGTACACCGCGGAGCCGGCCACGAAGACGTCCGCTCCTGCCTCCGCGCAGCGCTCGATGGTCTTCTCGCTCACCCCGCCGTCCACCTGGAGCCACACCTCGCCGCCGTGCCGGCTCACCAGGTCACGGGCCCGGCGCAGCTTGGGCAGCACCAGGTCCAGGAAGGGCTGGCCGCCGAATCCCGGCTCGACGGTCATCAGCAGCATCATGTCGATTTCGGGCAGCAGGTCGGCGTACGGCTCGACCGGCGTTGCCGGGTTGATGCGCCAGGCCGGCCCGGGATCCGGCGGACCTGATCATCCGGAGGGTCCGCACCGGCGAGTGAGGCCGCCTCGGCGTGGATCGTGACGTTCCGCGCGCCGGCCTCCGCGTAGGCCGGCGCCCAGCGATCGGGTTCCTCGATCATGAGGTGGCAGTCGAGCGGCAGGCCCGCGTGCTTGAGCAGGGACTCGACGACCGGCAGCCCGAGGGTGAGGTTGGGCACGAAGTGGTTGTCCATGACGTCCACGTGCAGCCAGTCGGCCACGCCGGTGACCGCGGCTGCCTCGTCCGCGAGCCGGGCGAAGTCAGCGGACAGGATGCTGGGTGCCATCTGGACGGCCATGAGGCCGAGTGTAGGACCCTGGCCGCACCCCGTGGGGGCGGCCTCCTCCCAGGGCCCGGCGATCCGGGCCCGGGCGGGGGTAGGGTGCGGCGAGGGACAGCACCCGGCCAGAATGTCGCAACGTCCGGATATCGTTCGAATCTGCATTCGATACCATGCTCCGGACAGGAGGCAACTTCCGTGAATCCCCAGGCACCCGAGGCCGCCGCCGCCCTGCTCGATCGCGTGCGCAAGCTCCTCACCAAGGCCGAAGCCGACGGCGTGACCGCCGGCCGAGGCGGAGGCCCTGACGGCCAAGGCGGCCGAGCTGATGGCCAAGTACGGCATCGACCGGGCCCTGCTCGCCGCCCGGCGGCCGGAGACCGACCACCCGGCCGACCGGAAGGTTGACGTCGACAACCCGTGGGCCCGGGTGCAGGCCCACCTGCTCTGCGGCCTGGCCGCCGCCCTGCGGTGCCAGTGCGTGCTGCTCCCCCGGCAGGGCCCGGGGACCCGGATCCACATCTTCGGGTTCGCCTCCGACATCGAGCGCACCGACGTGCTCTACACGTCGCTGCTGCTGCAGATGTGGCAGGGTCTGGGGACGGCCCAGGTCCCCGGCTGGAGCCGCAGCCCGCGGGCGTGGCGGCGCAGCTGGCTGCTCGGCTTCATCTCGGCCGTTGTCTCCCGGGTCCGGGCCGCGGAGCAGGCAGCCACCTCCCAGGCCACCTCCCCCGCCGCCGCCGAGGGCCAGCGGATGACGCTGGTCCTGGCCGACCGGCGGCAGGTCATCATGCGGAACATTGAGCACGCCTACCCGGTCACCCGCAAGACCCAGATGTCCTACTCCGGCAGCGGCTACGGGGCCGGATACAGCGAGGGCCAGCGGGCCGACATCGGCTCAGCCCGGCTGCGCCGGACGGACGCGCGCCGGCTCACCAGCGCCAGCTGAAAGTCCGGCAGCACCATCCGGACTGCCCGCCCGGCACTTGCCAGCCATCCACGGAACGGACCCGGAATGGCTGTGCGGCGCGAAACGCATGACCCGGCCCTTGCCGGCGCTGTCGGACCAGAGTGTGACCCCATGCTCGAGATGATCCGCCACCGCATCCTCGCAGGTCACGGTGGCCGCGGTGCCGGCCGGGGCGCATCGGGGCAGCATGCCTTACGGGCTCCTGCCGGCTCATGCCGCCGTCCGCCGGATGATGGCCATTGACGCCACCGCGATCACCGCGAGGGCGATGGCGCAGGCGAGGATGGCGCGGAAGTCGCCGAATGCCTGCGCGCCGAATCCGACGGCGATGACAGGCACCGTCAGGCCGACGTAGGCGAACACGAAGTAGGTGGAAATGACCTGGCCGCGCGCCTCTGCTGGGGCGAGCCGGTTGGCCGCGGCCAGGCTGCCCATGAACACGGCGCCGACCGCTACTCCGCTGACCACGGTCCCGGCCAGGAAGATGGGCATCGAGGCGGCGGAGAGCCCGGCGACGATCAGGGCGAGCGCCGCCAGGAACACCGTCAGCCCCGCCAGTATCACCCGCCGGCTCGGCAGCCGGGACCCGGCCAGCTGGGTGCACGCGGCCACGGCGAAGACCAGGAAGACCACCGTCCCCGCTGTCGCGTGGCTGGTGTCGTGCAGCACGCCGACGAGGAACGTCGGGACGAGCGCGCTGAAGAGGCCGAGCAGGGAGAACGCGGCGAAACCAGCCAACCCGGACACGATGAACTCGGTCCGGCCTGCCTGCGGGATGCCGAAGCCGCGGAACCTGAGCGACAGCGCGGAACGCTCGGTCACCGTCTCGGGCACGACAAGCAGGCCGAGCCCGGCGACTGCCACCAGTCCGAGCTGGACCAGGTAGGGCAGCACCGTCGGCTCGGGAGCGTACTGGGCAAGCAGGCCGGCCAGCAGCGGGCCGAGACCCAGGCCCCCCAGGTTGGCCGTCGTCGCGACCAGCGACGCGCGGCGCCCCGAGCCGGGCCGCGCCGTCTCGGTCAGCGCGGCGGTGGCCGTGCCGGTCATCAGCCCGGCCGACAGGCCAGAGAGCAGCCGCCCGGCGAACAGCCAGCCGACGCTCGGCGCGAGGATGAACGTCACCGCGCTGGCGATGCTCAGCCCGATCGCCGCCGCGAGCACCGGACGCCGGCCGACCTGGTCCGACGAGCGCCCGGCGGCCAGCAGCGCGGCGAGGACGCCGACCGCGTACGTGGCGAAGATCAGCGTTATGAGGCTGGTGGCGAAATGCCACTGCGCCTGGTAGATGACGTACAGCGGGGTCGGCAGGGTGGTGCCGAGCATGGTGACCGCGAACGCGTAGGCAATCAGCCAGAACGCGGCGGGCCGGGAGAGGCGCCAGCTGGGCCTGGCCACGCCGACCGAGGAATCGAGGCAGTCAACACACGGCTGGTCCGCCGGGCGCGTCGCCCCGCTTAGCCGCGTTGTCACCGGACCGGCCGGGCGGTGACCGGAGGGCGGCTGGCCGTACTCGTCCTCATGCCGGCGCTCCCGTCGCATCCTCGCTGGACGGGCTGGCGGTCGTCGGCGCCGTTGAGGGCAACGGGCTGGTCAGCCGGCGCGTCTCCTCGGCCCGGCCCGTTACGGGCCAGGTGTCTATGCCCCAAGCCTAAAACGGGGGCGGAGGAATGTTGAGGCCGGGCCGCCGGGCCTCTTTGCCCGGGCTCCTTGAACCTCCGGTCAGTGATCAGTCACGGGGAAGCGGGCGTGACATGGCAGCGGCTCTGCCGGGTCAGGCTCGTGGTTTGTCCGGGTCGAGCGGCACGGATTCGGCGCTGATCACCCCGAACGATGTCGCTTCTGGGGGCGTCGCCGCGTTCAGGGCCCAGTCGGCCAGGACCCGCATCCGGTTCCCCGACATGGCGGACAGGTGGTAGCCCCGGGTGACGGCGTTGGCGGCCGGCCCGGACAGGGGGACGTTCAGCGGGTTCGCGGCCGCGGCCAGCCCGCCCAGGTCCACCACGAAGCCCTCGTCGTGGTGCTTGTAGGGGCGGGCCTTGCCGGTGCCGAGGGAGGCGGCGACGTTCTTGGCGACCTGCTTGCCTTGCCGCTGGGCGTGCTGGGCGGTCATGCCGCAGATCTGGCCGGGGCGGGTCAGGTCGGGCACCGCCGCGCAGTCCCCGCAGGCGTAAATGTCCGGGGCGCCGGGCACGGACATGAACTCATCGACCACCAGCCGCCCCTGGGTGGTGTCCAGGTCCAGGCCATCCACCAGCGGGTCGGCGCGGACCCCGACGCACCAGATCAGGGAGCGCGTGGGCACCTTCTCTCCGGTGGACAGCTGCACGTAGCCGTCCATGGCCTCGGCGACCGACTGGCCGGTGCGCACCTGCACGCCGCGCCGCCGCAGCACCCGGTCAGCGGTCGTCGACAACCGCGGATCAAGCTCGGGCAGCAGCCGGGGGGCGGTGTCCAGCAGCATCCACCTGATCTGCTGCCCGGCCAGGCCGGGCATCTTCCTGGCCAGGCGGGTGGTCAGCAGCTGACCCTGGGCCGCGACTTCGGTGCCCGTGTAGCCCGCGCCGACCACGACGAAGGTGCAGCGCGCCTCGCGCTCGGCACCGTCAGCGGCGACGGCGGCCAGTTCGAGCTGGCGGGTGATGTGGTCCCGCAGGTAGATGGCCTCGGCGATGCTGCGGAACCCGTGCGCGTACTGGGCGATGCCCGGGATCGGCAGCAGCTTGTTCACGCTGCCCGCCGTCAGGATGAGCCGGTCGTAGCGGACCTGACCGGACGCGCCTTCGGGGCCCGCCCAGCTGACCACCTTCTGCCGGGGGTCGACGTGCCGCACTGTGCCGAGCACGAACCGGGTCGTGCGCAGCCGGCGGGGCAGCGAGACGCAGATGTGCCGCGGCTCGACCAGCCCGCCTGCCACCTGGGGCATCAGCGGCAGGTACAGGAAGTAGTCAGCGGAGTTGATCAGCACGATCTCGGCTGTGGCACCAGCCAGCCGGGACAGCTCCCGCGCAGCGTTGAAGCCGGCGAAACCCGCCCCGACGATCACCACGCAGTGCTCTTTCTGCGACCTCTTTTGCTCGTGCGACTTCGCCATGGGTCCTCCCGTTAGCGGTGGGTCCTGGCATTCATGATGGTCTCGAGGTCGGCCCGTCGCACCTGCGGACGGCCCAGGCTCGTGTCCTGGCCGTCGGTCCGGGCCGCTCAGCGCGGGGGCGCTTCGGCGCTGAAGACGGGGATCGAGCGCGCGAAGCCCGGCCGGCCGACGAATCGACTCGCTCGCCGGGGGTGCCCGGCGCCGTCGCTGGAAGCTGCCGGCTGGGGGCTGTCAGTCAGGGTTCCCCGCTGATATCGGCATCACCAGCATGTGCCCGCCCGCGCGGCTCCGCGACGTGACGGACCTTCACCAAGGCCGCGAAGCCGCAGCATCCCGGCAGGCGTGCGATCGCGATCCGGTCAGCCCGCCTGCCGGCGGCGCAGCAGGGCCAGGAAGATCGCATCGGTGCCATGCCGGTGCGGCCAGAACTGGGCGTACCGGCCATCAGGCTCCGGGCAGCGCAAATCCGGCACCTCGGCCAGGACTTCAGGCGCGTCGAGCACCTCGATATCGTCCCGGCCGCGGAGCACGTCCGCCAGCACGTCCCGCGTCTCGCCCCGGTGCGGCGAGCAGGTGACATAACCGACGACACCACCCGGCCGGACCGCGTCCAGCGCGCTGCGGAGCAGATTGCGCTGCAGCCCGCCCAGGCCCAGAACATCCTGCTCCGAGCGGCGCCAGCGGGCCTCCGGGCGTCGGCGCAGGGCCCCGATCCCGGAGCACGGGACATCCGCCAGCACCCGGTCGAAGGCCCCGGCCCGCCAGGCGGGCGCGGTCGCGTCGACGGCCGCGGCGGCCGCCGCGCCGGTGACTGACACCGCATCGCGGGCGAGCCGGGCCCGGTGCGGGCGGGCGTCCGTGGCGAGCAGGTGCGCCCCGCGCTGCGCGGCCAGGCCGGCCAGCAGCCGGGCTTTGCCGCCCGGGCAGGCGCATATATCCAGCCACCGCTGGTCCGGGCCGGTCAGGCCGATCCCGGGCCACCGCGATCGCGGCCAGCTGGCTCGCCTCGTCCTGGACGGCCGCGCGCCGGGCGCTGACCGCCTCGATCGCGGCCGGGTCCCCGCCCGCCAGGTAAGCCCCAAAGGGTGACCAGGCGGCGGGCTCGGCGCCGGCCGCCGTGAGCTCCCCCGGGTCAGCCAGGCCGGGCACGACGCACAGCGTGACCCGGGGCCGGGTCCCATCGGCGGCCAGGGCTGCCTCCGTCTCGGCTAGCGCGCCTGTGGCGTCCTCCCCCAGCGCGCCGGCCAGCACCTGAACCATCCAGCGGGGATGGCTGTAGCGGACGGCCAGATGACCGAGCGGATCGGCGTCGCGGCGGGGGGCGGCGATACCCATCCACGTCTCCAGGTCCCGGGTGGCCACCTTGCGGAGCACCGCGTTCACGAAACCGGCCGAGCGCTGGCCAGCCAGGTCACGGGCGAGGTCCACGGATGTCGCGACGGCCGCGTGCGGCTGCACCCGGGTGGCCAGCAGCTGGTGGGTGCCGAGCCGGAGCACCTCGCGCAGCGGCGGGTCCACCCGGTCGAGCTTCCGGTCACTGCACAGGCCGAGGATCGCGTCGTAGCTGCCCCGGCCGCGCAGCGTCCCGTAGGTGAGCTCGGTGGCCAGCGCGGCGTCCCGGCCCGCCAGCCCGCGCTCGGCGAGCATCGACGGCAGCAGCAGGTTGGCGTAGGCGTCCCGCTGCTCGACGGCGATGAGCACGTCGTAGGCGACCCTGCGGACCGGGTCGGCGCGGCGTCCCCGCCCGCCGCGCGGCGCGGCGCCGCCACGACCGCCGGGGGCGCCACTGGTGGAAGCGCCACGGCGGGGAGCACCACCGCGCGGGCAGCCCGCGCCGGGCACCGCGGCGCGACGCGCTCCCGCGGGCAGCGCCGTCACGGGGAGCGCCGTCGCGGGAGGTCCCGCCCTGAGCGGAGCTGCCCTGGGCGGCGCCGCCCTGAGCGGACCCGTCCTGAGGAGCGGGCCGCGGCTTG
Organism: uncultured Actinomycetes bacterium; assembly: GCA_963711485.1. Taxonomy (GTDB): domain Bacteria; phylum Actinomycetota; class Actinomycetes; order Streptosporangiales; family Streptosporangiaceae; genus RYN-230. The sequence continues at coordinate 200,868 of CAVQEM010000089.1, forward strand.
CGGATCGGTGCGGTCACTCAGCTCAGCACCACAGCATCCCGGCGGAGCCCGCGGGCCCAGTCGGCGGCGCGCATCCGCCGCTTGCCCGGCGGCTGGACGTCGCCCAGCCCGACGGGCGTGGTCCCGGTGCCGACCAGCACCGCCGGCGCGCAGGACGCGCGCCTCGCCCCGGGGCGAGGGGACCTGCGGCCCGCGCCTCATCCGGGGCCGGGTCAACCGGCCACAGCTTCAGCCGGTCCTTCCCCAGCATGGTCCAGGCGCCCGGGCCGGGGGTGGAGGCGCGGATCTGCCGGTCCACGGCGGCGGCAGGCCGCTCCCAGCGCACCCGGGCATCCTCGGCGGTGATCTTGGGGGCGAGGCTCACCCCCTCGGCGGGCTGGGGCCGCGCCTCGAGCTGACCGGACTCGATTCCGTCGAGGGTGGCCACGAGCAGATCGGCGCCGGAGACGGCCAGCCTCGCCAGCAGGTCCCCCGCGGTGTCGCCGGGCCGGATCGGCTCGGTCACGACCCCGAAGACCGGGCCCGCGTCCAGCTCCTTGACCAGCCGGAACGTGGTCGCGCCGGTGATGTCGTCGCCATGCAGGATGGCGTGCTGCACCGGGGCCGCGCCACGCCACGCGGGCAGCAGCGAGAAATGCAGGTTGATCCAGCCCTGATCGGGGATGTCGAGCACGGCCTGCGGGATCAGCGCCCCGTAGGCGGTCACCGGGACGCAGTCCGGGGCGATCTGCGCGCAGCCGGTCGGCGAAGTCCGGGTCCCGGGGCCGGGCGGGCTTGAGCACCTCGATACCGGCCTCGGCGGCGCGCTGCGCCACCGGGCTCGGCGCGAGGCGCAGCCCCCGGCCCGCGGGCGCGTCGGGCCGGGTGACCACCGCGGCCACCTCGTGCCGGGACTTCAGCAGCGCATCGAGCGCGGGCACGGCGGCCTCGGGGGTACCCAGCGAACACCAATCGCATGCGGGATCCTAGAGGCGCCTGTCCGCCGGTCGGCGTGCGGCGAGGCCCGGATCTCCGGCACGGGCTCACCCCACCACTCCGCCTCGCGGATCGCCCGCATGGCCAGCTTGCGCTGCTGCGGGTCGAGCCGGTCGATGAACAGCACCCCGTCCAGATGGTCGGTCTCGTGCTGCACGCACCGGGCCAGCTGGCCGGTGCCCTCGAGGGTGACCGGCTCGCCGTACATGTTGAAGCCCTTGGCGACCACGCCGAACGCGCGCTTGGTCGGGAAGGCGAGGCCGGGGAACGACAGGCAGCCCTCGTCGTCGGTCTCCGTGTCGGCCGACAGGTCGAGCGAGGGGTTGATCAGGTGGCCGAGCTCGTCGTCCACGAAATAGGTGAAGACCCGCAGGCCCACGCCGATCTGCGGCGCGGCCAGGCCGAGGCCCGGCGCCTCCAGCATCGTGTCGGTGAGGTCCTTGACCAGCTTGCGCAGCTCGGCGTCGAAGTCGCGGACCGGCTCGGCCGGGGTGCGCAGTACCGGGTCGCCGAAGATGCGGATCGGCTTGACGCTGATGGCGCACCGTCCTTCCGTCGTGGCGCTCACCGGGGCCTGTCACCGGGAGCGTTAACCAATCAAGTCTATGAACTGCCCGGGCCCTAACTGGCCGAGACCGAGCGGGCTTTGAACGCGGCCTTTCGCGCGGCCCGCGCCACTCCGGGATCGGGATGGTGATCACTGAGCGCGGTCAGCAGGTCGGTCACCCCCGGATGGCGGACCTGCCACAGCCCCGCGACCAGCTCCGCCTGTGCGTCCGGGGGGACGTCGGGCAGCAGCTCGGCGACGACGTCCTTCGGGTCCGCCTCCTCCAGCAGCCCCGCGCCCAGGTCCACCAGCAGCCAGGCCCGGTCCTCCCGGTCCAGCTCGGCGTCCTCGCCGTGCTCATGCAGCCAGACCGCCGCGTGCGCGCGCAGCACCGGATCGGCCAGCGCTTCCCGGACCGCGGGCACGGCGTCCTCGCCGATCCGGTCGAGCACCGCGAATCCCGCGCCGCGCAGGCCCGGGGAACCCTGGCTGGCCGCGCTGATCAGTTCCGCCGCGGCCTGCCGGGGAGTCCGTCCCGCGAGCCAGCTGGCGATCTCCGCTTCGCCGTCTTCCACGTCGCAGTTGGCCAGCGTGGCCAGCAGCGCGGCGGCGTCGCTGCGCGCCGGCCGCCGGTGACCGGGACATGCCATCCCTGCGCCCGCAGCCGCCGGTGCACGCCCCAGACGCCGAGCGGCGCCAGGGTGACGGTCAGGGCGCCGCCGTCCTCGTCCACCCCGGGCTCGTCCGCGCCCAGCTCGACGACGCCGAGATCGGCCAGCATCTCCAGGGCGACGGACAGGGCCGCCCCCTCGTCCTGGAGCACGCCGCGGTCCGTGGCCTGCTCACCGCCGGGCCCGGGCGCGCCGCCGCGCACTCCGCGGCGCCGGGTGTCGGCCGCGGCCAGATAGGCGTCGAACAGGGCATCCATCCGCACCGGGCCGCCCACTGTGTACAGGGCGGTGGCCATCCCGTCCAGGTCCTCGGCCTCCAGCATGACGGTGAGCGCCGAGTCCCAGGCGGCCAGCACATCGTCGGCGGTCCCGGACGCGAGCACGTCGAGCCGGTCCCCGGCCTCCGCGCGGCCGCCGGCGCTGAGGATCAGCATCCGGGCGGCCACCGCGACCCGCCATGCCGCGTCGAACTCGGCCGGGATCAGCTCCAGGTGCGTGGCGGCCGCCAGGGCGTCCGGCTGGCGCAGCCGTCCGGCCTTGGTGAGCGCCCGGCCGGGCCCGATCCACCTGGCCACGTCACGGGCAGCCCGCAGCAGCGGGGCGACCCGAGCCGCCGCGGCCAGCTCCTCACGGGGCGCCAGGCGCACCGTCGGGAGCCGGGGCGGACCGCCGGTATCCGTCCCCTGCGCGTTCCCGTTCAGGCTGCCGCGAGGACCCGGCGTGGTCCGCAACGGCGGATTCCGTCGTGAGGTGGCCACCCCAGCACCCTATGGCCTTCCCGGGGGAACTCAGATCAGCTCGGCCGGGTCGAGCTGCACCCGGACGGCTCCCGTGGCCTTGCGCGCGCTGCGCCCGGCCTGCGCCCGGTGCAGCGCTTCGGCCAGCGCCAACCCTGCTGACCTGGGCACGCGCACCAGCGTCCGGACGCCGTCCGGGGGCTCCTCGACCGGGCCGAGCAGTTCGGCACCGGGCGGCAGCTGCGCGTCGGCGAGCATCGCGTTGACCGCCTCCTGGGGTCCGCTGAGGGCTGCTATCCGCACCGCGGGCGGGAAATGAAGCTCAACGCGCTCGTCAAGTTCCCGTTCGGAATGCGTCACCGGGTCCCACCGCACCAGGGCCTGGACCGCGGGGATGGCGGAATCGGCCACGACGACCACCCGGCCGCCCGCAGGCCCGGCCCGGACCAGCGCGGCGGCGTTCATCCAGCGGCGCAGCGCCTCCTCGGCCGCGCGCAAGCTGGGCCGGCCGAGCAGCATCCAGCCATCCAGCAGCAACGCCGCCGCGTACCCGCCGACGGCCCGCGGCTCGGCTCCGGGCGTGGCCACCACCAGGGCGGGCGAGCTGGGCACGGTGGGTATCATCGCCGCCCCGCCGGAGGTGACCAGGGGGATCCCCGGGAAGGCCCGG
>CAVQEM010000090.1:0-7304 GCA_963711485.1 uncultured Actinomycetes bacterium
GGCCCGGGGCTACTACTACCAGCTGATCTCCGGCCTCGGCTGGACCAGCATTCCCCGGCTGCGCAAGCTGCAGCCGCCCACCCTGATCCTGGCCGGGGACGACGACCCGATCATCCCGCTGGTCAACGCGCGGATCATGCACCGGCTGATCCCGCATAGCCAGCTGCACGTCTATCACGGCGGCCACCTCGAGCTCGGCACCGGCGCCGAGCGCCTCGCACCCGTCGTGGAGGCCTTCCTGGATACCGACCTCACCGCCGAAGGGAACCGACAATGACACAGGCCATGAGCACCCAGTCATCGGCGGGTACTGGGAACGGGCGGAGATCCCCTGGCCGCTGGTCCGGCGGCTGCCCGAGCTGGGCATCGTCGGGGAGGACATCAAGGGCTACGGGTGCGCCGGGATGAGCCCGATGGCGTGCGGCCTTCAGGCTGACATCACGCTAGACAACGTGCGGGTCCCGGCCGGGAACCCGCTCCCCGGGGCGCGCTCGTTCAAGGACACCAGCCGGGCATGGCCACCACCCGCAGCACCTGCGCCTGGGCGGCGCTTGTCACCATGGAGCTGCACCGCGGCGCCGGCAGCCTGGGCGTGGTCCTCGGCGTGGACGCGGGCCTGGCCATGACGTCGATCGCGATGTGCGGCTCGGAGGAGCAGAAGGCCCGCTGGCTGCCGGAGATGGCGCGGATGGACTCACTCGGCGCGTTCGCGGTCAGGTAGTTGTCGCCCTCGACCTGCGGGCTGTGGTTGGGGTCGACAGTCGCCCGCCCGCGCCCGGCCCAGGAGCTCTTGTCGCGCATGGACTGGTGGGTGGTGCGGATCCGGGACCGGTGGATCTTAAGCGGGCGGCCGTCGTCGCCGATGACGCCGTGCCGCAGTACCCAGCGCTGGATGACCGTCCGGTCGATCGTCCCGGTGGCCAGCGCGGTCCCGGCGGGCCTGCTGGTACCCAGCCATAGTTGCCGGCGGGCGTCCGGTCCGGCGAAGCTCCGCAGCAGGGCCGTGTGGGCAAGCCACTGCTCCAGCAGCCGTACCGCCCGCCGCGGCAGGTTCAGGCTCTCGGCGGCGGTGCGGCCCTTGACGAAAGACAGCAGGATCGTCGCGTCCCCGGCCCAGTCGATGTCGCCGGTGGCCAGGTCGTCGATGCCATCGGGGACGATGCCGGAGTAGACGCCGAACAGGAGCCGGTAGGCGATCACCACGTCCAGGGACGGGAACAGATCCGTGCTCGCCTCGAAGAACCCGCCGCGGCTGCGGACGGTCTGGTCCGGGCATCCGGCCAGGGCACCGAACCCCGCGGTGCCGACCGGGCCGGCCCGGGCCAGCAGCCAGCTCACGTTGTCCCTGCTCCAGCCGCCCTCGCCGGGGTGCCGCCCCGGGCCGTTGAATGCTTACAACTTGGCCTTACCAACTCGATGGTTTCATGACGCATAGGGTGCTTCGCTGCGGCACACTTCTCTATCGAATAGTCGAGGAAGCTCCGTAAGCTGGGCATTCGATGAATCGCGGAATGGGTCGTGCAGGCTGCGCTGACCCTGGTGCTGAACCCATCTTCGAGTTGGATTCCGAGCGCTGCCTTCATGCGGGTGGCCTCAGAGTAGGTAGGACGGCGGGGGCCGACCCGTTGGGGCGCGGTACCCGTGTCCCCGGGCTGGACGGCCGGGCGGAGGATCCCGGCGAGGCGGTCCCCGGCACGCTGGATCCAGCGCCGGCTTTGGTCGCGTGGAGGTCATAGACGGTGGTGCCGCCGACGGTGTCGCTCTTGAAGTGCGCCTCGACCCAGGAGGTGATCTGGGAGGCGTCGCTGGAGCCGCCACCTGGGCCTCCCGCGGCGAACCCGCCGGGTATGCTGCCCTCCTTAGCGCCGAACGGCCCGGATGCACGGCCGGGCGCGTCGGCGAACCCGCCGAACCCGCCGGGGCCGCCACCGCTCACGAAGTAGTGGATCTGGTGCCTGGAGACGAGCTTCTCGAACTCGGCGAGGCTCGGCGCCGGGTCGCTCCCGGAGAAGCCGCCCATCGCCATGACCGGGACGCCGTCGCTGCCTAGCTCCATCGAGGCTGCGCTTGTGGAGCCGACCGTGGCCGCGGCCCACCGGTAGCCGGATGCCCCGGCCTCCAGCAACTTGGCCAGCGCGGTGCTGATACTGGCCTGCCCGCCGAATCCGCCACCCGCTCCGGCGGGAACGCGTCCTGTCGTTCCGCCCGGGAGTCCGGACGCGCCGCCGGGGAACTCGCGGCCGAGCGCCTGGCCGCCGCCGAAGGACCCCGCCACTGTAGGCCCGGCGGACGGGATCGCCCCGGTGTGGGTCGTTGCGGTCGTGTCCATGCTGTAAGCCAGCGGACCGCCCAGCCCGGCGATCAGGGCGAGTGGCACCGGGGCCGCCGCCAGGGCGGTCCTGCTCCAGTTGGCGGCCCGGCCGAGGGCCGGCCCGGCCAGGATCACCCCGGCGGCGGCGGCGCCCGCGATCACGATGACCACGCGCAGCCACGGGAACCAGCCAGGACTGCGGTCAAGCAGGAACCACGCCCAGATGGCGGTGATCATGAGCGCGGCGGCCAGGGCGGCGCGGGCGAGCCAGGTGTGCCGGACCCGCCACAGCTCGACGGACCCGATACCGACGAGCGCGCCGATCGCGGGGGCCAGGGCGATGGTGTAGTAGGGATGGATGATTCCGGACATATAGCTGAAGACCAGCCCGGTTACCAGCAGCCAGCCACCCCACGCCAAGGCGGCGGCCCGGGTCCGGTCGGTGCGCGGCGCCCGCCGTGACACCCAGAGCATGACCGCCAGGGCGATCAGGGCGGCCGGAAGCAGCCAGGCGATCTGCCCGTCCATGTCGGCCTGGAACAGCCGGGTGATCCCGGTAGCGCCGCCGAGCATGCCGCCGGCAAATCCTCGGACAGCCCCGGCCGCATCGGGCAGTCTCTGCCCGAACTCCCGCCCGATCGCCCCCCCGAACACTCCCCCCTCGTTTCCGGTGAGCCTGCCGAAGCCGTTGTAGTTGAAGGTGAGGTTCAGGATGTTGTTGTCGGTGGAGCCGCTGACGTAGGGGCGGTCGGCGGCCGGGGTGAGCAGGACGATCGCCACCCACCAGCCCGCGGCGGCCACCACCGCGGCCCCGCCGACCAGCAACTGCCAGATCCGCGTCCCGATCTTCGGCGGGCCCGCCCACAGGTAGGCGAGCGCCAAACCCGGCAGGACCGTGACCGCGGCTAGCATCTTGGCCAGAAAGCCCAGCCCGAGCAACGCTCCGGCCAGGGCGAGCCACCGGGTCCGGCCAGACTCGATGGCCCGGGTGGTCGCGTAAGCGGACAGCGTGATGAGCAGCACCATCAGCGCATCGGGGTTGTCGAAGCGGAACATGAGCGTGGCGACCGGGGTGAGGGCCACGACCGCCCCGGCGATGAGCCCGGCCGCCGGTCCGGACCAGCGGCGTACCGTGCCATACAGCACACCGACGGTGGCCACGCCCTCCAGGGCCTGCGGTATCAGCAGGCTCCAGGAATTCAGCCCGAATACGCGCGCAGATAGCTCCATGGGCCACAGGAACCCGGCGGGCTTGTCCACGGTGATGAAGTTCGCGGAGTCCAGCGAGCCGAACAGGAACGCCTTCCAGCTCTTGGTGCCGGCCTGGACGGCGGCGGCGTAGAACTCGTTGGCCCAGCCGTTACGGCTCAGGTCGGCCAGGTAGAGCAGGCCGGTGCCGACGAGCAGCCCGAGTAGCGCCGGGCAGGCCCACACCGGATCGCCTGGCCGGGCCCGCAGCAGCCGCTGCTTGCGGCCCGAGCGGGAATGCCCGGCGGGCCGGGCCGCGCCGGGCTGCGCGGATGTGGCGGTCATGGTGAGCTCCTCTCCGGGCTGTGCGGCTGGTCACGGAAAACCCAGCCGCGGTAGAGCCCGAACCGGACGATGGTGGCGATCAGGTTGGCGAGGACGAGCACCGCGACTTCGATGGCCCGGCTGGCGTGCGGGACGACGGCGTGCAGAGCGGCCAGGGCGCCGGAGGTCAGCGCAAGGCTGACGCCGTACGCGATGAGGCCGAGCACCTGGTGGCGGGCCGCGCGCGTGGGGCCGCGGATACCGAAAGTGAACCGCCGGTTGGCCGCGGTGTTGGCCATGGCAGTGATCAGCAGGCTGATGGCGTTCGCGGGCTGCGCTGCCATCACGTCGCGCAGCAGGAGGTACAGCAGGACAAAGGCGGCGGTGCTGGTCACGCCGATCACCACGAACCGCGCCAGCTGGCTGATCAGCAGGGCCCGGCCGGCCGGCAGGCCGGCGTCCCGCCCGGCGGCGAGGAACCGCGCAGCACCGGGACGGTGAGCGTGCCCCGGGCCAGCGCGGTGCCCAGCCGGACGATGCCGCGCAAGTCAGACACGGCGGTGTGCAGCACACGTACCCGGGAGTCTGTGTCGTCGATCCAGTCCACCGGGACCTCGTAGATCCGCAGCCCGGCCCGCTCGGCCAGCACGAGCAGCTCGGTATCGAAGAACCACCCGATGTCGGAGGTCAGCGGGAGCAGAGCCCGCGCCTGATCCGCCCGGATTGCCTTGAAGCCGCATTGAGCATCCGAGAACCGGGTGCCCAGCGTCGCGTGCAGCAGCAGGTTGTAGCAGCGCGAGATGATCTCCCGGCGGGGACCGCGGACTACCCGGGCGCCGCGGGCCAGCCGGGTGCCGATCGCCACGTCGCTGTGCCCCGACATCAGCGGCGCGACCAGTGGCAGAAGCGCGTTCAGGTCCGTCGAAAGGTCAACATCCATGTAGGCGTAGACGTCGGCGTCACTGGCCAGCCAGACCGAGCGCAGTGCCCCGCCCCGTCCGGGCCGCTCGATCCGCACCGCCCGCACCGCACCGAACTCGGCCGCTAGCGCGCTGGCCACCGCCCAGGTGCCGTCATCACTGCCGTTGTCGGCGATCGTAATCCGCGCTGCGAACGGAAACCGGTCGCGCAGGTAGGCGCGCAGGCGCCGCACGCTCGGGCCGAGGTCACGCTCCTCATTGCGGACCGGGATCACGATCTCCACCTCGGCGCCGCGCGGTGGCTGAGATTGGCATTCCCGGGCCGTTCCGGCGGCGCGGAGCAGGGAATCAGACGCCATGCTCACCGCGCCCACTGGCCTGAGGCCTGCGCATGAGAGTTCCTCCCGTTTTTGGTCGGCAAGGCCGCGTGCCGCGGCTCGCACGGCATGACAGTTCAGCAGACGGCTCGTCAAACCAGCGTCAAAGCCTCGCGTGCGCGTGCGGGCACAGACAGCAAACCCAGAGCAACGCCTGACATGGATCTAAGGCTCCCCGGCCAGACTGCCGACGGCGAGTTACGTGCACAGGCGGGGAGGTGCCGGTGCGAGTTCTGGTAGCAGAGGACACACGGCAATTGGCTGAAGCTGTCGCGGACGGACTGCGGGGCCAGGCCATGGCCGTGGACGTGGTCTTCGACGGCCAGGCGGCGCAGGAGAGCCTGGCGGTCAACGATTACGACGTGGTCATCCTGGACCGGGACCTGCCGCTCGTCCACGGAGACGAGGTGTGCCGGTCACTGGCCGCTGGCGGTGCTACGGTCCGGATCCTCATGCTGACGGCCGCTGGGGACCTGTCCGAGCGGGTGACGGGGCTGAATCTCGGCGCCGATGACTACCTGATCAAGCCGTTCGCATTCACCGAGCTAGTCGCGCGGGTCCGGGCCCTGGGACGGCGGGCGCGGCCGGCCGATCCGCCGGTCCTCGAACGCGCGGGAATCCGGCTCGAACCCGGTCCGCCATGAGGCATCACGGCATGGGCGTCCGCTGCCGCTGCGGCACAAGGAGTTCCTCGTCCTGGAAGAACTGCTGCGCGGCGGGGGCGCCGTGGTGTCCGCCGAGCAGCTCCTTGAGAAGGCGTGGGATGAGAACATCGACCCGTTCACGCACGTCGTCCGCGTCACGATCATGACCCTGCGCCGCAAGCTCGGCGAACCCTCACCCATCGAGACGATCCCAGGAGCGGGGTACCGGATCCGGTGAGGTACCGCACCGCATCCCGGCCGCTCCAGCCGGGCAACCGGCGCCAGCCCCGGCTGAGCTTCCTGCGACAGCCGCGGTTCAGCATACGGAGCCGCCTGACCCTGCTTTATGGCGGGTTGTTCCTGATCGCCGGGGGCATCCTGATCGCCATCTTGTACATCATCTTCACCACCAACTTCCCGGGCGGCCACCTCGCCCAGGGGATCTTCCCGCTGGCCGGGAGGCAACCCCCGCCATCAGGACCCCGGCTCACCCAGGCCGAAATACATGATCTCGGCCAGAAGCTGGATCAGCATCGCAGCGAGATCATCAGCTCGTTGCTCTGGGAATCCCTGCTGGCCCTAGCCGTGGTGGCAGTAGCCGCCGCGGGCTTCGGCTGGCTCATGGCCGGCCGGGCGCTCCGCGCGGTACGGCACATCACCGACACCGCCCGCCGGGTCGCCGGGAGTAATCTGCACGAGCGTATCGCCCTGGCCGGCCCACGGGATGAGCTGAAGGAACTCGCCGACACATTCGACGCAATGCTGGAGCGGCTAGACGCCTCTTTCGACGGGCAGCGCCATTTCGCGGCCAACGCCTCGCATGAGCTGCGCACGCCGCTGGCCACCAACCGGACCCTGCTGGAGGTCGCGGTGGCGCAGCACCGCGTTCCCACGGAACTCCGCCGGGTCATCGACACCGTGCTCGCGACCAGCGCCCGCTGCGAGCTGATCCTCGACGGGCTTCTCACCCTGGCCCGCTGCGAGAACCAGGCCATCGACCGGCTACCCGTTGACCTGTCCGACGTCGCCGCCGGCGCCGTGGAGGAGACGGCAGCAGAAGCCGCTGCCGCGGGGGTCACCGTCGACGCGGCACCCGATCCGGCACCCACCACCGGCGACCCCATCCTGCTGGAACGCCTCGCACTCAACCTTGTCCGCAACGGCATCCAGCACAACCACCACGGCGGCTGGGTCACAGTAACCACCCGGGCGGTCGCCGAGGGCGGCATGGTCGAACTTGAGGTAAGCAACTCCGGACCGCTCGTCCCGCCCGAGCAGGCCGACACGTTGTTCGAGCCCTTCCGGCGGCTCGACGGCAACCGGACCAGCCACCCTCACGGCGCCGGCCTTGGCCTGTCCATCGTCCGGTCCGTCGTCCAGACCCACGGAGGGCAGCTAGCCGCGGCCGCTCGCGACGGCGGCGGTGTTATCATCCAGGTCCGACTCGCGGCCACGTCACCGAATGGGTAGGCGCTGGACCTGGTCCGGTGTGATGAAGCGAAGGACCATGCTGCTAAATATCATAATTCGAAAAAGTGTC
>CAVQEM010000091.1:0-16779 GCA_963711485.1 uncultured Actinomycetes bacterium
CAGGCCGATCGCAGACGGCAAAACGCCGAGGCCTCTCCCGCTCCGCCGCTGGACCTCTTCGGTATCAGGGGGTGAATTCCGCGGTGACCTCGCCGAGTGGCTCGTTGGCCACGGCGACGACATCCCCCGCGGCCACCCACTGGGTCTGGGTCAGGGACCCGAGGAGGATCACGTCCCCGGCCAGCAGCGGCGTGCCCCAGGCCGCGCAGCTGTTAGCCAGCCAGCACAGCACGTCGAGCGGATCCCCCATGACGTCGGTACCGGCCCCATGGCCCACTTCGGTGCCGTTGATCGTCATCGATCCGGTGACGTCGCGGAGGGAGTCCGGGCGGAACGACTCCTGCTGCGGGCCGAGCACACAGGCGTAGTGGAAGAAATCGTCGGCGATCAGCGTCGGGGTGCCCAGCGAGGGATAGTCGGCGTAGCGGTCCTGCACCACCTCGATCGCGGCCATAGACGCCGCCACCGCGCCGGGCATGTCCCCCGGCTCATACGCTAGCTCGAGGCGGGGCAGGTCCCGGGCCATCCGCACGGCGATCTGGCACTCCACGCCCGGCTGCCCGGAGCGCGGCACCGGGAACGCGTGACCGCCATGCCACACGTTCGCCTGGAACATGGCCCCGGCGCAGGGGTTACCGATGCCGAGGTACTCCTGCATGACCGGGGTGGTGAAGCCGATCTTCCAGCCGGCCTGCCGCCCGTAACCGCCTGCTTCCAGCAGCGGATGGGCGATGGCCTGCACGTGGTAGGCATCGAGCTCGGTGGCGGGCCGCATTCCCTCACCCAGGTCGCCGAGGAGGCCACCGGTGAGCCGGCCGGAGGTGATCATCGCCGCCGTGGCGGCCAGCGGCATGGGGCCGACCGGCGGCCCCGGTCCTGCTGACCCGGGCGGGGTCGCTCACCGCGGTCCGGCGACGGTGTTGATCAGCTTGCCGATCCCGGGGATCTCGATGCTCACCTTGTCCCGGCTCCAGGTAGACCGGGGGCTTCATGCCCAGGGCCACCCCGGACGGCGTCCCGGTCGCGATAATGTCGCCGGGCTCCAGGGTGATGCCCTGAGAGATGTAGGAGATCAGCTCGGGCACCCCGGCGATCATCTGGGAGCAGCTGGCGTCCTGCCGGACCTCACCGTTGACCAGGGTGCGCAGAGTCATCTCGCCGACGGGCGGCGCGGCGGCCGCGTCGAGGACGACCGGGCCGAGCGGGGCGAACGTGTCCAGCGCCTTGCCCCGAATCCACTGCGGTTCGGCGCCCTGCAGGTCCCGCGCGGAGACATCGTTGATGATCGTGTAGCCGCCGACGTAGCCGAGGGCGTCTCCCACGGAGAATCCGTGGCCCGCCGCCCGATGATGACGGCCAGTTCGCCCTCGTAATCAAGCTCGGAGGTGATGACCGGGCGGATGATCGGCTCGCCGTGGGCGATCAGGCAGGAGGAGAACTTCGCGAACAGCACGATCCGCTCCGGGCGCGCGGCCTGGCTTTCGGCGATGTGGTCGGCGTAGTTCAGACCGACGCAGATGATCTTGCCGGGGCGGAGCACCGGTGGCGCGTACCGGGTGCTGGCCGGGTGGACGCTGGCCTGGGCGTCGGCCGCCAGCTCGCGCAGCTGGCCGACCGCGGCCGGGCCGCGGGCGAAGAGGTCACCCACGTCCCGCAGGCCCCCGAGATCGGTCGCGCCGGCCGTCGCCGCGAGCTTGTCCACCGGAGCGAACCCACCCTGCGCCGCTATATGGAGGGCAGGAACGTCAGCGTCTCCCCGATACAGTGCCGCCAGTTTCACCGGGTGCTCTCCCTTACTCGCCGGACGCCGCGAGGGCGCATTCGAAATTAGCTTTTCGTTGAGCGAAATTAAATGTCGATATGGTAACACCCCTCGATTCAGTCCGGACAGGCGGGGAGACGGGGCATCCGGCCGGCTGCTGCGGCGGCCGGGAGCTGGCTACCAGGAGACCATGTTGCCCAGGACGCCGACGCGGTCCGCGATGCGGCTGGCGGCGGCGATCACCAGCTTGCCCAGCCGTTCCTCCTCAGCCGTGTCGAGCTGCGGCCGGTACACCGAGACGCTGACCGCGGCGGGCTGGGTCTGCCGCACGCCCAGGATGGGGGCGGCCACGCACCACACTCCGAGGTTGAGCTCCTGACGGTCCACCGCATACCCGACCCGCTGGATCGCGGCCAGTTCGGTGGCCAGTTCCTCGTACGTCGTGATCGAGTGCTCGGTCCGGCGCGGATACGGCCCCGGGCCGACGACGGACCGGACGTCGCGGAACTCCACCGCGAGCATGGCCTTGCCCATCGCGGTGCAGGTCGCAGGGGCCCGGCTACCGGGCGTCAGGTTGACGGCCAGCAGTTCCTCGGTCTTGACCTGGGCGAGGTACAGCACGTCGCCGCCGACCAGCACACTCACGTTCGAGGCGAGCCCGGCCTGCTGGGCGAGCCGCTCCACTTCCACGGCCGCCAAGTCACGCAGCGTGGTCCGGCTGGCGACCCGGCTGCCCAGCTCGAACAGTTTCAGCGTGAGCCGGTACTCCTTCGACTCGGCCAGCTGCTCGACGTAGCCGGTCCGCTCCAGGGCCCTGAGCATCCGGTAGGCAGTGGGCACCGGTACGTCAAGGTGCCGCGCGAGGCGGGTGACCCCGATCCGGTCGAAATTGGACAGCTGCTCGACGAGGTTGAGCAGATCCCCCGTGGTGGAACGGGCCCGACGGGCCGCCGCGTCCGACGCGGGGAGCTCGGCAGCGGGCTTTTTCCGTCGGCCGGCCCGGATCCGGGCGCATGCGAGTCCGCTGCCTGCTCGTCTCGTACCGTCACCATGAAATACCGTTCCGCCTTACAGTCAGTCCGCAGGATACCTTTACCCACTGTCCCGGATGGCCGTCGCGCTGACGATCATGCCAGGTCGCGCCGGGCGTAGAGGGTGTCCAGATCGTCGAGGAACCGGTCGGGTTCCGCCAGCCACCGCGGGCTGTCGGCGAAAAGCTCGATCATCGCGTTCTGGAACCGGGTGAAGCCGGGCGCCCGGGGCCGGGTCCAGGACGTGGCCATGACCTGACGGGTCCCGGAGAAGAAGCCGCCCGCGGTCCGGTCCGCGACTTGGTCGGACCAGGCCGCGTGGTGGGCGGGCTGGCCGCCGGCCGCGAGGTAGGTGCCCCGCTGGGTGGCGGCCGAAGCCACGTGCAGGGCGTAGCCGAGCGCGGCGTCGCGGTACGGGCTGTGTGCTGAGACCAGCAGGCCTGCGCCGCCGAGCAGCGCGCCGGCCGGGATCCCCGCCTGTGGCGAACCGGGGGATGTCGCCGAACACGACCCGCTGCCCGGGATGTCCCGGCCGGGAGTAGTTCAGGTACCCGAAGATCAGCGGGGCGTACCAGAAGTCATCGCGGCCGGACAGTTCCTCCAGCACGCCGATCGGGTTCATCGTCCGGCAGCGGGGGTCGCTGGCCCAGGTGGCCTCGCGGAGGAGGTCCAGTGCGCGCCGGGCCGGGCCGCGATCGATGGTATGGCCTTCGGCAAAGGTGAGCGGGTGGCCGAGCCCGGCGAGCAGGGTGAGCAGGCTGGCCGCCGCGTCTACGTCGCATAGCGGCCACAGCACCCGGCCGTCCCGGCTTCAGCTCAAGCACGTCGTCCCACGTCCTCGGCGGCTCCGCGAGCAGGTCCGGGCGCCAGCGCTGACCTGGCAGGCGGCGTCAACGGCGAGTGCCCACTGGTGGCCGTCGTAGTGATAGCTCTGATGGGACCGGCCGGGCGAGCCGTCGGCCAGGGCGCGCAGTTCATCGTCGCTGGTGAAGGCGTGAACCGGGACCGCGCAGCCGGTCCCGGCGATGAGCCCGATGTGCGGATGATCGATCACAACTAGGTCGTGGCGGCGGGCGAGGTCCTCCACCGGAGAGACCCCGAACTCCTTCAGCGACCTGGGTGTCCAGTGGACCTGGACGGCGCCGCCGGTGATCCGCTCGTACTCCGCCGCGGTGGCCTCCATCGGGGCGTGGCCCCGCTCATGGTGCCACGACGACCCACTCAGCTGGACCATGGTCAGAACGCGGCCTGCGCGGTAAGGCCGGCGTCCGCCACGACTGCCGCGCCGGTCATCGCGCTGGAGTCGGTGCTGAGCAGGAAGAGCACGACCGCGGCGATCTCCTCGGGCTCGATGACCGTACCTCGCGGATCGATCCGGCCCCAGGTCTCGATGGTCTCTTCCGGATCGCCGGGAGCGAGTTCGGCGGCGTGCCGGAGCATGGGCGTGCGCACCGAGCCGGGCAGCACGCAGTTGACCCGGATTCGGTCCGGGGCGTGATCCAGCGCCAGCGACTTGGTCAGGGAGACCACGCCGCCCTTGGACGCCGCGTACGAGGCCACCTCACGCTGGCTGGCCAGCGCCTGCACCGAGGCCATGTTCACGATCGCGCCGCCACCTCGGGCGCGCAGCTGCGGGACGGCGTACTTGGCCATCAGGAACTGGCCCTTGAGGTTGGTATCCACTACCGTGTCCCAGTCTTCCTCCCGGTAATCCGGCAGCACCCCGTAGATCACCACGCCGGCGTCGTCGACCAGGAGATCCAGGCCGCCAAAGGTGTCCGCGGCGGCCTGGACGGCCCGCCCCGCATCGGCGGCGTCCGTGACGCTGCCGGCCACCGCGATAGCGCGCCCGCCGGCCTCGGTGATCTGGGCGCTGACCTGTTCCGCGGCGGCCGCGTCGCGGTCCACGACGGCCACGGCCGCGCCCTCGGCCGCCAGCGCCCGGGCGATCGCGGCACCGATGCCCATCCCGGCCCCGGTGACCAGGCCGGCTTTCCCGGTGAAACGCGCGTATGAGCCTGCCATCCTCATTCTCCGCCTCTCTCTGGAATTTCCCGGCCGGGCCGGCGCTGATCATTTCCGGGCCGGATGACCGGGCCGGATCACCGGGCCGGATCACCCTGGTCAGGCCAGCTCGACCCGGCCGCCCGCGCCGATACCGGCCACCGCGGTGTCCCCCTCGAACAGCACGGCCTCGAGGATCACCTGCCGGGCCGCGCCGCCCGCGAAACGCGTCCCGGCCTGGCCGCGGGCCCGGGCACCTCGCATGCCGTGGCCGGGAATCGTGCCCGCGGGCTCCACCGCGACGGCGTAGGCCCGCTGGTACCAGGGCCAGCCCTCGCCGGACATCACCTCCTGCCACAGCCAGGCCTGGCCGAACGTGTCCAGCGGCCAGCGCAGCCCCACGCCCAGGCGCAGCCGGGGGTTGGTGATCGCAAAAAAGCCGCTGGTGAAGTCGCCCAGGTAAGCCAGGACGGCCCGCGGCTCCCCGGGTCCCGGGATCCGGCGAAGGTCAAGCGGGTCGCCGCCGGCGGTGGTGGCATGCGGCCACGCATGCCGGCTGCCGGGGGCCAGGAGCGTACCGGGTGCCTCGTCGTCGGCGAGGACGCTCCGGCAGCCCGCGGACAGCAGGCAGCCGTCGTCCAGGAATGGGGCGCCGAACGCGGGGTGATGGCTCCACATCACCTCAAGGTCCGCAGCCGACTCGTTGGTGACCGTCTCCGCCAGCCGCAGGACCGGGCCGTCCAGGGTGAACTCACGCTCAATCCGCAGTGGCACCGTGAACAGCCGGGTTTCCATCGTCGCCCAGGTGCCGCCGGTCCCGGTCACCTCCCAGGGAACCAGAGCCGCCTCGCCGTGATAGCCCCAGGTCACGCCCTGCTCGACGCACTCGTCGCCGCCATTGGGCAGCAGCACCTGCCAGCCGCCGGGGTAGGCCTCGACCCAGCGTTCCATCGACGAGGCGGCCCGCAGCCACGGTCCGGGGGACCGGGTACCCCACGGTGACTTGAACAGCACGTCCACGCCGGTCCTCCGGTCGGCCAGCGCGTAAATGTCCGCGCCCTTGGCCGGCAAGATCGTGACCTGGAGATCGTCGTTGCGCAGGATCAGCGTGGCCGCGGGCCCGGGCTCAGTTCCTGCAGAGTGCCGCACCGGTAATCCACCTCACGATGTCCTGGACGGTGATCTCCTGCTGGCGGAGGTTGGCACCCACGCCGCATCGAGCAGTCCTTCTCTCGCCAGCGCGTAGAGATGGGCCCGCGCGGTGGCCACGGTCTGGGGCGAGACCGGCGGGCTCGTGCCCACCGTCTCGCCGAGTGCCGCGGCGAGTTCTCTGGTCAGGAGCGGCGCCGGGTCCCGGGTTGCGATCATCTCCCGTGCGATCTGATCGGCTGTGTCGATGAACGAAAGGCTGTCTCGCAGGAAAGCCAAGCCCTCGGCCCGGGGCATGGCCGCGACATGGGCCGGGCAGAGCAGCTGGAACGGGACGTCCAGGAGGCGCCGCAGGCCCTGCCGCGCCTCCGGGACGTCCAGGTAGAGCGGCGCGAACACCGAGGTACCGTCGCAGCTGGGGATCCCGCGACCCTGCACTGCGTCGCCGGTGAACAGCACGCCGCTGGCCGGGTCGAAATAGGCACAGTGTCCCCAGGTGTGCCCCCGGGTCTCGACCACGCTGAGCAGGCGGGCGCCTACCGTCACCGTGTCCCCGTCCCGGAGCAGCACGTCCACGCGCGGCTCCGGACGGCACAGGCCGGCCAGGAAGTCCCGCGTGTCGCGCAGGTCCATGATCCCGGGATAGTCATCCCAGAAACGGGTCCACTGCTTGTCGAACGACTCCACCCAGGCGGTGTCCTCCAGGGGTGCGGCGATACGCGCGGCCGGGGCGACGCCGCGCCAGGTGCCCTGGCCGCCGGAGTGATCCGGGTGCCCGTGCGTGGCCAGCAGGATGTCCGCCTGACCGAGAGTGAAGCCGGCCTGCTGGATGGCCGCGGTGAGCGTCGCCTCCCTGGTGCTGGCGATGCCGGGATCGACCAGCCCGAAGCGGCCGGTGTCCGCGAGCAGGTACGTCCACAGCGGGGCGTTGCACACGTCGGGGTAGTCCGTCGGGAGCTGATATATCCCGTGCCCCAGGTCGCGTACCTCCCCGGGCGGTCCCGCGGCGGGCATCAGCCGTCCTCCTGGCCGAAGATCTCCCCGGTGTGCTCGCCGAGGTCCGGCACGCCGCGGTGGATGGCGGCGGGCGTGGCGGAGAAAACGAACGGCGAGGCGGGCGTGCGGAAGGACTGGCTGCCGTCACCGATCGGGACCTCCCAGAACATGCCGTTGTGCAGCGCCTGCGGGTCCTGGGCCAGATCGTCGTAGTCCTGGATCGGCGCGCACCACACGTCGTGGGCGAGCAGCGCCTGCAGCCACTGCGCGGTCGTCCCGGTCTTCAGCCGGGCGGCCAGGGCCGCGTAGATCTCCGGCCGGTGCTCGAGCATGAGCGCGTTCGTGTCGTACTGAGCCAGGTCGGGCAGGCCGAGGGCCCGGCCGACCACGGGGCACGGTGTCATGGCGATGGCGATCCCGCCGTCCGCGGTGGGGTAGAGGCCGAACGGCGCGGTGGCCCAGATCGATCCGTGGTTCTCGGCCGCCCGCGGCGGGATGGAGCCGTGGTTCAGGTAATAGGTCAGCTCCTGCTGCTGGGCCGAGATCGTGCAGCTGAACAGGTCCAGCTCGACCCGCTGCCCCTGCCCGGTCTGGCGCCGGTGCTCCAGCGCGGCCAGGACGCCGATCACGATGTGCAGCGCGGTGTACTGGTCCGCGATCCCGATGCCGCAGGCAGTGGGCGGATCCCCGGCCCGGCCGGCGAGCCACAGCATCCCGGTCAGGGCCTGGATGAGCAGGTCCTGCCCGGGGCGGGTCACATACGGTCCGGTCTGGCCGTAGCCGGAGGAGCTGACGAAGATGATGGCCGGGTTCCGCCCGGCGAACGCCTCGTAGCCCAGGCCAAGGCGGGCCATGACCCCCGGCCGGAAGTTCTCGACCACCACGTCGAACTCCGCCGCCAGGGCCAGGATGCGCTCGCGGGCCTGCTCGTCCTTCAGGTCCGCGGTCACGCTCCGCTTGTTGCGGTTGAAGGCGAGAAAGGAGTCGGTCTGACCGTGGGTGTGCCCGTCGAGGATGCCCCAGTGCCGGCTCCATTCCCCCTCGACGCGCTCGATCTTGACCACGTCGGCGCCGAGGTCGCCGAGGATCTGCGTGGCCAGCGGGCCCTGCACCAGCGCGGTGAAATCCAGCACCCGGAGGTGGCTCAGCGGGCCGCCGGGGGCGGCCGTCGCGGACCTGAAGCCCGTCGGGGTGTTCGTCGGCTCATCCACTACTGAGCTCCGGCCGCGTCGATAGTCATTGCGCCGCAGACACGAGTCCGGCGGCCAGGGCGTCCTGGAAGCCCTTGATCGTTTCGCGCACCCCGTCGGTCAGCGCGACGTTGGGGACGTCGCCGACCGCGTCGTAAATCGCCGGGGCCGCGAGCAGCGACGGCACCGGAATGAGGTTGTCGTCCCAGCTGATGAGCTTCCCGGTGCCTGGGAGGATCTCGTCGATGAGCTCGGCCAGCGCGGGCACTCCGATCCGCCGCCCCGGCACGTTCAGGCTGATAGCCTCCCCTGACCCGGCCGCGGCGCGGGCCGACGCGATGAAGGCGCGGGCACAGTCGGGCGCATAGGTGAGCAGCATGCTGCCGCTGAATTTGATCCGGAATGGCACCCCCGCGGCCGCGGCCAGCATGGCCTTGGTCGGGTCCGACGTCATTCCCTGGTCGCGGCCGAGACCATAGACGATGAACGGCCGGAGCCCCACCGAGCCGATCCCGTGCTGGGCCGCGTAGACCTTTGCGGTGCCCTCGTTGGCCGCCTTGTACACGCCGTAGAACGAGTCCGGCAGCAGCGGAGAGTTGTCTGCGACCAGCCCCGCGGGGTGCGCGGCCGGGTTCCCGTAGACCGCCGCGGAGCTCGCGAAGGCCAGGCCGACGGGCCTGCCGGCGGCCCGGATGGCTTCGAATACATTGACGGTGCCGACCACGTTGACCGCGGCCCCGAGCGGCGGGTTCGCGGCGCAGAACGGGAGCTGCAGGCCGGCCAGGTGGATGACGCGGGTGATCCCGCGGTCGGCCACCAGGGCCGCGACGTCGGGCCCGCTGGTCACGTCGAGCTCGGCGAATTCGGGCCGGCCACCACCGCGCCCTTGTGAGATGAGCTCAAAGCGGCGCAGGTCGCCGCTCAGGTCGGTGGCCACGACCGGCACACCCTCGTCGAGCAGCAGCCGTACCGCCCACGCGCCGATGCAGCCTGCAGCGCCGGTGACGAGGAATTTTTCCGTTGACATTGGCATAGGACAGACCTCCGCCTGCGCGGGCGCAGGCACTAGTAGGAAAGGGCGGGCGGATGGAAGCGGTCCGGTTAGGTATCGGTGATAGCTGGAGCCGGGAGCGCGACCCCGGCGAGCAGGCCGCCGTCGGCACGCAGGTCAGCTCCGGTCACGAACGAGGACAGCGGGCTGGCCAGGAACAGGATCACGTCGGCGATCTCGGCCGGAGCCCCGACCCGGCCGAGCGGGTGCAAGGAGCCCCACTGGGCGATGACCAAGTCCGGGTCCCCGGCGGAGACATCGCGGGCGGCGGCGCGCAGCATGGGCGCGTCAACCGAGCCCGGGCTGACCGAGTTGACCCGGATGCCGTCGGGGGCATGATCGACTGCCATGGCCCTGGTCATGGCGACGATAGCGCCCTTGCTCGCCGTGTACGCGACCACGTTGCGCTGGGTTGCGGTGGCCTGCCCGGAGGCCACGTTCACGATGGCGCCGCCCCCGGAACGCCGCATCAGCGGCACGGCCAGCCCAGCGGTGCGGAACATGGCGCGCGTTGCGTCGAGCCTTCGTCCCACGCTGCGGGGGTGGTCTCCGCCGTGCCGTAGCGCTGGATCCCCGCCGAGTTGACCAGCACCGACAGGCGTCCGTGCCGGGCGGCCACACCGGCCATGAAGCTGGCGACCTGCCCAGGGTCGGCCACGTCGAGCACGGTCCCGCGGGCCTCGTGCCCGGCGGCCGCAGTTCCCCGGCCGCTCGCTCCACGCCGGGCGGGTCGATGGCAGCCAGCTCGACCGCGGACCCGTGCCGGGCCAGGGTCCAGGCGGCGGCCGGCCTATGCCGGCACTCCCGCCGATGACCACCGAGACCGTGCCGGCCATCAGCGTGCTGCCCAGCGGGGCGCCGTCCGGGACTAGGCAGGCGGTCACCGGGCCCCCTCCGGCTGGCGGTCGTCCAGCTCCATCATCTCGATCAGCCCCTGGATGTAACCCAGGGCGAAGGCCCGGCCGCGGTGGCCGTAGGGCGAGTCGCCGACCAGTGCGGGAGTGTGATCATCGAGGATGAACCCGTCGAACCCTTCGCCACGCAGCGCGCGCAGCACGTCGGCGGGTGGTAGTTCCCCTCGCCCAGGAAGCATTCGGCGAACGACGGGACGGTGCCGCGCACGTCCCGCAGGTGGACGTAGGCGATCTTGCCCCGGGGGGCCAGGTAGCCGATCGCGTCCAGCACCGCCGCCTGGCCGCCCATCTCCGAGACGGTGCCCAGGCACAGCTCGATACCGAAGCCGGGGCCCGGCCAGAAGTCAGCTGCCCGCGCAGCGCCGCGACGCGCGGAAGATCCGGGCCACACCGCCGAGCTCGCCGCCGGGGGATCATCAGGATGCACCGCCAGGCAGATACCCGCTTCCTCGGCGGCAGGCGCGACGGAGCGGATGAAGTACTCGAAGGAGGCCCACATGGCCGCGTCGTCCCGCGTCGGGCAGGTCGAACAATGCGCCCCGGGTCCAGGAATCCTTCTGGTCCTCGACCCGGCGGTCCCGCCGGGCCACATAGATGTCACCGGCGCGTCCGGGCTGGCACGCCACGTCCAGGTCGAAGGCGGATATCACGGCGCCGCCCCGGCCCTCCGGAGCAACCGCCGTCCGCCAGACTGACGTCGGCATCCAGTAAAAGCCCAGGACGGGGATCCCGGCCCGGCCCAGGTTCGCGACGTGGTGATGACCTGCTCAATCTCCTCGTCCCGGCCCGGGAGGCCGAACATGGCGCTGGTGTAGAAGCTGCTCGGCAGGTTCTCGATGGCTTCCAGCCGCAGCCCGTAGGACTCCACCCGCTCGCGCAGCGCCAGCAGGTCACCCGCCTCCCACCGGCGTTCGCCAGGCAGGTCAGGGGTGTTGAGCTCCACGCGGCCGCGCCAATCTGGCGGGCGAACGCCAGGTACTCGTGCGTGGCCCGGGCCGCCTGCCCGACTGCGATACGCATCACCACGTGCTCACTCCTTTACGCAGGGCGCACCGTCGCGCCGCAGGCTCAGGTGCCGGGCCCGGTCGATGAGGTCCTGCTCCGCCGCAATGCAGGCGGCCAGCTGGCTGGCCCGCTCCCGGGCCGGGGCGAACTCGAGCCGGCGGAATCCCGAGCGGATCGATGTCCTCACGCAGCACCCGGAGCATCTCCGGGGAGGGTTCCCGGGTCACGGCCAGGTCGTCGGCCACGGCGGGCTCGAACCCGGTCGCCGCGCGCAGGTCAACCAGGCTGACCCCGGGATGCAGGCTCTGCAGGACCAGCTCACCGCGTAGCTCGGAATAGGCGAACACCCCGAGGTTCGTGATCAGCTGGACGACGCCGGGTCGCAGCCCCGCGCGCCGCCGTGCGTCCGCGCCGTACAGGGAGCGGGCCGCGCTGACCCGCTCGACCGAGTCAACTAGCGAGAGCGGGGACTGGCGGGTCAGGTACAGGATGAAGTTCTGGTGCAGGTCGGCCACGTCCGCCAGGCCGCCCTGGCCCGGCAGGCGCACGCGGCGCCCGCTGGGACTGGTCACCTCCACATTGTTAGTCCGGGCCCGCCGGTCGATCTGGGCTGCGGTGACGACCTCGCAGCTGATCCGGCCCTGCTGGTAATACCAGCGGTAAGAGTCCTCCCCGCCGCACTGCGCCACCGCGCTGGCCATGTCGAGGGCCTCGCCCAGGCTGAGCAGCATGGGCCGGACTGCCACGTCGAGCAATCCGCCGCTGGTCATGAGGATGGCCAGGCCCGGCGCGTGCGTGGCCTTGGCGAGCAGGTAGGACGTGGCAGCCAGCGGTGAGACGGCCCCGGCGGCGCAGATCGACTCACTGGACAGCTGGCGGGCCAGCCAGCACACCATGAGCTCGTCCACGCTGGCCGGCTCATCCGGGGCGGCAGGCCCGCCGTCGCTCGCGGGCTCCGGTGCGGTGCCCCGGATGCGGTGCGCCGCGGCGACTTGCCGGACCGCCGCCGCGACCGCGTCATGGCTAAGCGCCGCCGCTTCCCGCAGCCGCGTCATCTTGGCCGGGGCCGGCACCGCGGGCGGCGGCGGGGACTGCGCCGTGACCTGCGCCAGCCGGGCGAAGTCGGCCGTGTAGTTGGGCAGGCAGGAGGCCGGGTACGCGCCGCCCGGCACGACGCTGAGCGCGTGCACGAAGTGCCGGGGCAGCACGAACGAGTTCCGCAGCGTGCCCAGGACCCCGGTCGGGACGACCTCCTCGACCGTGACCAGAACCTGGCGCGCCGCGAATGCCGCGGTGGTGTCCATCCCGCGGGACCCGGCGATCTCCACATTGCCCGCCGCGTCGGCGCGCTGCGCATGCAGCAGGAACACGTCCAGGTCCAGCCGGCTCGCCTCAGCGACGGCGGGGTCGCGCCCCGGCCCGGGCAACGTGACAGCTTCCTGGCCGGCCAGCAGGTCGCTCCCGCGGGGCAGCCGGAACGGCATGACGGGCAGGTTCTGCTTGGCGGCCTCGAGCCGGGCCGTGAACGCGTAGGCCGGCCATTCATCGATCGCGACCTGACGTTCCTCAACTGCCCGGCGGAACAGCGGGGCCAGTCCGAAGATGTCCAGGCTGGAGAAGCAGAACACGATCCTGGAGACAGCCCCGGCACCGAGCAGGATTTCCAGCGGGAGGCCGCCGCCCCAGCTCACGTAGACCAGGTCGCGGGGCTGGCGCGCGGCTAGCGCGTGCACGGCGGCCAGGGGCAGCCGGGTGAGCAGGGCACCGCCGACACCCACCCGGCTCCCGTCCGCGACGCTGGCCACGAGCTCACCGAGGGCGACGAACGGAGGCTGGTGCGGTGCCGCGCGCGACGGCAGAACGCCAGCCGCTGTACCCATGGTATTCCCTTCAACGAAATATTAATTCCGTTGATTGACACCTATACACGATGAGCGGAAAAATCATGTAATGCGCACGACGGTAACCGGTGACCTAGGCACTGTCAACGGCTTGTCCGCGCCGGTTCCGGCCTGCTAGCACCGGCCCTATGCGCGGATCCCCGAGCCGGGGGAGTGGCCGGTGCCGGGCCGGGAGGCTGGCCGTTGACACGGTCTCGGCCGGACGGCTAGCCTGCCCCTGTTCCGATAGGCGACTTGTGATTCCGATGAACGAAAAGATTAACTCATTCAGTGAAGCTAAGCACGACGAGTGCAGGAGGCGCGGGCCGGCCGCGCCTGCTGCGGGGACTGGCCGCCCCCGGCGGGCCAGGCCGGCGGATCGCTCACCCGCGCCAGACCGGTCCGCTGATGAATCGGGGATGGCATGCCCGACGCCGACGGTGATGTCCTGTACCGCGAATCCGGCCGCGTCGCCTTCATCACCCTGAACCGCCCGGCCAAGCTCAACGCGCTGGGACCGAGCTTTCCGCCTCATCGATGAGCACCTGGCCCGGTTCGCCGCCTCGCCGCAGGCGCAAGTCGCCATCCTGCACGGCCACGGCCGGGCCTTCGCGGCAGGCGCGGACATCGAGCACTACGTGGGGCTGAGCGTGCTCGACTACCAGGACTTCATGCGCACCGACGCCGTCCAGCAGCACCTGACCGACTGCCCGAAGCCCGTCATCGCTGCGGTGCACGGCTACGCCCTCGGCGGTGGCCTGGAACTCGCGCTCTGCTGTGACCTCATCGTCGCGGAGGACGATGCGCAGCTCGGCCTGCCTGAGGCCAAGCTCGGGCTGCTGCCCGGCGGCGGGGGCACGCAGCGGCTGCCCCGTCTGATCGGCACGATCCGCGCCGCCGAGCTGATCATGACCGCCTGGCGCATTTCCGGGGCGCAGGCTGTGTCGTGGGGTCTGGCTCTCGGGACCGGGGAGTCGGCCAGCGCCCTCGAGGCCGCGCAGGTCCTGGCCGGCCGGATCACGGCTGCGGCGCCGGTCGCGGTCGCGATGGCCAAGACGCTGCTGCGCGAGGGCGGCGACGCCCCGCTCGCCGCCGGCCTCCAGCTGGAGCAGGCGGTGGGAGCGGTGCTCTACGCGACAGACGACGCGAAAGAGGGCATCGCCGCGTTCGTCGGGAAGAGAAAGCCAGAGTTCAGGGGGCGATGATGGGCGGGGACCGGGCCGGGCGGCTGGAGCGCCGCGCCGCGCAGCTACCGGAGCGGCTGCAGACCAGGGACTGGCCCTCGGCCCGCAGGTCACGCTGGCGCTCGGCCAGCGGCTCGGCCGGGCCGGCGTGGGCTGGAAGATCGGCGCGGCCAGCGTCTCATCACCAGACCAGGGTCCGTGACTGGCAGGCCACCGACTTCGGCCGGGCCGCGCCCGGGGACACGGTCGGCGCCGACTTCGGGCCGCCCGGGGCGGTCGAGGCCCGTTGCCTAGCCCCCTCTACCTGGGCATCGACGTGGGGACCTCGGCCACCCGGGTCAGCCTCGTCGGCGAGACGGGCGCCCGGGTGGCCAGCGCAGGTCATGCTACGGCGCGCGACGGGACCGGTCGGGTGGAGCAGGACCCGGTCGCCTGGTCCGGGGCGCTGGCCGAGGCGCTGCGGCGGACCGGGGCCGACCTGCGCGGCGTCAGCGCGGTCGGCCTGTGCGGGCAGGTTCCCAACCTGGTTCCGGTTGACGCGACGGGCATGCCCGTCCGGCCCGCGCTGACCTGGCAGGACACCCGGGCCACCGCCGAGGCAGCCGAGCTGGAGGCCCGGTTCGGGGATCCGGAGCCACTGATCGGGACCGCCCTGCCGTGGTCGGCGGCGAACATGCCCGCCAAGCTTCTCTGGCTGGCCCGGCACGAGCCCGCCACCGTGGCCCGGACCCGGTGGCTGCTGCAGCCCAAGGACCTGCTCGGCCTCCAGCTCACCGGCAGCCCCGCCTCAGATCCGTGGTCATCCAAGGGCCTGTGCCGGGTGAGCGACTGCGCGCCTGCGGCCGAGGTGCTCGCGGCGCGCGGCGGGTCCGCGGACACCTGCCCGCCAATCGCCGCGGCCTGGGAGCCGCGCGGCACGGTGACCGAGCCGCCGCGGAGCGGTTCGGCCTGCCCGCCGGGATTCCGGTCAGCGTCGGCTGGAGCGGCCCCGGCCCAGACCCTGGCGGCCGGGCGCTACGAGCGCGGCAGTGGCTTCGTGTTCAGCGGGACCTCTGCGATCGTGGGCGCGCCGGTCAGCGGCGAGGACCGGCGCGCAGCCGGGCTGTTCAGCGTGCCGCGCAGCTGTGCCCCTGCGCCGCTGCTCTACGGCCCGACGCAGGCCAGCGGGGCGTCGGTGGCCTGGGTCGCCCGGTCGCCGGGGATGCCTGCCGAGACGTGCCAGCCCTTGCGGCCCGCTCCGGCCTGGCTACCCCGGCCTTCGTGCCTTACCTGTCCGGGGAGCGCGCGCCGTTGTGGAACACCGGGGTCCGGGGACTGCTGCTGGGCCTGGACGCCGATCACGGGCCCGCCGGGGTGGCGAGGGCGGTGCTGGCGGGCACGCTGCTAAGCGCCCGGCACGTGCTGGACGTGGTGCAGAGCGCGACCGGGGAGCCGGTACGCGAGATCGAGTTTGTCGGGCGCGGGGCCGGGCGCACCCACCTGGGAAGCCCTGGCCCTGGAAACCCTGGGTACCCGGGTCCGCTTCCACGAGGACGCGGAGATGTCGGCGCGCGGCGCCGCGATCCTCGGCGCGCTGATGACCGGCGTCAGCCTGGAGCAGGCCGGCCGGGAACTGGGCGACGGGACCCGGACCGCCGAGCCTGGCCCGGCGGACCTGGGACGTGGCCTGGATGATCGCCCGGTACCGGGCGGGCCAGCGACGTGGCGCTGGGCTGGATGCGCGACGGCATGGCCAGCGGAGTCTAGGCCGGGCGGGGAAATGAGGGAGCAGCGGGCCCATGGCAGGTGAACGAGCCCAGGACGGGCGGGCCGCGGACGGACAGCCCGAGTCGGCGGTGCCCTCCGGCGTGATCGCCGTGGTCCGCGCGGCGACCGCCGTGAAGCCCGGACCATCGTGGCCGGGCTCGTCCGGGCGGCCGTCCCGGCGATCGAACTGACCTTGACGGTGCCGGAGGCCCTGACGATCCTCGCGGAGGCCGCCCGCGCCGCGGCCCGGCCCGGATCGGGGACGGTGCTGGGCGCGGGAACCGTCCTGGACCGCCGGGCGTGCGAGGCAGCCATCGCGGCCGGGGCGCGCTTCGTCGTCTCTCCGGTGACCGATCCACCGGTGCTGGAGCAGGCCCACCGGGGCGGCGTGCCGTACGTCGGCGGGGCACTGACCCCGACCGAGGTGCTGGCGAGCATCCGGGCCGGGGTGGACGCGGTCAAGCTGTTCCCCGTCGGGTCGGTGGGCGGCCCGGCCTACCTGCGGGCGCTCCGTGAGCCGCTGCCCGGCCTGCGCGCCGTGGTGTCGGGCGGCATCGGCGCTGGTGAAGTCCGGGACTACGTGGCCGCCCGGCGCGCACGCTGTCTGCCTGGGCGGCGCACTGATCGACCGGGCGGCGGCCCAGCGCGGCGATGCCGAGGCTATCGCGGCCCGGGCCCGGCAGGCTCTGGCCCAGATCAGGGAGGTCCCGCGTGCGGCTCCCGTGAGGTGGCCTGCGGCGGCACGCCTTCCCGCTCCAGCCGCCGGGTCCCGCTGGACGTCCTCAGCTAGGCTTCGGGCCGCGCCGCCTGCCCAAGCCCACCCCAGGGAGCAGCGTCATGACCCACCCGCAGACCCGATGATCGCCG
>CAVQEM010000092.1:0-16035 GCA_963711485.1 uncultured Actinomycetes bacterium
CATGAGTGGCTACCGGTACGGCGAATATCACGACGGGCCGGACCCGCTGGCGGCGCCGTTCGACGCCCGCGGGGCGCTGGACGAGCTGGGCGACGCGGTGCTGGACGGCGCAGACCCGTCCAGCGCCCTGCGGGACCTGCTGCGCCGCGGGGTGAACGGCCGGCGCGGCCTGGACGACCTGCTGCGCCGGGTCCGCGAGCGGCAGCAGGAGATCCGCAGCCGGGGCCGCCTGGACGGGACCCTGGAGGAGGCGCGGGCGCTGCTGGACACGGCGGTCGGGCCAGGAACGGGCCGAGCTGTTCCCCGACCCGGGCGACGAGGCCCGGCTGCGCGAGGACGAGCTGGACGCGCTGCCGTCGGACACCGCGCAGGCCATCCGCAGGCTGGCCGACTACAACTGGCGCAGCCAGGCCGCCAGGGAGACGTTCGAGCGGCTCAAGGACCTGCTCCGCAGCGAGGTCCTGGACAGCCAGTTCCGCGGCATGAAGGAGGTGCTCCAGCAGCCCGACCCGGAGGCCATGCAGAGGGTGAAGGACATGCTGGCCGACCTCAACCAGATGCTCGAGGCGGACGCCCGCGGCGAGCACACCCAGGCGGACTTCGACCACTTCATGCAGCGCTACGGCGAGATGTTCCCCGAGAACCCGGCCGACCTGGAGGAGCTGGTCGACTCGCTGGTCCGCCGGGCCACCGCGGCCCAGCGACTGCTCGGCTCGCTCACCGAGCAGCAGCGCGACGAGCTGGCCGCGCTGATGGAGCAGACGCTGCAGGACGCCGGGCTGGCCGCGGAGATGTCCCGGCTGTCGGACGCGCTGCGCGCCCGGCGCCCGGAGATGGACATGGCGGCCTGGTCCGGACGATCCGATGACCGGCGACGAGCCGCTCGGCCTGGGCGACGCCACCAGCGCCCTGGCCGACCTGGCCGACCTCGCCGACCTCGAGTCGGAGCTGCGCCAGGACTATCCCGGGGCGCGCCTCGACGACATCGACGAGGCCGCGATCCGGCGGGCCCTGGGCCGCCAGGCCGTGGACGACATGGACGCGCTCCGCCAGACCGAGCGTGAGCTGGAGCAGCAGGGCTATCTGCAGCGCAACGCGGGCCAGCTGGAGCTCACCCCGAAGGCGGTGCGGCGGCTGGGCGAGACCGCGCTGCGCCGGGTCTTCGCGGACCTGCCCGAGGGTGGCTACGGCGACCACGAGCAGCGTGACGCCGGTCAGGCCGGGGAGTACACCGGCGCCACCCGCCGCTGGCAGTTCGGCGACGAGCAGGCCATCGACGCGCCGGCGACGGTGCGGAACGCGCTGCTGCGAGAAGCGGGCACGCTGCGCGAACGGTGAGTCGCACGGGGTCCGGCTGTCCGGCCGCGACTTCGAGGTCGGCGAGACTCAGCGGCGCGCGTCCGCGGCCGTGTGCCTGCTGGTCGACCTGTCCTACTCGATGGCGCTGCGCGGCACCTGGGGGGCGGCCAAGCAGACCGCGCTGGCCCTGCACGCGCTGGTGCGCAGCCGCTTCCCGCAGGATTCCATCCAGGTCATCGGGTTCTCGAACTACGCCAGGGAGCTGCGCGAGACCGACCTGGCCGGGCTGGGCTGGGACATGGTGCAGGGCACCAACCTGCACCACGCGCTGGTGCTGGCCGGGCGCTACCTGGACCGGCGTCCCGAGCACGACCCGGTGGTCCTGATCGTGACCGATGGTGAGCCCACCGCGCACCTGCGCCGGGACGGGCGGTCCTGGTTCGACTGGCCGCCCGCGCCGGAGACGCATCCAGCTCACGCTGGCCGAGGTGGACAAGATGACCCGGCGGCACGCGTCGCTGAACGTGTTCATGCTGGCCGAGGACGAGCGGCTGACCGACTTCGTGAACGAGGTGGCCCGGCGCAACGGCGGACGGGTCCTGCACGCCGTGCCGGAACGACTCGGCGAGTTCGTGGTCCGTGACTTCCTCCGAACCCGCCGGGAGGCGCGCCGGTAGCGCGCCGGGCCGGCCGGAAGGCGCGCCGTAGCGCGCCGGGCCAGCACAGAGGCGCGCCGTAGGCGCGGCCGGACGCGCCGGCAGCAGCGCGGCCCGTCGTCAGCCTTTCCGGCGTACCCTCCGGAAGGGGGACCGACAGCGGGCCCGGGGCATCCACGGAGCTGCGCCGAGACTCGGGGGAAACGAGGGATAGATTTTGCTTTAGGGCTTTTCGGACGCGCCGCAGACGCCTGGATCTCGTAGTAGCGTTCGGCCGTTACAGCTATGAGCGGGCCGAAGGGGTGGCGGCTGGGCCAGGCCTGCATATCTATAGGAGGATCTCGTGAGTACTGTCACCGAATCAGGCACGCGCTCTTCGGGGAAGCGCATCGGGGCCCTGATTCTCGCCATCGTCGGCATTCTGCTGATCATCCTGGCCCTGATCTACCTGACGACCAAGGCTGGTTCCCTGCCGAGCTTCATCCCGGGCCACCTTCACCACTCGTCCGGACACCACCCGTTGCGCGCGGGCGTGGCTCTCATCGTGGGCCTGGTCCTGCTGGGCGGGGCGTGGTGGCTCGGCTTCAGCGGCAAGAAGGACGCTCGCAGCTAGCGCATCGCCGCAGGTCACGACTTGCTCACCGGCCGCCCCCGGCACACCGGGGGCGGCCTCACCCCTAGGATCGTGGCATGTCTTTCACCGACCGGCTGCTGCTGTGGTTCCATATCGGATTTGTCATTTTCGCCATTGGCCCGGTCACCATCGCGAGCATGTCCACCCCGCGCTATATCCGGGCCCGGAACGTGGGCGTGCTCCGCTACCTGTCCCGCATGACCCGGGTCTTCGGTGCGGCGTCCCTCGGCGTGCTGCTCTTCGGCATCATCGCTGGGCAGTCGCTGCACGAAATGACAAAGGCGTGGGTGACCGCGTCGCTGACCCTGTTCGTCGTGGCCCTGGTCCTGCTGCTGCTCATCATGCGGGACCAGCACCGGGCCATCGTCGCCGTGGAGGGCAGCCTCGCGGCCGCCGGGGAGGCGCCTGCGGTGGCCCCGGCTGCGGGCCCGGTACCGGCCACCGGCGCGGCGCCGGCCGCCGGCGGCGTGCCGGAAGGGGCCGAGCCCACCGCGGCGGACGTGGAGCCGGCCCGGCGGTGGCCCCGGCCGGGACCACCGCCACCGCCACCGCCACCGCCGCCGCGGCCCGCGTGCACGTGGCCACGGTGGAGCGGGGCCGTATCGCCTCACTGGCCGGCGTGGTCAGTCTCATCTGGCTGGTCATCCTGGTCCTGATGGTCTGGCAGCCCTGAGCCGCGGGTCTTGGCCGCCCCGAGGCCGCCGGGCGGCTACACCCGGTCGCCCGGTCAGACCCCGGCGAGCGCCTGGCGGAGATCTTCCAGGAGGTCTTCTCCGGTCTCGATGCCGACCGACAGCCTGATCAGGTCGTCCGGTACCTCCAGCGGCGAGCCGGCCACCGAGGAGTGCGTCATCCGGCCGGGATGCTCGATCAGTGACTCGACCCCGCCCAGCGACTCCCCCAGCGTGAACAGCCGGGTCCGGCCGCAAGCCGCGACGGCCGCCTCCCCGCCGCCGCGCACCCGGAACGACACCATCCCGCCGAAGCCCCGCATCTGCTTGGCCGCCACCTCATGGCCGGGGTGGCTGGGCAGCCCCGGGTAGCGCACCTCCGTGACCGCCGGGATGCGCGGCCAGCATGTCCGCCACCCGCGCCGCGTTCCGCGCAGTGCCGGTCCATCCGGACGGCCAGGGTCTTGACGCCACGCAGCGTCAGCCACGCGTCGAACGGGCCCGCCACCGCGCCGGTCGCGTTCTGCAGGAACGCGAGCCGCTCGCCGAGGGCCGGGTCGGCCACCACCAGCGCCCCGCCGATCACGTCGGAGTGGCCGCCGAGGTACTTGGTGGTGGAGTGCACCACCGCGTCCGCGCCGAGCGCCAGCGGCTGCTGCAGGTACGGGGAGGCGAACGTGTTGTCCACCACCAGCAGCGCGCCCGCCTGGTGGGCGATGTCCGCGAGCGCGGCGATGTCCGCGATGGACAGCAGCGGGTTGGTGGGCGTCTCGGCCCAGAGCACCCGGGCCGGGTGCTCGGCCAGCGCATCCCGGACCGCGGCGACGTCGCTGATCGGGACCGCCCGGTAGCGCACGCCCCAGTCCGCGAGCACCCGCGCCATCAGCCGGAACGTCCCGCCGTACGCGTCGTCGGGGATGAGCACGTGGTCGCCCGGCAGCGCACACCGCGCGCAGCAGGCAGTCCTCGGCCGCCATCCCGGAGGCGAACGCCAGCGCGCGGCGGCCGCCCTCCAGCGCGGCCAGGCACTCCTCGAGCGCGCGCCGGGTCGGGTTGGCGGTCCGCGAGTACTCGTAGCCGTCCGCGCAGGCCGCCGACCCCGTCCTGCTTGTAGGTGGACACCTGGTAGATGGGCGGCACCACGGCGCCGGTCTGCGGGTCAGGCTCCTGGCCCGCGTGGATGGCCAGCGTCTCGAAGCCGTCCGCCTCGGTCACCCGGCGCACTCTGCGGCACCCCCGCCCCCGGCCACCGCCACTCACCTGGGGCCCCGCGTATCGCAGGAGAAAAAATGACTCCCAGTACGGCCCGGCAGGCTTTCCCGGGCAGGGGCCATGTCGGGTGCCGGAAGCCCCAGGATCCCTGGGGTGCTCAGTGATCCCGGAAGTCAGGGGTGGTCCAGGGGGTGTCGGCCAGGAAAGTCAGCACGTCCTGCCGGGTGATCAGGCCGACCGGGCTGCCGTCCACCAGGACCACCGCGGCACCCGCCTTCTCCAGCGCGCCGACCGCCCGGCTGACCGGCTCACCCGAGCCCACCGTGGGCAGGGGCGCCGACATGTGCCCCTCGAGAGGATCCTGGGGCCGGGCCCGGCCGGAGACCAGCGCGTCGAGCAGGTCGCGCTCCACGATGGAGCCGACCACCTCCGCGGCCATCACCGGGGGCTCTTCCTTCATGACCGGCAGCTGGGAGACGTTGTACTCACGCAGCAGGCCCGATAGCGGCCGACACGGTCTCCTCCGGGTGGGCGTGCACGAACTCCGGCAGCCCGGGCAGCTTCCGGTGCGAGCACGTCGGCCACCCGGGGCTCGCTTGGTCTCCGCGGTCAGGAAGCCGTAGTCGGCCATCCACTCGTCATTGAAGATCTTCGCCAGGTAGCCGCGCCCGGTGTCCGGGAGCAGCACCACGATCACGTCGTCCGGGGCCGCGGCCGCGGCCACGCGCAGCGCGGCCACCACGGCCAGCCCGCACGATCCGCCGGTGAGCAGGGCCTCCTCGCGGGCCAGCCTGCGGGTCATCAGGAACGACTCGGCGTCGCTGACCGCCATCACCTCGTCGCACAAGGCCGGGTCGTAGTTGGCCGGCCAGATGTCCTCGCCGACCCCCTCGACCAGGTACGGCCGGCCGGTACCGCCGGAGTACACCGAGCCCTCCGGGTCGGCGCCGATCACCCGGACCCGGCCGCCCGAGACCTCCTTGAGGTACCGGCCGGTCCCGGTGATCGTGCCGCCGGTGCCGATGCCCGCCACGAAGTGGGTGATCCGGCCGTCGGTCTGGGCCCAGATCTCCGGGCCGGTGGAGTGGTAGTGCGAGGCGGGGTTCTCCGGGTTGGCGTACTGGTCCGGCTTCCAGCCGCCCGGGATCTCCCCGGCCAGCCGGCTGGACACCGAGTAGTAGGAGTCGGGGTGCTCGGGGGACACGGTGCCCGGGCAGACCACGACTTCAGCGCCGTAGGCCCGGAGCACGCTGATCTTGTCCTGGCCGACCTTGTCCGGGCAGACGAACACGCAGCGGTAGCCCTTCTGCGCCGCCACAATGGCGAGGCCGACCCCGGTGTTGCCCGAGGTGGGTTCCACGATGGTGCCGCCCGGGCGCAGCGCGCCGGACGCCTCGGCCGCCTCCACCATCCGCAGCGCGATCCGGTCCTTGACCGAGCCGCCCGGGTTGAAGTACTCGACCTTGGCCAGCACGGCCGGGGCCTTCCCCCCGCCCACGGCCTTCGTCACCGCGCGCAGCCTGACCAGCGGGGTGTTCCCGACCAGCTCGATCAGGGATTCATGGACCTGCATCGCAACCACCTCAGTCGTGGATGCCCGCGGGACGGCGGCCCGTCCCGGGCATGCTCTGAAGCACTGACGCTATCCCACTCCGGCGGCCGGCCCGCCGCTGACCAGCGCGGCTATCCCCGGCCGGTGGACCCGGGGATTATGGACAGGACAGCCGTGGTTTAGGCTACTGGCCAGTAATCTCACTGGACCGCCCACGTTCGCCGCGGCAGCAAGGGAGCCAGCCATGCCCGAGGCAGTCATCGTCGCCACCGCACGCTCGCCCATCGGCCGGGCCTTCAAGGGATCGCTCGCCTCGATCCGCCCCGACGACCTCACCGTGCAGCTGATATCGGCGGCCCTGGCCAAGGTTCCGCAGCTCAGCCCGGACGACATCGACGACCTCATGCTCGGCTGCGGCCTGCCCGGCGGCGAGCAGGGCTTCAACCTGGCCCGGGTGGTCGCCGTGCTCCTCGGCTACGACAACCTGCCCGGGACCACGGTCACCAGGTACTGCTCATCCTCGCTGCAGACCACCCGGATGGCCTTCCACGCCATCAAGGCCGGTGAGGGTGACGTGTTCATCTCGGCGGGCGTGGAGTCCGTCAGCAGTTTCGCCAAGGGCAGCAGCGACAGCTGGCCCGACACGCACAACCCGCTCTTCGCGGACGCGGAGGCCCGGTCCGCGGCGCTCGAGGCGGCCGGCCTGCCGGTCTGGCACGACCCGCGGGACGACTCCGCGATCCCGGACGTCTACATCGCGATGGGCCAGACCGCGGAAAACCTCGCCCAGCTGCGCGGGATCTCGCGGGCGGCCCAGGATGAGTTCGGCGTCCGGTCGCAGAACCTGGCCGAGAAAGCGCTGGCCAACGGGTTCTGGCTGCGGGACATCACGCCGGCCACCCTGCCGGACGGGACCGTGGTGAGCACCGATGACGGCCCGCGGCCCGGGACCTCACTGGAGAAGGTGGCCACCCTGAAGCCGGTGTTCCGCCCGGACGGGACCGTTACCGCGGGCAACTGCTGCCCGCTCAACGACGGCGCGGCCGCGGTCGTGGTGATGAGCGACGTCAAGGCGGCCCAGCTCGGCATCACCCCGCTGGCCCGGATCGTCGCGACCGGCGTGACCGGGCTGTCCCCGGAGATCATGGGGCTGGGGCCCGTGGGGGCCTCGCGCCAGGCGCTGCAGCGGGCCGGGATGACCATCGACGACATGGACCTGGTGGAGATCAACGAGGCGTTCGCCGCCCAGGTCATTCCCTCCTACACCGAGCTGGGCATCGACATCGACAAGCTCAACGTGAACGGCGGGGCTATCGCGATCGGCCACCCCTTCGGCATGACCGGGGCCCGCATCACCACCACGCTGCTGAACAGCCTCCAGTTCCACGACAAGACCTACGGCCTGGAGACCATGTGCGTGGGCGGCGGCCAGGGCATGGCCATGATCCTGGAGCGGCTGTCCTAGCCCGCCCGGCCCGCTCCGGGAACGCCCGGCCCGCCCGGGAAAAGCACAGGTGAAGCCGGACCATCCGGGGCATTGCGGAAGCCTTACGCCAGGGGGTTGTCAGGGGCCCACCGGTGGTGCAGGCTCGACAGAGAGACCAGCCTGCCCCTGGAGGTGGCCATGTCGCTGAATCACTCCCCGGAGATGCACAAGAACATCATTGCCCGGATCCCCTCCGTGACCGGGCGCGAACTCCGCGAGTGGTTCATGCGTCTGGAATCCGGGCCTCCGTTCTCCCGATGCGAGGAACGGGCTCACTGGTTGTCCGACGAGCATGGCCTGTCGCACGGCTATGCCTCCGCGATTGTGCACGAGTACGAGTTCCGCCGCCGTCTCAGGCTGAATAGCGCCTGACCAATGCAGCCAGACGATGCCCGGGAGTTCCTCCGCGTGAACCACCGGGCAGTGCTGGCGACGGCCCGGACCGATGGGCGCCCTCAGCTTTCGCCCGTGACCTGTGGCGTGGACGGCGCAGGACGGGTGATCATCAGCACCCGCGAGACGGCGGTGAAGGCCAGGAACCTGCGGCGGAGCCCGCTGGCCTCACTGTGCGTGTTCACGGACGCCTTCTTCGGCCCCTGGGTCCAGGTCGAGGGCAAAGCGGAGATTATCTCGCTGCCCCAGGCCATGGAGTCGCTGGTCGAGTACTACCGGCTGATCTCGGGTGAGCACCCGGACTGGGAGGACTACCGGGCCACCATGGTGCGGGACCGCCGGTGCCTGATCCGGATCGAGATCACCCGGGCCGGGCCGGATATCAGCGGCTAGAGCGCGTCCCGTAGAGCGTGTCCCGTAGATCATGGGACGGGATGGCGGAGCCAGGTCCTGATCGAGGCTGCGCCGGCGGTTCCGCGCCAGCAGCGCCCCCGCCAGGTCGCCGCGCAGGTAGCCGGAGTGCTCCAGGGGCGCGGCCGGCACGGCACCCCCCGCCCCTGCGGCCCCGCCTGCCCCCTCACTCCCAGCTCCGCGTCAACGGGGTAGGTTTTGCGCCACCCGCGGCGCAAAACCTACCCCGATCACGGCACGCCCGCAGACGGGCCGGCTACGGGACAGCGCTCTAGTCCCGGGCGCCCCCACCGCAGTGCTCGCGGCCCCTCAGCACCGTTCGCCACTGCGCGGCTGGCGTCGCCCCTGGGGGCGTACTCGTGATTAGTGCCACACCGCGTTCCTGGCAGCGCGCAGCATGTGACGGATAGCACGGCAATGCCCTCGCCTGCACCGCAACTGGGGCCTGGGGTACTGCGGTGCGCCTGCCTCCCTGCCGCCCTCTCCCGCGGGGCCGCCACGGTCGCCGCCAGGGCAGCCCGGCCGCCACGTTCAGTCAGCACGGCGGCAGGTATCACGAGCCAGTGCACCAGCCGAATGAGGCAACTGTGATCAACGCGATTCAGCAGTCGTTGCTGCCGGCGCAATGAGAGTTCCCATGCAACAACCGTGCTGCTCATGGCAGGTATAGCCCAGTTTTTCTGAGTGATGATTTAAGGTCGTGAACATGATCCGTAACGGCGGGAATGGCGGCCTTTTTCGCACTGAGTGCCAGTGATACCCCGGCCGCGTGCGGCTGGCGGACGGCCCGTATACCTTACCTAGCAGGCCTTCCTGGCCAGATCAGGGCAGGTGGGGGACCGCCTTGAACACGAGTGCCCCCGGTCGGAGTCGAACCGACACTGGGGACCCTTTTAGGGGGCCGGCCTCTTCCCTTGGGCTACGGGGGCTGGGTAATAATACCCCGGAGCGTCTGAGCGACTCTTGGGCTGCCGAATTGATACAGAATGTTTCGCCCGGGGGGAGTTTTCTATTTTCACTTCGATGCCGAATGCAAAGCGTAACCATTTCGATTACGTTCGACAGCGTTTGCTTACGGAGCGTTACCGGCGCTTGGACCTGCGGGGTGTGTGCCCAGGCCGGCCACTTCCCGGGCTCGCTGGAAAATCGCATCCAGCATGCCAGGGGTGACCCGGCCAGTGAACGTATTCTGCTGACTCGGGTGATAACAGCCGAGCAGCACCACCTCGCGGCCGGGAGCGTCCGCCGGCGGTCCGGCGGTGCCGGGAAGCGCGGTGCCGGGAGCGCGGTGCCGGGAAGCGCGGTCCCGGAAGCGCGGTGCCGGGAGCGCGGTGCCGGAGAGCGGTGCCGGGCCGGGCCGCCCTGCCCAGGGCCACCTCCACCCCGTGCCCGAAGCGCGGCCTGGGCCGGGGCACCGTGTAACCCGCGTCGCCCAGGACCGGCCACAGCGCCTGCCAGGCGAACGCGCCGAGGCACACGATGACCCTCAGCTCCCCGGTCAGGTAGCCGATCTCCGCGGTCAGCCATGGTGCGCAGGTGTCCCGCTCGGCCACGGTCGGCTTGTTGGCCGGCGGTGCGCAGCGGACTGCGGCGACCATCCGGGTGTCCAGGAGCCGCTGCCCGTCGCCGGCCTGGACGCTCTCCGGCTGCACGGCCAGCCCGCTCCTATACAGCGAGGCAAACAGGACGTCACCGCTGCGGTCCCCGGTGAAGACCCGCCCGGTCCGGTTCCCGCCGTGCGCCGCCGGGGCCAGCCCGACGATCACGATGCGGGCCTGGTCATCACCCCAGCCCGCGATCGGCCGCCCCCAGTACGCCTCCGTGGCGTGCGCGCGGCGTTTGACCCGGGCTACCTGCTCCCGCCATTCCACCAGCCGGGGGCAGGCCCGGCAGACGGATTGCCGGGCCACCAGCTCGGCCAGGGTGCCTGCTCCCGCCGCCAGGGCGCGGACCTCCGCCGGGTCATGCGCCACCGGGGTGTCCGGGGTCGCGGGGTCACCGGGCCAGCCTGAGCCCGGCGCGACCGGCCACGCCGGGGCCGGGCCCGCTGGGTCCGGCCTGCTCACGAGCGCACCGCCGCCAGCGACCAGGCGATCCCGTCCAGGATGTCGTGCTCGCTGGCGAGGACGTCCCCGAAGCTGAACCGCTGCATGATCCGCTCCAGGACCATGGCGCCGCCCGCGATGACATCGGCCCGGCCCGGGTGCATCACCCCCAGCGCCGCGCGCTCCGCCCGGGTCTGGCGCAGCAGCCTGCGCGTCTGGGCGGTGACCTGCTCGGCGGGCACGCGGGCGTGGTGGATCCTCGCCGAGTCGTACTCCCCCAGCCCCAGGGCCAGGGCCGCCACCGTGGTCACCGACCCGGCCAGGCCCACCAGGGTCCGGGCGTCGGTCACCGGGATGGCCCCGGCCACCACGTCGAGGGCGGCGTCGATGTCCGCGGCCACCGCGCTGACCTCGGCCGGCCGGGGCGGGTCGGAGTGCAGGTGACGCTCGGTCAGCCGGACACAGCCGATGTCCACCGACACCGCGCTGACTCCGGCGGGTCCCCTGGCCCTGGTGGCCAGCCCGTCGCCGACCACGAACTCCGTGGAACCCCCGCCGATGTCCACGACCAGGTAAGGACCGTCTCGCGGTCCCGTACCGAACTCGGCGGTGGCGCCGACGAACGACAGGTACGCCTCTTCCTTCCCGCTGAGCACCTCCGGCTCGAGGCCGAGCACGTCGCCCACCCCGCGGACGAACTCGGCGGCATTGGCGGCGTCCCGGGTGGCGCTGGTCGCCACCATGCGCACCGCCTCGGCGGACCAGTCCCCGATGAGCCTGGCGTATCCCCTGAGCGCCCGCAGCGTGCGCTCCAGCGCCTCGGGAGCCAGTCGCCCGGTGGAATCCACACCCTGGCCCAGCCGGACGATCTGCATCCGCCGGTCCACGTCGGTGAGCCGGCCGGTGCCCGGGTCGACGTCCGCCACCAGCAGCCGCAGCGAGTTGGTGCCGCAGTCGATGGCCGCGACCCGGGTCGTCCCTGGGGCGCTCACGGGCGCGCTCGCCTGGGTACTCACGCGACGCACGGGCCCTGCGCCCACCAGTCCCCGGCCGCATCTGCCGCCTCCCGGCCCAGCGGGTTGGCGCCCGGCACGGCCAGCTCGTGCGCGACCAGGGCATGCAGGCATTTCACCCGGTCCGGCATACCGCCCGCGCTCTGCATGCCGGGTGGCAGCGGCTCGACCCCTGCCTCGGCGGCGGCCGCCGCCCGCCGGGCGGTGTAGTCACGGTGCGCGGCCTGCTGCCCGGCGCGCAGACCCGGCTCTGTGGCCAGCCGCTGCTGCATCTCTCTCATCAGGCCGCCCGATTCCAGCCTGCTCACCGCGGCGGCTGCCCGCGGGCAGGTGAGATAGAACAAGGTGGGGAACGGCGTGCCGTCGTCCAGCCGGGGCGCCGTCTCCACCACGTCCGGCTGCCCGCAGGGGCACCAGTGCGCCACCCCCCGCAGTCCCCGGGGGCGGCCGGCCGAGCTGCTCCCCGACCACCTGCTCGTCGGTCACCCGTTTCCCGGCCACCTGTTCCCCGAGCACGTGTTCGTCGGCCACCCGTTTCCCAGCCACCCCTTTCCCAGCCACCCGTTTGCCAGCCACCCGTTTGCCAGCCACGGGCGCTTCGTCAGGCATGCGGAGCCGCCTGGTCCGCCTGGCGGACCGAGTGCCACAGCCGCTCGTACCAGGGGACGGCTGAGGCGGCGCTCGCGTCGGAGCTGCCGCTGGCCGGCCGGCCGCCGATGATCACATAACAGCTGGCCCCGGGCAGGCACATGTGCAGCCGGTCCTGGGCCTGCTGCTCGATGTAGGCGGGGTCGTTGAGCCGCTGGGCCTGGGCCCGCAGCCGCGCGAGCTCAGCGGTGGTCGACGCGCTCTGCGCCTGGAGCTGGTCGATCTGGCGCCGCTGGGCGATGTACTCCCGTACCGGGTAGGCGAGGCTCAGCGCGATCGCGCAGATGACCACGGCCAGGACGGCCGCCCGGCTGGTGAACCGGGCCCGTTCCGGCGGCGGCCGCCCGGGGAGCGCGCCGGGCATCACTCAGCCGGGGTCCAGCGCGGGAACGCGGATGCGCCCGCGTAACTGGCCGCATCGTCGAGGAGTTCCTCGATGCGCATCAGCTGGTTGTACTTGGCGACCCGCTCGCCGCGGGCCGGTGCGCCCGACTTGATCTGGCCCGCGTTGACCGCCACCGCCAGGTCGGCGATGGTGGTGTCGTCCGTCTCCCCGGACCGGTGCGAGAGCATGCAGGCGAACCCGCTGCGCTGGGCGAGCGCCACGGCGTCGAGCGTCTCGGTGATCGACCCGATCTGGTTCACCTTGACCAGCAGCGCGTTCGCGGAGTGCTCGGCGATGCCCCGGCGGATCCGCTTCGGGTTGGTGACGAACAGGTCGTCCCCCACGACCTGCACCCGGTCTCCCACCGCGGCGGTCAGCGCCTGCCAGCCGGCCCAGTCCTCCTCGGACAGCGGGTCCTCGAGCGACACGATCGGGTAAGCGTCCAGCCACTCGGTGTAGATGCGGGTCATCTCGCCGGCGGACTTGGCTGATCCCTCGAACTGGTAGGCGCCGTCGGAGCAGAACTCGGTGGCCGCGGCGTCGATGGCCAGGGCGACGTCCAGCCCCGGGGTGAAGCCGGCCTTGCTGATCGCCTCGATGATCAGGTCCAGCGCGGCGCGGTTGTGCTCCAGGTCGGGCGCGAAACCGCCCTCGTCGCCGACCCCGGTGGACAGGCCGTGCTGCTTCAGCACGGACTTCAGCGCGTGGTATGTCTCCGCGCCCCACTGCACGGCCTCGGTGAACGTGGCCGCGCCGATCGGCGCGATCATGAACTCCTGGATGTCCACGCTGTTGTCCGCGTGGGCCCCGCCGTTGAGGATGTTCATCATGGGCACCGGCAGCAGGTACGCGTTCGGGCCGCCCAGGTAGCGGAACAGCGGCAGGCCCGCAGACTGGGCGGCGGCCTTGGCCACCGCCATGCTGACGCCGGTGATCGCGTTCGCGCCCACCCGCGACTTGTCCGGGGTCCGGTCCAGGTCGATCATGGCCTGGTCGATCATGCGCTGGTCATCGGCGTCGAAGCCGAGCAGCTCAGGCTGGATCTCGTCGATGATGGCCTGGACGGCGTTCGTGACCGCCTTGCCGCCGTACTCATCACCGCCATCCCGGAGTTCCACCGCCTCGAAGGCACCAGTGGACGCCCCGCTCGGCGCCGCGGCGCGGCCCAGCGAGCCGTCATCGAGGGCGACCTCGACTTCCAGGGTGGGGTTTCCGCGGGAATCCAGAATCTGCCTGGCATGCACCGCCTCGATCGAGGCCACAACGACTCCTGAAGCTCGGCTGACTTGTCCCTAATGGAGCCTAGTGGAGTCCGGCGGGCGGCGGCACCGGCCACGCCGTCGGGCGGCCTCAGCCAGCCTGATCTGCGCCGGGGCCAGTGCCCGGCCCGGGCCAGTGCCCGGCCCGGTGCCCCGGCCCTGTTCCCAGGCCCGCACCTGATCACCGAAGCGGCGGGCGGCGGCGCGCAGCTCGAGTTCGGGGTCCAGGCCCGCGGCCCGGGCCCGGGCCACGAGGGCGAAGAGTTCCGCGCCCAGCCGGCCGCCTTCGTCGCCGGCTCGCTCCGCCCCGGTGGCCAGTCCCGCCGGCGCACCGGCCCGTTCAGCGCGGCGCTGCAGCTGGGCGGCCAGGGCCAGCGCGGGCTGGCCGGATGGCACCCCGTCCAGGGCCGAGGCACGGCCGCCGGCCGGCGGCCCGCTCGGCGGCCTTGATCGCGTCCCAGTTGCGGGTCACGTCGTCCGCTCCGGCCACGGTCACGTCGCCGAACACGTGCGGGTGCCGGCGGACCAGCTTGGTCACGATGCCGTCGGCCACGTCGTCCACGGTGAACCCGGTACCGTCGGCGCGCTCGGCGGCCACCCGGGCGTGGAACATGACCTGGAGCAGGACGTCACCGAGTTCCTCGCGCAGCGCCGCCCGGTCACCGCTCTCCAGCGCGTCCAGCGCCTCGTAGGACTCCTCGAGCAGGTAGGGCGCCAGGGACTCGTGTGTCTGCTTGGCGTCCCACGGGCAGCGCCGGCGCAGCGTGTCCATCACCGATACCAGGGAGAGCAGCTCCCCGCCGGGCAGCGCCGTAGAGCCGTAGCGCAGTTCCACCGCGGTACCGGCGGGCCCGCCGCGGCCGCTCAGCTCGTCGGCGAGCACCAGCGCGCCCGGGGGCACGTCTGCCGGGCGGCCGGGCGGGTCAGGAGAGCAGAGCCACACCACGGTGCCGTCCGACCCGGCCACCGCGCCGGCCAGCCGCCGGGCCAGGGTGGCTGGCGCGGTGGCCGGGTCACCTGGTCCCGCGCCGGCCAGTACCTCCCAGCCGATCCCGGCCTCGTCCAGCGCGGGCAGCAGCGGATGGTCGGCCGCCGCGGCCAGCACCCGCGAGGCACCGGCCAGGGTCTGCCAGGCGGGCCAGCTGAGCAGCCCGGCCCGGACCGTCGGCGCGGTCACCAGCAGCACCAGGCGCCGGCTCTCGCCAGGGTGCCGCGCGGTACGACCGTTATCTGCCTGGTCTTTCACGAGATCGCGCCCGGCCGCCCTAGCAAGCCGGAGTCAGCTGCGGGCTCGCCGTCGCGGACGCACTGGGGCTGGGGGACGCGGTCCCGGGGGCCGCGGCCAGCTTGGCCGGCGCCGGGATCACCGAGACCTGGCTGTAGTCGAGCTCCCCGAACTGCGGGTTGACGTGGATGCCCAGGCTCTTGGCCGCCCGGCACTGCGACTTGTCGAACTGGGTGCCCAGGGCCTGCAGCGCCCCGGAGGCGGTGGGCAGCTTGCCGCCGTCCAGCCGGGCCAGCAGCTGGTCCTGGATCGCCACGTACCGGCCCAGCTCCGTCAGCTGGTCCGGCGGCACCCCGTTGGCCACGGCCAGCTCGGTCAGCGTGACCCCGCTCTGCCTGGCCTGCGCGGCCGCAGACGCGAGCGCCCGCTGCACCTGCGTCCCGGTGATGGTCAGGTGGTTGCGCTCGGCCATCTTCTCCCGGATCTGGAAGCGGAGCAGCCAGCTGAGCACCTGCTGCGGCATCTGTGACGCCGGGAACTGGAGCTGGACCTTGGCCTTGTTCGCCTTGTAGGCGGCATCCAGGTTGTTCACCTCGGCCGTCACGGTCGCCGTGGGGATCCGCGACGTGTTCGTGACGGCCGCCGCGCCCAGCCGGACGGTCCCGCAGGCGGACAGCGCGAGCGCCGCGGCCAGGGCCGCGGCGGTCAGGGTGATGGGGGTGCGGAGCACGACGGCGTCCCTTCCTATCCCTCAGTTTTCACCGGTGCGTCAGGCTCGAAGACAGCCTCGATGAGCTGCGCGCACCAGGTCAGGAGTTCGGTGTCCCGGAGCAGCGGGGCGCCCGGCGGGGCGGGCTGTCCCGGCGCCGGCCTGATCCTGCCCTGGGCACCGGTACGAGCATGCTACGGGTGGCCCGCTTCAGCACGGTCTTCGGGTACAGCCGCTGGACCCGGACCTGGCGTGAGTCGGGCAGGTCCACCGGGGAGAACCGGATGAACGTGCCCTGCTGGACGATGTCGGTCAGCCCGGCCCGCCGCGCCCGGGCCCGCAGCCGGGCCACGTCGAGCAGGTTGGCCACCGGCTGGGGCGGCGGCCCGTAACGGTCAGCCAGCTCGTCGCGCACTTCCGCGATGTCCTCGGGGGAA
>CAVQEM010000093.1:0-4353 GCA_963711485.1 uncultured Actinomycetes bacterium
AGTAACGGTCCGTGGGGCGGTATGTGGCGGCGTGGCCCGATGCCCTATGCGGTAGCGCGGCGGAACAGCAGCCGGGCCGGGTCTCGCTCGCCGGCTCGCACCGCATCGTCCTGGCGGCCCTTCAGGAGATATTCGTGGATGCTCATCCTTGCTCCCTGGCCGCGATTATTCGGTTCGTCCTGGCCAGGTGAGGCTGTCGGAGTTGCTCCCGGTGATCGGAAGTACTGCTGCTGGCAGCCTGGCGAACCTGTCTTGCGATGGTGCGGTGGCAGACGACAGAGTGAGATCGCAGGGCTAACCTTGTCTTGAAACGCGTCTGGTGGCCGGGGGAAGTGTGGACGGGCCTTATTTCATCAGTTATTCGCGGGTTGATGCGGAGGATTTCGCCCGGCGGCTAGCCGATCAGCTGGTGGCCGGGCCGCCGTCGTATCCGGTGTGGCTGGATGCGCGGAATCTGCAGCCGGGCGGGGACTGGGACACCCAGATCCGGGATGCGCTGCAGGCCTGCGGGGGCGTGCTGTTCGTGATCACCGCCGACAGCGTGCAGGACCATTCGGTCACCAAGTCGGAGTGGGTGTGGGCGCTGAAGTACAAGAAGCCGGTGATCCCGCTGCGCGCAGAGGCCGGGGCCGAGCTTCCGTTCCGGCTGACGTCTCGGCAGTTTCTCGATTTCAGCGATGGTTTTGATGTCGGGCTGGCCCGGCTGCGCAATTATCTGGGTTCGGTGGGCAGCCCGAAGTGGGTGCTGCAGGATCTGCGGGATCAGCTGGCCGAGGCCGAGCGGGAACTGCCCCGGTCCGGCCCGGAGCAGCGGCCGCGGATCCGCCAGGACATCGACGAGCTGCGCAGGCGGATCGGCGAGCAGGAGCGGCTGGTCGCCGACCCGGGGGCCGCGGCCCGGCGGACCCAGGAGCGGATCGCGGCGGGGATGGAGCAGCAGCGGCAGCCGGAGCGGCCGGAGGCGGCCCCGGCTCGGGCGCGGTTTGTGAACCAGCCGCCGATGGCCGCACCGCCGTACTTCCAGGACCGGCA
Source organism: uncultured Actinomycetes bacterium (assembly GCA_963711485.1). Lineage (GTDB taxonomy): Bacteria > Actinomycetota > Actinomycetes > Streptosporangiales > Streptosporangiaceae > RYN-230. The sequence goes on from CAVQEM010000093.1 coordinate 1,033, forward strand.
CAACGAATCGGAGCAGATCGGGGAGTTCCTGCGGGCCGCCGATGAGCGGATCGTGACGGTGGTGGGGCGGGGCGGGGTAGGCAAGACCGCGATGGTGTGCCGGCTGCTGAAGGCCCTGGAAGGCGGGCAGCTGCCTGATGACCTGGGCGCGCTGGACGTGGACGGGATCGTCTACCTGAGCCCGTCCGGGGCGCACCCGGTGAACTTCCCAAACCTGTTCGATGACCTGTGCCGGCTGCTCCCCGACGAGGCCGCAGGCCGGCTGCGGCAGGCCTACCGGGAGCCGCACCACAGCCCCGCAGAGCTGATGCGCGCGCTGCTGGACGCGTTCCCGTCCGGCCGGGTCGTCGCGCTGCTGGACAACCTCGAAGACGTCATCGACAGCAGTTCCGCCGACCTCGCGCTCACCGATCCGGTGCTGGATGAGGCGCTGCGGGCGCTGCTAGCGGCCCCGCCGCACGCGGTGAAGGTGATAGTGACCACCCGGGTGGCGCCCAGGGCGCTGCTGCTGGACCACCCGGAGCGACAGCGGCCCCTGGACCTGGACGAGGGCCTGCCCTCACCATACGCCGAGCAGGTGCTGCGAGCCCGCGACCCCGACGGCCGATTGGGCCTGCTGACCGCAGATGACGAGCTGCTGGGCCGGGCCCGGGAGCGGACCCGGGGATATCCGCGGGCGCTGGAGGCGCTGGCGGCGATCTTGTCCGCCGACCGGGGCACCACGCTGCCCGAGCTGCTGGACCAGACGGCCGGGCTGCCGGGCAACGTGGTGCAGGCGCTGGTCGGCGAGGCGTTCAGCCGGCTCGACCCGCTGGCCCAGCAGGTGATGCAGGCCCTGGCCATCTACCCGGTGCCGGTCCCGGCGGTGGCGGTGGACTTCTTGCTGCAGCCCTACCAGCCCGCGATCGACGCCACGCCGGTGCTGCGCCGGCTGGTGAACATGCAGTTCGTGCGCCGCGAGGCGGGCCGCTACTACCTGCATCAGGTGGACCGCGACTACGCGCTGTCCCGGCTGCCCGACGGAGATCCGGCCGACCGGGACGCCGACCCGCTGCCCTTCACCCGGCAGGCGCTGCGGCACCGCGGCGCCGGCTACTTCGAGCAGACCCGCACCCCGCGGGAGGACTGGAAGAGCCTGGATGACCTGGGCCCGCAGCTGGCCGAGTTCGAGCTGCGCTACCAGGGCGGCGACTACGACACCGCGGCCCAGGTGCTGCTCGGCATCGACTACGACTACCTGATCCAGTGGGGCCACTACCGGCTGACCGCCGAGCTGCACGAGCGGCTGCAAGACCACCTCGACGACGCGTGGACCAGCGCGGACAGCAAGCACAGCCTCGGCAACAGCTACTATCTGCTCGGCCAGTTCACCCGGTCCATCGACCTGTATGAGCAGGCGCTGGCCATCGCCCGGGAGATCGGCGACCGGCAGGACGAGGGCGCCGCCCTGGCCGGCCTCGGCAACAGCTACGGCGACCTCGGCCAGACCGCCCGGTCCATCGAGCTGTATGAGCAGGCGCTGGCCATCGCCCGGGAGACCGGCGACCGGACGAACGAGGCCATTCACCTGGGCAACCTCGGCACCAGCTACACCGACCTCGGCCAGTTCACCCGGTCCATCGAGCTGTACGAGCAGGCGCTGGCCATCGCCCACCAGATCGGCGACCGGGCGGGCGAGGCCACCGCCCTGGGCAACCTAGGGGAGGTATATGGCAACCTTGGCCAGACCGCCCGGGCCATCGACCTGTACGAGCAGGCGCTGGCCATCGCCCACCAGATCGGCTACCGATACAGCGAATCCATGGACCTCGCCAACATGGCGCAGGCATACGGCGGCCTGGGGTCGTGGGACCAGGGCGCCAGGTACAGCCGGGAGGCCATCGACATCGCCGACGCCATCGGCAGCGCGAAAGTGCAAAGCTGGGCCCGTCGCATCCTGGCCCTGATCCAGCTGCTCGCCGGGGACCTGGCCGCCGCCCGGCAGGCCATCAGCGCCGCCCGCGACCACGACTACCTGACCGAGCGGGCGCCCCTTTCACTGCTGTCCGCGATCATCTGGCTCCGCCAGGACCGGCCGACGGCAGCCGCTGAGGAGTTCCAGGAAGCCATCGCCCAGGCCGGGCAGCAGCTGGAGCAGGCCAGCGGCGACTACGCGGCGCTGGACACCAAGGCGCTGGCGCTGTGCGGGCTCGCGCTGACCACTGAGCCAGGAAAGGCGGCGGAAGCCTACACGGTGTTCCGTGCCGCACGGGCTATAACCAGCGCCGAAGGCATCGTCAGACGTACTCTCACCCTGTTCGACGCGCTGGCCGCCGCCGACCAAGGCGGCATCCTCGCCGGGACCCGCCAGGCCGTGGAGGCCGCAGATTTAAGTAATGACCGCGGTACTGGTCCAGGATCGCACTGAGCCCAGCCGAAAGGCTTTCCGCGCCTCGCGCCGTGACCTGCTGCTAACGACCGCTCGCCTTTAGATGCTGGCAGGCTGGTGACGGCACATTGTGAGTTCCCGGCGTACTCGGGTGAGCGGGCAGCTATTGACGATTTCGTGTCAACTTTCCGTAGCCGGAGGGGTGCTGCGAGGGCTGGGTTGCGGGACACTTTTGTACGGGAGCCGGCTGACTGGGGGACGTGGCGGTGGATACAGAGGTAGCGACGCTGGCGGCTGATGTGGTGCCATACGTGTCGGCGGCGGCGGCGGCCTATGGCGGGGCGGTGCTGGCGAAGGTCCGTGATGATGCCGCGGATGCGACGGTGGGGCTAGGACGTCGGCTGCTACAGCGCATCTTTGGTGCTCGTGACGAGGGTGAGCCGATGCCTGAGGCGGTTGCGGACGTGGTCGCTGATCCGGCCGATGAGGACGCACTTGCGGCGCTGCGCTTGGCGGTGCGAAAGGCGCTCGCCGCTGATGCGGGCTTGTACGGCGAGGTGCGGGAGATGCTGGCGCAGGCGGGCGTGAGCGCCGGGAACGTGAGCAATACGATCAGCGGCGGTACCTTCCGCGGCCCGGTGATGCAGGGGCGCGACTTTAGCGGCCTGACGTTTGGTGCCACACCGGACCCAACCGCACGGTCTGAGAATTCGAACGTGGACTTATGGCCGGGGAGGGCAGCGGGGGGACCTCTAACAAGGTCAGCGGCGGTATCTTCAACGGTCCGGTGCTTCAAGCCCGCGACCTCATTCAGCCCACATTCGTCACCAGCCAGGCGCCTGCGGCGCCGGTAGCGCTAGCGCAGTTGCCCCCGCTGGCATCTGGTTTCACCGGCCGGGAGGCGGAGCTGGCCCAGATCGCCGGGCTGCTGGATCCGGCGGCCGGCGCGGGTG
>CAVQEM010000094.1:0-5938 GCA_963711485.1 uncultured Actinomycetes bacterium
GCCAAGCCCTCCCTCGAGGCCAGGATCGATCGCGAGAAGGCGCATCCGCTGGCCGGCAGCTCGCCGGTGGCCAAGCGCGCCGCGGTGGTGGTCGTGGCCGGCCTGTCCATCTACCTCGTGTTCCCGGCGATCACCGAGGTGCTCGCCTCCTGGCCCCGTCTGTCCACCCTGCACCCCTGGTGGCTCACCGCGGCGATCGCGGCCGAGATCGCCCACTTTTCCTGCACGTTCGCATTGCAGCGCCTGGCGCTGCGGACCAAGGCGTGGTTCCCGGTCATCACGTCCCAGCTGGCCCGGCAATGCGATCAGCCTCATCATGCCGGGAGGGGCCGCGCCGGGCGCTGCGCTGCAGTTCCGGATGCTGGCCACCAGCGGTCAGGACATGAGCTCGACGGTGGGCGGTCTGGCCGCGTTCTCACTGCTCGGCGTGGGGGGCCTGCTGGCCCTTCCGGTCTTCGCTCTTCCGGTTATCCTGCTGGGCGCGCCGACCAACCGCGGGCTGGTCAACGCGGCGATTCTGGGGGCCATCGGGTTCGTGGCCTTCGCCGCGCTCGGCGCGGTCGTGCTCGCCTACGACGCGCCGCTGCGCTGGGCCGGCCGGATAGCGCAGAAGGTCGCGAACTGGGTCTTGCGCAAACGGCGGCTGGAAGGGCTGGACGAAACCCTCCTCTCGGAGCGCAACAAGATCCGGGCCGTGCTGGGCAGGCAGTGGTGGCAGGCGCTGCTGCTCTCCGCCGGCCGTCTGGCGTTCGACTACCTCTGCCTGCTGTTCGCGTTGCGGGCCACCGGGAGCCACCCGCGTCCGTCGCTGATCCTGGTGGCCTACGCGGTGGCCGGCATCGTCGGGATGATCCCGGCCACCCCCGGCGGTCTCGGACTGGTGGAAGCGAGCCTGACCGGGCTGCTGGTGCTGGCCCAGGTGAACTCCAGCCAGGCCGTCCTGGCCACCCTCACGTACCGGCTCGCCTCCTACTGGCTGCCGCTGTTCGCCGGGCCGATCGCTTACGGCCTGTTCCGGATCCGGTACCGAAGCCGCTCGTCACCCCCGCAGGCCAGCGTGGTGCGGGGGTGACGGCAACGACCGGTCAGGATCCCGGCCTGCTCACGAGGCCAGGATCTTGGCCTTCTCAGTATCGAACTCCTGGGCCGTGATGACCCCACGGTCGCGCAGGTCGGCCAGCTTGGCCAGCTGGTCGGCCGTGTTCGGCGCACCCGCGGCCTGCTGGATGTAGCGGCGGGCCGCCTCGTCCTGCTGCTGCGCCTCCTGTACGGCGTGCTCGTGCATCTTGCCGCCGCGGGCGATCAGGTAGACCAGGACACCGACCAGCGGGATGAGCAGCACGAACAAGAACCACAGCGCCTTGGCCCAGCCGGACAGGTCGTGGCTGCGGAAGATGTCGATGAAGACGTAGATCAGGATCCAGATCCAGATAACCCACAGGAAGATCTCGAGGATCGTCCAGAACGCACCGAGCAGTGGATAGGAATAGGAACTAGCTAGCGGCATGGCGTCTCTCCTGAGAGAGGATCTCGTCACCGGGACCAGATCGTCGCATGCCGGCCGGCCAGCGGCCTCACCCCACGGGGGTGATCGCGCGGTGCCGAGGGTCAGCCCCGGTCGGGCGCGGCGAGCCCGGCCAGCGCGTCGCGGGCCCGGTGCTCGACGGGCGGGGGCACGTCGTCCAGGGCCAGCACGTGCCGCAGCGCCTTGCCGTAGGCGACGTCGTAGGCCTCGGCTTCCGGCACGGCGACGTCCGGCACCACACCGGTGCCCTGCCAGTTCGTGCCGGTGACCGGGTTGACCGACCGCGCGAACGGGATGCCGATGTGCACGGCGCGGCTGATCGGGAAACCCCGGGTCGGGTGGGCGCCGCCGCCGGTGGTCTCGCCGATCAGCTCGGCGCGGCCCAGCGCCTGCAGGTTGTAGCAGAACTCCTCCCCGCCGGAGAACGTGCGGCTGCTGGTCAGCACGTAAACCGGGCGGTCGACGTAGCGGGTGCCCGGCACGTACGGCAGGCTCCAGAACTGCCTGGTCTCGCCGGTATCGGCGTGAAAGATGTCGTTGAGGTGGACCGGTTTCTCATCCAGCAGGTAGCTGCACCACAAGGTCACGCCCTCCGGCGAGCCGCCCCCGTTGTGCCGCAGGTCGATGATGAGCGCGTACGTCCCGGCGACCAGTTCCATGGCCGCGGCGATGGCCGGGCCCGCGTTGGCCGGAATAGCGACCCGGCGCACGTCGAGGTAGCCGACGTTGCCGTCCAGCCGCTCCACCCGGCGGATGCCGAAGTTGTCCAGCCGCCCCATCCGCCGCATGGCCAGCCGCCGGGCCTCATGGTCCTTGGGCTCCGTCTCGTCGTCGCCGGGAAGGCCAGGCCCGCCGGGGCCGGGAAGGCCCGGCCCGGGACCGCCCGGCCCGGGACCGCCCGGCCCGGGACCGCCCGGCCCGGGACCGCCCGGCCCGGGCCTGCGGTCCGGCGGCGGCCCGCCGCCGAGCCGCAGCCTCAGGTGCTTGTCCCCGGTGCTCTCCTGCAGGTGCGTGGTCACCAGGTCGGTGAGCGTGATCTCGTCTAGGTTGTCGTACTCGCCCGCCGCCAGCCGCGCCTCGACCGCGACGGCGGCCTGCTCGGCGACCTCGGGGAACACGTAGTTGGCGCGCAGCAGCGACATCGCCGTGGTCACGATCTCGCGGCCGGACATCTGCTCGGCGGCCAGCGAGCCGTCGTCCGGCACGGTGATCCGCGGCGTGCCCTCCCCGGGCTCATCGAAGGTGAACTCGAGCAGCCGGGCCGAGGGCAGCCGCAGCGAGAGCTCGCGCCGCAGCTCGTCCATCCCGGCCCGGTGGGCCTCCTGCCAGGCGGCCAGGACCGGCTCGTAGTCCGACCGCTCGTCCGGCGCCGGGACGAACACCCGCACCATCAGCTGTCCCGGCCCGATGGCCGGGTCGTCACCGTGCTCCAGCAGCGCGGCCCCCTGCACCGCCCCCGCGCCGAACCGCTCCTTCATCTCGTGGTTGATGGCGCGTTCGATCTGATCCTTCTCCGCCCGTTCCACGGTGCCTCCCATCCGCGTCACTGTCACAACGTCCCCCGCCGGGTGCCGGTTCCGTCCCAGGTGACGCATAGTTGAGAGCGGGTGATCGGGTCAAGGAGGCAACCTTCCGGCGGCTTGCTCCGTACTTGGTGGGCGATAGAGGGAGCTGATGAAATGGAGCCCGACCGAGCCGTCGCCGACCTGGAGCCGTTTCTCGCCGATCGCGGCGACCACCTGCTTCGCACCGCGGTCCTGCTGACCGGCAGCAAGGAAGCGGGTGAGGACCTGCTGCAGGCGGCCCTGGAGCGGCTGCTGCGGCGCTGGCCGACGATCGAGGGGAACCCAGAAGGATACCTGCGGCGGACGCTGTACCACCTCGCCGCCGACCGCTGGCGCCAGCAGATCGCATGGCGGCGGCAGCTCCGGCTGCTCCGGCCCGGCCTCGGCACCACCGCCGATCCGTACGCCGAGGTAGAGGTGCGCGATTCGCTGGTGCGCCTGCTGAGGCAACTGCCGCCCCGCCAGCGCGCCGTTATCGTCGCCCGTTACTGGGAGCAGCTGAGCGAGGCCGAGTCGGCCCGGGTCCTGGGCTGCTCGGTCGGGACGGTCAAGTCAGCAACCGCACGGGGGCTGCGCAGGCTGCGCGAGCTCAGCGACACCAGCCGCGGTCCGCGCGACGCCGTGGAGCGCGAACCAGCAAGGGAGACATGACATGACCACCGAACTGCCGGACCGGCTGCGCAGCGATATGGAGCGGTTCACCAGGGACCTCCACGTCCCGGAGGGGCTGGCGCTGAAGGCGTACCGGCATAACCGCCAGCGCCGCCGGACGCTCCGCGTCACCGCCGCGTCGGGGGCGGCGATCGCGGTGACGGCGAGTGCCGTGGCCATAGCCGGGGTCTCGGGGGCCTTCGGCTCGGCCCACGCGCCCGCGGCCCGGACCGAGACGACCGCCTATGTCCTCGAGCACGTGGAGGGCGCCCTGGCGCCCGCGACTGTGGACAACCTGATCAGCCTTGACCGCATCGTGTTTCCGCCCGGCGTGACTCTCCAGCGGGCCGTCGGCGGTCTCGGCGGCGGGACCGCCACCGGCACCGCAGGCTCGCCGTGGAGTGTGGCCTCCATGCTGGTCTCGGCTTACCGGGGCACCGACAGGTACTCCGCGTACAGCCCGAGCGGGCAGCGCGTCTTCGATGTCGGAATCTCGAACGCGAACGGTTCCGCGACCCAGACCGCGGTGATCTACCGCACCAGCACTTGGTGGACGGCCCCGGAAACGGCCAGCGAGCCGGGGTCGTCTGGCTGCGCCGAGGGCTCGATCCACCTGACCAGCGGCCCGGGCAACGGCTGGCCCGCCTTCATCCGATCACAGCTGTCGTGCGGCGCCTATATGGTGGCCGGCCATCAGGTCGTCGACGGGATCGACGCCATCAAGATAACCGGGCTCCCGGGCCAGCTCACGCTGCTGGTGAACCCGGCGACCTACCTCCCGGTCCAGCTGACCGTCGGGCCGCTGCAGATGCACTTCCAGTGGCTGCCCCCGACCCTGGCCAACCTGGCCCCGCTGAAGGTGTCGGTCCCGGCCGGCTTCCGGCAGGTCCCGCCGCCCGCGCAGCCGTAACGGCCAGCGGAGCCCGGCGGCCGGACAGCAGGCCGCCGGGCTGTGGCCCGCGCCGTGCGCCAACGGGCCGCCAGATAGTGCCGCGGAATGTCAGTGGTCTCTGCTGGAATGACTGAGTGAGCGCGGTCATGTACAGCCCGGTGCAGCTGGCCCGCCTGCTGCGGCTGCCCGAGCCGACCCCGGAGCAGGCGGCGGTGATCGCGGCGCCGCTCGGGCCGCTCGCGGTGGTGGCCGGCGCTGGCTCGGGCAAGAGCGAGACGATGGCGGCCCGGCTGGTCTGGCTGGTCGCCAACGGGATGGTCCGCCCGGACCGGGTGCTCGGGCTCACCTTCACCAGGAAGGCGGCCGCCGAGTTCGCCGACCGGGTGCGCTCCCGCCTGGAGCGGCTGCGCCGCGCGGGCCTGGGGGAGACCGGGCCAGCCGGAACCGATGGCGAGGACCCGTTCGGCGGGGATCCGGTGATCGGGACCTACCACGCCTACGCCGGCCGGCTGGTCGGTGACAACGCTCTGCGTGAGGGGCTCGAGCCGTCCATGCGGCTGATCACGCCCGCGCTGTCCTGGCAGCTGGCCGCGCAGATCGTGGCCGCCTACGACGGACCCATGGACGAGATCATCTGGACCCCGCAGACGGTGACCGCGGCCGTGCTCGAGCTGGCCGGCGACCTGTCCGAGCACCTGCGGGAGACCGGCGACGTCACCACCGTCGGCCGCTGGCTCACCGCGGAGCTCGAGGCCCTGCCGGGGCGAGTACCCGGGTCCGTTCGGAAAATAATGGAAACCCAGCGGGCGCGCGAGCAGTTGCTCCCGCTGGCCGAGCGGTACGTGGCGGCCAAGGCGGCCCGCGAGGTTCTCGATCACGGCGATCAGGTCGCGCTGGCCGCGCGCATCGCCAGCGCGCACCCGGAGGTGGGCGCGGCCGAGCGGGCCCGCTACCAGGTGGTGCTGCTCGACGAATACCAGGACACCAGCCACGCCCAGCTGGTCCTGCTGCGGTCGCTGTTCGGGAACGGCCACCCGGTCACCGCCGTCGGCGACCCGTGCCAGTCCATCTACGGCTGGCGCGGCGCGAGCGCGGGGAACCTGCGGCGGTTCACCGCGGACTTCCCGGTGGTGGCCAGGATGCGGCCCTTCGGGGCCTCGGCGCCCACCGGCCCTGCTCCGGTGCTGGTGCTGTCGACCAGTTTCCGTAACGCCGCGCGGGTCCTCGACGCGGCCGCGGTCATCCAGGAGGAACTGCGCTACGAGGCGCCCGACGTGCCCCGGCTGGTCTCCGGGCCGGACCGCG
>CAVQEM010000095.1:0-18814 GCA_963711485.1 uncultured Actinomycetes bacterium
CCCGGCGGCCGGGGCTGGTCCTGGCCCGAGCGTTCCAGGGCATCGATGATCGTGCTCATCCGCGCGGTCTCGTCCGTGACCCGGGCCAGCAGGCGACCGAAGTCGCGCGGGCTGAGCTGGTCGCGATGCCGGTAGTACTCGGTCAGGCCACTCAGGACGCTGAGCGGCGTGCGCAGCTCACGGCCGGTGTCCGCGAGGGCGTGCCGCTGGTGCTCGGTGGCCCGGCGGGCCCCGGCCCCGGGCTCGCTGGCCGGGGCGGGGGCCTGCTCGAGCCGGGTCAGCGGGGTGCTCAGGGCCGGGGCCACCGCCGGGCGGGCGCCGGGCCCGGCGGCCCCGGAGTGGCCCGCCGGCGGTGATGGCCTCGGCCCGGCCGCAGCCGGCGAGCGGCCGGAGCGCGGCGCGGATCATCCAGGCGGCCAGGCACCCGGCGGCCAGTACCACGAGGCCGCTCACGGCCAGCATGACGGGCGGTCAGACGGCCGGTGGCCTGGCCGATGCGGGCCAGGCTGAGGCTCACCACCAGGGTGCCGCGGGACCCGGTGCCGCCGGGCTGGTGACGTCGAGGGCGAAGTCCTCCGCGCTGTAGGCGTAGGGGATGCGGTGCGCCCGGTAGCGGATCGGCTCGGTGACAGCCAGCTGCAGGCCTGGCCCGGCCCGGCGTCCCGGCCCGCACCCGCATGATCAGCTGGCCACTGGCGCCGCGTACCTGGATGCTCAGCGCGCCGGCCCCGCCGCGGCGAGGTCACTGAGGCCCCGGGGCCCGGGCGGGGTCCGGGAGAGCGGCGTGAGCAGGAACGGATGCCGGGCGAGCTGTCCCGCGTAGCCGCGCAGCTGCTGCCCTCCCTGCCGCGTCAGGGCGTCCCGGGTGACCAGGCCGCCGGCCACGCACGATGATCGCGGCCGCGGCGGCCAGCAGGCACACGGCCGCGGCGGCCAGCCGCACCCTGAGGGAGGGGCGGCCGGGACGCCAGGCGGGGAACTTCCGCCGGGGCAAGCCGTCCTGGCTCATCCCACCAGTCTGCGCTCCCGGCCCGCGTTCCAGCGCCCCGGGAACGACGGCTGCCGGTTACTCGTCGCCCTTCTCGGCCAGGCGCAGCAGCGCGCCCGCGATCGGCGCCGAGGTGAGCTCGACCTGCCACGGCCGGGCCCCGTAGCCCGACAGGTCGGCAGCCACCGCCCCGGCGGTCACGGGATCCGGGGGCTGCCAGGCGAGCCTGCGCACCGAGTCGGGCTGCAGCAGGTTCTCGGCGGGCAGGGAATGCTCGTCGGCGAGCGCCGCGACCACCGTCCGCACCGCAGCCAGCCTCCGGGCCGCCTCGGGATCCCGCTCGTGCCAGCGGTGCGCAGGCGGGGGGCCTTCTGATACCTGGACCGAGGGACGGGGAAGGGCCTGGTCAGCCTCGGTGTGTGCGCGGCGGATGGCGGCGAACCACTCCTGCGCGTGCCGCTTGGCCCCGCGCCCCTTGAATCCCGGCACTCCGGCCAGGGCGGCGGCCGTGACCGGGGCCGCGCGCGCCGCCTCCACGATGGCGGAGTCCGGCAGCACCCGGCCGGGTGACAGGTCACGCCGCTGGGCGATCCGGTCGCGCTCCAGCCACAGTTCCCGCACGATGGCCAGGCCGCGGCGGGTGCGCACGCGATGGATCCCGGACGTGCGGCGCCAGGGCTCGGCCCGCGGCGCGGGGCGGCCCGGCGTTGAGCACGGCCGTGAACTCCTGCCGCGCCCACTCGTCCTTGCCCTGGGCCACGAGCTGTTCGGCCAGCGCGTCGCGCAGGTCCACGAGGACCTCCACGTCGAGCGCGGCGTACCGCAGCCAGTCCTGGGGCAGGGGGCGGGTCGACCAGTCCGCGGCCGCGTAGCCCTTCTCCAGGCCCAGGCCGAGCACGTTCTCGACCAGCGGGCCAAGCCCCACCCGAGGGTGGCCGAGCAGCCGGCCTGCGAGCTCGGTGTCGAACAGCTGGCGCGGCCGGTAGCCCAGGTCGGCCAGGCACGGCAGGTCCTGGGACGCTGCGTGCAGGACCGCTTCCGTGTCGGCCAGCACCGCGTCCAGGCCCGACAGGTCCGGGCAGGCCACCGGGTCGATCAGCACGGTCCCGGCGCCGCGGCGGCGCAGCTGGACCAGGAAGGCCCGGTGACCGTAACGGAAACCGGACGCCCGCTCCGCGTCCACGGCCACTGGCCCCGTGCCCTCACCGAGCGCGTGGACCGCTTCGCGCAACCCGTCGGCGGACGTCACCAGCGGGGGCAAGCCGTCCCGGGGCTCCAGCAGCGGGACGGTCGGCGGCCGCTGCGGCTCAGCCGGGGCCGCAGCCGGCTCCGCAGCCCGGGCCGCAGCCGGGCCGCAGCCGGCCGCAGCCGGCTCGGGCGCCAGGTTTTCCTGCTCCATTACCGGGGCCGCCGGCTACTCGGCGGCAGCGCCGTGACGCCCTCCGCCAGCGGCGGCAACCCGGCCGCCGCGCAGAGCGCATCGCACCATGCGGTCAGATGCCCATCCAGGCTCTCCGGCCCGGGTGCGGAGCCGGTCTGCGGGGGAGCGGGAGACCAGGACGCGCGCAGTTCGAACCCGGTCAGCGCGGGCTCGGACTCCTTGGCCCCGAACCCCTCGGTGACCTCGGTGGTCACCGTGCCGCTGGGTTGGGCGTAGCCGGCGGTGCGGTGATCCAGCGCCTCGGTTAGCCAGGTCCAGCCCACCTGCCCGATGAGCGGGTCCTCGGCGATGTCCGGGTCCAGGTCGGCGCGGATGAACGCGATGACGCGCAGCGGCCCGGCCCAGCCGGTCTGGCCCGCCGGGTCATAGAGCAGGACCAGCCTGCCGCTGGCGATGTCGTCGCCCTCCACCCACACGGTGGCCGCTATCGCGCTGGCGTACGGGGCGAGCGTGCGCGGGGCCGGGACGTCCTCGAAGACCAGCTCGGGGCGCAACCCGCCGGCCTGGTCGCGCTGGGCCTGCAGGCTGGCCACGATGACGCCGAAGCCGGCCGCGGCCTCGTCACCAGCGGGCATCGAAGGCTGGGCCACTGTTCCCGCTATCCCAGAGCCCGCTATCCCAGAGCCCGCTATCCCAGAGCCCGCTGCCGCCGGCCCGCTGACCTGCCTCATGAGCTGAGCGTACGTCGTCGCCATCGCCTGTCACGCGGCGCGCCCGGTCAACTGCGCCATGCGGAGTGGCGGGCGGGCGGGGAGAGTACTGCGGGAGGACGGCGGCGTCACGGGCGATGCCGTACCATTCCGGGCAAATACCATCTAATGCGTCGGAACAGCTTCCCGGATCGGGGTGCACCTGAGCGAAAGCTCCGGCTTCACGGCAGTCGGCGCAGCAGCCATCGATCTGGTTCACGGCCTCGTGACCTCCTCACCCACGGGCGCCGCAAGCATCCCCATCTGGGGGTTATGGGCTGCGGTGCCAGGCAGGTGTTGATCGTGGCACGCGGAGCACGCGGATCGGTGGATGTCGGGCGGCGTGTCCCGATGTCACCTGGGCAGATGCCCCGGCTCGCGTCCCTGACTGTGAGAGCATCGCAGATGTGAACGCGCAGCCCACGCCCCTGGACGAGTCCCCGTTCCTGCTGGCCTGCCGCCGCCAGCCGGTGCCGTACGCGCCGGTCTGGTACATGCGCCAGGCCGGCCGCTCGCTGCCCGAGTACCGCCGGGCCCGGGGCGGAATGCCGATGCTCAAGGCGTGTTCCCAGCCCGACGTGATCACCGAGATCACGCTGCAGCCGATGCGCCGGTATCCGGTGGACGCGGCCATCCTGTTCAGCGACATCGTGGTCCCGCTGCGGGCGGTGGGGCTGGACATCGACATCAAGCCGGGCGTCGGCCCGGTGACCGCGGAGCCGATCCGGGACGAGCGCGATCTGGCCCGGCTGCGGCCGCTGGAGCCGGGTGACGTGGAGTTCATCACCGAGGCGATTACCGCGCTCGTGGCCGAGCTGGGATCCAGGCCGCTGATCGGCTTCGCGGGCGGCCCCTTCACGCTGGCTTCCTACCTGATCGAGGGCGGGCCGTCCAAAAGCCATGACCTGACCAAGTCACTCATGTATGGCAACCCGGCCCTGTGGAACGGGCTGCTCGGCTCGCTGGCCGACATCACGATCAGCTGGCTGCGGGTCCAGGTGGCCGCGGGGGCTGCCGCGATCCAGTTGTTCGACTCGTGGGCCGGCGCGGTCAGCCCGGAGGACTACCGGACGGGGGTGCTGCCGCACAGCAAGCGGATCTTCGACGCGCTCGCCGACACCGGCGTGCCGCGGATCCACTTCGGCGTGGCCACCGGGGAACTGCTGGGCATGATGGGCGAGGCGGGCGCGGACGTGGTCGGGGTGGACTGGCGGGTCCCGCTGGACGAGGCGGTCCGCCGGGTGGAGCCCGGCAAGGCGCTGCAGGGCAACCTGGACCCGGCGATCTTGCTCGCCCCGTGGGACGTGATCGAGCGGCGCGCCAAGGACATCATCGGCCGGGGCCGGGCCGCCGAGGGGCACATCTTCAACCTCGGGCACGGCGTGCTGCCGACCACCAACCCAGACGTCCTGGCCCGGCTGACCGACCTCGTCCACGAGGCGTCTGTGCGTGAACCCGCCGGGCCTTGAGGCCTGCGGGGCGGCGCCACGGCTTCCGTCTAGGACTGGCCTGCGGGGCCGGGTGGGCTGGTGCGGCCGGTCACCGGGCGGTGGCGCCGGATCCAGCGGCGGGTGCGGTAGGCGAGGTAGCCGAGCACGGCCAGGATGACAGCGAACGGCAGCGCGGCGCCCGCCCCGGTGAGGATGCAGGGAGACCACCCGGACCAGGCCGCGCCAGCCGGCGGTCAGTCCGACCACGAAGCCGCCTGCCTTGTGGGTGCCCCGGTGCCGGACCCGGGCCGACGGGGCCACCAGGAGAATGTCCACGGTGCCGAACGAGGTCTCGCGGGTCAGCGCGCGCTGGCGGGCGAGCAGCGATTCCAGGCCGGACTCCTCGTCGTTGATCTGGTTCTGCACGGTGAGCAGGCTGCTGACCGAGCCCGCGTGGCGCAGCAGGGTGCGCAGCTGGCTGATCGCGGCCTGCGCCGACGTCACCCGGCTGGTCACGTCGGCCACGGTCTGGGTGACGTCCCGGGCGTGCTGTGACATCGCCAGCCGGGTGCCGAGCTGGGTGGACAGCGCGCCGAGCGCGGCCGGGTAGGCGCTGACCGGGATCTTCAGCTGGAGGCTGACCGTGGAGCGGTCCGGGTGGGCCCGGTTCAGCGCGGTGCTCTCGCTGGACACGTACCCGCCTGCGGCACGGGCCAGCCGGGTGGCCTGGGCCGTGGCCCGGGTGAGGCTGGTGGTGCGCACGGTCAGGCTGGCCGAGTAGATGATCGACGTCGCGGCGGGCTGCGAGGTCAGTGAGCTACCGGCCCGCCCCGCCGGTGCCTGGGCGACCGCGCCGTGCGCGCCCCCCGCGGCCCCGGGCGCGGGTGCGGCCACTCCGGCCACTCCCCTGGGCGATGATGCGGGGGAGCCCCGGCCGAGCATCCGGCGGCGAGCAGGCAGGCTCCGGCGAGCAGGCAGGCACTGGCGAGCAGCGCACTGGACGCGGCGGCCCGGGACAGCAAGGACGATGTCATGCCGCTCGGACGCGCGGTCAGCTCAGCCTGGTTCCGGCGCCGGGGTCACAGGTTCGCAACGGGCCTGTCCCGGCCGGGGCCGGGCCCTGGTCCACGGCCGGAGCGCGAGCGCGGCCGCCGGGAACAGCAGCACGGACAGCAGCGACGCGCCGATCAGGGCGGCGGCGCTGGCCGCGCTGAGCAGGCCGAGCGCGCTGCCCACGTCCGCCACCACCACGGGAAACGTGAGCGTGGTCGCCTGGAGCAGGCAGGCCGCCGCCGCGGGCACGGTGCCGAGCCGCCGCCGGTACGGGCAGGGCCGGCCCGCCGCGGACCACGGCGATCGCGACGACCAGCAGCGGGACCAGCACGAGCGACGAGGTGTGCGCCGCGAGCGCCCGCACGTTGAACTGCACGCCGGTCATGACGAAGAACACCGGCACCAGGAACCCGTAGCCGATCGCGCGGAGCTTGGCCCAGTACCGCTCCTGGTTGGGCCGCTCGTCCCCATCGGAGATGCCGACCACCATGCCGGCGATGAACGCGCCGAGGAGCGCGTCCACGCCGAACTGGTGCGCTAGCGCGGTGAACAGCAGCAGGGTCACGAAGGCGCCCCGCACCCGCAGCTGGGAGGTGTCGTCGTCGGAGTCGGCGAAGACCCGGGTCATCAGCGGGGTCCGCCACAGCCTCTTCAGCACCAGGGCCAGGACCAGTGCGGCGGCCCCCATGGCCAGCACGTAGATCACCTGGACCACGGTGGACTTGGGCTGCGCGGAGAACAGGATGGTCAGCAGGAGCAGCGAGCCGAACTCGCCGACCGAGCCGGCCACCACGAGGAGCTGCCCGAACTCGGTGGTGATCTCCTCAGCGTCGCGCAGGACCGGGACGAGCACCCCGAGCGAGCTGGCCACCAGGCAGAGGGCCAGCAGCCGCACGTCCGCGCCCGGGGCGATCGCGTGCAGCCCGAAGGCGACCGGCACGGCCAGCACCGCGGACACCAGGAAGGCGGTCCCGGCCAGCCGGAAGGTCGGCCCGCGGAACCGCTCCGGCCGCACGTCCTGCCCGGCCAGGAAGAGCAGGAAGCCCAGGCCCAGCAGGTACAGCACCTCGGCCGCGCCCTGGGCCCGGACCAGGTCAAGGACCTGCGGGCCGACGACGATCCCGAGCAGGACTTCGACCACCACGGCCGGCACCAGGCGGCGGGGCACCAGCCGGGCGATGAGCGGGGCCACGAAAGCGGCCACCGCGACCACGAGCAGCCCGCCGTATTGGATCGTCACCTGACCTGTCCTCCCGAAGATGATCTACCCGCACGGCCCGGCCGCACCCTTAGGGTGAACGGGTGAAGCGGTCAGAGGCGGGGCGGCCTGAGGCGGGGCGCTCTGACGCTGGGCGGCCTGAGGCGGGGCCGCCGGTCGTCGCGATCATCGGCGCCGGGATCGCCGGGCTGGCCGCGGCCTTCTTCCTTCGTGACGAGCCGGTGCGGGTCGTCGTGCTGGAGGGATCCCCGCAGCTCGGCGGCAAGCTGTCCGTCGCCGAGGTCGCGGGCTGCCGCGTGGACGTGGGAGCGGAGGCGCTGCTGGCCCGCCGTCCCGAGGGCACGGACCTGGTCCGGGCGGCCGGCCTGGGAGGCGAGCTGGTCTCCCCGGGGACGACCGCGGCCCGGATCTGGAGCCGCGGGGCGATGCACCGGCTGCCCGCCCGGCAGTTCATGGGCGTGCCCGCGGATACCGGGGAGCTGGGCCAGACCGGGCTGCTCTCGGCTGAGGGGCTGGCCCGGGCCGCCCGCGAGCCGGACCTGCCGGCCACCCCCCGGGATGGCGACGTGCCGGTGGCCAGCTACGTGGCGGCCCGGTTCGGCCAGGACGTCGTGGACCGGCTGGTCAACCCGCTGCTCGGCGGGGTGTACGCGGGGCGGTCCGAGGAACTGTCGTTCGAGGCGACGCTGCCCGGCCTGGCCCAGGCGTCGCGCACCCACGCCTCACTGGCCGGCGCGGCCGCATCGCTGCTGCCACCTCCGCCCCCAACCCGGCGCCCTCGGCCCGGCGCCCGCCACGCGCCCGCCAGCCCGGGGGCCCTCGGCCCGCCGCCCGCAGGGCCCGCCGTGTTTACCACCCTGCGCGGCGGTCTGGGCACCCTACCACCCGTCCTGGCGGCCGCCTCCGGTGCGGAGGTGCGGACCAGGGCCATGGTCCGCGAGCTCGTGCGCGGGCCGCGGGGCTGGCGGCTGACCATCGGCTCCGCCCACGCCCCCGGGCACCTGGAGGCCGACGCGGTCATCCTGGCCCTGCCCGGGCGGCCCGCCAGCAGGCTGCTCGGCGGGGTACCGGCGGCGGCCGGGGCGGCCACGGCGCTCGGGGAGATCAGCTACGCGAGCATGGCCATTGTCACCCTCGCCTACCCGGACAGCGGCGTTCCCGCAGCTCCCGGACGGCAGCGGGTACCTGGTCCCGGCGGTAGACGGGCGGCCGGTGAAGGCGGTCACGTTCTCCTCGGTGAAGTGGCCGCACCTGCGTGACCGCGCGGGCGGGCTGGTGTTCGTCCGCTGCTCGGTCGGCCGGATCGGGGAGGAGGCCATCCTGCACCGCGACGACGGGGACCTGGCCGCGATCGCCGCGGCCGACCTGGCCACGGCGACCGGGGTCCGCGGGCGCGCCGGCCGGTGCGGTGGTCACCCGCTGGGGCGGCGCCCTGCCCCAGTACACGGTCGGGCACCTGGACCGGGTCGCCCGGATCCAGGCCAGCCTCGCGGCCCAGCCCGGCCTGGCGGCCTGCGGCGCCGCCTTCGCCGGGGTCGGCATCCCCGCGTGCATCGGCACGGCGCGGGCCGCGGTGGATCAGGTGATGTCGGGGCTGCGGGTCGGCAGCACGCAGCCCGGCAGCAGGCCAGTCCGCAGCACGCCGGGGCAAGGCGGAGAATAGGCGCCATGGGAACGACTGAAGGAGTGACAGAAGGCGGCCTCCCGGAGGAGAGCACGGGCGAGAAGGCTGGCGCCGCCGTGCTCCCGGCTGACCCGGCCCCGGAGCCGCAACCGCAGCGGCCGCGCGCGCGGGACCTGAACGAGCTCATCCGGTACACGATGTGGTCCGTGTTCCGGATCACCGGGTCCGGCGCCCTCGAAGCGGCCGGGTCGGTCGCGGGTATCGGGCGGGACGGGCTGGCCGACGAGGTCGCCGAGCTGGCCCAGCAGGCGGCGGGCAAGGACGTGGTCACCCGCGGCTGCTACGACCTGCAGGGCCTGCGGGCCGACGCTGACTACATGTTCTGGTGGCACGCGCCGGCCGCCGATGATCTTCAGGAGATGTACGCCCGGTTCCGGCGGACCGCCCTGGGCCGGGCCAGCGAGCCGGTCTGGTCGGCGATGGCGCTGCACCGGCCCGCGGAGTTCAACAAGAGCCACGTGCCCGCGTTCCTGGCCGAGGAGGAACCCCGCGGCTACGTGTCGGTGTACCCGTTCGTCCGGTCCTACGAGTGGTACCTGATGGACCCGGGGCAGCGGCGTGAGCTGCTCGCCGAGCACGGGAAGATGGCCCGCGAGTACCCCGATGTGCGGGCCAACACCGTCGCCTGCTTCTCCCTCAATGACTACGAGTGGATGCTCGCGTTCGAGGCGGATGAGCTGCACCGGATCGTCAACCTGATGCGGCACCTGCGCGGGGCGAGGGCCCGGCTGCACACCCGGGTCGAGATTCCCTTCTACACCGGCCGCCGCAAGCCGGTCCACGAGCTGGTCGCCGCGCTGCCCTGAAAGCCGGCCGAGCCCTAACGCTGCCGCCCTGGGCCTCTGGCCCGGGACTGCTGCCCTGGGCTGAGGGCGCGCGGCCGCCCCGGCCGGCGTAGCGCGGGCGCTCAGCTCTGGGCCGCCGCCTGCTCCCGCCGCGTGTCCTCGGCCAGCTCGGCGTCGCGCCGCGCGAGGTGCGACGGCCACCAGTTCCAGCGGCGGCACAGCACCACGATGGCCGGGACCATCAGCGTGCGGACCAGGAAGGTGTCGATCAGCACGCCGAGCGCGATGGCCACGCCCAGCTGCTTGATCTGGCTGGTGGCGCCGGTGACGCCGGCCACGCCGAACGTCGCGGCCAGGATCAGCCCGGCCGAGGTCACCGTGGTTCCGGTGTGGTGCGCCGCGGTCCGGACCGCGGCCGTCAGCGGCGCATGGTGCGCTTCTTCCCGGATCCGGCTCATGACCAGGATGTTGTAATCCTCGCCCAGCGCCATCAGGAAGATGAACAGCAGGAACGGCAGCACGAAGTTCAGCCCGGAGTCACCCGCCGCGATCTGGAAGATCAGCACCGCGATGCCCAGCGCCGCGAAGTAGCTGAGCAGGACGGTCGCCACCAGGTAGAGCGGGGCCACCACGCTGCGCAGCAGCAGGCCGAGCAGGAGGGCCAGCAGGACGATCACCACCGGCACGATTTCCTTCAGGTCGCTCTGCGACACGGTGCTCACGTCGTAGGACGCGGGCGCCAGCCCGGCCACGCCGCTGTCCGTGGCGCCGACGCTGTGCTGCACGCTGGTGGTGGCGGTCCGCACGGAGGGGACGGCGTTGATGGCCGCGGTGCTCGACGGGGAGCCGGCCGTGAGGGCCGTGTAGAACTGCACCGTCGTGCCGTCGGCGCTGATGAACTGGGACAGCGAGCGGTACAGGTCGTACTGATCCGCAGGCACAGGGGTCCCCGCGGGCTCGGTGGCCGGCAGCTTCCCGGGTGGCCCCAGCTCCTGGTAAAGGCTGTTCAGCTGGCTGGTGGTGAGCTTCGTGCCGTTCGGATCGAAGGGGCCGGCGACGGAGGAGAAGACCGATTTGCCGCCGAGGTCGGTCTCCGCCTGGCTGACCGGGGTGAGGTCCTTCCACACCGACGACTTGTAGACCATGAGCACCTGGGTCGGGTTGGCTACCGCGGCCGGGTAATGGTTGTTGATCACATTGGTGCCATTGGCTGACTGGCTTCCGGCCGGGCCGGTGGTCTGCCCGCCGAAACCGCTCGAGGTGTACCCGAACGCGAACAGCCCCAGCACGCCCAGGAACACCACGCCGCAGACCAGCGTGACCACCGGGTGCGCGATGACATGGTCGGCGAGCCGGGCGTAGAGGCCCTCCTGCTTGGCGGGCCTGACCGGGCGCGGCCAGAACACCGCCCGGCCGAACACCCCCAGCAGCGCGGGCAGCAGGGTGAGCGCGGCCAGCAGCATGAGGAACACGCCGAGGGCCAGCGCCGGCCCGAGCCCGGAGTACAGGCCGAACGTCGCCAGCAGCAGGCAGAGCAGGGCCACGATGACCGTGCCCGCCGAGAACGTGATCGACTCGCCCACGTAACGGCCCGCGCGCTCGATGGCCTGGTGCGGCGTCGCGCCCGCGGCGATTTCCTCGCGCACCCGCATGATGAAGAACAGCCCGTAGTCGGTGCCCGCGCCGAGCAGCAGCACGGTGAGCATGGTCTCGGTGATGGTGGACACCTGGAGACCGGCCTTGGACGCCTCGGCGATGATGGCGCCGGACATCAGCAGCACCCAGATCGCGGGCAGCAGGGTCACCAGCGGCGCGCCCACCGCCCGGAACACGATGATCAGCATGATCAGGATGACCAGGATCGACAGGTCCTCGGTGAGCTTCTGGGCGTGGGCCTGGGAATTCTGGTTGTCCACCGCGCTGGGCAGCTGCCCGGTGAGGTACGAGGACAGCCCGGCCGGGAGCGCGAAGCTGCTCATCGTGGACCGGATGGCCGCGATCGTGGGGGACGCCTTGGTGCTGGATGTCAGCACGCTGATGACGAGCTGGGCCTTGCTGACCTTGCCGTCCTGGGACAGGCCCTGGTCGGAGACCGAGACGACGTGGTCATCCTTGGCGATCTTGTTCTCGAGCTTGGTGATGGACTGCTGGTCGCTGGAACTCAGCGCGGACTTGCCCAGCACCACCAGGGTGCCGGTGGTGTCGTTGGCGGGCTCGAACGGCGCGGCCAGGTTCATCGCGTGCACGCTGGGCGAGCTGGCCGGGAGGAACGAGCTGTTGTCGGTGTTCACCGCGCTGGACAGCGAGGGGAACAAGGCGATGCACAAGGCGCCCGCGATTATCCAGAGGGCGATGATGACATACCGGAACCGGATGGCGAACCGGGCCAGCCCAGCCATGAAGTTCCCCATGGTTCCCCCCGGGGGCAGCGTCCGCACGTGCGCGTTACCGGGGACGGTACCCACACCGGGGCTACTAAATGCGGGGAGATCGCCATCCCTGGGCGGACCCTCAGGTCTCGGTCGGCTCCAGGCTCAGTGAGACGGAGTTGATGCACCACCGCTGGTCCGTGGGGACCTCGTAGCCCTCGCCCTCGAACACGTGGCCAAGGTGGGACTCGCAGTTGGCGCAGCGGGCCTCGACCCGCCGCATGCCGAGCGAGTTGTCCTCGATGAGGATCACCGCGTCGTCCTCGGTGGGCTGGTAAAAGGAGGGCCAGCCGCAGTGCGAGTCGAATTTCGCGTCTGACCGGAACAGCTCGGCCCCGCACGCCCGGCAGCGGTAGACGCCCTCGGTCTTGGTGTCCGTGTATTCCCCGGTGAACGGCGCTTCGGTGCCGGCCTGGCGGAGGACCCGGTACTCCTCGGGGCTGAGCGCTTCCCGCCATTCGGTCTCTGTTCGGCTCACCTTGTCCATGCTCGTGAGACTACCCACCCCCCGGACCGCTACCCTCGTCTCGGCGAGATCACGGAGGCGTTGACTCATGGAGTGGCTGAATGAGCCGGCAAGCTGGCAGCGGACCGACGACGTCCTGCAGGTGAACGTCGATCCGGGTACCGACTTCTGGCGGGTCACCGGCTACGGTTACATCCGGGACAGCGGCCACGTGTACGGCGAGGTGCTGGCGGGCGACCTGGACGTGGCCGTGCGGATCCGCGGGAACTGGTCGGCGCAGTACGACCAGGCCGGTGTCATGCTCCGGGCCGACGAGCGGACCTGGCTGAAGACCGGGATCGAGTTCTTCGAGGGCCGCCCCCGGCTGAGCACCGTGCTCACCCTGGGCATGTCCAGCTGGTCGGTGGCGAACCTGCCCGAGGACTCCGACGACGTGGCGCTGCGGGTCTCGCGCCGCGGCGACGCGGTCGAGATCCGGTACGCCGCCGGCGACGGCCCTCCCGACCTCGCCGCCCTGGTCTACCTCCCCCCGGGCAGCGAGCTGCTGGCCGGCGTGATGTGCGCCGCCCCCGAGGGATCGGGCTTCAGCGTGTCCTTCCACGAGCTGCGCATCGCCGGCCGCGACCAGCCCGCCCGGATCACAACCTGACGTGATACGCGGCCCGGGGCTGGCCGACGGGCGGACCATCACCTGATCCACCTTGCCCGCCGCCTGCACGTCGCCGAGCACCGCACGGACCCGGGCCAGGTCCTCCTCGCCGGCCGAGATCACGAGCTGCCGGACCGGGGCCCGCATGGACAGCCGGGCCGCCGACTTGGCCCCGCGGACCGCCCCGATCGCGTCCGAGGCCGCGCCGAGCAGCCCGAGGTCCACCACCCCGGCCACGGCCCGCAGCCCGTCCGGGTCCGGCCAGCTGGCCTGGTGAATGGACCCCTCCTGCCACCACGACCAGGCCTCCTCGGTGACGAACGGGAGGACCGGCGCGAACAGCCGGAGCAGCACCGATAGCGCGGCCCGGAGCGCCGCGACCGCCGAGGCGGCCGCCCGCGGGCCGTGCTCACCGTAGGCCCGGGACTTGACCAGCTCCAGGTAGTCGTCGCAGAAGAACCAGAAGAACGACTCGGTCCCGTGCAGGGCGCGCGCGTGATCGTAGGCCTCGAACGCCGCGGCGGCGTCGGCGGCCACGTTCCCCAGCTGCCCGAGCATGGCCCGGTCCAGCGGCTCGCTGACCAGATCAGCCTCGCTGGCCCCGCCCTGTTCCGCGCCGTCGCGCCGCACGCCATCACCCGGGGCGAGGGACAGCACGAACCGGGCCGCGTTGAGGAGCTTGATGGCCAGCCGCCGGCCCACCCGCAGCTGGGCCGGATCGAAGACCATGTCGGTGCCAGCCGGCCACTGGCCGCCCAGTACCGCATCGCGTCCGAGCCGTGCTGGCGCAGCGAATCCATCGGGGTCACCACGTTCCCCCGGGACTTCGACATCTTCTTCCGGTCCGGGTCCAGGATCCAGCCGGAGATCGCCGCGTGCCGCCACGGCGCCACGCCGTACTCCTGGTCGGCGCGGAGCACCGTGTAGAACAGCCAGGTCCGGATGATCTCATGGGCCTGCGGCCGCATGTCCATCGGGAAGATCCGGTCCAGGTCCGGGCCGCTGGCCGCGCGCGCCGCGATCTGCGGGGTGAGCGACGACGTGGCCCAGGTGTCCAGCACGTCCGGGTCGGCCGCGAACCCGCCCGGCTGGCCGCGCTGCTGCTCCTCATACCCGGGCGGCGGCTCCGCGGCCGGGTCCACCGGCAGGCGGGCCCCGTCCGGGGTCAGGGGCGAGTCGTAGCCGGGCCGGCCGTCGTCATCCAGCGGGTACCAGACCGGGATCGGCACGCCCGAGAACCGCTGCCGGCTGACCGGCCAGTCGCGGGCCAGCCCGTTCACCCAGTTCTCGTACCGGGCCCGCATGTGCGCCGGGTGCCAGGTCGATCTCCCGGCCCCGGGCCAGCAGCGCCTCCCGCAGGTCCGGGTCGCGGCCGCCGTTGCGCATGTACCACTGCCGGGTGGTGATGATCTCCAGCGGCGTGTCGCCCTTCTCGTAGAACTTCACCGGGTGCACCACCGGCTCCGGCTCGCCGAGCAGGTCACCGGCGGTACGGGCCAGCGCCGTGATCCTGGCCCGCGCCTCGGCCAGGGTGGCCCCCGCGAGCTGCCGGTAGGCCGCGCGGCCGGCCGGCTGGTGATGCCCGGCGGCGGGGAGGCCAGCAGGCGCCCGTCCGGCCCGAGCAGCGGCCGGGTGCCCAGGTCCAGGTCGCGCCACCAGGTCACGTCGGCGGTGTCGCCGAACGTGCAGACCATCGCGATGCCGGTGCCCTTGCCCGGGTCGGCCAGCGGGTGCGTCCGCACCGGCACCTCCACGCCGAACAGCGGGGTGGTCACCGTCGTGCCGGCCAGCGCCGCGTACCGCTCGTCGCCGGGATGCGCGACCAGCGCCACGCAGGCGGGCAGCAGTTCCGGCCGGGTCGTGGCCACGGTCAGTGCGCTGCCGTCCGGGCGGCGGAACCCGAGCCGCACGTAGCTGCCGGCCACCTCCCGGTCTTCCAGCTCGGCCTGGGCCACCGCGGTCTGGAAGGTCACGTCCCACAGGGTCGGGCCCTCGGCCAGGTACGCCTCCCCGCGGGCCAGGTTGCGCAGGAACGCGCCCTGGGACAGGGCCCGGGCGTTCTCGCCGATGGTCTGGTACTGGGTGGACCAGTCCACCGACAGGCCCAGCCGCCGCCAGACCTGCTCGAACGCCTGCTCGTCCAGGCTGGTCAGCCGCTCGCACAGGGCCACGAAGTTACGCCGCGAGATGCGCACCGGCTCGCCCGCCGGGCGGTCCGGCGGCACGAAGGACGGGTCGTAGCGCAGCGCCGGGTCACACCGCACGTGGAAGTAGTTCTGCACCCGGCGCTCGGTGGGCAGGCCGTTGTCGTCCCAGCCGATCGGGTAGAACACCGCCTTGCCGCGCATCCGCTGGAACCGGGCGATCGTGTCGGTGTGCGTGAACGAGCAGACGTGCCCGATATGCAGCGCCCCGCTGACCGTCAGCGGGGGAGTGTCGATCGAGAAGACCGCGTCCCTGTCGCGGGACGCGGGAGGGTCAAACTTGTACTACCCCCGCCTCTTCCCACTGGCGCGACCACTTGTCCTCGAGGCCCTCAAGCGACGGCTTGAGCGGCACCGGGCTGGCCTGCGCGCGGCGCCGGGGAGGCCGGCGCGGCAGCGGGGCGGGAATCGGTACTCATGGCGGTCAGGGTAGCGCATGACGCGCAGCGGCCGCGATGGGAATTCCGGCGGCCCGGGCCCGGGCGCTCAGGCCCGGCGGCCAGGCCCGGCCGCCCGGGTGCTCAGGTCCCGGCCGGATGCCGGCGGTCAGGGCGTCCAGGGCGGCCGCCTGCCGCGCGGTGCCCGCCCGGTCGAACGGGCCGGACCAGCTCAGCCCGAACTCGTCGGCCCGCCGGTCCTTGTCCCACACCGAACGGGCGTTGCGGCGCAGGAAGGCCCGGTAGGGAGCGCCGCCGAGCCCGGCTGCCGAGCCTGCTGAGGTTCCGGACGAAGATCCCCTTGAACAGCGTCTCGTCCGCGTCACAGGCCGATGCCGTCTCGCAGGGTTCCCGCAGCACGCCGTGCGGGCTCAGCGCCGGGCTGCTGATCACCGCGCCGGCGACCCGCCGCGCGGTGGCCAGCAGCCCGCGCTCGTGGGTGGCCCCGTTCAGCGCGATCAGCCCGCCGATGAGCACGCCCTGGTTGTAGGTCCAGGTCGGCGAGCTGAGCACCGGCCGGCACTGGTTCAGCCCGTCGATGACCAGGCCGGACCGGGTGAGCATGCCGGTGCCGGAGAACCAGGCCCACTCGCGCCGGGCCCAGCCCGCGTACCAGGTGTCCCCCTGGATGCGGTTGTGCAGTTCCGCGGCCACGGTCAGGAACAGCTCGTTGGCGATGGCGTTCTTGTACGTCCGGCCGGTGCTCCACCACAGCCCGCCGCCGCAGGTGCTGTCCCAGCCGCCGGTCATGGCCCCGAAAATGTCCTGCGCCTGCCCCAGATAGCGCCGGTCCCTGGTCAGGTCGTAGGCCTTGATCCAGGCCAGGGCCCACCAGCCGTCGTCGTCGTAGTAGCTGTCGGTGAACCGGTCGCCACGGTGATAGGCCAGGTAGGTGCGGTTCAGGTCACTGACATAGGCGCGCGACCCAGTGGCCTGCATGTAGTCGATGGTGGCTTCCAGCGCGTTCGCGGACTGCCACCACTGGGCCGAGCGGTACGTGGTGCCGCCGTACCAGCGCTGCAACCCGGCCGCGGCCGACGCGGCCTCGGTGACGGCGGCGTCCGGCGGCAGCGTGTCGCTGGCGCAGACCAGGCTGAGCACGGCCGTCACCGAGAGGATGAGGGCGAGGGGGGACCGGAAAAGAGAAATCATGCGGGCATGGATTGATCCAGTCGGCAGTCAGGGCGGGTCGCCCCCGCCGGGTCAGCGAACACTCATCAATTCACCAAGGCAGACTATAGTCATCGCGGCCGATCAGGCCCGCACCTGGGCGAATCGGGTGACTGACGGCATAGGCTGGTGATCGCTCCCGGGTCGGTGCCGGCGGCGGGACGCCCGGCGGGGAGGGCTCGCCCGGCGCCCGGCCACTCCGGGCCGGGGCGCGAAGAACCGTCTAACGGGCAGCAAGTGCGTCTCACTGCGGGATGAAGCGGCGGATACTGGGATACTTCGGGAATGCTGCGGGCGTCGAGCGGACGGCTGGTCGGCAGGGACAGTGAACTGACTCGCCTGCTCGGCCTGCTCGACGACGCCAGCGACGGCCGCCCGTCCCACGCCCTGATCAGCGGCGACGCGGGCGTGGGCAAGACGCGGCTGGTCGCCGAGCTCGCCGCCCGGGCCGCGGACCGCGGCTTCCTGGTCCTGTCCGGGCGCTGCGCTGAACTGGGCGACAGCATCCCGTACCTGCCGCTGGCCGACGCGCTGCGGGAAGGCACCAGCGACTCCAGGCGCCGCAACGGAACCGCTCGCGGCCGCGCTGGCCGCCCGGCCGGTCCTGGGCCGTCTGCTGCCGGACCGGGACCAGGTGGCGCCGCCGGACGGGGAGGTCTCGGGACTCGCCCAGCAGCAGCTGTTCGGGGCGGTGCTCGGGCTGCTCGCCGAGCTGGCCGACGGGCATCCGGTGCTGCTGATCCTGGAGGACCTGCACTGGGCCGACCGCTCGACCCGCGACCTGGTCACGTTCCTGAGCCGGGTGCTGCACCGGGAACGGGTGGCCGTGGTGGCCACCTATCGCACCGACGACCTGCACCGGCGCCACCCGCTCCGGCCGGTGGTCGCGGAGCTGCTGCGGCTGCCCAGCGTGGCCTCGATCGAGCTGGGGCCGCTGGGGTACGCGGAGATGGCCGAGTCACCTGACCGCCCTGGCGAGCGGCCCGCTGGACCCGGCCATCCTGCACCGGATGGTGGCCCGGGCCGAGGGCAACCCCTACTACGCCGAGGAACTCCTGCCGCGTGGTGCCGGGCCAGCCCGGCGGCGCTGCGGCGGACTGAGCGGCGGCGCGGCGGCGCCGGCGGGTGCCGGTGGCCGCGGCGCACCGGGCGGCGAGGTGCTGCCCAGCGGCCTGGCCGCGCTGCTGCTGGCCCGGGTGGAGCGGCTGCCCGCCGCGGCCCAGCAGGTCCTGCGGGCCGCGGCCGTCGGCGGCCGCCGGGTCGAGGATGACATTGTCCGGGCCGCGTCCGGGCTGGACGGGCCGGAGTACGAGGACGCGATCCGCGACTGCGTGGCCCAGCAGCTGCTGGTGCCGGGCGGCGCGGACGGGTACGTGTTCCGGCACGCGCTGATCCGCGAGGCGCTCTACACCGACCTGCTGCCCGGGGAGCGGACCCGGCTGCACGCCCGGTTCGCCGAGCTGCTGGCCGACCCGGCCGGCTCGCCGCCGTGCCCGGGTCCGCCGCCGAGCTGGCCCACCACTGCCTGGCCAGCCACGACATCGCGGGGGCGTTCGCCGCGTCGGTCCGGGCCGGGCAGGAGTCCGAGCGGCTGGCCGCCCCCGCCGAGGCGCACCGGCACTACGACGCCGCGCTCGCGCTGTGGGAACGGGTCGGCGAGCCGGAGCGGCTCGCCGGGCAGGACCGGGAGCACCTGGCTTTCTGCTCGGCGAACTGTGCCGCGTCCAGCGGCGAGATCGCCCGGGCCGTGCAGCAGCTGCGCCGCATCCGCGGCTTCCTGCGCGAGGACACCGACCCGGTGCTGGCCAGCCGGGTGCACGAGCGCCTCGCCTACTACCTGCTCGAACTCGACGCGATGTCCGACGCGGAGACGGCGGCGCGGGCGGCGGTGCAGCTGCTGCCGGCGGACCCGCCGCGCCCGGAGCGGGCCCGGGCCCTGGCCACCCACGCGCAGACGCTGATGCACGCGGGCGACGAGGCGGCGGCCGCGGACCGGGCGCAGCAGGCCCGGGTGGCCGCCCGGGCCGCGGATGCTCCCTGGGTGGAGGCCGATGCCCTGGTCACCCTGGGCCTGCTGGCCGAGCGCCAGGGGGAGCCCGGCGGCCCTGGACCTGTTCACCCAGGCCTACCAGCAAGCCCAGGACCTCTCCATGCTCGGCGTCGAGCTCCG
>CAVQEM010000096.1:0-52095 GCA_963711485.1 uncultured Actinomycetes bacterium
ATGGTGACCGCGATCACCCTGTGATGATCCCCGCTGTTCGTGATCCCGGCCCGGCTGGTCGGCCGTCGATTGCAGCGGCTGACCCGCGAGTCCATGCAGCTGGACGCGGCGGATGGGCTCGACCATGACCGAGCGGTTCAACGTGGCCGGCGTGATGCTGGTCAAGCTGTTCGGGAAGCCCGGAGCAGGAGAGCGAGGTGTTCGCGGGGCGCGCGGCCTCGGGTCCGCGACATCGGCGTGGTCACCGCCATGTACGGCGGGACCCTGTTCATCGCGCTGACCCTGCTGGCCTCGATGGCCACCGCGGTGGTCTACGGGGTAGGCGGAACCCTGGTCATCCACTTCACGCCTTCCAGATCGGCACGCTGGTCGCGCTGACCGCGCTGCTGGGCCCGGCTCTACGGCCCGATCACCGCGCTGTCCAACGTCCAGGTGGACGTGATGACCGCCCTGGTCAGCTTCGACCGGGTCTTCGAGGTGCTGGACCTGAAGCCGCTGATCACAGGAGAAGCGCGGAGCGGTTCAGCTACGCACCAGCGCCCCGGCCGCCGGGCGGCCCGCCTGGTTCAGCCCCGGCCATCGATTTCCGGCGACGTCTCGTTCCACTACCCGGCGGCGAGTGAGGTGTCACTGGCCTCGCTCGAGTCGATCGCGCACGCCACGCCCGAGCGTGCGGGCAGCGTCCAGCCGGTGCTGCGCGGGGTGACCTTCCAGGCCCCGCCCGGGCAGCTGACCGCCCTGGTCGGGCCGTCCGGCGCGGGCAAGACCACGATCACCCACCTGGTGTCCCGGCTGTACGACCCGGACGAGGGCGCGGTGCTGATCGGCGGTCAGGACCTGGCGCGACGTCACCCTGGACTCGCTGCACGACGCGGTGGGCGTGGTCACCCAGGACGCGCACATGTTCCACGACACCATCAGGACCAATCTCAGTTACGCGCGGCCGGGGGCCACCGAGGCGGATCTCACCACGGCGTGCCAGGCGGCCCAGATCTGGGAGCTCATCTCCACCCTGCCCGACGGACTGGACACGGTCGTGGGCGACCGCGGCTACCGGCTGTCCGGCGGGGAGAAGCAGCGGCTGGCCATCGCGCGGCTGCTGCTCAAGGCCCCGTCCGTGGTGGTGCTGGACGAGGCCACCGCGCACCTGGACTCTGAGTCCGAGGCGGCGGTGCAGGCGGCGCTGAAGACCGCGCTGACCGGGCGGACGTCGCTGGTCATCGCGCACCGGCTGTCCACGATCCGGGAAGCAGACCAGATCCTCGTCATCGACGCGGGCCAGGTCCGGGAACACGGCACTCACGAGGACCTGCTGGCGGCGGGCGGGCTGTACGCCGAGCTGTACCACACCCAGTTCGCCGCGCAAGAGCCCGCTGCGACGCCGCTCAGCTCCTAGCCCGCCGGCGGCGCCCCGGCCGCCCCGGCCGCCGCCATCCCGCCGGCAGCGCCCCCCGCCGCTCGCTCGGCGCCGCCGCCGCTCAGATGACCCGCAGCGCGCCGCCGTTGACGGGGAGCATCGTCCCGGTCAGGTAGCTGGCCGCGGGGGATAGCACGAATGCGGCAGCCCGCCCGAACTCGGCTGGCTCGCCGATGCGGCGCAGCGGGATGCCGTCCGCCATCGCGTCCGTGGCCGGCCCGAGCTCACGCATCCGGTCGGTGGCGATCCAGCCTGGCAGCAGCCCGTTCACCCGGATCCCGCGCGGCCCCAGTTCGTCCGCGAGGGTCTTGGCGAACCCGGCCAGGCCCGGGCGCAGCCCGTTGGAAATGGCCAGCGCGGGGATCGGGACACGGACCGACGAGGAGAGCACGAACGCGATCGACCCGCCCTCGGTGAGCGCGGCGGCCAGCGCCCGGCTCAGCCGTACCGCCCCGAGGAAGACGCTGCCGAACGCGGCCTGCCAGGCCTCGTCGGGGGTGTCCGTGGCCGTGCCTCCGGGGGGCCCGCCCACGCTGATCAGCGCGCCGTCCAGGCGGCCGAACTCCGCCCGGGCCGCGCTGATCAGCCCGCCGGGGGTGCCGGGGTCGGCGTTGTCGGCGGCCACCCCTACCGCCCGGCCCGGGCCGAGGGTCCGGGCGGCCCTCGCCGTGGCCTCGGCATCGCGGCCGCTCACCACCACCCGTGCTCCCTCGGCGACCAGGGCCCCGGCGGTGGCGTAGCCGAGCCCGCGGCTGCCGCCGGTCACCAGGTAGACCCGGTCTCGCAACCCCAGATCCACGTCAGCCTCCTCACGCGCCTGTTCTCTGCGCCTGTCTCTCAGTGCCGGTCTCGCCAGGGGCCGGTCTCGCCAGGGGCCGGTCTCGCTCAGTGCCCGCCTCGTCAGGGGCCCGCCTTTCAGGCGCCGTATCCCACCCGGCGCAGCTCCTCGCCCGCGATGGCCTCGATCTCACCGGCCTGCGCCGGGACCAGCAGGCGGCGCCACGAGCCCGGGTCGGCCGCGGCCGAGTGGCCCGGCGCGGCCGGCTCGAGCATGTGCACGGGGGTGGACAGGAAGTCCGAGACGGCGGCGGCCGCATCGGCGGGCTGGCGGATCACGTCCTCGTACCGGAAGGTCACCATCTGGCCAGCGGACAGCTGCCCGCGCAGCCGTGCCATCTGGCGCACCGTGCCCCGCCAGCGCATCGCGCACCGGGCGGTCATGGACAGATCCGGCCAGGCGGCCCGGTCGGCGTCGGTCTCCAGCCCCAGCAGCGGGTGCGGAAACTCGGCGTCGATGTCCACGAACCCCGGCCGGAACCAGGCGAGCACGGCTGGATCGGCCAGCATCCCGGCCACCGCGTCCCGGCCGTCGCGGATGATCTGCAGGATCCGCGCGTCCGGGAACGCGTCGAGCAGCGCCTCGGCGCAGTACATGAGGTCGGGGGTGGCGTCCCCGTAGCGGACGACCGACTGCTGGCTGACGCACGGCCCGACGCCATCCAGGCGGCCAGGCCTCACGGCACTGCTGGGTACAGCCCAGGCAGCAGTCCGCGGTGACCTGCCAGGCCTGGGCAAACGCGTCCCGCAGCACGGTCGCGGCGGCCTCGGGCTTCCCCCGGGAGATCGACGGCCGCCGGGCGAAGGCCTGCACCACCGGCATGACCCAGCGCTGGCCGAGCGTGAAGTGGAAGCCGTCGGACCGCTTCAGCGCGCGGGCCAGCAGATCGATGCCGGAGCACGGGGCGCCGATGATGAACACCGGCTGGCGGACCTTCCGCCCGTTGACGACGAGGATGTGCGGGCGCGGCCCGGGCGGGGCCGGGCTGGGGGAAACGCGGCCCGGGTCCGGTGGTCGCCCGGGATCGGCGGCGGGGCGGGGCGCCGCGGTCACCGTTCTCCGTGCCGCTGGACGGTCGGCGCGTCCGCGTCCGGCGTCCGGCAGTGCGCGCCAGCGTGATGGTCCAGGTTGAGCGCGGCCTGGATCAGCGGCACGTGGCTGAAAGCCTGCGGGGTGTTGCCCACCTGCCGCCCGTAGCGGGGGTCGTACTCCTCACTGAGCAGCCCCAGGTCGTTGCGCAGGGTCAGCAGCCGCTCGAACAGCTTGGCAGCCTCGGCGTCCTGGCCGATCATGTGCAGCGCGTTGGCCAGCCAGAAGCTGCAGGCCAGGAACGCGCCCTCGCTGCCGGGCAGCCCGTCCGGGCTGGCCTGGCCCGGGCCCGCCTGGCCCGGGCCGTCCTCGGCCAGCTGGTAGCGGCGCACCAGCCCGTCGCTCATCAGCTCGCGCTGCACGGCCCGCACCGTCGACACGACCCGGGGGTCATCGGGCGGCAGGAAACCCACCTCCGGGATCAGCAGCACGGCCGCGTCGAGCTGGGACGAGCCGTAGTACTGCATGAACGCGCCGCGCTTCTCGTCGTAACCCTTCTCGCAAACCTCCTGGTGAATCTGGTCCCGGATGGCCGCCCACTTCTCGGCCGGCCGGGCGCGCCGCCTTCGACCGCGCCGACCGCACGGACCGCGCGGTCGAAGGCCACCCAGGCCATCACCTTGGAGTGCACGAAATGCCGCCGCGGGCCGCGGACCTCCCAGATTCCCTCGTCCGGCTCGTCCCAGTGCTTCTCCAGGAACGAGAGCAGGGCCCGCTGCAGCGACCAGGCGTGCCGGTCCGCCGAGATGCCGGACGCCCGGCCGAGCGAGAGCGCGTCGATGACCTCGCCGTAGACGTCGAGCTGGCGCTGGTTCACCGCCGCGTTGCCGATCCGTACCGGCGCGGAGCTCTCGTAGCCGGGCAGCCAGTCCGCCTCCCACTCGTCGAGCCGGCGCTCGCCTGCCACCCCGTACATGATCTGCACGTCGCGCGGGTCGCCCGCCACGGCCCGGGCCAGCCAGGCCCGCCAGGCGAAGGCCTCATCGGTGTACCCGGTGCGCAGCAGGGCCTCCAGGGTGATGGTGGCGTCCCGCAGCCAGCAATAGCGGTAGTCCCAGTTCCGCACCCCGCCGAGGTCCTCCGGCAGCGAGGTGGTGGCTGCGGCCACGATGCCCCCGGTGGGCTGGAACGTGAGTGCCTTCAGCGTGATCAGCGAGCGGATCACCGCCTCGCGGTAGGTCCCCTGGTAGGTGCAGCGGGAGACCCACTCATCCCAGAACTTCTGGGTCTCCGCCTCGGCCCGGAGCGGCTCAAGATCTTGCGGCGCACCCTCGTGCGAGGGCACCCAGGTCAGCACGAATGAGACGCGCTCGCCGGCCATGACGGCGAAGGTGGCCTGGTGGGCCATGCCCCCGCCGGTCAGCGTGACCGGCGTGGCCAGCCAGAGCGCGTCCGGGCCGGCCACGGCCAGCACGTTGCTGTCCACCCGCCGCACCCACGGCATCACCTGCCCGTAGCCGAACCGGACCCGGAACACGCAGGACACGTCGACCGACCCGGCCAGGCCTTCCACGGTGCGCACCAGGGACGCCGGCTTGCCGTCCCGGGGCGGCATGAAGTCGGTGACCCGGATGGCGCCGGTAGGCGTATGCCAGTCCGTCTCCAGGATCAGCGTGTCACCCCGGTAGCGCCGGGTGACCGTGATGCCCGGGCGCACAGTCTGGGGGGCTCCCGGGCCGGTGCCGCCTGGAGCGGTGCCGGCCTGGGATGGGCGGCTGGCCCGCGGATGGGGTGGGTCGTCCACCTGGTCAACGGCCCCGGCCGCGGCGGCCGGGGCGATGCTCCAGTGACCGTTATCGTCGTTGCCGAGCAGGGCGGCGAAGCAGGCGGCGGAGTCGAAGCGGGGCACGCACAGCCAGTCCACCGAGCCGTCGCGGCTGATCAGGGCCGCCGATCGCATATCGCCGATGAGCGCATAATCCTCGATCAAGCCTGGCATCGGTACCTCCAGGTAGGAGCCGCATTCCCGGCGGCGCGACGAGCGGCGGGAGCGGTGACCCACCCGCGCATGGTTCCTCCTGCCCGTACCGTACCCGGATCCCTGTGGCCGGTGCTGGCCGTGACCGATCGTAAGCTGTGCCCTGTGCATCTACGCGTAGCGGCCCTGACGATCGCTGGCTCCGTGCTCTTGACCGCGGGGCTGGGCGGCTGCGCCAAGTTCGACGCCGCGCTGGGCAAGCAGGAGATGGTCGTCCAGTTCAAGGACGGGACCACCACCGCGACCCGGTTGCAGGTCCGGGCCGCGTGCTCCCACATCCCGCAGGCCAGGCCGGAAGCGCTGCCGACCGATCACCTGGCCTCAGACAACCTGTATGACGTGATCTACCTGGTGAGCAACGCCAGCAACGCGCAGCTCGCCCGGCTCCAGACGTGCCTGCAAAAATACCCGTCCGTGGAAGGCGTTCGACCTCCAGACCGCGGGGGACAGCTGAGCCGCCAGCGCCCGGAGACGGGGTGCCGGCCACGAAAGCGGCCCACGGTGATCGAGTCCAGCAATGAGACCTGGCTCGTGACCGGGTACCGCTGGCCTTTAAGCACGCCTGGCGGCCGCGTCCGGACCTTTACCGGAGGGTAATCCCGCCGTGCCTAGGACGTGATTCTTTAGTTAACAGACAGTTACTTGACTGCTACTCCGCTGATCAGAGGTGCTGTCCGTCAGGCCGTCACGGACTTTCCGGCCGCCCCGCTCGCCGCGCCCTGGCAGGATTTGCCCCCCTCTACTGCGGGTATGGTTTAATCGGCCTTGCCTATCAAACAGATCGACATACTAACCTGATCGACAAGGTGGTCCTTAGATGAGACGAGTGGCACTTGCTGCCGGAGCCGCAGCGATAACAGCCCTAGCAGCCGCGTGCGGGTCGTCGGCCTCCTCCGGTTCCAGCGGTAGTAGCAGTACCAGCAGCAGTAGCACCAGCGCCCACGTGACACTGCGGCTGGGTTTCCTGGCTAACATCACCCACGCGCCGGCCCTGGTCGCGCTGAACAAGGGCTTCTTCACCAAGAACCTGGGCAGCAACGTCACGCTCAAGACCTCGGTCTTCAGCTCCGGCACCCAGGAGACCACCGCCCTGCTGGCCGGCCAGCTGGACGCGGCCTACGTCGGCCCGAACCCGGCCATCAACGCCTGGCAGAAGTCCAGCGGCAAGGCCATCAAGATCATCTCCGGGGCGGCCTCGGGCGGCGCAGCCCTCGTGGTCAAGCCGAGCATCAGCAGCGTCAGCCAGCTCAAGGGCCAGAAGCTGGCCACGCCGTCGCTGGGCAACACGCAGGACGTGGCGCTGCGCTACTACCTCAAGTCCCACGGGCTGACCACCACCCAGACCGGCGGCGGCGACGTCTCCATCACGCCGATCTCGCCCAACTCCGACGCGGTGCTGGAGTTCAAGTCCGGCCAGATCGCGGGCGGCTGGGAACCGGCTCCTTACGACGCCGAGATGGTTTCGGACGGCGGCAAGGTGCTCGTCAACGAGGCCAGCCTGTGGCCGGCCGGCAAGTTCGTGACCACCAACCTCGTCGTTGCGCAGTCCTTCCTCAAGGCGAACCCCAGCGTGGTCAGCGACCTGCTCAAGGCGAACATTGAGTCGATCAAGTACATCAACGCCAACCCCTCGTCCGCCGCGGCAGCCGCCAACGCCGAGCTGACCACGCTGCTCGGCAAGGGCCTGAAGTCCTCCGCCCTGAACGCGTCCTTCAAGCAGATCACGTTCACGGTCGACCCGATCGCATCCTCGCTCGACACCGACGCCAAGCACGCCGAGGCGGTGGGGCTGCTCACCCCGGTCAACCTGAGCGGTATCTACGACCTAGGCCCGCTCAACACCCTCCTGAAAGCCGACGGACAAGCACAGGTGAGCCCATGAGCCTTGATTCACGCAGTGCTACGCCCCCGGGAGTGGTCCCGGGGGCGTCAGCCCTATCTCAGCCAGCGACTGGAGCCCCCATGGCGACCGATTCCCGGCTGGACGAGACTAGGGCCGGGGCGGCTGTCCAGATCAGCGAGGTGTCCAAGACCTTCGGCCGGGGCGACACGGCCCTGCTGGCCCTGGACCAGATCTCGCTGTCCGTCGCCCCGGGCGAGTTCGTCTGCCTGATCGGCGCGTCCGGGTGCGGCAAGAGCACCCTGCTGAACCTGGTAGCGGGCCTGGACGCGCCGACCTCGGGGGAGGTGTCCACCGGCGGGCGCCGGGTCACGCTGATGTTCCAGGAGTCCGCTCTGTTCCCCTGGCTGACCGCGGCGAAAAACGTGGAAATGCCGATGCGCGCCAGCGGCGTGCCGAAGAGGGAACGCCAGGAGCGGGTGGCCGAGCTGCTCGACCTGGTGCAGCTGAGCTCGTTCGGCGACAAGCGCCCGCATCAGCTGTCCGGCGGGATGCGGCAGCGGGTCGCGCTGGCCCGGGCCCTGGCCCAGGACGCGGACGTGCTGCTGATGGACGAGCCGTTCGGGGCGCTCGACGCGATGACCCGGGACCTGCTGCACGAGGTCCTGGAGGGCATCTGGCGGCGGCAGCAGCTGAGCATCCTGTTCGTCACCCACGAGGTGCGCGAGGCGGTCCGCCTGGGCGACCGGGTCGTGCTGCTGAGCAGCCGCCCCGGACGGGTGATCGGCGAATTCGGGGTGGACTTCGAGCGCCCGCGGGGGATGGACTCCGCGGACACGGTGGGGCTCGCGGTCAAGATTAAGGACCGCCTGCGTGAGGAGATCGTCCGTCATGGCCATTGAGACCCCGCAGGAACCGGCCGCGGCCCTGGCCGGCCTGGACCAGCTGGAGCTGGCCCCGCCGCCGCAGGCCAAGCGGCACATCGCGGCCAAGGTCTGGGCGGCGGCCTGGCCCAAGCTGCTGGCCCTGGTACTCGCCCTGGTCATCTGGCAGCTGATCTACCTGACCGGCTTCAAGAGCGCGATCCTGCCCGGTCCGGCGACCACCCTGACTGCCCTGTGGCACGAGCTGCATACCGCCCAGCTCTGGTCGGCGATCGGCACCACGCTGCGCCGCGCGCTCATCGGGTTCGCCATCGCCCTGGTCCTCGGGACGGTGGTGGGCGCCCTGGTCTCCAGGATCAGGCCGCTGCGGGCCGCGGTCGGCTCGCTGATCACCGCGCTGCAGACGCTGCCCTCGATCGTGTGGGTCCCGTTCGCCATCATCCTGTTCGGGGCCAACACGACCGCGATCCTGTTTGTCATCGTGATGACCGCGGCACCCGCGATCGCTAACGGTCTTATCGCGGGAGCGGACTTCCTGCCGCCGCTGCTGCTGCGGGCGGGCAAGACGATGGGGCTGCGCCGTGTCTCCCTCTACCGGCACGTGATCATGCCGGCCACCCTGCCCGCCTTCGTGAGCGGGCTGAAGCAGGGCTGGGCGTTCGGCTGGCACGGGCTCATCGCGGCCGAGATCGTGGTCATCATCCTCGGCCAGCCCTCGCTCGGCGTGCTGCTGAGCAACGACCAGGATCAGGCGGACATGGCCGGGGCGATCTCGATCATCCTGGTGATCCTGGTCATCGGCATCGTGGTGGACATCCTGTTCAACACGGTCAACGGGCGGATCCGGAACCGCTGGGGCGTGGCGGACAACTCAGCCCGCGCCTGACCCCCTTCTGACCCGGGATCCCCGGCGGCCGCGGCCGCCGGGGATCACCTGGCCAGCTGTTCCGCGGCCAGGCCCTGGTCCGCGGGCGGTTCCTGGTCCGCGGGCGGGCCCTGGTCGTCCGGCTGCTGCGGCCCGGCCGGTTCGTCCGCGCCGGGCCGCTCCGCCGCCAGCCGGCCCAGGCCCAGCCGCTGCGGGCCGGTGTAGACGTTCATCGACGAGCCGCGCAGGAAGCCGACCAGGGTCATCCCGGACTCCCCGGCGAGCTCCGCGGCCAGCGACGAGGGCGCGGACACCGCGGCCAGCAGGGGCAGCCCGGCCATCAGGGCCTTCTGGGTGAGCTCGAACGACGCACGCCCGCTCACCAGCAGCACGCATCCGGTCAGCGGCAGCCGCCCCTCGCGCAGGGCCCAGCCGATGACTTTGTCCACGGCGTTGTGCCGGCCGACGTCCTCGCGCAGCGCCAGCAGCCTTCCCCCGGCGGTGAAGATCCCCGCGGCGTGCAGCCCGCCGGTGCTGGCGAACACCCGCTGGGCCTCGCGCAGCCGGTCCGGCAGGGCCGCCAGGACGGCCGGCGTGACCCGCACCTGGTCCGCCGACACGTCGTAGCGGGCCCGGACCCGGATCGCGTCGATGCTGTCCTTGCCGCAGACCCCGCAGGCGCTGGTCGTGATGAAGTTCCGCTGCAGCCGCTCCAGGGGCAGGGTGACGCCCGGAGCGAGGGTCACGTCGGCCACGTTCCCGTCGCACATCCTGATCTCGGACAGGTCGGCCGGGGAGCCGATCACGCCCTCGGTGGCCAGGAAACCGGCGGCCAGGTCGATGTCGTGACCAGGGGTGCGCATGGTCACCGCGAGCGGCTGCCCGCCGACCCGGATCTCCAGCGGCTCCTCCACGGCCAGCAGGTCCGCACGGGGATCCGCGGTGGCCTGCCCAGCGGCGGCCCGCTCATCTGGCCCGGCCGGGACCGACACGCGCAGCACCCGGCGCCGGGCTGTCCTTGAGGTCATTGACCGCCTCCCGCGACGTGGGGACCCGTCATGAGCCTACGACGGGTGCGGGCCGGCGCCCGCGGGAGCAGGGCGGCCGGGAGCGGTGCTGCCGGAAGCCGTGCCGCCGGGAGTGGTGCCGCCGGGAGTGGTGCTACCGGAGGATGAGCGTGCTGGCCTCGGCCGGGATCAGCTCCCCGATCACCGGGGCGCCCGGGATCTCTCCGGCTATCAGCAGCCCGCCCGAGGTCTGCGCGTCCGCGAGGAGCAGCAGGTCCTCCTCGCTGAGCCCGCCGGCGTCGGTGTGCGGGATGACCCAGTCCAGGTTGCGCCGGCTCCCGCCCGGCACGTACCCCGCCTGCGCCGCCGCCCGCGCCCCCTCGATCAGCGGCACCGCGGCGTGGTCCAGCACGGCCGACAACCCGCTCGCCCGGGCCAGCTTGAACAGGTGGCCGAGGAGCCCGAACCCGGTCACGTCGGTGGCGCAGCGCACGCCCGCGGCCAGCGCGTCCCGGCTGGCCCCGGCGTTGAGGGTGGTCATGACCTCGATCGCCTGCGGGAAAACCTCGCCGGTCGCCTTGTGCCGGGAGTTGAGCATCCCGCTGCCGATCGGCTTGGTCAGGCTGATCGGCAGGCCCGGGCTGGCCCGCGTCGAGGCGCAGCAGCGCGTCCGGGTTGGCCAGCCCGGTCACCGCCATGCCGTACTTGGGCTCGGGATCATCGATGCTGTGCCCGCCCGCCAGCAGGCAGCCTGCGTGCCGGGCCGCGTCCAGCCCGCCGCGCAGCACCTCCCCGGCGAGCTCGGCGGGCAGCCTGGCCCGCGGCCAGCCGAGCAGGTTGAGCGCGACCAGCGGTGTGCCGCCGACGGCGTAGACGTCCGAGAGGGCGTTCGTGCCGGCGATCCGGCCGAAGGTGTAGGCATCGTCCACCACCGGGCCGAAGAAGTCGGCCGTGGCCACCACCGCCTGCCCGTCGCTGATCCGCACGACCGCCGCGTCGTCGCCGTGCGCCACCCCGAGGAGCAGCTCGGCATCGATCCGCGGCAGGTCAGGCTGGCCGGGGGCCAACGGGGTGGCCAGCATCTGGGCGACCACCTGCTCCAGCTCACCGGGCGGGATCTTGCAGGCACATCCTCCGCCGCTCGCGTACTGGGTCAGCCGGACATCCGCCGAGATGGTCATGCGTTGCACTCTAATGCGGCATCATCTTGCGGCCGGCGCGGGGACGTGGTGGCATTCCAGGGAAACCGGGCCCGCCGGGCCCACCAGGCGGAGGTGAGCGGTGGCGACCGAGGTTCTCCGGCAGCGGGCGGAGATCGAGGAATCGATCCGGGGCAAGACGGTGTGTGATCAGCTCCGGCTGACCGCGGAGAATTTCCCGGATTACCCTGCCCTGTCGCAGGCCGCGCCCGGAGGGGGCCAGCCCGGAGCGGGGCCAGTCCGGACGGGGCCGCCGCGGGCCCGGCCAGCAGCCCGGCCGGCTGGCGGACCATGACCTGGTCCCAGGCCAGGCAGCAGGCGCTGGAGCTGGCGGCGGGCTTCGCCGCGCTCGGCCTGGTCCCCGGCGAGCGCGTCGCGATCATGATGCCGAACCGGGCCGAGCACGTGCTGGCGGATTTCGGTGCCGTGCACGCCGGCGGGGTCCCGGTCACCTTCTACGCCACGCTGGCTGCCGAGCAGGTGGCCTTCGTGGCCGGCGACTGCGCGGCCAGGATCGCCGTCCTGGACGGTGCAGGATGAGCTGGCCCGCTGGCAGCCCGTGCTGTCCCGACTGCCCGGCCTGAGCAAGATCATCGTCCGGGACGCGAGCGTGTGCCCGGCGGGGGAGCAGTACCTGACCTGGGACGAGTTCGCCGGCCTGGGCCGGGAGCGGCTGGCCGCGGAGCCGGGGCTGGTGACCGGGCGCCTGGCCGCGATCACCTCGGAGGACCCGGTCACCCTGCTGTACACGTCGGGGACCACCGGCAACCCCAAGGGCGTCCTGCTGACCCACCACTGCGTTCTCTACGAGGTCGAGGCGGCCAAGCGGGGCGGCAGCGTCCAGCCGCATGTGCGCTGGGTTTCCTACCTCCCCCTGGCGCACATCGCCGAGCGCATGTTCAGTATCTACCTGCCGATCAGCACGGCCGGGCACGTGCATTTCTGCCCGGACGTGCAGCAGCTCGTGAAGACCGTTGGTGAGGTGCGGCCTACTGCCTTCTTCGGCGTGCCCAGGGTCTGGGAGAAGATCAGGGCCGGGATCCAGGCCCTGCTGGCCGCCGAGGCCGACCCGGCCCGGCGGGCCGGGGTGGAACAGGCCATGGACGTCGGGCGCCGGTACGTGGAGAGCACCCAGTACGGCCGGACCACGCCGGACGAGCTCGCCAAGGCGTTCCGCCAGGCCGACGAGCAGGTCCTGGGCCCGATCCGCTCGCTGCTCGGGCTCGGCGAGGCAGCGGTGGTGTCCAGCGCCGCGGCCCCGCTGCCGCCGGAGGTCGGGGCGTTCTTCGCCGGGCTGGGGCTGAGGATCCTGGACATCTACGGGATGACCGAGACCACCGGCGCGTTCACGTCCAACACCGTGACCGAGTTCCGGCTCGGGACGGTGGGGCGGGCGTTCGCGGGCACCGAGGTGAAGGTCGCTGACGACGGCGAGATCCTCACCCGGGGCCCGCTCAACACGCCGGGCTACCTGAACCGGCCGGACCTGACCGCCCAGCTGATCGACGCCGACGGCTGGCTGCACACCGGCGACCTTGGGCGCATGGACGACGACGGCTTCCTGTCGGTGGTGGACCGCAAGAAGGAGCTCATCATCACCGCGGGCGGGGAGAACGTGCCGCCGGCCGCGGTCGAGAACCTCCTGGTGGCGCACCCGCTGATCGGCCAGGCGCTGGCCTACGGGGATCGGCGGCCCTACGTCGTCGCCCTGCTGACCCTCGATGCCGAGGTGGCGCCCGCCTGGGCCAGGGCCCGGGGCATCGAGGCCAGCTCGCTCGCGGCCCTGGCCGAGAACACGGTGGTGCTGGCCGAGATCGAGCAGGCCGTGGCCTCGGCCAACCAGCACCTGGCCCGGGTGCAGCAGGTCAAGCGCTGGCGGCTGCTGCCGGTGGAGTGGACCGCGGAGAGCGAGGAACTGACGCCGACGCTCAAGCTCAAGCGGCGCGTGGTGCACGCGAAGTACTCCGACGACATCGACAACCTCTACGCGGGATAAGGTCTGCACCGGAGGCGTCTGGGTGCCTGGTGGCCCTCCCGGTCTTCAAAACCGGTGAGCGATGCGCTGCGTCGCTGGCGGGTTCGATTCCCGTCCGCCTCCGCTGAGCTGGGCAGATGCCGCTGGCGGTGCCGCCGGGGCACCGCTGGCGAGCTGCCCTGTGTGCCCCGGGAACGCACCCCGGGGAACATCGGGGGAACACCCGTTCGCGATCCCCTCTTTCGGCCGGCCGGGCGACCGCCCCCGCCGCGCCCAGGTGCGTCCACCCGCAGGGTTCAGGCCGCGGCATGGGCTGCGGCGAAGCCCCGTGGGCCATCAGGGTAACCGCCCATTGACGGCCTGCCTCTTCCAAGGCTTAATGTCTTAACAGCTTAAGACATTAAGGAAGCAGAGCATGATCAACTTCCGCATTGATGGCCGGTCGGCAGTGCCGCCCTACCTGCAGATCGCGCAGCAGGTCCGGCAGGCGCTGCGGATGGGCGTGCTGGACGTGGGGGACAAGCTGCCCACGGTGCGCGAGGTCGTCGCGGCGACAGCCGTCAATCCCAACACGGTGCTCAAGGCCTACCGGGACCTGGAGCGCGAGGGCCTGGTGCAGGCCCGGGCCGGGCACGGCACGTTCGTGCTGAGCCTCCCGCCGGGGCCGCCGCCCGGCACGCACTCCCGGCTGGGCCGCAGCCTGGCCCGGTGGGTGCGGGAGGCGCGCGGCGCCGGACTCGACGATGAATCGATCGAATCGCTGCTGCGCGTCACGCTGCAGGCAGCACCCGAGGAGGAGATCGCATGACCACGGTCATCCAGACCCGGGGACTGGTCAAGCAGTTCCGCCGGGTCACCGCGCTGAGCGACTGCGACGTCACCGTGCCCGAGGGCTGCATATGCGCGCTGATCGGCCCGAACGGTGCGGGCAAGACCACGCTGCTGCGGCTGCTGACCGGGCTGGCCCGGCCGACCGCGGGCGAGATGTCGGTGCTGGGCAGCAGGCCCCGCCAGGACCCGGCTTTCCTGGCCGAGATCGGCTTCCTGGCCCAGGAGATCCCGCTGTACCGGCGGTTCACCGCCGAAGACCACATCAGCATCGGCGCGCACCTGAACCGCCGCTGGGACGCGGCGCTGGTGCGCGACCGGCTGAAGTCACTGAATATCCCGCTGGACCGCGCGGCGGGCTCGCTGTCCGGGGGCCAGCGAGCCCAGCTCGCGCTGACGCTCACGCTGGCCAAGAAGCCCAGGCTGGTGCTGCTGGACGAACCCGTCGCCGCGCTGGACCCGCTGGCCCGGCGGCATTTCCTGGCCACCATGGCCGACGCCGTCGCCGGGTCCGGGCTGACCGTCGTGCTCTCCTCGCACCTGCTCGCGGACATGGAGCGGGTCGTGGACTACCTCATCCTGCTGTCGGCGTCCCGCGTCCAGCTCTCCGGCGAGATCGACGCGGTGCTGGCCGAGCACCGCGTGCTGGTCGGGCCGCGCCAGGACACCGCCGCGATCGCCAGGACGCACACCATCGTCCAGGCCACGCACACCGCCCGGCAGACGACCCTGCTCGTCCGCGGCACCGCCCCGGTCATCGGCCCGGCGTGGGAAAGCTCCGAAGTCGGGCTCGAGGAGATGGTCCTGGCCTACATGGGCCAGGACGCCGCACCCGCGATATCGCACCTGACCCCGGTTGGAGAGGAACAATGACCTGGCTCACCTGGCGCCAGTACCGGGCCCAGTTCGCCGCGGGCACCGCCCTGCTGGCCGCGCTCTGCCTGCTGCTGCTGCTCACCGGCCTGCAGCTCGTCTCGCAGTACCACACCATCATCACGGCATGCGCGTCCGGCGTTCATAACGGCCCGACCAGCGTGAACTGCTCAATCGGGGGCGGGTTGTTCTCGGGCGGCCCCACGGTCGGTTTCGTGAGCCTCATCCTGCTGGCCACGCCGGTCCTCGCCGGGCTGTTCCTGGGTGCCCCCATGGTGGCCGCCGAGTTCGAGGCCGGCACCACCCAGTTCGCCTGGACGCAGGGCATCACCCGGGCCCGCTGGCTCGCGGTCAAGGCCGGCTGGCTGCTGCTCGCCGCGGCGGCCTGGGGCGCGGTCGTCGCCGCCCTGACCACCTGGTGGGCCAGCCCGACCAACGCCGAGCACGGCAGCGAGTTCTACCCTGGCCGGTTCGACGTCCTGTACCTCGTGCCGGTGGCCTACGCGGTGTTCGCCATGGCGCTGGGCATCTGCGCGGGAGCGCTGATCCGCCGCACCGTCCCCGCGATGGCGGTCACCCTCGGCGGGTTCGTCGCGGCCCGCGTCGCGGTGACGCTCTGGCTGCGCCCGCACTACCTGAGCGCGGTCACGGTCACCCGCGGCCTGACCGCCCTGCCCCGGCTAACCGGCTCGTACTGGCTGATCAGCCAGGGCGCGCGCAACCCGGCCGGCCAGCTGATAGCGGGACCGCAGGACCAGGCGGCGGCCTTCGGGGTGCCGGTCAGCTCCCTGCCCAGGGCCTGCGCCGGGCTGGCCAACCCCACCGGGAGCCCGACCTCTCCCCCCGCCGGGGCCTGACCTCATCCTGCCGGGCGGCGCTCACCGGATTCCATTCCTTCGTCACCTACCAGCCCGCCAGCCGGTTCTGGCCGTTCCAGGGCATCGAGACCGGCCTCTTCGTCGTCCTCGCGGCCATCCTGCTGGCCGTGACCGCCGTCGTGCTGATCCGCCGGGACGCCTGACCACCTCGGCCGCCGTGGTGCTGATCCGCCGGGACGCCTGACCACCGCGGCCGCCGGTGCTGATCCGCCCGCTGATCCGCCGGGACGCCTGACCACCGCGGCCGCCGTGGTGCTGATCCGCCGGGACGCCTGACCACCTCGGCCGTGGCCAGGTACCACCCGGCCCACGGCCGCGCCTGGCTGAGCACTGCGGGGTCTCGCGGGCGGCCGTTCCTCGATCCTGTGCACCTGGTGCTGCTATTTCGCAGCCATCGCCCAGGATCAAGGACCGGTGCCGGAGGCCCTGCCTCCGGGTCGGGTGTGATGCCAGGATTGGGGTATGCCCCGGGACCGTGA
This sequence comes from uncultured Actinomycetes bacterium, assembly GCA_963711485.1. GTDB lineage: Bacteria > Actinomycetota > Actinomycetes > Streptosporangiales > Streptosporangiaceae > RYN-230. The sequence continues at coordinate 16,151 of CAVQEM010000096.1, forward strand.
TGTGGCCGCGTTCGCTGAGCGCGCCGAAGGCTATGAGGAGGGCTGGCTCGGCCGGCTCCACCACGAGATCGCCGACCGCACCGCAGACCTCGCGCTGGCCCAGGTACGAGCGCCGCGAAGGGTGCTGGATGTCGGCTGCGGGACCGGCTACCTGCTCCGGCGGCTGGCCGCCCGGGCCCCGGACGCGGCGGAGCTGGTGGGCATCGATCCCGCCGCTGAGATGGTCCAGGCCGCCCGGGGGGCAACCACCGACCCCCGGGCCCGCTTCCTCACCGGCACCGCCGAGCACCTGCCCGGGCCGGACGGCGCGTTCGACCTGGTGGTCACCACCACCTCGTTCGATCACTGGGCCGATCAGGAGGCCGGCCTGGCCGGGAATGCGCCCGGGTCATGGTCCCGGGCGGGCGCCTCGTCCTCGTCAACCAGTTCTCGCCGCTGTACCTGCCCACCCTCGTCGGCAGCCGCCGGGGCAAGGCCCGTACCCGCCGGAGGGCCAGCCGCCTGCTCACCCGGGCCGGCTTCCAGGCGGCCGAATGGCACGTCCTGTATGCGGTCATAATCGGGGCGGTAACGGCGTCGAATTGACCGCCCCGTCCCTCGATGCGCCGCCTTCGGAATCACGACGTACGTGGAGGTCGCTCATGTCGCCAGTCACCGGGGACACCGCCAGCGGCATCGCTGAGCGGTTGGCCAGCCGGCTGTCCGCGATCGACTCGCTGCTGCCCGCCGCGGATCCCCCCGCGGGCTGCGGCGCCGAGCTGGTCGTCACCGGGCCAGGCGGGTCCGTGACCGCGATCGGAATCTGCGAGCACTGGGCCGGGGAGCCGGACTCGCTGGAGCTGACCTGGGGCGCGGCCCGCCGGTTCCAGCTCACCCCGCAGATCGCGGGCCCGGACGTGGCCGCGGCCCTCGATGAGCTGCTGGACCGCTGGCGTGACCACCTGGCCGCGGTGCCAGAAGCGGCGGAGGAGGACACCGCGGCCGTGCTGACCTGGCCGACCCGGGACGTTGACGGGCCCCGGACCCTGCTGCGGCACGGGCTGGCACCGCGTGCGGTCATCGCGGCGCGGGCCGCGGGCCGCCGCCCCCCCGCCGTGGTGCCGGCGGACCCGGGCGTGCGGATCCGCCGGGCCGGCCCCGCGGACCTCGACGCGGTCGTCGGGCTCGGGATGGAGACCATCCGGTATGACGCCCACTTCGGCACCGTGGTCGAGCGCCCGGGGACACCGGAGGCGCTGAGCCGGGAGGCGGCCCAGGTGCTCGCCGCCCCCGATCCCTGGGTGTGGCTGGCCGAACGGGACGGGGCGGCGATCGCCCTGCTCTACGCGGAAAGGCCGGAGTTCGCGGGCTGGATCGCCCCCATGGTGCGGGCGGAGCCGGTGGCCTACCTCGAGCTGATGGACGTCCTGCCCGGCGAGCGCGGCGGCGGGGTGGCCGCCGGTCTGGTCGCGCAGCTGCACCAGGCCGCGGATGACTCCGGGGTGGCGGCCACGCTGCTCCACTACGAGCAGGTCAACCCGCTGTCCGGGCCGTTCTGGAGCCAGCACGGGTACCGGCCGCTGTGGACCACCTGGGAGGCCAGGCCGGCCGGCACCCTCCGCTAGCCGCTAGCCGGCGCTAGCCGCCGCGAGCCGCGAGCCGCGAGCCGCCGCTAGCCGCTAGTGCCGGGAGGCGTCGCTCTCCCGCCGCATCCGGAAGAACGGCGACTGAAGGATGTACCGCGCCGAGAACATCAGCAGCACGCCGGCGACGACGATCGCGACCAGCGACCAGACCTGCGACGATGGGGCGCTCTGGAGCGACTTGGCCAGGATCCAGCCCAGGAACACCGCCGCGCCGAGCGGCAGCAGGCCCAGGATCAGCGCGTCCCAGGGGCTGCTGAACACGCGGCGCCGGTAATAGACCATGGTGGCGAGCGCGGTCAGGATGTAGAAGATCGAGAACAGCAGCCCGGTCACGTCGATGACGTCGAAGAACGCGTTCTGCACCGAGGTGGCCAGGTAGTACACGGTGCTGAGCACGACGATGAGCAGCCCCACGATGATGCTGGCGGCCACCGGGGTGGACCAGCGGCGGGACACGTTGGCGAGGAACTGCGGCAGCGCCCGGTAGCTGGCCATCCCGTAGACGATCCGGGCGCTGAGCACGATGCCGGTCCCGGTGGTGGCGATCACCGACAGTGCGATGGACAGGGCCATCGCCTTGGCCCAGAAGCCGCCGCCCAGGGCCTGGGCCACGGCCACGAGCGCCGTGCCGTTGGCCGAGGCGGCCTGCAGCTTGGCCGGCGAGATCACGCCCTGGAAGCCGAGCTGGGAGACCGTGTAGATGATGGCCAGCAGGCCGACGGCCAGGATGGCGGCCTTGCCGGGGTTAGTCCGCCGGTGCTTGACCTCCTCGTTGACGTACAGGGTGCCGTCCCAGCCGCCGTAGACGAACACCGCGACCAGGAATCCGGCCACCGCACTGCCCTTGCCGTTGATGCCGGAGAGGCTGAACCAGCCCCTGGTGATCGGGACGGTGCCCGGGTGGTGGCTGAGCACGAACACCAGCCCGGCGACGGCCAGCCCGATCAGGATCAGGTATTCGACCGCGGCCATGCTGACCTGGGCGCGTGCGGTGATCTTGATGCCGACCACGGCGATGATCAGCATGATGATGCCGACCGCGCCGCCGATCGCGATGTACTGCCCAGGTGCTGGTGGAACTGGAGCCGAACACGGCCAGGACCGAGGGGCCGAGCAGCAGGACCTCGGCCACGGTCCCGATGATGTACGCCGCGATCATCAGCCAGCCGGTGAGGAACCCCAGGTAGGGATTGATGGCGCGGCCGACCCATTCGAAGGACGCGCCGCAGTTCGCGTTCCACATGTTCAGCCGCCGGTAGGCGTTGGCGATGATCAGCATGGGAATCGCGGTGAGGATCAGGATCGGGCCACTGCCGTACGCGGTCGCCGCGGCCAGCGCCGCCAGCGACAGCCCGACCGTGGCCGCGGGCGCGGACGAGGCCATGCCGATGACCGTGTCCTGGGCGACGCCGATGGCATTGGGCTCGAGGCGGGCTGCGGGCTGGGGCGGGATTCCCACGATCGCCGCGGCGGGCTGGTCCGTCATCAGGCTGTCCTCTCCTGCTGCCCCGGAAGGCCTCGGATACTCCACGCCGGTGCGGAAGGCTTCCCCGCCCATTGCCCGGCCACCGCGTGATCATAACGAGCATTTCCGGCATGAGGAGATATATCCGGTCAGTAATATGCGGGACTTTCGCCGCGGGCGGCGATTTGCTTTGCGCCATTCCGCATTGCGGCACAGACAGGGACAATCCAGGCGATTCGGGGATTTAGGCGCAGAGGCCTGGCTGGGTCCAGAAGGTGGCGCATCGCATCACCAGGCAGGCGCGTCGCACGCCCGCGGATAGGCGCATCGCACGCCCGTGGGCAGCAGGCGGGCCGGGGCGGGTCTACCAGCCCTGAGCCGAATGTTTCCGGGCGAAGGTAGTCTCGTCAGCGTGTCGCAGATGTCCGGCGATGCGGGACAGTGGCGAGACCTTCCCCCGCGCCGCCACCGCATGGAGAGTTCCTCGCCTGGTACCAGGGCTGCCGTTGTGGCCCCTGCGAGGCAAGTGGCCAGGGATTCCTGCGCGAGTTGGCCCGGCGCAAGGCGCAGCGGCGCGATGAGGACGAGCCTTACGCGGTGCGGCTGAGCGCCGACGACCGAGCCCATTTGGACCCGGCCGTCCGCGCCCGGAGCTGCCCGCTGTGCGGGGCGCTGCGTTATCACCGCTGCCGGGACCCGCACTTTCCGCTGCACTTCAGCGCGACTCATCCCGAGCGCGGATCAGCCTGACGGGTGCACGGCTTTCCGGTATTCACGGAGCTGGTCTTCCAGCGCGATCAGGCTGGGGGCCCACAGATCGTCTAATCCCCGGGTGCCGTGCCGGCGGGCGGTGAAGCCAGTTCCCTTGCCGGGGCCCACGGGGCGGATCGACCACATGGGCCACCGCGTCCGGGCTGCAGCCAGATCGGCGGCGGGTGTCATGCTCATGCATTCCCCCTGCTCGTCACTTCCCTAACGAGAGGGCTTCCCCCGCGTGTTCCCATTCCCGCCCCGGGACCTCAGAGCGGCACCAGCCCCGCACCCCCACCCCGGTGCGGCACCGGACCGGGCGGGGGCGGCACGCGGCCGGGCCCGGCCCGGCCCGGCCCGCGAACTGGCCCCGGGCCGGGCCCGGGCCGGGCCCGCCGGGCTGCTCCCGGGCCGGGCCCGCCGGGCTGCTCGCGGGCCGGGCCCGCCGGGCTGGTGGATGGCGGGAGCCTGCTCCCACAGTGTGGCCGGGCGTCAGGGCTGGCTTCCCGGGCCGACCGGGGTCCCGGCAACGGTCTCCTCGCTGGCCGGAGTCTCTCCATCCCGCACGACCTCGGTCCGCTCGCCGGCCGGGCGCTCAAAGACGCTGCGCTCGCCTGCTGGCCGCTCGTACACGATGGGGTCGGTGGCGGGTGCGGCCGGCTCGGTGGCGGGTGCGTCGGCCCCGGCCGCGCGCTCGCTGAGCCGCGCGTCCCGGACCCCGATGACGGTCAGCCGGCCGATGGACACCGCGGCCAGGAACACGATGATCACGCCCAGCCCGGTGAAGTAGGTGAGCTCCACCAGGGCGCGGTGCAGCGTGCCGCCGATCGGTGTGCCCAGGGCCACGGTGCCGTGGGCGTTCCACGCCGGGCTGAGCACCCGGCCCACCGCGAACCAGGCGCCGCCCACGGCGGCCAGCCAGGCCCCGAACATCGCCACCGGCCGGACCCGGCTGGCCAGCAGGATGAGGCCGCCGAGCACCGTGGCGATGCCGGGCAGGATCTCCAGCCACAGACGGCCCGAGGTGTAGGTCCAGGTGGTCCCCGGCGTGTAGGCGAAGTGGAAGTACGGCCCGACGAACGCGACCAGGCCACCCCACAAGCCGAGCAGGACAAGAAGGGCGCCGCTCAAGGCACCCCGGCTCCGGGGAACGCGCAGCATCCCGGCCATTTCGATCACTCCCTCAAACGGTCCAGCAGGGTTTTTGCCCCGCGCGCGGCAACTACCCGGGCCCCCGGCCTTTATGCGACACATCACCCGGCGTGCGTGTTCCGGCCAGGTAGGGTCGCTCCGTGGAATCAGGTCCGGTGCAGGCAGGCCCCGTCCTGGGCAGACCTGGGCCGCCCCGTGGCGCACGCTCCCGGGACTGCGGCTAGATGCAGGTCATCGCCACCGCCGGGCACGTTGACCACGGGAAATCCACGCTGGTCCGGGTGCTGACCGGGATGGAGCCGGACCGCTGGGCCGAAGAGCGGCGCCGCGGCCTCACCATCGATCTCGGCTTCGCCTGGATGGCGCTGCCCAGCGGGCAGCAGGTCGCGTTCGTGGACGTGCCTGGGCACGAGCGGTTCGTGCCCAACATGCTGGCCGGGGTGGGCGCGGTGCCCGCGGTCCTGTTCACCGTGGCCGCCGACGAAGGCTGGATGCCGCAGTCGGAGGAGCACCTGGCCGCGGTGCATGCGCTCGGCATCACCCATGGCCTGCTCGCCGTGACCCGTTCTGACCTGGCCGACCCCGAGGACGCCCGCCGCCAGGCGCTGGCCAAGCTCGCCGCGAGCAGCCTCGGCGAGGTCGAGGCGGTTGCGGTCAGTGCCCGCACCGGCCTGGGCCTGCCCGAGCTCCGGGACGCCCTGGACCGGCTGGCCGCCCGCCTGCCCAGGCCAGACCCGGCCGCCCCGGTCCGGCTGTGGGTGGACCGCGCGTTCCGGATCAAGGGGAGCGGCACGGTCGTGACCGGGACGCTGCCGGCCTGCACGATACGCATGAAGCAGGAACTGCTGCTCACGCCCTCCATGGAGCCCGTGCGGGTCCGGGGCATCGAGACACTCAAGCAGCCCGCTGGCCAGGTGAGCGGGGTGGCCCGGGTCGCCCTGAACCTGCGCGGCCCCGAACGCGTCAGCCCTGAGCGCGGAATGGCGCTGGTCGAGCCCGGACGGTGGACGCTGGCCGCCGTCACTGACGTGCGGCTGGCCGCGAGCGGGGATCGCCCGCCGCGGCAGCTTACGGTCCACGCAGGCTCGGCGCGGACCACGGGCCTGCTTCGCCCCCTGGGCGGGCTCATCGCCCGGCTCACCCTGGACGAGCCGCTGCCGCTGCACGTCGGCGACCGGCTGCTGCTCCGAGACCCAGGATCGGCCGCGGCGGCCTTCGCCCAGCTCGGCACGGACCCGGCCGCCGTGCTGCCCAGGGCCGGGCCGTCCGGCCAGGCCAGCCCGTCGTGGCCACCGCTCGTCGGCGCGACCGTGCTGGACGTGGCCCCGCCCGCGTTCCGCCGGCGGGGGGCCGCTGCCGCGGCCGGCCGGGAACTCGCCGCCTGGCCCGCCGTGCCCGCCGCGGCCGACCTGCTGCGGCGGCATGGGTTGCTGCGCGCCGCTGACCTGCGGGCCATGGGGGTGACCGAGCTGCCCGCCCCGGTCGGGGCCGACTGGCTCGCCGATCCTGAGCACTGGGCGGAGCTGGGCCGGCGGCTCAGGGACGGCGCCGTGGCGCACGCGGCGCGGGAGCCTCTCGCGCCGGGCCTGCCGCTCGAGGCGGCCCGGGCCGAGCTGGGGCTGCCCGCCCGGCAGCTGGTCGAGCGGCTGGCCGCGCCGCCGCTGGCGGTGCGGACCGGGTACGTGGTCCTGGAGCGTGACGGCGGGAGCCGCGGCCCGGCCCTGCCGGATCACCTGCTCGCGGCGGTCGGGCTGCTCCGCGATGACCTGGCCGGGCAGCCGTTCGTCGCGCCCGAAGCCGCCCGGCTGCGCGAGCTGGGGCTGGACAGCCGGTCGCTGGCCGCGGCGGCCCGGGCCGGCCTGCTGCTGCGGGTGGCCGATCAGATCGTGCTGGCGCCAGACGCGGACCTGGAAGCCGCCCGGATCCTGGCCCGGCTGCCCGGGCCGTTCACCGCGGCCGAGGCCCGCCAGGTGCTGCACACCACCCGGCGGGTGGCGATCCCGCTGCTGGAGTACCTGGACCGCCGCGGGCTCACCCGGCGCCTGCCCGATGACCGGCGCACGCTTACCTGAGCCCGGCTGCCTGGGCGGGGCTGCCTGGGTCCTGGGGGGCTGCCTGGGCCCGGGCGCTGAAGCGCGGTGACCGACGCCAGTGAGGTCAGCGGCCGCTGAGGCCGCGGCCGGCGAACCGCTCGCTGCTCCAGGCCGGTGCCTCGGCGGGCGGCTGATCCGAGCTAGATCCAGCGGGCCAGCGCCTGAGCCGTCACCGGAGCGAGCAGGATCCCGGTGCGGTAATGCCCGGAGGTCAGCCAGGCGTTGCCGAGACCATGGATCCGGTCAATGACCGGCAGCCCATCGGGATGCCGCGGCCGGAAGCAGCACCAGGTGTAGTCGGCACGCAACCCCGTCAGCTGGGGGAGCGTGGCGTACAGGCCGGCCAGGATGCTGTCGATGATCTCCTGGCGGACCACCGGGCTCTCGTCGCCCATGTCGAAGGTCCCGCCCACGAGCAGCCGGCCGTCCTCCAGCTGGGTGGCGACCGGCGCCACGATGCCGGGCAGCCGCAGCGGCGTCGGCTCGGTGACGAGCAGGTGGCCCTTGACCCGCTCCCAGGGCACGTCGAGGTCGAGGCCGTCCAGCACCGGCGGCAGGCCGGTGGCGAAGACCACAGCACCCGGCTGCACCTGGCCGGCGGTCGTGTCCACGCTCACGATCCGGTCGCCGCGGACCGTGACGCCGGTGGCGGCGACCCCGGTGGCGACCGCGGGCAGCGTGGCGGACAGCCGGGCCAGCGAGCGCAGCGGGTTGACCCGGCCCTGATGGTGGATGAGTGCGCCCGCCATGGGCAGCGCCAGCCCAGGGATGAGCTTGGCGACGTAGTCAGGCTCCAGCCACTCCACGGCGGGCGACTGGTGCGGGGCCAGGGCGCCCGGGTCGGGAGACAGGCCGATCCAGTCCACGTCCACCAGCCCCACGCCACCTGGTGACGTCTCCTCCAGCTCGGCCCACTGCTCCAGGCTGGCCCGGGCCAGGTCCACGAACGGTTCCGGGTCGCTCCACTCGTGGATCTCGGGGGTCAGCAGCCCCGCGGCGCCGCCGGTGGCCCCAGAGCCTAGGTGGCCGGCCTCGATGAGCAGCACCGAGCCGAGGCCCGCCTGGTGGCACGCGGCCGCGGTGGCCACACCGGCGATCCCCCCGCCGACGACGAGCACATCAGGACGCGGCTGCGGGATGACACCCGCGCCCCGGACGAGCTCGGCGCGCTCCGGGGCGCTGAGCTGTGCGAGCCAGATAGCAGTCTCCACGAGCACGACCCTATCGCTGCCTCCCCGGACGAGGACAAAGCCCTATTTTAGCCACCTGATAGACAGGCAATCACGGTGTGCCCGCCATTGATCCGGCATGGCGCCTTCCGGCGGATGATCCGGCATGGGGGCCTTCCGGCGGATATCCGCCGCAGCGTGGTCAGGGCACCCGGAGACGGCAGCCCATGGTCAGCTGGTGCCGGGCGGCGCAGACGGGTACGTGTGGGGACCGGGGGACGGCAGCACGCCGAGTTCCATGGCCCTGGTCACGGCGGCGGTCCGGCCGGACACGCCGAGCTTGGCGTAGGCGCGGAGCAGGTGGGTCTTCACCGTGGCCTCGCTGACGAACAGCTCCCGGCCGATCCGCGCGTTGGTCAGCCCGCGCGCCGCCAGGACCAGGACCTCGGTTTCCCGCGCGGACAGCGTGTCGCGGGCGGCGGGGGGTTCCGGCGGGGCGGCGCGCAGCCTGCTGACCAGGCGCCCGGCCACTGAGGGAGCCAGCACGGTCTCGCCCCGGGCCGCCGCGAAGATCGCGTGCACCAGGGTGTCCCGCGGCGTGTCCTTGAGCAGGTACCCGGCGGCGCCGGCCTCCACGGCGGGCAGGATGTCGGCGTCACTGTCGTAGGTGGTGAGCACCAGCACCCGGACCCCGGGCAGGTCGGCGGACAGCTGCCGGATCGCGGCCAGGCCGCCCGCGCCGGGCATGCGCAGGTCCATCAGCACCACATCCGGCTCATGCTGGCGGGCCGCCACGACGGTCTCCTCGCCCGAGCCGGCCTCGGCGACGACCGCCAGCCCTGGCTCGGCGCCCAGCAGCGCCCGCAGGCCGGCGCGCACCACCGGATGATCATCCGCAACGAGGATCCGCACCGGGCCGGACCCCGCCGGGACCTCCGGGGCGCTCATGCGGTCCCCGCCCGGCCGGCCGGCGCAGCCTGTCCTGGGGGACCGGCGGGAGGGGGCGAGGCGGCGGGGTCCGGCACGGGGACTTCCACACTGACCGTGGTGCCGGAGCCCGGGGTGCTGCGGACCTCCAGCCGCCCGCCTGCCTCATCGACCCGGGCCCGCATGCCGGGCAGGCCGTAGCCGCCGGTGGCGCGCCCCGGATCGAAGCCCGTCCCGTCGTCGGTGATGTCCAGGCCGACCTGTCCCCCGGCGTACCGCAGGCGGACCAGCACCTGCCGGGCGCGGGCGTGCTTGCGCACGTTGGCCAGCGCTTCCTGGGCCACCCGGAGCAGCATCACCTCGGCTGGGCGGGGCAGCGGGACAGCCGGGCCGGTCACCTCGAAGGCGGCGGCCGTGCCCAGGTGCCCGTCCATCGTGGCGGTCAGGCGGCGCAGCGCGGCGTCGAGCGCGCCCGGCTCCAGGCCTGCTGGGGCCAGCGCGGCCACCAGGGCCCGGGCCTCGGCCAGGTTTTCCCGGGCCGTCTGCAAGGCGAGCGCGAGATGCCTGCGGGCCGCCGCGGGCTGCCCCTCGATGTCCGTGTCCGCCGCCTGGAGCAGCATGATGATGCTGGTGAATCCCTGGGCCACGGTGTCATGGATCTCCCCGGACAGCCGCTGCCGTTCGGCCAGCACGCCGGCCCTCCGGTTGGCCTGGGCCAGCTCGGCCCGGGTCTGGCCGAGTTCGGAGATCAGGCTGGCCCGGTCGTAGCTCTGGGCGATGATCCGGAACACCCAGAGACCGAACATGACCGAGAACGCCACGGTCAGGACGCCCGACGCGATGAGCGAGGTCAGCTCGCCCGGGCCCGGCCCCGTGATCAGGGCCTCCACGACCGGCGTGACGTTGAAGACGACGATGGCGCCGACGGCCCAGCGGAACGGGACGGCCAGGAAGCACTGGGGGCCCAGGGCGAGCAGCACCCAGGTCTCGATGTATCCGTGGCTGGACGCGATGATGAACAGGATCCAGAGCCCGGCCAGGTAGATCAGGCCCCGGGCCAGGCTGCCCTCGCCGTAATGCAGGGTGCGCCGGTTCAGCACGTACCAGGGGGCCATGGCCGCCAGCGCCCCGCAGGAGACGGCCAGGTCTGCGGTGGGCGCGTCCTGCTGCGCCCGCACCGCGATCACCAGGGCGAGGACGCCGACCAGGATGAGCCCGTAGTACACGTCCCAGCCGCGCGCGCCGCTTTCCCAGGCGTGCCCGGCCGGCGGGGATGGACTGGCTGGCAGGGACGGATCCCCGGGTGGGGCCGGGCTCACTCGCGGTCCAGCCAGCGGAAGGTTGTCAGGCACAGCACCAAGCCTGCGACGAACCAGGCCCCGAGCACCAGCGCAATCTTGCCGAGTTCCCAGCTGCGGGCCGGCTCGGCCACGGCCGCGGCGGCGGGCAGGAAGACCGAGCGCAGGCCCTGGCACAGCCACTTCAGCGGGAACAGCGCGGCCACCTGCTGCAGCACCGGCGGCAGGTCGCGGAACACGAAGTACACGCCCGAGATGAACGACAGCACCAGGTAGGGCAGGCTGAACACCGCCGAGGAGCCGCGGGTACTGCGGGGCAGGCTGCTCAGGGCCAGGCCGAGCACGGCGCAGGTCGCGGTGCCGAGCACGAACACCCAGCCGAGGGTGAGCCAGCGGCCGGCCGTGCCGGGCAGCCGCAACCCGAACCCGGCCGTGCCCACCGCGAGCAGCAGCCCGGCCTCGGCGGCCGCGACGGCCAGTGCGCCGATCGCCTTGCCCGCGAAGTAGGCGGCGGGCGGCATGGGCGTGCCCGCCAGCCGGGTCAGTGTCCCGTCCGCCCGGTCCGCCGCCACGCTCGCGCCCACGTTCACGAACGTGGCGGACATGATGCCGCTGGCGATGATCCCGGCCGTGAAGTACTGCCGGAAGGCCACCCCGGTGGACCCGATCGTGCCGTGGAATACCTCCCCGAACACCACGAGCAGGATGACCGGGAGGGAGAACGTGAAGATCACTGATTCGCGGTCGCGGAAGAACGAGGTGATCTCAAGGTGGCCGCGGGACAGGCTGGTGCGCAGCAGGGAGGGCAATGCTGGCTGTGCCATGCCCGGCCCGGGCGAGGCGGCCGGGCCCGGGGCTGCCGGGCGGGTGGCGGCTGAGGGCAGAGTGCGCGAAGGCGAGGCTGACGGGCTGGTCACGGGCGGTCCTCCGGGGTGTCGGGGCCGGGCGGCACCGCGCCGATCAGCCGCAGGTAGGTGTCTTCCAGCGAGGGCCGGGTGACCGTGAGGCCCGGAATCTCGCCGTCCGGCCCGGCGGCCCGGGCGGCCAGCGCCGCCACCAGCCGGGCCGGCGTGGCCGTCCGCTCGTGGCGCGGAACGCCGTGCTCCAGCCAGCCCACCGTGGCGGCCGCGGCATCCCGCCCGGCCAGGGCCGAGGGCGGCCCGGCCGCGACGATGCGCCCCGCGGCCAGGACAGCCACCTGGCTGGCCAGGGCCTCGGCTTCCTCCAGGTAATGCGTGCTCAGCAGGATCGTGGTGCCGCCTGCGGCCAGCCGGCGGATCAGGTCCCAGAACTGCCGCCGCGCCGCGGGGTCGAGCCCCGTGGTCGGCTCGTCCAGGACCAGCAGTTCAGGATGGCCCAGCAGGCCAAGCGCCAGGTCAACCCGGCGGCGCTGGCCGCCGGATAGCCGGCCCAGCCGGGTGCCGGCCTGCCCGGCCAGGCCCACCGCGTCGATCAGTTCGCCGGCCTCCCGCCGGGCCGGGTAGTACCCGGCCAGGTGCCGGATCACCTCAAGCACGGTCAGCTCGGCGAAGTCGCTGGCCTGCTGGGGCACGATGCCGATCCGGGCCCTCCAGGCGCGGCCCGCCGCCGACGGGTCGGCGCCCAGCACGGTCACCTCACCCGCGTCCCGGCGCCGGTAGCCGGTCAGGATCTGCACGGCGGTGGTCTTGCCCGCCCCGTTGGGCCCGAGCAGGGCGACGATCTCCCCGGCGCCGACGTCCAGATCCAGGCCGTTTAGCGCGGCCACCTCGCGGTAGCGGGCAGGCCGGTAGATCTTGCGGAGCCCGCGGGCCCTGACGGCTGTCCCGGTTGCTGACATGATCCGAGAATGGTCCGGCCGGGACGGGCGCCGCGTCGCCCGGCTGGCCACGCTGGGGGTCAGCCGATCGGTGGACACGAAAGGCGCGACGTAAGTGGGTGCTGGCCAAAATAGGCCTCCACCTGGGCCTCCATCACTGTGGCTTGCTGCTTCAGGACGCTGATCACGCGGTGGCGCGCGCACGGTGGCGGCGTAGGCAGCCGCGACGACCTGGGGCTGGGCGAGCTGCTGGCTGCGCAGGGCAGCCTGGATCTGCTTCGCCTTCCCGCGGCGTTGCGGGCGGGCCCGCTCAGCGCGTGGTGATCTGGGCGAGGCTCAGCCGGGCTGCGCTCGCGGGGTCCGCCGCCGCGCCAGCAGTTCGAGGGCATCGGCTGGGCCAGGTCGTTGAAGGCCTCGAGCGCTGTGGGGAAATACTCCTGCAGCGTGGACCGCAGCCGCATGACACGCCGGCTGCGTTCGGAGATCAGGGCCTGATGAGCGCGGGCCACACTGACCGCTGGGCCTGCCTGCTGTCCGGCGACTGCTGCAACTGGTGAGAGTCGGCGCGTACGATGTCGCCAGCATGTGCGATCCCCGGCATCGCTCGGCCGAGGTCCCGTGCCGCTCGGTAACGGGTTGCCTGCTGCGCGTTGACCGCATACACGACATAACCTGCGGCGATCAGCGCGGCGACCGATGGACCCGGTTAGTCTCGATCCTGATCACGACGTGCCGGGCCAGGATCCGGATCGGCGAACGGGCCGATCAGCTCATGAAACCGGGTGACTCGCCATGCCCTCAGCCAGCCGGGCCCGGCTGAGCACCGGGCCGGCCTGATCCTGGACCTCCAGATCATGATGATCTTCTGCTTAGTTATCACCAGCGAACAGCACGCGACCTCCCAAACCGGCACCCTGTCAGCGGCAGCACGGAGAAGAACATGAGCGGCCTAATGGATCAGTGTCACGCGAGATACCGGCGGGCACGCGACCTGATCAGCGGTCTGTCCTCGCGGCCAGCGGGGGCACGGTCGACGTCCAGACATCAGAGCCAGGCTAAACAAGTGCTAGGAGGAGAAGAGGGAAGGGTAGGCTGAGTGACCATGTGGGCGTAAAGCTCCCAGACTGAAGGGTGGTGAGGGTCCCGTTCCCGACGACTCCGGTGTGCTCGCCGACTCTTACGGGCGGGTAGCGACCGACCTGCGGATATCCCTCACCGACCGGTGCAACCTGCGGTGCTCGTACTGCATGCCCCCCGAGGGCCTGGAGTGGCTGCCCAACCCGGCGTTGCTCTCCGACGATGAGGTGGTCCGGCTGGCCCGGATCGGGGTTGCGCACCTGGGCATCACCGAGATCCGGTTCACCGGGGGCGAGCCGTTGCTGCGGCGGGGCCTGCCCGGCATCGTGGCCCGCACGGCGGAGCTGCGGCCCCGGCCTGAGATCTCGCTGACCACCAACGGGATCGGGCTCACCCGGCTGGCCGGCCCGCTGCGCGCCGCGGGCCTGGACCGGATCAACGTGTCGCTGGACACGCTGAACCCGGAGACCTTCCGCCAGCTGTCCCGCCGGGACCGGCTCGACGACGTGCTCGCCGGGCTGGGCGCGGCCCACGCGGCCGGTCTGCGGCCGGTCAAGGTCAACGCGGTGCTGATGCGCGGGCTCAACGTCGGCGAGGCCCCCGGCCTGCTGCAGTACTGCCTGGAGCGCGGGTACGAGCTGCGGTTCATCGAGCAGATGCCGCTGGACGCGCAGCATGGCTGGCGGCGCGAGAACATGGTCACCGCGGACGAGATCCTCGACGCGCTGACCGCGCACTTCAAGCTCACCGCGGCCGACCCGGGGGAGCGCGGCTCGGCGCCGGCGGAGACGTTCCTGGTGGACGGCGGCCCGGCGCGGGTCGGCGTGATCGGCTCGGTCACCCGCCCGTTCTGCGGGAACTGCGACCGTGTCCGGCTGACCGCCGACGGCCAGGTGCGCAACTGCCTGTTCGCGCGGGATGAGAGCAACCTGCGCGACCCCATGCGCCACGGGGCCAGCGACGACGAGCTGGCCGGGGCCTGGCGCCGGGCCGTCGCGGCCAAGCTGCCCGGGCACGGCATCAACGATCCGGGGTTCCTGCAGCCCGCCCGGCCGATGTCCGCGATCGGCGGCTGACCGGGAGGGCCTGTGCCGGATCCTGCGCACGCGTTCGACGCGGTCGTCCTGGCCGGCGGCCGCGGCACGCGGCTGGGCGGGGCGGACAAGCCCGGGCTGGTCGTCGGCCAGCAGACCCTGCTCGCCTCGGTGGTCTCGGCGGTGACCTCGGCCGGGGTGAGCCGGGCCGTGGTGGTCGGCCCGGAGCGCCCGGCCGCGCTGGGTCCCCGATCCAGCGGGCGGGGAACCGGTGGCCGGGCCCGGGTCAGGTACGCCCGCGAGGACCCGCCGGGCCGCGGGCCGGTTGCCGCGCTGCGCTGCGGGCTGGCCGAGGTATCCGCGCCTTCCGTCGTCCTGGCCGCGGCCGATCTCCCGTTCCTGCGGTCCGCGCATGTCACCCGGCTGCTCGCGGGCCTGGCCGGCCAGGACGTTGCCGGCGTGGTGCTGCTCGATGCGGCCGGACAGCCTCAGTGGCTGGTCAGCTGCTGGCCTTCGGCGGTGCTGCGGAGCGCCCTGGACCGCTACCCGGGAAGCTCACTGCGGGGGCTGCTCGGCCCGCTGGACCCGGTGCTGCTTCCCGACGCGACGGCCGCGGGCGAGCCGCCGCCCTGGCTCGACTGCGACACCGCCGATGATCTCCGGCTGGCGCGGGACTGGGCCGCCCGGGCCGGCACCGGACAGGAGGCAACCCGGTGAACACGCTGGATGAGTGGGCCAAGGTGGCCTGCCGCGAGCTGGGCCTGGATCCGGCGTCCCTGGACGCCAAGCTGGTCCTGGACCTGGCCCGGGACGTGGCGCACGGCGTGGCCCGCCCGGCCGCGCCGCTGACCGCGTACCTGGTGGGGGTGGCCGTGGGGCAGGGACGGCCGCTGGCCGGGTCAGCCGCGCGGATCAGCCAGCTGGCCGCGCAGTGGGCGCCGGCGGACAGCACCGCCGGGGATGAGCCCGCCGGGAAGTCCGCGCCCCGCGAGTGATCCATCGACCAGCTTGATGGATCGCTGAGGCGTTTGGCATTGGCGCTGATGGGACGGGACTCCTTACCGTGGGGAGATAGGCCGCTCACCGTGGAGGGGTTCCGGCGGACGCTCAGGAGGTGACCGATGCCGTTCGTTACCGCACCCGCTCCCGTCCCCACGCCGGGACCAGCCATGGCCCTGGTCAGCCGCTGCCCGGCCGACCTCCTCACGGCCCTGCGCCGGTCCGTGCGGCTGCGCGGCGACTGGGACCAGACCTCCCGCCGGGTGGCGCGGGCCCTCGGACGCCACCTGCCGGGGCCGGGGATCCTCACGGCCGCCGAGCGGGACGGTGACCCCGCCGGGTACCAGTCCCACCTGCTGCACGCCGAGCCGGACGGCTCCTTCTCGGTCGTGGCGCTGGTGTGGCGGCCGGGTCAGATCACCCCGATCCACGACCACGTCACCTGGTGCGTGATCGGCGTGCTCCAGGGGGCGGAGTACGAGGAGCTTTTCGCCCTGCGCGAGGGCGGGGCCGTGCTGGAGGAAGTCGGCACGAACGCCGGGGCCCCCGGCGATGTGTCGGGCTTCGCGCCGCCCGGGGACATCCACCGGGTCCGCAACCGCGGCGCGGGGGTCGCGATCTCGCTGCACGTGTACGGCGCGGACATCTCCCGCCTGGGTACCAGCGTCCGCCGGATCTACGACCTGCCCGTGCGGACCGTCCCGCCCGGCCGCTAGAGCGTCAGGCGCCGCATCCTCGCGGTATCCCGAGGGTGGCGGGCAGATCCTCGTGGAACCGGGATCCACAGGCGGGGCAGGGATCCCGGCCGGGGGCATCGGCCCCGGGGCGGAGAAGCAGGTCACCTCACGCGCTCAGGGGCGGGCTGCGCTGACCTGCAGCCGGGCGCGGCCAGCGCCAGCACATCGTGAATTCTTCCCCCGGACTTGCGTGCCGATGCATACCGATATATCTTTGAGCTATCCAGTAAGGCAGAAGAACTCCTGGGAAGCCAGTCAGAGTCCTGCCCACACAAGCAAGGAAGTGAGAACAATGCGACACAGCGAACCCTGGGGTGGCCCAGGAAACGAGGAAGAAGCCTGGATGCACCGGCACGGACCACGCCGCCGCGGACCCCGCGGGCCGGGCGGCCCGGGCGGGCGCGGCTGGGGCATGCGCAGCGAGACGGTTGGCGGGCCGCCGGAGTTCGGGCCCGAGTTCGGGCCGGAGTTCGGGCCATGGTTCGGCGGTCCGCGGATGCGCGGGCCACGGGTGAAGCGGGGCGACGTGCGCGCCGCCGCGCTCGCTCTGCTGGCCGACGGGCCCCGCAACGGCTACCAGATCATCCAGGAGATCAGCGAGCGCAGCAGCGGGCTGTGGAAGCCCAGCCCCGGGTCGGTGTACCCGGCGCTCCAGCAGCTGGAGGACGAGGGCCTGATCAGGGCCACGACGGGCGAAGGCGGCCGCCGGGCGTTCGAGCTCACCGAGGAGGGCCGCAGCTACGTGGCGGCGCACCCGGATGAGCTGCAGGCGCCCTGGGACCTGGTGGCCAAGTCGGTCGGCGGTGACACGATCGAGATGCGCCGGCTGTTCGGCACCGTCGCGATGGCGGCGATGCAGGTGGTCCGGGTGGGCAACAACGCCCAGGTCGCCCAGGCGCAGCAGATCCTCACCGACGCGCGCCGGAAGCTGTACCAGATCCTGGCCGCCGACGACGAGCGAGCAGGCCGACGACGAGCCGGCCGGCCGGGAACGCGGACGGCCAGCCCGACGAATAGGTAATCCAGGGCCCTAGCCGCGGTGAGTCACCAGGCCATCGCGGCTAGGCTCTGCATGGACTAGCAGGAGGCGCGAGAGTGGCAACACAGGCAGGCCCAGACGCGGACGGGTCCGGCGGCCCGGCCCCGGCGCAGGCCCGGGCAGGTGTGCAGCTGGAGTCACGGCCCCGCGCGGTGGTCGTGTCCGGGCTGACCAAGAGCTACGGCGAGATCGAGGCGGTGCGCGGCATCGACTTCGAGGTCGCGGCGGGGGAGACCTTCGGCTTCCTGGGGCCCAACGGGGCCGGGAAGTCCACCACCATCAAGATCTTGTGCACCCTGGCCCGGCCGACCAGCGGGCAGGCCAGCGTCGCCGGCCACGACGTGGTCAGCGAGCGGGACGCGGTACGCCGCAACATCGGGCTGGTGTTCCAGGACACCACGCTGGACAGCTACCTGACCGGGGCGCAGAACCTGCGCTTCCACGCGGAGCTGTACGCGGTGCCGTCCGCGGCGGTGGAGCCGCGGATGAAGCAGGTGCTCGACATGGTCGGGCTCTGGGATCGCCGGGACAGCCTGGTCAGCACCTACTCGGGCGGCATGCAGCGGCGGCTGGAGATCGCCCGCGGCCTGCTGCACGCCCCGCACGTGCTGTTCCTGGACGAGCCGACCGTGGGCCTGGACCCGCAGACCCGGTCGTCGATCTGGGAGTACATCAACGACCTGAAGGGCCGGGAGGACATCACGATCTTCCTGACCACGCACTACATGGACGAGGCCGAGCACTGCGACCGGATCGCCATCATCGACCACGGGAAGATCGTGGCCATCGACACGCCGGAGGCGCTCAAGGCCAGCGTGGGCAAGGACCGGGTGCAGATCCAGACCGCGGACGACGCCGCCGCGATCGGGGAGCTGGCCAGCCTGTTCGGCATCGAGGCGGCCATCCACGAGGGTGCGGTCACGTTCTCGGTGGAGTCGGGGGAGCAGTTCGTGCCGCAATTGTTCGCGCGGCTGTCCGTCCCGATCCGGTCGGTCAGCGTGTCCCGGCCGTCGCTGGACGACGTGTTCATGTCCTACACCGGGACCACCATCCGGGACGCCGAGGCGTCCGGCACCGACCACATGCGGCAGATGGCGCAGCGTTTCCGAGGAAGGCGATGAGCATGGCAACCCAGACCGCGCGGCCGGGCGGGATCCCGGCCCAGGACGACGGGCTGGCCAGCCAGATACGGGTGGCGGTGCCGGAGCGGAGCCTGCGCTCGGACCTGCGGGCCGTGAGCATCGTGTGGCGCCGGGAACTGATCAGGTTCAGACGGGACCGGCTCCGCGCGGTGACGTCGCTGATCCAGCCGCTGCTGTTCCTGCTGGTCCTCGGCACCGGCCTGTCCTCACTGGCCGGGCGCAACTTCCCGTCCGGGGTGGACTTCAAGACGTTCATCTTCCCGGGCGTGCTGGCCATGTCGGTCCTGTTCACCGCGGTGTTCTCGGCCGCCTCGATCGTCTGGGACCGGGAGTTCGGCTTCCTCCGGGAGATGCTGGTCGCGCCGGTCAGCCGGTCCGCGATCGTGATCGGCAAGTGCCTCGGCGGGGCGACCATCGCCACCTTCCAGGGCATCGTGATGCTGTGCCTGGCCTGGATAGCCCACGTGCCCTACAGCCCGGTGCTGATCATCACGCTGATCGGGGAGCTGCTGCTGCTGTCCTTCACGATCACCGCGTTCGGGGTGATGATGGCGGCCCGGATCACCCAGTTCCAGGCGTTCATGGCGCTGACCCAGATGCTGGTCCTGCCGCTGTTCTTCCTGTCCGGGGCGCTTTACCCGCTGAGCGGGCTGCCCGGCTGGCTGAGCGTGCTGACCCGGATCGACCCGCTGACGTACGTGGTCGGCCCGATGCGGCATGCGGTGTTCTCGCACCTGAACATCAACCCGGTGGCCTTCGCTCACCTGTCGCCCGGGATCACCTGGAACGGCTGGCTGGTGCCGATCTGGCTGTCACTGGCCATCGTGGCGGTGATGGGCCTGGTCATGCTGGGCATCGCCATCGTCGAGTTCAGCAGGACCGAGTAGCCAGCATGGGCCAGCAGCACGTCACGGCCTGCGTGAGGACACGGTCAGGCGGGCTGCCATAGCTCGACCCGGTTGCCCTCCGGATCGGTGACCCAGCCGAACCGGCCGACCCCCTCCATATCCTGAGTCTCTGTAGCCACGTCCGCTCCCTGGGCGCGCAGTTGCGCGAGCATCGCGTCCAGGTCGCGGACCCGGAAGTTGAGCATGGTCTGCTGGGCGCGGGACCCGAAGTAGCCGGTCTCGGATTCGAACGTCGCGAACACGGTCAGCCCGGCTCCCTGCCGCCACAGGCCGTTCTCATCAGCGTCCAGGCCCAGGCAATCGCGATACCACGCGCCCAGGGCCGCCGGGTCGGCGGCCCGCATGAAGTACCCACCGATCCCAACCACGCGTTCCATGCCGCTATCTTGCCAGGACGGCGACCGGGCGGCTGGCACCACACCAGCGCCCGCTTCACGCCCCGTCTCAATCGCGGCGGAACTCGTAAGTCCGCGGGGGAACTCGTAAGTCGTTAAGTCGACTCGTGCAGCTGCGGGGCAGAGGCTGGCCCGTGAAACGCGCCTTTAGGGGGTCCCGGGGACCGCCCCGGGACGATACCGCGAGCCACATCCCAGCAGGCGTCCAGGAATGGAGCGACGCCGGGTGGCTACGGGGGCAAACCACCCGGCGTCGCATTCATCGGCGTTCCGACGGGGGCCCGGAACGCCGGCAGGTGCTCCGACGGGGGACCAGAGCACCGATATGCATGTTACACCGAAACCCCCCCTTGTGCGTCAAGACCGGATTACAAGCCGATCTGGCCACCCAGGCGTGCGTTGGACGGCTGTTCAGCCCTTTCCCTGCGGCTTTTCAGCCTCTGTTTCCTGGCTAAACGGGCGAGGCGGCTGTGGCCCGGGAGACGGCGCCTCCGGCGCGGGCCTCCCAGCAGGCCACCCGGTTGCGTCCGGGGGGATGGAGCGCGCGGGCAGCCGTGGCTCGTAGGCACGAAAACCAGTGGTGCTAGCGGGCTCACGGCCGCCGTTGGCGATCACGACGGCGAAATAGGGGATGGCGATAGCACCCACCGCCGGAATCGCCGCGAACCAGCCTGCGCCCGCGGCGAACAGGGCAATCGTCGCCGCAAAACAAGCGATCCGGATTCCCA
This sequence comes from uncultured Actinomycetes bacterium, assembly GCA_963711485.1. Lineage (GTDB taxonomy): Bacteria > Actinomycetota > Actinomycetes > Streptosporangiales > Streptosporangiaceae > RYN-230. The sequence goes on from CAVQEM010000096.1 coordinate 36,487, forward strand.
TCATGATCAGGTAGCGGCGCTGCCGCGAGGCAATGTCCGCGGACAGAGACGGCTGTGCCTCGGTGACGAGGTACGCGCCCTGACGGCGGCCCCCTGGTGCAGATTTCACCCCTCCAACGTACGTCCGCGCGGGTCGGCATGCGAATGCGAGTTTCCCGGCCCGCCGGGCCGGTCAGCCGGCCGCGGTGATGCCGGGGGCCGCGACGGCCCCGAGGCCGGGCATCGCGCCCACGGACGCGGCGCCGGCCAGCGCCATCACGTGGGCCAGGCCGGCCGTCAGGTCTTCCAGCCACGCCTGCACGCCGTCTTCCCCGCCGCAGGCCAGCGCCCACAGCACGGGCCGGCCCACGAAGACCAGCGGCGCGCCGAGCGCGAGGCCGGCGAGCACGTCCTCCGGGCTGCGCACGCCGCCGTCCACGAACACCGGCCGGCCCGCCGCGGCGGCCCGCACGGCGGTCAGCGCCAGCGCGCTGGGCAGCGCCCGGTCGAGCTGCCGGCCGCCGTGGTTGGACACGATGACACCGGCGGCCCCCGCCGACAGGCAGGCGGCCGCGTCGTCGGCACGCAGCACTCCCTTGACCACGACGGGCAGCCCGCCGCTGATCTCAGCCAGCCAGCCGATGTCGGCGAGGCTGGCGGGGACGATGCGCGCCCGGGACAGGTCGTCCAGCCGTCCGAGGTTGTCCTCGAAGTCCCGGTCGCTGATCACGCCCGCACCGGGCGCCAGGGCCCGGCGCCCGACCACGGGGGTGTCGCCGGTGAGGACCAGGGCCCGCGCGCCCGCGGCTGCGGCCCGCCGGACCAGCCCGGCGGTGAGTTCCCGCTCCTGCATCAGGTAGACCTGGAACCACCAGCGGCCGCTGGCCTCGGCGACGGCCGCGGCGACGTCCTCGATCCGCGTCGAGCAGCGGGAGGACAGTACGAAGAGGGCCCCCGCCCGGGCGGCGCCTGCCGCGGTGGCCGCCTCGCCCTCGGGGTGGGCGAGCCGGTGGTAGGCGGTCGGCGCCACCGCGATCGGGGTGCGCAGGTCCAGGTTCAGCGGCGGGCCCAGCTGCACGCCGGTGCGGACGGCGGAGACGTCGCGCAGCACCCGCGGCAGGAACCGGATCTGCTTCCAGGCCTCCGCGTTCGCGCGGAGGGTCACCTCGCCACCGGAACCGCCGGCATAGTAGTCATAGACCTCAGGGCGAAGGAGCTCTCGGGCCCGCCGCTCAAGCTCGGAAACGTCAGCCATCACACCCGAACACCCTGCCTGAACGCCGGGCGGGACGCCAGTCCCGCGAGCGGGACCACTTTCCCTGTGGAGGGGCCATGACCGAACGGACCTACCGCGTTACCGAGATCGTCGGCACGTCGCCGGACGGCATCGAGCCCGCTATCCGCAACGCGGTGCACCGCGCCGGGGAGACCCTGCGGCACCTGGACTGGTTCGAGGTCACCCAGGTGCGCGGCCAGATTACCGACGGCGAGGTCGCGCATTTCCAGGTCGGGCTGAAAGTGGGCTTCCGCCTCGAGGACAGCTAGTTTCTCTGGCGGCCGACCTGGCCCGCCGCGCCCGTCCGCTTCGCTAGGGCGGCGCGGCGGGCTAACTGGCCTGGCTGTTCTTCTTGCCCAGCGCGCTACGGCGCGCTGGCGCTGCGTCACTGCGGCGGGCTAACTGGCCTGGCTCTATCCCTGCCCAGCGCCCTACCGGGCGCTGCCGCTGCGTCACTGCGGCCGACCTAGCCCGCCGCGCCGCCCGCTTCGCTAGGGCGACGCGGCAGGCTAACTGGCCTGGCTGACCGAGGACATGTTGAAGCCCTCTACCCGGACCGGGGGCATCGCGCAGCGGGTGAAGTAGTCACCCCACTCGCGGGGCAGCGCGGGCACGGTCGCGCCGACCTCGGCGAGCCGGCTGAGCATGCCGACCGGGCTCTCGTTGAAGCGGAAGTTGTTCACCGCCCCGCTGACCTCGCCGTTTTCCACCAGGTAGATGCCGTCCCGGGTCAGCCCGGTGAGCAGCAGCGTCTGCGGGTCCACCTCGCGGATGTACCAGAGGGTGGTGAGCAGGAGACCCCTCTCCGTGCGGCGCACCAGATCCTCGAGGGACGCCGCGGAGTCCGGGGGGCCGGCCAGCGCGAGGTTGTCGATCGCGGGGGTGACGGGCAGCCCCGAGAGCCCGGCGGTGTGCCGGGTCTGGATCAGCGCGGCGAGCTCGCCATCGTGGATCCAGTCGGTGCGCTCCAGCCCGAAGCCGTTGTCGAACACCGAGGCGTCACGGCGCGAGGCGTGCGCGACGACGAACGGGGAGCAGGCCAGGCCGGGCCGGGCCGGGTCGCTGTACAGCGTCAGCGGGAGGCCGGACAGCAGCTCACCCACCCGGGTGCCGCCCCCGGGCTTGCTGAACACGCTGCGCCCGTCGAGGGCGTCCTTGGCCCCGGCCGACCAGTACATGTAGACGAGCAGGTCGGCCACGGCCCCCGGGGGGAGCAGCGTCTCGTACCGCCCGGGGGCAGGTCGATCTTCCGCTGGGCCCAGGCCAGGCGCTGTTCCAGGCCGGCGTCCAGCGAGGCGACGTCGACGTCGGTGAAGTCCCGGGTGGCGCAGCCGGCCCAGGCCGAGCGGGCCAGGTCCGCGGACTTGGCGTTGAGCTCGACCTTGCCGGTCGGCTGGTCATGGCGCAGCCGCAGGCCGGTCGACGTGCCGAGGAACGTGCAGTTCAGCGAGTGCTCGGCGTACCCGTACAGCTTGCGCTCGCCGGCCTGCGCGGCCTGGAACGCGCCGCCCAGGTCCGCCGCGAACCCGCTGAACACCCCGATCTCGGTGCTCGCGACCGGGTCGTCCCAGCGTGCCGCGGCCGCGATCTTCCCTGCCGTGCCGCTCGTCCGGGCCCAGCAGCGGCTGGGCGTCCTCGACGGGGGAGCCGTCCGCGGCGGCCCGCTCGGCCTCCCGGACCACGTCCTCCACCTGGTCGTCGCGGACACCCGCCCGCGACACCACGCCCACCGAGGTGCCCTCCGCCCGGCGGCTGACAGCGATCACGGTCAGCTGGCGGGACCGCGCGACCCCGTTGGTGGTCAGCGTGTTGCCGGCCCAGCGCAGGTTCGCGGTCGAGCTTTCGTCGGCGATCACGATGCAGTCGTCGGACCGGGCCGCGGCCAGCGCCCGCTCGACCATGTCCTGGGGCCCGGTGCCCTGCACCACGCTGCTCCCTGAGCTCGCAGTTCGTGAGCTGCCCGTGGTTCCTGAAGTGGACTGCTGCGGGCTCATGCCCCCTCCTCCGCGGTGTTGAGCACCCGGACTCCCCGCATCAGCGCCGTGGGGCAGCCGTGGCTGACCGGGGCGACCTGCCCGGGCTGGCCTTTCCCGCAGTTGAACGCGCCGCCCAGCACGTACGTCTGCGGGCCGCCCACCGCTTCCATGGAGTTCCAGAACTCGGTCGTGGTGGCCTGGTAGGCCACGTCGCGCAGCTGGCCGTCCAGCCGGCCGTTGGTGATCTTGTAGAACCGCTGCCCGGTGAACTGGAAGTTGTACCGCTGCATGTCGATGGACCAGCTCTTGTCACCCTCGATGTAGATCCCGTTGGTCACGCCGGCGATCAGCTCGTCGGTGCCCGGGCCGTCCTGGGCCGGTTCGAGCGAGACGTTGGCCATCCGCTGGATCGGCATGTGGCCGGGGGAGTCGGCGAAGGCGCAGCCGTTGGACCGGCCGAACCCGGTCAGCTGGGCGATGCGGCGGTCGAGCTGGTAGCCGCTGAGCACGCCGCCGGAGATCAGGTCCCAGGACTGGGACGCGACCCCCTCATCGTCATAGCCCACCGTGGACAAGCCGTGCGGCACGGTCCGGTCGCCGGTGACCCGCATCACGGGCGAGCCGTACCGCAGGCTCCCCAGCTTGTCGAGGGAGGCGAACGACGTCCCGGCGTAGGCCGCCTCGTAGCCGAGCACCCGGTCCAGCTCGGTGGCGTGCCCGATCGACTCGTGGATGACCAGCCACAGGTTGGACGGGGCGATGACCAGGTCGTAGCGGCCCGCCTGGACCGCCGGGGCGGCCAGCTTCCCGGCCAGCAGCTCCGGCAGCTGAGCCAGCTCGGCATCGAAATCCCACCCGGTCCCGGCCAGGTACTCATAACCCGGCCGGCCGGCGGGGCCAGCGTGCGCATGGTCTCGAACCGGCCGCTGGGCTGCACCGCGACCGCGGTGAGCACCGGGTGCAGCCGCACCCGCTGCTGGAGGGCAGTGGTCTCGCCGTCGGCGTAGAACTTGCACTCCCGGACCTGGACCAGCGAGGCGTCCACGTGGTTGATCGCCGGGCTGGCCAGCAGCCGCCCGCTCCAGTCCGACAGCAGCGCCAGCTTGTCCCCGACGCTGACGCTGAACGGATCCTGATCGTAGGCGGAGACCCAGCTGACCTCGCCATAGCCCGGCTCGGGAGCCAGCTCGATGCGCTCGGTATTCATCGCGGCGGCGACCCTGGCCACGTCGATGGCCTCCTCGGCCGCCCGCACCGCCGCCTGGGTGGTCAGGTCCACCGAGGCGGCAAAGCCCCAGGTCCCGTTCAGCACCACCCGGACGGCCAGGCCCAGCTCGTCCGCGTCCATCAGCGTCTCCAGGTGGCCGTCGGACAGCCCGATCTCCTGGCCCCTGATGCGCTCGGCGCGGAAATCGGCATGCTCCGCGCCGAGCTCCCGGGCGCGCTGCAGCGCCGCGGCGGCCAGCTCACGCAGCGGCAGGGCGGTGAACTCCGGATCGATGGGATGGCCGCTCCCCGGGTTCCCGCCGCTGGGCCGCGTGCCTGTTTGCGTGCTTGGCTCCATGCCTGGTCCTGTGCCCCGTCCTGGGCCTTGCCCCGATACGTGGTCCCGGGCCTGGTCCAGTGCTCCGGCTGGCCCGGGATGTGTACTGTGCTCCTCCAGTGGCAACCTATCCCACGCCCTGCGGCGGCAGCCGGGTACGCTCACGGGGGCGCCGGAGTCGATTGGATGATCATGGAAGAAGGCACGCCGATAAGCCGGTCCGTCCTCGTCACCGGCGGGAACCGGGGTATCGGGCTGGCCATCGCGCGCCGCCTGGCGGCGGGCGGGGATCAGGTCACCGTGACGTCCCGGTCGGGCGACCCGGTGGCCGGGCTGGCCACCGTGGCCTGCGACGTCCGGGACGCCGCCGCCGTGGACGAGGCCTTCGCCAAGGTCGAGGCGGGGCAGGGCCCGGTGGAGGTGCTGGTCTCCAACGCCGGCATCACCCGCGATCAGCTGCTCGCGCTGATGAAAGAGGACGACTTCACCGACGTGATCGACACCAACCTGGCCGGCGCCGTACCGGGTGGCCAGGCGGGCGGTGCGCGGGATGATGAAACTGCGCCGGGGCCGGATGGTGTTCATCTCCTCGGTCGTCGGCCTGCTCGGCTCGGGCGGCCAGGCGAACTACGCGGCCTCCAAGGCCGGGCTGGTCGGGCTGGCCCGCTCGCTCGCCCGGGAACTCGGCAGCCGGAACATCACCGCCAACGTGGTGGCGCCGGGCTTCGTGGACACCGACATGACGGCGGTGCTGCCCGAGGACCGGAAGGCCGCCATCCTCGGCCAGGTGCCGCTGGGCCGCCTCGCCACCGCCGATGAGGTCGCCGCGACGGTAGCCTTCCTGGCCGGGCCGGATGCGGCCTATATCACCGGCGCGGTCATCCCGGTCGATGGCGGGCTCGGCATGGGCCACTAGGCCGGGGACCATGATCCCGGTCGGTAACTGCCACAGAGCCCCCGGTTGACCGTGATCAGGGAGTAAGGGAAGGACAGCGATGGGAATCCTGGACGGCAAGCGGATCCTGGTGACGGGCGTGCTCACCGACTCCTCGATCGCCTTTCACGTGGCCCGGATCGCCCAGCAGGAAGGTGCCCGGGTGGTGCTGACCGGGTATCGGCCGGCTCACCCTGGTGGAGCGCATCGCCAAGCGGCTGCCCGACCCGCCGCCGGTCATCGAGCTCGACGTGACCGACCCGGCCCATCTCGAGTCGCTGGCCGAGCGGGTCTCCGGGCACCTGGACGGCCTGGACGGCGTCGTGCACAGCATCGGCAACGCACCGCAGGCCGCGCTCGGCGGCAACTTCCTGCACACCGAATGGTCCGACGTGGCCTCGGCCATGCAGGTGTCCACGTTCTCCCTCAAGTCACTGGCCATGGCCGCCCTGCCACTGCTGGGTGACGGGGGATCCATCGTCGGCCTGGACTTCGACGCGTCGCTGGCCTGGCCTGCCTATGACTGGATGGGCGTGGCCAAGGCCGCCCTGGAATCGACATCCCGGTACCTCGCCCGTTACCTGGGACCGCGCGGGATCCGGGTGAACCTGGTCGCCGCGGGCCCGCTGCGCACCATGGCGGCCAAGAGCATCCCCGGGTTCAGCGCCTTCGAGGGCATGTGGGACGACCGGGCCCCGCTCGGCTGGGACATCACCAACCCGGAGCCCGCCGCACGGGCCTGCGTCGCGCTGCTGTCCGACTGGTTCCCCGCGACCACCGGCGAGATCGTGCATTCCGACGGCGGTGTCCATGCGGTCGGCGGCTGACCGCGCCGGCGGGCCCGCCGCGGGTGCCAGGCAGCTGGTGCTCACACTGTCCTGCCCGGACCGGCCCGGCATCGTCCACGCGGTCGCCGCGTTCCTGCACGGCTCGGGCTGCAACATCCTGGACAGCCAGCAGTTCGCGGACCTGACCATGAACCGCTTCTTCATGCGGGTGCACGTCGAGACGCTCGGCACCGCGCCGTCGGACGCCCCGGCCCTGCGGGCCGGCTTCGGGCCCATCGCCGCCGAGTTCGGCATGGACTGGGACCTGCACGACCTGGCCGTCCGCCCGCGCGTGCTGATCATGGTGTCCAAGGAGGGCCACTGCCTCAACGACCTGCTGTACCGCAGGGAGGCGGAGTCGCTCGCCATCGATGTCCCGCTGGTCGTCGGGAACCATCCCGACCTCGCCCGCCTCGCGGCCGGGCACGGGGTGCCGTTCGAGCATGTGCCGGTCGGGCCGGATCCGGCGGACCGGGCCGAGGCCGAGGGGCGGCTGCTCGACCTGGTCGCCGCGCACCGGATCGACCTCGTGGTGCTGGCCCGGTACATGCGGATCCTGTCCCCGGAGGTCTGCGCGAAGCTGGCCGGCCGGATCATCAACATCCACCACTCGTTCCTGCCCAGCTTCCGCGGCGCGCGGCCGTACCGGCAAGCGTATGAGTACGGCGTGAAGGTGATCGGCGCGACCGCGCACTACGTCACGCCGGACCTGGACGAGGGCCCGGTCATCGAGCAGGAGGTGGCCCGGGTGGAGCACACCGCCGCGCCGCCGCAGCTGGCCGCGATCGGGCGGGACGCGGAGCGGGTCGCGCTGGCCCGGGCGGTGCGCTGGCACGCCGAGCACCGGATCCTGCTGCACGGCCGCCGCACGGTGATTTTCAAATAACGGCTCTACCCGGGCCGCCCCCGCGCCCCGGCCTACATTCCGGCGAGCAGGGCGGCCAGCCGGGTCACCCGGGGCGGCTCGCCGATGGTGGACACCGCGCGGGACAGCGCGGGACCGGCTCCGTGTACCACGGACAAGTGGCGCTGGGCCCGGGTCAGCGCGGTGTAGACCAGCGGCCGGGACAGTATCCCGGCCGCCTCCGCCGGGAACACCGCCACCACCGCGGGCCATTCGGATCCCTGGGCCCGGTGCACGGTCAGCGCCCAGCCATGCCGCAGGTCGCTGAGGAACCTATCCGGCACGCACACGGGGGCCGCGGGAAAGGCCACCTGGAGCCCGCCGTCGCCACCGCCCACCACCGTGCCGACCTCGCCGTTGGTGAACCCCGCGTCGGCGCGGCTGGCGACCGAGACCACACGGTCACCCGGATCGAAACCGCCGTGCGCACCCGGCCCCGGGTTGAGCCGCTCCTTGAGGGCCCGGTTCAGCGCGATGGTCCCGGCGGGCCCCTTGTGCACCGGGGTGATCACCTGGATGTCCGCCGCCGGGATGCCCAGGGCGCGCGGTATCGAGTCGGTGACGAGTTGCATCACCCGGTGCGCGGCGTCGCCGCTGCTGCGGGCGGCCAGCACGACCACTTCCCGGTCTGGCGAGTCCACCGGAGGCAGCGTGCCGCCGCGCACCGCGGTGGCCAGCCGGGCGATGACACCGCCGTCGCGCTGGCGGTACAGCCGGGTCAGCTCCGTAACCGGCACGGCACCGGAGTCGATGACGTCCCCGAGCACCCGGCCCGCCCCGATCGAGGGCAGCTGCCCGGGATCACCGACGAGCAGCAGCCTGGCCCCGTCCGGGCAGGCCTCGACCAGCGCGGTGGCCAGCTCCGCATCGAGCATGGACGCCTCGTCCACTACCACCAGGTCCGCGTCCAGCGGGCATTCCTCGTTCCGGCTGAACACCCAGGCTGACTCGCCCGCCGCGCCGCCGGCCCCCGGGCCGCCTCGTCCCCCCGCCGGGCCGCCGCCGCGGGCCCCGTCCTGCGCCCCGAGCATCCGGTGCACCGTCGTGGCCGGCGCGCCGGCGAGTTCCTCCAGCCGCTTCGCGGCCCGCCCGGTCGGGGCGGCCAGGGCCACGGTCAGGCCGTGCTTGGCCGCCATCGCCACCACCGCCGCCACCGTACGGCTCTTGCCGGTGCCCGGGCCGCCGGTGAGAACGGACACCCCGTGCTCGGCGACCGCCCGCACGGCTTCCTGCTGGGTGGGGTCAAGGTCGGGGCCGGGGTCCGCCGGATCGAGCGGCTCAGCCAGGGCGGCGAGCCGCTGCAGCCCCTCCGCGGCCATCTCCTCCGCCATGGCGTAGCGGGCCAGCGCCAGCAGGACCCCGGCCGTGGCCTGCTCCCCGCCCTCGCTGTCCTCGCTATCGTCCAGCCCGTCCCCGGCGGCGAACTCGCCCCCGGCGGGATCCGCCGCCTCGCCGGGGCCTGCCCGCGGGTCTGCCGGGGCCGCCCGCCGGGGTCGGCCTCGCCGGGGTCCGCCTCGCCGGGGTCCGCCTCGAACGGCAGCACGGCGCCCTCATCCACCGCGGCTGCGATGGCGCCCGCCGGATCCTCGATCCGGAACCTGGCCAGGGCGCCGGCGATGACCCCGGCCGGCACCGCGGTATGGCCGTCTCGCGCCGCCCGGGTCAGCAGGTAGCTCACCAGCGCCCGGCCGCGCCGCTGATCCTGCGGGGTGGCCTGCCCGCGCATCAGCTTCCGGGCGAACCAGTCCGCCTGGTCCGGCCGGATCTGGGGCAGCGCCAGCAGCCGCCACGGGTCCTGGCGCAGCTGGTCCCGGGCGGTGCGGCCCAGCGTGGCCACGGCGGGCCCGGCGAACCGGGCCGGCACCTGGCAGCCCGGCCAGCAATTGCGCGGTCTCGTAGCAGGGCCGGGCGTCGTGAAACGCGGCGGCCAGCCATTCCGCTCGCTCGCCACTGACTCCGCTGATGAGCTTCAGGCGGTCCGCGGTAACCAGCGCCGGCCCGGTAATGCCGCGCCGGCCAGTTGCCCGGCCAGCTTGCGGCCCAGCCCCGGCCACAGGCCGGCCGCGCAGAACTCACCGAACACGTCGGGAAGGTCATCGGGCACCGGCGTTCCGCCCACCTCAGTTACCACGGACATCGCCACCAGCCTAACCGGGAGGCCCGACAATGCCGGGCAGCGAAACAGGCCCGCGACGAAACAACGGCCGGGCACTCCGGCCGGCGGATCCCGTACGAGAATGCCGCCGGATAAGCGGGCCGGTTTCTCCTTCACGTGAGAGGCGGATTCTTTCGCTTGTGCCCGTCGCGGCCCTCACTGATACTCATGACCATGGAAGGGAACCCGGGCGGTGGCGTGCCTGCGGACCGCCCAGATCCGCCGCACCGACGGCGGCCAGCTGACCGCGTCCGCGCTTCTGATGCCGACCGTGAGGCGGTGATCAGCCAGCTCGGCGACCGGTACGCCGAGGGCCGTCTCACCCATGACACGCTGGATCACCGGCTGGGAACGGCGCTGAAGGCCCGCTACCGGCATGAACTTGAGGCCGTGGTGGCCGACCTGCCGTCCCGGCCGCGGCTCGCCAGCACCGCGGCGGCCTGCTGGAACCGGGGCCGGGCCACGCTGGCCGGCCTGATGGCGGGCCGCCCGCGGCCGGCACCAGCCCGGCTGCTGTCCTTCCCACCTGACGGGCAGAGCCGTTTCACCATCGGCCGCGACGCCGGCTGCGACATGGTGCTGCCCGACCCGACCATCTCCCGCTGGCACGCCGGGCTCAAACGCGAGGCCAGCGGCTGGATGCTGGATGACCTGGGCTCCACCAACGGCACCAGGCTGAACGGCTGGCGGGTCAGGAGGTGGGTACCGGTGCGGGACGGCGATCTGGTCAGCTTTGGCGCCGCCACCTACGTCTTCGGGCGGCCCGGCGGCGGGCAGGGCCTGTCCCAGGCGGGCGGCTAGACCAGCCGGTCAGCGTCAGGCAGCCGCCCGCGACCACCCCGGCGGCGTGTTTTTCCACCATCGCCACCGACCCTTTAGAGTCATGGCGTGACGTTGGTCTTGCTGGTGCGGCATGGGCTTACGGCCGGGACGGGCACCGTCCTCACCGGCCGCACTCCGGGTATCCCGCTGGATGACCGTGGCCGGGCGCAAGCCGCGGCGCTGGCCGCCCGGCTGGCTGACGTACCCCTGGACGCGATCATCACCAGCCCACTGGACCGCTGCCGGGAAACGGCGGAGGCGATCGCGGCGGCGCGCGACGGCTCTGCGCTCGCGATCCAGGAGGACCAGCAGTTCGCCGAGGTCAAGTACGGCGACTGGACCGGCCAGCCGCTCAAGCGGCTGGCCAAGGACCCGCTGTGGCGGGTGGTGCAAGCCCATCCCAGCGCGGTGCGCTTTCCCGGGGAGGACGCGGAGTCCCTGCCCGAGGTGCAGCACCGCGCGGTGAACGCGGTGCGGGAGTGGAACGCCAGGCTCGGCAAGGACGCGGTCTACCTGATCTGCTCGCACGGGGACGTCATCAAGTCGGTCATCGCGGACAGCCTCGGACTGCACCTGGACCTGAGCCAGCGCATCCAGGTCGATCCGTGCTCGCTGAGCGTCATCCGCTACACCCCGCTCCGGCCTTTCCTGGTACGAATGAATGACACTGGCCGCGCCGCCGCCGGGCTGGCCAGGCCGCACGACGCCGGGGCGGCCGCGGGGAAGGCGGCAGCAAATGGCGGAACGCCGCAAACGGCCGTTGAGGCGGCGTCCCGGCCCCCATTCGGGGAGGGTGACGCGGCCATCGGCGGGGGAGCGGGAGGATAAGGATCATGCCGGTCTACTCCTATGACCCGCCGGAGCGTTTCGTGGCCGGCACGGTCGGGCAACCTGGGGAGCGCACGTTTTACCTGCAGGCCAGCGCCAGCGGCCGGGTGACGAGCGTGGCCCTGGAGAAATTCCAGGTCAGCCTGCTCGCTGAGCGGCTCGAGGAACTGCTCGACGAGGTGGTCAGGCGGACCGGCGGCCTGACCTCTGTGCCCGCCGCCACTCCGTCGGATCTCACCGACGATGAGCCGCTGGACCTGCCGCTGATGGAAGATTTCCGGGTCGGCGCCATCGCCCTGGCCTGGGACGGCGAGGACGAGCGGGTGGTCATCGAGGCCCAGGAGGAGTCCGAGACCCCGGTCGAGCCGCTGGCCGAGGACATCCCCGAGAACGGGCCCGGGGTGCTCCGGGTCCGTATCACCGCGGCCTCGGCGCGGGCCTTTTCCCAGCGAGCACTGCGCATCCTGGGACAAGGCCGGCCGCCGTGCCCGCTCTGCGGCCTGCCGCTCGACACCGAGGGGCACATCTGTCCGCGCCAGAATGGCCACCGGGCCGCCAATGGCTGAAAAGCCGCCCGCTCGCCGGCTCTCCCGGCCACGCCCCCCGCGCCGTCCCAAGCAGCCCCCGGATGACCACGCGGACGCACTCGAACTGCTCCGCGAGGGCGAACTGGAGATCGAGGGGCGCCTGATCGTCGCGTCGAACGCCACCTTGTACTGCACGATCCGCCGCGGTTCCACGGAATCGGCCTGCGTGTACAAGCCGATCGCGGGTGAGCGGCCGCTGTGGGATTTCCCGCATGGCACGCTGGCCGGCCGGGAAGTGGCCGCGTACGCGGTATCCCAGGCCGTCGGCTGGGGCCTCGTCCCGCCGACCGTGTACCGGGACGGCCCGTTCGGCCCCGGTATGTGCCAGCTGTGGATCGAGCCCGACGCCAGCATGGACCTGGTCGCCCTGTCCCGGCGCGCGGATCACCAGATGCTCCGGGACATGTCCGTATTCGACGCCGTGGTCAACAACGCGGACCGCAAGATCGGTCACCTGCTGCCGGTCGACGCGGAGCGGCTCTACGGGTGTGACCACGGCGTGTGCTTCGGTGAGGAGTACAAGCTCCGCACCGTGCTATGGCAATGGCGGGGCCGGAAACTGCCCGCGCGGGCCATCGAGACACTGGTCAGGCTGCAGGGGGAACTGGAGAGCGGGCCGCTCGCCGACGAGCTGGCGCAGCGGCTGTCCTCCGGCGAGGTCGAGGCCACGAAGCAGCGCGTCAACCTGCTGCTCGAACAGCGCGTGCACCCGTACCCCCCCGAGGACTGGCCCGCGGTCCCCTGGCCGCCCTACTAGCGGCTGGCACGGCACTCCCCGCCCTGCGGCCCGGCCTGCCCCCTCACTCGCAGCTCCGTGTCAACGGGGTAGGTTTTGCGTCACCCGCGGCGCAAAACCTACCCCGATCACGGCACGCCAGCATGCTCGGGCAGACACGCCTGCGGCGCGCCTGCCCTCGCCCGCAAATCAGCTGTGGCACAGGTCCCTGGTACGTGCACGCCCTGTGGCCCGGGGGGGCCGGGGGGGCCGGGGGGGGCCGGGGGAAATCTACCTTCCGGGTTCGCCGGGGTGGCGGCGGCGGCGCAGGTAGCGCTCGAACTCGCGGGCGATCGCGTCCCCGCTTGCTTCCGGCAGGTCGGTCGCGTCTTTGGCTTCCTCGAGGGTGCGGACGTAGTCCGCGACCTCGGTGTCCTGCTCCGCCAGCTCGTCCACCCCGCGCTCCCAGGCCCGGGCCTCCTGGGGCATGTCGCCGAGCGGCAGTGACATGTCCAGGACGTCCTCGACGCCCCGGAGCAGGGCCAGGGTGGCCTTGGGGCTGGGCGGCTGGGCCACGTAGTGGGGCACCGACGCCCACAGCGACACCGTCGCGATCCCCGCCTGCGAGCAGGCATGCTGGAGCACCCCGACGATCCCCGTGGGGCCCTTGTACTCCACCGGCTCGACGTGCAGGTCGCTGGCCAGGGCCGGATCGGACGCCGCGGCGGCCACCGGCACGGGGCGGGTGTGCGGGGAGTCCGCGAGCAGCGCGCCCAGCAGCACCACTGTCTCGGCGCCCAGGTCGGCGAAGGACCGCACCAGCTCATCGCTGAAGCCGCGCCAGCGCATATTGGGCTCGATCCCGTGGACCAGGATGATGTCACGGCCCAGGCCCTCCGGGCTGGCCACGGACAGCCGCGTGGTCGGCCAGACCAGCCGGTCGGTACGGCCCTCGGAGACCTCCATCACCGGCCTGGTCACCTGGAAGTCGTAGTAATCCTCCGGATCGATGGCACCTATCTGGGTGGCATCCCAGGCCAGCCCCAGGTGGTCGATCACCCCGCTGGCGGCCTCTCCAGCGTCGTTCCAGCCCTCGAAGGCAGCGATGACTGCTGGCGAGGAGAGCGCTCGATCGCCGTTCAGCTCGATCATCCACCACCTCCTTCGCGGGCCGCCGCTTGCCCGGATGACTCCAGGTTACGTGTACCTCGCTGATCGCCGAGTGGCCCGGGGTCGGTGCCGTTGCTCCGGCTCAGCCGCGCCGGGACACGTCGCCCTAGAATAGGGGGCCTATGACGAACACTGCCCGCCCGGCCCAGCAGGCCCGGCCGGAACTCGGTGCCGTCCTCGGGGATCGCGTGGTGGTGGCCGACGGGGCAATGGGGACGATGCTCCAGGCCAGTGACGCCGCGCTGGAGGATTTCGACGGTCATGAGGGATGCAACGAGATCCTCAACGTGACCCGGCCAGACATCGTCCGCGCGGTGCATCGAGGGCTATCTCGAACGCCGGCGTGGACTGCGTCACCACCAACACGTTCGGGGCAAATCTCAGCAACCTGGGTGAATACGGGATTGCCGGGCGGATCGCCGAGCTGTCCGAGGCGGGCGCCCGGCTGGCCCGCGCGGCGGCCGACCGCTGGGCCACGCCGGGCCGTCAACGCTGGGTGCTCGGCTCGATCGGCCCAGGCACGAAGCTGCCCACGCTCGGCCATACCACGTTCCGCGAGTTGCGTGACACCTACCAGGTCAACGCGGAGGCCCTGCTGCGCGGCGGTGCCGACGCGCTGATCGTCGAGACCTGCCAGGACCTGCTCCAGGCCAAGGCGGCCATCATCGGATGCAAGCGAGCGACGGCCCGCGTGGCCCCTGATGCGCCGGTCATCGTGCAGGTCACCATCGAGACCACGGGGGCGATGCTGCTCGGCAGCGAGATCGGCGCCGCGCTGACCGCTCTCGAGCCGCTCGGCGTCGACATGATCGGGCTGAACTGCGCGACCGGGCCCGGCGAGATGAGCGAGCACCTGCGCTACCTGGCCGCCCACGCGCGCGTCGCGCTGTCCTGCGAGCCCAACGCCGGGCTGCCCGTGGTGAGCTCGGACGGCGCGCGCTACCCGCTGACCCCTGGTCAGCTCGCGGATGCCCACGACAGGTTCACCACCGAGTTCGGGCTTTCGCTGGTCGGCGGCTGCTGCGGGACGACGCCCGAGCACACCGCCGCGCTCGTGGAGCGGGCGGCGGGTCGCCGCACGGCCAGGCGGCGGCCGCGCCCCGAGCCCGGGGTGGCCTCGCTCTACCAGCACGTACCGTTCCAGCAGGACACCGCTTTCCTCGCGATCGGCGAGCGGACCAACGCCAACGGGTCCAAGGCCTTCCGTGACGCCATGCTGGAGGGCAAGTACGAAGAATGCGTGCAGATCGCGCGGACCCAGACCAGGGACGGCGCCCACCTGCTCGACGTGTGCGTCGACTACGTGGGCCGCGATGGCGTCGCCGACATGCGCGAGGTGGTGAGCAGGCTCGCTACCGCCGCGACGCTGCCGCTCGTGCTCGACTCGACCGAGCCCGCGGTCATCGAGGCGGGCCTTGAGCTGACCGGCGGCCGCTCGGTCGTCAACTCGGTCAACTACGAAGACGGCGACGGGCCCGACTCGCGCATCGCGCGGGTAATGCCGCTGGTACGAGAGCACGGTGCCGCCGTGATCGCGCTCACCATCGACGAGCAGGGCCAGGCGCGCACCGCCGAGTGGAAGCTCGCCGTCGCCGAGCGCCTGATCGCCGACCTGACGGGGAACTGGGGGATGCGGGTCGAGGACATCATCGTCGACTGCCTGACCTTCCCCATCTCCACCGGCCAGGAGGAGACGCGACGCGACGCGATCGAGACGATCGAGGCGATCGCCGAGCTGAAGCGCGCTACCCCGAGGTACAGCCACGCTGGGCGTGTCGAACGTCTCGTTCGGGCTCAAGCCCGCCGCCCGCGCGGTGCTGAACTCGGTATTCCTCGACGAGTGCGTCCGGGCCGGACTGGACTCCGCGATCGTGCACGCCTCGCGGATCATCC
>CAVQEM010000097.1:0-39433 GCA_963711485.1 uncultured Actinomycetes bacterium
GGAGCAGTGGGACGACGGCACCAACTACCTGGCCGTCGCCCCCGGCGTCATCGTCGGCTACGACCGCAACGTCGCCACCAACACCATGCTGCGCAAGCACGGCATCGAGGTGGTCACCGTGCCCGGCGAGGAACTCGGCCGGGGCCGGGGCGGGCCGCGGTGCATGACCTGCCCGATCGAGCGCGACCCTGCCTAACCGAGGAGCCGAGATGGACCTGCACGGGGATATGGACCTGCACGGGCGCAATCTGCTGAAGGAGATCGACTTCAGCCCGGAGGAGTTCCTCTACCTCGTCACCTGGGCGGCCGCCTGCGCGCCGAGAAGCGCGCTGCCCGGCTGCCCGGCCGGGCCGGCGCGGCCCGGCGGCCTGCAGGCCGCCCGGGCCGGCGCGGGCCGGCCTCAACATCGCGCTGATCTTCGAGAAGGCCTCCACCAGGACCCGGTCGGCCTTCGAGGTGGCCGCGTACGACGAAGGCGCGCACGTTACCTACCTCGGGCCGGAGGGGTCGCAGATCGGCTACAAGGAATCGATGAAGGACACGGCCCGGGTGCTGGGCCGCATGTTCGACGGCATCGAGTACCGCGGGTTCGCCCAGGAATCCGCCGAGACCCTCGGCGAGTTCGCCGGGGTGCCGGTGTGGAACGGGCTGACCAACGAATGGCACCCCACCCAGATGCTGGCGGACGTGCTGACCGTCCGTGATCACGCCGACCGGCCGCTCACCGGCGTCTCCTGGTGCTACCTGGGTGACGCCCGGAACAACACCGCGAACTCGCTGCTGGTGACCGGGGCCCTGCTGGGCATGGACACCCGGATCTGCGCCCCGGCGCAGCTGCAGCCGTCCCCCGCGGTGCAGCAGACCGCCCGCGGGCTGGCCGCGCGCTCCGGTGCGGCGCTGACCGTGACCGAGGACGTGAAGGCCGCGGTGGCAGGCGCCGACTTCCTCTACACCGACGTGTGGCTGTCCATGGGAGAGCCGCCGGGGGAGTGGGACAAGCGGATCGACCTGCTGCTGGACTACCAGGTCAACGCCGGCGTGCTGGCGGCGACGGGGAACCCGGCGGTCAAGTTCATGCACTGCCTGCCCGCCTTGCACAACCGGGACACCAGGGTCGGCGAGGAGATCTACCAGCGGCGCGGCCTGACCGCGCTGGAGGTCACCGACGAGGTCTTCGAGTCCCCGGCTTCCGTGGTGTTCGACCAGGCCGAGAACCGGATGCACACGATCAAGGCGGTCATGGTCGCCACCCTGGGGAGGCAGTCGTGAAGGTGGTCGCCGCGCTCGGGGGCAACGCGCTCCTGGAACGCGGCGAGGCGCCCGACTCCGACATCCAGGAATCGCACGTCGCCCGCGCGGCGGCCGCGCTCAGCCCTCTCCTGCGCGACCACGACCTGATCATCACGCACGGGAACGGGCCGCAGGTCGGCGTGCTCGCGGTGGAGAGCGCCGGTGACCCGTCGCTGTCGCACCCCTACCCCTTCGATGTGCTCGGGGCGCAGACCCAGGGGATGATCGGCTACTGGCTGATGCAGGCCCTGGACAGCGCCGCGGCCCATGCTGCCGCGGGGCGCGGCGCGGCGGAACACGGCTCCGCGCACGGGGGCCGGCGGGCCAAGCCCGCGGCCTGCCTCATCTGCCGGACCCTGGTCAAGGCGGACGATCCCGCGTTCGCCGCGCCGACCAAGTTCGTCGGCCCGGTCTACGACCAGGCCACCGCGTCGCGGCTGGCCGCCGGGCACGGCTGGGAGATCCGCCCGGACGGGCACAGCCTGGCGGCGGGTCGTGCCCTCACCCGAGCCGGCCGCGCTGATCGAGCTGGACATGATCAGGCTGCTGGCCGGCCGCGGCGTCACCGTCATCTGCGCCGGCGGTGGAGGTGTCCCGGTGGTGGCCGACGTCGAGGGCGGGCTCCGCGGGGTCGAGGCCGTCGTGGACAAGGACCTGACCGCGGCGCTGCTGGCCCAGGAGGTCGGCGCGGACGCACTGCTGCTGCTCACCGACGTCCCGGCGGTGCTGGACGGCTACGGGACGGAGCATGCCCGGCCCCTCGGCAGGGTGACCCCGGCCGGGCTGCGGCGCCGCCTGGCCGCCCTGTCCCGGCCGGCTCGATGGGTCCCAAGGTCGAAGCGGCCTGCCGGTTCGCCGCGGCGACCGGCGGGATGGCGGCTATCGGCCGGCTCGACGATGCCCAGGCCCTGCTGGAGGGGCAGGCCGGGACGATAGTGCAGACAGGAGCATCATGAGTGGCACAGCTGACGGGCGGGGCGCCCGCATCGTGGTCGGGGTGGACGGGTCGGCCGGTTCGGCGCACGCGCTGCGGTGGGCGGCCCGGCAGGCCGGATACCGCGGGGCGACCCTGGAGGCCGTCATCGCCTGGCAGTATCCCGCGTTCTTCGGCTGGGCCCCGGTCGGGGCGGACAGCGCCGACTTCGGCTCGATCGCCGAGAAGACGCTGGGCGACGCGCTGAACGAGGTGTTCGGCGCGCAGTGGCCGGACTGGGTGCAGACCCGGGTGGCCGAGGGATACCCGGCGCAGGTGCTGGTTGACGCCTCCGAGGGGGCCGACCTGCTGGTCGTGGGCAGCCGCGGGCACGCCGGGTTCGCCGACGCCCTGCTCGGCTCGGTCAGCACCTACTGCGTGCAGCACGCGCACGGGCCGGTCACCGTCATCCGGCCCGGCCGCGGCTGAGGCCCGCGGGCGTTCAGGGGCCTGTGCGCAGGGAGTAGCGCACGTCCAGCCGGTCGGCGGAGCGGTTGGCGGTGATCGCGACGCTGTCGCCGGGCAGCACCGCGTGGTCGTCCACCACGGCCAGGCCGGCCGCGGTGAAGCTGATCCGGTGGCTGAGCAGCGCCGGGCTTCCGGCCGGGCGGCCGAGGGAACGAGCCTCGAGCGGTCCGAGCGCGCACGGCGTGATGGTCTCCGCGGCGCGGGTGACCGCCAGCCCATGGTCAGCCAGCACCGTGTACAGGCCGCGCTCGGCGAGGTCCGCCGGGACCGCCGCCGCCAGCGGCAGCGGCAGGTAGGAGGTCTGCACGATCAGGGGCCGCCCGCCGGCCAGCCGCAGGCGGCGCAGTCGCAGCACCTGGCCGGGACCGCCGAGCCGGGCGCCGACCTCCTCGGGCGGGGTGAGGATCTCCGCGGCGAGCAGCCGGGTGCTGATCTCCGCGCCCTGGGCGGCCAGGTCGGCGGCGAAGCTGCGCAGGTGGCCCAGGTCGTATTCATACCGGGCCGCCACGTAGGTGCCGCTGCCGTGCCGGGCGGCGACCAGCCCGTCGTCGGTAAGCAGCTGGAGGGCCTGCCGCAGCGTCATGATGCTGACCCCGAACTCCCCGGCCAGGTCCCGCTGCGCCGGCAGGGAGGTGCCCGCAGGCCATCGCCCGCTGGCGATCCGGTCCCGCAGCTCGCCGTAGATCCGCAGGTACTTCGGCTGCCGGTCCTCCGCGGTGCGCCGCGCGGGAACGCTCCCCATGCTGCTGCCGGGCCACGGGCTGACCGGCTTCACGGGGCCGTTCACCGGGCGGCGTCGATCGCGGCGCGCAGCCCGCCGACCGCGCGCGCGACGTCGGCGCTGGCCGCGCCGTCCAGGACCCGCCGCATGAGCGCGGAGGCCACGATGACCCCGTCCGCGTGCCGGGCGGCCGCGGCGGCCGCGCGGGCGGGCGTGTCGATGCCGAAGCCGATCAGCACCGGCCGCAGACCGTCCTGTCCCTAACGGTCTTCTCGCTGGCGTCCCCCGCGCCAGCGCCGAGCGCCCGGGCGGCCAGCGCCCACCGGCGCTCGTCGTCGTGCTCGTTCGTGCTTCCCGTGGTGGCCATCACGCTCATCACGTAGAGGAAACCACGGGTGCGCCGGGCAATGGCGCGCATCGGCCGGGTGGCGTGGCCGGGGTGACCATGAGGGTGGCGTCCAGGCCCGCTCCGGCAGCCGCGCTGAGGTACTCGCCCGCCTCCCCGGCCGGGAGGTCGGGGATGATCGTCCCGCTGAAGCCGGCCTCGGCGAGTTCCTCGCAGTACCGCGTGATGCCGCGGCCGTAGGCGTGGTTGGCGTAGCTCATCGCGATCAGCGGCACCTCGCCGCAGCGGCCGGCCGCGGCCGGGCGCGGCGCAGCTCGGCCAGGATCGTGGTGGTGTTCGCGCCGCGGCCGATCGCGGTGGCCGACGCCTGCTGGATGACCGGCCCGTCGAGCATCGGGTCGGAGAACGGCAGCCCGATCTCGACCGCGTCCGCGCCGGCGTCGATCATCGCCGCCAGCAGGCTGGTCCAGTCCGCCCGCACCCCGCCGGTGACGTAGCTGACCAGGCTGGGGCGCCCCGCTGCGCGGGCCGCGCCCAGGACCGTCTCAACCCTGCCCATGGCCTGCCCCGCGGCTGATCTCCTTCAGGGTGGCGGCGTCCTTGTCGCCGCGGCCGGACATGGTGACCAGCACGCTCATCCCGGCGGGCAGGTCCCCGCGGCGCGCGGCCCGGGCCACCCAGGCCACCGCGTGCGCCGGCTCCAGCGCGGCCAGGATGCCCTCGGTGCGGGCGCACAGCTCCACGGCCGCGATCGCCTCCTCGTCGCTCACCGTGTGGTACTCGGCGCGGCCGCTGGCGGCCAGGTAGGCGTGCTCGGGCCCGACGCCCGGGTAGTCCAGCCCCGCCGAGACCGAGTGCGCCTCGGTGACCTGGCCGTGCTCGTCCTGGAGGACGGGGGACAGGAAGCCGTGCAGCACGCCGGGGCGCCCGTGGCTGATCGCGGCCCCGCCGGCGGCCTCCACGCCGACCAGCCGGGCCGGGGTGTCCGCGAAGCCCGCGAACGTCCCCGCGGCGTTCGACCCGCCGCCCACGCAGGCCACCACCACGCCCGGCCGCCCGGATGGCAGGAGTTCCGGCCGGGCGGCGCACTGGGCCCGGGCCTCGTCGCCGATGACCCGCTGGAACTCCCGCACCAGCCACGGGTACGGGTGCGGTCCCATCACCGAGCCGATGCAGTAGTGGGTGGTGCCCGCGGTGGTGACCCAGTGCCGCAGCGCCTCGCTGGTGGCGTCCTTGAGCGTGCGCGACCCGGAGCACACGGGCCGGACCGTGGCGCCCAGCAGTTCCATCCGGAACACGTTGAGTTCCTGGCGGGCCATGTCCCGCTCGCCCATGTAGACCGTGCAGCCCAGGCCCAGGTGCGCCGCGACGGTGGCCGCGGCCACCCCGTGCTGGCCCGCGCCGGTCTCGGCGACGAGGGCGGTCTTGCCGAGCCGCCGGGCCAGGAGCGCCTGCCCGAGCACGTTGTTGATCTTGTGGCTGCCGGTGTGGGCCAGGTCTTCCCGCTTGAACAGCACGCGCACGCCGAGCTCTGCCGAGAGCCGGGGCGCGCTGCTGACCGGGGTGGGCCGGCCCGCGTAGTCGCGCAGCAGGCTGTCCAGTTCGGCGCGGAACGCCTCGTCCGCCCAGGCGGCGCGGAACTCCCGCTCCAGCTCCTCGCAGGCCGGCACCAGGGCCTCGGGCACGAACCGCCCGCCGAACTCACCGAACCGGCCCGCAGGTCCCGGGTCGCCCATGATGACCCGTTCCGCGACCTTCATCACGACACCACCTCCGCGGGCGGCGCCCGCCCGTCCAAGCTCTAGAGTTCTAGAACTCTAGCACGGAGTGCGGCGAAGGGGCGGGCGGCCGCGAAACCGCGCAAATAGGATCTTGTGCCCGTGACCGCGCCTGGCGCATCATGCAGACGAGCCCCCGCGCGGGAGCCCACAGCGAGCAGAGCACAGCGAGCAGAGCACAGCGAGCAGAGCGCCAACCGGCTGAGCGCAACGAGCCGGAGCCTTACCGAGCCAGGCCGCGAGACGGCCATCCGTGGAAGGTGCTGAGAAATGGCCGCCAGCAACGAGACCGGGCCATCGAGCGAGACCGCGCCAGCGAGCGGGCCCGACGGGACCGGGCAGCCGAAACTGCACCGCAACCTGAGCGTCTGGGAGGCCATCGGCATCTCGCTGGCCCTGATGGCCCCCTCCATGGCGGCCAGCATCAACCCGCAGGGCACCGCGACGACGGTGGGGCGCGCGGTGCCGATCGCGTTCGCGCTCGCGTTCGTCGGGGTGCTGCTGGTGGCCTACACCTTCGTCCGGCTGACCCAGCGCTTCCACCACTCCGGGTCGGTGTACGGGTTCGTCGGCGCCACGCTCGGCCCGCGCGCCGGGGTGATCTCCGGCTGGGCGCTGACCGGCACCTACACGTTCTACGCCGTGGTCACCTCGATGGCCGGCGGCCGGTTCGCGGCCAATTTCCTGAACGCGCTGGCGATCTGGAAGAACCCGCCGACCTGGTCGGGTTTCCTGCTCGGCGCCATCGGGATGCTGCTGGTCTGGTTCCTCGCGATCACCCCGGCCCGCGGCGGCACCCGGCTGCTGCTGGCCGCCGAGGCCATCACCGTGCTGCTGATCCTCATCGTGATCGTGATCGTGTTCGCCAAGCTGGCCGGGCACACTGCCCCGCACGGGCTGGGCGTGGACTGGTCGGTGTTCAGCCTGCCGTCCGGGACGCCCCTGTCGACGATCTTCCTCGGCGTGGTGTTCGGCTTCCTGTCCTTCGCCGGGTTCGAGGCCGCGTCCACGCTCGGGGAGGAGACCCGGCGGCCCAGGCGGGACATCCCGCGGGCCATCCTCGGCGTGGCCATCTTCGGCGGCATCTACTTCTTCGTGGTCACCGCGGTGGAGGTGATGGGCTTCGGGACCTCGGCCAAGGGCGTCACGGCCTTCATCAACTCGACCTCCCTGATCGGCGACCTGGGCACGAGCTACGTCGCGTCCTGGCTGGGCACGGTGATCACGGCCGGCGCGATGATCTCGGCCTTCGGCTGCGCCCTGGCGTCCACGGTCGGTGCCTCGCGGCTCGCGTTCGCGATGGGCCGGGACGGCATCCTTCCCGCGCGCTTCAGTCACGTGTCCCCCCGGCGCCGGACCCCGACCGTGTCGGCCGGGGCCGTGGCCCTGACCGTCTACGTGATCATCGCCTTCACCTGGTTCGTCCTGGGCGGCGACCCGTTCACGCTGTTCCTGGAGAGCGGGGTGATCGGGACCCTGATCCTGCTGGTGGTCTACGTCCTGGCCACGATCGGGATGGTCCGGCTGGTGTTCTTTTCCGGTGACTCCAGCATCCGGCGCTGGCAGCTCGTGATCCCGGTGCTGGGCATCATCGTCCTCGGCTACACCCTGTTCCGGAACGTCTGGCCGCTGCCCACCGGCGTCAACTGGTGGGGCCCGTCGGTGGCCCTCGCCTGGTTCGTGGTCGGGATCGCCGGGGTGCTGGCCCGGCCTGCCGCGACCCGGCGGGCGGGCGAGCAGCTCACCCAGGCCGAGGGGCTGTCGGGCACGGCCGCCTCCCAGGACGAGCGGCTGACCCGCCAGGGTGCCTAGCGGCCACGGTGCTCAGGAGTGGTGCCCAAGCCGGGATGCCCGGGGAGGAGGACAGGTCAGCCTTCGTGGTCAGGCAGCCGGCGGAGAATCTCCTGCAGCATCTGGCTGTGCCCATCCAGGGTCTGGCGGATGGCACGGGTTTCTTCGTGCACGACGCTGAGCAAGTAGGCCACGGCGTCGATCTTCGCTGGGAGCGCGCGCTCGACCTGGTCTTCTAGCTGCTCGACGCGGTGCTCCAGTTCCTCGAGGGTGACCATGGGCTTACCCTAGCCTTCGCCGGCTGCTCACCGGCCTCAGCCCGAGTGCGCCGCAGAGCCGCCCGCGGGCTCGTAGGACCACAGCTCGCTGGACACCCCGACCGGCGGCGGGGCCTGGCCGCCCTCCCGTTCGGCCTGCGAGCGGTGCCCGTGCCCGAACGCGGGGGAGCTCAGCCATGCGGCGAACGACTCCTCGTCCCGCCACCGGGTCACGACCAGCCAGGTGGTCCGCTCGTCGGTCGGCTTGAGCAGCTCGAACCCCTCGAACCCGTCCTGGTTGTCCACGGCGCCAGCCCGGGCCGCGAAACGGCGGGCCAGCTCGTCCCCGCTGTCCGCCGGCACCGTGATCGCGTTGATCTTGATAACCGTCATAGGCCCGATCATGCCAGCCCGGGCCCGGCCGCGGCCGGCCGGCCGGCCGCGCGGGATTGCCGCGGTGCCCTTATCTTGGCCACCATGCCGCGTACCCGCATGTACCGCAACGGGATCCTGGAGGACGAGGGCTTCCCCGTCGCCAAGGTGTCCGACTATCTCGCCGACCCGACCGCGGTCGTGTGGTTCGACCTGTGCGAGCCGACCGCGGAGGACCTGTCCTCGATCAGCCAGGAACTGGGCCTGCACCCGCTGGCGGTCGAGGACGCCGTGGCCGAGCACCAGCGGGCCAAGCTGGACCGCTACCAGAGCCATATCTTCGTCACGTCGTACGGGGTGAAGCTGAATGACAAGACCGGCGAGCTGGAGACCGACGAGATCGATGCGTTCGTCACCGACCGCGCGCTGGTCACGGTCCGGCGCAGCCAGGGGTTCGACATCGACGCGGTGGTCGGCCGCTGGGACAACTCACCGGACCTGGCCACCTGCGGGGTGGGGTTCCTGCTCTACGGCCTGCTCGACTACGTGGTGGACACCCACTTCGAGGCGGTCCAGTCGCTGGACACCGAGATCGAGACGCTCGAGGACCAGTTGTTCGACGACAACCCGCGGGACAAGGAGATGCAGCGCCGTACCTTCGAGCTGCGCAAGTCCCTGGTCCTGCTGCGGCGCGTGGTGCTGCCCATGCGCGAGGTGCTCAACTCGCTGCTGCGCCGCGACCTGCACGTGGTGGACGGCGAGATCCTGCCGTACTTCCACGACATCTACGATCACGTGCTCCGTGCGACCGAATGGACGGAGTCCCTCCGCGACCTGGTCACGACCATTCTGGAAACCCACCTCACGGTGCGCGGCAACCGGCTCAACGTGATCATGAAGCAGGTCACCAGCTGGGCCGCGATCATCGCGGTGCCGACCGCAGTTACCGGTTTTTACGGGCAGAATGTCCCCTATCCCGGTTTTGGGAAACTCGAAGGCTTCTGGGCGTCCACAGTGATCATGATTGGTATCTCTGTATGCCTGTACGTCATCTTCCGCAGGAAAGACTGGCTCTAGGGGGTATTTGCGCAGCTCGGGGCCCATGTCCCCGGGGGCGGATATCACCCTCTGAGGACGGTCCGGCTGCGCGATCGGTGACATAGGACAGGCGGAGGCGCGGGACACGCAGGCGGGATTGGAACCGGGCATGTCGGGAATGCGTTACAGCGGGCAGGCCGGGCGGGCGAGGGACCCCGCGGTCTTCGGGCGGGCAAGGGAACACGAGGGAGCGGAACGTGCAGACTCCAGGGTGGATGCGGCGGCCTGCGGCGTCCCTGTCATCCGGGGCCAAGGGTGATGCCGCCGCGAGCGCGGGCGCCCAGGAGGCAGCGGCGGCCAGGGCGGGGCAGGCCAGGGCGGGGCCGGCCAGGACAGTGCGGCACCGGGCCAGGGGGCCCAGACGGCCAGTACCCAGACGGCGAGCCGTGAGGCCTGGAGCAGCAGCGAGGCGGCGGGCAGCGGCGGCGGGAGCGGGCAGCGGGGCGGCGGGCAGCGGGGCCGGGAACAGCGGGGCCGCGGGCAGCGGGGCCGGGAACAGCGAGGCGGCGGGCAGCGGCGCCGGGAACGGCGAGACCGGGAGCACCGACGCCGGGAGCGACGGCGCCCGCTCAAGGCGGACCAGGATCGCAGTGCTCGCCGCGGCCGGGGTCGGCGTCCTGGTGGTGGCGGGCGTGACCATCGGCACGCTCAGCGCGGCCGGCCCCGCCGGGCATGCCACCACCGTCTCAGACCGCCACGCCAGCGGCGCGGCGGCGGCTCCGCCGGTACGGGTCGAATCCGTGACCCAGGGCGGCGCGGTGACCGGCACCAACGGCGCTAGCCCGATCCAGGTGACCCTGTCCAGTCCGCTGGCCACCGACTCCCCGATGCCGGCCGTGAACCCCGCCACCCCGGGCACCTGGACGAAGGCGGGCAGCACGCTGACCTTCACGCCGTCCACGCCGTTCTGGCCGGGCAGCCAGGTCCAGGTCACCATCCCGGCCGGAAAGTCCGGCCTCCGGTCCGCCGCGGGCGGGGTGGTGGCCAAGGCCGTGACCGCGCGGCTGACCACCCAGCACTGGTCCGGGCTGCGGCTCAAGCAGATGCTGGCCCAGCTGGGCTACCTGCCGCTCAAGTGGGCGCCGCAGAACCCCGCCGCGTTCCAGCCGGACAACGTCGCCACCGAGCTCTCCGCCATGTACTCGCCCCCGGCCGGGACCTTCACCTGGAAGAGGGGTTACCCGCCCATCCTGACCAGCTTCTGGGGCGGCCAGTCCAGCCTGATCATGCAGGGGGCGATCCGGGCCTTCCAGTCCAACGCCGGCCTGACCATGACCGGCGTGATGACCCCCGCCGTCTGGCGGGACGTGGTCCAGGCCGCCGCGGCCGGCAAGGGCAACCCCAACGGCTACACCTACGCGCTGGCCAGCAAGGCGATCCCGGAAACACTGACCGTGTGGCACGACGGACGGGTCATCATGCGCACGCTGGCCAACACCGGCATCCCGGCCGCGCCCACCGCGGACGGCACCTTCCCGGTGTACCTGCGCTACACGTTCCAGATCATGCAGGGCACCAACCCGGATGGGTCGCACTACGCCGACCCGGTCTCCTGGGTGTCCTACTTCGACGGTGGCGACGCGGTGCACTACTTCCCGCGGGGCTACTACGGCGCCCCGCAGAGCCTGGGCTGCGTCGAGCTGCCCTACGCTCAGGCCCACTTCGTGTGGCCTTACATGACCTACGGCACCCTGGTCACCGTCCAGTGACGGCTACCTGAGACGGCCAGGGCGATATCGAGGCGCGGCTACGGCCGCGCCTCGATAGCATCGGAGGCTGGGGCAATGGCCCCACTCGACGACGATCCAGGGAGCCCGCCGTGTCGGCCCAGCAGCTTCACATCACCCTCGCCGGTCGCGAGCACGTGGTGGACGCGGGCACTACGGCCGGTGACGCGCTCCGGCTCAGCGAGTCGCCCGGCGGCCCGGCCGCCGGGCCGTCCTCGGTGATCGCGGCCCGGGTCAATGGCGAGCTGCGCGACCTGGCCACGCCGCTGGCTGACGGTGACGCCGTCGAGGCGGTCGAGTTGGGCAGCGACGACGGCCGGGCGATCATGCGGCACTCCACCGCGCACGTGATGGCCCAGGCGGTCCAGGAGCTGTTCCCCGGGGCCGGGCTGGGGATCGGGCCGCCCGTGGAGAACGGCTTCTACTACGACTTCGACGTGGCGGCGCCGTTCAGCCCCGAGGACCTCAAGGCCATCGAGCAGCGGATGCGCCAGATCGTCAAGCAGGGCCAGCGCTTTTCCCGGCGCGAGGTCAGCGACGAGCAGGCCCGCAAGGAACTGGCGGGTGAGCCTTCAAGCTCGAGCTGATCGGGCTCAAGGGCGGCGCAGCCACGCCCGATGCGGGCGCCCCGACCGCACCCTCCGAGGTCAGCGTCGAGGAAGCCGTCGAGGTCGGCGGCAGCCAGCTCACCATCTACGACAACCTCGACCCGGCCACCGGCCAGGAATGCTGGAAGGATCTGTGCCGCGGTCCGCACGTGCTCGCGCCGGTCCAGGTGGTCGGCATCCCCATCACCGACGGGCACGTGCCCTACCTGGAGAAGGTCGGGGCCGAGCTGCGGGAGCAGGGCATCCGGGTCGAGGTGGACACGAGCGACGACCGGATGCAGAAGAAGATCAGGAACGCGCAGCGGCAAAAGGTGCCGTTCATGCTGCTGGCCGGGGACGAGGACGTGGCCAAGGGCGCGGTCTCGTTCCGGTTCCGCGACGGCGGGCAGCGCAACGGGGTCCCGGTCAACGACGCCATTGCCGAGATCGTCAGCGCCGTCCGGCAGCGCATCCAGGTCTGAGCACCGGCCAGCGATCAGAGCCGAACCGAGCCGAACCAATCAGGGCCCGAACCGATGAGAGACCGAGCAGCCAGATGACCGAGCCAGCCGCGCCCGAGACGTCCGAGCAGGACGGGGCCGGGATCCCGGACGGCTTCGCCCGGCTGTGGATGCCGCACCGGATGGCCTACATCAAGGGCGAGAACAAGCCGGCGGGCACCGGCGAGGGTGACGGCTGCCCGTTCTGCCGCATCCCCACGCTCGGCGACGAGGACGGCCTGATCGTGGCCCGGGGCGAGCTGGTTTACAGCGTCCTCAACCTTTACCCGTACAACGCGGGCCACCTGATGGTGCTCCCGTACCGGCACGTGGCCGACTACACCGACCTGGACGACGCGGAGACCGCGGAGCTGGCCGCGTTCACCAAGCGGGCCATGACCGCGCTGCGGGCCGCGTCGGGGGCGCAGGGGTTCAACATCGGCATGAACATGGGGTCGGTCGCGGGTGCGGGCATCGCGGCGCACCTGCACCAGCACGTAGTGCCCCGGTGGGGCGGCGACACCAACTTCATGCCCGTGGTCGGTCACACCCGGGTACTCCCGCAGTTGCTCCGCGACACGAGAAAGATGATCGCGGACGCCTGGCCCTGCTAGCCGGGGGGCGACCCCGGACCCCGCTCGCCGCGGCGCGCCGCGCGTTCCGGCCAGCGGGCACCCGCCAGCGGCGGGCCGCGCCGCCCGGGCGCGCCGCCCCCGCCGGCGATGAGCTTCAGTCGGCGTCGCCGATGCGGCCACCTTGTCGGCGAGGTGCGACGGGAGCGGCTCGTACCGCAGGTAGCTGCGGCTGAACGAGCCGGTGCCGTGCGACATCGAGCGCAGGTCGATGGCGTAGCGGGTGATCTCCAGCTGTGGCACTTCGGCCTTGACCAGGGTCCGCCCGCCGGCCACCGGCTCGGTGCCCAGCACCCGGCCGCGCCGTGAGGACAGGTCGGACATGACCGCGCCGACGTAGTCGTCCGCGACCAGCACGGACAGCTCGTCCACCGGCTCCAGCAGCAGCACCTTCGCCTTGTCCGCGGCGTCTCTCAGGGCGAGCCCGGCCCGCCTTCTGGAAGGCCATGTCGGAGGAGTCCACCGAGTGTGCCTTGCCGTCGAACAAGGTGACCCGGACGTCAACCATCGGGTAGCCGGCGAGGACTCCCTGCTCCAGCTGGGCCCGCACGCCCTTCTCCACCGACGGGATGAACTGGCGGGGCACCACCCCCCCGACGACCTTGTCCACGAACTCGAATCCGGTGCCCGACGGCGTCGGCTCCACCTCGATGTGGCACACGCCGAACTCCCCGTGCCCGCCGGTCTGCTTGACGTTGCGGCCCAGCCCCCGGGCTTTCCCGCTCACCGTCTCGCGCAGCGGAACCCGCAGATCCTTGGTCTCCACGCCCACCCCGTACCGCGAGGACAGCCGGTCCAGGAGCAGGTCGGAATGGGCCTCGCCCATGCACCACAGCACCAGCTGGCGGGTCTCGGAGTTGTTCTCCATCCGCAGCGTCGGGTCCTCGGCCACCAGGCGGCCGATCGCCTGGGACATCTTGTCCTCGTCGGCCTTGGACTTGGCCGCGATGGCCACCGGCAGCAGCGGGTCAGGCATTGACCACGGCTCCATGAGCAGCGGGTGCTCCTTGTCCGACAGTGTGTCGCCGGTCTCGGCGCTGGACAGCTTGGCCACGGCGCAGATGTCCCCGGCTACGCACTGCGGCACGGGGCGCTGCTGCTTGCCCAGCGGCGAGGTGAGCGCGCCGATCCGCTCGTCCATGTCGTGGTCGGCATGGCCGCGCTCGGCCAGGCCATGCCCGGACACGTGCACCGGCGCGTCCGGCCGCATCGTCCCGGAGAACACCCGGACCAGGCTGATCCGGCCGACATACGGATCGGACGTGGTCTTGATCACCTCCGCCAGCAGCCGCCCGGCCGGGTCGCAGGACAGCCCGGTCACCGCCTTGCCGTCCAGGGTGGTCACGCCCGGCAGCGGATGCTCGCCCGGGGAAGGGAAAGCCTGGGTCATGATCTCCAGCAGCTCGGCCAGCCCGATGCCCTGCAGGGCCGAGGTGGTGAGCACCGGGTAGAAGCTGCCCCGGGCGACTGCCTTCTCCAGGTCCTCGATCAGAACCTTGGGATCGATGCTCTCGCCGGACAGGTACCGGTCCATGAGGGACTCGTCTTCGCTCTCCTGGATGACGCCCTCGATCAGCGAGCTGCGCAGTTCCTCGAGCCGCTCCGCCTGATCGGGGTCGGGGTCACGCTCGGCACGCGTTCCGCCGGTGTAGTCGTAGAACCGCCCGGACAGCAGGCCGATGAGCCCGGCCACGGCTCCGGGACCCGAGGCCACCGGCAGGTAGAGCGGGGCGACGGAGTCGCCGAAGGCGTCCCGGCAGGCCTGCAGGGCCTCGTCGAAGTCGGCCCGCTGGTGATCCAGCTTGGTGATGACCACGGCCCGGGGCATGCCGACGGCGGCACACTCGTCCCAGAGGATCCGGGTCAGCCCGTCCACACCGTCGGTGGCGGGCACGGTGAACAGCGCGGCGTCCGCCGCCCGCAGTCCCGCCCGCAGGTCGCCGGTGAAGTCGGCGTACCCTGGCGTGTCGAGGAGGTTGACCTTGATTCCGGCGTGCACCACGGGCGCCAGGGTGAGGTTCACGGAACGTTGCTGACGGACTTCCACTTCATCGAAATCGCTGACGGTGGTGCCGTCCTCCACCCGTCCCGGGCGCGGGATCGCGCCCGTGCTGACGAGGAGAGCCTCTACGAGAGTTGTCTTCCCTGACCCGGAGTGGCCGACCAGCGCGACATTCCGCACGCTGCCGGGCTGATCGGCCCCTGCTGTACCGCCCGTAGCGCTCGATCCTCTCCTGTCGGTCATGAGTACTCGCCTCCTACGACGCTGTTTGGCTGGCTCACGACCAGCCTTAACCTGCCGGACACCCGACCACAAGCCCCCAGCCGGAATCGTCCCACCTGTCCACTCCGCCAGTAGGATCGGACGGCCATGCTGAACGCCCTGAGACCCTTCTTCGCCCGCCTGCTGCGGCCGGTCGGCGAGGCGCTGGCGCGCACCCCCATCACCCCGAACATGATCACGGCCACCGGGACGGTCGGCGTGGCCATCGGGGCGCTCTGGCTGTTTCCCACCGGCCACCTGTTCGCCGGGACCCTGGTCTGCTGGGGCTTCGCCATGTTCGACATGCTGGACGGCCTGCTGGCCCGGCTGAAAGGGACATCTGGGGCATGGGGCGCGTTCCTGGATTCGACCCTGGACCGGATCGGGGATTCAGCGGTCTTCGGCGGGCTGGCCATCTACCTGGCCCGCGACCATCAGCCGGTGCTGGCCTGTGTGGCGCTGTTCTGCCTGGTCGCGGGCTCGATGGTTTCGTATGCCCGGGCCCGGGCCGAGGGGATAGGCGTGCGCGCCGACGTGGGCCTGGCCGAGCGCTCGGAGCGGCTGCTCCTCGTGCTGGTCGTGGCCGGCCTCACCGGGCTGGGCGTGCCGTTCGTGCTGGCCATCGGGCTCTGGGTGCTCGCGGCGGGCAGCACGATCACGTTCGTGCAGCGCGTCCTGGTGGTACGGAAGGCGGTCGGGCCGGGGGCCACACCCAGCCGGCCCCGCAGCCCGCCGCCGGGGCGGATGCCATGGCCGGCCCGGCGGGTGGTACGGCAGGCCCGGCGGGTGGTACGGCCGGCCCGGCAGGTGGTACGGCCGGCCCGGCAGATGGTACGGCCGGCCCGGCGGGCGGCGCGGGCCCGGACGGGACGGGTAACGGCGTCCCCGGTGCCGGCTCCGCCCCGGCGGTTCGCGACCCTGGTGATAGCGGCGCGCGAAAGGATGAGGCGTGACCCCGCTACGGGACCGGCTGACCGACGCCGGCTACGCCCTGGGCTGGTCCGTGGTGTGCCGGGTACCGGAATCCTGGGCCCGCGGTGCCTTCCAGTTCGGTGCGGACATCGCCTGGCGCCGCCAGGGACCCCGGGTCCAGGTGCTCGAGGCGAACCTGCGCCGGGTGACCGGGCCGTCCGTGACCGGCCAGGAACTGCGGGCGCTGTCCCGGCAGACCATGCGGTCCTACGCCCGCTACTGGCTGGAGGCGTTCCGGCTGCCCACGATCGGGCAGGACCGGATCCAGGCCGACATGCTGGTCAGCGGGGAAGACAACCTGCAGCGGAACCTGGCTGCCGGCCGCGGGGTGATCATCGCCCTGCCGCACACCGGCAATTACGAATTGGCCGGAGCCTGGATCATCGGCCGGGGGGTCGGGAAGTTCACCACGGTGGCCGAGCGGCTCAAGCCCGAGTCCCTGTTCCAGCGGTTCCTGGAGTTCCGCGAGGGGCTCGGCATGGAGGTGCTCCCGGCCAGCGGCGGGGGCAGCCGGTTCGGCGTGCTGGCCCAGCGGCTGCGGGCCGGGGGCCTGGTCTGCCTGGTCTCGGACCGGGACGTCACCGGCCGCGGCATCGAGGTGGAGTTCTTCGGGGAAAAAGCGCGGATGATGGCCGGCCCGGCCGCGCTGGCCGTGCAGACCGGGGCGGCGCTGCTGCCCACCACCCTCTGGTTCGACGGCGATGGCTGGCGGGGGCGCATCTACGATGAGATCCCGGTGCCGGAGGCCGGGAGCCGCCGGGAGAAGGTCGCGATCATGGCCCAGGAGGTCGCCCGCGACTACGAGGACGGAATCCGCGCCCATCCGCAGGACTGGCACATGCTCCAGAAGGTCTTCACAGCGGATCTTGATCCGGATCGGCTCGCCGCGGCGGAGCGCGGCGAGAGCGAGACGGCCAGCGCGGCCGCACACCAGGCCCGGGCACACCCAGGCGCGGGCACCCCCGGCGCGGGCACCCCCGGCGCGGGCACACCGGGCCCGGGCACCCCCGGCGCGGGCACCGCCCGGCGCCCGGCACGGCCAGCGCCGCTCCCGGTGCCGGCCAGGGCGCAGGCAGCAGGGACACGGGCCCGGGCGGCGGGCCGTGAGAGTCGGCATCGTCTGCCCCTACACCTGGGCCGTTCCCGGCGGGGTGCAGCAGCACATCCGTGACCTGGCCGAGGCGCTGATCGGGCTGGGGCACCGGGTGTCGGTGATCTCGCCCGCCGACGACGACACCCCGCTGCCGGCCTACGTGGTGCCCGCCGGCCGTGCCGTCCCAGTGCCCTACAACGGCTCGGTAGCCCGGCTGGCGTTCGGGTTCCTGTCCGCCAGCCGGGTCCGGCGCTGGGTCAAGGAGGGCGGGTTCGACGTGCTGCACGTGCACGAGCCGGCCGCGCCCAGCCTGTCCCTGCTGGCCTGCTGGGTGGCGGACGGCCCGATCGTGGCGACCATGCACACCGCCACCCCGCGCTCCCGCGTCATGCACGCGGCCTACCCGGCCCTGCAGACCGCGCTGGAGAAGATCACCGGGCGGATCGCGGTCTCCGAGGCGGCCCGGACGACCCTGGTCGAGCACATGGGCGGGGACGCGGTGCTCATCCCGAACGGCGTGACCGTGAGCCGGTACGAGAAGGCCGCCCCGCTGCCCGGCTGGCCCGGGGAGGGCGGCGCGCTCGGGTTCCTGGGCCGGATGGACGAGCCGCGCAAGGGCCTGGACGTGCTGCTGCGCGCGTTCGCCCAGCTGGGCGCCCAGCGGCCGGGGCTGCGGCTGCTGATCGCCGGACCGGGGGACACCGAGGACGTGCTGGCGAAGGTGCCCGCGCCGCTGCGCCCGCGGGTGATCCTGCCCGGCCAGGTCAGTGAGGAGGACAAGGCCCGCGTCTACCACTCTGTCGATGTCTTCTGCGCGCCGAACATAGGCGGTGAGAGCTTCGGCATCGTGCTCGCCGAGGCCATGGCGGCCGGGGCGCCGATCGTGGCCAGCGACCTTGACGCGTTCCGGAAGGTGCTGCGCGGCGGCCGGGCCGGTGAGCTGTTCGAGACGGGTGACCCAGTGGCGCTGGCCGCGGCCGCGGCGCGGCTGCTCGACGACCCGCAGCGGCGGGCCACCCTGTCCACGGCCGCGGCCGAGGCGGTCCGGGCCTACGACTGGCCGGTGGTGGCCCGGGACGTGGTGCGCGTCTACGAGGCCGTGGTCGCCGCGTACGGGCAGGTCGGGGTGGTCCGGTGAGCGGAACGACGGTGACTGAGGTGACGGTGACTGAGGTGACCGGGACTGAGGTGACCGGGACTGAGGTGACCGGGACTGAGATGACCGTGACGGCGGTGACCGGCCAGTGCTGATCGACGTCATCCTCATCGCCGTGGCCGCGGTGCTGATCGGCGTGTACGTGTCCTGGCGGGCCGGCCGGCTCGACCGGATGCACGCGCGGGTAGACAAGGCCCGCGCCGCGCTCGACGCCGCCCTGGTCCGGCGCAGCTCGGTCGTGCAGGAACTGGCCGCGTGCGGCCTGCTCGACCCGGCCACCAGCCTGCTCCTGGCCGGGGCCGCGCACGACGCGCGGGCGGCCGGGGAACCCAACGAGCTGGCCGAGAGCGACCTGACCCGGGCCCTGCGGGCGGTGCTCAGCCAGCCCGATTTCCGTACCTCGCTGGACAGCCAGGGCAACGCCGACGAGCTGCTCGACGAGCTGGAGTCCGCCGCCCATCAGGTGTTCCTGGCCCGCAAGTTCTACAACGACGCGGTCGCCGCCACCCAGGCCGCGCGGCGCCGTTGGCTGGCCCGGGCCCTGGGGCTGGCCGGGGGAGCGCCGATGCCGGGGTTCTTCGAGATCGACGATTCACTCGTCGTCGCGACGGGTGAGACCGGCGGCTCTGACATGCCGCATTTGACCAGCTGACCGAGCGCCTACCATGGACCTAACACAACTCTGCCGATCCGAATGAGGTTCACCGTGTCACGCAGTACCGCATCCACCCCCGCGAGCCCTGCCGCGCCGGCCGGCGCAGTTGACTCCGGCGCGGGGAACTCGAGCCTGGGGAGCCCGGCCACGCAGACCGGCACCGCGCGGGTCAAGCGGGGCATGGCGGACATGCTCAAGGGCGGCGTGATCATGGATGTGGTGACGCCGGAGCAGGCCAAGATCGCCGAGGATGCCGGGGCTGTCGCGGTGATGGCGCTGGAGCGGGTCCCGGCCGACATCCGCGCCCAGGGTGGCGTGGCCCGGATGAGCGACCCCGACATGATCGACGAGATCATCCAGGCCGTGTCCATCCCGGTCATGGCCAAGTGCCGGATCGGGCACTTCGCCGAGGCGCAGGTCCTGCAGGCCATCGGGGTGGACTACATCGACGAGTCCGAGGTGCTGACCCCGGCCGACGAGGCCCACCACGTGGATAAGTGGGACTTCACCGTGCCGTTCGTCTGCGGCGCCACCAACCTGGGCGAGGCGCTCCGGCGGCTGGCCGAGGGCGCCGCCATGATCAGGTCGAAGGGGGAGGCGGGCACCGGCAACGTGGTGGAGGCCACCCGGCACATGCGCTCGATCTCCGCTGCCCTCCGCGGCCTGGGCACCCTGCGCGACGAGGAGCTCTTCGCGGCGGCCAAGGACCTGCAGGCCCCCTACGAGCTCGTGGCCGAGGTCGCCCGGCTGGGCAAGCTGCCGGTCGTGCTGTTCACCGCGGGTGGCATCGCCACCCCCGCGGACGCGGCGATGATGATGCAGCTGGGCGCGGAAGGCGTGTTCGTCGGTTCCGGGATCTTCAAGTCCGGTGACCCGGCCGCCCGCGCCGCCGCGATCGTGAAGGCGACCACCTTCCACGACGATCCGGACGTCGTGGCCAAGGTGTCCCGCGGGCTCGGTGAGCCCATGGTCGGGATCAGCACCGACACCCTGCCCCCCGCCGACCGTTACGCCAGCCGAGGCTGGTGACCCCGGGCGGCCGCCCCGTCTGGTCCTGGTGACACGCCAGCCTCCTGACGCCGCCGGCCGACCCGCCTCCGCACACCGTTGTCACCCATCCGTGGGGAGCGGCAGATGTTCGAGAGGTTCACCGACCGGGCCCGCCGGGTCGTCGTACTGGCCCAGCACGAGGCCAGGGAGCTCAACCACAACTACATCGGGACCGAGCACATCCTGCTCGGCCTGATCCGCGAGGGTGAGGGCGTGGCGGTCGAGGCGCTGAAATCTCTCGAAATCAGCCTGGAAACCGTGCGCCAGCAGGTTGAGGAGGCGATCGGCCGGGGTCAGGCCAGGCCGTCCGGGCACATCCCGTTCACCCCGCGGGCCAAGAAGGTGCTCGAGCTGTCGCTCCGGGAGTCTCACCAGCTCGGGCACCGCTACATCGGGACCGAGCACATCCTGCTCGGCCTCATCCGCGAGGGTGAGGGCGTGGCGGCGCAGGTGCTGGTCAGCCTGGGCGCGGACCTGAACCGGGTCCGCCAGCAGGTGATCCAGCTCCTCGCCGGGCACAGACGGGAAGCTGGCGCCGAGGGTGAGGCCGGCGGGGTGTGGGAAGCCGGCCGCGACCCGGCCGGGCTGGAGCCTGAGGTGCGCATCGTGGGCTCGCCCGCCCAGCTGGCGGAGATGATGGCCCGGCTGCGCTCGATCGACGGCCGCCTGGCCGCGATCGAGCGGCACCTGGGCATCAGATTGCGCCGCCCCTGGCCCGGGCCCGCGGACGAGCCCGCCCCCGAGGCCAGTCCAAGGGAGGAGGCCCCGCCGGAGGACGACGGCCCCTCCGCTGACGCTGGCCCGCAGGACGGCTGAGCGCACGGGATGGGGGAGACGGGAAGATCCGCCCTGTTCGTGGTGTTGCAGACAGACCGCTACGCTCGAAGCAACCCCCCGCGTCTGGAAACACTGCCTGGAAGGACCCGCCATGCCCGACCACATCCCCGCGCCTGCGGGAGGACCGGCCGTGGGCGTGCTCTCCCTCCAGGGCGACGTGATCGAGCACTTCAGGGCGCTGGCAGCGGCCGGGGCCCGGCCCTTGCGGGTCCGCAGGCCAGGGGAGCTCGACCAGGTGGACGGGCTGATCATCCCCGGCGGGGAGTCCACCACGATGTGGAAGCTCGCGGAGATCTTCGAGCTGACTGAGCCGCTGCGCAAGCGGATCAGCGGGGGGATGCCGGTCTTCGGGTCGTGCGCTGGCATGATCATGCTGGCCGACCGGCTGCTGGACGGGATCGCGGGGCAGGAGACGTTCGGCGGTATCGACATGACCGTGCGGCGCAACGCGTTCGGGCGGCAGGTGGACTCGTTCGAGGCGGACATCCCGCTGGCGGGGGTACCCGGGCCGGCGCTGCGGGCGGTGTTCATCCGGGCGCCGTGGGTGGAGGAAACCGGCCCGGACGTCGAGATACTCGGGGCTGACCCGGGCACCGGTAGGATCGTCGCGGTCCGGCAGGGCCCGGCGCTGGCCACCGCGTTCCACCCCGAGCTGACCGGCGACCTGCGGGTGCACAAGCTGTTTGCTGACATGGTGAGGGATCGGATATGAGCGGCCACTCCAAGTGGGCCACGACCAAGCACAAGAAGGCGGTCATCGACGCCCGGCGGGGCAAGCTCTTCGCCAAGCTGATCAAGAACGTCGAGGTGGCGGCCCGGACCGGGGGCGCGGACCCGGCCGGCAACCCCACCCTCTATGACGCCGTGCAGAAGGCCAAGAAGAACTCGGTGCCGAACGAGAACATCGACCGGGCCATCCGGCGCGGGGCGGGCCTGGAAGCAGGCGGCGCCGCCTACGAGAACATCGCGTACGAGGGGTACGCGCCCGGCGGGGTCGCGGTGCTGGTGGAGTGCCTGACCGATAACCGGAACCGGGCCGCCGCCGACGTGCGCACCGCGCTGACCCGCAACGGCGGATCCATGGCCGACCCCGGCTCGGTGTCCTACCTGTTCCACCGCAAGGGCGTGGTGATCGTGCCGAAGGCGGACGGGGTCAGCGAGGACGACGTGCTGACCGCGGTGCTCGACGCGGGCGCCGAGGAGGTCAACGACCTGGGCGAGTCGCTCGAGGTGATCAGCGAGCCGCACGACCTCCTCGCGGTCCGCAACGCGCTGCAGCAGGCCGGGATCGACTACGACTCCGCCGAGGCGGCGTTCCTGCCCACCGTCGAGGTGGAACTGGACGAGGAGCAGGCCAAGCGGGTGTTCCGGCTGATCGAGGCGATCGAGGACTCCGACGACGTGCAGGACGTGTACGCGAACTACTCGGTGTCCGACGAGGTCATGGAGAAGCTCGGCTGACCCGTGGACATCAGGGAACTGGGTCCCGGTGACGACCCCGGCGCGCTGCTCGACCTGAGTGTCCGGGCCTTCGGGCCGATCGCGCGGGCGGACCGCCCGCGCTGGGAGGACATCACCGGCGCCGCCCTCGGGGCCCGGCAGTACCTGGGTGCCTTCGACGGCGGGCAGCTGGTAGCGGCCGCCCGCTATCACGACATGATCCAGTGGTGGCACGGCCAGCCGGTGCCGATGGCCGGGGTGGCCAGCGTCATGGTGGCGCCCGAGGAACGCGGGCGCGGCACCGGCCGGGCGCTGATGCGGGCCCTGCTCGAGGTGATCGGCGACCGTGGCTACCCGGTGTCCGCGCTCTACCCGGCCACCGTGGCGCTGTACCGGTCGCTGGGCTGGGAGATCGCTGGCGGCCTGAGCCACCTCGCGATCCCCGCCCGCTCGCTGCGCTCGCTGGTTCCCCCGGACGCGGCCCTGCCCCGGGAGGATCGGCCGACCCAGACAGCAGGCGCGCGGCCGCGGATGCGCCGGTGCGGCCCCGCCGACGCCGCCGAGGTGCTGGCCGTCATCGGCCGGGTGCATCAGGCCCTGCGTGACTGCGGCCCGAACACCCGGGACGAGTCAGCCGTGGGCCGCTGGCTCGGCGACGAGCACCGGTTCGCCTACCTGGCCCGGGACGGCTTGCTCGTCTACCGCTGGCAGCAGGGCAACGATGAGCTCCTGGTCGAGCGGGCCCTGGCCGGCTCGGCTGCGGCCACCCGGGCGATCTGGGGGGTGGTCGCCTCCCATTCCTCCATCGCTCAAACTGTCCGGGCCAGTGTCGGTCCCAGGGATCCGGTGCAGTGGCTGACGACCGACCCCGACGTGCGGCCTGTCCGGCCGGAAGGCCTGGATGCTGCGGGTGATCGACGC
Organism: uncultured Actinomycetes bacterium; assembly: GCA_963711485.1. Classification (GTDB taxonomy): domain Bacteria; phylum Actinomycetota; class Actinomycetes; order Streptosporangiales; family Streptosporangiaceae; genus RYN-230. The sequence continues at coordinate 22,928 of CAVQEM010000097.1, forward strand.
GGCCGCGGCCGTGGCCGGGCGGGGTTTCCCGGCCGGGGTCGAGCTGACCACCGTCCTCCGGCTCGCCGACCCCGAGCGGCCCGGTCACGACGGCTGGTGGGCGCTGGACGTGGGCGGCAGCAAGGGCACGCTCACCCCGGCCGACCCGGTCCCCGGGGCGGTGGCCCTCGGCCCGCGCGGGTTGGCTGCGCTGTACGCCGGCACGCCGCTGGCCACGCTGCGCCGGGCCGGGCTGGTGGCCGGCGGGGACCCCGACGGCGATGCCGCCCTGGACGCCGCGTTCGGGGCGGACGCGTTCATGCTCGAATTCTTCTGAGCCGTCCCGGGGGAGTCCGCGGGACGGTTCTCGTTATCTGCCTTCGGGCGGCCGGGCCCCGCGCGGCCCGCAGCCGCCGGGAATGCCGACACGCCGGGCATGCTGGGCGCGCCGGGCGGCCCGGCCCGGTAGGGTCAGACCCGACCGAACACGTGTTCGTCATCGCCCGGATCGGCCGGGTCGGCCGGGATGGAGCAGAAATGCGGGTGCTCGGCGTCGATCCCGGGACTGACCCGGTGCGGGCTTGGCGTGGTGGACGGCGCCCCCGGCAGGCCCCCCGGCCTGGTCGCCGCGGGCGTGGCGCGCACCCCGCCCTCGGCGGATATCGCCGCCCGGCTGCTGGCCCTGGAAGTGGAGATCGACTCCTGGCTGACCGAGCACCATCCGGACGCGGTCGCCGTGGAGCGCGTGTTCAGCCAGCACAACGTGCGCACCGTGATGGGCACCGCCCAGGCCGGGGCGGTGGCCGTGCTGTGCGCGGCGCGGCGCGGCCTGCCGGTCACCCTGCACACGCCCGAGCGAGGTGAAGGCCGCGGTGACCGGGAGCGGGCGCGCCGACAAGGCGCAGGTGACCGCCATGGTGATGCGGCTGCTCCGGCTGGCTGACCCGCCGAAGCCCGCGGACACGGCGGACGCCCTGGCCCTGGCCATCTGCCACCTCTGGCGCGGCCCGCAGACCCGCCTCGGCGCCGCCGCGCTGCTGCCCGGGGGGGCGACCCCCCGGCCCCCCGGCTGGCCGCCCGCGCGGCCACCGGCGCGCCTCCCCTCCCCGGACACTGACCACCCCCCGGACCAACGCAGGAGGCCTGCGGTGATTTCGCATCTGGACGGGATCGTGTGCGCGATCGCCCCGGAGGGGGCGGTCATCGAGGTCGGCGGGGTCGGCCTGCTGGTGCAGGCCACGCCCGGGACGCTGGCCGGGCTGCGCGCCGGCGAGCGGGCCCGGGTGGCCACCTCCCTGGTGGTCCGCGAGGACGCGCTGACCCTGTACGGGTTCGCCAGCGACGACGAGCGGGACGTGTTCGAGCTGGTGCAGACGGCCAGCGGGGTGGGCCCGCGGCTGGCGCTGGCCATGCTGGCCTCGTTCAGCCCGGACGGGCTGCGGCAGGCCATCGCGGCGGAAGACGTGGCCGCGCTGACCCGGGTGCCAGGCATCGGCCGCAAGGGCGCGCAGCGGATCGTGCTGGAACTGGCCGGCGGCCGGTTCCCCCGCCCCGGCCGGGGTCATGGGCCCGCCGCCCGGCGCCGGGGCGGTGGCGGGGCCCGATGGCCTGTGGCGTGATCAGGTCCGCGCCGGGCTGGTCAACCTGGGCTGGCCCGCCCGCGACGCCGAGCAGGCCATCGCCGCGGTCGCCGCCGAACTGGGCAGCCAGCCCCGCCGGGGACATGGACGTATCCGTCGCGCTGCGGGCCGCGCTGCGCAAGCTGAGCCGCGCATGACCAGCCCCGGTCCGCCGCCCGGCCGTGGCGCCCACTCGGCCGCCGAGGACGCGGAGCGGGAAGCCCCGGGCCTGTCCGCCCTGGAAGAGCAGGCGCTCTCCTCGGCGCAGCGGGAACCACCGGCCTCCGCGGACCTCGATGCGCTGTCGGCCGCGGAGCGGGACCGGCTTGTCTCACCGCTGGCCGACGCGGACGAGCGGGTCATCGAGGGAGCGCTGCGGCCCAAGCGGCTCGCCGAGGTCATCGGCCAGGCCCGGGTCCGCGAGCAGTTGTCGCTCGTGCTGGAGGGAGCCCTGCGGCGTGGCCGGGCCCCCGACCACGTGCTGCTGTCCGGGCCGCCCGGGCTGGGCAAGACCACGTTCGCGATGATCATCGCGGCGGAACTGGGCGCGCCGCTGCGGATTACCAGCGGGCCGGCCATCGAGCGGGCCGGCGACCTGGCCGCGATCCTGTCCACGCTGGCCGAGCGGGACGTGGTGTTCATCGACGAGATCCACCGGCTGGCCCGGCCTGCCGAGGAAATGCTGTACCTGGCCATGGAGGACTTCCGGGTCGACGTCGTGGTCGGGAAGGGACCGGGCGCGACCGCCATCCCGCTGGAGATCGCTCCCTTTACCCTGGTCGGCGCGACCACCCGGGCCGGGCTGCTGCCCGCGCCGTTGCGGGACCGGTTCGGTTTCACCGCGCACCTGGACTTCTACGAGCCCGCAGAGCTGGAGGTCATCGTCCGCCGGTCGGCCGACCTGCTCGGGGTGGCGCTGCGCGACGACGGCGCGGACGAGATCGCCGGGCGGTCCCGCGGCACCCCGCGGATCGCCAACCGGCTACTGCGGCGGGTCCGTGACTACGCGGAGGTGCGGGCCGACGGCGTGGTGACCCGGGAGCTGGCGCGTGCGGCGCTGGAGCTGTACGAGGTGGATGAGGAAGGCCTCGACCGGCTGGACCGCGCGGTGCTCAGCGCGCTGGTGACCCGGTTCGGCGGCGGCCCGGTCGGGCTGTCCACCCTCGCCGTGGCGGTGGGCGAGGAGGCCGAGACGGTCGAGGTGGTGGCCGAGCCGTTCCTGGTCCGCCGGGGCCTGATGGCCCGGACCCCGCGCGGCCGGGTGGCCACCCCGGCGGCCTGGCAGCACCTGGGGCTCAAGCCGCCCGATCCGCCCGGCCTGGCCCTCCCGGGGAGCCTGTTCGAGTGACGACGGTCACGGCTGTCCCGGCACGCCGGTGACGTGCCCGGCTGTTCGCGAATTGGTCGCGGCGATGTCACGATCAGTCGCCGGAAGCCGTAGCCTGTTGGTGCGCTGCCCGCGCGCCGCTACACTTCGGCAGTTGGTCAACCGCTGCCCGGGTGGCCACGGATTTCCGGCCCTGCCGGCCACATGGCCCGGCGCGCGGCCAGGCAGAGCTCATCAACTGGAAGGAAGCCCCCGCGATGGGGAACATGCATTATCTCGCGGCCAGCAGTTCCGGCGGAGGGAGCTATACGTTCCTGATCGTCATCGTGGTGCTGTTCGGGCTGCTCTACTTCGTCATGATCAGGCCGCAGCGCAACCGGCAGCGGCAGGCTCAGCAGATGCAGAACACGGTCCGGCCCGGACAGCGCGTCCGCACCACGTCGGGCATGTACGCCACGGTGATCGACGCCGATGACCAGGACGTGGTGCTCGAGGTGGCGCCGGGGGTGCAGATGCGGTTCCTGCGCCGGGCGGTGATGGAAACCCTGCCAGACGATGACGGCATGACTGGAACCGAGGCGGCGGCCTCGTCGTTTGACGAGACGGACAGTCCGGCCGACATGCCCGCCGAGGAGAGCACGGATGGCGCGGCGGCCACCGAGCACCTCAACGGCTCGGCCGAGCAGCACGAGCCCCGACGGCTCGGGTCCCGGCGGCACCGCGGCAGACCACACCGCTCAGGACGAGCGCACCGCGGACTGACCGCCTGCCCCGCGCCCAGCGTCGGGCCGGGGGACACGCGAACCGAAGGACAGACGAGAATTGGCTCCCCCAAGCGGTAACGTCTCCCGGCCAGGCCGGGCGCTGGCCGTCCTGGCCGCGCTGATCGTAGTGCTGTTCCTGGCCATCGCGGGCAGCAACATCGCCTCGCCTGGGCAGTGGGGCAAGGACTTCAAGGTCCGCCTGGGCCTGGACCTGACCAGCGGCACCACGGTGGCGCTGAAGGCCCAGGCGCCCAAGGGGTGTATCCAGCGCGCAGTTCGCGGCGGACATGACCCAGGCCAAGAACATCATGGCCAACCGGGTGAACGGCGCGGGCTTCACCGAGGCGCAGGTCCAGCAGCAGGGCAGCGACATCATCAACGTGGCCGTCCCCGGGGCCGGCAGCGCAGAAGGTCGTGAACCTGGTCGGGACGACCGCCCAGCTGCTGTTCCGCGAGGTGCTGCTCGAGGCGCAGAACACCGGCAGCGCCACCGCCGACGCCCACGCCGACCCCGTCGCCGAGCGGGTCGTCGTCGCCCACCCCGTCGTCCGGGGCCAGCGCGTCACCCACGGCGTCCGCATCGGCGAGTTCGTCCGCCAAGAACGGGGCCCTGGGCAGCGGGGCCGCCGGCGGGGCCGGGGCGAAGGAGATGGCGAGCCGGTCCATAGCCTGACCGCGGCAGCTGCCGCGCACGCCAAGGCGTCGGCCAGCCCGTCGGCCACCCCGAGCGCCTCGGCCTCCCCGAGCACGTCGGCTTCACCGTCGGCGACCAGCCGCGCCGGCGTGTCCACCGTGGCCGGGGCCAGCGGTGACGCCAGCCTGGTCAGCGCGCCGGTGAAGGCCCAGTTCAACAAGCTCAACTGCGCGGACAAGAACTGGAAGCAGCAGGTTGGCTACACCAGCCAGCAGTACAACGACCCCAACATCCAGACCGTCTCGTGCGGCTCAGAGGGCGGGGTGCTGTACAAATTCGTCCTGGACAAGGCGAAGGTGCTGGGCAAGGAGATCACGTCGGCCAGCGCGACCCAGGCGACCTCCAGCGTCTACTGGCAGACCAACCTGAACTTCAACTCCGCGGGCGGCGCGGCGTTCGGCACGCTGACCGAGCAGATGAACAGCAAGTACGCCTCCGCGGGCCAGCCCACCTCCCCGCTGGACTACCTGGCCGTGGTGCTGGACGGCAGCGTGATCTCGTTCCCGGCCATCGACGAGGGCGCGATCACCGGCGGGTCCGCGCAGATCACCGGCAACTTCAGCCAGGACCAGGCCACCTACCTGGCTAACGTGCTGAACTACGGGGCGCTGCCGCTGACGTTCACCAAGGAGTCCGTGCAGTCGATCTCGCCGTCGCTGGGCAGCGACCAGCTCCACGCCGGCCTGCTGGCGGGCGCCATCGGCCTGCTGCTGGTCGTGGTCTACTGCCTGCTGTATTACCGGGGCCTGGCCATCGTGGCGGTCTCCAGCCTGGTCATCGCGGCCGTCCTGGTCTTCGAGTCGATCATCCTGCTCGGCAAGTACCAGGGGTTCGCGCTGGAGCTGTCCGGCGTCGCCGGCCTGATCGTGGCCATCGGCATCACCGCGGACTCGTTCGTGGTGTTCTTCGAGCGATTGCGTGACGAGGTACGCGACGGCCGGACCCTGCGCACCGCGGTGGAACGCGGCTGGAAACGGGCCCGGCGCACGGTGCTGGTCTCCGACACCGTGTCGTTCCTGGCCGCGGCGCTGCTGTGGTACTTCTCCATCGGCGAGGTCAAGGGCTTCGCCTTCACCCTCGGGCTGACCACGATCATCGACGTCGTGGTGGTCTTCCTGTTCACCAAGCCGATGATCACCCTGCTGGCCCGGACCAAGTTCTTCGGCCAGGGCCACCGCTTCTCCGGTCTCGATCCCGCCCGGCTGGGCGCGCGGACACCGTGGCGATCCACCCGGACCGCCCGGGTGCGCGCCGGCGCCCCGGCGAAGGAGGCATGATGTCGCGGCTCGGCAACGTCGGCGGCCGCCTGTACCGCGGCGAGGTCTCCTTCGACTTCGTCGGCCGGCAGAAGCTCTGGTACTCGATCTCCGGGCTGATCCTGGTGCTCGCCCTGGTCGGCCTGTTCGCCCGCGGGCTGAACTTCAGCGTGGACTTCAAGGGCGGGTCGGTCATCCAGTTCCCGGCCACCTCGTCCACCTCGCTCGATGCAGGTGCAGAACGCGGTCAGCGCGACCGGCGACGGCCAGGGCGCCATCGTCCAGCACGTGGGCTCGGGGAGCAGCGCCACCTGGCAGGTCCAGACCGGCAAGCTGACCTACGCGCAGCAGACCGACGTCCAGGTCCAAGCTGGCCAGGGAACTGAGCATCCCGCAGAGCCAGATCAGCGTGAGCTTCGTCGGGGCCAGCTGGGGGTCGCAGATCTCGCAGAAGGCCGTGCAGGCGCTGATCGCGTTCCTCGTCGTGATCGTCATCTACCTGTCGATCGCGTTCGAGTGGCGGATGGCGGTGGCCGCGCTGATCGCGCTGGTGCACGACATCGTGATCACCGTGGGCATCTACGCGCTGGCCGGGTTCCAGGTCAGCCCGGCCACCGTGATCGGGTTGCTGACCATCCTGGGCTACTCGCTCTACGACACGGTGGTCGTGTTCGACAAGGTCCGGGAGAATACCGCCGGCCTGCTCGGGTCGGCCCGCAGCACCTACAGCCAGGCCGCCAACCTGGCCCTCAACCAGACCCTGGTGCGGTCCATCAACACCTCGATCATCGCGCTGCTGCCGGTGGCCGCGATCTTGTTCATCGGCGGCGGGCTGCTGGGCGCCGGCGAGCTGAACGATCTGGCCCTGGTGCTGTTCGTCGGCATGCTGTCCGGCACCTACTCCTCCATCTTCATCGCCACCCCGGTGCTGGCCGACCTCAAGGAACGTGACCCGCAGTACAAGGCGCTGGCCAAGCGGGTGGCCCAGCGGGCCGCGGGCACCCGGGCCGCCCGGCGCGCCGCCGCGAAGGCACCGAGCGCCGCCGTGGCGGGCGCGGGCGCCGCGGCAGGCGCGGGTGCGGCCGCGGCCGTGCTGGATAACGACGCGGACGTCCCCGACGCTGACGTTCCCGAGCAGCACGAGGACAGCGGTGACGGGCCGCCTGACGGCCCGACTGACGGCCCGCCTGGCGGCGCGGACAAGGTCACGGCGGGGCGGGCGTCCCGCCCGGCCCCGGGCGGGCGCCCCGGGCCGAGGCAGCAGCCGCGCCGGAACACGTCCTCGGCCAAGCGCCGCCCCAGTGGCAAGAAGAAGCGGCGCTAGATGGCGGCCGGTGAGAGCGTGGCCGGTGCGGGCACCGCGGACATCGCGGAGCTGATCAGGGCCCGGGTCCGGGACGTCGCCGACTATCCCCAGCCCGGGGTGATGTTCAAGGACATCACCCCGTTGCTGGCCGACGGCGCCGCGCTCGCCGCGGTGGTGACCGCGCTGTCCAGCCGGCCATTCCGGGGTGACCAAGGTGGCCGGGATCGAGGCGCGGGGTTTCATCCTGGCCCCGTCCGTCGCCATCCAGCTGGGCGCGGGTTTCGTGCCGGTCCGCAAACAGGGGAAGCTGCCCGGCCCCACCTACGCGCAGAGTTACGACCTGGAGTACGGTAGCGCCACGATCGAGGTGCACCAGGACGCGTTCGCCCCGGGCGAGCGGGTGCTCATCGTGGACGACGTACTGGCCACCGGAGGCACCGGCGCGGCCACCGTTGAACTGGTCCGCAAGGCAGGCGCCGAGGTCGCCGGGATCGCGGTGATCCTGGAACTGAGCTTCCTCGACGGGCAGACCCGGCTGCCTGGTGTCCCTATCCGCTCACTGCTGGTTGTGTGACGAGGCGCTGAGCTCGGCCCTTTCCGGATCGTCCGCCGATAGAATGGGGCCTTGGCGGACGTGAGGAGTGCCTGTGGCCGGTGACGTGGCAACGACCGGCGGTGCCGGAGCCGGTGCCACTCATGCCCTCCCGGACCAGCCCGCCGGGGCCGGGGAGGACAGAGTGGACTCGCCTCCCGCTCACGTGGAGTCTGCCCAGCGATAGCGCTGGTCAGGGCGAGTCTGGTCAGGATGAGCCTGGTCAGAGCGAGCCTGGTCAGGATGACTCTGGGCAGGGTCAGGATGACTCTGGGCCAGGCAGCCGCGGCGGTGAGTGTTGATCCGGCCAGCCCTGATCCGGTGAGTTCTGATCCGGCTGACCCCGCCGAGGCTCCCTCGCGGGGGCGCTCAGGGTCCCGGTCGGCCAACGGCCGGAGCCCGGGGAGTGCCCGGGGTGCGGGGACCGGGCGCGGCGCAGGCGCTGGGCGCGGCGCAGGATCGGGACGGGCCGCGGGCGGGGCGGCGGGAAGCCCCTCGGCGAGCGGCGGGACCGCCGGTGGCGGCACCACCGTCCGGCGCCGGCTGGCCCGGCTCGGCGCGACTCGGGGCGGCGGGATCAACCCCGTCCTGGAGCCGATGATCAAGACGGTGCGGGCCACTCACCCCAAGGCCGATGTCCGGCTCATCGAGCACGCCTACGACGTGGCCGCGTACTGGCACACCGGGCAGAAGCGCAAGAGCGGCGACCCGTACATCACCCACCCGCTCGCCGTGGCCACCATCCTCGCCGAGCTGGGCATGAACCACGAGACGCTGTGCGCGGCCCTGCTGCACGACACGGTGGAGGACACCGACTACGCCCTCGACCAGCTGCGGGCCGACTTCGGCGACGAGATCGCGGCCCTGGTGGACGGCGTCACCAAGCTGGACAAGGTCAAGTACGGCGAGGTCGCCGAGGCCGAGACCGTGCGCAAGATGGTCGTCGCGATGTCCCGGGACATCCGGGTCCTGGTCATCAAGCTCGCCGACCGGCTGCACAACATGCGCACGCTGCGCTACCTGCCGCGGGAGAAGCAGGAGCGCAAGTCGCGCGAGACGCTGGAGATCTTCGCGCCGCTGGCCCACCGGCTCGGCATGAACACCATCAAGTGGGAACTGGAGGACCTGGCCTTCGCGACGCTGTACCCCAAGCGGTACGACGAGATCGCCCGGCTGGTCTCCGAGCGGGCCCCGCGCCGCGACGTCTTCCTCCAGGAAGTCATCGAGGACGTCTCCACCGACCTGCGCGAGGCCAAGGTCAAGGCGCGGGTGACCGGCCGGCCCAAGCACTACTACTCCGTTTACCAGAAGATGATCGCCCGCAACGTGGGCTTCGACGACATCTACGACCTGGTGGGCATCCGGGTCCTGGTGGACTCGGTGCGCGACTGCTACGCCGCGCTCGGCACCGTGCACGCCCGGTGGAACCCCGTTCCCGGGCGGTTCAAGGACTACATCGCGATGCCCAAGTTCAACATGTACCAGTCGCTGCACACCACCGTGATCGGGCCGGGGGGCAAGCCGGTCGAACTGCAGATCAGGACGTGGGGCATGCACCGGCGCGCGGAGTACGGCGTGGCCGCGCACTGGAAGTACAAGGAAGAGGTGGCCGGCGGCGGCCGGGGGGGCCGGGACGGCACCGGCGACATGGCCTGGCTGCGCCAGCTCGTGGACTGGCAGCGGGAGACGGCCGACCCGGCCGAGTTCCTGGAGTCGCTCCGGTTCGACCTCGGCGCCGCCGAGGTCTACGTGTTCACCCCGCGCGGCGAGGTCATCGCGCTGCCGCAGGGGGCCACGCCGGTGGACTTCGCCTACGCCATCCACACCGAGGTGGGGCACCGGACCATCGGGGCCAGGGTCAACGGCCGCCTGGTGGCGCTGGAGAGCGCGCTGGACAACGGCGACACCGTCGAGATCTTCACCTCCAAGGCCCAGGACGCCGGGCCGAGCCGCGACTGGCTGCGGTTCGTCAAGAGCGCCCGGGCCCGTAACAAGATCCGGCACTGGTTCTCCAAGGAGCGCCGGGAAGCGGCGACCGAGACCGGCAAGACCGCCATCGCCCGGGCCATGCGCAAGCACAACCTCCCGCTGCAGCGGCTGGCCACCGGGGACGCGCTGCTGGCCATCGCGACCGAGCTGCACTACCCGGACCTGTCCGCGCTGTACGCGGCGGTGGGGGAGGGCCACGTCAGCGCCCAGTCGGTGGCGGCCAAGCTGGTCCAGTCGGCCGGCGGGATGGCGGGCGCCCAGGAGGACCTGGCCGAGGCCACGCTGCCGACCCGCCCGCCCCGGCCCCGGCCGCTCGGTGATTCAGGCGTGGTCGTGGAAGGCGCCGCGGACGTGTGGGCGCGGCTGTCCAAGTGCTGCACCCCGGTGCCCGGTGACGAGATCACCGGGTTCATCACCCGGGGCCACGGGGTCTCGGTGCACCGGGCCGACTGCCTGAACCTGCGCCACCTGCTCGACTCCCAGCCCGAGCGGCTGGTGGCGGTGCGCTGGTCGCCCACCGAGGACTCGCTGTTCCTGGTGGCCATCCAGGTGGAGGCGCTGGACCGGACCGGGCTGCTCTCCGACGTGACCCGGACCATCTCCGACCAGCACGTGAACATCCTGTCCGCCTCGGTCACCACGACCAGGGACCGGGTCGCGGTCAGCCGGTTCACGTTCGAGATGGGCGACCCGAAGCACCTCGGTCACGTGCTCCGCGCGGTCCGCGCCATCGACGGCGTCTACGACGTCTACCGAATAACGGCTCAGCTAGTCCGGGGGGACGCCCCCCTGGACCCCCCGCTCACCGCTTCGCGCCGAACGTCGGCTCGGCGAGCACCCGCCTGCGGCGGGCCCCGCCTCGCTGGCGACAGGTAAGTGGCTGGGGCCGACACACCCCGACGCGCTCCCGCTAACCCGACAGTTCGGCCAGGGTGCGCTCGGCTTCCTCCAGCCAGGACTGGCGGGCCGCGATGGCCTCCTCGGCCTCGGTGACCGCGCGGGTGTCGCCGCGCTGCTCGCGCCTTGGCCCGCCGCTCTTCCAGGCTGGCCAGCGCGGTACGGATCTGCTCGACGGTGCCCTGGGCCCGGGCCAGCGCCTCGGGGTTGGAGCGGCGCCACTGGTCGTCCTCGGCCTTGCGGACCGCGTCCTCGACCCGGCGCAGCCCCTGCTCCAGGCGGTCATGCGCCTCACGGGGCACCGACCCGGCCTGCTCCCAGCGTTCCTGGATGGAGCGCAGCGCGGCCCGGGCGGCGCGCACGTTGGTCACCGGGACCAGCTGGCCGGCCTCCTCCAGCAGCGCGGACTTCACCGCGGCGTGCTCACGCAGCTCGTTCTCCTTGGCCGAGAACACGTTGGACCGCGCGGCGAAGAACTGGTCCTGGGCGGCCTTGAACCGGCCCCACAGCTCCTCTTCGTCGGTCGCGCCCCGCCCGGCCCGCCGCCTTCCAGGACCGCATCAGGTCGCGGTAGGCCGCGGCGGTGGGCCCCCAGTCGGTGGACGCGGCCAGCGCCTCCGCCTCCACGACCAGCTTCTCCTTGCGGGACTTGGCTTCCTCGCGCTCCTCTTCCAGCCCGGCGAAGTAGGCCTTGCGCCGCTTGGCGAACGCGTTCCGGGCCGCCGACAGCCGCTTCCACAGCGCGGTCTCCACCGCCCGGTCGGCCCGCGGGGCGGCCTTCCACTCCTCCAGCAGCTGGCGCATCCGCTCCCCGCTGATCTTCCAGTGGGTGGCCTCGGCCGCGATCTGCTCGGCCTCGTCGACGATGCGCTCCTTGTAGCTCCGGGCCTCGACCCGGGCCTGCTCGCGGGCGGCCTTGACCTCCTCGCGGCGGCTGTCCACCTGGCCGGTCAGGGCCTCCAGCCGGGCGTGCAGCGAGTCGAGGTCACCGACCGCGTTCGCCGTGGCCACCGCCTCCAGCAGCCGGTCGATGGTCGCCCGGGCGCTGCCGGGGGACAGGTCGGTGGCGGAGATGCGCTGCTCGAGCAGGGTGACCTCGGTCTCCAGCGCCTCGTACTTGCGGCGGTAGAAGGCGAGCGCCTCGTCGGGGCTGCCCGCCTGCCATGAGCCAACCACCCGCTCGCTCCCGGCGGCACGCACGTAGACCGTACCGTCGTCAGCTACCCTGCCCCACGGATCGTTGGCGGTGCTCACCGCTAACCTCCTGCTCAGCCCTGGGTCCTGGCGGCCTTGCCAGGCTCAGGTTTTCTTGATGGTGACGCTTTCGATGACGACTTTCTCCTTCGGGTGCCCATCCCCGGTCCCGTTGGCGTTGTCACTGCCCGCCTTGGCCACATTCTGGATGATCCCGAGTCCTTTGACGACCTCGCCGAACGGCGTGTAGCTGGGGGCCAGTGTCGAGTTCTTGTACACGATGAAGAACTGGCTGCCGTTGGTATTGGGCGCCGGTGTTCGCCATCGCCACCGTGCCCTGGGTGTACTTGGCGCCCGCCAGGTTTTCGTTGTTGAACTTGTAGCCTGGCCCGCCGCTGCCGGTGCCGGTCGGGTCGCCGCACTGCAGCACGTAAACGGATCGATCGTGGTCAGCCGGTGGCAGTGAGTGTTGTTGAAGTACTTCTTGGCCGCCAGGTACACGAACGAGTTGACCGTGCAGGTGGCCTTGCTGTTCAGCAGGTCGATGACCACGTCACCGCGGTTGGTGTGGATCGTGGCCTGGTAGGTCGCCTTGTCGTCGGGCTTCGCCGGCGGCAGGCCCACGTTCCGGGCGGCTGTCCCGCTGGCCTGTGTAGCTGCAGTGGTCGCGGGCTCGGCCTGGGCCGAGGCCGAGGCGGAGGCGCTGGCCGACATGGCCGACGACGTCGCGGACACGGCCGCGGCTTGCTGCCGCCCGAGCCGGAGAACAGCGAAATAGCCGCCCACGCCCAGCCCGACGACCACGCAGCAGACCACGGCCACGATCGTGATCTGGCGTGCCTTCAGGCCCGCTGGGCGCGCCGTGCCTGCTGGCGCAGCATGCGCTCGCGGGCCAGCTTGCGCTGCCGCTCCTTCTTACCCGGTCACCGATCCGTTCCTCCTGGCTGCCTGTTGCCTGCTTACCAGCGAAACTTCGCGAATGGTACCGGCACCCGGGAGGTCGTGACGCCGCTGTTATCGGTTCGCGGCTGGGCTGAGCAGATCGGTAGCCTGTGCTGGGGGAAGTTGACCACGAGTCCGCCCTCTGTCCCGAACGCCGCAAGGAGGTCGCCCCGTGCTGATTGCCGGGTTTCCGGCCGGTTCCTTCGCCGCCAATTGCTATCTGGTGGCGCCGGAGCCGGGCGCGGAGTGCGTGATCATCGACCCCGGGGAGGACGCGGAGCGGCGGGATCGCCGAGATCGTCGCCGAGCACCGGCTGAAGCCGGTCGCGGTGCTGCTGACCCACGGCCACATCGACCACGTCTGGTCCGTGGCGCCGGTCTGCGGGGCGCGCGGGCATCCCGGCGTACATCCATCCCGACGACCGCGGTGCTGCTCTCCGATCCGGCCCGGGGCCTGCCGCTGGGGCCGGGCCAGCAGCTGTTCGGCGGCCTGAGGTTCACCGAGCCCGACGACGTCGAGGAACTCGCCGACGGGACCGTGCTGAGCCTGGCCGGGCTGGAGATGACGGTGAATCACGCGCCCGGGCACACCCCCGGGTCGGTGGTGTTCCGTTCCGACCCGGCCATCATGTTCTCCGGCGACCTGCTGTTCGCCGGGTCGATCGGGCGGACCGACCTGCCCGGCGGCGACACCGCCGCCATGATGGACAGCCTGGCCCGGGTATGCCTGACGCTGCCGGACGAGACGCAGGTGCTGCCCGGCCACGGGCCGACGACGACCATCGGCATCGAGCGGGCCAGCAACCAGTTCCTGGCCGGCCTGAATCGGCGGGACCGGCCTGGATCCCGGTACCGGCGCCGGGCAGGCCAGAACGCTCTACGGGCGCTGTGAGGGAGAGGCTGAGCAGGAAATGATCCGAACGCACGAGGCGGGCACGCTGCGCGCCGAGCAGGACGGCCAGACGGTCACGCTGGCGGGCTGGGTAGCCCGCCGCCGGGACCACGGCGGCGTGACCTTCATCGACCTGCGCGACGCCAGCGGCGATCGTCCAGGTCGTGTTCCGGGGCGAGGGCGAGGACGGTCCCGCCCACGCGCTGCGGGCCGAGTTCTGCGTGAAGGTCACCGGCCAGGTGCGCCGCAGGCCGCCGGGCAACGAGAACCCCGAGCTGCCCACCGGCGAGATCGAGGTGGCCGCGGACGAGCTGGAGGTGCTCGGCGAGGCGGACCCGCTGCCGTTCCCCATCGACGGGGCCGGCGACCTGAACGAGGAAACCCGGCTCCGCTACCGCTACCTGGACATGAGGCGCGCCGAGACCGCCGCGGCGCTGCGCGTCCGCTCCGAGGCCACCTACTTCGTGACCGACGTGCTGCGCAGCCACGGGTTCGTGTACGTGGAGACGCCCGACCTGACCCGGTCCACGCCGGAAGGGGCCCGGGACTTCCTGGTGCCGGTCCGGCTGCGGCCCGGTCACTGGTACGCGCTGCCCCAGTCGCCGCAGCTGTTCAAGCAGCTGCTGATGGTCGGCGGCATGGAGCGGTACTGGCAGCTGGCCCGCTGCTTCCGGGACGAGGACTTCCGGGCCGACCGGCAGCCCGAGTTCACCCAGATCGACATCGAGATGAGCTTCATCACCCGGGAGGACGTGGTCGAGGTCGCCGAGGACCTGGTCGCCCGGCTGTGGTCGGAGGTCGCTGGGTACCAGATCCCCCGGCCCATCCCGCAGATGACCTACGCCGACGCCATGGCCCGGTTCGGGTCCGACAAGCCGGACCTGCGGTTCGGCTGCGAGCTGGCCGACCTGACCGGGTTCTTCGCGCAGACCTCGTTCCGGGTCTTCCAGGCCCCGCACGTCGGGGCGGTGGTCATGCCCGGCGGCGCCCGGCAGTCGCGCCGGGAGCTGGACGCCTGGCAGGACTGGGCCAAGGCCCGGGGCGCCCGCGGGCTGGCCTACGTGCTCATCGACGACGCCGGGCAGGTCTCCGATTCCGGGCCCGTGGCCAGGCACCTGTCGGCCGAGGAACGGGCCGGGCTGCCCGCGGCCGCGGGAGCCGGTCCCGGCGACGCGGTGTTCTTCGCCGCCGGGCCGCCACAGCAGGCCCGGTCCCTGCTCGGCGCCGCCCGGCTGGAGATCGGCCACCGGCTGGGCCTCATCGACCCCGACGCCTGGGCGTTCACCTGGGTGGTGGACGCGCCGATGTTCGAGGAGGACGGGCAGGGCGGCTGGACCGCGGTGCACCACCCGTTCACCGCGCCGCTGCCGGAGTGGGCGGACAAGTTCACCGACGAGCCGGGCGGCGCCCTGGCCGACGCCTACGACCTGGTCTGCAACGGCAACGAGATCGGCGGCGGCTCGATCCGTATCCACCGGCCCGACATGCAGCAGAAGGTGTTCGACGTCATCGGGCTGTCCCGCGAGGAAGCCCGGTCGCAGTTCGGCTTCCTGCTGGACGCGCTGCACTACGGGCCGCCCCCGCACGGCGGCATCGCGTTCGGCTGGGACCGCCTGATCATGCTGCTGGCGGAGCGGGACACGATCCGGGACGTCATCGCCTTCCCCAAGGCGGCGTCCGGCTCCGATCCGCTGACCGGTGCGCCCACGCCCATCACGCCCGAGCAGCGGAGGGAGGCGGGCATCGACGTCGTGCGTCCGCCGGCGGGCGACACCCCGGACCCCGACCCGCGGGACCTGACCGCCCGACCCTAGACCGCCCAGTCATCATGGTGGGTATGCGCCGCCGGCGGCGCATGACCCACCCCAATGAGGCCGGGGAACCATGGCGTGCCGCCGGATAGTCTCAGAGTGTGGGCAGGGCAGGCACCGCTGGCAGCGGTCAGGCGGACAGCCTCTTCGACGCGGCAGGCGAAGAGGCGGCGCGGGCGGCGGCACCACTCGCGGTGCGGATGCGCCCGCGCACCCTGGACGAGGTGGTCGGCCAGCAGCACCTGACCGGCGAGGGGACACCGCTGCGCAAGCTGGCCGAGAACGACGCCGGCATGTCCGTGGTGCTGTGGGGCCCGCCAGGCACCGGGAAGACCACGCTGGCCCACGTCATCAGCCAGGTCACGAGCCGGCGCTTCACCGAGCTGTCCGCGGTCACCGCGGGCGTGAAGGACGTGCGCGCGGCGATCGAGGCCGCCCGCCGTGAACTGGGCCTGACCGGCGCCCAGACCGTGCTGTTCATCGACGAGGTGCACCGCTTCAACAAGGCCCAGCAGGACGCCCTGCTGCCCGCGGTGGAGAACCGCTGGGTCTCGTTCATCGGTGCCACCACCGAGAACCCCTCCTTCTCGGTGGTCGGCCCGCTGCTGTCCCGGTCCCTGCTGCTCACCCTGGAGCCGCTCGGCGACGGCGACATGCGCGAGGTGATCGGCCGGGCGCTCGCCGACGAGCGCGGCCTGGCCCGCGCGGTCAGCCTCGACACAAGGCACTGGACCACCTGATCCGGCTGGCCAGCGGGGACGCCCGGCGGGCGCTGACCTACCTGGAGTCCGCTGCGCTCGGGCTGCGCCGCGGCGCCACCATCGACACCGGCGTCCTGGAGCGCGCGGTGGACCGGGCCGCGGTCCGCTACGACCGGGCCGGTGACCAGCACTACGACGTGATCAGCGCGTTCATCAAGAGCATCCGGGGCAGCGACGCCGACGCCGCCGTGCACTACCTGGCCCGGATGATCGAGGCCGGCGAGGACCCGCGGTTCATCGCCCGGCGGCTGATCGTGCACGCCAGCGAGGACGTCGGGATGGCCGACCCGACCGCGCTGGGCGTGGCAGTCGCCGCGGCCCAGGCCGTCGAGTTCGTCGGCCTGCCCGAGGCCCGGATCAACCTGACCCAGGCCACCATCCACCTGGCGCTGGCCCCGAAATCCAATTCCGTGATCAAGGCGATCGGCGCGGCCTCCGCGGACATCCGCGCCGGGCTGGCCGGGCCGGTCCCCGCGCACCTGC